>NZ_JBEZGO010000005.1:211292-311886 GCF_040650035.1 Actinoplanes sp. NPDC048796 | reverse complement strand
CGGGTCGGCCGGGGGGCCGGGGGCCGGGCGCGGCGGGGGGCGGCCGCGCCCGCGCCCACCCCCCCCCCCCCCCCCCCCGCGCCGCCGGGGCCCCCCCGCGCCGGCCCCCCCCCCCCCCCCACCGCCCGGCCGCTGCGGGCCATCCTGGCGATCAGCTCCTCACCGAGTGGGGAGCTCGACGAACCCCAGTGCCCCACGACAGTCGCGCTCCGGTCGCCGGTGAAACGGGACAGCCGGGTTTCGGCCGCGTCCAGCAGGCGCCCGGCCTCCTCCGCGACGACGGTGAACAACGCCGAGCGCGGCGGCCTCCGCGCCACCAGGGTGGCGATCCGCTGGAGGGCGGCCCGCTCCCGCTCGGCGCGTCGCCGAGCCCTCCCTCGGCACCGCAGCCGACCTCCCAGCCTCCAGATCACGACCTTGTCCACGCAACCACGCCCGCTCGGTTCAGCCGGCGACGTGGTGGGTCTGCTCACAGCGAGACCGGGCCGAACGGGACACCCTCAACTACCGGCTGGCAGGAATGCGGGGGCTGGGCCGCGACTGGCACGCTGGCCGGGTGACCCTGCGCTGCCTGCTCGTCGACGACAATCGGCAATTCCTGCTCGCTGCCCGTGACCTTCTGCAGCGCGAGGGCCTGACCGTCGCGGGCACGGCCGAGAACATCGCCGGCGCCCTCGAGCGGACCGCGGAGCTGCACCCCGACGTGGCGCTGGTCGACATCAACCTGGGCAGCGAGAGCGGCTTCGACCTGGCCGCGCGCCTGGCGCCGACCCCGGTGATCATGATTTCCACCCATTCCGGCGAGGACTACGCCGACCTGATCGCGGCCAGCCCGGCGATCGGCTTCCTGTCGAAGATCGACCTGTCCGCGCGGGGGGTCGAGGAACTCGTCGAGGCCGTCGACACGACCGATCTGGTGGGACGCCGCCGAGAGCAGGACGAGCTCGACGCGCTGCTGAGCGCGGTCCGCTCCGGTCAGAGCCGCGCGCTGGTGCTGCTCGGCCCGTCCGGCAGCGGCAAGACCGCCCTGCTGGAATATCTGGCCGGCCGGGCCGGCTCGGTCCGCGTGCTGCGCGCGGCCGGTGTCGAGTCCGAGTCGGAGATCGCCTATTCGGCGCTGCTGCGGCTCTGCGTGCCGCTGCTCGGCCATCTCGACCGGCTCGCGGTCCCGCAGCGCGAAGCCCTGAGCACGGCGTTCGGGCTGGCCGCGGGACCGCCGCCGGAGCGGCTGCTGGTCGGCGTGGCGGTGCTCGGGCTGCTGTCCGAGGCGGCGGCCGAACAACCGCTGCTGTGCGTGGTCGACGACATCCAGTGGATCGACCGGGCGTCCGCGGTGACGCTCGGTTTCGTGGCCCGCCGGCTGTCGAGCGAGTCGGTCGGGCTGGTGCTCGCCGCCCGCGACGCCACCGGCTTCGAGGGCATCCCTCAGCTCGCCGTCGAGGGCCTGGCCGAACCGGATGCCCGGGCGCTGCTCGATTCGGTGCTGATCGGGCCGGTCGATCCTCGCGTCCGCGACCGGATCGTGGCCGAGACCCGCGGCAACCCCCTCGCGATCCTCGAACTGCCGCGCGGGCTGACCCCGGCCGAACTGGCCTTCGGCTTCGGCGGTTACAGCCGGGCCCCGCTGGAGAACCGGGTCGAGGAGGGCTTCCGCCGGCGGATCGCGGCCCTGCCGCCCGAGACCCGCACGGTCCTGCTGGCCGCCGCGGTCGAGCCGGTCGGCGACGCCCAGTTGCTGTGGCGGGCCCTCGACCGGCTCGGTGTCGGCGCCTGGGCGGCCGTCCCGGCCCAGCAGGAGCGGCTTCTCGACATCGGCACCGGAATCCGGTTCCGCCACCCGCTCGTGCGGGCCGCCGCCTGGCATTCCGGCGAGCCGGACGAGCTGCGCCAGGTCCACGCCGCCCTGGCCGAGGTCACCGACCCGGCCCGGGACCCGGACCGCCGGGCCTGGCACCGTGCCCACGCCGTCCTCGGTGAGGACGACGAGGTCGCGGCCGAGCTCGAGGGCTCGGCCGACCGGGCCCGGGCCCGCGGCGGCTGGTCGGCCGCCTCCGCCTTCCTCGAACGGGCCGCGTCGCTGGCCACCGACCCGGCCCGGCGCGGGACGCTGCTCGTGTCGGCGGCCGACGCGGCGGCGTACGCCGGCTCGTACGACCGGGTGACCCGGCTCCTGTCGGCGGCCGAGATGGCGCCGCTCGACAGCCTGCGGCAGACGCTGGTCTCCCGGCTGCGGGCCCAGGTCGACTTCGCGCTGCGCTCCAAGCGGGAGGCCTTCGCGCCGCTGCTGGCCGCGGCGCAACGGCTGGCGGCGGCCGACCCGGAAGCCTCGCGGGACACCTTCCTGCTGGCCGTCACGGCCGCCATGTACACCGGCCGGTTCGGCGGCGACGACCTGCGCCGGGCCGCCCTGTCGGCCCGCGAGCTGGCCCCGGCCGGCGAGACGTTCCCCGATCTGCTCCTGGCCGGGCTCGTCTCCTGGGTGCTCGACGGGCGTACGGCGTCCCTGCCGTTGCTGCACCGCGCGCTCGCCGTCGCCGACTCCCGCTTCATCTGGCTCAGCTCGCTGGTCGGCTACGAGGTCTACCGCCTCGACCTGGTCAAGCAGATGAGCGAGGCCGCGATCCGGGCCGCGGTCGGCAGCGGGGCGCTCTCGCTGCTGCCCAACGCGCTCGCGATCCGGGCCAACATCATGATCTACGCCGGCCGGCTCGGCGAGGCGGCCGGCATGATGGGCGAGATCGACGAGGTCATCCGGGCCACCGGGGCGTCGGTCTACCAATTCTCCCGGCTGGTCCTCGCGGCGTACACAGGGCCGGTGGAGACGGCCACCGCGCTGTTCGACGAACGTAAGCGCGAGGCGGCCGCCCAGGGCGACGGCCGGCTGCACGCGCTGGCCTGCCACGCGCTCGCCATCCTCCACAATGGAAGCGGCGATCACCGGGCGGCGCTGGCCGCGGCCGAGGAAGCCGTGGCCCACGGCGATTTCGCGCTCGGCAACTGGCCGCTGCACGAGCTCATCGAGGCGGCCGCCCTCGCCGGCCGGCCCGAGGTGGCCACCGCCGCCCGCGACCGGCTGGCCGCGATCACGGCCGAGACGCCGACCCCGCTGGCGCTGGGTATCCAGGCCCTGATGGACGCCCTGACGTCTCCCGCGCCGGCCGCCGAGAAGCACTACCGCACCGCGATCGAACTCCTCACCGGCCAGGACATCACCGCCGCCCTGTGCCGGGCCCGCCTGCTGTTCGGCTCCTACCTGCGTCGCGAGCGCCGCTTCGAGGAGGCCCGAGCCGAGCTGCGCGCCGCCCACCACGCCTTCACCGCGATGGGCGCCCCCGGCTACGCCGAGCGGGCCGCCCGCGAGCTCGCCCTCATGGGCCAGGCCGTGGTCCAGGAGCGGCCCACCGGCGTACGGGAGCAGTTGACCCGTCAGGAGGCGGCCGTCGCGCAGCTGGCCGCGGCCGGCCGGACCAACGCGGAGATCGCCGCCGAGCTGTTCCTGAGCCCTCGCACGGTCGAGTGGCACCTGCGCAAGGTCTTCACCAAGGTCGGCGTCACCTCCCGCCGCGACCTGCCCAAGGCCCTGCCCGTCGCCTGAGACACAGGCCGGCCCTGGGGCCGAGGCCGAGGGCTGCTACCGGGGAGCCATCGAGCTTGCGCACCCGCACCGGTTGCGCCGGCAACAAGACAGGGCCCAGCTCGGGTACGGCGACTTGCCGTACCCGAGCTGGGCCGCGCCTACGAAGCCGGCACCCAGTTGCGCGCGGCCCTCGCCGCGTGGGTTCCCTTACTTGCGGAGGGAGCGGAACGCCGCCCGGACCTCGTTCGTGAACAGCAGGGGCTCCTCCCAGGCAGCGAAGTGGCCACCCTTGGCCGGCTTGTTGTAGTACTTCAGGGTCGGGTACGTGGCCTCGACCCAGCTGCGCGGCGCCTGGAAGATCTCGCCGGGGAAGGCGCTGAAGCCGACCGGGATGGTGATCGCGGCCGGGGCGGTGGCGCTCTGCGGGTGGGCGCTCTCCCAGTAGAGGCGGGCCGCCGAGACGCCGGTGCCGGTCAGCCAGTACAGGCTGATGTTGTCCAGCACGTGGTCGCGGGTGAGGTTGCCGGACGGCGAGGCGCCCAGGAACGTCCTGGCGATTTTCTGGTAGCTGTCGGTGTCGTGGTCGAGCATCCAGGCCGCGAGGGCGGCCGGCGAGTCGGACAGCGCGTAGCCGATCGTCTCCGGGCGGAACGACTGCTCCGTCAGGTAGGCGCTGCCGGTCGTCTGGAAGACGGTGAGGGCCGCCTTGGCCGCCTGCTCCTCGGCCGTGGTGGTCGGCACCGGGGCGCCGCCGAGCGCGGACAGCAGCAGGTTCAGGTGGATGCCGGCCAGGCCGGTGGGCGCCTGGCGGGCCAGGGCGTCGGTGACGGCGGCGCCGGCGTCGCCGCCCTGGGCCACGTACCGGGTGTAGCCGAGGCGCTTCATGAGTTCGGCCCAGGCTTTCGCGATGCGGTTCTGGTCCCAGCCGGTCACGGTCGGCTGGCTGGCGAAGCCGTAGCCGGGGATCGACGGGATGATCAGGTGGAACGCGTCGGACGCCTGCCCGCCGTGCGCGGTCGGGTTGGTGAGCGGGCCGGCCGCGTCCAGGAACTCGACGATCGAGCCGGGCCAGCCGTGCGTGGCGAGCAGCGGCAGCGCGTCCTTGTGGGGCGAGCGCAGGTGGATGAAGTGCACGTCGACGCCGTCGATCTCGGTCATGAACTGCGGCAGCTTGTTGATTTTGGCCTCGAACCGGCGCCAGTCGTACCTGGTCTTCCAGTACGTGGCCAGGGCCTGCGCCGCCGCCAGTTGCACGCCCTGCTCGCGGTCCTTGACCAGTTCCCGGCTGGGCCACCGGGTCGAGCCGATCCGGTGGCGCAGCTCGGTGAGCCGGCTGCCCGCGACGGAGACCCGGAACGGCCGGATCCGGCCCGAGGCGGCCGGCGCCGAGCCGGTGGCCGCGACGGCCGGGCTGACGCCGAGCGCGCCGGTCGCGGTGGCGGCGACGGCGACGCCGGCCGCGAGGCCGCCCTGGAGAACGGTGCGCCGGGTGGGAGTGGGAGAAGCCATGGGATGGTCCCTTCATGATCTGTGTCGTGAAGTAGCGTGCCCCGGCCGCCGGTCCCACCGAGCCCGTCGTCATCCCTGGCCCCACCACGGGCCGGAACCGGTGTGCCCGGGATGAACCCCTAGCGCGTGACGTCGCACGCAGGCCCGCCTCGGCCGCGATGGCCCGCATGACCTCCTCACCGGCGTGGTTGCCGAGGGCGTACGGGCCCTTCTGGGCGAGCGCGGCCGGCAGGCAGAGCACGACCGAGGTCGAGCCGAAGGAGCGGCCGATCGGGTCGACGCTGCCGGCCGGGTCGCCCGACGTGGTGGGCTCGACGATGAGCAGGCTGCCGTCCGGGGCCAGGGCCCGCTCGATGTGACGCAGCGCCGCGCCCGGGTCGCCCAGGAAGTGCAGGCAGTCGAAGAAGGTGACGAGGTCGTAGCCGGTGCCGGGGAAACCGTCGGCGGTCGCGACCTCGAAGCTCACCAGCTCCGACAGTCCGCGCTCGGCCGCGAGTCGCCGGGCGGCCTCGGTGGACGGCTCGTGAAAATCGAAACCAAAGGGGGAAGGTTTCTGCCCTGCCGGAGGGACGGGTGGGCGCGCAGTATGGGTTCATGACCCCCTCCGAGCTGGGCGACTTCCTCAAGGCACGGCGCGCCGAGCTGACGCCGCGGGCCGTGGGGCTGCCCGAGTACGACGACCGCCGCCGGGTCACCGGGCTGCGGCGTGCGGAGGTGGCGGCGCTGGCGGCGATCAGCGTCGACTACTACACGCGGCTCGAGCAGGGGCGGGTGGCGGCGTCGGCCTCGGTGCTGGCGCCGCTGGCCCGCGCTCTGCGGCTCGACGAGGACCAGGAGGCTTATCTGTACGAGGTCGCGGGCAAGACCGACGCCCGCCCGCGGCGCCGCCGGTCCGCGCAGCGGCTGCGCCCGGCCATGCGGCGCCTGCTCGACCAGCTGGCCGAGTCGCCCGCGATCGTGCTGGGCCGGCGGATGGACGTGCTCGCGTGGAACAGCGCGGCCGCCGCCCTGTTCACCGATTTCGCCGCCGTGCCCGAGAGGGAGCGCAACTACGTCCGTCTCCTGTTCACCGATCCCGGCATGCGGGCCCTGCACGCCGATTGGCCGCACGACGCCCGGGACGCCGTCGCCGCGCTGCGCACCCGGGCCGCGGCCGGCCCCGACGACCCCGAACTGGCCCGGCTGGTCGGCGAGCTCGCCGTCCGCGACGCCGATTTCCGTACGTGGTGGGCCGAGCACCGCGTCAACGGCCATGCAGAAAATCGACGTGACCTTCGACAGTCAGGGCCTGCGCATCGCCGGCCACCTCTACCTGCCCGAGGGCGGCAACCTCCCGGCCGTCGTCGTCGGCCACCCCGGCACCGGCGTGAAGGAGCAGGCCGCCGGCCTGTACGCCCGCCGGCTGGCCGAGCGCGGCTACGTCACCCTCGCCTTCGACGCCGCGTACCAGGGCGAGTCCGAAGGCCTGCCGCGCGGCCTGGAGGACCCCGCGCACCGCATCGAGGACCACAAGGCGGCCGTCAGCTACCTGACCACCCGCCCCGAGGTCGACGCCGGGCGGATCGGCGTGCTCGGCATCTGCGCCTCCGGCGGCTACGTGCTCAACGCGGCCGCGAGCGACCACCGGATCAAGGCGATCGCCACGGTCAGCGGCGTCGACGTGGCCCGCCAGTTCCGTTTCGGTGCCGACGGCGACCAGGACCCGGCCGTCTTCCAGGGCATGCTCGACCTGGCCGCGGCCGCCCGTACGGCCCAGGCGCGCGGCCAGGACACCCAGACCTTCCCGCTCTTCCCGGCCACCCTCGAGCTGGGCCGCAAGCTCGGCGGCGAGCACGGCTTCGAGGGCGTCGAGTACTACTGCACCCCGCGCGCCGAGCACCCCCGCTCGACCAAGTTCCTGCCCTGGGAGAGCATCGACCATCTGGCCCTGTTCGACGCCTGGGCCGCGGTGCCGCTGATCGGGGACCGCCCGCTGCTGTCGGTCATCGGCCGCCGTGCCGTCACCGCGTGGATGGGCATCGAGGCTTTCCAGCGCCACACCGGGCCCAAGCGCGTCTTCTGGGTCGAGGGCGCCAGCCACGTCGACCTGTACGACAAGCCGGAGTACGTCGGTCCCGCCGTCGACGAGATCGACGCCTTCTACCGGACGGAGCTGGCCGCCGCCTGACGTCTCCGGGTCGTGGTGGTGGTCCGCGACACCAGTTCCAGGACGCTGCGCCGGTCCCGGCGGAGCCGGGCCAGCACCCCGGCCGAGGGTGACGTGCGGGCCCGCCTGGGCGCGGACTACGAACTGCTGGCCCGGATCGGCCCGCTGCGGGTGCGCGAGCCCGTACGGGTAACCGCGGTCGTGGAACGCCCGGACCGGTGCGGCTTCGCCTACGGCACCCGGCCCGGCCATCCGGTCAGCGGCGAGGAGGCCTTCATCGCCCACCGCACCCCGGACGGCCGCGTGTGGCTCACCCTGCGCTCGCTGACCCGCCCCTCCGACGGCTGGTGGGGGAGGGCTTTCCCGGTTCTGCCGGTGGCGCAGCGGGTCTACCGTCAGCGTTACCTCCACGCGTTACGCGAGGCGCGCTGAAGTCGCTGTTGTCGACGACCACCTCCGCCCGCTCGGCCGGGCGCACCTCGGCCAGGTACAGCTGCTCGCCGGGAATGTAGTAGTTCCGGTAACGCTCGGCCGCCGCCTCCGCCGAGTCCATCCAGGCCTGGTCGCGGATCGTGCCCCGGCGCAGCACCTCGTCCACCTCGATGTGCAGATAGACGACCAGATCCCAGTACGCCGCCAGGGCCGGCTTCTGCAGGAAGGCGCCGTCCGCCACGAGGATCGCGTCGTCCGCGGCCACCCGAACCTCGGAGTCGATCGGAGTCCGCCCGCGCAGGTCCATGACCTGGGTGCGGTACCGGCGGTCGCCACCCGGTCCGAGCGGCGCCAGCAGCACGTCCCGGATCGCCTCGACGTCGAACATCTCGTGGTAGTAGCTTCGCGGCGAGCCGGCCGGATATCCCGTACGCAGATCGATGTGGCGTTTGAAGTGGTCGAGCATGACCCGGAGCACGGGCCGCGCCGTCCGGGCTCCCAGAACCCCGGCCAGATCGTCGGCGAGGGTCGTCTTACCGGCGGCCGAGTGACCGTCGATCCCCACCCGCACGGGATGACCCGGCTCCAGCGCGAGAATCCGGTCGGCCAGCTCGTCGAGCACCCGCTGCCGCGTCACGCCGGCCGCCCCTTCTCGGCGCAGCGCGGGCACCGGACCGGGCAGGGAGTCCGCGGAGCCGCGCCGGCCAGGCCGCTGTCGTGCAGCACCGTGGCGGCGGTCTCCTCGAAGCTGGACGACTCGGGGATGATCTGCTCGCCGGGAACACCGAGCAGGTCCATGGGGGTGTACCAGGCACGCATCTGGCCGGCGGTGACCGGAATCGGCGTGGGGCGCCGCCCGTGCCGCCGTACGGTCTCGTCGAAGCTCACCTCCATCCAGTAGACGCTGGTCTCGGGATGGGAGGCGATGAGCTCGCGCAGGGGCTCCGCGTACTGGCCGGAGTGCAGGATCCCCTCCAGCACCACGTAGTAGCCGTGCCCGAGAGCCGCCCGCACGACAGTCGTGATGAAGGCGGGCGCCACGGCCGGCGTCCCGTCGCCGCCGTGCTCACGCAGCACGACCCGGCGCAGGTAGTCCTGCTCGACCAGGGCACAACCGCGCCCGTACCGCCTGCGCACCTCGTGGGCCACGCTGGTCTTTCCGGACCCACTGTTCCCACGGATGACAACCAACTTCATCAGCCGATTAAACGACGTGACGACGATCACCGGGGTACGCGACCGGTGTCGGACACGGGCGCGCACCGCACCTTTCGCCGGTCATTGTCGAGGAAACAACCCGGGAGACATGCGGCCTAGCTCACAGCGAAACGGCCGCGCGGTGGGCCGCCGATGTCCGCACGGGCAGTAGTGCCTGCACGTGCGGTCAGTGACTTGGCAAAACGAGTTTGTGCCGCTCGCCACCCTTGAGCAAGCGCACAGCAAACTTCACGGGCATTACACAGCCCAGACACAGAAGATGGCCCTATGAAGCAGACCCGGTTGGCGAGTCCACCGCTCTCCAGACGGACGATCGCCCGGCTGGTCCAAGTGGTTGGCCTCCTCGATGTCCTCTCCACCATCGCTCCGCACCGGCGCGGGCACCACATGTCGCTGCTGATGGAGTTCGTGCCCGCCTTCGGGGTGTTCTCCGCCCGGGCGGCGACGGTGGTGGTGGGTATGCTCCTGATCTATCTGGGCGCGGGTCTGCGCCGGGGCAAGCGCCGCGCGTGGCAGGTGGCGGCCGGCCTCGCGGCCCTGGCCGTGGCCCTTCATCTGCTCAAGGGCCTCGACTTCTACGCGGCCGGCGTCAGCGGCGTCCTGTTCGTGATGCTGCTCGCCACGCAGGACCGGTTCACCATCCTCGCCGACCGGCCCAACCGCTGGCGTTCCCTGCAGGCGCTGGTCGGCTTCGGCGCGGCCGGTTTCGTCCTCGGCTTCATCGAGATCGCGGTCCGGGCCAACCGCCTGGTCGGCACCCCGGGCGTCTCCCAGTGGGCCGAGCAGGCGGCGCTGGGCCTCATCGGCGTGCACGGCCCGATCGAGTTCCGTCACCGCTTCGGCGGCGACATCGTCGCCTACACGACCGGGGCGTGCGGTCTGCTGGCCGTCGGTGTCGCCCTGGTGGTGCTGCTGCGGCCCGGCTCACGCCGGCCCGAGCGGACGGACGAGGGCGAGGCGCGCCTGCGTGAGCTTCTTCAGCGGTACGGCAAGGCCGACTCGCTCAGCTACTTCGCGACCCGCGACGACAAGTCCCTGATGTGGTCCGAGAACCGGGCCGCCGTGATCGCGTACCGGGTCGTCAACGGTGTCAGCCTGGCCGCCGGTGACCCGATCGGTCCCGAGTCGGCCTGGCCCGAGGCGATCGGGGCCTGGCTGGCCGACGCCCAGCAGCACGGCTGGACCCCGGCGGTGCTCGGTTGCGGCAACGCGGCCGGAAAGGCGTACAAGAAAGCGGGTCTCGATGTCGTCGAGCTCGGCGACGAGGCCATTGTGGACACCACCGCCTTCTCGCTGAACGGCCGGCCCATGCGCGGCGTGCGGCAGGCGGTCAACCGGATGCAGCGCGCCGGCTACACGTGCCGGGTGGTCCGCCAGCGCGACCTCACCGAGGCCGAGCTGACCGGCGCCATCCACGCCGCCGACGCCTTCCGCGACGGCCCGGTCGAGCGCGGCTTCTCGATGGCCCTGTCCCGCCTCGGCGACCCGTGCGACGGCGACAACCTGCTGGTGCTCTGCCACGACGAGGACGGCAAGCTGCGGGGGCTCTTGCAGTTCGTGCCGTGGGGCGCCGACGGGCTGTCGCTCGACCTGATGCGCGGCGACCGCACCGCCGAGAACGGCCTCACCGAGCTGATGGTGGTCTCGGTTCTCGAGGAGTCGCCGGCCCTGGGCGTACGGCGCGTGTCGCTCAACTTCGCCGTGCTGCGCTCGGTCTTCGCGCGGGCCGAGGAGCTGGGCGCCGGCCCGGTGCTGCGGCTGTGGGCCCGGTTGCTGCGCGCCGCCTCGAAGCTGTGGCAGATCGAGTCGCTCTACCGCTCCAACGCCAAGTACCTGCCGTCCTGGGTGCCGCGCTACCTCTGCTTCCCGACCGCCCGGGACCTGCCGCGCATCGCGGTGGCGGCGATGCGGGCCGAGGCGTTCCTGCCCGAACCGCGGATGCCCAGCCTGCGCCGGGCCCCGCGCGCGAAGGCCGAGGTGGCGGCGTGAGCCTCACCGGCCGGCCGTTGCTGGTGCTGGCGGCGACCCTCACGGTCGTGGTGGGCGTGGCGACGGTGTTCTTCTGGAAGCGGGGCGGCCGGCTGCGGCCGGTCACCCGTACCGCCGGGATCCTGCTGCTCGAAGTGCTCGTCGTGCTCACGGCCGGCCTGGAGTACAACCGGCACGAGCAGTTCTACCCGTCGTGGCAGGCGCTGCGCGGCGACACCGGCTCGGTCGCGGTCGCCGGCGAGGTTCGGGCCGGTCTGCTCGACGGCCGCGCCGGGACCGGGGCGATCGAGTGGCGCCCGCCGGGCTGGGACGCGTGGCACCTCGCCCGCGCCCCGCGGATCACGCTGCCGGCCGACTACGCGAGCCGGCCCGATGTCGCCTTCCCGGTCGTGCTGACCTTCGGCGCGACCTCCCGGCGTACCCCCGAAGCGGTGACCGTGACCGTCGACCCCACAGCGGCCACGACGGCCGGCGCCCTGCTGACGCTGCCCGCCCAGCTCGGCCGCGACCTGCGGGTGACAGCGATCGGCTGGGACGTGCGGGGCCCGTCCCCGCTGGCCGCCGCCTTCGTCAGGGCCGTGCCGGCCGGGCTCGCCGTCCTCGACCAGCCCGCCGACACCCTGCCGCCGGCCCTGAAAGCACCCAAGACCCTGAAGGGGGCGGCCGCGTGAACAGCCTGCTCTGGGTGGCGCTCGCGTTCGTGTTCGTGTTCGCGGTGGCCCTGGCCGTCTTCTGGAACCGGCTGCACTGGGCCTGGCGGAGCCTGCTGGTCCTCGGCTCCGTGGTGAGCGTGATCGCCGCCGTCGGCGTGCAGCTGAACGCCCTCACCGAGGCGTTCCCGACGGCCGCGGACGCCGTGCCGGTCTCGCACGACGTCGGCGCGAGCCAGTTCTTCGGCGTCAGCGTGCACGGCCCGGCCAGCAAGCTCACCTTGCCGATGTACGTGTACCTGCCCGCCGGCTACCACGAGGGCGCCACCCGCTATCCCGTCATCGAGGCGTTCCACGGCGTACCCGGCACCCCGCAGTACTGGGTGCGCAAACTCGACGTCAAGTCCACACTGGATGCCGAGATCGCCTCGGGCCGGATGGCGCCCACCGTGGTGCTGTTCCCGCAGCAGACCACCAACCCGACCCTCGACACCGAGTGCACCAACCTGAAGAACGGCCCCCAGGCCGAGACGTTCCTGACGGTGGACGTGCCCGCGTACGCCAAGGCGCACTACCGCATCCGCACCGACCGCGCCGGCTGGGGCCTCGTCGGATACTCGGCCGGGGCGTTCTGCGCCATCAACCTGACCCTGCGCCACCCCACCCTGTTCGCGGCCGGGGCCAGCCTTTCCGGGTACGCGTCGTCCGGCATCACCATCGGCGACGGCTCCGAGCACACCACCAACAACCCGTACTGGCGCCTGAAACACCTGCCGCAGCCCGCTTCCGCGTTGTGGCTCGGCTTCGCCGCCGACGACAAGCAGTGCTCCCACGACTCGCGCCTGCTGGCCGCCTCCGCCCGCAAACCGCTCGCGGTCACCACCGCGGTGGTCGCGCACGGCGGCCACAGCAGCGCCGTGTGGCGCCAGATGGAGGCGCCCGCCTTCGACTGGCTCTCCGCCCACCTGGCCGGGCCGCTGTCGTGAGGCGCGCCGCCGTCCTGCTCCTGCTGTTGCTGGCGGCCTGCGACGCGCCGGCCGCGCCTGTGGTGGTCACCCTGGGCGACTCGGTCGCGGCCGGCGCGGCGTGCGGCTGCCAACCCTTCCCGGCCCTGTACGCCTCGTCGCAGCACGCGACGAACGTCAACCTGGCCAGGTCGGGAGCGACGGCGGCCGACGTACGGGCCGGCCTGTCCGCGCAGAAGACGGTCTTCGCCTCGGCGGCCGAGGTGGTCATCATGATCGGCGCCAACGACATGGCCGGCGACTTCGACGACCCGTCGAAATACGCCCCGGTCGCGGCCGGCGTCCAGGACGACGTCGAGGCCACCATCGACGCCATCGAGGCCATCCACCGCACCCGCGTGGTCGTCCTCGGCTACTGGAACGTGGTCCTGGACGGCAAGGTGGCTGCCAAGACGTACGGCGCCGGCGAGGTCTCCGACTCGGAGTCGGCCACCGCCGCCGTCAACCGGGCGCTGCGGGCCGCCGCCACCCAGACCGGCGCCACCTACGTCCCCACCGACACCGCCTTCCACGGCCCCGACGGCTCTCAGGACCCGACGGAGCTGCTGGCCTCCGACGGCGACCACCCCAACGCGGCCGGCCAGGCCGCGATCGCCGCCCTGATCCCCCCACTGCCGGAAAATTGATGTCGCTCGCCGTCGCCCCTGGATACCATCCGCCGATGCTTCCCCCGGAACTCCTCGGCGAGACCATCGTGCAGAGCCATACCGTCGCGGAGTGGCCGCTGTCCCGGACCGAGAAGGTGGTGCTGGCCGACGGCCGGTCGTTCGCCTACAAGACGACGTCGCCACCCGTGATGGAGCCGGAGTTCTACGCGGCGGCCGGAGCAACCCGCCTGCTCCCGGCCCACCACCGCGTCGGGAACGCTCTCCTGGTGGACTGGATCGACTCGCCGTCGCTCGCCGACCTGCCACTGAGCGAGAACGAGTTGCTGACCCACGCGGCCCGGGTCGTGCAGCAGATCGGCGAGCTGGAGCCGGGCCTCCCGGTCTACCTGGACGTCGGAACGTCCGCGAAGTGGGCGGCCGAAGCGGCCAGCACCCTCGTCAAGCTTCGCCAGTTGACGGCCGACGGCCGATTCCCGGCCAGCCCCGGCGTCGACGACATCGAATCGTGGATCCTGTCGGCGCCGGTGCTCGGCACGGTCGAAGCCCACTCCCGTCTGGTGCATCGCGATCTGAAGCCCGCACACGTGTTCCCGGCCGGCGACGGCTACCGGGTGATCGACTGGCAGTTCCCGGCGATCGCCCCGGCCGGTGTCGACCTGGTCGGTTTCCTGGACGAGGCCGGCATCGACGCGTTCCACCACGTCGACCCGGTCACCTACGGCATCGCCTACTTCCTGCACCTGCGCTGGGCGGTCGTCGCTCAGCACGACCTCTTTCCCGGCGCCCCGGTGCCGTTCCTGCGCGACTGGGCGGCGGGCGGCCTCAGGGGAGTCCGGAGAGCGGCCGAAGCGGTCGTCTGAACTTGCCGTTCAACCGGTTCGGCAGGTCTTGATGCCTCCCTCGACGATGCAGCCGAGACCGCGTTTCTCCTCCAGCGGGTACCGGGCGCGGACCTGGCCTCTTGTGTGCGAGGCGTGCAGATCGTGTGCGAAGTCTGTCGAGTGGCTTCCCGGTGCGCACGGCCAGGTGATGTGATTTCGCCCGGTGACAGAAAGTCTGCCGCACCGAGGAGTACTCATGAAATACGTTGGTTTCTTCCTGGCCTTCGTGGTCGGCGTCGCCGCTTTTGTATACGGGGGAGCCGATGACTCGCCGGGCTTGCAGTTGTTGGCGGCCGTACTCGTTCTCGCAGTGATCGCCCTCGTTGTCCGAAACCTGCGCCAGCGCAACTGATGGCGCTGCCGGGGCACCGGGTGCATGCGGACCCGCTCGTAGGCTATCTGAGGTCGTGCGCCATCTCGTCCTCGTCATCGCGGGTCACGCCGGTGGCGGTGAAGCCCGCGCGCCGGTAGAAGGCCGTGGCGCGCTCGTTTCCCCGGACGACGAAAAGCCGGAGCCGATCCGCTCCGGCCTCCTCGCGCGCCCACCGCTTCACCACGGCCATCAGGTCGCCGGCGACGCCGCTGCCACGAAAGCGCGGAGTGACGTAGAAGCCGACGACCTGAGCTGACCCGCTGGGCGGCTCGGTGAAGCAGGTGGCCTTCGCGACGAATCCGCCGTCGGACGCCGCCACGAACATGCTCTCCTCAGCGCCCCGCACCTCGGGATCCATGGCGACATGCTGCTCCGGGCGGCGGCGCCGTGCCAGCGTTTTACCCGCGTCAGGGGAGGATGGCGTCGACGTAGCCGCCGTCGACGCGCAGCGCGCCGCCGGTGGTGGCCGAGGCGAAGGGGGACGCCAGGTAGACCACCATGTTGGCGATCTCCTCCGGTTCGATCAGGCGTTGCAGCAGCGACTGCGGGCGGTGTTCGAGCATGAACTTGTGCTGGGCCTCGTCCCACGGCAGGTCGTCGCCGACCATCTGCCGTACGAAATCCTCCACCCCGCCGGTGTGCGTCGGGCCGGCGATGACACTGTTCACGGTGACGCCGGAGCCGGCCGCCTCCTTGGCGAAGCCGCGCGACACCGCGAGCAGCGCCGTCTTCGACATGCCGTAGTGAATCATCTCGGCCGGGGTGACCACGGCGGAGTCGCTGGCGATGTACTGGACGCGCCCCCACCCACGGTCGCGCATGCCGGGCAGGTAATTGCGGGTTAGCCGGACGGCGGCCAGCACGTTCACCTCGAAGTACCGGCGCCAGTCGTCGTCGCTGATCTCCAGGGCCGGCTGCGCCCCGAAGATGCCCAGGTTGTTGACCAGGATGTCGACCTCGGGCAGCGCCTCCAGGGCGGCCGTAGCTCCTTCCTCCGTCGCCACATCGGCCGGCACCGCGACGAAGTCGCCGTCCCCGAGTCCGCCGATGGCCCGCTCGACCGACTCGGCCGACCGCCCGTTGACGCCGACGCGCGCGCCCGCCGCCGCCAGCCCGGTCGCGATCGCCAGCCCGATGCCCTGCGTGGAGCCGGTGACCAGCGCCGTCTTCCCCGAAAGATCAATCCGCATGCCCCCATTCTGCGCCGCCCATGATCAACCCGCGGCGTGGGTCAGGTCAGGCCGCGGCGTCCAAGCTGCGGGCGGTCACGCCGGGCAGGGCCGGGCCGCGGGCCGGGATCGTGTCGGCGCGGGCCGGGTCGGCCCGCCACAGGGAGCCGTCGGCCGCGCCCTGAACGGTGGCCAGCATCGACGTGTAGGCGCTGCGGATCTGGAACTCCACCTGCTCGTCCGGCAGGTTCGACAGCTCGACCAGCAGTGACGCGCTGCCCAGGATCCCGTACGCGTTGCGGGCGATGCCCTCGTAGTCGCCGCCGGGGTAGCGGGTGACGTTAGCACCGGCCAGCTTGGTCAGCGCGTCGTAGTTGTGGACCGCGAGCTGACGCGACCTCGTCACGTCCCCGGCCAGCGGGCTGGTCGGCCACAGGATCGAGGCCGTCGTCTCCCGCCCGTCGGGCTGCCGATAGCGCCCCTGCATGTGGTAGTCGACGACGGCCTTCGGATGGGTCGCGTGCCACAGCCGCAGGACGGCCCGCGACTCCGGCACCGGGTTGTCCCCGATCGGCGTCAGCGGATTGTGGAACCGGTTGATGTCATAGCCGACGCCGGGTTCGGAGTAGTCGCCCGACGCGCTCGGGTCATGGTTGTAGCGCTGCTCGCGCACCGCGCCGTCCGGGTTCGCCTGCACCACGACGTCGAGCGTGACCCGCTTCAGCAGGGCCCGCTGCCACGGCGTGTCCGGCACCCCCAGCGTCCACAGCGCCCGGATCGCGGCCGGCGTGCCCAGCGGCTCGTCACCGTGCTGCTGCGTGACGAAGAGCAGCCGCGTGGGCCCGTGCCCGACGCTGGCCAGCCGCAGCGCCCGCCCCTCGTTGCTGCGCCCGATCACCCCGAGCCGCACCCGCCCGTCACTGGCCCGGGCGATCTTCGCCAGCGCCCGCCCGACTTCCTCCGGCCCGGGCCGCGCCGACACGAGCGGCCCCGCCGCCTGAGCGGTTCCCGGGGTCGACCCGAGCGTCACGCCCAGTAACATGACACTGACAATGGTGGCTAACGTCTTCCGCATCGACCGGCCCTTCGATAGACATCAATGTCCATCGATCAGATTAGGCGGTACGGGCCGAGTTCGCCGGACAAGACGCTGAACTTCCCGCCGTTCGGCGCGTCGGTCAAGGCGTGACGCGAGCACTCACCACGCACGAGGTCACCGTGGGCGGGGTCGTCCAGCGTTTCCATGTGGCCGGGCGCGGGCCGGTCTGCGTGATGCACTCGGGTGGGCCCGGTGTGGACTGGTCCTACCTGCTCGGTCATTCGCACGGTGGGCTGGTGGCGCAGCAGTACGCGCTCACCCGCCCGGGGCGGCTGGCCGGGATCATCCTGTACGCCACGGCGCCTGGCAACGGCCCGGACCTCGACGCGCTCGCCGCCCGCAACGCGCGGCGACGAGCCCGAGGGTTTCGCCGAGGCGGTGGAGAAGCTGGTCACATCGGTGAAACCCGCTCGGGACGAGGCACCCCTCGCGTGACCGGCCCCGGGTCAGAGAAGAGCCGGCAGCAGTCTGACGACCTCGGCCGTGGTGGGTGGTTCGCGCCGCCCGGCCGTGGCCGAGACGGTGAGCTGCCGGCTGCCGTCGGCGTTGTGGAAGGACCATGTGCGGTATCCGTGGAAGCCGCCTTCCTTGCCCCACACCGTCGCGCCGCCGGCGAGGGTGTAGCGGGTGATGCCGAGGCCGCCTTCGACGCCGGGCGTGCCGGTCGGCATCGTCGTCAGTAGCTCGCGGAGTTCGGCCGGGCCGAGCAGCTTCCCGGTCAGCAGCGCCCGGAAGAACGTGTTCACATCGGCGGCGGTGGAGATGAGGCCGCCGGCCGGCCCGGCCGTGGACGGGTTGTAGTCGGTGACGTCGACCGGCTTCCCGTCCACCATCAGGTAGGCGCGCGCGTGCGGTGCGGGCATCGCGGCGCTGTCGTCGCGCACCAGCGTGTCGCGGAGCCCCAGCGGCCGCAGGACACGGCCTTCGATCTCTTCGCCGTACGGATGACCGGTAGCACCCTCGATGAGCAGTCCGAGCAGCACATAGCCCGTGTTGTTGTAGGCGCGCGACGTGCCCGGTGCGAACGCCCGGGCCATCCGGCCGGCCCGCTCGACGATCTCGCGCGGCGTCCACCGCCGCCACCGGTCGCGCAGAATGTTGTCGGCGGTCAGGTCTTCGGTGTAGTTGTGCAGCCCGCTCGTGTGGTCGAGCAGCTGCCGCACGGTGATCGGCGCGAAGCAGTCCACCGGCTCGTCGAGCGCGAGCCGCCCCTCACCGGCCAGTTGCAGGACCACCGCCGCCGTGAACACCTTGGTGACGCTGCCGATCCGGAAGTACCCGCGCGGGTCGACCGGCCGGTCGGTGCCGAGCTCGGCGACCCCGCTCGAGGCCCGCGCCGTCCCACCGGCATCCCGCAGTTCCGCCAGGGCGCCCGCGGCCCCACCGGCGACAAGCGTGTCGAGCAGCTGTTGAACCGTCATGGGAAGCCATTTTCACCTCTGCCCGATCGACGGTCGCGGGCCGGCACGTGGGAGTCGAGGTGCATGGTCCGTGGCGCCCAGCGCCGTGTGCATCAGGCTCGGGTAGGTGTCGTGCGGATCCGGCATGAGCACCACCCAGTGACGTATTCCGATCTTGTTCGGGCGTTGTTGACCATGTTAGCGTCTGTCCGTCGAGGAGGAATCGGCGCCAGCGAATGTCGCTCCCTCGATCAATCATCACCTCTTTCGCGATGTCCGCCCTCGGAATCGCGTCATCGGCGTGCCCTTTCGCGGGCCGTCAAAAGGAGAACCATGAACGTTCGTCAACTCTCGTTCGCCGCGGCCGGCCTCACCATGGCCGCGAGCATCGCCGGGCTGCTGCCGGCCGGACCGGCCGCGGCCGCGACGCCGAAGTGCACGACCACCATGGTGATGGGTTCGAGCGAAGCCGGCGCCGGCTTCATGACCGTCCCGTGGGGCGGCGGCACCACCCGCTGTTCGCTCTCCGAGGGCGCCAAGAACACCGCCGTCACCGCCCTCCAGCGGATGATGTACTACTGCTACAGCGAGAAGAGCCTTTCCGCCGACGGCGACTTCGGCCCGGCCACGAAGGCCGCCCTGAAGCGCACCCAGACCAAGATCGGTGCCTCGTCCGACGGCCAGTACGGGCCGGAGACCGCCAGCAAGATCGACGGTGTCGGCGACAGCGGTTGCGGCCGGTTCCCGGCCAAGTGACAACGGCGGCGGGCCGCCCGTCACCGCTTCTCGGACAGGGCCGACACGTCCAGGGCCCGTACGGTGAGGTCGATCAGCCGCTCCTGAGCCGCCGGGTCGAGCGCTTCCGGGTTGGGCGGCGCGGGCGTCCGCTCGTCGTAATAGGTGCCGTTGTCACCGCGCCGCGAGGCCACGTAGCGGACGTTCCCGGCGGCGTGCTCGGGCCGGTCCCCGCCGATCGGGAACATGGCGTGCAGCAGCGGCGTCGCGATGACGCCCGGGTGCATGCTGACGACCTCGGCCCGGCGCCGCGAGAGCCAGCAGGAATAGGCGACAAGGGCCAATTTGGAGTACGCGTACACGCCCGCCGCCGAGTAGGGCCGGCCCGGGCCGGCGAAGGTCGCCGACAGGTGCGTGGCCGAGGCGACGTTCACCACCCGCCGGGTCAGGTCGAGCAGCCGGGTCGTCAACAGCACCGGCGCCAGATAGTTGGCCTGGAAGGTGACCTCGTGACCGGCCGCGTTCACCGTCCGGGCCGGCGGACCGGGCCGGGCCGCGTTGTTGATCAGCACGTCGATCCGGTCGGTCGCGGCCCGGATGCGCGCGGCCAGCCGCTCGACCTCGTCCAGGTCGCCGAAGTCGGCCGGGAAGTAGGTGATCCGGTCGCCGGGCGCGAAGTCGCCGATGGTGGGCTCGAGCCCGTGCAGGATGAGATGGCCGGCCGACCCGGCCAGCAGGCGGGCGGTCGCTCGTCCGATCCCGGTGGTGGCCCCGGTCAGGACGATGCTCACGGCCGCATCCCGAACAGGAACCGCGTCACCCTCGTGCGGCGCACCAGCACATCGTAGACAGCGAACATCACGGCGAAGCTGATCGCGACGATGGCCAGGTAGGCGACCAGCATCGGCAGGTCCCAGCGCACCACGAAGAACGCGACCACCACCACGATCGGCTGGTGCAGGATGTACAGCGGCAGGGCGGCCACCGCGAGGTAGCCGATCACCGGGCTGCGCGGTGGCGGCGACCCCCGGTCGAGCAGCCCGAGGATGGCGACCACCCAGAACCATCCAGCCAGGCCGAACAGCACCCGGGCCACGATCGCGTGCGCGGTCATCGCGGTGAACGGGTCGTCGCCGGCCGTGCTCAGGGCGGCGCCCGAGGCCCCGAACAGCAGGAGCCCGATCACGGCGGCCCACCGGGCGTCCCGCCGCATGGCGGCGCGGAAACGGTCGTCGGCCGCGAGCAGGAACCCGTACAGGAAGAAAAGCAGATAGGCCCATCGGCTCCACCCGGCGAAGGCCTCCTCCATGCCGAGCAGCGCCCCGATCAGCGCGATCGGCAGCGCGGGCAGGAACACCACGCCGCGATGCCGCATCGGGCCGCCGATCGGCGGCAGGCGGCCCGCCACGAGGGCGAGGATCAGGGCGAAGGCCAGCAGCAGGACGACGAACCAGAGGTGGCCGGTCTCGAAGAACTCGCCCTGGACGACGAACGGGAAGTCCGACAGGTCCAGGTGAACGTCGAAGTAGTCGCGCAGGAACTCGAGGTACGGCTCCGAGGCGCCGTACCGGATCCACTGGGGAATCGGGATGATGGTCAGTGAGGCGAAGACCAGCGGCACCCCGAGCCGCAACAGTCGCTCCCGTACGAAGCCGCCCGTGCCGCGCCGGCCCAGCGAATGCCACGAGCCCAGCCCCGCGATGAGGAAGAGCGCCGGCATGGCCCACACGACGCCGAGCCCGGCGATCCACGTGACCGCCTCGGTCGTCTGAGCGTTCTTCACGTAGAAGTCGTCGCGGGTGTCGAACACCAGCGCGGCGTGGAAGAACACCAGCCCGAGCACCACCGCGAGCCGGATGGCGTCGAGCTCGGGCCGGCGCGCGGACGTCATGCCTGAAGAGCATGGCAGGTGTGGCGCCCGCGTGGGGTACAAGCATAGATTGGTGTCCATGGTGTTTCCGACCAGGCACCTTCCCGCGCCCGAGGTCCGCGAACTACCGGAACCGCCCGCCAACTTCCGCCGCGTCATCGGCCCGGGCATCATCGCCGCCGGCGTCGGCCTGGCCAGCGGCGAGTTCATCCTGTTCCCGTACATCGCCTCGCAAGTGGGCCTGGTCTTCGTCTGGGCCGCCTTCGTGGGGCTGGCCACGCAGTACTTCCTGAACATGGAGATCGAGCGGTACACGCTGGCCACCGGCGAGACCGCGCTGACCGGCTTCAGCCGGTATTGGCGCCACTGGGGACTGTTCTTCGCGATCCTCGCCTACTTCGCCAACATCTGGCCGGGCTGGGCGACGAGCTCGGCCACCCTCACCACGTACCTGGTCGGCGGCCGGGTCACGCCGATCGCCATCGGCTTCCTGCTGCTGATCGGCATCATCCTGACCCTCGCGCCGGTCGTCTACCAGGCGCTCGAGAAGATCCAGATGGTGAAGGTGGCGGCCGTCCTGCTGCTGTTCGTGGTCGGCTCGATCGCCGCGATCGGCGCGTCCGCGTGGGCCGACGCCCCGCAGATCATCACCAAGGCCGGGCTTCCGTACGAGGAACTCGGCTTCGCGCTGCTGATGGGCGCGCTCGCCTTCGCGGGCGCGGGCGGCGGCCAGAATCTGTGCCAGAGCAACTGGATCCGGGACAAGGGCTTCGGGATGGGCGCGTACGTGCCCCGCATCGTCAGCCCGGTCACCGGTCGGCTCGAGGCGGCGCCGTCCACCGGCTTCATCTTCGAGACGACCGGCGAGAACATGAACCGCTGGCGCCGCTGGTGGCGCTTCGCGAACATCGAACAGCTGACGACGTTCGTGCTCATCACCTTCCTGACCATCTTCTTCACCTCGATGCTGGCCTACGCCACCGTCTTCGGCGACGAGGGACTGACGAACAACATCTCGTTCCTCAAGGCCGAGGGGGAGGCCCTCAACGACGCCGTCGGCGGCTGGTTCGGCACCTTCTTCTGGATCATCGGGGCCTTCTCGCTGTTCGCGGCCGCGCTCGGCATCGTCGACTACACCAGCCGCCTGGCCGCCGACGTGCTCAAGACCGCGTATCTGAAGTCCTTCAACGAAAGCAAGATGTACTTCGCGCTGGTCTGGGGCCTCGTCCTGGTCGGCATCCTCGTGCTGCTGTCCGGCGTGACCCAGCCGTTGGTGCTGCTGGTCATCTCGGCCGTCACCGGCGGCCTGATGATGTTCGTCTACTCGGCCCTCCTGCTGCTCATCAACCTTCGCCTGCTTCCGCCGGAGATCCGCCCGCGCGCCGGCCGCGTCGCCGCGCTGGTGTGGTCCTTCCTGCTGTTCGGCTTCCTGTCCGTGCTGACCTTCAACGAACAGATCCGCAAGCTGTTCGAATGACCACCCCCACCCGCTTCGGCCAGGACCGCGCCTGGGGCGAACGCGCCGCCGCCCCCTTGCGGCGTCTCGCCGGCCGGGGCGCGCGGCCCCACCAGGCCGAACTCGCGGCTCTCAAGGCGGCTCTGTCGCAGCATGACGAACTGGCGGCCGCTCTCGTCCGAGCCGTTCCCGCCCGCGAGCTGCACACCGCCCTCGCGGCCGGCCCCGCCGGCGCCGGCCGGGCCTTCTTCGAAGCCGTGCTGGACCGTCCGCCGTGGGTCGACGACCGCCTGCTCGACCGGGGCGCCAAAGCCTGCCGCGCGTTCGGCCTGGACGCCGGCCTCGTCCTCGCGTACGGCTCCCTGCTCGGCGGTTACCGCACCGCGGCCGCCCTGGAACCGCTGGTCCGCACCGGCCGGCTGGCCGGCGGCGAAACCCTGCGCCGCGTCAAGGAGACGTCGATCTGGTGGCGCGCCGTCACCGCCCCCGGCGGCCTGAATCCCGGCCGCGAGGGCTTCCGCCTGACCCTGCACGTCCGGATCATGCACGCCCTGGTCAACGCCCACCTCGCCGCCGACCCCACCTGGGACACGGCGCGGCGCGGCACCCCGATCAACCAGTACGACCAGGCCAGCACCCTGGGCGTCTTCAGCACCAGCTTCCTGCTGCACCTGCGCCTGCTCGGCGTGCGCGTCTCACGCCGGGACGCGGCCGCCGTGATGCACCTGTGGTCCTACATCGGCTGGCTCATGGGCGTGAACGAGCAGTGGCTCCCACACACCGAGAAACGCGGCCGCCGACTGCTCTACCACTTCCTGTCGTACGACCCACCACCCGACGACAACAGCCGGGCGCTGGCCCGGGCCCTGATCGCCATGACCGACCAGGAGTTCCCCGGCCGCCGGCGCCGGAGCCTAGAACGCGAACGCGCCCTCTCACTGAGCTCCTGGCTCCTGGGCCGCCACGCCATGCACGACCTGGGCCTGCCCTACCGCTTCCCGTGGTACGGCCTCACCCGAGTCGCCGCCAACCTGCTCATCAGCCAGTCCCTGAGCCGCCTCCCCGGCGGCCGCCGCCTCCTCATAGCCCGCGGCGAACGCCACGCCCGCGCCCGCTTCACCCGCTGGGGACTGAATCCTCAAGGCTGATGTCGTACGCGGCGTCACCCACCCGACCACAAAAGCCGCGCACCCACCACACGAGCATCTGCCGCGGCGTCCGAGCTTCCCGGTCACGCTCCTTGCCCGACTCGGCCCCTCGTCCCGGCTACGCCCCTTGCCCGACTCGGCCGCCCTTCCTGGCCACGCTCCTTGCTTGCTTCAACCTCTGTTTTGGCTTCATCCGTGTCGGGCTCGACCTGCCTTTCCCGCTCACGTCCGTGTCGAGCTTGAGGCCCCTCGCGGTCGGTCACGGGAGGGAGGAGCGGGGGCTTGCCGGCGCGCCGGTCCGGGCTCGGCGGCCTGTCCCGCGGGTGGGACCATCGAAGCCCTCACCGACACGGCCGGCCCGGCCACCGAGAGCGGTGCGGGGAACGGCTGGCCGGGCGACTGAGAGCGCTGCGGGGAACGGTCGGCCCGGCGACTGAGAGCGCCACGGGGAACGGCTGGCCGGGCGACTGAGAGCGCTGCGGGGAACAGCTGGCCGGGCGACTGAGAGCACCGCAGGGAACGGTCGGCCCGGCTACCGAGAAGCGCTGCGGGAACGGCTGCCCGAGCCACCGAGAGCGCTGCGGGGAACGGTCCGCTCGACCGCAAAGCAGAAACTCGTGTCGTCTCGCCGGGACTGCACAAGCCGGAACCGCGGCCGGGGGCCGCCGCCGGCGCGGTCGCGGCGCGGTGCCGTTGTGCCAGGGGTGGGCCGCAGCGAACCGGACCCGCGAGGAGGCGTTCAGCGGTCGCGTGTGGGGCCATGAGTGCGCGCCGGCTGCCCGGCGGTGACCGGCGTCGAGGACATCAGGCCGGGAGGGTTCGCCGAGGCGTGATGTCACTGCCGGGCGTATCCCCGGAGGGAGGGCTGGTAGACGCCCTCCGAGGTCTGGCCGTAGGAATCGGTGACCGTGTAGCGGACCGGGGGGATCGGGCCGGTGGCGCCTCGGGTGGGGGTGAAGACCAGGGTGCCGGCGGCGCCGATGAGGGTGTCGTCGTGGGGCTGGCCGGGGATGGTGGAGATCGAGGAGATCATGGCCAGGCCCAGGTTGCCCTGGGGGAGTTCCAGGGGCTGGCCGTCGGCCAGGCCGATGTGGCCGCCCGGTGGGATGGCGAACGTGACCGACTGGAAGGCCCGGCTGGAGCCGGTCGTGGTGTGGGTTGGCGCGGACGGCGGGGGCGGGCAGGTGACCGTCGCCGTGTAGGTGAGCGTGCGGGTGTGGCCGTCGGGGGCGGTCAGGCGGATCGTCACGGGGGCGGCGGTGCCGATGAAGCGGAGCTTCGGGGTCCAGGTGACGGTTCGCGGGGAGTCCTGCGTGTAGAAGCCGTCGGCGACCAGGACGGTTTCGACGTATTCGGGGTCGCGGCCGTCGAGGGTCATGCGCCAGCCGGGCGGCACGTCGACGGTGACGGTCTGCTTGTGCAGGCCCGCGCCGGTCGAGGTGAGGTGGTCGGCGGTGGCGGCCGGGGCATGCACCGCAGCGGGGCAGACGGCGGGGAGAGCGTCGGCCGCGGGAGCGGGCGCGGCGGTGGCGCGGAGAGGCGCGGCGGCGGCGCGGAAAGGGACGGCGGCGGGCGCGGCAGTGGCGCGGAAAGGGGCGGCGGCTGGCGCGGCAGTGGCGCGGAAAAAGGCGGCGGCTGGTTCGGCTGTGGTGCGGAGAGGGGTGGCGGGCATCGCGAGGGCGGGTGTGGCCGTGGCCAGGAGGGGGGCGGTCACGGCCAGCATCAGAGATCTCCGCATGAGGTCAGTATATGCGGGGGTATGTCCGGTTTTAGGGTGAGGGCTCGCACCGGCCGGAACGGGCGACGGGAGCGCGCGGGACGACGGCGCCGGCGTGAGCTTCGCGGTGCTGTTCGAGAACTCGTACCTCTAAGGGATGGGGGTCTTCTCGTCGCGGGGCAGGCCGTCGAGCAGGGCGTCCAGGCGGCGCAGGCGGGGGTCGTCGGCGTCGCTGTCGTAGTCCTCCGGGCGGGTCGCGTCCGGGCCCGACGGGACGCCGGCCAGGCGTAGCAGGGCGGTGAACAGGACCGTGACCAGCAGGTTGACCGCGAGGGCGACGATGCCGACGTAGATGGTGCGGCCGTCGCCCAGGGACCAGCTCGAACCGCCGAAGTGGGCCTCGACGACGCGGCCCGTCGCGTCCACGCGGGCGATGTTGTAGAGCATGATGACGCCGACGGCCAGGCCGGTCAGCAGGCCGATGATCAGGGCCGTGCGGTGGAACCAGTTCGTGAGCAGGCCCAGGACCGCCGCGGGCACCGTCTGGAGGATGATCACGCCGCCGATCAGCTGGAGTTCGACCGAGTACGTGGGGTCCAGCAGCAGGATGAAGGCGACCGCGCCGAACTTGACCGCCAGTGACGTCCAGCGGCTGACCCGCGCCTCCTCGCCGGGGGAGGCCCCGGGGCGTAGGTACGGGCGGTAGACGCTGCGGGTGAAGCAGTTCGCGGCGGCGATCGACATGACCGCGGCCGGGATCAGGGCGGCGATGCTCAGGGCGGCGTAGGCGACACCGGCCGACCAGGGCGGGAAGTACTCGTGGATCATGCGGGGGATGACCGTGTTGAGGTCACCGTCGAGCGGGGTGACGCCGCGGGCCAGGGCGAAGAAGCCGAGCAGGGCCATCAGGGCGAGGGCCAGGCAGTAGACGGGCAGCGCGGCGGCGTTGCGGCGCACCGTGGCCCGGTCCTTGGCCGCGAGCATGCCGGTCAGGGCGTGCGGGTAGGCGAAGATGGCCAGCGCCGAGCCGATGACCAGGGTGAGGAAGCCGAGCTGGCCGTTGTCGGGCAGCAGCAGGCCGGCCGGCAGGCGCTGGCCGGCCTGGTGGAAGGTGGTGTCCCAGCCGCCGAACATGGCGACCATCAGCACCGCCGTCATCAGCATCCAGGCCAGCAGGATGTCCTTGACGATGGAGAGCAGGGCCGGCGCGCGCAGGCCGGAGCGGAACGTGCAGATCGAGACGACGCCGACCGCGGCCAGCAGCGGGAGTTCGCCGCCGAGGCCGACCGTGCGCAGGATCGCCTGCAGGGAGATGAGCTGCACGGCGATGTACGGCATCGTGGCCAGGATGCCGGTGACGGCGATCAGCGCGCTCAGCGGCCGCGAGCCGAAGCGGGCGCCGGCGAACTCGCCGTGGGTCAGGAAGCCGTGCCGCTGGGCCACCGACCAGATCTTGGTGGTGAGCACGAAGGTGAGCGGGGCGGTGACGATCGCGAACGGGACGGCGAAGAAGCCGACCGCGCCGACGCCGTAGGTCAGGGCGGGCACGGCGATGAACGTGTACGCGCTGTACATGCTGCCGCCGAGCAGGAACCACGTGGTCCAGTTGCCGAAGGCGCGGCCGGCGACGCCCCACTCCTCGAGGCTTTCCCGGTGTCGGGCCTGGCGGCGGTGGGCCATGACGAAGCCGAGCCCCAGCACCAGGATCATCAGGATCACGAAGACGGCGACGTCGGTCATTTCTTCTCCGCCGTCATCACGTAGACCGTGGTGAGCACGCCGATGGCCAGGACGGCGCAGGCGAACTGGTACCAGTAGAAGAACGGCACGCCCAGCAGAGTGGGCTCGAGCCGGTTCACGAAGGGTGTCAGCAGGGGCGCGGCCGTCGGCACGGCCAGCAGCCACAGGGCTCGGGGCTTGGGCACGCCGAACCATAAGCGTTCGTCGATCGGTAACACCATGGTCACCGAGGATCGTGCGACAGCTGTCTCAAGATCTCTTTGAGGACCCGCTCGGCCAGGGCCAGATCGGCGTGCCGCCCGTCGACCAGTTCGCCGTACAGGGCCGACTCGATGATCCGGACGTAGAGGTAGGCCAGGTCGTCGGTGGCCTCGGACAGCCCGGCCTCGCGGAAGATCTCGTGCTGGGCCGCCACCACCCGCTCGGTGACCCGGCCGGCGCCGGTCATCAGCACCCGGGCCGCGACCTCCGGCTCGGTGGTCAGGAACCGGCGGAAGGGTTCGGCCGCGAGCAGGCGCTCGGTGAAGCGCCGGGTGACTTCCAGCACGCCGTCGGCGCCGGTGGCGGTGCATTCGCGGCGCGCGTCGGACAGCATCCGCTCGGCCAGCCGCCACAGCACGTCGCCCAGCAACCGGTCCCGGCTGTGCGTGATCCGGTAGAGGGTTGCCCTGCTGACGCACATGTCCTCGGCCAGCCGGCTCATCTCGACGGTCCCGTGCGCCAGGAAGAAACGGCACCCGGCGCGGGTCACCTCGTCGTCGCTCACCACCCGTCGGCTCTCCATCGCAGGCACGGTACGACACCCGGCCGATCTTGTGTGTTCCGCCTGCTGAATGGCAGCCCCGACGGGTGCCCGGACACATGGACGACGCCGAGACTCTGGTGCAGTTGCGCCGGCTCGCGCTGCTGGTCGCCCAGGGCGTGCCACCGGAAGAGGTGTTCGCCGCCGTCTGCAAGGAGATCTGGCGGCACTTCGGCGGCAGCACGGCCCGGCTCTTCCGGTACGAACTGGACGGCACGGTCACCCTGCTGGCGGCCGCCTCTGGGGCATGATCGCGGTCGGCTCGAGCGAGGGCCGGCTGCCCGACGACACCGAGGCCCGGATGGCCGCGTTCACGGAGCTCTGCGCCATCGCCGTGGCCAACGCGCAGAGCCGGGCCGAGCTGGTCGGCTCCCGCGCCCGCCTGGTCGCGGCGGCCGACGAGGCTCGCCGGCTGCGCTCGGTGACCGATACCGCGGAGGCACCACCATCACCTGCCGCGTGCCGCTCCGACCTTCCGGCTGACGGGCGCTTGCCGCCCCGCCTACCGTGAGGACATGCGACGGATCTTGGCGGTGGCGGTTGCCGTGGTTCTGGCCGCGGCGGGATGCGGCTCCGAGCCGGAGCCCGCCACGTCCCCGCGGGGGTGGGTGGCGCCGCCGGCCGACGGGCGCTTCGACTATCAGCTCGGCGGTGCCTACCCGCCGGCGGCCGGCGTGCGGATCGTCGACCGGGACCGGGCGGCCGACGCCCCGGCGGATGCCTATGGCATTTGTTATGTGAACGCGTTCCAGACTCAGCCCGGCGAGAACGGCTGGTGGCAAGCGGAGCACCCCGATCTCGTACTGAAGAGGCAGGACCCGGACTGGCCCGGCGAATACCTGCTGGACATCTCCACCCCGGCCAAGCGGGCGGCGCTCGGCGAGATCGTCGGCGGCTGGTTCGAGGGGTGCGCGGCGAAAGGGTTCCGTGCCGTCGAGCCGGACAACCTCGACTCGTACACCCGGTCCGGGGGTCAGCTCTCCGCGGAGCACGCCGTGGCGTACGCCCGAATTCTGGTTTCGAAAGCCCATGAGAGCGGCCTCGCCGCCGGGCAGAAGAACGCCGCCGACTTCGACGGGCGGAGCCTCGGGTTCGACTTCGCGGTGACCGAGGAATGCGCGGTGTACGACGAATGCGGCGCCTATCTCGACCGCTACGGCGACCAGGTGTACGAGGTCGAGTACACCGACAACGGCATCGACGCCTACCGTCGGGCATGCCGGGATCACGGCGCGCGTATCTCCGTCATTCTGCGCGATCGGGAGGTCGTCCCACAGGGCGAGGCGGGTTATCACTACGAATCCTGCTGACCTATTGTTCCCCTGTGGATCCCGTCGCCTCCGGCATCGACCCCAACGTCGCCCACCCCGCCCGGCGCTACAACTACTGGCTCGGCGGCAAGGACAACTTCGCCGCCGACCGCGCCTCGGGCGACGAACTCGAACGCCTCTTCCCCAAGGTGCGCCTCGGCGCCCTCGCCAACCGCGCGATGCTTCAGCGCGCCACGCGGTTCCTGGCCGAGGAGGCCGGCGTCCGGCAGTTCCTCGACATCGGCACCGGCCTGCCCACCGCCGACAACACCCACGAGGTGGCCCAGCGCCACGCGCCCACGTCGCGGATCGTGTACGTCGACAACGACCCGCTCGTGATGGTGCACGCCCGGGCTCTGCTCAACAGCAGCCCGGAGGGCCGGACGGCGTACATCGAAGCCGATCTGAACGACCCCGAGCGCATCCTGGCCGACCCGGCGCTGGCCGAGACTCTCGACCTGAAGCAGCCGGTCGGCCTCATGCTGATCGCCGTCCTGCACTTCATCCACGGCGACGGCGCGGCCAAGCCGATCGTGAGCCGGCTGCTCGACGCCCTGCCGTCCGGCAGCTACCTGGTCGCCACCCACGCCACCTCCGATTTCGGCACGCCGGAGCAGCAGGCGCTCTATCGTCAGCTGGTGGAGTCCGGCAAGTCCGACGTCTGGACCCGCCCGAAAGACGAGTTCACGGCCCTGTTCGACGGCCTCGAGCTCGTCGACCCGGGCGTCGTCCCGGCCAGCGAGTGGCGCCCCGCGCCGGGCGCCGAGATCCCCGAGCGTTCCGACATCAACGTCTGGACCGCCGTGGGCCGCAAGCCCTGAGCGAGTTCCCCCTGGCCGTTCAGGAGAGCGGCCAGGGTCCGACCCTGCTCCTGCTGTCCGGGCAGGCGAATGCGCACGACTGGTGGACGGGCCTCCGCGAGCGCTTCGAGCCCCACTTCCGGGTCGTCACTTTCGAACGACATCCGGCGGCGTCTCGCCACGGCCACCCTGCACCTCCAGGACCGCGGCCGGCACGGCTTCTTCGACGAGTTCGCGGCCGACCTCACCCCGGTGATCGAAGCGTTCCTGAGAGGACCTCATGACGAAGACGGCTGACCTCATCGACGACCACGGCGACAGCATCGGCTCGTGCGACACCCAATTCCTTCAGTACGGGGCACACGCCACCTTCCGGGGCACGGCGGTGACCGTCCGCTGCTTCGAGGACAACGCCCTGCTCAAGTCGGTGCTGAGCGAGCCGGGCGCCGGCCGCGTCCTGGTGGTGGACGGCGGCGGCTCCCTGCACCGGGCCCTCATGGGCGACGTCATCGCCGGCCTGGCGGTCGCGAACGGCTGGTCCGGCGTGGTCATCAACGGCGCCGTCCGCGACGTGGCCGAGCTCCGCGTCCTCCCGCTGGGCATCAAGGCCCTCGGCTCCAATCCCCGCAAGAGCGCCAAGACCGGCGCCGGCGACCGCGACGTTCCCCTGCGCATCGGCGGCTGCGACTTCCACCCCGGCGCCGAGGTCGTCTCCGACGAGGACGGCATCGTGGTCCTCCACCCGTGAACGCCGCCAGGGGCTAAGTGCGTATTTGAGACGGTTCACCCACGGGCTCGTTGGTTGAGTGCTCACGGCGGAACCGCGCTGATCGGTGGCTCATATGCGACTACTAAACGTGTGCTGTGAGTGACTGTGAGATATATAACAAGGCTCTGTACTCGGTGTTTCGGGTGGGATGTCGGCCCAGTTCAGGACTGTGGCGGAAGCGTGCCGGGTGACCGGATTAACCCCGGAGCTGCGCAACGGTCGGTAATTTCCCGCTTCGTTGGTTGATCAGCTTGTTGGTCAGCGCCTACCGTCTCGTCGCTCGGATCGAATCATGGACAAGCGTCGCTCAGGCGGCATGCGGGGGTTTCTCAGTGTCTGGCCGTCGGAACAGGCGTGTGCGCGCGAAACGGCAGCTCTTCCACAAGGGACGGCTGGCCTTCGCCGCGTTCCTGGTGCTGCTCATCGGCGCGTGGGCGGGGGAGCAGGGCACGACCGCCGTCCAGCTCCACCCGCGACTCGTGGCAGTGGAGACGCCCGCCGGCTCCGACAAGGCCCCGGAGCAGCGCTGGGGCGACGCCGCGGGGCTCGACCCGGTGGTCGCCGGGCGCCGCAACACCGTGCGGCCCACGTCGGAGCGTTCGAAGTACCCGCCGGTCAAGGCGCCTACGCTCCCGGCCAACGCCGCCCGCGTGATGACCGCGCCTCAGGGGCAGGCGAAACGGTTCGGGCCGGGCGCCGGGCCGGAGATAGCCACACGCCGGGGGCCTCATGAACGGGCGTACCGCAATCCGGACGGCACCGAGACGACCGAGTTCTCCGCGGCTCCCCTGAACTACCGCAAGCCCGACGGCAGCTGGGCGCCGATCGACTCGAAGCTGACCGCGGATCCCGATGGGGGATGGCGGCGCGGCGCCGACTCGGTCGATCTGAAACTGGCCGCCCGCGCCGACGCTTCCGAGCTCGTGCGGGTGACCTTCCCCGGTGGCGGGGTCCTCGCCTACGGCGCGGCCGGTGCCGCCGCCGTCGCCGGCAAGGTTGCCGGTGACACCGCCACCTATCCGGGCGTCTGGCCCGATGTCGACGTCGAACTCCGTGCCCAGCCCGGCGGCGTCAAGGAAACTCTCGTTCTCGGTTCGGCGGACGCCCCCACCGGCTTCGTTTTCCCGCTCCAGCTGTCAGGTCTGACCGCGGCGGTCGAGAACGGCCAGGTTCTGCTGCGCGACGCCAAGAAGACCACCGTGGCCACCATCCCGGCCGGATATCTGGTCGACGCCGAGGGCGCGGTCTCCAGCGGTGTCTCCTACCGGCTGACCAGCCGCGACGGCCGTCCCGCGCTGGCCGTCGACGCCGACGCGGCGTGGCTGCGCGCCGCCGGCCGGGCGTTTCCGGTACGGCTCGATCCGCCGGTGCTCGGCAACGGCTCCGTCACCGAGAGCCTCATAGTCCAGGGCGGCACCTCGCACGGCGGCGGCGATCTGTCCGTCGGCCGCAAGAACGGAGTCAACTCCGCCTCGTACGTCAAGTTCGGCGGGCTTGCCTCGTCGCTCGCCCACGAGACCATCTTCAGCGCGCAGCTCAGCTTCGCCGCGTTCGACGCGCCGTCCTGCAAGCCCCGCGCCCTCGGCGTCTACCCGGTGACCGGGTCGTGGACCGCGAACGACCACACCAGCTACCCGGGCCCGTCGGTCGGCGGCGCCCTCGCCTCCGCCTCGTTCGCTCAGGGCTACGTCGGCCTCGGACAGTCCAGCTCGGCCTGTCCGGTCACCGGCACCGTGCTCGACCTGGGCACGAAGGGCCGCGACCTGGTGCAGGGCTGGGTCGACGGCAAGGCCAACAACGGCATCTCGTTCCGCGCGGCGGTCAGCGACGAGAGCGCCTGGAAGACCATCGCCGGTACGGGGAGCGCGAACCCGCCGACCCTGTACGTCACCCACACCCCGTACAACGCGAAGTACTCCGTACCGAGCCCGACGCCGAAGCCGGCGGTTCTGCAGAACCAGGCCGGCAAGGTCAAGGTCACGGTGACCAACAAGAGCGCGATGGACTGGACGCCCAGTGGCTTCCAGCTCGTGTACCGGCTCTACAACGCGAAGACCCAGGCCAAGATCGGCCAGTACGTGGCCGCCACGCTGCCGGGCACTGTCGCGCGGGGCTCCTCCACGACGCTGGACGCGACCATCAAGGCGCTGCCGATCGGCTCGTACATCCTCGACTTCAGCATGGCGACCACCTCGGGGCGGGTCTTCACCGACGAGCTGGTGCCACCGGCGCGGATCGCGCTCGAGGTTCGTAACATCCCGCCGGCGCTGGGCGGGGTCTACCCGCCGAACGGCTACGAGTCGCCCAACCTGACGCCGCAGCTGTGGGCGCAGGGCGTGGACCTCGACGCGCCTCCGAAGCAGACGCTGCAGTACAAGTTCGAGTACTGCGCGGTGGACGCGTCGGCCAACCCGACCGGGTGCACCCAGACCGCGTACCAGACCAAGCAGTCCTTCACCGTTCCGGCCGGCAAGCTGGCCTGGAGCAAGCCGTACGTCTGGCGGGCGTTCGTCAAGGACAACACCACCGAGGTCGCCGGCGACTACGCCACGCTGACCACCGTCGTACCGCAGCCGGAGATCACGTCGCGGGTCGCGAACGCGCCGTACGGCTCGGGTGACAAGGACTTCGACCCGGACCTGGGCAACTACAGCACCAGCGCGGTGGACGCCACCGAGGCGTCGGCCGGCCCCGACCTGAGCATCCTGCGCACCTACAACAGCCTGGACCCGCGGGCCGACCTCGCCTTCGGCGCGGGCTGGATGTCCGAACTGGACATGCGGGTGGCCCTGGACGCCGACGGGTCCGGCAACGCGCTGATCACGTACCCCGACGGGCAGCAGGTCCGCTACGGCCGTAACAGTGACGGCACGTTCGCGGCCCCGCTCGGCCGTACCGGCCAGCTGTCGATCGCGTCCAGCACGTACGTCCTGAAGGACCAGGCGAACACGACCTACACCTTCCGCGGCGGCGACGGCCGGATCGCCTCGATCACCGACAAGTACTCCCGGGTGCTGGAGTTCGTCTACGACTCGCAGACCGGCCGCCTGACCAAGCTGCAGACGAAGCGGGCGCCCAGCGCCACCAAGGCCCTGCGGGCGCTCACGCTCACCTGGAACACCGCCGGGACGCACGTGCAGAGCGTCGCCACCGACCCGGTGAACGGCTCCGCCCTGACCTGGACGTACACGTACGACGGGGACCGGCTGACCAAGGTGTGCGCGCCGGAGGGCCAGGCCTGCACCACTTACTCGTACGCGGATGGCTCGCACTACCGCAGCAGCGTGACCGACAGCGGCCCGGATTCGTACTGGCGCCTGGGGGAGAAGGCCGGCGCCACCGCCGCCGCCAGCGACGTCCCGAACAACCTGGGCAAGGACGCCGGCACTCTGGCCAACGTGACCCTCGAGCAGCCGGGCGCGCTGGCCGGCGGTGACGACACCGCAGCTCAGTTCAACGGCACGACCTCGGTGGCCGAACTGCCGAAGGGTGTCGTCAAGCGCGGCCGGGACACCGCCGTGGAACTGTGGTTCACAGTCTCGGCCGTGCAGAGCGGTGGCCCGCTGCTCGGCTATCAGGACACCGCGCTCGGCACCACGCCCGCGACCGGAGTTCCGCTGCTCTACGTCGGCACCGACGGGCATGTCCGCGGCCAGTTCAAGACGACCGCCACCACGCCGAAGCCGATCGACGGCGGCGCCGACCTGCGGGACGGCAAGTGGCACCACGTCGTGCTCTCCGTCGCGGCCGACGTGCAGACCCTGTACGTGGACGGCGTGAAGAAGGGCACGAAGGCCGCCACCGACGGCGTCCTGGATCAGAGCCTGCTCACCTTCAACCAGGCCGGCGCGGGATGGGCGACCACGCCGACCGCCTGGCCGAGCTGGGGCAGCACCGCGAAGCGGTTCTTCCAGGGCGGGCTCGACGAGATCGCCGTCTACGGGCACCCGCTCAGCGACCAGAGCGTCAAGGCGCACTACAGCGCCGGGGCGGCCAAGGCGGGCCAGCTGACGGCCATCACCCTGCCCAGCGGCAAGACCGCGGCCGAGATGACGTACGACTCCGTGGCCGACCGGATCGCCGAGTACACCGACGGCAACGGCGGCACCTGGAAGATCGGCAAGCCGGTCGTCCACGGCGGGGACACCGACCTGCGCCGCACGGTTCAGGTGCTGGACCCGGCCGACAACCCCTACCTGTACGAGTACGACGCCCTGGCCGGCCGGCTGCTGCGCTCCGCGTCCCCGCTGGGCATCAGCACCAGGCCCGCCGACCAGCCGCTGCCCACGCCGACGCCGACGCCCACCCCGTCCGAGGTCTGCACCACGCCCGACCCCGGCGATCCGCGGTTCTGCACCGTCATTCCCGGTGACGCCGGCGGTCCGATCTTCGACGAGCACCCGCTCAACGGCTCGGTCGTGCGGTCGTTCCAGTACGACGCCCAGGGCCGGCAGAACCAGGTCATCGACGAGAACGGCAACGTCGTCACGATGACCTTCGACAGCCGGGGCAACGTCGCCTCCCGTAAGACCTGTCGCGGGCCGTCTGACTGCCAGACCACGTACACGTCCTACACCAGCCCGAACACCGCGAACCCGCTCGATCCCCGTAACGACCTGCCGGTCGAGGTGCGCGACCCGCGGTCGAGCAGCGCGACCGACAACACCTACCGGACCATCACCGCGTACAACACCAGCGGCGACGTCACCAGCGAGACCGGCCCGGACAGCGGTGTCACCGCGACCACGTACACCAACGGCAGCGAGTTCGCCTTCGGCAGCGCGACCGACACCCTGCCGACCGGCCTGATCCGCACGTCGACCGACGCCGCCGGCAAGGTCACCCGCTACGACTACACCGCGGCCGGCGACCTGGCCCAGGTGACGTGGCCCTCGGGCATGCTGACCCAGACCACGTACGACGCCCTGGGCCGCAAGACCCAGGAGAAGGAGATCTCGGACAGCTATCCGAGCGGCGTCGTCACCCAGTTCGCGTACGACAATGTCGGCCGGCCGACCGTCGTCACCGGACCGGTCACCGTCAACGCCGTCGACGGCACCCGTCACCAGGCGGTCACCACCACGACGTACGACGTCGACGGCAACGTGGTGCGCACCTCGGTCAAGGACGCGCTGGACGCGAACGAGGCCGACCGGGTCACCACCGTCGAGTACGACGAGCACAACCACCAGACGCGCACGGTGAACCCGGAGGGCGACGAGCAGACCGAGGGCTGGGACCGGTTCGGCAACCGCGTCTCGGTGGTCGACGGCAACGGCAACCATTACGAGTACGCCTACACCGCGCGCAACCAGCTGTCCGAGGTCCGCCTGTACGACTGGAAGGGCGACCCCGACGGCGGACCGGGCCAGGACTCGAAGCTCGGGTACATCGTCGTCAACTCCTACGCGTACGACTACGGCGGCCGCATGGCCGCGCAGATCGACTCGATGGGCCGGCGCATCGAGTACACGTACCTCGGCGACGATCTGCTCTCCAAGGCCGTGCTCAAGAACTTCCACGACCCGGACGGCAGCACCCGCGACTACGTCATGGAGCAGTACACCTATGACGCCGCCGGCAACGTGACCCGGCAGACGACCGCGAACGGCACCCAGGTCAGCACCAACGTGATCGACAAGCTGGGGCGTACGCAGTCGTCGACCCTGGACCCGGGCGGCCTCAACCGGGTCACCACGTTCGGGTACGACCTGCTCGGCAACGTGGTCCGGACGACGACGTCGGGCAACGCGGTGAACGTGCCGTGGCCCGTGGTCGCCACCGCCACGAACGTGACGAGCAACGTCTACGACGCCAAGGGCCGGCTGAGCCAGGAGAAGGTGCTCGACGGTACGGCGTCGCGTACCACCTCGTACACGTACGACCAGCGGGGTCTCACCCTCAGCCAGACCGATCCGCGGGGCAACGTGGCCGGCGCCGACGCGGCGGCCTTCACGACCACTTACAAGTACGACGAGAACGGCGACCAGATCGCCGCGATCGCTCCCGCCGTCTCGGTGGAGAGCGGTGGGAACGCGGCTCAGACGGCGAACCCGACCGTCACCACCGGCTACAACGCCTTCGGCGAAGCGGTCGCCGTCAAGGACGAGCTCGGCAACGTCACCCGCTCCACGTACGACCGGATGGGCCGGCCCGTGTCGGTCGAGGGACCGCGATACACGGCGCCGGGTGCGCCCAGCACCGCGGCCTCGGGAGTCCTGAAGACGAAGTACGACGCGCTCGGCAACGTCATCGAGTCGACCGACGCCAAGCAGCACACCACGAAATACACGTACGACCGGCTCAACCGGCTGACTCAGAAGGACATGCCGGGCGCCACCGACGACGAGCGGCTGGTCACGCGGTACACCTACACCCGTACCGGCAAGATGCTCTCCACCACGACCCCGACCGGGATCCGGGTCCAGGCCACCTACGACGACCTGGACCGCCCGGTCACCTCGACGACGTTCGAGCGCAAGCCGGCCGAGCGGGCGCTGACGACCACCACCACGTACGACGACGCCAGCAACGCGGTGAAGGTGACCTCGCCGACCGGGCTGGTCACCACGATGACCTACGACAAGGCCGGTGACCTGCTCACCGTCCGTGACCCGGCCGGGGTGACCAGGACCAGCGGCTACGACGGTTTCGGCAACAAGGTGCGCGAGACCGACGCCGCCGGCCGCACCACCCGGCTCGACTACAACGCGTTCGGCTCGATGGTCGCGCAGATCAACCTCGGCCCGGACGGGAACGAGCTGCGCCGGGAGACGTTCGGCTACGACGAGAGCGGCAACGTCACCAGCCGTACCGATGCCCTGAAGAAGACCACCACCTTCGCCTACGACAACCTCGGCCAGCTGATCCGGCAGGTCGAGCCGAAGAGCGCCACCGCGACGATCACCACCAGCTGGGGATACGACGCGGCCGGCAACCGCACGCGCTACACCGACGGGCGCGGACTGGCCACGTACTACACGACGAACAGCCTCGGCCTGCCCGAGAGCGTCGTCGAGCCCGCCACCACGGCCCAGCCCGCGGCGAGCGACCGCACCTGGACCGTCGCCTACGACCTCAACGGCGACCCGACCACGCTGACCGCTCCGGGCGGGGTCGTCCGTAGCCGCTCCTACGACGCGGCCGGACGGCTGACCGCCGAACAGGGCAGCGGCGGCGGGACGGCCGCGGTGAGCCGCGGCTACAGCTACGACGCGGAGGGCCGCACCACCGCCGTCACCACCGGGGCCGGCGGCTCGGCCAACACCTTCGGCTACGACGACCGGGGCGACCTGCTCTCGGTCGACGGGGTGTCGGGCAAGGCCTCGTACACCTACGACGACGAGGGCCAGCTCACCAGCCGCACCGACGCCGCGGGCACGGCCACCTTCGGATATCAGAAGGGCCGCATCACCACCGTCCGGGACGGCGTCTCCGGCGTGCCGCAGACGATGTCGTACGACGCCGCGGGCGCGCTGTCGGGCGTGGACTACGGCGCCGGGCGGGTCCGGAAGTTCGGGTACGACGATCTCGACCGGCTCACCACCGACACCCTCAAGAACAGCGACGGCAGCGCCGTCTCCTCCATCACCTACAAATACGACCTGGCCGACCGGGTGATCGGCAAGGACACCACCGGCACGGCCGGGGCCGGCAGCAACACCTACGGCTACGACGACGCCGACCGGCTCACCTCGTGGACGTCGAGCGCCGGCACGGTGGCGTACGCCTGGGACGACTCCGGCAACCGCGTCAGGGCCGGCGCCAAGACCGCGACGTACGACGAGCGCAACCGCCTGCTCAGCGACGGCGACTACACGTACACCTACACGCCGCGCGGCACCCTCGCCTCGCGGACCAGCTCCGGCCTGACCGACCAGTATTCGTTCGACGCCTTCGACCGGATGGTCAGCTCGCAGGGCCAGACGTACGTGTACGACGGCCTCGACCGCATGATCAACCGCAACGGCGCGCTCATCACCTACTCCGGAACCGGCCCCGATCCCATCGGGGACACCATGGAGAAGTACGGCCGTGGCCCCGGCGGGGAACTGCTCTCGGTCGCCGAGAGTCCCGACAACATCAAGCTCACCGTCTCCGACCAACACGACGACGTGGTCGGCGCCTTCGACGCCGACGGCTCTCTCACCTCGCTGGACAGCTCCACCGAGTACGACCCGTTCGGCAACCGGGTCGCGCAGAGCGGAACCGCGTCCAACGTCGGCTTCCAGGGCGACTGGACCGACCCGGACACCGGCCAGGTCGACATGGGCGCCCGCTGGTACCAGCCCGGCACCGGCACGTTCACGTCCCGCGACAGCGCCAGCTACAGCAGTGGCGCCTCGATCCTGGCCAACAAGTACACGTACGCGGCCGGCGACCCGATGGCGAACAACGACCCGAGCGGAAACTGGCCGTCCTGCGGCTGGTGCCACAAGGTGATCGACACGGTCATCGTCAAGCCCGCCAAGGCCGTCTACCACGGGGTCGTCAACACCGCGAAGTCCCTGTACCACGGGGGTGTCCAGGTCGCGAAGGACCTCTACCACGGTGCGGTCCGGGCCGGTAACTGGCTGGTCGACCAGGCGGTCTCGGCGGCGTCGCACATCGAGCGGGCGTACCACTACGTCTCCACGAAGGTGTCGCATGCGCTGAGCTCGGCCAAACAGGCGGCGGTCAGCACCTGGAACAACACGATCAAACCCTCACTGCAGCACGCGTACAACGTGGCGAAGCAGAAGGCGCAGGCCGCCTACCGGGCGAGCGTGCACGTCATGACGCAGGCCAAGGCGAGCATCAAGAGCGCCGTGCAGCACGTGTCGCTGAAGCGCATCGGCGCGATGGTGACCAGCCAGCTGAAGAGCCTGAAGATCACGGTCTCGCTCGGCCACCTGCCGAAGGTCCTGCAGAGCTTCACCAACGTGGTCCAGGACTTCGGCCAGGCGGCCGCGGACCTCTACCACACGGCGGCCGACGCGACGATCTCCGGCCTGTCCAACGCCGGCGACTGGATCGTCGACCACAAGGGCGAAATCATCGGCGGCCTGGCCGGCGCGGTGGTCGGCATCGGCTGCGGCGTGGCCATCGGCATCACCGGCATCGGCGCGGTGGCCTGCGCCGGCGCCGCGGGCGCGGTCGGCTCCCTGGTCACCGACCTGGTCGACGGCGGCAAGGGCTGGAAGGAGATGGCCGCCGACGCCCTGAAGGGCGCCGCGATCGGCGCGGTCCTGGGCCCCCTGTCCGAGATCGGCGGCTCCGCCGTGACCGGTGCGGTCCGAGGCGCCATCCAGAATGGCCTGAGCGGCGCCGTCAAGACGGGCGGCGCGGCGCTGACCAGCGGCCTGCGCTCCCTGGGCGACCGCCAGATCGGCGGCGTGGTCGGCAAGGCCCTGGCCAACCGCTCGGCCGGCTCCGCCAGCCGTGAGGCGGTGGAGACGACCGGCGCCAGTGCCCGCTCCTCGGCCCGGGGCGAAAGCTGCAACAGCTTCGCCGCGGGAACAGCGGTCCTGATGGCGAACGGCAAGACAAAGCGGATCGAGGACGTGCGGATCGGCGACAAGGTCGTCGCCACCGACCCCACCACCGGCAAGACGGCTGTCCGCGCGGTCACCGCCCTGATCACAGGCGTCGGCGTGAAGAACATGGTGACCCTGACCGTCGACGTGGACGGCTCGAAGGGCTCCAAGACGGCCACCATCGACGCCACCGACGGCCACCCGTTCTGGGCCGCCGACCTGCACCAGTGGGTCAACGCGGCCGACCTCAAGCCGGGCACCCTGCTCCAAACGGGCGCCGGCACCTACGTCCAGGTAACGGCGACGAAGGCATGGAAGGCCGAACACAAGGAGGTCCACAACCTCACGGTCGACGGTCTTCACACGTATTACGTGTTGGCCGGCACAACGCCGGTGCTGGTACACAATTGCGGAACAACGGAGTTTCACACTGTCCAAAGTCCAGAAGACGCTGCCCGCCTGACCACTAACGGTGGCAAGCCGTTCCCGACGGAACCGGATCGTGCCCATTTTGGGCCCGGAGTATATTCCTGGGGATCGCGCGCGGAAGCTGAAGCGTATGCAGCTAACAAGCCCGGAGCCAGCATTCTTTCCTTCTCGGTCAAAAATGATGATCTCGCGGGTTTGAAGCAGGCGCATCTTGGGTCGATGTCAGACGACGAAGCAACCGCATTTATGGAACAGAACAGCTTGCTCTGGGACGGCGATGCAGGGCACGGACTAGACTACATTTCCCGGCCTACGGCGCGTGGGACGGAACACTACTTCTCATCCAAGGTGTTCCATCTTCTGGACTTCGGAGGCTAGCCCGTGTCAAGCACGTATCTCTATCGCTTGATCAAGTCAGCCTGGGGTATCAGGATTTCAATAACCGCAAGCGTCGTGCCTCAAGCGGGGCGTGCCTCGACTCAGGGCGGGAACGGTTTCGTTGATGTTCGCTTCGCGGGCGCGACGGAATCACTCCCGGAGAATCTGAAAAGACACGTCAGAAGAGGATTGTCGGCCGTTGGGGATGAGATCGTTCAAGCGCTGGGTGGTGCAAAGGCTCTGGTGACGATCGAAGACATCTCCTACAATGAGGCCGATTTCCAAGCCGAAGGACTCGAGGTTGCAGTAATTCGATGGGCTGAGCAGGAGCTCGGGCTACCGCGGCGCGAGATAGTCGAAGGTTTTGACAAAGAGAAGAACAGGTACCTATTCGGCTTCGATCGAGTGAAAGACGAATAGACTATCGCTTTCGGCTGCTGGTCGAGTGTTGTCGGCCGTTCGTCGTAACGGTGGACATGCCGACGCTGACCCAGGCCGCCAAATCGGCGGCAGCGAAGGCAGCCCCGGCTTCACCGAGCACCACCTTTCGAGACCCTCGGCCGACTGAGGATTCGGCCGATGTACGGGGATGTCACCCCATGGCGTCCCCTTCATGTTCGTGAGAGGAAAGCAGTGTCAAGTACGAAACGCGGACGCCTGTTCGTGGCGCTCCGAGCTGTCGCCGTGGCGGTGGTCGCCACGGCGGCGACCGTCGGCGTCGTGCCGCAGGTCGCGCAGGCGGCTGTTACGCCTGCGGTGGGGACTACTATCAAGGCGGCGCACTCCAACCTGTGCCTGAACGTGCTGGGTGGGGTGACGGACAACGACGCCGAGATTGGGCAGTACTCGTGTTCCGATGCGAAGAGCCCGATGCGGGTGGTTCCGCAGTCCGGTGGCACGTTCCAGATCGTTGTGGTCTATGACAACAAGTGCCTGAACGTCTACAAGGGCGCCACCGACCTCAACACGCCGATCCACCAGTACACGTGCAGCGCGACCGCCACCAACAACCTGTGGCGTTTCGAGCCGGTCGACGGCAAGACCACGTATCACATCGTGTCCGTGCAGAGTGGTAAGTGCCTGAACGTCAAGACCGGGCTGACCGACCCCAAGACGCCCGTGGTGCTCTACAACTGCCAGGGGCCGACGGCGCTGAACGACCAGTTCTCGTTCCCGCCGGCCGTTACGGCGTCGCTGGCGGCGGACCTTCCCGTCGTTCAGAACACGCCCGTGGCTGTGGCCCAGGCCGGGACCGCCAATGTGGTCGGGGCGCTGGTCTACAGCTATGTCAACAACCGGGGTCTGCTCGTCCGTGGCTACCAGGCCGACCCGGACAACTTCAACGGGCTCACCTGGACCACGACGTCGAGCCTGAAGCTGTTCACCAACCACCCGACGATCACCCAGCAGCCCGACGGGCGGGTGCAGGTCGCGGCCCGGCAGGCCAGCGACGGTGACCTGTTCATCAGCACGCAGACGGCCAAGGACAAGGACAGCTTCTACGACGGGCAGGACGTCGGTGGCACCGCCCCGTCGCAGCCGATCGCCGGGCGGCTGGCCGACGGCCGGATCGTCGACTTCGAGATCGTCAACGGTCAGCTGTGGCATCTGGTTCAGGACGGCACCCACACCCCGTACGGCGGCTGGCGGTACATCGGCGGGACGAACCTCGCCGGTGAGCCGGCGGTGGCGGTGACCCAGACCGGTCTTCGGGTCTTCGCTCTGAACACCTCGGGCGCGTTGCAGACCGCCCTGTACGCCGACGGCAAGCTCGGCGACTGGACCAGCCTCGGCGGGTCCGGGCTGACCGGCACCCCGGCGGTCCTGGTGCTTCCCGGCTACCGCGACCGGATCGTCATGCGCACGGCCGACGGCACGCTCGTGACCAAGGTGCAGAAGGCCGACGGCACGTTCGAGGCCGAGTGGAACGCCTTGCCGGACGTGGCCGCGGCCGGATCGCCGGCGATCGTGCTGGACCCGAAGTCGAGCCGCATGGTCATCGTGGTGCGTACCACCGACGGCACCGTGTCGGCGCTGGCCGAGACCGCCGTGGGCAGTGACACCTGGGGCAGTTGGCAGCTCGCGTCGTCGACCCCGCTGGCCGTCGACCCGACGATCGTGACCTTCAAGAACAGCGCCGGCACCACGTGGGGCTACGCCGCCCGGGACGCCAACAACCAGCCGTACATGGTGCTGGCCGACGGCATCTCGACCGGCCGGGTCGCGGCCCGCGCCGCCTCCGGCGCGGGGCCGGCGTTCACCGAGCACCGCCTCCCGAAGGCGCCGGTGGACTGAAAGCCGAGGGGGACGTCGCCGGCCAGCCGCCGGTGACGTCCCCTGACGTCATCCCGGGCGGATGAGGATTTCCGGGGGCCGTCCCGCCACCGTCTAGGGCGGGACCACCCCGGAAGGAGAAGGCGATGGCCGTCGATACGTTCATGGTGTACGTCGGTGTATATCCCACGGTGGCGCAGGCCGAGGCGGACTACGCCGTGGTCAAACAGCTGCACCGGGAGGCCGATCTGATCGACGCGTACGACGCGGCGGTCATCGAGCGGCGGGCCGACGGCAAGTCGAAGATCGTGAAGCGGCATGAGACGCCGACGCGGGTCGGCGGGGTGCTGGGCGGCGGGCTCGGGCTGGCGACCGGGCTCGTCGTGGCGCTCTTCCCGTTCGCGGCGATCGGGGGCGGGCTGCTGGCCGCCACCACCGGTGGCGGGGCCGTGCTGGGGGCGCTGGCCGGGCACGCGGCGGCCGGGATGAGCCGGTCCGACCTGAAGGAACTCGGCGAACACCTCGACGAGGGCCAGGCCGGTCTCGTGGTCGTGGCCGTCTCGGACATGGGCGCCAAGGTGGAGCGGGCCCTGAAGAACGCCGAGAAGGTCGAGTCCCGGCAGCTCAAGGCCGACACCGCCGAGATCGAGCAGGACGCCAAGGCGGCCGCTAACCCCTGACGACGATGCCCAGGACCTGGGCCAGCGCGGGGGCGGCCTCGGCCAGCTGGTCGTGGTCGATGACGGCGCCGCGCAGGGCGTCCCAGCCCTGGGCCACGTCGAGTTCCCGGGCGCCGCGGAAGTCGAGCTTCTTCACGGTCACCTTGTCGAACCGGGCCCGGCGGACGGCCGAGCCCGGGAACGTCACGTTGATCAGGGTGGCGCCGCCGAAGTCGACCTCCGACAGGTCGCAGTCGCGGAACTCGACGTCCTGGAGCCGGGCGCCGCGCAGGTTCAGGCTGTCGATTTTGCCGCCCTGGACGGTCACCCGGCGCCACTGGGAGCCGTAGGCCTGGACGCCGGCGATGGCACTGTCCAGGATCGTGGTGTCGAGCAGCTGGGCCTCTCCCCAGGTCCCGCCGATCCAGCGGCACCGGGACAGCCACACGTCGTCCAGGCGCACCTGGTCGTAGGTGCCGCCGGTGAAGGTGACCGCGGTCATCGCGCTCTCCGAGAAGCGGGAGCCGGCGGCCGCGACCTCGTTCAGCTCGACGGCGTCCAGGTGGATCTCGCTGTGGTCGCCGTCGTGGCCGAGCTCCTCGTCCAGCGGCCGCAGGTAGGCCGCGTACGGCAGGGAACTGAGGTCGTGAATCACCGGCATGCCCCGCATCCTGCCGTGTCAGGCGTGGCGGCGCTGCTGCGGGAGGGCCGGACGGAGCGCGCCGTCCTGTGCTAATTCGGTCAGCACCCGATTCAGATCGGCGACCTGTTCCGTCGTGTGAGCGGCGGTGAGCTGCACCCGGAAGCCGATCTCGTCGCGCGGAACACCGGGATACGGGGCGAGGGTCACGTACTGGCCGGCGGCCCACAGCCGTTCCGAGACGGCGATCAGGTCGTGCTCGGGCGAGATGGGAATCTCGACGACCGGGGTGTCGTCGACGTTGAGAGTGTGCACGCCCATACCCCGTACATGGGAAAGCAGTTGATGGGTGAGTCGGTAGAGGTGACCGCGCAGGTCGTCGCCGCGCTTCTCGTTGACGTCGAGACCGGCCCAGACCGTGGCCAGCGAGGCCACCGGCGAGGGCCCGGAGTAGAGATAGGTCGGCGCGGCCACCTTGAGCCGGTTCTTCACCGCCGTCGGCAGGGCGAGAAAGGCCAGCAGCGAGGAGTACGCCTTGGAGAAGCCGCCGACCAGGATGACATTGTCGTACGTCTCGCCGAAGTGCCTGACGATCGCGTTGCCGCGCATGCCGTACGGCGAGGTCTCCTCGGTGCCGCGTTCGCCGATCACGCCCATGCCGTGCGCGTCGTCGACGTACAGCGTGGCGTCGTACTCCCGGCACAGCTCGGCGTAGACGCGCAGGTCGGGAATGTCGCCGGTCATGCTGTTGACGCCGTCCATGCAGACCATGACCGGGCGGGCGGTGGCCTCCTGGAGCAGGCGGGTGAGCTCCTCGACGTCGCCGCTGCGGAACCGTCTCATGGTCGCGCCCTGGCCGCGGGCGAAGACGCAGCCGTCGTAGATGGTGCGGTGGGCGCGGCTCTCCATGATGACGGTGCCCTGGCCGATCAGCGCCGGGATGACACCCAGGTGGATCTGCGAGATGGTCGGCAGCAGGAGCACGTCCTCGGCGCCGAGCAGTTCGGTCAGGCGCTCCTCGAGGTCCGGGTAGATCTGCGGGCTGCCCAGCATGCGCGACCAGCTCGGGTGGGTGCCCCAGCGGCGCAGCTGGGGCTCGACGGCCTGGATGACCTCCTCGTCGAGGTCGAAGCCGAGGTAGTTGCAGGACGCCCAGTCGACCAGCCAGTCGTGGCCGATCCGGATGCGGCGACCGTCGATCTCCTCGATCACGGCGTCGTACATGCGGCTGTTCTGACGAAGGTCCTCGATGTCGTGTGTCACTGCCGGCACTGTGAACCCCTTTCGCATTTCTGATCACTTTCGCACCTACCCGGGTGATCGTCGATCAACCTGAAAACGTCTGACCGACACTGGGCTCAAGGGCCCGCCCCGGCGGCCGATGTCCCCGACGTGACGAGGGCCTGGAAGGTCTACCTGGCGGTGTCGGCGGTGGTCGCGGCCGTCTACTACCTCGTGCCGGTCGAAGCCGTGCAGACCGTCCTGGTCAGCGCGCTGGGGCTGTCCTCGGCGGTGGCGATCCTGGTCGGCGTCCGCGTCCACCGGCCGGCCGTGCGCTGGCCCTGGTATCTCATGGCGGCCGCCCGGGCCCTGTTCGCGCTGGGCGAGCTCGTCTACTGGATCCAGGTCTTCGTCACCGGTGGCGAGGTGCTCCCGGGGCCGGCCGACGCGTTCTATCTGGGCTTCGCGGCGCTGCTGGCGATCGCGGTGGTCGGCCTGGTGCGCTCCCGCCGGCCCGGCAAGGACCGGCCGGGGCTGCTCGACGCGCTGGTCCTCTCGACCGGCGCGGCCATGCTGGCCTGGGTCTTCCTGATCGTTCCGTACGTCCGGGACGACACGCTCAGCCTGACCGAGCGGGCGGTGTCGCTGGCCTACCCGGCCGGCGACCTGCTGGTGCTGGCCGTGCTGGCCCGCCTGGTCACCGGGCGTGGCGACCGGCCGCCGGCGTTCTTCCTGTTCGTCGGGAGCATCCTGGCGCTGTTGGTGGCCGACACCTCGTACACCGTGCTCGGCCTGACGGGCGCCTACCAGCCGGGCGGCCTCGTCGACCTGGGCTGGCTGGCCATGCAGGCGCTGGGCGGGGCGGCGGCCCTGCACCCGTCGGCGGCCGCGCTGTCCCGCCCGAGCCCGCCGGCCGGTCAGGAGGCGGCCCCGCGCCTGCGGGTGATCGGGCTGGCGGTGGCGAGCCTGACCGCGCCCGCGGTGCTGGCCATCCAGTGGCTGACCGACCGCACGATCGACGTGCCGGTGATCGTGGTCGGCAGCGTGGTCCTGTTCCTGCTGGTCATCGCCCGGCTGGACGGCCTGGTGCGGCTGCTGTCGGGCGCGCTGCGCCAGGTCGAGGAGCAGGCCACGACCGACCAGCTCACCGGGCTGGCCAACCGGCGCCGCTTCCACGACCGCTGGGGGGCGGCGCTGCACGACTCGGTCGGGCCGACCGCGCTGCTCTACATCGACCTGGACGGCTTCAAGCCGGTGAACGACACGTTCGGCCACGAGGCGGGCGACGCGGTGCTGGTGGCGGTGGCCGAACGCGTCAACGGCGTCATCCGGGCCGGCGACGTGGTGGCCCGACTCGGCGGCGACGAGTTCGCGGTGATCCTGCCCTGGACCGACGACGCCACGGCCGACAAGGTGGCGGCCCGCATCCTGGCCGCGCTGGCCGAGCCGTTCGACACCCCGGCCCGCCCGGTCTACATCGGCGCCAGCATCGGCGTGATCACCGCCGCCACCGGCGCCGACCCGGACGGCGAACTCCGCCGAGCCGACTCGGCCATGTACGCCGCCAAAGCCGGCGGCCGCAACCGCGTCCACCGCGCCGCATGAGGCCCGGGAGCCGGAGCTCCCGGGCCGATGACATCACCAGATGCGGGTACGGGCGGTGCCGGAGGCCAGCGCCGACACCGGGCCGGCCGCGGCCGCCGAACCGGACGGGCGCCGGGCGCCGGTCAGGTCGACGTCGATGACGGCCGGGGTGCCGTCCGGCTCCTCGAAGTCGGCGTCGGCGAAGCGGACGCGCTCGAAGTCGCCACCGCCGACCGTCACGAACGCCGCCTGGTCGAAGCCGGCCGGCAGGTCGGTCTCGAGGTAGACCTCGTCGCCGTCGGTGACCACGCGGACGGTCGCGTCGCCGATGACGTGCGGGTCGGTCTCGCCCGCGAACGGCCGCGCGCCGCTCGCGTACACGTTGCCCTTCGCGTACACGGCCTGAAGCACGTCGAGGTACCGCTGGTGGTCGCCCGGCGGCTGCTCCTCGATCCGCTGAAGGTACTCGGCGAACGACGCCGGATGCTCGTCGTAACCGGCCAGGCCGTACGACGGGGCCGCCTCACCGTCCCCGCCGTGCCCGTACGCCTTCTCGAGGTCACCGCCGAGGAAGATGTTGCCGACGTAGCGGTCGTCGCCGCCGCGGATGTACGCGTATCCGGCCACCTGGGTGCTGTGCGGGACGTGGTACGGCGTGGCCCGGTCCATGACCGCCTCGAGGCGCAGGGTGCCGGCGAACAGGTTGCCGACGAACGCGCCGCCCTGGCTGAACGACTCGTACGACGCCTTGGAGGCCAGCACGTTGTGGTCGACCAGGAAGGGACCGTGGCTGACCTCGATGAACAGGTCCCGGTTGTTGTCGTAGAACACGTTGCGGCTGACCCGGGTGCCCTGGGTCTGCCAGTCGAGCCAGATGCCGAGCGACGTGTCGTGGATGCGGTTGTGCCGGATCTGCACGTCGATCGCGGCGTGCAGCTTGATGCCGCCGATCTCGTAGCCGTAGTACTCGCGCTTGAGCGCGATGTTGTAGATGTGGTTGTCCTCGATGGTCGAGAAGACGCAGCCGAGGTGGCCGACGATGCCGTTCTGCCCGCAGTCGAAGATGGTGTTGCGGCGCACCACGTGCGAGCCGATGTGCTCCTTGTCCCAGCCGATCTGCCGGGCCGAGAACACGGACTCGAGCTGGTACTGGTACCCGGGCTTGTCGCGGCGCTCGGTGGCGTAGTTGTGGCCGGTGGAGGCCTCCTTGCCGAGCGAGACGGCCGAGGTCTTGGCGTCGTGGATGACGTTGTCCTCGATGATCCAGCCCTTGGCCCAGTTCGGGCCGATCAGGCCGGGCTGGTCGGCGGTCGGCGGGGTCCACGGGGTGGCGGCCTGGGCCAGCTCGAAGCCGCGCACGGTGATGTAGTTCAGGTGCGGCACGTCGGGATAGAAGACCGACCGCCGTACGTTGATCTCGGCCACCTCGGCGTTGGGGTCGGCGCCCTGGAAGTTCGCCCAGATCGTGGTGATCTCAGCATCGACGCTCGCGAACCAGACGAGCTGGGTCTGCTCGACGTTGCGGACGGTGTCGTCGACGGCGGTCCAGTTGTCGAGCACGGTGGTGCGCGCCGGCGGGTTGTCGAGATCGGCGCGGGAGGCGGCCTCGTAGAACGAAAGACCGTTGAGGTAGACGTCGCCCAGGTGCTTGTGGGGCGCGCCGGCCGGGTAGACGATCCAGTCGCCCGCCACTTCCTCGGCGTACGGATTGAACTCTCCGAAGAGTGAGTTGGGCACCTCGGCCTTCCAGACCGGGCCGCCGTCGTTGACCCAGTTCGTGATCCGCTCGGAGCCCTTGATCACCACGTGCTCGCCCTCGGCGGCCGTGTAGGTGATGCGCCGGGCGTCGCTGAGGCCGCCGCGGCGGGGCTTGACCCACTCGCGGTACTCGCCGGCGTGCACGATCACGGTGTCGCCGGGACGGGCGAGCTCGGCGGCCCGGTTGATGGTCCGGAGAGGCTGCTTCTCGGAGCCCTCGGCGTCATCGGATCCGGTCGTCGCCACATGGAGGAGCGTCATGTCAGGCCTTTCATGAAGGAGGACCGGCCCAACGTAACTTTTCGAAATATTCTCAGTCAATACTCGAAAGTTTCGAGGTCGACTTCCGAACGATGAGTTCGGTCGCCAACTCGATCCGCGGCGACTCCAGCCGCTCGCCGGCGGCCAGGCGCAGCAGCCGCCGCATGGCGACCCGGCCCATCTGGGAGAACGGCTGCCGTACGGTCGTCAGCGGCGGCGCCGACCACTGCGTCACCGGCATGTCGTCGAAGCCGATCACGCTGACGTCGGAGGGGATGCGCAAGCCGAGCGTGCGGGCCGCCTCCATGGCGCCCAGGGCCAGGGTGTCGTTGCACGCGAAGATCGCGGTGGGGCGGTTCGCCGAGCTCAGCAGTGCTGTGCCGGCCGCGAAGCCCGCGTCGAAGGTGAACGGGCCGGCCTGAACCAGACCCGGGTCGTGCTCGACGCCGGCCTGCGAGAGCGCGGCCCGGTAGCCGTGCAGCCGGGCGATGCTGACGCCGCGCTCGGGCGGCCCCTCGATGAAGGCGATGCGCCGGTGACCGAGCCCGGTGAGGTGGGCCGTGGCCTCCATGCCGCCCTGGAAGTTCGTGGCGCCGACGCTCGGAACTTCCGCCGACGGCACGTCGTGCGGGTCGATGGTGACGATCGGGACGCCGCGCCGGGTGAAATGCTGCCACTGCTCGGCGGTGATGCTCGAGGTGACCAGCACGATGCCCGCGCGGTGGGCGCTGTGCGGGCGCGCCGGCGCCAGCCCCACCACCACGTCGACGTTCTCCTCGGCGGCGGCGTCGATGGCGCCCTTGAGGATCTTGAGGTTGTTGGGCGTCTCCATGCCGTCGAAGACCAGGTCGACGCTACGGACACCGGCCGGCGCCGCCTGCTGCCGGCGCACGTAGCCGTGCCGTTTCAGCAGGGCCGCGACGCGGGCCCGGGTCTCGGGCGCCACATCGGTCCGCTCGTTGACCACCTTGGAGACGGTGGACAGCGAGACGCGCGCCTCCCGGGCCACCGCCGCCAGGGTGGCCCGTTGCTGGTCTGTGCTCATTCGAAAACTATCGCAACGTTGCGAAGCCGCCGTCAACGCCGGGCGTCGGCGACCGCCCGTCCTCTCTCGGACTCCTCGAAGCGGGCCAGCATGGCCCTGACCTCGCCGGCGTCGGTGTTCGCCCCGAAGAGCTCGGTTCCGGGTTCCATCCGTACGCCCTCGGCCAGCAGCCCGGCCACGACCGGGTCGAAGCCGAGCGTGTCGATGAACCCGGCCACCTCGGCCACGGCCGACGGGTTGTCGCCGGCGAGCGCGATCGCCTTCCGGCCGGGCGAACCCGCCGTACGGGACTCGCCCTCGACGTCGTGGTAGCCCATGTGGTTGAAGGCTTTCACGACGCGCGAGCCGGCCAGGAACGCCTGCACGATCTCGCTCGAGGAGGTGCGCGGGTCGGTGAGGTCCTCGCGGAGGCCGTCCACCTCCCACCAGTAGTTCATGGCGTCGATCACGGTCTTGCCGCGCAGCGCCTCCACCGGCAGCGTCTCGTACTTGCCGAGCGGCAGAGCCAGGATGACGATGTCGGCCTTTTTCGCCGCCTCGACGGCGCTGACGGCCTTCGCGCCCGGCGTGATGATCTGAACGATCAGCGAGATCTTCGCGGGGTCGCCCGAGCCGGCCACCAGCACGTCGTACCCGTGCGCCACGGCCAGCCGGGCCAGCACCGTACCGAGCTTGCCGGCCCCGAGGATGCCTACTGTCGTCATCACTTCTCCGAAATCATGTCGCGGACCATGGGCACGACCTTCGAGCCGTACAGCTCGACGGCGCGCGAACGGTCCTCCACCGGCTGCGCCCCGACCGTGTAGATCAGGTCGAAGCGGCCGACGTCGAGGGCCGTCACCGCGCGGGCGATCTTGCGGGCAACCGTATCCGGCGATCCCACGTACAGCGAACCGCCCTCGACCTCGGCGTCGAACTCCGCGCGGCGCAGGGGCGGCCAGCCGCGCAGGGCGCCGATCCGGTCCCGCTGCTCCTTGTAGTACGGGTAGAACTTCTCCTTGGCCAGCTCGTCGGTGTCGGCGATGAAGCCGGGGGAGTGCATGCCGACCGGATGGGCCACGGTCCCGAGCTGCTCGGCCGCGCGCCGGTAGAGGTCGACGTACGGGGCGAAGCGCTCCGGCTGCCCGCCGATGATGGCCAGCATGAGCGGAAGACCGTGCCTGGCCGTACGGACGACCGACTGCGGCGACCCGCCGACACCGACCCAGGTGCTCAGCCGGCCCGACTCGGTCTTGGGGAAGACGTCGGCGTCGGCCAGCGGCGCCCGCGTCGTGCCGCTCCAGGTCACCGGCTTCTCGTCGAGGAGCTTCACGAACAGGTCGAGCTTCTCCTCGAAGAGCACGTCGTAGTCGCTCAGGTCGTAGCCGAACAGCGGGAACGACTCGGTGAAGGAGCCGCGGCCCAGGATGACCTCGGCCCGGCCGTTGGAGAGCGCGTCGACGGTGGCGAAGCGCTGGAACACGCGTACCGGGTCGTCCGAGCTGAGCACGGTCACGCCGGAGCCGAGCTTGATCCGCTCGGTCCGGCCGGCGATGCCGGCAAGCACCGTCTCCGGGGTGGAGATGGAGTATTCGGGCCGGTGGTGCTCGCCGAGCGCGATGGCGTCCACGCCCAGTTCGTCGGCCATCACGGCCTCGTCGGCGACCTGCCGGATCGCCGCCGCGTGGGTGAGCCCGGCGGGTACGTCGCCGAAGTTGTCCAGACCGAAGATCATGACCGCTCCCAGGAATAATTGACGTGTCAATCGCTTATGCTGGACACGTCAACTACAGGAGGTCCAGGTTTATGCCCGGCACCCGCAGGCTCCCCACCCGGGACCAACTCGCCGCGTGGCGCGACTTCATCGAGACCACCGAGGCGCTCCGCTCGCGTGTGGGTGGAAGGCTGCACGACGAGACGGGACTCTCGCCGGGCGACTATGCGGTCATGCTGGCCCTCAGTGAAATGTCGGAGATGCGCTCCTCGGACCTCGCCGCCCACATCGGCTGGGAACGCAGCCGCCTCTCCCACCACCTGGGCCGGATGGAGCGCCGCGGGCTGATCCAGCGGGAGGACTGCGCCACCGACAACCGAGGCGCTTTCGTGCGGCCGACCGCCGCCGGCACCGAAGCCTTCGACGCCGCCACCGTCCCCCACCTGAAGGCTGTCCGCGAGCTCTTCGTCGACGCCCTGACCCCCGCGCAGATCGCCGCGGCCGCCGAGATCGCCGCCGCGCTGCGCGCCCACCTCGACCAGGCTCGACCCTGACGCGGCGTGAACCCCCGGCACTCCCGCATCGGCCAGCCGCCGGGCGGACCCGGGCCACGTCACCCGCGGCCAGGGAGTGTTTGGGAAGTCATCGGAGCCATTCGCCGATAGCGGCTGTGCGGACGGTGGCGAGGTAGCGAACGGCGAGCTTGTCGTAGCGAGTGGCGACGGCTCGGTGCCGCTGGAGTCGACTGATGCCACGCACCGAACTGCGGACTGTCACCGGCCTGCCCGGCAGTGACCAGCATCGACAGCGGACGCTGGCCTTGCGCGCAGGCCATTTCTGAAAGTCCCAAGGTCCATATCGCTCGGGCATGTCACGCCACGGCGATCCGGTATGCACCCGCCACCGGATCGCGTTGATCACCGTGCGCCGGTCCCTCGGCGGACGTCCCATCCGCAGCTCGGGCAGCACAGCCTCGAGCTGAGCCCATCGATCGTTCGTCAGGTCACCACGCGCCACGCATGCTCAACGAACAATCAACATTCCGAACACTCCCTAAGTCAGCCGTAACGTCCAGCGGTAGGCCTGCACGAGGCGGGTGTCGAAACCGGAGGCCGAGCCCCACAGGAAGATGCGGAAGCGGCGGTAGAGCTCGTCGCCCCAGCGGGCCACGATCTCCTCGCGTCGGGCGTCCAGGCGCTGGGCCCAGGCCCGGCACGTCAGGAAGTAGTTGTGCCGGTCGTCCTCGACCGTGAGCAGCTCGAAGGGCGAATGCGCGACGTGCCGGAGGTACGAGTGCAGCAGCAGCGGGGCGGAACGGCCCGGGTAGACGTACTGCTTGAAGAAGGTCGAAGCAGTGTGTTTGCGCCGCATCGCCAGAGCGTCGAGATAGACCCTGCCCTCGGGGCGCAACAGGCGGGCGTACGTCTGAAGGGTCGCTCGGTAGTCCGGAAGGTGTTCCGTGACGCCCATGTTGACGATGGCGTCGAAGGGGCGGTCGTTCTGGTAGCGCAGGATGTGCTCGCGGACCACGGTGACCGGCAACTGCTCGCGGTCGAACAGGTCCTTGAGGAAGCGTTCCGACTCGGCCGCCAGGGTGACGGTCGTGACGTCGATGCCGCGCCGGGCCGCGTGCTCCGAGAACGCGCCCCAGCCGCCGCCCACCTCCAGCACCCGGTCGCCCGGCTTGACCTGGATGGCGTCGAGCGCGAGGTCCAGCTTGCGGGTCACCGCCTCCTCGAGCGGTTCGTCGTCGGCGGCGAAGACACCCTGCGTGTAGCAGCGGTGCCGGGTGTCGAGGAAGGTCAGGAAGAACTCGGAGTCCTCGTCGTAGTGCTGGGCGATGGCCCGGTTGTCGTGCTCCGTCTTGCCGTGCCACAGCGACGGCATCCAGCGCCCGAGGAAGGCGACCGGGTGGATGTCGGAGAAGAACTCGCGCATGCTCAGCGCGGCGGCCAGATCACCGTCGACGTCGAGATGACCTCGCAGGTACGCCAGCGCGACTTGGAGCTGGTCGAGGGAGGTCAGCGCGTCGCGGCCCTTGTCGTCGCGCACGATGACCGTGTAGCGCGGGGGCGCGTCGCCGCCGGCGCCGAACCTGTGGGTGGTGCCGTCGCGGTCCACGACCTCGAACGGTACGGGGGTGCGCTCGCGGAAGAACTCGTCGTAACGCCGGCCGATGACGTCGGCTATGCCTCGCCGCCTCATGCCGCGATCATTACACGATTTCCGTCTCAATTGAACGGTGGCCGATTGACGCCGTAGTGCGCGTGGATCTGCGAGGACCGCAGCTCGGTGCGCGCGACCACCATGGTCACCGTGGCCAGCACCATCCCGGCTCCCAGCAATCCCCAGAAGAGCTGACCGGCCGGCATCAGCAGAGCGAACAGCCCGCACCAGCCGACGGCGAGCGCGCCCGTACCGGCGGTCAGCCGCAACTCGTGCAACATGTCGTGCAGCGTGCGATGGGCGTCGACCTCGGTCCCGAAGTGCGACGGCGGCGACCATTTCTTGGTGATCCACAAACCGATGAAGGTGCCGAACCAGAACGCGCCGAGCCACAAATTCCAGGCGTGCACATTGCCGAGAAAGAACGCGCCCGGGATCTCCATCCCGGCGATCCCGAACGGCAACAGGCAGTCGAGGAAGGAGGGGGCCCAGCGCAGCAGAATGCTGATAGTCAAGTAAAAATAGAAAACCGTGACCAGAACGAGGAGCATGGTGACGGCCTGTACGGCGACGAGCAGTCCCGGCCGGTCGAAGGCGTTCTCGGCGAGCAGTCCCAGCGCCACGCCCTGGATGATGCTGATGATCGTGATGAAGGCGGTCGGCGACACCTCGAGCGACCGCCGGATCAGCACCTCCCGGGTAAGCGCCTGAATGGCCTCACCGCGCTCGGGAAGATCGCCCGGATAAACCGGCGCGGCATGCGACGGCCGGGCCGCCACGGGTATGAAGTCACGCGGATTCACCGGCCGGCTGTCATAGTCCATCGGGGCCGCCCGGCGTCGTCGCCCCACACGCGATTCCGTTGCCACGCCAAACATCATGCACGCCGGGTCAATAGGCGCACTTGACTAGCCAGGACGCCTTTTCTGATCACCCCGAAATGCAATTCCGCAGGTCATCCCGGATACGCGATTTCCGTGCAATCACGCACCGTCGCACCGCCTTCACGGAGACGGAAGGGCTAGGCCCGCGTGTCTAGTACTCGCCGCACAAACGCACAAATCACCGTGCCCATCTCGTCGGCTCCTCGTCGCCTCGGCGGACGGCGCCGACGGTCTCCAGGTGGTGCAGGTGGGCCAGCGTCTCGCCCAGGGCCATGCGGCGCATCAGGCCGCGCAGGCTGTCCCAGCCCCGCGACCAGGTGAGCGCGGCCGCGATCTCCCAGGCGGTGGCCGCGCCCTGGTCGTCGAGGGCGCGCAGGATCTCCCGGTTGCGGTCGCCATGGTGGCTGATCATCGCGGTGGCCCGGGCGTCGATGCCGCGGAACCGGTATTCGTGCGCCGGCAGGGCCTCCTCGGCGGCGAACTTCCCGGTCTGTTCGAGCGATTCCAGGTACGGGGTCAGGGGGTCGCCCTCGTTCGCCGGGTGCACCGCGACCGTCGGGCTGATCCGGGGGAGCAGGTGGTCGCCGGTGAGCAGGACGCCGGCGGCCGCGTCGTGCAGGCACAGGTGGCCCGGCGTGTGCCCGGGCGTCCACACCGCCCGCACCGAACGACGGGTCAGCGGCAGCAGGTCGCCGTCCTCGATCACCCGGTCCGGCTCGGCCATCGACAGCAGTCCCCGCATGCGCTCCGGGCTGACGACCAGCCCGGAGACGTCGGCGGCCGGGACGCCGTGGCGCCGCAGCCACGCCCGGTCCTGCTCGGGCCGTCGGCCGCTCCACAGCCGGCTCGGCAAAGTGGCCGCCTCGGCCGGGTGCATGCCGATCCAGGCCCCCTGATCACGCAGCCAGCCGCTGAGCCCGTGATGATCGGGGTGGACGTGGGTGACCACGACGCCGGCGACGTCACCGACCGCGGCGCCCGCCGCCGACAGTCCCGAGGCCAGCGCGGCGCGGCCCGCGGGGGAGTCCCAGCCGGGGTCGACCAGCAGGACGCCGTCGTCCTCGCCGGTGAAGGCGTAGCTGATCGTGTAGCGCAGCGGGTTGTCCGGGATCGGCACGGGGATCGACCACAGGCCGGGGCGCACCTGCTCGACCGGCGGAAGGACGCGCTGCTGCCACGCCCGGTGCTGGGCGGTTCCGGTGACGATCACGCGCCGGCCCCGGCGGTGACCGAGTGCATCAGGAAGTCGACCAGCCGGCGGGCGTGCGCCGCCGTGTCGTCCGCGAGCTCCGCGCGCCGGTCCGGTGGGGTGGTCAGCGCGTGCATCATGGCCCCGCCCGTCAGCGTCTCGAGCAGCAGCGTGACCGAGGCCGCGGCCGGCAGTTCGCCGCGGGCGATGCCGCGCCGCACGATGGCCCGGGCGGCCAGGATCTGGGCCTGCCGCAGGGCCTCGTACTGCTCGGCGACGCCGGGGATGGAACCGGCCTCGACCGACAGGCGCAGCGCGGCCCGGCTCGACGGCCCGGCGTACAGGCCGAGCATCTGAGTGGCCAGCTCGACCAGGTCACCGTGCAGGGTGCCGGTGTCGACGTCGCTGATCCGGGGCAGGCCCTCGCCGAGGGCGTCCGTCAGCAGCGCCTGCTTGCTGCTCCACCGCAGGTAGAGCGAGGCCTTGCCGACTCCGGCGCGGCGGGCGACGGTCTCCATGGCGAAGCCGGCCCAGCCGGTGTCGCCGAAGACGTCGAGCGCGGCCCGGGCGATCCGGCGGTCGACCTCCGGGTCGCGGGGGCGGCCCGGCGAAGGTGAAGTGGCCACGTCTCTCCAGGTCCATTGCTGAACGGTTTCCGTCAGGATAACCTTGCCCGCAAGTGTGAACGGGAGTTGCCATGAGTGCGATCCTGGTCGGCGTCGACGGCTCGACGTCGTCCCTGCGTGCCGCCGCCTACGCGGCCGGCCTGGCCCGCCGGCAGCGCTGCCGGCTCATCGCGGTGTACGTGCGCAAGGACCCGCCGACGATGATCCCGCTCGGCGACGACAGCGGCGCCGCCGCGGCCACCGCGTTCGAGGCGCAGGACGAGATCGAGCGCGAGTTGCGTTCCCATTTGCCCGGCCTGGGTGTCGAGGCGAGCTTCATGGTCCGTACGGGCGAGCCGTACGCCGAACTGATCGCCGCCGCCAAGGAGGCCAGGGCCGACGCCGTCATCGTGGGCAAATCGGCTAAGGTGCTGCATCGCATCGCCGGGTCGCTCGCGGTCAAGCTCGTCCGCTGCGGGCATTGGCCGGTCACCGTCGTCCCCTGACTCGACACGGCATGCATAATGTCATTATGGAAACCACCAGCCGCGGATCCCAGTTACTGCCGGTGCTCGGTCAGCTGGTTCGCTTCCTGCGCCAGATCGAGGGCCCGGACAATCCCAGCCCCGTGGCGCTCTCGGTCCTGCGGCGGCTGGGCCGCGAGGGCCCCATCCGCCTGACCGACCTGGCCCGCCAGGAGCGGGCCTCCCAGCCCGGCATGACCCAGCTGGTCGGCCGCATGGAACGGTCGGGCCTGCTCAAGCGCCTCCCCGACCCGACCGACGGTCGCGGCGTCCTGGTCGAGACCACCACCGCCGGCCGCGCCCTCGTCGAACGCACCCACGCCCACTACGCCGCCACGATCGACAAGCTCTTCGACGACTTGGACAAGCCCGACCGCGACGCCATCGTCCAGGCACTGCCCGCCCTGACCCGCCTGGCCGAGTCGACCCACCGCTTCTGACCGCGATCGACCACGAACTCCAGGCCGGAGTCGACGGCGGAGCCGGTCGCGGCTCAGCGGAGCGACCGGCTCTGGCCGTCGGGCTGCTCATCGGATGCTCATTCGGTCGCGGCAACCTCGAACTCGAATGAGCCGCCGCTGGTGGTGGCCTGTCTCGAGGAGGACGTATGGACCTGCGGCTTGCCGGTAAGACTGCTTTTGTCAGTGGATCCAGTCAAGGCATCGGCTACGCCACCGCCAAGGCCCTGGCGGGGGAGGGCGTCGACGTGATTCTCAACGGGCGCGATCCGGGGAAGCTGGACAAGGCCGTCGAAACTCTGCGCGCCGAAGTGCCGGGGGTGGCCGTCAGCGGGGTCGCCGCCGACTTCGCGGTGGCCGCGGATGTCGAGCGGCTGTGCGACCGGCTTCCGCGCGTCGACATTCTGGTCAACAATGTCGGGCTTTTCGAGCTCAAGCCCTTCGCGCTCATCTCCGACGACGACTGGCGGCTGTACCACGAGGTGAATGTGCTCAGCGGGGTTCGGCTGGCCCGGCGGCTCCTGCCCGCCATGATCGAGCGGGGGTGGGGACGGGTCTTGTTCGTCAGCAGCGAGTCGGGGGTCGACGTGCCGGCTGACATGATTCACTACGGCGCTTCCAAGACGGCCGTGCTTGCTGTCGGTAACGGGCTCGCGAAGCTCACCAAGGGCACCGCCGTGACCGTCAACTCGGTGCTCGGCGGGCCCACCTACTCCGACGGCGTCGCCGCCACCGTTCAGGGGCTGGCCGGCAGTCAGGGGATTCCCGAGGAGCAGATGAAAGCGGCGATCATCGGCGCCAACCCGACGTCGCTGCTGGGGCGTTTCATCGAGCCGGCCGAGATCGCGGACGCGGTGACCTTCCTGGCCAGTCCGGTCGCGTCCGCGATCAACGGGTCATCCATGCGTGTCGACGGTGGCGTGCTCACCACCGTCCTGTGAACTAACGACCGGGGGTGCGGGCGATGTCGAGACCCGAGCCGTCGGCGGCGTCGGCGGCCACCGCGGCCGACTTCAGCTCGTCCGGCAGGTCGATGCTGGTGCGGAGCATGACCGGGCGCAGGGCCAGGGCGGCGATGATGCCGACGACGCCGATGACGGCCGAGATCAGGAAGATGTGGCCGGTGGCGTCGCCGTAGGCGGCGCGGACGATGCGCACGATCGGCTCGGGCAGGGCGGCCAGGTTCAGGCTGCTGCTTGCGTCGCCGCCGCCGGTGGCCGGGATGCCGGCCGCCGTGAGGCCCGACGTGATCTGGTCGGCCACCCGGCGGGCCAGGACGGCGCCCAGGACCGAGACGCCGATCGTGCCGCCCAGGGAGCGGAAGAACGCCACCGTCGAGCTGGCCGCGCCGATGTCCTTGAGCGAGACGCTGTTCTGCACCGCCAGCACCAGGTTCTGCATGCTCATGCCGACGCCCGCGCCGACCAGGAACATGCCGACGCCCATGTACCACAGCGGGGTCTCGTGGTCGATCGGCGACAGCACCGCGAAGCCGCCGACCAGGGCGATCGCGCCGGCCACGATGTACGGCTTGATCTTGCCGCTGGCGGTGATGAGGCGGCCCGAGATGATCGAGGTGACGAGCACGCCGGCCATCAGCGGGATGGTCAGCAGGCCGGCCTCGGTCGGGCTGTAGCCGCGGCCGATCTGGAAGTACTGGCCGAGGAAGACGGCGCCGCCGAACATGGCCATGCCGACGGCGAGGCTGGCCACGATGGCCAGGGCCGTGTTGCGCTCCTTGATGATCGGCAGCGGCACGATCGGTTCCTTGGCGCGCGACTCGACCAGCACGGCCAGGGCGAGCAGCACGATGGTGCCGCCGACCATGGTGTACGTCTGCCACGAGAGCCAGGCGAACGAGTCGTCCACGAAGGAGATCCAGACGAGCAGCAGGCTGACTCCGGCCGCGATGAGGAAGGCGCCCAGGTAGTCGATCTTCACGTTCTCGCGGCGCAGGACCGGCAGGTTCAGGGTGAACTGGAGCAGGATCAGCGCGACGACCGCGACCGGGACGCCGATGAAGAAGCACCAGCGCCAGCCCAGCCAGGACGTGTCGACGATCAGGCCGCCCAGCAGCGGGCCGCCGACGGTGGCCAGGGCCATGACGCCACCGAGGTAACCGTTGTAGCGGCCGCGCTCGCGCGGCGGGATCATCGCGGCGATCGCCACCTGGACCAGCGCCTGCAGGCCGCCGACGCCGATGCCCTGGAAGGCGCGGGCGCCGATCAGCGCGCCGGCCGACTGGCTGAAGCCGGCCACCACCGAGCCGGCCACGAAGATGACGATGGAGAGCTGGATCAGCAGTTTCTTGCTGAACAGGTCGGCCAGCTTGCCCCAGATGGGCGTGGTGGCCGTGGCCGTGAGCAGGGTGGCCGTGACGACCCAGGTGTACTGGGTCTGCGACCCGTTGAGCGAGCCGATGATCTTCGGCAGCGCGGTCGAGACGACCGTGCTGCTGAGCATGGCGACGAACAGCACCAGCAGCAGGCCGCTGAGGGCTTCCAGGGTCTGCCGGTGGTTCGACGGTGCGGGTGGTGCTGTGGTCATGCCGCGGCCTCCGTGGTGACGTGCGAGGTGGTGGCGCCGCCGAGCGCCTGGGTGAAGCGGTCGAGTCCGTGGCTGAACGTCGCGATCTCGTCGGGGGTCCAGTCGGCCAGGGCCTGCTCGATCCGGCGGCCGTACCAGCTCATGGCCTCGGCCATCGCGGCGTGACCCTTCTCGGTCACGACCAGGACGCTGGCCCGCCCGTCGTGCGGGTCGGGCTCGCGGGCGACCAGGCCGTCGCTGACGAGGGTGGCCACGGCCCGGCTGATCGTCGACGGGTCGAGCGCGGCGTGGATGGCCAGCTCGCGGGCGTGGCAGCCGGTGGCGGCCCGGTCGATCTGGGCGAGCAGGCCGACCAGTCCGGCCGGGACCGCCGGCCGTTCCGCCGACCGCTGGTGTTTCAACAGCCGGGTGACCTTGAGCAGTTGCTGCAGGCGTTCGGCTACCGCCTGCGTGGCGCCGTCCATGGCCCGTGCCTTTCTGAGGATTCGATGAATGCCACAGACAAGTTTCCTCAATACGTGCTCAGCGTGCAAGTTTTCTCATCGAGAAAGTTATGCATCGGACAGTGACCATGGCGGCGCGCTGCGTACCGTAGAGGGATGTCGATGGGACGGCCCTGGCTCACGGTCGAGGCCGTGCTGGCGACGGCCGTTCTGGGGGCCTCGGTGGCTTATTGGGGTGTACGAGGTGATGACCGCGCCTTCTACACGTCCATGTCGGACGCCGCGCGCGTGCCGGCGGCGGTGAGGCCGGTCGAGGGAGCGTCCACCGGCTCGTACACCTGGGATTGCGGCCGCAACCAGAACGGCCACCGCAACACCGGCAATCCGGTCGTCTCGCCGGGCGTCGCCGGTCCGGCCCACCACGAGCACGACTTCGTCGGCAACCTCGGCGTCCGCGCCGACTCCCGCCTGGAGGATCTTCCCGGCCAGTCCACCAGCTGTACGAACGGGGACGCGTCCACGTACTACTGGCCGGTGCTGCGGCTCGGCACGACGAAGGAGCACCACGGGCCGGCGCTGGTGCCGACGTCGCTGACCCTGACCTACCTGGGCAACCCGCGCGGACCGGTCGTGGCGATGCCGCGCCTGCTCGTCGCGGCCGTCGGCGACGCGTACGCGTACACCAATAAAAATGGTTCCGCCCGCTCGGAATGGTCTTGCTCGAACACGCCGGACCGGACGACCATGAAGTACCCGATCTGCGACGACGGCGCCGAGGTGGTCAGGATCTTCGATTTCCCGAGCTGCTGGGACGGGCGCCAGCTGGACAGCGCCAACCATCGGCAGCAGGTGGTCTTCCCGGCCGCGGGCGGCGGCTGCCCGGCCGGCACGTTCGCCGTGCCACACCTCAAGATCTCGATGACGTACGCCGTGCCGGCCGGCCGCCGCTACCGCATCGACGCCTTCGACGGGCAGCGCCGCAGCCCGCTCACCGACCACGGCTTCATGGTCAACCTCATGCCCGACGACCTGATGAAACGCGTCGTGACCTGCCTGAACGCGGGACAGGCGTGCGACGGCACCACCGGTTCGAGATCAGGATGAACCGGCACCGTCGGCACGTCGTGTCTCTAGCGTCCGCAGGGAGGTGAAACATGAGCGAGCACGTCGATCTCGCCGGCTATCTCGTCGATACGCTCGGCCCGGAGCAGCGCCGGGACATCGAACGACATTTGTCCGGTTGTGGCCAGTGCCGCGACGAGGTCGAATCGCTGCGGGACTGGCAGACGGCGCTGGCCGCGGTGCCCGAGGCCATGCTGATGGAGGGACCGCCCGACGGCGGTGACCTTCTGCTCCAGCGCACGCTGCGTCAGGTACGTCAGGAATCCGCCGGGCAGCGCCGCCGGTCCACGGCGCTGATGGCGTCGGCCGCCGCGGTCGTGGCGGTCGCGATCATCGGCGGCGGGGTGCTCGCCGGTCGCCTCACGGCCCCGGACGCCCCGGTCGCGCAACCGCCGATCCCGTCCGTTCTCCCCACCGACGTTCCGGGGACGCGGACCGGGACGTCGGTGGACCCCGCCACCGGGGCCCGGATCACCGCGGCCGTGGCGCCCGCGCCCGGCTGGGTGCGGGTCACGGCCGCGGTGTCCGGTATTCCGGCCGGTGAGCGATGCGTTCTCGAGGTCGTGGCCAAGGACGGGTACGCCGTCCAGGCCGGCAGCTGGATCGTGTCGCCGGCCGGTGAGGCCGGCGGCACGACCCTCAACGGCAGCGCGCTGATCGATCCCGCTTCGGTTCAGGCCGTACGGGTGGTCAACACGTCCGGGAAGCGGTTCGCCAGCGTGAACCTCTAAGGCGCGATGGCCCAGAGCTGGCAGGTGTTGTTGAGCCACATCCAGAGCTGGGCCTTCGTGCCGTTCGCGGTGCCGCAGTTCTGGTCGTCGAGGACCATGCCGCTGTTCTCCACGACCAGCTCGTAACGGCCGTTGCCGGCCGGGATGACCGCCCACTGCTGACACGTGTTGCCGAGCGGCTGCCACAGGTTGACCGCCGTGCCCAGGGCCTGGCCGCAGTTCACGGCGTCGAGCACCTTGCCGCTGTTGACGTTGGTGATCGTCCACTTGTTGGCGCCCACGTTGGTGAAACGCCACTGCTGGCACGTGTTGCCCAGCGACTGCCACACCTGCACGCCGGTGCCGTTCGCGGTGCCGCAGTCGACCGCGTCGAGCACCTTGCCGGCGGCCAGGTTGGTCAGGCGGTAAGCGGCCCCGTTGACCGGGAACGTGACGCTCTTGCCGTAACCGACGGCGACGATGTTGGCCTGTACGGAGTTCTCGGTCGCGTCCGAGGGATAGCCGCTGGTCATGACACCCTCGAAGAACGAGCCGACCGACCCGTTGCTGTTGTCGCCGCCGATGCCCAGGATGATCGCGCCCTGCTTGGTCATCGGGCGGTATCCGGACTGCGTCGGCAGCGCCCCGTTGTACTGCGTCTTCAGGCCGCCCGACTGCGCGTTGCCGTCCTTGATGGCGTACGTCGAAGTGCCGTTGTTCTTGAGAACCGCCGTGACGAAGGCGCTGTTGCGCCCGGTGTTGGCCGTCCACGACCCGTTGCCGCCGGCGAACAGGCCGTTCTCCAGGTCGGCGGCGACCCGCGGACCGGCCGAGCAGGGCGAGAACCAGCACAGGTTGCCGAAGTAGATGGCGTCCATGTCGCCGTTGCCGGTGTCCATGTTGTTGGTCTCGGCGTTGCCGTAGTCGAAGCAGCACCGGTCGTTGACGTGGGTGCCCTCGGTGACCATGTACATGCCCTCGGGCGCGCTGCCGGTGGCGATGCCGTTGGTGGCGTTGTTGCGGTAGCCGTTGCCGGCCGAGATGTAGACGCCGTACACCTTGTGCCCACCGGCCGTCACGGGCAGGGCGGCCGCGTTGGCGCCCTGGTCGGCGGTCGGGTTGGCCCCGCCGCCGGGCGCGATGGTGAGGTCGTTGTGCCGCGTGGTCTGGTCGTAGATGCGCACGATCGTGCAGTAGGTGCCCGAGCAGAAGGAGTCCTGCGCGGCGGCGTTGGCGTAGCCGCCGGCGCTGAGCACCCCGATGTTCGAGGTGGCGCCGTCCGACCACCGCCGCACCTGATAGAGCGACCCGCCGTACGACCCGAACAGCGCCCGCGTCGTGCTGTGCGCGGCCACACACGGCGTGCCCCCGCCGGCGTAGATGTCGCACGGCCCGGTCCCGGCCGCGCTGGCCGCGCCGCCACCGGCCACCAGCCCGCCGGCCGTCAGCAGCAGCACCGCCGCCGTTCGCCACAGTTTCATGGGATCCCCTTTCGCGTACGCGCGAAGCAGCTCTCGCCACCTGGGGAGTCACGCGGCTGTGAACGTTAACAAGGGTTTACGCCTTTAATTCACGCATGTCAATACCGGGTCACCTGGAAAGATCAACGGCATGCGAGTCGACGGTTGACGAGCTGCGGCGGTGACCTCCACCTCACGTTCCCGGCAGTGGCTGCCTGACCGGCTCTCTCGTACAGTCGGGTGAGCCGGCGAAGGGGGAGAGAGTCATGCTGGACCACTTCCTCTGGTCCGTGATCGGGGTGCCACCGCTCGTGGTGCTGGCGGTGCGCTGGCTGGCCGACCGGCTCGCGCCGTTGGCGGCCGCGCGGGCCGTGGCCTGGTCGGCGCTCGCCGTGGCGGCGGCCAGCACGTTCAACCTGGTGCTGTTCGCGCTGCACGCCGTGGCCGAGATTCCGGTCGTCGGCCGCGCGTTCGGATGGTCGACCCGGGTCTTCTACCAGGACACCGAGCGGGTGCCGTTCGTGCCGTGGCTGAGCATCGCGCTGCTGTCGTACGCCGTGATCGCCCTGGTCTGGCGGCTCCGGCGCCACCGCCGGGTGCTGGCGATGATCCCGGCCGGTGACACCGCCGGTGGGCTCGTCATGGTCGACGACGACGAGGCGCGGGCGTTCGCCGTGCCCGGGCGGCCGGGGCGGATCGTGGTCACGACCGGTATGCGGGACGCGCTCACCGACCGGCAGTTCGAGGCGCTGCTCGCGCACGAGAACGCACACCTCGCCGAGCGGCACCACCGGCTGGCCCGGGCGGCCGACCTGGCGGTGGCGGCCCACCCGGCGCTGTGGTGGGTCGGCCGGCACGTCGACTACCTGATCGAGCGGGCGGCCGACGAGCGGGCCGCGGCCGAGCTGGGCAGCCGCACCGTGGTGGCCCGGGCGATCGGGGCGGCGGCCCTGGCCGGTGTCGCCCCGCGCACTCCGGCCCACCTGCACGCGGCGGCGGCCGGCGGCGTCGTTCCGCGCCGGGTGGCCCGCCTGCTGCAGCCGAGCACGGGCCGGGCGCCGCGCGTCCTGTACGCGCTACCGGTGGCCCTGGCCCTCGCCTCCGTCATCTGGACCGGCGAGGCCACCCTCGACCTGATCGAGCTGTTCATCAGCGCCGCCCGCTGAAGCCGCCGCCCGCTGAAGCCGCCGCCCGCTGAAGCCGCCGCCCACCGAAGCCGCGCCGGCTGAAGCCGCCCGCGCGGTGAAGCGGCCGCGTGATGAACGCCGCCCTCTTCGCCGCGCGGTGAACTCTGCCGCCTCGGCCGCGTTGTAACGGGGCATGCGAACAACCCTCACCGCCTCGATCGGCGTGGCCGCCGCCCTGCTCGGAGGCGCGCTCGCCGCCTCGCCGGCCGGCGCCGCCCCGGCCACGCTCCGCGCGAAGATTCAGGTGTGTGCCCACGGCAACTACACCGCGTACGCCAAGGTGGTGACGAGCACCGGCAGCTCGATCAAGCTCACCCAGGTGCCCCAGGGCCAGTGCTGGACCGACAGCGTGCTGGTCGACTCCGGCACGTACAAGGTCTGGCTCTTCGGTCTCTACAACGTGAGCCACAAGGGCTTCAACGTGAACCCGTCGGGCGGCGCGGCCCTGACGAACATCGGCTCGACCACCACGCCGCTGCCGGTCGGTTTCGAAGCTGTCGGCACCACCACCGCGCCCAACTACAAGGCGCGCATCCTTCAGTGAAAAACTGGGGCCGTGAGTTTCCACGGCTGGCCGAGTGAGGCGCTCGAGTTCTACGAGGGGCTGAGCGCCGACAACTCGAAGACGTACTGGACCGCGCACCTGGAGTTCTACGAGCAGCAGGTGCGCGGGCCCATGCAGGCGTTGCTGGACGAGCTCGAACCGGAGTTCGGCCCCGGCAAGATCTTCCGGCCGTACCGGGACGTGCGCTTCAGCACGGACAAGACCCCGTACAAGACGCATCTCGGCGCCTGGCTGGAGTTCGGCGGCTATGTGCAGCTCTCGGCGGACGGCTTGGCCGCCGGCTCGGGGATCTACCACATGGAGGCCGAGCAGCTCGACCGTTACCGCCGGGCCGTGGCCAACGACCTGACCGGCCCCGAGCTCGCGAAGATCATCGCTGATCTCAAGGTCGGCGTCGCCGGCCACGACAGCCTCAAGACGGCCCCACGCGGCTATCCGAAGGACCACCCGCGCGTCGAGCTCCTGCGCCACAAGGGCCTCTCCACGTGGCAGGACTGGGAGCCCGCGCCCTGGCTCGGCACGCCCGCCGCCAAGAAGCGCGTCGTCGGCTTCTTCCGCGCCAGCGAGCCCTTGCGTTCCTGGCTGGACGGAAACGTTCGTTAAGAGGACGGATACGGGGAGTCGGCCAGCAGGCGCGCGACGTGGGCCACGTTCGCCGCGAGGGTCTTGGTAGCGGCGCCCGTCGTGTCCGGCTTCGGGCCGGCGTCCTTGTAGTCGACCTTGCCCATGGCCTCGCCCACCCAGTAGGTGGACGCGCCCGCGGGAATCGTGAAGCCGACGTCGTTCAGCGCCTGCAGCACCTCGGCCGTCACGTGGTGGGCGCCGTCCTCGTTGCCGACCACCGCCACCGCCGCGACCTTGCCGTACATGGAAGTTCCGGAGATCTCCGCGTCCAGCCGCTCGAGCACCATCTTGGCCACGCTCGACGGCTGACCCATCCAGATCGGCGTGGCCAGGATCAAAATCTGGGCATTCAGCAGCTTTTCCCGTACGCCGGGCCAGCCGTCACCCGCGCCCTCGTCCACGCTGACGCCGAATTTGACGCCCAGGTCGACGACGCGCAGGACCTCGCCCTCCACGTCGTGGTCGGCCAGGGCGGCCAGCACCTCCCGGCCCAGCAGCTCACTGCTCGACTCGTCCTCGGACGACTTCAGGGAACAACCCAGCACCAGAGCTCGCATGCGCCCTCAGGTGCCCGATCGGGGTCGCGGCAAACTCAGGACGTGGTCACGCGGTAGATGGCGCCGGCCTTGTCGTCACTGACGTACAACGCCTTGTCCGGACCGGCGACGGCCGCGACCGGCCGTCCCCACCGCGACCCGTCACCGGCCTGGAAGCCGGTCAGGATCGTCTGCTGGGGACCGAGCGTGTTGTCGCGCCAGGCGAAGAACGAGACCTCGGGCTCACGCGGCGGCTGCCGGTTCCAGGAGCCGTGGATGCCGACCAGCGCACCCGGTCCGAGCGAGCCGGCCTCGCCGAAGGCCAGGCCCAGCGGAGCGGAGTGCGCACCCATGCCTTGCTCGACCGGCCGCAGCTGGGCGCAGTCGAGCTTGCTCCCGTCCGGGTTCATCTGGAAGTCCCGCACGAACGGCCGGTTCGTGTAGCTGGGCGTCTTCAGATCGGGGTCGGGATTGCAGTAGGGCCAGCCCAGCTCGCGGCCCTGGGTCAGCCGGGCCAGCGGTTCCAGGGGATGGTCATTGACGTACGACGTGAAGACCTTCCCCTGGTTCTCACCCTCGTACGGGTAGGCGATGTTGTCCCGGTTGTTCACGGCGGTCCAGACGGAGCCGTCGGGGGCGACGGCCAGGCCGGTGCCGTTGCGGACGCCGCGCGCGAAGGTGGCCGGCGGCCCGCCGCCGGGCGGCACCCGCACGATGGAGGCGCGCTCGGGGGAGGCGTCGCGGTCCTCGGCCGAGACGTTGCCGGTGGAGCCGATGGAGATGTAGACGGCACCGTCCTGCCCCAGGGCGACGCTCTTGAGCGCGTGCGAGTAGGCGCCGCGCAGCTCGGGGCTCTTCGCGTCGGGGAGGCCGCCGGCCACGACCCGCTTCCCGGTGGCGCGGCCGCCGGCGTACGCGTAGGAAGTGACCTGGTCGCTCTCGGCGACGTAGAGGGTGTCGCCGCGGAAGGCCAGGCCGTGCGGCTGGTTGAGGCCGCGCAGGAGGGTGGTCTGCGCGCCCTGGCTCACCGACAGGACGTCGCCGTACTTGGGCCGGGAGACGAGCAGCTTGCCGTCCGGGGTGAAGGCGAGCAGGCGGGCGCTCGGGACGCGGGCGTAGACGCTCACGGTCCAGCCCTGGGGCGCTTTCAGCTCGCGGTTCTCGTTGAACGGCGCTTCGCCGTTCCCGCCCTGGACTGGTGTGGCCACCAGGGGGATCGCCTTCGCCACCGTCGTACCGCCCGGACCCGCCCCGCCCGGGCCCGCCCCGCCCGGGCCAGCCCCGCTCGCCTGCGCGCTTGCCTCGGCGGCGCCCGCCTCCGACCCGCTCGCCTCCGCCGATTTCGTATTTGCCGGATCTGTTCCGGACGATGAGCTGCACCCGGCCAGGGAGAGCGCCAGGGATCCGGCCACCACCGCGCGCGTCATCGTCTTCATCGGCACATTTCTACCCACTGCCGACGGGATCAGTCCAGGCCCTGATACGTCCAGCTGATCGTGTTCTTACCCTTGACCGAGCCGTCCTGGTTGATCGTGCGGGTCACCGACACCCGGAAGCCGCCCTTGTCGCCGCGCGGCTGGCGCGGCCCGGTCACCGACGAGACCTCGCGGTCGCCGGTGTGCCCGTAGATGCCGACCGTCACCGAGGTGCCGGTGGTCCGGGCCCGGATGACGAACGGCGCGTCCGTGTCGTTCTTGATCACGTTGTCGATCGAGCGCCAGTCCAGGGTCGCCTCACGGCCCGGGGGATAGCGGCTGATGTAGAGCGAGTGCGGCTGGTGCTTCTCGATGTCGAGCCCGGCGAACCAGGCCGCGTTGAACAGCGTGGTCGAGAACTGCGAGACCCCGCCGCCGAGCTGGTCCTCGAGCTCGCCGTCGACGATCGCGGGCGCCGCCACGAAGCCGTTCGCCTTGGTCCGTTCCCCGGCCGCGTCGTTGAGCGAGAACGTCCCGCCGGCCGGCACCACGGTGTTGTCGATGAGCTCGGCGATCCGGTGGATGTTGGTCACGCGCGGCGCACAACACGGGTGGTACGTGGTGAAGGTGCCGATGAGCTGGTCGACCCCGGCCAGCTTGGGGTTGGCGTTCCCCGGCTTCAACGTCGTCACGCTCAGTTTCAATGTCGTTCCGCCGTCACGGACCGTCTTCACGAGCCTCTTCACCGCGTCGCTGGTGTCCACCCCGCGCCCGGGCTCGCCTTTGTCGAGGGTCACGCCCTTGGTGGAGGCCTCGTACGACAAATCGCCCTTGCCGTCGATCACGGTCGGCGGCGGGGCCAGCTTGACCGAGGCGTCGCGCGGCTGCTTGTTGAACGGCTTCACCTTGGCGTCGAGCGCCTTCTTGGCCGCGCTCTCGTCAACGGTGATGACCGGCGTCACGTCGTGCCGCGACTTGCTGCCCGGCAGCCGCAGCCGCGTCATCTCCACGTCGTCGCGGGTGGCGTCCACGTCGAGCTTGATGCCGGCCTCGGCCGGATTGACGGCGAACCGCTCGTCGTCACCCACCTCGACGGTGATCGGCCGCTCGATCTTCTGCCGCACGGCGCCGTCGAGTTTGCTGGTCAGCTGCGCGTCATCAAGACCACCAACGGCAATTCCCGCCACGTACGTCTCGTCAGCCACCGCCGGTGACATCCGTATGAACGCGACCCCCAGCCCCACAGCGATCACGACCAGCGCCGCGACAACGCCCAGCACCCATCGCCAATGACGCCGGGGCGGCCGCGTCGGCACCACCGCCGACCCGGTCCAGCGCTGATCCTCGGGCACCGTGGGCATACTCATGAGTGGATCATGACTTGAAAGGTCAAGTAACCGCATCAGTAGATCGACTGCTTGTGACGAGCACCCCAAGAACCCTCAGCCGGGCGCTTCTGTACCACCCAGCACCCACTTACGTGCTTCGTCCCGAATCGCCCGAGCCAACTCCGCGTCCTCGGGCGCCCCGCAAACAGAGGCCGCACCGCTTCCTCTGACCTCCCTCTCGACGGCCGACTCATCCGCCGCATCCTTTTCCTCGGCGGCCGACTCATCCGCCGCGTCGTTTCCTTGGCGGTCGACTCATCCGCCGCGTCGTTTCCTCGGCGGCCGACTCGTCCGCCGCATCGTTTTCCTGGGGGCGGCTGACTCGTCCGCCGGGTCGTCCTCTTCGGCGGCTGGCGTATCTGCTGCGCCGTCCCTTTAGCGGTTGGCGAGCTCATCCGCGGCTGCTTACGCCGGGTAGGCCGCCTCCGCCACAGATCCTCGGCCGCGCAGAAGGTCGAGCGTTATGCGCAAGGCGCCGATGGCGTTCTCGGCCTGAGCCGTCCAGTCGTTCCAGTCCTCTTCCCGCGGCAGCAGCCGAAGCACCTCGTCGCCAGCCGGAAGTGCCCCATTTCTCCCGTCCGCGAGGCCCGTGCTGTTGGCGAGGCCCGTGCTGTTGGCGAGGCCCGTGCTGTTGGCGAGGCGCGCGCTGTTGGCGAGGCGCGCGCTGTTGGCGAGGCGCGCGCTGTTGGCGAGGCTCGCGCTGTTGGCGAGGCTCGCGCTGTTGGCGAGGCTCGCGCTGTTGGCGAGGCGCGCGCTGTTGGGGAGGCGCGCGCTGTTGGCGAGGCCCGCGCTGTTCGCGAGGCCCGCGCTGTCCGCGGGGCGCGCCCGGACGGTGTCGAGCGTCGATCGGACGAACGGGCTTTCGCCGGCCTGCTCCATCTCTGCGAAGCGTGCGTAGGCGGGGAAGAGTACTTCGACGCAGGACGCCGCGAACGCGACCGTCTGTCACTGGTCGAGCCGGGCCGGGTTCGCCGAGAACCGTTCGTCGGGCACGGGTCGAGGCTACCGAGGGTGACGGTGGTGGGCTACGCTGGCCGCCATGTCCGATGTGGATGGAGCGGGGAAGCTCGACACCGGTGTGCCGCACTCGGCGCGTCTCTGGAACTACTGGCTGGGCGGCAAGGACAACTTCGCGGCCGACCGGGCCGTGGCCGACCAGATTCTGGCCATGGTGCCGGAGATGGTGGCGTCGGCCCGGGCCGACCGGGCCTATCTCGGCCGCGTCGTGCGGTGGCTGGCCGGGGAGGCCGGCGTCCGGCAGTTCCTGGATGTCGGGACGGGGATCCCGACGGCCGAGAATACCCACGAGGTGGCTCAGCGGGTCGCGCCGGAAAGCCGGATCGTGTATGTGGACAACGACCCGCTCGTGCTCGCCCACGCCCAGGTGCTGCTGACCAGCGATCCGCGGGGGAGCACCGACTACCTGCAGGCCGACCTGCGCGAGCCGGACGCGATCATCGAGGGCGCACGCCGCACGCTCGACCTCGGGCAGCCGGTGGCGATCACCATGCTGGGCATCCTGAACTTCATCCCGGACGACGCCGAGGCGGCCGCGCTCGTGGCCCGGCTCGTCGACGCGGTGCCGTCCGGCAGCTACCTGGCGATCTCGCACCCGACCAACGAGATCAACGGCGAGACCATGGAGGAGGCGCTGCGGTTCTGGAACGAGGGCCCGTCCGCCCCGATGGTCCTGCGCAGCGCCGACCAGGTCCGCGCCCTCTTCGGCGACCTCGAGCTCGTCGAGCCGGGCGTGGTCAGCTGCTCCCAGTGGCGCCCCGACGACGCCACCGGCCCGGTGCCGCACTTCGGCGGCGTCGCGCGGAAGCCGTGACCAGGGCATAGCCTGGCGGGATGCGCGAGAACTGGCTGGCCGACGCCGTCCTGTACGAGATCTACCCGCAGTCGTTCGCCGACTCGGACGGTGACGGGGTCGGCGACCTGCGCGGCGTGATCGGCAAGCTCGACCACATCGCGTCGCTCGGGGTGGACGCCATCTGGTTCAACCCGTGCTTCGCGTCGCCGTTCGTCGACGCCGGGTACGACGTCGCCGACTACCTGCGGATCGCGCCCCGCTACGGCACGAACGAGGACATGGCCGAGCTTGTCCGGGAAGCCCGCGAGCGGAACATTCGGGTCATCCTCGACCTGGTCGCCGGCCACACCTCGATCGAGCATCCCTGGTTCCAGCGTGAACTGGCCGCCGACGGCCCCGACCCCGCGGGTGACCGCTACATCTGGCGGTCCGAACCGCCGGCCGAGGGCTGGACCGTCGACATTCCCGGCATTCCGGCCTGGGTGCCGTCGCCCGGCCCGCGCCCCGGCTGGTATCTGAAGAACTTCTACGACGAGCAGCCCGCCCTCAACTTCGGGTGGATCGCCGGCGACGGCGGCGATCCGGTCGACGCCCCCGGCCCGCTGCGCAACCGGCGGGCGCTGCGCGACATCATCGAGTTCTGGCTCTCCCGGGGCGTCTCCGGTTTCCGCGTCGACATGGCGTTCTCGCTGGTCAAGGACTACAAGATCACCGAAGGGGTACGGGCGTCCACCGACATCTGGCGCGAGATCAGGGATTGGATGGCCGCCGCCTATCCGGACGCCATTCTGATTCCGGAGGGCGTGGAACCCCGTACCGGAAAGCGATTGGCCTTCGACGCTGACTTCTTCCTGGTGATCAAGGAGGAGCACGCCAGCCTCTTCGACAATCAGGCCGCCGGCATCCTGCCTTTCCAGCCCCCACGCGACCCCTTTTTCGACGCCGAGGGCAAGGGCAGCACGCGTACGTTCCTGACCGCCTGGCACAAGGCCCGCGAAACCGACCCGCGGCGCCCCATCATCATGAGCACCGCCGACCACGACTTCGACCGCCTCTGCTGCGGCCCGCGCACCGCCGAGCAATTGGGCGCCGCCCTGACGTTCCTTTTCACGTGGGGCAACATCCCATGCCTGTACTACGGCGACGAGATCGGCATGCGTTACCTGCCGGACATGCCCGACGTCGAGGGCGCCGTATGCAACCCCCTCTACAACCGCGCGGGTTGCCGCACCCCCATGCAATGGGACGACACCCCCAACGCCGGTTTCTCCACGGCCGACCCGTCGAAGCTTTACCTCCCCATCGACCCCGACCCGAATCGCCCGACGGTCGCCCAGCAGAACGCCACCCTCGCCCTGGTCCGCGACCTGATCGCCCTCCGCAAGAAGACCCCGGCCCTGCGTTCCCGCGCCACCGCCGAGGTCCTCAACGAGACCTACCCCCTTGCTTATGTACGCGGCGGCACCCACCTCGTCGTCGTCAACCCCCGCCGCGAGCCCGCACCTTTCAGCCTGCCCCCGGCCACCGCTCTGCTGGCCCAAGGCGTGGGGGAAGACCAGGTCGAGGGCTTCGGGTACGGAATTTTCGAGCTCACCTGAGTCGCGCGACGAGATATTTCGGCGCCATCTGGCAGTAGCTTTCGGTGACCAGCTCGGCGATTTCGTCCCAGTCGCTGTGCTCACCGAGCACAGCCGCGGCGACGTTGTGCCCCCACGGCGCGCGAAAATACGGAAAGCCCCCGGCGACCAGCCCGTCCAAATCATCGAGCGGCACCCGAAACGTCATCACGACCGGTTCCTCACCCCCGGCCAGGTATGGCGCGTATACCGGGAACCGCTCCACATCGGGCACGTAGACGTGGCCGATCGTCCGCTGCCGAATCCGCCACCGGACCCCGATCCAGGCCGGCTCCTCGTACGCCTCGGGCAGCTCCCGAAAGAGCACCCGCAGCCGCCCCAAAATCTCCGGCGGCACATCGAAAGAACCAGCCATGATCCCGACGATAGACCCACCCGGGCCCCGGGGTCCGTGCGGAGCGACCGGCGCCGAGTGGCGCTCTATGACACCGTCGGCGCGACCGGGAAGCATGCGGTCTCTGGTGCGGCTCATCTAGGGCGGCGGTACTCCGCGACGACGAGGTCGGTCAGTTCCTCCAATGAGGTGTCGGTGGCTCGTTTGTCGAAAGTTATGCGGCCGTGCTGGAGGAGGTTGACGCGGTCGCAGACGTCGAGGACCTGGGCGTAGTTGTGGGCGATGATGATGACCGAGACGGTGCCTCGGCGTTTCAGGTCGCGGATCAGGTCGAGGATGAGGGCGCCCTCCTTCGCGCCCATCGCGGCCAGGGGCTCGTCCAGCAGCAGGACCTTGGCGTCCGAATACACCGAGCGGGCCACCGCTATCGCCTGGCGCTGGCCACCCGAGAGCTTGGCCACCTCGACGGTGACGTCGGGGATGTTGACGCCCATGTCCTTCAGGTGTTCGGAGGCTCGGCGGCGCATGGTGCGGTTGCTCAGCAACGGCCAGCGGACGAGTTCCCGGTTGAGGAACATGTTGTGGTAGACGGACAGCTCGTTGATCAGGGCCAGGTCCTGGTACACCGTGTCGATGCCCAGGGAGCGGGCGTGATCCACCGAGCGGAGCACCACGGGAGTGCCGTCGACGACGATGTCGCCGGCGTCGGGGCGGTGGTACCCGCAGAGGATTTTGATCAGGGTGGATTTGCCGGCGCCGTTGTCGCCGATCAGGCCCAGGACCTCGCCCTTGTCCACGTGCAGGGTGACGTCGCGCAGGGCGGTCAGGGCGCCGAAGCGCTTGGCGATGCCGGTTACTTCCAGGGCTGTCGTGGTCATGTTCTCCCCGCTCGCCGCAGCCGGGACAGGTACTGGTTGGCGATCATCGAGGCCAGGATGGCCAGGCCGAGGATCAGGTAGATCGTGTTGGCGCTGTAGCCGATCAGGTTGAAGCCGTTCTGGAGTTCGGCCAGCACCAGTGCGCCCAGGAACGCGCCGGCGACCGTGCCCGAGCCGCCGGCCAGGGCCGTGCCGCCGATCACCGCGGCCGAGATCGCGTAGAAGGTGAGCGTGGTGCCGCCGCCGATGTTGGGGTCGATCGTGTTGATCCGGGCCGCCTCCATGATGCCGACGAGGCCGCCCAGCGCGCTTGTGATCATGAAGTTGCCGATCTTGATGCGGGAGGCGCGGATGCCGGCCTCGGTGGCGCCGACCGGGTTGCCGCCGACCGAGATCGTGTGCAGGCCCCACCGCGTCCGGGTCAGCACCACGTGGAAGATCGCCACGATGATCAGGGCCCAGATGATCGACGCCCAGGGTCCCGCGCCCAGCCAGGTCTGCAAGCGGCCCTTCATCGCGGCGGGGATCGCCACCGGGTACGCGTGGGAGGTGATCAGAAGCAGGCCCTGCACCGCGAAGAACGTCCCCAGCGTCACCACGAACGAGGCCACGTGCAGCTTCGTGACGATCAGGCCGTTGATCAGGCCGATGACCGCCGAGACGGCCAGCGCGATCAGGAACGCGAGCAACGCCGGCACGTGGTAGAAGTCGATCGCGAAGTGCAGCAGGAACGGGGCGAACGCCGCCACGATGCCCACCGACAGGTCGATCTCGCCGCTGACCAGCAGCAGGACGATGCCCACGGCGACGATCGCGGTGGGCGCCGTGGCCTGGGCGATGTTGATGATGTTGTCCTTGGTCAGGAAGACGTCGCTGACCGCCCGGAAGTAGACCATCAACCCCAGGGCGACCAGCAGCACGCTCGCCTCGCGGCGGCGCAGGAACGCGTCGGCGAATCTAGCCATGCGCGATCGGCCCCGACCGGGGCACGAGGACCTTGTCGGTCGTCGATCCCTCGTACCTCGATTTGGTCGTCTGATAGGGACCGACGTTGTCTTTGGTGACGAACAGCAGGCCGGTGTTCGTCTCGCTCGGCGACATCAAACCGCCCGAGATCTTGTAGAAGTAGAGATACAGGACCGGCAAGAAACCTTGCAGGTACGGCTGCTGGTCGATCGTGTAATCGAGGCTGCCCTCGGCGATGCCGGTCAGCGTCTCCGGAATCAGGTCGAAACCGCCGGCGACCTTCAGGCTCTTCGACCGCATGTTGTACTTCTTCGCCACCTGCCCGACCGCCGACGTGGAACCCGCGTCCACGGCGAGCATGCCGCTCAGGTTGGCGTGCCCCACGGCGTACGCGTCAATGATCGAAAGGCCCTTGGTGACGTCGGCGTTGGTCGCCACCGAGGTGAAGGTGATCGCCTTGCCCGAGTCCTTGAAGGCCTGTTGGCAGCCGTCGATGCGCGGCTGGATGTTGAGCGCGCCGGGTGTGGCGATGAACGCGACCACGTCGCCCGAGGTGACCGTCTGCAGCGCCCGCTGGCCCAGGGCATAGCCCGATTCGTAAAGGCCTTGGCCGATGTACGCGAGACGATTCGTGCCCGGTTCGCCCCGCGCCCCGTCGGCGTTGTAGGACACCACCGGAATGCCGGCGCCGAGCGCCTGATCGACGGGCGCCCGGAACGCGTCCTTGTCGACCACGGCTATCGCCAGGCCGTCGACCTTGGCGCTGACCGCGGTGTTGGTCGCGTTCACCATCTCGGCCACGATCGAGTTCTGCGAGCCGGTCCACTGCGGTTTCTCCAGCCCGAGCAGGGTGGCCGCGTCCTCCATTCCGTACTGCGTCGGAGTGAAGAAGGGGTTGGTGGTCACGTGATTGACGAAGGTGAACTTCCATTTCGGGGTCTCGGGGAAGTTGCCGATGGCGCCGGAGGCCGCGGCCTTGTCGTCGCTGCACGCGCTGAGTAGGGCGCCGGCGGCGAGCGACGCGCCGAACAGCCCGGAGCCTTTCAGCAGCCGGCGGCGCGTCGTGGCGGGGAGATCCAGGGTCTCGACGGCCTCCTCGACCTTCGGGTGAATGGTGGACATGTCAGCCTCCATGCCCGTGCCCGATCCCTCGGGCACGGGCGGATCGGGTGCTACCGGGAAGTGCCGAACTGGTAGATCGTGGTCGACTTCAGGACCTGGCCGGGGCGCAGGACGGTCGACGGGAAGTTCGCGTGGTTGGGTGAGTCCGGGAAGTGCTGCGTCTCCAGCGCGAGGCCGTCACCCTGGCGGTACGACCGTCCGCTCGTCCCGTAGAGCGTGCCGTCCAGGAAATTGCCGCCGTAGAACTGGATGCCCGGCTCGGTGGTGGCGATCGTCAGCGTGCGGCCGCTCGCGGCGTCGCTGACCTTGGCCGCCGTCTCCAGCTTGCGGTACGAGGTGTCGCGCCGGTCGAGGACCCAGTTGTGGTCGTATCCGCGCCCGTACACGATCTGCTGGAAGTCGCCGCGGTTGCGCGCGCCGATCAGGGTCGGCCGGCGGAAGTCCATCGGCGTGCCGGCGACCCTGGCCAGCGTGCCGGTGGGGATCAGGGTCGCGTCGACCGGCGTGTAGCGCGACGCGTTGAGCTGGAGCTTGTGGTCGTCGATGGTGCCGGTGCCCTCGCCCCCGAGGTTCCAGTACGCGTGGTTGGTCAGGTTCACGACCGTGGCCTTGTCCGTGGTCGCGTGGTAGTCGATCCGGATGCCCCTGTCACGGGTGATCGTGTACGTGACGGTGGTGCGCAGGGTCCCCGGGTAGTTCTCCTCGCCGTTCGGGCTGACGTAGGTCAGGCGCAGTCCGACGGTGTCGCCGCCCTTGACGGGGGTCGCGCTCCAGACACGCTTGTCGAAGCCGACGTTGCCGCCGTGCAGGCTGTTCGGATCGTTGTTGATCGCGAGCTGGTACGTCGTGCCGTCCAGGGTGAACTTGCCCTTGGCGATCCGGTTGCCGTAACGGCCGATCAGAGCGCCGAAGTACGCGGGGTTCTTCGAGGTCACGTACTCGTCAAGCGTCTTGAATCCCAGCGTGACATTGGTCAGCTTGCCGTGGCGGTCCGGTGTCTCCACGGTCTGCAGGATTCCGCCGTACGTGAGAATGCGTACCCGGAAAGCTCCGTTCGTCAGCGTGTACCGGTCGACGGCTTGACCGCCGACGCTGCCGAACGCCTCCTTGCTGATGGTGGGCTTGCCGCCCGCCTGCGACGACGATGCCCCGGCCAAGCCGAGGCCCGCGCCCAGGAGCATCACGGCCCCGGCGCGGACGAGCATTTTGACGGTGGCTGTCATTGGTGCCTCGTTCCTTCGGGCGTGACGCCACGCCGCCACGGGCGTGGCGGTGCGAAGCCTTTGCCGATGCCGAGGACGGCCGGCCATCGGCCCAGACGGGGCCGGCTCGGGGCCCGAGCGCGGTCCGGATACGAGTACGCTGCGGACCGTAAGCAGGTTGAGAGATCGACACCAATCGTCCGATCGGCCGAATAGTTAACGTGAACATGGATCGTTTGACGGGGGCGGCCCTTCTCGGAGGGGTGCGGCAACGGGCGTGGTCGCTGTTGATCACGGCCGCCTTTCTCGTGCTCGGCGCCGCGGGGGCGGCCGGGCCCTTCTTCGCGGAAGCGTCCGACAACGCCGCCTTCCAGGTCGGGCGCGACGCGGTGTCACCCACGGCCCGGCAGACCGACGCCGCGGTGGTGCGCCTCTCCGCGCCGGTGGGCCGGGCCAGCAACGATCATCAGCAGGTGCTGGACGACCTGCGCCGGATCCCGCACCTGACCGAGCCCGACCTGACCGGTGGGTCGATCGGGGCCGAGCTCAAGGCGCCGAGCTTCTGGGGCTCGACGGCGTCGTTCGGCGGTGCTTCCGAGCGCGGGCGCCTTTTCGCCGTCACCTCGCCGGCCTCCGAATTGGACGGCGAGGCGCACGGGCGGGGAGGGCTGTGGATCCCGCAGCCCATGGCGACGTCACTGCGGGTGAAGCCGGGCGACACGATCACCATTACGGTCACCGTGGGTACCTCAGGGCGGTCACGCAGCGCCAAGGCCCGGGTCGACGGCGTGTACGCGGTCGACGCGGGCGGGCGGCTGCCGGCCGGATCGTCGTGGGCGCTGCGCCGCGGCGACACCCCGCCCGACACCGAGTACGAGACCCTGCCGGCGTATCTGCTGATCGGCGACGTGCCCACCATCGAGAAGCTGGCGCTCGAGGTCGACGACGAGATCTTCTGGGCGGCCGAGGCGGCCCTGGCCCCCGGGGTGACCCTGGCCGAGGCCCAGAGCACCGCCAACGAGGTGGAGGACCTGCGCCGGGGCTACGCGAGCGGCCTCGAATTCGGGCCGGACAGCCCGCGCAGCATGCGGTTCGCCAGCGGCATCACCCAGATCGTGACGGACGCCCGGGCCACGTCGGGCGCCGTCGAACAGCGCACCCGGCCGGTCGAGTGGGCGGCGATCGCCGTCGGCCTGGCCTCGGTGCTGGCGGTGGCCCTGCTCAGCGCCCGCCGCCGCGACCGCGAGATCCGCCACGCGGTGGCGGTCGGCATCGCACCGGCCCGCGTCGGTGGCCTGTGGCTCCTCGAACACCTGCTGCCGGCGGCGCTCGGGGTGGCGCTGGGCTGGCTGACGGCCTGGCAGCTGGTGGCCCGCCTCGGCCCACCCGGGCGCCTGGCCGAGTCGTTCGCGCCGGCCGCGGCCGGCTCCTCGGTGGCGGTCCTGGCCGGGGTCCTGGCCGTCGCGGGGGTGGGCGCGGCCTCGGCGGCCCGACGCGTCCGGCCGGCGCCGCCGGTCGCCGTACGCCGCAAGCTGCCGTGGACGACGATGCTGGTGCTCGTCGCCCTCACCGCCGCCGCCGGCCTGGCCGGCGCGGGCGACGCCACCGGCGGGGTGGACCTTCTCGTGCCCATGCTGGTGCTGGTCGCCATCGGGGCCCTCGCCGCCTGGCTGCCCGGCCTCCTCGCCGGCCGCGCCCGCCTGCGGCTGTCCCGCGGTTCGTCCGCACCCGGCCGGGTGCCTGTCTTCCCCGGCGGCGGCCCCGCTTCGCCGGCTTCCCCTGACCTGGGCGCCCCCGTTTCGCCGGCTTCCCCAGGCTCGGGCGGCTCCGTTTCGCCGGCTTCTCCGGCCGGCGGTGCTTCCCGGGGGCGCGGGTTGCCCGGGTCGCCGGGTCGCGGGGTGCTGTGGCTGGCCCGGCGCCGGCTGGGGGAGGCCGGCGCCGAACGCCGGCTGGCCGTCCTGGTGATGACCGCGGGTCTCGGCATGCTTCTGTTCGCCCTCTCCGCCATCGAGTCGACGCAGGTCGCGGCGGACGACCGGGTCGCCGTGGCGGCCGGCGCCGAACTGGTGGCCACCATCGAGGGCTCGTGGGAGATCGACCCCACGGCGACCCCGATCCCGCGGGAGGATCCCAACAAGCCGGTATGGGACGGCCCGGTCCCGGGCGTGCACTCGCCGTCCCTGCCCCCGGGCTCCACCGTCGTCTGGCGCACCGACGTCGAAACGCCGCTCGACTCCACCCAGAAGGACCTGCTCATCATCGACCCGGCCCGCTTCCGCGAGGTGGCCCTGTGGGGGAGCGGGCCCGACCTGGCGAAGGCCCGCGCCGCCCTGGCCACCCTCGAACGGGCGCCGGCCGACGCGAGCGGCCACCCACGGGCGATCGCCGTCGGCGACCCGGAGACCAACCAGATCGACTCGGTACGGATCAACGTCGGTTACGCCGTGTCCGACCTGACGATCGCGGCCCGGGTGCCGGCCTTCCCGGGCATGGAGGGCCGTCCCATGTACGTCGTCGCCCACGACCCGCTGCTCGGCGAGCTCGGCATCGACGACCCCCGCCTGAAACCCCGCAACCAGCAGCCCAACCCGCTGTTCGCCCAGACCTACCTGTACGCCACCGACATGTCCGCCATCCAGGCCGTGACCGCCCCGGTGCAGGCGCAACCCTCACGCATCGACAGCGCGGCCACCCTTCGCAAGGACGCCGCGTACGTCGCCACCTCGCGAGCCCGCGGCTATCAACTCGCGGTAGCCGGTTACCTGGCGTTGCTGGCCGTGCTGACGCTCTGCATCTACGCCCAGCGCACGGCCACGCTGCGTCGACCCGCCGACCTCATGCTGGCCCGCGTCGGCCTCGGCGCCGCCCGCGTACGCCGGGCCCGGGCGATCGAGTTCCTGCTGCTGACGGTCGTCGCGCTGGCCGCCGCCGTGGCCGGGGTGGCCGGGCTCGCCACCGTGGGCCCCCGCCTGCTCGACGATCAGCCCGGCCTGCTGCCACGCTTCGCCTTCGAGATGCCCGTCCCGGCCCTGCTGATCACCGCCCTGGCGGCCGTCGCCGCGGCGGTTCTCGCCATCTGGGTGAGCAGCGCCCGCTCACAACACGCGGAGGAGGACGCCTACCGTGACGACTGACCTGCCCCCGCCCCCCATTCCCGGCACCGGCTCCGGCCCAGGCCGCTCCGGGCCGCGCGGCTCAGCGTCGGGCGGCTCCGCGCGAGGTGGTGCGGTTCCGCTGGGTGGGGTCTCGACGCTGGACGGGTCGCTGCTCGAGGGGCGTGAGCTGCTCCAGCTGTACGCCGCGCCGACCGGGGCGACTCAAGCGTTGCGGGGCGTCGACGTGACGATCGCCGGTGGGCGGATCAGTGCCATCACCGGGCCTTCGGGTAGCGGCAAGTCGACCCTGCTGGCCGTGCTCGCCCTGCGGGAGCGGCCGGCCGGGGGTGAACTGCGGCATCGCGGCCGTCTCGTCGCCGGGCTCTCGCGCCGCGATCTGCACCGGCTGCGGCGGCGGGAGATCGGGTGGGTCGCGCAGCGGCCCACGCACAGCCTCTTCCCGCAACTGGACGCCCGCTCCCAGATCGCTCAGATGGCGCAACTGCGCGGGGTCACGGTCGACGTCGACGCGGCCCTCGCCGAGGTCTCCCTCGGCGACCGGGCCGGCGCCCGGCCGGCCGTCCTGTCCGGTGGGGAACAGCAGCGCCTCGCCGTGGCCGCGGCCGCTGTCGGGCCGCCCGCGCTGCTGGTCGCCGACGAGCCGACCGCGGAACTCGACGACGAGTCGGCCGCCCTCGTCCTGCGCCTGCTGCGTGCCCGCGCCGACCAGGGCAGCGCCGTCGTCCTCGCCACCCACGACGCCCGGGCCGTCGCCGCCGCCGACACTGTGCTGCGCCTGCGCCACGGGGTTCTCTCCGGCGAGCAGAGCGCCGGCGAGGACCACACCGCCACCATCGACGGCCTCGGCCGTATCCAGCTCCCCGAGGAGGCGCTCCCGTTGTTCCCCGAGGGAAGGGTCGTCGTCACCCTGGTCGACGGTCACGTGGAGCTCCACCCCCGTACGGGAGCCTGATCGTGGCCTTGATCGAAGTGCACGGGGTGAGCCACACCCGCGGCGGCACGCGCGTGCTCGACGGCGTCGACCTGTCGCTGGACGCGGCGACCACCGCCGTCCTGGCCGGCCGGTCGGGTTCCGGCAAGTCCACGCTGTGCCACCTGATCGCCGGCGTGATGACCCCGACCTCCGGCCGTGTGCTCGTCGACGGCCGGCCCGCCCACCCGTCACCCGACTGGGCCACCGTGTCGCTGCTCCCGCAGCGGCTCGCCCTCGAGCCGACCCTGACCGTCGCCGAGAACGTCTTCCTCCCGGCCGGCCTCCGAGGCTCGGCCGCCGGCCCGGCCCACCTCGACCGTCTGGGCCTGACCGCGATCGCCGACCGTCCCGCCCGCGACACCTCCCTGGGCGAGCAGCAACGTACCGCCCTGGCCCGCGCCCTGGTCCTCGACCCGGCCGTGGCCGTCCTCGACGAGCCCACCGCCCACCAGGACGACGAGCACGTCCAGCTGGTCCTGGACGCCCTGGCCGCGTCCACCGCCACCGGCACCCTGGTTCTGGTGGCCACCCACGACCAGCGCGTCATCGACATCGCCGGCCGGGTCGTCCGCCTCGCCTCGGGCCGCGTCGTCTCGGAATGAGGGCCGAATGAGGGCCAACTGACCAGTCGAATCGCTCATGGCGGCCGGCGGCGCCGCGGCCACCGTTGTCGTCATGGAACGATTCGATGTCGTAGTGGTCGGTGGCGGCACCGCCGGTTCGGTGGTGGCGTCCCGCCTGTCGGAGGATCCGGCGTGTTCGGTGCTGCTGATCGAGGCCGGCACCGGGAACCCGCGAGACGCCGTACAGGATCCCAACATCTGGCCGAGGCTCCGGGGCACCGGCCTCGACTGGCGGTTCACCACCGTCCCGCAGGAGGGGCTGCACGGCCTGCGGCTGCCGTATCCGCGCGGGAAGGCGCTCGGCGGCTCCAGCGCGATCAACGCGATGATGCACATCCGCGGCGTGCCCGAGAACTACGACGCCTGGCCGGCGGGCTGGCGGTACGCCGATCTGCTGCCCTACTTCGACGGCCTGGTGCGGCCCGCCCCGCTGCCGCCGGACAACCCGTTCTTCGCCACCCTGGTCGACGCGCTGAACGACGACGGCCGCTACACGGCGATCCATCATGACCTCGCGATCGTGGACGGCAAACGGCAGAGCGCGGCCGACGCGTACCTCACGCCCGAGGTTCTGGCCCGCCCCAACCTGACCGTGCGGGCCGACACCCTCGTCCTCCGCTTGATCATCGAGAACGGCGCCTGCCGCGGGGTCGAGCTCGCCGGCGGCGTCGCCGTCCGCGCCGAGCGCGAGGTGATCCTCAGCGCCGGCGCGATCGGCTCACCCCACCTGCTGCTGCTCTCCGGTGTGGGCCCGGCCGACGAGTTGCGGGCGGCCGGCGTCCCGGTCGAGGCCGACCTGCCCGCGGTCGGCCGCGGCCTTCAGGATCACGCGATGACCGGGCTGAACTACGCGTACGGGCCGAACCCGCCCGCCGCCGGATACCGCCCACCGGAGATCACCGCCCTGCTCCGTTCCTCGACCGCCGCCGGCGGCCCGGACGTCCAGCTCACCGCCATGTCCGTGCCGTATCAGCCCGCCGGCCTGCCGGTGGTGGCCCCCGGTTCCCTGGTCGCCGTCTCGGTGGTCCTGCCCTACAGCACCGGTCGCGTCACCCTGGCCGGCGCCGACCCCGGCCTGGCGCCCCGGATCGACCCCGGCCTGCTCACCGACGTGCGTGACGTCAGCAAACTGGTGGAGGGCCTGCAAACAGCTCGCCAGGTGATGACTGATCCCCGGCTGACCGCCTGGCGTGGTCCCGAGACCCTGCCCGGTCCCTGGGTCGACACCCCCGACGGGCTCGCGTCCTTCGTCCGTCACGCCACCGGCACGTACTGGCACCCGTACGGCTCACTGCGCATGAACGCCGCCGTCGACCTCGACCTGCGCGTGCGCGGCGTGACCGGCCTGCGCGTCGTGGACGCCTCGGTGTTCCCGGGCGGCGTCTCAGCCAACCCGAACGCCACGGTGCTGGCCGTGGCCGAACGCGCCGCCGATCTCATCCGAACCGCTGCCAGTTCTTCATGACCCAGGCCCGGCAGCGGCCGGCCCACCTCCGGGCTGACGATCGCGTTGCCGCCGCGCCGGACCAGCAGCGCCCCGGCCACCGCCGCCTCGGCGATCGTGGCCGCCGGAGGTGAGCGCCTCCGCGGCCACGGCCGCCACATCCGCCGGGTCCGCGATTTCCTGGGCGCCGTCCCCGAACAAGTTCGAGATCGGCCGCCCCGGCTCCTTCGACCAGCCCCACATGATCGCCGATTTCCGTACCGTCGTGGGCGTTTCGCCGGCCGCCTGCCCGCACCGGCCCCGTGCCGTGGCCTCAGCTCGTGGCGAAGCGCAGAAGCGCGCCCGTCATGGCCTCGACGAAGCGGTCGCGCGTGGCCGGACCCACCCGGTCCAGGGAGAGGAAAGGATTGAGGTCTTCCAACTCAACGAGCAGCAGACCGCCGTCGCGGGTGCGGCAGGCGTCCACGCGCTGAATGCCGTGCTCGACGGCGTTCCAGTCGATGAAGCGCCGCGCGAAGGCTAGGTCGGCCTCGTCGGCGTCATACGGTTCGAGTTCCCAGCGCTGGTCCGGCCGGGGCGCGTACAGGGCGTACTGGAAGTCGTGGCCGACGAAGTAGAACGACACCTCGTACGTGAAGTCGATGTGGGGCTGCACCAGCAGATCCGTGTAGTCGAGTCCGTCCAGCGCGGACCGTTCGACGACGGTCAGCCCGGCCGAGTCCGCCCCGAACTTCGGCTTGGCCACGTATCGATCCGTCTGCGGCAGCCGGCCCACGTCCGCGAACCGGTCGACCGTGGGAATCACCGGATACCCGGCCGCGAACAGATCGAGCAGATACTGCTTGCCGGCCATGTCCCCCTTACCGGTCAACTCGGTGAAGACCCGCACGCCCGCCTCGGCCGCGGCCGCGCGGAACGCCTCGTACTCGGCCTGGTAGTTCAGGACCGGCCCGCTGTTGCGGACCACCACCACGTCGAAGTCGCCCATCAGCGCCCGGGCGTCCAGGGGATGGCACACCGCCAGGTCGAAGTGGCCGCGCAGCCGTGACGTCAGGAAGATGTCCTCGTCGCAGTAGCGGCGCCCGCGGGCCTCATAGCCCAGATCGCTGACGTACAGGACACGGGGCCGCCCGGAGATCACGGCCTCATCCTCGCACGGCCGCTCCGAGCGCCTGGATCAACACGGTCGCGATGACCGCCTGGCCGGTGGTGGCGAAGTGGATCCGGTCCTGGCTGAGCAGGTCGGGCCGGTCGTTCAGCGGATGGTCCCAGCAGTCGCCGACGGCCGCGCCGTGCTCCGCCGCCAGCTCCCGCGTGAGGTCGTTGAGGCGGGCGACCCGGTCGCTGAAGTCGGGGAAGCCCGGGATGACGAAGGCCCGGCCGAGGGTGAAGACGCTCAACTGGGCGCCTGTGGCGCTCGCCCAGGCGTACATCAATCGAAGGTCCTTCTCGATCCGGCCCCAGTCGGGGGTGCGCCGCATGATGTCGTTGGCGCCGCTGTTGAGATGCAGAAGGTCGGGACCGAAGTCCTCGACGCGCTGGGCCTGCTCGCGCATCGCCTGCGCGGTCGTCGCGCCCACCCGCGCCGTGTTGAGGTACGCGAGTCCGGGCCGCACCCGCCGCAGCACCCGCTCGACGCGGGCCGGCCAGCCCAGGTCGTCGTACCCCGGGGTGGCGTCGCCGACGCCGAGGGAGAGGCTGTCGCCGAAGACGGCGAACCGCCGCCAGGGCGCGCCGGCGAGCAGTTCCGCGCCCTCGGCGGGCGAGAGGACATCGGGATCGGTCGCTTCGACGGTCGTCATCATGAGTCCTGACTTCTCGAGTGGCGGATTCGCAGGGCGGTCGCGGCGCTGGCCAGCGCCACCGCGCCGACGGCGATCGTGCTGTTCCGGAAGGCGATCTGCTCGCCCAGGACGGCCACGGCTCCCGCGACACCCAGGGCGTAGCCCGCTTGGCGGGCGGTGTTGACGACCGCGCTGCCCGTGGCCGCCGCGGCGGGGGCGAGGTCGGCGGTCGCGGTGGCGATGAGAGTGGGCATGGCGATCCCGATCCCCACGCCCATGACGATCCAGCCGGGAAGGATGTCGGTGGCGTAGTGCTCGGCGCCCTGGGCGGCCGTCAGCAGGGCGCCCACCCCGAAAACGGCGAGCCCGGCGGACACGACGAACCGGGCCGGCACGCCGGCGGCCCAGCGCTGGGTGAGACTCGCGAACAGCGGCACGGCCACCGGGCCGGGAGCGAGCGCCAGCCCGGCGCGCAGCGGCCCGTAGCCGGCGGCGATCTCGAGCCACAGCGACACGCTCAGGAAGACAGCGCTGAAGGCGCCGGTGAAGAGCAGGATCGTCAGGTTGGCGGCGGTGAAGCTGGGCACCTTCCACAGCTGGGGCGGCACGACGGGCGCCGGGTGGGTCCGGACCCGATGGATCAACACCATTGAGGCCAGTACGGCGGTCACGCCCGTCAGCAGAATCGCGGGCGAGCCCCACCCCCAGTCGCCGGCGTTGACCAGACCCAGCGACACGGCGCCGACCGCGACCGCGACGGCCAGCGAGCCCACCGGATCGGGGATCCGCCCGCTCTTCACCGGCGCGCCGCGGGGGAGCAGGCGCAGGGCGTACCCGAAGGCGATCACTCCGATGGGGAGGTTGAGCAGGAAGGCCCACCGCCACGAGGTCTGCGCGAGCAGGCCCCCGATGACCGGCCCGAGCGCGCCCGCGAAGGCCGAGCTGGTGGCCCACAGCTTCACCGCGCCGGCCCGGCGCGGCCCCGGCAGGACGCTGAGGATCAGCCCCAGGCTGGCCGGGGTCAGCACCGCCGCGCCGACCGCCTGAACGGCCCGGAAGGCGACCAGAAAACCCAGGCTGGGCGCGATCGCGCAACCGAGGCTGGCCACCGTGAAGACGCCCAGCCCGGCCAGGAAGCCCGCCTTCCGGCCGTACCGGTCGGCCAGGCGGCCGGCCGGGATGAGGCAGGCGGCATAGACCACGATGTACGCGTTGAGGACCCAGCTGAGCCCCGGCAGGGAGGCCTGGGGGTAGCTGGCGCCGATCGAAGCCAACGCCACGTTGACGATGAACAGGTCGAGCATCGTCATGAACGCGGCGGTGCACAGCAGACCTGTGGCCCGGGAGGCCGCCCCGGGCGCCACCTCATCGGCGGCCGCGGTGGTGGTCATGGTCGCCTCCCAGTCAGTCGGCAAATCAAACTGACTCGCATCCTCGCAGGACTCAGTTTGAAATCACAACCCACTGGGAGCAGAATTCGAGAATGCCGACAGCGCCCGCCGACAAGACCCCCCGCGACTGCACGATCGCCGACGCCCTCGAGGTCGTCGGCGACCGTTGGAGCCTGCTCGTGGTGCGCGAGCTCTTCTACGCGGAGCGCCGCTTCACCGAGATCGCCCGCAACACCGGCGCCCCCCGAGACGTCCTGACCACCCGCCTGCGCAAGCTGGTGGACCACGGCGTGATAGCCCGGAAGCAGTACAGCGAACACCCACCCCGCTACGAGTACCGCCTCACGGACGCCGGGCGAGCCCTGGCCCCCGTCCTGCTGACCTTGAAGCGCTGGGGCCACGAACACGTCCGCAACGGCCCCGACCCGGTCCTGTTCGACCACACTTGCGGCCACGAGTTCATAGCCGAGGTCCACTGCACGGCCTGCGGCGACCCTCTGGACCGGGGTCAGCTGAACCTGCGCCCGCGTCCACAGTAGCGTCGGCTACGTGACTGTGAGGCGATCGCAACTGGCCATGACGGCCGCCGCGACGGCACTGATCGTTGACAGTCTGCTGCCCTGGTACACCATTCGATGGTCATCGACGACATACGGCACCGGGCAGACGATCGAGCACTCGAGCACCGCGTCGGCCTGGACCGCATCGACCGGCTGGTCGCTCGGGGTCGTTCTCGCCCTGGTCGCGGCGGCCGGATGGCTGCTCTGGCCACGCCGGCTGTCACGCCGCGCCCGGGACATCAGTGCGGCCGTCCTGGCGGCAGCCGCCACGCTCACCACGGCCGGCACGTGGCTGACCGTCGCGCTGCGGTCATACGGCCCCGACGCGACCCTTGCGATCACGCCCTCTACGACGAACCAGCCGAGACTTGGCGTCATGGTCCGGGATGCGCTGAACTCCGGAACGGTCAGCTGGGGTTGCTATATCGGCGTACTTCTCATGGCGGCGATCGTCTGGTGCGCGCTCGCCGCCACCCATCTCGACCCGTGGCGCCGGTCGGCTTCTTAGAAGTGCGTCGTGACGAATGATTGCGGCCGAAAACTGACCTGATCGATCCGTAGCGTGAATTTCGGGCCGGGCACCGCGCTCGGAACATCGAAGAGGATCGGATCGTTGATGACAATTCTGGTAACCGGTGCCACCGGAGCGGTCGGGCGTAGTTTGATCGGTGCTCTGGCGAGCTTCGGGGAGCAGGTACGCGCGGTGAGTCGTCAACCGAAGGAGGCAGAGCTACCGGAAGGCGTCGAGGTCGTCGGTGCTGACCTGACCGCATCCTCGTCGTTGACCGCGGATCTGTTCGACGGGGTGGACCGGATGTTCGTCTTTCCGATCGATCACGGCGTCGACGATCTCGTCGCCGCCGCGGTCGCCGGTGGAGTCGGCCGATTCGTGGTGTTGTCATCGCTCGCCGCCGCCGGCGAGTTTCCACGGGACATCGGCTCGGCCAGCCACACCCACCACGTGGCGGTTGAGCGGGCGGTGACGGCCCGAACCGACGCCTGGACCATCCTGCGGCCGGGAACGTTCGCCAACAACCTGCTTTCGTGGGCCTGGCCCATCAAGGCCGGGATGCCGATCCGTGCGCCGTTCATCCACTCCGCACCGGCGCCGATTCATGAGGCGGACATCGCGGATGCTGCTGCCGCCGCGCTGTTGCGTGACGGGCACCATGGCCAGATCTACCCGTTGACCGGCCCGCAGTCGCTCACCCGGATCGACCAGGTTGCCGCGATAGGTGCTGGCATCGGACGCGACATCCGGCTCGTAGAGATCAGCCCGGACGAGTTTCGTGCGGACGTCGCCCCGTTCATTTCCGAGGACATCGTCGCCATGCTGCTCGACTACTGGTCGGACACGGTGGCCGAGCCCGACCGGGTCCGGAGCGGCGTGCGCGACCTCACCGGGCGGCCCGGCCGCACCCTCGAAGAGTGGGCCCGCGACCATCGCGCCGCCTTCGGCGCCGCCTGACCGCATCGCCGTGAGCACCACTCGGACCGGTGCGTCCGGGTGGTGCTCAGGTCATTCGTCAAGCAGCCGCCTCAGGAAGTCGGATCTGGGGCTAACGGAAGAACGCGAGCAGGCGCTGCGTCATCTCGGCGGGATGTTCCTCGTAGATCCAATGGCCGGAGTTCGCGATCGTCACGGCGGTGACGCGGGTGGCGTAGCTCGGGACCTGCTTGGCGAGGAAGTCCTTGAGGCTGTGGTCGGCGCCGACGTCGAGCACCGGCATCCCACTGCTCCTCGCGGCCGTTCACCGTCCGCTCGGGAATGCCGTTGGACAGCAGGAAGAACCCGAACTGCCAGGGGCCCGGGGCCGTCCGTCGACAGCGCCGGGAATGAGTAGATGCTTTCGTCCGGAATCGGGGCTTCACTGCGCACCAGCCGTTTGACCTCTGCCGGATGGGCGGCGGCGTACGCGTAGGCGACCATGGTGCCGATGTCGTGCCCGACCAGCCGGATGTCCCTGTTCAGCCCTTGCGAGACGAGCAGGCCATGGATTTTGGCGGCCATCGTCTTCTTGTCGTAGCCGCCGGCGGGGGCGTCGCTCTCACCGGCGCCGGGAAGGTCGGGCGCGACGACGGTGTAGCGGGCGGCGAGGGCGGGCATGATCTCGTGCCACTCGAACCAGATGAGCAGCAGCGGGCCGCGGGACTCGTTGGCGGTGGCGACCTCGGCCGGCGAATGCGGGTTGAAGTTGGCGGCGGCCGCCTCGAAGAGCGGCTTTCCGGGTGCGGGGATCGACTTGGTCGGGTTGCCCAGGACCGGGAAACCCGACCGCAGCGCCGACAGCGGAAGTGGCAGCACTACCTCGATCTGGGCGGCGTCGATGGCGACGGTCGCGGCGCCGAGGCCGGCGCCGAGCAGCTTCTGGGCGATCAGCCCACCGAACGAGTGCCCGATCAGGATCGGCTCGACGGTGGCGGCGTCACCGGGCCGGCCCGGCGCGGTGGCCGGATAGCCGCGCTCCTCGAACAGATCGATCCACGGCTGCCACGACGACGCGTGCAACCACAAGCCGTGAATGAAGACAACGGGAACTCGGTCGTCGGCGAAACGCGGTCACTTGACCCAGTCGGTGACGGGCTTCGTCGAGTAGCTTTGATTGGCCAGCCAGCCGAGATGAGCGTTTTGTGACGTGGACCGGACCAGCCATAGCGTGGTCGTCTGCGTCACGGAGAATTTCGGCTTACCGGTCGGGTACAGCACGGTGGTGGTGGAGCCGGACACACGTAGTGGAGATTTGGCCGTCCCGCTTCCGGCCGACTCGACCTTCCATTTCGTGACGCTGGGACCGGCGCAGTTCTCCTTCGGGAACGTGAGCCCGGACTTTCGTACGTCCAAGAAGATGCCGTACTTCTTGCTTATCGCCTCGTCCACGGTGTTCGGAGTGAACAGCGAGTACATCGCGGCGGTCCCGTTGTCGGTACCTGACAGCCAGGAACAGTTGCCCTGGTCCAGGCTGACGAACATGTCGGCGAATTGGATCGCCTTGTCGAACACCGGCCGGCTGTAGCCGGAGATCGCCTTGGTGCTGGCCGCATCGTCGACCACGGTCCCGTTCCAGTTGGAGCTGGTCAGGATGCCTTTTCCCGCGGTGCCGGCGGATACCGCGGCGCTGGGAGAGGCAGCAGCGGCCGACGGGCTCCCCGATGCCGACGGCGCCGCCGACGAGCCGGCGGCGGCCCCGCTCGAGCCGGTGCTGCCGCAGCCGGACATCAAAGCGACGACGGCAACAACGGACAGTACGGGCGCGGTGGCGCTCTTGCGGGGAAGACTGCTCACGATGGTTCCTTGTCGAGTCACACGAAGAACGGCGCGCCCAGCGGTACGGCAGCTGGGCCAGCCGCATCATCGGCAGCCCATGACGCCGGACGAGGCTTTTTCGCATTCGACCTGGCGGTTCGAGAGCTAGGTGGGCGCCGCCTCGGTGCTGATGATGGACATGCGGCGGCCCAGGTTGAGGGCGGCCAGGTCGCGCAGGGGGCGTAGCGGGTTCTCCAGGGCGTCGACGTGGCGGCGCCAGATGACGTAGAACGTCACGGTGCCCGTGGCCAGCGCGAGGACGACGGCGAGGGACCACATCCAGCCGAACCAGCCGCCGAGGGTGGCGCCGGCCAGCACCCCGAGACCGCAGATCGAGACGAGCGCCCAGATGGCCACCACCGCCTCGGGCAGCAGGCCCTCCTCCAGCGCGTTCAGCCAGCGGCCGAGGGCCGGCGAGTAGATGCCGACCGAGTCGGAGAACGTCGTGAGCAGCAGCAGGAGGGGCACCGAGACCATCACGGCCAGCAGGGTCCAGGTCAGCCAGTCGGGGCCCAGCGGCCAGAAGCCGAACAGGGTGCCGAGCAGCCGGCCGATGCCGAGCCCGGCCACGGCCAGGGCCAGCGGCGCGGCGCAGGCCACGAGCAGCACCAGGGCCAGGGTGGGTCGCCGGGGCTCGCTGTTCACCGTCGACCAGTGTTGAGGTGAGGCGCGCGGGTCGCGGCGGCAGAACACCCGGCGGACGGCCTCGACCCGCGAGGTGTCGTCGAGCATCCCGATGATGGCGCGGCGCCGGCCGCTCACGCCGTGCGTGGCCAGCACCTCGGCGCAGATCGCGCGGGTGGTGGGGGCGTCCGGGGCCGCTCTCTCCAGGACCCGGTCGACGTCCTCCCAGGTCGGGTACGTGATGTTCGGCGACACGTCGCGGATGAGGTTCTTCAGCAGGCGGGGTGGGGCGTACGGCGAGGCCTTCGCCTGTTCCGCCCCGCGGACGACGCCCAGCGGGATGGCCAGCCGAGCGTCGATGTGGGCGATGCCGGGCGGATGGTCCGGGCTGCGGTCCAGCAGGAAACCCATCCGTCCGATGATTTTGGGAAGGTGACCGGCGTCCGGGCCGCGGAACGGCGCGGATATCCAGTCCGCCGAGGCTCCGGTGAGGCCGGGGGCCGGATCGTGCAGGCGCAGATGGGCCTCGATGTCCTCCTGCTGCAGGAGCTCGGCCAGCCGCCAGGCGGCGCGGATCGCCTCGGGGTCGTCGGACCAGAGGGACTCGGCCAGGGCCTGCGCGGCGGCGGGGGTGCCCACGAACGCCAGGTCGTCGACGGCCGGCAGGACGCCGTGGGCGATCTGGGTGCGCAGGGCCGGTATCGCCTGCTCGCCCATCGAGCGCAGCGCCTGCCGGGCGTGTTCGTCGCCGGTGGCGGCCATGGTGGCCAGGATCTCGACCGCCTGCGGCAGGCGGGTCTTGGCCAGGGCCGTGGTGGCGACCTGCCGCATCGGCTGACCGCGCTGGCTGCGCTTGACCAGCTCGGTGAAGACGTACTTGCCGCGCGGGCGGGTGTCCGAGGCGACCGTGCTCAGCGCGTTCACCACCGCGCCCTGGCGGTCGCTGGGCTCGGTCAGCCGTCGCAGGAAGTGGGCGATGATGCTGGTGGCGAGCTGGTTGTCGACGCGTTTGGCCTCGGCCAGGCATTCCAGGGCCAGGATCCGGTCGTGGTCGGCGCCGGTGTCGAAGATGGTGCGTACGACCTCGGTGCACTCCCGGCTCGAGCCGCCGCACCACAGTTTCACCGTCTCGCGCCATCCGGCCGGGTCGGCGAAATACCTCTCCAGCAGCGTGTCCGGGCGCGCCGCCAATTCCATGGCGGCGAGATATTCCTGGAGCGTGAGGTGCGGAAAGGCGTACCGGGAATTGCTGCGGTCGAGCGTCACCAGCAGGTGGCTGCGCTCGTCGATCTCCTGGACGAGCGGCCGGGCGTGCTCGGCGTCGAGGTTGAGGTCGGGCAGCATGCCGTTGACGATGGTCATCAGGCCGGCCCGGTCGATCGAGAGGCGGTCGGGGCGGCCGGGCGGCGCCTCCTGGAGCGCGAGCGCCACCCGCTGGAGCACGGCCAGTTTGTCCTGCCAGTCGTACTGCGAGATGCGCCGGTCGCGGGACATCACGATGTCCCGGCGGAGCAGATGGTCGACCGCCATCTCGTAGAAGGCCACCCGCGACGTGGGCAGGGTGCGCCCGTCGCGGGCCAGCACCACCCCGTACAGATAAGCGATCATGGTCAGCAGCAGGGGGCTGGCCGCGAGGCGCATCAGCTGCTGGTTGTGTTGCAGGTCGAGAAAGAGCTTGTCCGCCTGCTCCTCGGTGAGGCCGGGCCAGTTGCTGAGGAAGCGGCGGACGTTCGCGTCGTCGAAGTCGGCGACGTAGACCCGCTCGGGGAACTGTGGCTCCAGCTGCCCGAAGTACGCGGCGGTACGGCAGGTGACGACGACCTGGCAGCGCGGATAGTTCTGGGCGAAGTCGCGCAACATCCGGGTGACCCGGTCCTGGTCGTCCCGGCCGACCTCGTCGAGCCCGTCGAGCAGGACGGCGAGCTCGCCCGCGCGCAGCGCCTCCTCGACGAAGGCCGGGCCCTTGCGGACGTCGTTGCGGGCGAGTTCCTGCTCGATCAGCTCCGGCAGCGGGGCCTCGTCGCCGTTGCACCGGTGCAGGTCGACCATCACCGGCAGGCGCATCCCGGACGAGGACTCGTCGATCGCCCAGATCAGCATCGAGTGCTTGAGCAGCATCGACTTGCCGGCGCCGGGCAGGCCGAGCACGACCACGCGGGGTTGCTGCCGAAGCCAGTTGTAGACGTCGGAGCGCTCGCCACCACTCTCGTACTGCAGGGGGACGTAGACCTTGAGGATCTCCACGGTGCTGCTGCCGGGGGCCTGGTCGCTGACCAGCCCGAGCCGGTGCCGGGCGAAATTGGCCCGCACCGCGCGGCGGTAGGCGCGCAGGGCCCGGGCGCTGAGGAGGCGGCTGGCCGAGATGCGCCGGACGAACAACGCGGAGAACTTGGTGCCCATCTCCTGGAGAAAGCGCCCGAAGAATTGCTTGGCGGCCCACAGAATAACGGCCAGAACGGCAACGAGGATCAATCCGTACGATATCGAGGAATTCAATCCCGGACTCGCCATGGGCGAATTATCCTATTAGGATCTTGAAATGACAACGCCGGAATGACGACCCCGGAATGACAACACCGGCCGGTGGGGCCGGAGCTCAGCCGGCCGAGGTCCGGCGGGGCGAGGTCATGCGCTTCGTCTCGTCACCGCGGGGGTCGAAGGCCGGGGCCTCGTACGCGTGCGGGACCGTGACCAGGAAGGCGGCGCCGCGCGGCTGGTTCGGCCGGTAGCTGACGTCCAGGCCGCCCGCCTGAGCCAGCTGGCGCACCAGGTAGAGCCCGAGCCCGGTACCGCTGGTCCGCGTGGCGACACCACTCTCGGCACGGGCGAAACGGTCGAAAAGATGCTCGACGAACGCCTCGGGAACGCCCTCACCCTCGTCGGCGACCTTGATCTCGACGTGATCGCGCCGGTTGGCCACCGTCACCGTGACCGGCGGCTCGCCGTACTTGGCGGCGTTGGCCAGCAGGTTGCCCAGGATCAGCTGGAGGTGCTTGGGGTCGGCGAAGCCGTAGATCTCGTCGGGCGCCACCACGGTGACCTGCTCGCCGGTCACGGCCGCGCGGACCAGGTGCGGCAGATCGACCCGTACCGGCCGGGCCACCAGCGCCCCCGCGTCGAGCTGGGCCAGGGTCAGGATGTCGGTGACGAGCTCGCTGGCGCTGTGCCCGGCCGCGGTCATCCGCCGTACGTCATGAAGCTTGGCCTCCGACGTCGACTCCTCCCAGTCGTCCAGCAGCAGCTCGCCGAGACCGATGATCCGGGTCAGGGGCTGGCGGACGTCGTGGCTCAACATCGCCATGACGTCGCCCAGGTGGGCGTTGACCTGCTGAAGTTGCTCGGCCCGCTCGGCCAGCTCGGCCCGGTCGGCGAGCCGGGCCCGTTCCAGGGCGCGGCGTTCGGTGGTGTCGATGATCTGCATGGCGAAGTACTGCGGCCGGCCCTCGGTGTCGCGCAGCAGGGCGCTGGTGACCGACGCGTCGATGATCCGGCCGTCCGCGTGGACGTACCGTTTCTCCAGGTCGAAGCCGTCGATGCGGCCGGACAGGCAGTCGCGGATGAACCCGGCGGCCCGGCCCACGTCGTCCGGGTGGGTGATGTCGTCGCTGCGCCGGCCGATCAGGTCCGCCTCGGACCGGCCGAACAGCTCGGCCGCGGCCGGGTTGACCCGCACGTAACGGCCCTCGGTGTCGGTCAAGGTCATGCCGATCCGGGAGCCGTCGAACACCTTACGGAACCGGTCCTCGCTGAGGCGCAGGTGCTGGCGGCTGCGCCGAACCCGGCCGGCCGCCAGCACCACCAGCAGGCCCACCACGGCGGCGCCGCCGAGACCGGCCCGGCCGGCGAGCTCGTTGCCGGTCAGCGTCGCGAACAGCACGTCCTCGGGGACGGTGGCCGACAGCCGCCACGGCGTGCCCTCGATCGGGGTCGACGAATAGCGCCACCACCGGCCACCGGCCTGATACCGGCCCTTGGTGTGCTGCCGCAGCGCCGCCGCCAGCGGCTCGTTCTTGCCGGCCAGAGTGGGCACCGCGCCGTCGAGCGTCCCGTTCGCGGCGACGACGCTGCCGTTGCCGTCGACCAGTTGCACCTCGGCGCCGCTGTAGGTCAGGGCGGTGGACAGATAACTCGACAGCGGGCTGTCGCGGATCTCCACGGCGCCGGAGAAGACCCGCCGCCCGGAGGTGGTCTGGTAGGGAACGGCGAACGCGACCACCGGAAGGCCGCGCACGACCGACGACACGACCGGCGAGACCGCGGCCCGGCCCTCGTGCAGGGCGGTCCACAGATGCCCGTACCGCGAGGCCAGATCCTTGCCGACGATCGTCGCGTCGTGCGGCACGACCTGCAGCGCCCGGCCCTTGGAATCGAGCAGGACGGCGGCCGGATAGCCGAAACCGGCGGTCGCCCGGGCGAAGTCGCGCTCGTCGACGACGGGATCGGACAGCGAGGCGCGGGCCTGCACGCGCTCGCGCTCCATGAGGTCCCCGGTGTAGCTGGTGACGAAGTCGCCGATCAGCCCGACCCGGAGGTTGAAGCGCTGCGCCACCGACTGCCGGCTGTCGTACTGCTGCCAGGACAGCACCGCGGTGCCCACCGCCACCAGCACCAGCCAGATCAGCAGCGGGACCAGCGCGGGTCTGATCCTGCGCACGAGCCTCACGGTGAATCATCGGCCGTCGCGGGCCGTCGCTGAGCGGTTAGCGCCGGTGAACCGCCAGCACCGCGATGTCGTCGGTCGGCTGGTCGGGGCCGATGCCGGCCATCACCTCGGAGCAGACCCGCTCGGGCGCGGCCGGGCGCACCACTTCGATCAGGGCGTCGACGCCGACGTCGATGATCCGGTCGCGGCGCTCGATCAACCCGTCGGTGTAGCACAGCATCAGGGCGCCCGGCGGCAGGTCGATCCGCGTGGTCCGCCGCGAACGCTCGCCGCCGACGCCCAGCGGGGCGTCGACCGGCATCTCGACCAGCCCCTTCTCGCCGTTCGGCAGGGCCAGCACCGGGCGCAGATGGCCCGCCGAGGACAGGTGCACCGCGGTGTGGTCGGGGGAGATGGTCGCGTACAGGGCCGTGGTGAGACTGCCGGCCTCGAAATGCCGGACCTTCCGGTCCAGCAGGGTGAGGACCTCGGCCGGATCGTCACTCATCAGGGTGTACGCCCGCAGCGCGCTCCGCACGCGGCCCATCACCACCGCCGAGGCGAGCCCGTGGCCGGCGACGTCGCCGATGACCAGCCCGAGCGGGCCCGACGGCAGGTGGAACACGTCGTACCAGTCGCCGCCCAGCCCGAACTCGTGACCGGGGACGTAGCGGGCGGCGAAGCTGAGCTCGGGCAGCTCGGGCAGCAGCGACGGCAGCAGGCTGCGCTGGAGGGCGAGCGCCGCCGCCTGGTCGAGTTTGCGGGCCCGGATCTGCCCGGCCGCGCCGGCCCGGTCGGCCGCCACCTCGAGCAGGCGGATGTCGTCCTCGGTGAAGTGCCGCGGCGAGCAGGTGCCGACGTGCAGCACCCCGATGACCTCGCCGGCGGCCAGCACCGGCACGCCGAGCAGCGACCGGATGCCCTTCTCGATCAGGACCGGGCTGGCCACGTCGTCAGCGGTCACATCGTGCAGCACCACCGGGTGGCGGCCCTGGGCGACGCGGCCCGCGAAGCCCTGGCCGACCGGGATCCGGACGCCCTGACGGATCTCCTGCTCGAGGCCCTTGGCGGCGGTGGCGACGAGCTGCCGCGCGTGCGAGTCGAGCAGCATGATGGCGGCGGTGTCGGCTTCGAGCAGATCGCGTACCCGCTCGAGAAGCTCGTCGAGAAGATCGGAGACCTCGAGCCGGGACAGGGCGGCGTCGGTGACCGCTTCCAGGCGGCGCAGCCGCTCGTCGTCACGCATCGCCCCCACGAGGCCACCCTAGTTGGAGGGACCCCACCGACGGGAGGCGGAAAGTGCGAACCTGGCCCACACGTGTTTGCCGCCGGCCGCCGGGTACCAGCCGACGTCGAGCGCCAGCTTCTCGGTCAGCGGCAGCCCCAGCCCGCCCGACCTCCGCGGGCGCGCGGCGTCGACGGCCGGGCGTCCCCGGGGGTCCCGGTCGGCCACGTCGATGATCACCGCGTCCGGGGTCCGCAGCAGCGCGACGACGGCCCGCGACCGGGCGTGCCGCAGCGCGTTCGACGCCAACTCGGTCGCCACCACCAGCAGGGTGTCGCTCGCCGGCCCCGTGTCCACTTTGCGCATCTCGGCCCGCAGGATCCGTAACTCCACCGGCTCGTCGACCGTCCACCGCCCGACCTCGTCGGCGGCTACCGGCTGCGCCATCCGCCACCCCGTCATGGGCTTGTTCAGTGCCCCGCACGGCGTACCGCAAAGCATTTCGATCACAACCACCCTGGTCACGGCCGTCACATCACCCGACCGGGTGGTTGCGGCGGGCCACGTCCGTACGAGCGAACCCGGCACCCTCCCCTCTCGACCCGGCCGAATTGCTCCTTTTCGGGGGAAGCGCAGCTTGACAAAATGAGGTTTGATTGACGCGGCTCGACGCCTAGTCACGGGTGGTGGTTCCGGGTGGTGGTTCTGTGAGTTCCTGGATGCGGCGGCGCGATCACAACATCTTCTTCAACGGGTTCGCGTTCCTGCTGTGCGGTCTGCTCGCCGGAGTCGTCGTGGCGGCGGCCGCCTTCCCCGTCGTGGCCATGTCCGGGCTGGCCGCCAAGGCCGGCGGTGAGACGTTCGCCAGCCTGCCCGGCGAGCTCAAGGCGTTCAGCTCCCCCCAGATCACCCGGGTCTACGCGTCCGACAACAAGACCCAGCTGGCCCAGTTCTACGACGAGTTCCGCAGCGACGTACGCCTCAAGGACATCGCGAAGCCCATGCGCGACGCCATGGTCGCCGCCGAGGACCGCGAGTTCTACAACCACAACGGCGTCGATCTCAAAGGCGTGGCCCGGGCGCTGGTCAACAACAACAACGGCAAGTCCAAACAGGGCGCCTCGACGATCACCATGCAGTGGGTACGCATGTCGCTCGCCTACTCGGCGACCAGCCCGCAGGAGGTCGTCGACGCGACCGAGGACACGCCGAAACGCAAGGTCACCGAGATGAAGTACGCCATGCAGGTCGAGAAGGAGCTGAGCAAGGACCAGATCCTCGAGCGCTACCTGAACATCGCGCCGTTCGGCAAGCAGACGTACGGGATCTTCGCGGCCAGCCAGGTCTACTTCAACAAGAAGCCGAAAGACCTCACCGTCGGGCAGGCGGCCCTGCTGGCGGCGGTCGTCAAGGCGCCGTCGGCGTTCGACCCGACCACCGCCGAGGGCTACAAGGCGATCAAGCAGCGCCGCGACGCGTACGTCATCCCCGGCATGGTCGAGCTGGGCGCGATCACCCAGGCCCAGGCCGACAAGGCGATCAAGGAGCCGATCCCGCGCAAGGTCAAGCCGATCGGCAACGGCTGCGTCTCGGTCTCCCGCAACGAGTGGGGCTTCTTCTGCGACTTCTTCTACCGGTGGTGGATGGAAAGGGAACAATTCGGAGCGACGCCGTACGATCGAGAGCGCCGCCTGAAGAGCGGCGGCTACCGCATCACGACGACGATCGACGTCAAGGCGCAGAGCCAGGCCCGCAAGCGGATCGCCGAGCTCATCTCCGAGAAGGACACGAACGCGCTCCTGCTGGCGGCGGTCCAGCCCGGCACGGGCAAGGTCCGGCTGCTGGCGGCGAACCGCCGGTTCAAGCTGGACGAGTCGAAGAACTCCATGTCCTCCGACCCGGCGAAACGCAAACGCGGCATCCGGGGCAGCTACCCGAACACGACGAACCCGCTGCTCACCGGCGGCGGCGACATCACCGGCTACCAGGCCGGCTCGGTCATGAAGATGTTCACGATGGTGGCGGCGCTGGAAAAGGGAGTGCCCCTCGCCTACCAGATCAAGACGGAGAAGCAGTACCGCTCGAACTACATCATCAGCTCGCGCAGCGAATCGGCGTGCGACGGCACCCACTTCTGGTGCCCGCAGAACGCCGGCGGAGGCGGCGAAGGCGTCTTCAACATGTGGTCGGCCTTCGGCAAGTCGATCAACACGTACTTCGTACCGCTGGAAGAACAGATCGGCGCCGAACGCGTGGTCGACGCGGCGAAACGCTTCGGCATCAAATTCCGGGCGCCGAGCGACGCCAAACTGGCCTCACCGGGCTACTCCCACCAGTGGGGGGCGTTCACCCTGGGCGTCTCGGCGACCACCCCGCTGGACATGGCGAACGCGTACGCGACGCTGGCCGGCGACGGCATGTACTGCGAACCCACACCGATCGAGCAGATCGTCACCAAGGACGGCCAGAAACTCGACATCGGCAAACCCCAGTGCAAGCGGGCGACCAGCCCGGACGTGGCCCGGGCGGCCCTGGACGCGACGCGCTGCCCGGTCGGCGACTCGGCCCGCCTGGGCAGCTGCGAGGGCGCAACGGCCCCGCAGACCCACGACGTGGTGGATCATCCGGTCTTCGGCAAGACGGGAACAACGGACCGCGACCGCACGGCATCCCTGATCGCGGGCACGACCTCACTGGTGGTGGCGGGGTACCTGGTCAACCCGGACTACCAGGCCCACCGCGACCGGATGCGGCACGCCCAGGTGAACCCGGCGGTGTACCGCACGCTGGGGGACTACATGCAGGGCAAGCCGTCCGTGCAGTTCAAGAAACCGGAGAACCGAAAGATCGCGTACGGCGACCAGCGCCGCATCCCGGACGTCACATGCGACTCGCTGGGCGACGCGATGGACCGGCTCAGCGATGCGGGCTTCCGGGTGTATGTCGGGGGGGACGTGGACTCTAAGTGCCCACCGGGGACTGTCGCGGGGACGGCGCCCAGCGGGCGCACCATCAAGGGCGGGATCGTGACGATCCAGACCAGCAATGGCAAGGACGTGCCGAAACCTGCGCTTCCTGGGTTCCCGCCGATTCTTACGCCGCCTCGGCCTGGGGAGTGAGACGCGTCTTTCCTGCTTTTTGCTTTCTTGCGCTGGGACGGCCGAGGGGAGGGGGTGCCACAAAAGAGCCGTCAAGCTTGGTTGATGTTTTGGGGGGGCCCTAGCCAAGGCCGGGGAAGGGGGATGGTTAAAGA
>NZ_JBEZGO010000005.1:0-211282 GCF_040650035.1 Actinoplanes sp. NPDC048796 | reverse complement strand
GCGCGGTTGCCCGACGCGCCCGCCGCGCGGAGGCGTTGACAATCCGCCGCCCGCCGCTTGACGGCTCTTTTGTGGCACCCCCTCCCCTCGGCCTTGCATGGGAGTAGGTAACTGCCAGGTGGTGGGTTGCTGACTGCTGGGCGCGGGGAGAGGTTTGCGGTCACCTTGCGGTGCGGTGGTGGGTGGGGTTCGCTGCCGCGCTGGGGTCGGGGGTGGGATTCGGTCACGCGGGCCTGCTTGGTGGTGGGTTGCGCGGCAATTCCAGGCCGGTTGCGCGGGCTTGGTGGGCAGGTCCAAGAAAAGGGGTTGCGTGGGTCAGGTGATGTTTTCGGGTGTGGGAGTGGTCCGGCGATAGGGGGGATCGCGGGACGGGCGACATTCGACGATCGGTCCGTACCGTCGGGGTTGGTCATCGGCTGTTGGTGAGCTTCGCCGTGGCTTCTGGCGCCGCTGATAGGCGGGAGCCGGCTCAGCTGTCGTCGACCACGCCACCGGTGACGCACGGTGGCGGGGTGGCGGAGGTGCCGCTCACAATTTGCCGACCGTCCAGTACCAGTGACACTGGAGCGCGCAGTTCTGAACGCATCAGCGACGGCACTTTGAAACCGGGCAAGATAGACCCTTCATCGGGTATCTCGGTCGCCTTGACGCGCGCATGAACTGTCCGCAAGTGCGCTAGCTGCACAGCTAGGGTATTCAGTAGGGCGTCGTCGACTCTGTACGAAGCCGTTCCGAAGACAACCATCCGGCGGCTGCGCGATGGCGACGATGCTCGATTCTTGGCACTCGCTGACGAGCGGGAGCCAACGGAGTGGGTCCGCGCGGAGCTGGCATCATCCGCGCCTTTCGTCATCAAAGGAGATTGGATCTGTGGCATACGAATGGGTCGGGCCTGTAGTCACGGGAATCGTGGGTGTCGCCGGTATTGCGGGGACGATCACCGCAGCTCGCATCAGTAGTCGCGTTCAGAGGGAGGCGGCACAGTCCGCCGCTCAACAATCGATCAGACAGGCGCGCCAGATCCTCTACGCCAGGTATCTGCAGGCCGTCGACGATATGCAGGACGCACGCAGGCATGGCGAAGAAGCCGTACTCGCCGCCTCAGGAAAGATGTATTCGCTCGTACCGGAAATAGCGGTTGTTTCTGGCGGATTCATCGCGACGGAAGCTCAAGAGCTGATGACGTGCCTCCTTGCGCTGGACGCCATACCCGACGATCAGGAGGCTTTCAGAATGCTGGACGAAGCCAATACCAGAATTTCTCGAATCGCCTACCTGATGCACATAGACATTGCGGATACTTCCTTGCGCGGCATGTCGGAGCGGGTAGCGTACCTGAAGAATGCCGCGAAGAGGTTCGAGGTCGGTGGCGCCACTTGAAGATGTTGATCAGGGTTGTGAGGTGAAGATCGGTCTCGTTCCGGCCGGCCCTCGGCCGGTTGTGCCCGCGGGGCAGGCGATCGCGGGTGGGTAAGTGGACGTGTTCGTGGGTGGAAAGTCCAACGTGAGAGCGCCGCTGTGTAAGCCCGGCGCCGGATGGTTTCGGCTACGACGTGCTTTCTCGGGCGATTCGACATTCGCGCATCTTCACGACAAGGACACCCGCTATTCAGTTCTTGTACAGAATCAAATGTATTCGCGTCGTGATCCGTTTCGGTGGCAGTGGGGGAGAACGCTTCCTGCGTGGGCGCCGTGAATCGGGTTCATGCGATCGCCTATGCTTCGGCCGTCCAAGTGGCGAGGTGAAAGGTCTTTATCGGTGTCGCAGGTGAGTGCAGGGCGGCGGAAATGGCTTCCGATTTTGATCGGCACGGGCGTCATCGGTGTTCTCGGATGCGTGGGCGGAATCGCTTGGCTGGTCTACACGGCGATAGGTCTCGACCACCTCAGCGATGAAGAGATCCGCGACGGCCGTGCGTGTACCGCGGCCGTGCTGTCGGTCCAGGACACCGGATCCATCATCAACGACGACACGGTCTACGAGTTCGAGCTGCGGGTGCAGCCGTCGGACGGCGCCGGGTACGAGGCCACGGTCCGGGACTCGCTGAACTCTGTCGAGGCTGGTCGGGTCGGCGCCGGAACCACTGAGTTCCGGTGCGTCATCGACCGGAACGACGCTTCCCGTGTCGAGGTGTTCTGGTCCTGAGCGCTAGGTGCGGCGCAGGACTGAGACGACCTTGCCGAGGATCACCGCGTGGTCGCCGTTGATGTTGGCGTAGGACGGGTTTCGGGGTTCGAGGATCACGTGGCCCGCGCGGCGGCGGTAGACCTTGACGGTGGCCTCGTCGTCGATCATGGCGGCTACGATGTCGCCGTTGTAGGCCTCCTGCTGTTGCTTCACGATCACCAGGTCGCCGTCGCAGATGGCGGCGTCGATCATCGAGTCGCCTCGGACGCGGAGGCCGAACAAGGTGCCGCGGCCCACCAGGTCGCGGGGGAGCGGCAGCACCTCGTCGGAAGTCTGCTCGGCCAGGATGGGGGTGCCGGCGGCGATGTCGCCCAGCACCGGCACGCCCACCGTGGTCGGCTCGCTTCGCTGGTGCGGCACCGGCTGCAGGAACATGCGGACGTCGACCGGGCGGGTCGAGCGGCCGCGGCGCAGGAAACCGTACTCCTCCAGGACGCGCAGGTGGCGGCTGACCGTCGAGGTCGAGGCCACGCCGATCGCGTCGGCGATCTCGCGTGTCGAGGGGGAGTAGCCGTGCCGCAGCGCCCACTTCTGGATCACGGAGAGGATCTGGCGTTGCCGCTCGTTCAATGTCGACGTGTCGAGAGCCTCATCCGGTAGCACCCTGTGATCTTGCCTTATCGCCGCCGGGGCCGCGAGGCGGCTCGCCGGGTACCGGGTAGCGGCGCCGGATCCAGGCCTGCTGGGCCAGGCCGAACAGGTTCTGCGTCACCCAGTAGACGATCACCCCGATCGGGAAGATGGCGCCGGAGACCAGCAGGGAGGCCGGTACGCCGTACAGCATGAGCCGTTGAATCAGCCCGTCGCCCTGGACGGCCTGGCGGGTGGACAGGTAGGTCGTGACGATCATGACAGCGATCAGGGCCGCCGTGACCAGCTGGACGGTGAGGCCGGGCGCGCCGAGATGGTGGCTGAAGGTGGCGGCGATGGGCGCGCCGAGCAGCTCGGCGTGCGCGGCGCTGTCGAACTGGGTCTGCGTCCAGCCGTACAGTGTGGCCGTCGTCGACCCCGGCCTGATGTGGCGCAGCACGTGCAGGAGGCCGATGAAGACCGGGAACTGGATCAGCAGGGGCAGGAAACCGGCGAACGGGTTGACCTTCTCGGACCGGTAGAGGTCGGCCACGGCGGCCGGATCGTTCCCCAGCTCCCTGATCCGCGGTTGCAGGGCCTGCAGGGCGCGCTGCGACTTCACCTGCCGCACGGCGAGCGGCAGCAGGAACAGGCGGATGGTCAGGACGAGAAAGACGATGCCCAGAACCCACGGCCAGTCGGGGCTGGACAGCACGCGCTCCCACAGCGCGTGCCAGAACAAGAGCACGGCGGAGATCGCCGAATAGACGGCGGACATGAAGAACTCCTCGAGGGACGACCGGACAGGGTGGAAATCACCGAGCGGCCGTGCGACTCACACGGCCGGGAGCGGCCGTGTCGGTCCTCGAGGGCGGGTACGACCCGGAGCGTCGGGGTCGCGATGGCGGGGCAGGATGCGGGCGGCGCGCTGCCGCAACACCCCGGGCGTGACCAGCGGCTCGCCCACCGGCGAGCGGTGGGTGGCGGCGGCGACGCCCGCCAGCACGGCGACCAGCAGCGCGCCGACGACCAGACCGGCCGGGCCGACGTCGGTCAGCGCGCCGATCAGGTGCCACAGGGCCACCGACCAGATCACGGGGACCACGCTAGCTCGGCGGCGCAACACCCCACTACCGGTTAGCCGGTAGTGGGGAGTCGGGCTGGCCGCGATGTGCGGAACGGTCGCGGTGCCGAGGATGTTCACATGATGCTGGTCAACACGGCCGGTCGCGAGCTGCGCGGCCGACAGCGGGAGCAGCACGAGCTCGACCGCGTGCTGCGGGAGGTGCGGGACGGGCGCAGCCGGGCGCTGGTGCTACGAGGCGAGGCGGGCACGGGCAAGACGGCACTGCTGAAATACCTGGACGGCGAGGCGGAACGCGACGGCGACGTCCGGGTGCTGCGGACCGCCGGGGTCGAGTCGGAGTCGGAGATCGCCTACTCGGCGCTGCAACGGCTGTGCGCGCCGCTGATCGGCGAGCTCGACCGGCTCCCGGAGCCGCAGCGGGCGGCGCTGCGCGTGGCCGTCGGACTGAGCGTGGGGGAGACGCCGGAGCTGCTGGTTCTCGGCATGGCGACGCTGGGGCTGCTCAGCGCCCACGGCCGGCCGGTGGTCGCCCTGGTCGACGACGTGCAGTGGCTCGACCGGCTGTCCGGGCTCATCCTGGCCTTCGTGGCCCGGCGGCTGACCACGGAGCCGGTGGCGCTGGTCTTCGGCGCTCGCGACCCGGCCCCGGAGCCGATCCTCACCGACCTGCCCGAGATCAAGGTCGGCGGGCTGTCCGAGACCGAGGCCGGGGCGCTGCTGGACTCCGTGCTGACCGGGCCGGTCGACGCCCGCGTCCGTGACCGGATTCTGGCCGAGACGCGCGGCAACCCGCTGGCCCTGCTGGAACTGACCAGGGGTCTGTCGGCGGCTGAGCTGGCCTTCGGCTTCGGTGGCGGCGGCGCGGCGCCGCTGGAGGGCCGGGTCGAGGCGGGTTTCCGCCGCCGGATCGTGGCCCTGCCCGCGGCGGCCCGGATGGCGCTGGTCACGGCGGCGGTGGAGCCGGTCGGCGACGTGCTGCTGCTGCGCCGCGCCCTGGACCGGCTCGGTCTCTCCCCGGAGGCGGTGGCGCCGGCCGAGATCGACGGGCTGGTCGAGATCGGTACGGCCGTACGGTTCGCGCATCCGCTGGTCCGCTCGGCGGCCTGGCGGTCGGCCGACGCGGCCGCGCTGCGCGAGGTGCACCGTGCCCTGGCCGAGGCGACCGACGGCGACCGCGACCCGGACCGCCGGGCCTGGCACCGGGCGCACGCCACGGCCGGGCCGGACCAGGAGGTGGCGGCCGAGCTGGAACGGTCGGCGGGCCGGGCCCTGGCGCGCGGCGGACGGTCGGCGGCCGCGGCCTTCCTGGAACGGGCGGCCGAGCTGACCCGCGACCAGCGGCGGCGGGGTGGGCTGCTGGTCGACGCGGCCGTGACGAGGGCGCACGCCGGCTCGTACGCCCAGGTGCCGGACCTGCTGGCGGCGGCGGAGATCGGCCCGCTGAGCGACCTCGACCGGGCCCGCGTGGAACGGCTGCGGGCGCAGGTGGCGTTCGCGGTCACCCACGGCCGCGAGTCCGGCCCGGCGTTGCTGGCGGCCGCGATCCGCCTGCGCGACCTGGACCCGGTGGCCGCCCGTGACACGTTCCTGTCCGCGATCGGCGCGGCCCTCTACGCGGGCCGGCGCGGCCTCGACGACCTGCGCCGAGCCGCCCGCGCCGCCCGCGATGCCGGTGATGCCCGCGCCGCTCGTGATGCCCACGACGCCGGCGCCGCCCGCGATGCGCGCGCCGGCGCCGGCGATTTGCTGGGTGCCGGGTCGGCCCGTCTCGATGCAATTCGCGCCGAGCTCGACGGGCCGAGCTTTCGTGATCTGCTGCTGGCCGGGCTGACGGCGTGGGTTCTCGACGGGCGGGAGGAAGCCCTGCCGCTGCTGGCGCGGGCTCTCGACGCGATGACCGAGCCCGACGACCTGAGCCTGATCTGGCTGGCCTCGCCGGTCGCGCACGAGCTGCACCGGATGGACCTTGCCCACCGGATGAGCGAGCGGGCCGTCGCCTTCGCCCGCGACACCGGTGCGCTCTCGCTCCTGCCGACCGCGCTCGCCCTGCAAGCCCGGAGCCTGATGGACGCCGGTCGCTTCGCCGACGCCGAGCGGCTTCTCGACGAGCTCGAGGCGGCCGTCCGGCACACCGGCGGCGCGGTGACGCAGCCGACCGGCCTGGTGCTGGCCGCCTACCGGGGACATGAACGGGCCGCGCTCGACCTCATCGAGGCACAGCTGCGGGACGCGGACGCTGGGGACGACGGCCGTCGCCACACGATGGCCACGTACGCCAAAGCCGTGCTCTACAACGGACTCGGCGACCACCGGGCCGCGCTGGCGGCCGCCCGGGAGAGCGCCGGCCACCCCGACCTCGGGCTGCACCAGTGGCCGCTGGCCGAACTGGTCGAGGCGGCCGTCCACGCCGGCGACCAGGCGGCCGCGGCCTCGGCCCGCGCGGCGTTGCGGGAGCGGACGGCGGCCGTCGACACCCCGTGGTCGCGGGGCATGCGGGCGCTCGCGGACGGCCTCACCGACGGCGACGAGCAGAGTTTCCGGGTCGCGGTCGAGGAACTGTCGGAGCCGGCGACCGCGCTGGAGGGCCACCGGGCCCGCCTGCTGTTCGGCGAATGGCTGCGCCGGGCCGGCCGCCGGGCCGAGGCCCGGCGGCACCTGCGGACGGCGTACGAGGCCTTCACCGCGATGGGCGCCGCCGGCTTCGCCGAGCGGGCCTGCCGCGAACTGGCCGCCTGCGGCGGAGCCACCATCGTCCGGAAGGTGGCCGACCCCCGTACCGCCGAGAACCTCACCCCGCAGGAGTCGGCGATCGCCGGCCAGGCCGTGCGTGGCCGCACCAACGTCGAGATCGCGGGTTCGCTGTTCCTCAGCCCGCGCACCGTCGAATGGCACCTGCGCAAGATCTACGCGAAGCTCGGCATCGCGTCGCGGCGCGAGCTGACATCCGCGCTGGGCTGAGGCCGAGCGGGGCTGAGGCCGGGTGGGCGGGCTGAGGCTGAGCGGGGCGGTCAGCGGCGCTTCCGGCGGATCAGGGCGTACGTGATGGCGGCGCCGATCAGCCAGGGTGCGGCCACGACGATCGGATCCAGCGGGTGATGGACGACGTCGGCGCGGCCCTGGCCGCGGCGGGAGGCGAGGCCGTGGTGGGAAAGCTCGCTGCGCACGCCGGTCTCGGCGATCAAGCGGTCCGGGTGGCCGGCGGCCAGCGCGCGCAGCCGGCTCTCCGCCACGTCGACCCGGTCGGCGGCCAGCAGCAGCAACCAGTGCGCGGCCCGGCCCTCACTGAACTTCGCGTACGAGTACCGGCGGATCGCGCCGGACAGGCCACGGGGCGGGCACGACGTACCGAAAACGGGTGTCAGGAATTTGTGCTCGATCGACCGTTCCCGCGGCCATTTCTCCGGCTGCCGCTCCGGGAACTCCCAGTGGGCGCCGCTCAGATCCGGGTCGAAGACCTCCCGCGGCACCGAGGGCCGGTCCTTCGGATCCAGGTCGGCGCCCCAGCCCGGAATGCGGGCGCGCAACTCGTCGGAGGACTCGGCGAGCTTCGGCTTGTCCGGCGTGTATGCCATGGCGGGTCTCCTACGCGACGATGAGCGGCTTGATGCAACCGTCGAGCTTCGCCGAGAAGATGTGGTAGCCCTCGGCGATGTGCTCCAGCGGAATGCGGTGCGTGACGATGTCGCTCGGCTTCAGATAGCCGTTGCGGACGTGCTCGAACAGGCGCGGCCACTGCCGTTTCACCGGGCACTGGTTCATCCGCAGGGTCAGGCCCTTGTTCATCGCGTCGCCGAACTTGACCAGGCTGAACATCGGCCCGTAGGCGCCCATCACCGAGATCGTGCCGCCCTTGCGTACCGAGTCGATGGCCCAGTTCAGCGCGACCGGCGAGCCGCCCTGCAACTTCAGCTTGGTCGCCGTCACATGCTGCAGCAGATTGCCGTCGGCCTCGGCCCCGACCGCGTCGATCGCCACGTCCGCGCCCAGATGGTCGGTCAGCTTCTTCATCTGTACGACGATGTCGTCGTACTCGGTGAAATTGATCGTCTCGGCGTGGGCGAAGGTCCGCGCCTTCTCCAGCCGGTACTCAAGGTGATCGATGACGATCACTCGGCCGGCGCCCATCAGCCAGGCCGACTTGGCGGCGAACAGCCCGACCGGCCCGGCGCCGAAGACCACCACCACGTCACCCTCGGCGATGTCACCGAGCTGGGCCCCGAAATATCCGGTGGCCAGCGCGTCGGTGAGCAGCACGGCGTCGTCCTCGTCCATCCAGTCGGGGATGGGGCTCGGCCCGACGTCGGCGAACGGCACCCGTACGTACTCGGCCTGCCCGCCGTCGTAGCCGCCGCACGTGTGCGAGTAGCCGTAGATGCCGCCGACCGCTGTCGCGTTCGGGTTGACGTTGTGACAGTTGGAGTACAAGCCGCGGGCGCAGAAGAAACAGGTGCCGCAGAAGACGTTGAACGGCACCATCACCCGGTCGCCCGGCTGAAGCCGCTGCACCGACGGGCCGACCTCGTCGACCACACCGACGAACTCGTGCCCGAACGTCATCCCGACCCGGGTGTCCGGCATCATCCCGTGGTACAGATGCAGGTCGGATCCGCAGATGGCGGCCCGGGTCACCCGCACGATCGCGTCGTTGGGGTGCTCGATCACCGGGCGGTCCTTCTCCTCGACCCGTACGCGGTACGGACCGCGGTAGACCATCGCTCGCATCAGCGCCTCCTCGAACTGGCGAACATGCGGCTACCCGTTCCGATCGCCGGCAAACGGGATCACCCGGCCGGATTGCGCGCCGGCCGGCCGGTATGAGCCGGCCGGCCGGCGCCGGGTCAGACGAGCTTGACCGTCCAGTCGCCGCCCCACTCGCGGGCGATCCAGCCCGGTCCCCGGGCCGGCTCGGAGGTCTTCCCGGCCGGCAGCTTCGCGTCGTACTCGCCTTTGGTGCAGTTGCCGATGGATCGGTCGGATTCAGCTCATCGATCCGGGCGGACGCGGGCAATCCGGCGGGCCGTTCCGCACTGACCGGAACACCGTTCAGCGCCGTTCGACGCGCGTCGGACAGCGGTTTCCCCTGCCGGTTCGTGGTGGGATGGCGGGTCCGGCGACCGCTATCGGGGGATGTCGCGCCGGCCGGGTGGGGGCTTACGGTGCCCTGGCACATGTTCGCGCGGCCGGTCTAGGTGGGTCCCATGGTGACATTTGTGAAGCGTCTCGCGATGGTGGTGGCGCTGGTCGTGGCCGCGCTGACGGTGCCCAGCTCGGCTCAGGCGGTGGTTCCCCGGGACAACGGCTTCTATGAGATCCGGTCGCGGGCCAACAATCTGTGCCTCGACGTGTACGGGTTCTCGACCGCCGACGGTGGGGCGGTGGTGCAGTGGCCCTGCAACGGGGCCGCCAATCAGCAGTGGCGTCCGCTGTTCGTGAAGTTCTGCTCGCCGTTCATCAGCATCACCCAGATGCCCTGCTACGTCTGGATGAACAAGCACAGCGGCAAGTGCCTGGACGTGCAGTGGGGGAACGCGGCCAGCCGTACGAAAATCTGGCAGTGGCGCTGCGACGGCAACAACGCCCAGCTCTGGATGCCGCGCTACCGCAACGCCGACAGGGCCGAGTACCAGTTGCTGAGCATGCTCTCGGACGGGCAGAAGAAAGGCTTCAAATGCCTGGACGTGCCGTACGTGTCCCGTGATCCGGGTGTTCAGCAGTGGATCTTCGATTGCAACAGTACGGTCGCGCAGACCTACTACCTGCCCGTGTTCAAGCGTTAGGCATCGCCAGAGATCGATCGACGGGTTACCTTGGCGGGACGGGAAGCCGCGCCGAGGGAGGACCTGACGATGACACTCCGTGACACGCCGCCGTTTCGGGCGGATCACGTCGGCAGTCTGCTGCGGCCGCGGCGGTTGCTGGAGGCGCGGGAGCGGCGGGCCGTGGGCGAGATCGACGCGGGCGCGCTCAAGGCCGTCGAGGACGACGCGATCCGCGAGGTCGTGCGCATGCAGCGCGATGTCGGGCTGCGCACGGCGACCGACGGCGAGTTCCGGCGCACGTCGTGGCACATGGACTTCATCTACCGGCTCGGCGGGGTGCGCCCGACCGACGAGAAGATCCAGGTGCATTTCCGCAACGCCGGCGGGGAGCTGGACTTCGAGTCGGCCGCGCTCGCGATCGACGCGCCCGTGCGGCTCACCGACACCATCTTCGGCGACGACTTCACGTTCCTAAGGGAGACGGTGGACGCGGGGCAGACCGCCAAGCTGACCATTCCCTCGCCGAGCATGGTGCACTACCGGGGCGGCCGGGCCGCGATCGATCCGGCCGTCTATCCGGACGAGGAGCAGTTCTGGACGGATCTGTCCGCGGCGTACAAGGAACAGGTCAAGCGCGTCGCCGATCTGGGGTGCCGCTACCTGCAGTTGGACGACACCAGTTTCGCGTACCTCAATGACCCTGAGCAGCGCAAGCTGCTCACTCAGCGTGGGGACGACGCCGAGCATCAGCACCTGCGGTACATCCGGCAGATCAACGCCGCGCTCGAGGGGCGGCCGGCGGGCCTGGCCGTCACCACGCACATGTGCCGGGGCAACTTCCGCTCGTCGTGGGCGGCCGAGGGCGGCTACGACTTCGTCGCCGAGGCGCTGTTCAGCGAGCTCGCGGTGGACGGCTTCTTTCTCGAGTACGACGATGAGCGCTCCGGCACGTTCGCCCCGCTGCGGTTCGTGCCGCCGGGCAAGATGGTCGTGCTGGGCCTGGTCACCACCAAGCGCGGCGAGCTCGAGTCGAAGGACACGCTGAAGCGCCGCATCGACGAGGCCACCCGCTACATCCCGCTCGACCAGCTCTGCCTGTCGCCGCAGTGCGGGTTCTCCTCGACGGTCGAGGGCAATTCCCTGTCGTACGAGGAAGAAGTCGCCAAGCTCCGGCTGATCGCCGAGACCGCTGACGAGGTCTGGGGGTGACCGTCAGGCTCGTGTCAGCGCCGTGTGCGCGCGGTGTCAGCGCGCCGCGCGACGCTCGGGGGCATGAGCGATTTCGTGGTGCGTGCGGAAGGCCTCCGCAAGCGATTCGGTAAGACACAGGCGCTCGACGGGGTGGACCTGGCGATGCGCCGCGGCACCGTGCTCGGCGTCCTCGGGCCCAACGGCGCGGGCAAGACCACGGCCGTACGGGTCCTGGCCACCCTGCTGCGCCCGGATTCCGGCCATGCGGAGGTGGCCGGCATCGACGTGCTGCGCGAGCCGCAGCGGGTCCGCCGGCGGATCGGCCTGACCGGGCAGTACGCCAGTGTCGACGAGGATCTGACCGGCACCCAGAACCTGGTGCTGATCGGCCAGCTGCTCGACCTGCCGACCAGGGAAGCCAAGCGCCGGGCGGTCGAGCTTCTCGAGTGGTTCGACCTGTCCGAGGCCGCGGGGCGGATGGCCAAGACCTACTCGGGCGGCATGCGGCGCCGTCTCGACCTCGCGGCCAGCCTGGTCGGTCACCCTGAGGTGATCTTCCTGGACGAGCCGACCACCGGCCTCGACCCGGCCAAGCGCGAGGACATGTGGGGCGTCGTGCGCAGCCAGGTCACCCAGGGCGCCAGCGTCCTGCTGACCACGCAGTACCTGGAGGAGGCGGACGCCCTCGCCGACGAGATCGTGGTGATCAACAAGGGGCACGTGATCGCGCACGACACCCCGGACGGGCTCAAGCGGCTCGTCGGCGGCCTGACCCTGCGCGTACGCCCGGCCGACCCGTCGCGCGTTCCGGATGTGCTCCGGGTGCTCGACAAGGTGGCCGCGCCCGGCGCGACGGCCAGCGCCGACGGCTCGGCCGGGGCCCGTCCGGGCGCGGTCAGCGTGCCCGTCGCCGACGACACCGCGCTGCTCGACGTCGTCCCGGCCCTGCGCGAGGCCGGCATCGAACTCAACGACTTCGGCCTGCACCTGCCCAGCCTCGACGAGGTCTTCCACACCCTCACCACCAAGAAAGAAGAGCTGGTATGACCACCTTGACTCTGGGCACCGTCAGCGACTCGCCGCGTGGGGGCTCGCTCGCCGCGCTCGCCCGGCACAGCGTCGCGCTCGCGCGCCGAAGTTTGATCAAGACGATGCGGACGCCCGAGGCCCTGATCGACGTGACCCTGCAGCCGGTGATCTTCCTGCTGCTGTTCACGTACCTGTTCGGCGGGGCCATCTCCGGGGGCCACCGGGACGAGTACCTCCAAGTCCTGCTGCCCGGCATGCTCGCGCAGTCGCTGGCCATGGGCGGCATCGCCCTCGGCCAGAACCTCAACGCCGACATCGAGAAGGGCGTGTTCGACCGGTTCCGGTCGCTGCCCGTGGCCCGGTCGGCGCCGCTGGTCGGCGCGGTCGGGGCCGACATCATCCGCTACCTGACGGTCTGCGTGGTGATGCTGGGCTTCGGCATGATCATGGGCTTCCGGGTGCAGACCGGGTTCCTTCCGGCGGTCGCCGCGGTGGCGCTCGCGGTCGGCTTCGGGCTGTGCTTCTGCTGGATCTCGGTGTGGGTCGGCATGCTCGTGCGCACCCCGGGCGCCGTACAGGGACTGATGTTCCTGATCGTCTTCCCGTTGTCGTTCGGCAGCAACGTCTTCGTCCCGGCCGACACGCTGCCCGGCTGGCTCCAGTGGTTCGTGAACGTCAACCCGATCACGCCGCTGGTCTCGACCATCCGCGGGCTGCTGCTCGGCGGCCCGGTCGCCTCCCACCTGTGGGCGACGCTGGCCTGGATGGCCGCTCTGCTCGTCGTCTTCGTCCCGCTCGCCCTGCGCGGCTACTCGCGCCGCGCCTAGTCACCCGGTCACGCTTTCTCGATCCCCGCCCGGCTGAGCCGGGCGGGGTCGACCCGGGTCAGGGCCGTCTTTCCGTCCAGGTTCCATCCTTTCCCGTACGCCTCGTCGAAGGCGTCCCCGCCGAGCGCCAGCCGGCCCTCGCGGCTCAGCTTCGCGATCTGCGGATCGGTGTGGTCGTGGGCGCCGCGCAGCCGGGCCGCCGCGCCCAGCATCACGGCCATCTCACCCGCCCGCCCGTACGCGCCGGCCAGGGCGGCCGCACCGACCGCCACCAGCGACATCAACGGCATGTCACGCGACTCCAGCGCCGCCGCGTACGCCCCGGCCAGAGCCTTCTCGGCGCCGGCCGGATCACCCAGCTCGAGGCAGAGCCCGGCCCGCACGGAACCCACGATGGCCCGGCCGTGGTCACCGCCGTACATGTACCGCTCGCCCATCTCCTTCTCGGCGTGTTCGAGCAGCACCCGCGCCCGGTCGAGGTCACCCAGCCGCACCCACATGCCCGCCTCGAGCGCGTTGATGAGGATGAGGAACTCCGGCGAGACCGCGCGCCGGGCGCGGTCGCGCACCTCCTCGGCCATCGCGATGGCCAGCTCGTTCTCGCCCAGCCGCATGTTGAGGTCGATCCAGCGCAGGTCGATGAAGATCTCGTCGGTGAGGCTGAGCGAGCCGAACTCGCGGGCCACCGCACGGGCCCGGCGCAGGTCGTCCAGCGCTCCCTGCAGGTCACCGGCGTACTGCCGCATCATGGCCCGGGTCGGCAGCACGGTGGCCAGCCCCCAGCGGTCGCCGATCCGGCCGAACGCGGCCAGGGCCGCCGTCACGTCCTCGCGTACCTGGTCGAGCTGCCCCTCGTTCTCGGCGATCTGGGCCCGGAACACCCGGGCCAGGGCGCCCAGCCACTCGTCGGGCCCGTCGATGAGCCGCCCGAGCAGGGCCAGCGAGGCGTCGTTCTCCCGCAGCCAGGCCAGCGTGATGGCGGTCAGCGGACCGGCCAGCCCCGGCAGCTGCGGGTAGGCGGTGAGGCGGCCGGCCAGCTCCCGCAGCTCGTCGCGGCGGTGCTCGAGGATGTCGCCGAAGATCTCGTTCTGCGCGCTCGCCCGGTTGAGCAGCAGGATCGCCTCGGCCGTGTCGCGTTCGAGTGTGTGACCGCCGGCCGGCAGGGCCAGCGCCTCGCCGATCCAGTAGACCGCGTCCGTGTGCCGGCCGAACATCTGCCAGTACCAGGTCAGATCCAGCGCCAGGGAGACCGCGGCGGCCGCGTCGCCGCTGTCGCAGAAGTGGCGCAGGGCGGCCAGGGTGTTGTCGTACTCGGCGCGGATCTCCCGCATCGCGTCGAGCTGTTCCGGGCCGCGCAGTCGCGGGTCGTTGCGGGCGATCAGGCCGGCCAGGTAACGGGCCGCGAGGTCGCGCGCGTCACCCAGGGTGCCCTGCTCGATGCCGTACTCACGCAGCGTCTCGAGCATGCGGTAGCGGCCGTCCTCCGGCGCCAGCCGCAGCAGTGACTTGTCGACCAGGGCGGCCAGCAGGTCGGGAATCTCGGCCGGGGGCACCGCGGTGCCGGCGCAGATCGCGGCGGCCGAGGCCGGCGTGACACCGCCGGGCAGGATCGAGATCCGTTCGGCGACCGTACGCTCGTGCTCGCTCAGCAGGTCCCAGCTCCACGCGATGACCGCGCGCAGCGTGCGGTGCCGCGGCATCGCCGCCCGGCTGCCGGTGGTCAGCAGCCGGAACCGGTCGGAGAGCCCGGCGGCCAGCTCGGCCAGCGACATCGTCCGCAACCGGGCCGCCGCCAGCTCCAGCGCCAGCGGCATGCCGTCGAGCCGGCGCACCACCTCGAGGATCCCGCCCAGCGTCTGATCGTCGACGTCGAACCCCGGCCGTACGGCGCCGGCCCGCTCCGTGAACAACCGCACCGACGCCGCCCGGCGCGCCTGGGCGACGTCGGCCCCCGGCTCGGGCAGGGCCAGCGGCCCGAGCGGCGCCAGCGCCTCACCGTCGATGGCCAGCGCCTCCCGGCTGGTCGCCAGCACCCGCAACCCGGCCGCGCGCGGCAGCAGCGCCGCCAGCAGACGCGCGACGGCGTCGATCAGATGCTCGCAGTTGTCCACGACGAGCAGGCTCTCCCGCCCGTTGAGCTGGTCGGCCAGCACGTCGAGCTCGTCGCCCTCGGCCCGCAGCCGGGCGTCGAACAGCGCCGACCCGCGCAACCCGATCGAGGCGAGCACGGCCGCGCCCACCTTCGACGGCTCGGTGACCGACGACAGATCGACCAGCCAGGCCCCGTCCCGGTACTCGTGCCGGCGCCGCCGGGCCGCCTCGACCGCCAGCCGCGTCTTGCCGGCCCCGCCGGGCCCGACCACGGTGACCAGCCGCCCGCTGGTGAGCAGCGTGTCGACCCGGGCGAGGTCGTCGTCGCGCCCGACGAAACTGGTCAGCGGCGCCGGCAGGTTCCCCTCGGCCTCGGCCCGCGCCTCCGGCTGCCCCCGCAGCAGCCGCACGTGCGCCTCCTGCAGGGAGGCGCCCGGATCGACACCCAGCCGCTCGGCCAGCGCCTCCCGGATCCGCTCGTAGACGGCCAGCCCCTCGGCCGGCCGTCCCCGCGCCGCGAGCGTCTCCATGAGCAGCACGGCCGCCCGCTCGTGCACCGGATCCTCGGCCAGCAGCGCGGTCAACCGGGCCGCCGCGGCCTCGGGCCGTCCGGTTCGCAGCTCCGCCTCGGCCAGGCCGGCGGCCGCCTCCCGCGCGACCTGCGCCAGCCGGGTCGCGGCGGCCGGCGCGACCGAGCCGACGGCGGCCGGGTCACCCCAGAGCTCGACGGCCTCGGCCAGGAACGTGGCGGCCGCCGCCGGATCACCGGCCCGCAGCGCGTCACGCCCCTCGGCGGCCAGCCGCTCGAAGCGCAGCGCGTCCACATCGTCGTCGGTGACCGCGAGCCGGTAGCCGCCCTGCGCCTGCGTCACCGACTCGGCGTCCCCGAGCAGCCGCCGCAGCCGCGACACCAGCGACTGGAGGGCGTTCGCCGGGTCACCCGGCTGTTCCTCGGCCCAGAGCGCCCCGACCAGAGCGCCGGGCGCCACGGGCCGCCCACCGGCCAGAGCCAGCCGGACCAGCAGCCCTCGCAGGCGCGCCCCGGGAACGGGCACGGCGGCACCACCGACGGCCACCTCGAAGTCGCCGAGCAGCGTCACGCGCAGATCCACACCCCGATCCTCTCGCGCGGGCGCACGTGTCCCCAAACCCACCCTCGCCCGGTGCCCGCCGCTGCCACGATGGGTGAGTGAATCCCGACGAAGCGCTCCGCGCGCTGGCGGCGTGGTTGCTGACCGAGGACGCGTACGAACGCGGCGGCGTACCCGACGAGGTCCTCACCTACATGCAGGACCACATCGACGACGTCCTGGCGCCGAACGCCACCCTGGCGGCAGCCGACTTCCTGCGCGAACACGCGGGGGCCGGCGGTGGCCTCGCAGCTGTCGCCCGGGACCGCGCGGCCCTGCGCGCCCTCCTCACTCACCTCACCGGCCGGCAACCGGAGCCCAGCGACCTGCAATGGCGAGCGGACCGGCCCACCTGAGCCGGCCGGTGCCCGAGCCGGGCCGGGATCACGCCGGCTCGACGCGCAGGGTGTCGTCCTGGGCCGACGGGCCGGTGACCAGGGCCGCGTTGGCGCCGTACTTGGCGCGGTAGGCGGCGTCCAGCGCCTCGGCGGGGCCCGGCTCGGCTGACAGGAGGACGTCGCGGTCGAGGCCGCCGGCCGCGATGTGCCCGCGCGGGTCGCTGAGGGCGGCCCGGAACCAGGCCGATCGGCGGCCCCGGAACGCGCGTACGTACAAATCGCCGTTCATGACGACCATGCCCAGTTCGACGCCCTCGCGCCGGGCCGGGCCGACGCTCAGCATCAGCGACGGGCTCGCGGCGAGGACGGCTGCTTCTTCGGATGACCACATGACTCGACCCTGGCGCGGAAATTGGCGCCGCGCCCCAGGGCCGAGCACTGGCCGGCCCGGGCCGGGGTGTCAGGCGCCCGCGCCGCCGTCGACCGGGAGGACGGCGCCGGTGACCCATGAGGCGCGGTCGCTGAGCAGCCACAACGCCGCCTCGGCGATCTCGCGGGGCTCGGCCATCCGGCCCATCGGGGTCGTCGCGGTGATGCGCTGGACGATGCCCGGTGTGGCGGCCTCCCACGCGTCGATCATCTCGGTGGCCGTGCCGCCGGGCGTGATGCCGTTGACCCGGATGCCCTGCGCGGCCCACGTGACCGCCGCCGTCTCGGTGATGCTGTCGAGGGCGCGCTTCATCGCCCCGTACGCGGGCAGGGCCGGGTTGGCCCGCCGGCTGCCGATGCTGGACGTGTTGACGATCGCGCCGCCCCCGCCGGCCCGCATGAGGGCCGCCTCGGCGGTCATGGCCGTCCAGTGGCCGCGGAAGTTCACCGCGAACTGCCGCTCGACGTCCTCGTCGCTGGTGGTCTCCAGCGGCCCGGGCTGCTGGATGGCCGCTCCGTTGTTGAAGGCGCCGTCGAGCCGCCCGTGCAGTTCCCCGGCCCGGCCGACGGCGGCGCGGATGCTCGCCGGATCGGCCAGGTCCAGGGCTACGGCGTCGGCGGCGCCACCCGCACCGCGGATCTCGGCCACGATTTTCTCCAGGGCCCCGGTTCCCCGGGCGGCGAGGACGACGGCCGCGCCCTCCCGGGCGAAGAGGCGGGCCGCGGCCGCGCCGATGCCACGGCTGGCGCCGGTGATGAATACGACCTTGCCGGTCAGCATGTCTGTCATGCCGGAAAGCCTCGCCGCGCTCGCGCCCCGGAGACAGGCACAAGCCGTACCAGGCTCCGCCCTCGCCCGGCGCGCAGACTGGAGGCATGGACAAGCAGGAGCTGGGAGCGTTCCTTCGTACGCGCCGGGAGCGGCTCCGCCCCGAGGACGTGAACCTTCCGTCCGGCCCGCGCCGGCGAACCCCCGGCCTGCGCCGCGAGGAGGTGGCGGTGCTCGCGCACATCTCCACCGAGTACTACGTGCGCCTCGAGCAGGGCCGGGCGCCGCGCCCGTCGGCCGAGGTGCTGGCCGGTATCGCGAGCGCTCTGCGCCTGACCACCGCCGAATCCGGCCACCTGCACGTGCTGGCCGGCACCGCGCCCGTCCGTACCGCCCGGCACCGCCGCGACGTGCGCCCGAGCATCCTCGCCCTGCTCGAACGCCTCCCGCGGACCGCGGGGTTCGTGACGTCGGCGACCTTCGAGGTGCTGGCCTGGAACGACCTGGCCGCCGCCCTCATGGAGGACTTCGGCGCGCTCGCCCCGGCCGGCCGCAACCTGGCCCGCAAGGCGTTCCTGAGCCCCGGCCGCGCGCTCTACGGCGTCTCCGACGTCAGCGAGTTCCGCCACCACGTGGTGATGGAGCTCCGCGCCACCCTGGCCCGCTACCCGGCCGACCCGGAGGTGACCGCCCTGGTCCGGGACCTGCGCGACGGCAGCCCCGACTTCGCCCGCCTGTGGGACCGCCACGACGTGCAGGGCGCCCCGATGATCACCAAGACCTTCCACCACCCGGTCGTCGGCCAGGTCACCGTCGACTGCGACTCCCTGGCCCTGACGGAGAGCGACCAGCACCTGGTCCTTTACAGCGCCCCGGCGGGTTCCCCCGACGCCGAGGCGCTGGCCCTGCTGAGCGTCTTGGGCTCCGACCCGTTCGGCGCCACCGCGCCCCGGCGGTGATCGGCCGCGTTCAGGAAAGCGTGACCGTTCGCAGACCGCTGCTGGTGCCGACGAGCAGCGGGCCGGGGCCGGCCGCCACCGACCGGGCCCCGCCGTCGACGGGCAGCACGGCGAGCGTACGGCCGTCCCTCGTCGCCAGCAGGACGAGCAGGCCGTCGAGGCCGAGCGCGATCGTCTCGCCGTCCGGAGTCAGGCACGGCCGGGAGGAGAGAGCCGGTGGGATGCGTGTGGCGTTGACCGAGCGCTGCCAGACCACGGCGCCCCGGGTGTCGGCCATCAGGAGGACGTCGTGCCGGCCGGTCCAGATCACCAGGTGACGGCCGTCCGGGGTGAACACCACGGCCGGGATCTCGTCGCCGTCCAAGGCCTCGATCTCGGTGACGGGCTCCAGGCCACCGTCGGGCGTGACCCGGTCGAGGCGGACGTGGGCGCCGGCCTGGAACGAGCACGTCGACGCGAGCAGGGTGCCGTCGGGGGAGAAGGCCACGCAGTCGTTCCGCTCGCCGGCCTCGACGCCGGCGGTGACCCGGCGGGCGGCCAGGTCGTAGAGGACCACCCGCTCGTCGTCGGTGGCCGCGGCCAGCCGGCGGCCGTCGGGGGAGAACGCCAGGGCGGTGACGTCGCCGAGCCCGGTGAGCGGCCGCGGCGTGGCGAGGTAGTCCGCGCGGAGTTCGGCGCCGGCGCCGACCGGGGCGACCGCGATCAGGGGCCGATGCGGATGGACGGCGAGGTCGCGGAAGGCGATGTGCTCGGTCGCGACGATCGCCTCGGCGTCTGACCGGAGCCGTCGCGGGCGTCGACCTCCGCTCCCGCCTCCAGGAGCACCCGCGCCTTGCCTTCGGGGGCGTCGCGCCGGGCCCGCACCGGGGCGTCCGCCGCGAGCAGCATCCGCACGGCCTCGGCGGCCCCGGACGCGGCCGCCGCGTGCAGCGCCGTCTCACCCATCCACCCGCGAGCGCCGGCCGCCGCCGGATCGGTTTCCAGCAACCGCCGCAGCCCGGCCACGTCCCCGCCCCGCGCCGCCGCGATGACTTCCGGTTCCATGGCCGGATCATGACACGCCGCCTTCGACATGGCGGTTGAGGAGCATCGGAACGGCAACTGGCGCGTTCGGCGCTGTTGCGGTGGGGCAGGTCGAGGCCGGTTCCGTGGAAGGCGCTCCACGGGCCACCACCTCGGTGGCGGGGTACGGGGCTGTAGGAGCGCTGACGAGGGCGTTCTGCAGGTCGCAGATCACCAGTGCGCTGGACCGGTCGAGGGAGTACGTCCACGTCGGGGCAGCAGGAGCGGGGTGGTCAGCATGAGAAGGCCGGCGATCGCCATCGCGATGCGCAGGCTGGTGACTGTGGCCAGCAGCCCCCACAGCGCGGTGAGGGCCGCGATGGTGGCATTGCTGGTGACCGACCACGCGGACAGCGTGCGGGCGACTCGGTTCGCCGGTGTCTGGTCGAGTCGATAGGTCGCGAATACCGGGTTGAACACGCCCATGCAGGCGACCAGCCCGAACTGGAGGGCGATGACGAGCACAAGACCGGCGATGCCAGGGCCGACCAGGGCGAGCCCAAGCGGCCAGCAGGCGCGAAGCGCGCCGGCAGTCAGCAGGATCTCGCGTTGGCCGAACCGGGTGACGAGCGGCTGCGCCAGGCGTGAGCCGATCAGCCCGCCGACGCACGGCGCGCCGAAGGCGAGGCCGTACTGCCAGGGCGCGAACCCGAGCCGGCCGAGCATGAGGACGGCCAGCAGCGGTGAGGTCGCCATGATCAGACCGTTGACCAGGACCGTGTTGAAAAACAGCGGGCGCAGCGCCGGGTGGGCCAGGATGTAACGCCATCCGTCGAGCAGGTCCCCGGGTTTCAGCCGTATCCCACCGGTGCGATCGGGGCGTGGCTCCCGTCCTCCGGTCGCCCGGATACCCAGCGCCGACAACAGGTAGCTCACCGCGTCGACCGCCACGGTTACCACTGGACCGAACAGCCCGATCGCGGCATTGCCGAGCGGCGGTCCCACCACGGTGGCGGTCCACGTGGTGGCCTCGAACCGGCCGTTCGCGACGAGCAGCTCCGCCCGCGGGACCAAGGTCTTCAGATAGGCGCCGCTGGCCGCTTTGAAGGTGATGTCGCACGCCGCGGCAGCAATCGACACGACCACGAGCTGAGTGAAAGTCAGCCGGCCGAACGCGAACGCGGCGGGAACGCTCATCAACACGGCGAACCGGATCAGGTCCATCGTCACCATCACCGGCCGCTTGCGGCGAAACTCCACCCACGGGCCGAGCGGCACCGCGACGACCGCACCGACGGCCAATCCCGCAGCCGACAGCAGTGACACCCCGATCGGGCCGACGTGCAGTACCCGGATCGCGATCAAGGGGAAGGCGCCGAACCCGAGCCACGTGCCGAACGTGCTCACCGTGTACGCCGTCCAGAGCCACCTGAACTGCCGCCCCAACGATCTTTCAGTCACCACCCGGTGGCCCTCACATCTCAGCAAAACAACTGATAGTTGATGGCTGGGATCCAATCAGGCAGTGCTACTGCGTATCAAACAACCGCCACGCCGGGATCGAACAACCTGCGGTTGTGACGGTAAGGTCTGTCGACATGGACTTCGACGCCGTGCGCACCTTCGTCGCCGTTGCCGAGGCGGGCCAGTTCCAGGAGACCGCCGCCGAGCTGTCGATCACCCAGCAGGCCGTCTCCAAACGCATCGCCGTGCTGGAGCGCAACCTTGGCGTACGGCTGTTCACCCGCACGCCGCGCGGTGCCGAACTCACCATCGACGGCCAAGCATTCCTGCCCCATGCCCGCGAACTGCTCCGCGCCGCCGAGCGAGCCGCCGCAGCGGTGCGCCCCGGAAGCCGTCCGCTGCGCGTCGACGTGATCGCCTCACGCCTCGCCACAACCGGCCTGATCCGCGGCTTCCACCAGGCCCACCCCGAGATCGAACTCGACGTGATGAAACTGTTCGACATCGAGACGGCCATCGCGGCCCTGCGGGCCGGAGCGATCGACGCGTCCTTCCGCGCGGTCGCGATGCCCGGCCGGCCCCTTCCCGAAGACATCGAGACTGTCCGTGTGCTCGACGAGCCACACCAACTGCTCACCGGCCCCGCCCATACGCTGGCGTCTGCCCGGTCGGTGACGATCGCGCAGCTCGCCGGGCATCGCATCTGGATGCCCGGCATCACCCCGGGCACCGAATGGGCCGCCTACTACGACGACCTCGTCGCCGAGTTCGGGCTCACCATCGAGGCAACCGGCCCTAACCTCGGCGCCGACGCGCTCCTCGACACCGTCGCCGACACCCCGGCACTGGCGACCTTCATAGGTGCGCAGACCCGCCTCGTCTGGCCTGCCAGCCACGGTCTGCGCCGCATCCCGGTGATCGACCCCACCCCGGTCTACCCGCACTCGCTCCTCTGGCACCGCGACAATCTCCACCCGGCACTGGCCGCCCTCCGTGACCATTTCGCTGCGACGACGTCCAGCCACGACAACCCTGGAACCTGGACGCCGAGCTGGGTGATCCGGCCGTAACCGCAGAGTCTGTAGACATGCGCTTCACGCCTGATCGGGCCGCGACGGCGGTCGAACGTCACGACTGCCCGAACTGTGGTGCACCGGCCGGCAGCGCCTGCCGCACCCGGGGCGGGAAGACCACAGCGAAGTGCCACACCGCGCTGGCTCTGGATCACCAGTTCAAGCAGGCCGCCCCTGAGATCCGGTGATCGTCACCGTGCACGAACTCAAGCGGCTGGCCCCGTAACGCGCTGAGCTGATGACGCTGTCGGCGGATCCGCAGGCCGGCGGTATCCAGCTCGAACTGCTCACCGGACCGCTGACCGGCGTCTACGACCCCAACGGCATGGGGGTCATGTTCTTCGCCGCCCCCACCGCTGCGCCGCCTGCCGCCCGTCGAAGACCGCGGGCGCCGCGGTCCTATGCTGCCGCGGTGATCAAGATCCGTGGAGTGGTGGCGCTGGCGGCGCTGATGATGGCCGGGGCGTGCGCGCGGGCCGACGCGGAACCAGCCGTCACACCCGTCCCGTCCGGCTGCGAGCCGACGGCGGAGACGCTGACCTGGTCGGCCGTGACCACGACGCCGGTGCTGACGCAGGTCACCCTGTTCCGGGCGGACGAGCTCGCCTCCGGCGGGGCGGGCCGCCGGCTGCTGGACAAACCGTTCACCCCGTCGGTCACCGGTGTCGACGCGCCCGGGTGGCTGACCGCGCTGGGTGCCTCGCTCGCGCGGAAGACCGGCCGGCCGGTGCACACCACCGCGCCGTCCGCCGAGGGGCAGTCGTTCGGGTACGGCTCCGGCGCCGGGCCGGCGGATGTCGTCTACACCGGCGTCGACCGTGTCACCGCCGACTTCGAGGTGCGCTGCGGCACCACCGTGCGGGGCCGCTTGCAGGGCTGGTCCCGGACCGTGGCCGGTGGCCGGTCGTGCGCGGGCGACATCACCACCGACGTCTTCGGGCGGCTGGCCGTCCAGCTGTGCCCGGCGCAACCGTCGCCGCCCGCGGGCTGAATCCTCAGGCCGGCGCCGGAACGACCGATACCGCAGAGGTGAACCGTCTTCTCCGCGATCCGCTCATACTGGCGGCCGTGCTGTGGACGCTGGCCGGCGCCTGGGTGCTCTGCTCCCTCGACGCCGCCCACGACCAGGCGCGGGCCTTCTGGGCGTTCCAGCCGCCGCTCGACGCGCTGCTGGCCTGGTCGGCGTGGCGGGTCCACCGGATGGCGACCGGGGCCATCCGCCGGTTCTGGCTCGTCATGACGGCGGCCGGCGTGCTCTTCACCGTCGGCGACACCGTGCAGGCCGTCACCGCGTTCATCGGGCCGGGTCTCAAGGACACCGCCGGTGGGCCGGTGCAGGGGCTGCTGTTCGCGGTGGGGCTGGGCGCCATCATCGTGGCGATGCTGCTGCATCCGATTCCGGGGAGTTCGCGCCGGGAGAAGGTGGCGTTCTGGCTGGACTCGTCGACCGTGCTCGTGGGCGGGGCCGTCGTGGCGTACTGCTTCGCCATCGAACCCTCCCAGCACGGCGGCAACATCGCCGGGACGCTGGCCGCCGGCTGCGTCATCCTCACCTCGTGCTTCGCCGCGGTGAAGCTGGTTCTCAGCGGCAACGCGCCCATGCACCGGGCCGCCGCCGTCCCGATGATCGTGTCGGCCGGGATCAACAGTGTCGGCTTCTTCCTGGGGCCGAACCCCGACGGCACGCTCGACCCGTACGTCTTCGTCGTGCGCCTGCTGCCGTCGTTGCTGATCGGGCTGGGCGCGCGGATCCAGGAGGACGTCGCCCGGTTCGACCAGGGCTCGGCGTTCGGGTCACGGCGGCGTCGTCCCTACAGCCTTCTCCCGTACGGATCGATCGCCGTCGCCTTCACCACGGTCGTCGTCGAGACGCCGGCCGGCCCGCATCCGCGCCTGTGGGGCGCGATGGCCGGCCTGGGCATCATCGTGATCCTGGTCGTCTGCCGCCAGCTGGCCGCGTTCCACGAGAACAACCGCCTCATCGACCAGCTGCGCGAGCACGAGGCCCGGCTGCGGCATCAGGCCCTGTACGACGGGCTGACCGGCCTGGCCAACCGCACCCACTTCCACGAGGAGGTCACCGGCGCGCTGCGCGACGTCGGTGACGAGAACACCTCGCTGCTGCTGATCGACCTCGACGGCTTCAAGGCGGTCAACGACACCCTGGGCCACGCCGCCGGCGACGTGCTGCTGGCCGGCGTCGGCGGGAAGCTGACCGCGTGCGTGCGCCCGGGCGACGTGGTGGCCCGCCTGGGCGGCGACGAGTTCGCCGTCCTGCTGCGCGACTGCGACGGGGAGGGCGCCGAGCACACGGCCCAGCGCATCCTGCGCGAGCTGGCCGAGCCGATCCCGTTCGAGGACACCGCCGTGCGCGCCGGCGCCAGCATCGGCATCGCCTGCGCCACCTGTGACGACGACGTCGACTCGCTGGTGCGCGACGCCGACCTGGCCATGTACGCCGCCAAGCGCCAGGGCAAGGGCACGTGGACCCGCCACCACCGCGACCTCGCCCCGGCGTCCTAGAGGCGGATCGCGCTCCACGACACCGGTGGCAGCGTCACCGTGACCGTGCCGTCCGTCGCCTCCACGGCCAGTTCGCGGGGGATGACCCGGTCGGGGAACTGCTGCGTGTTGGTGGCGGTCAGGTCGTCGTCGCTGAGCACCCACGCCTCCGACACCGGTCCCCGGGCGGGGAAGGAGAAGGAGACGCTTTCGGTACGGTGGCGGTTGACCACGAAGACCGACAGGGCGCCGTCGTCGTGGGTGGCCACGGCGTCGACGACCGGCACCGCGCCGAAGCGCGAGGTCTCGTACACCGGGGAATCAATTTTGACGTCGAGCACGTCGCCGGAGGAGAGGCGGGACGTCAGGGCGAACGGGTGGAACGTGGTCTGCCGCCAGGCCTCGCCGTCGGGTTCGCTGCGGATCGGGGCGATGACGTTCACCAGCTGCGCCAGGCAGGCGGCGGTGACCCGGTCGCTGTGCCGCAGCAGCGAGATGAGCAGGCTGCCGACCACGACCGCGTCCATCACGTTGTAGCTGTCCTCGATGACGCGCGGGGCCACCTCCCACTCGGTGATCGCCGAGCGGGACGCCTCCCACTGGCTGAGATACCAGACGTTCCACTCGTCGAACGAGATGTTGATGCGCTTCTTCGACTTCAGGCGGGCGCCGACGCTGTCCGCGGTCGCCACCACGCTGTCGATGAAGTGGTCCATGTCGACCGCCGAGGCCAGGAACGAGTCGACGTCGCCGTCCAGCGGCTCGTAGTAAGCGTGGGCCGAGATGTAGTCGACCTGGTCGTACGCCAGCTCGAGCACCTCGGCCTCCCAGGCGCCGAAGGTCGGCATGGACGAGCTCGAGCTGCCGCAGGCGATGAACTCCGCGTCCGGCTGGGCGGCCCGCAGCGCGCGTGCCGTCTCGGCGGCCAGACGCCCGTACTCGTCAGCGGTCTTGTGTCCCGTCTGCCAGGGCCCGTCCATCTCGTTGCCGAGACAGAACATGCTTATGCCGTACGGCTTCTCCGACCCGTTCCGGCGGCGCAGCTCGGCCAGATGGGTCCGGGCCGGCTGGTTGAGGTATTCGTGGACGTCGAGCGCCTCCTGGACGCCGCGGGTGCCGAGGTTGAGGGCGTACATGACCTCGACCCCGGCCTTGCCCGCCCAGCGCATGAACTCGTCGACGCCGACCTCGTTGGTCTCCAGGCTGTGCCAGGCGAGGTCGCGGCGCACCGGCCGGTCGGCGACCGGCCCGATCCCGTCCTCCCACTTGTATCCGGAGACGAAGTTGCCGCCGGGGTAGCGGACCAGCGAGACGCCGAGCTCCCGGACGAGGGCGAGCACGTCGGCCCGGAAGCCGTCGGCGTCGGCCGAGGGATGCGCGGGCTCGTAGAGGCCGCCGTAGACGCAGCGGCCCATGTGCTCGACGAACGAGCCGAAGGTGCGGCGGGAGACGGGGGCGACGACACGGTCGGGGTCGAGGTGCAGCTTGGCGTTGAGCACGTTGGTCCTTTACTTGAGGCTTCCTACGGCCAGTCCACCCTGCCAGTACTTCTGCAGGGTCAGGAAGGCGACGACGAGCGGGACGATCGACACCAGCGAACCGACGATGATGAGGTTCCAGAGGGACTGGCCACCGCCGTTGTTGGAACTGGCCAGCTGCTCCCACAGGCCGATGCCGACCGTGAGCGGGTAGAGCTTCGAGGTGGACAGCATGGTGAGCGGCAGGAAGAAGTTGTTCCAGGTGGAGACGATCGACAGCAGCAGCACCGTGATGACCCCGGGGCGCATGAGCGGCAGCGCCACCTTGACGAACGTGCGGAGCTCGCCGGCGCCGTCGATCCGGGCCGCGTCGAGCAGTTCGTCGGGTACCGACGCGGACGCGTACACCCGCATGAGATAGACCGCGAACGGGCTGAGCAGCGACGGCAGGATGACGGCCCAGATGGTGTCGGTGAGCCCGGCGTTCGACATGAGCACGAACGTCGGGATCACCAGGGCCGTCAGCGGCACCATGACCGACCCGAGCACGGCGGCGAAGACCACGTTGCGGCCGCGGAAGCTGAACTTCGCGAAGCCGTACCCGGCGAGAACCGAGACGACCGTGCAGCCGATGCCGCCGGCGAAGGCGTACAGCGCGGAGTTGCCCAGCCAGCGCAGATATTCACCGTTGTTGTACGTGAACAGGTCGCCCAGGTTCTCGAAGAAGTGGAAGCCGTTCGAGAACCACAGCGCGCCGCGGCCGGAGAACAGTCCTTCGGCGTTCTTGGTGCTGGCGACCAGAAGCCACCAGACCGGGATCAGGAAGTAGCACACCATGGCCAGCAGCAGGAGCTTGGCCCAGATGTGGCGGGGCCTGGTCACGTGAAGATGCTCCCCTTCTTGCGGGTGACGAACATGAAGATGCCGACCGCCAGGAAGACCACGAAGCCGAGCGAGAACGAGATGGCCGAGGCGTAGTTGAACTGCGCGTAGCGGAAGGCGATGTTGTACGCGTAGATGTTCGGCGTGAAGTCGGGCGTGACCGAGCCGTTGGCGATCGGGGCCAGGATCTGCGGCTCGGTGAAGAACTGGAGCGTGCCGATGAGCGAAAAGACCAGGATCAGCACCAGGGCCGAGGACACCATCGGCACCTTGATGCGCAGCGCGATCTGCCGCGCGGTGGCGCCGTCGATGCGCGCCGCCTCGTAGATGGACGTGTCGATGCTGCGCAGGGCGGCGTAGATGATGATCATGTAGTAGCCGGACCACTGCCAGGTCACCACGTTGAGCAGGCCGTAGAAGATGTTGCCCTGGCTGAGCAGGAACGGCGCCCGCACGTCGAACGCGGTGGCGATCTGCTCGATCGGGCCGAAGCTCGGGCTGTAGAGGAAACCCCACATGAGGGCGCCGAGAACGGCCGGAATGGCGTACGGGAGGAAGATGACCAGCCGCGAGAAGCGGGCCAGGCGGCCGGTCACCTCGTCGAGCACGAGCGCCGCGACCAGGGCCACGATGATCTGCAGCGGGATGACGACGGCGCTGAACCGCAGCACGAACCAGAGGCCCTTGCGGAACGACGGATCCTCGAAGGCTCTGGTGTAGTTGTCGAAGCCGGCGAAGGTCGTCCCGGTGGCCAGCCCTTTCGTCCAGAGCGAGAGGTAGCCGGCGTAGCACAGCGGGGCCACCAGGAAGGCCAGGAACACCACCAGGAACGGCAGGATGAAAAGCCAGCCCGTTGCTTTTCCGCGTGTCGTCGTCACTTGACCGTGAAGCCCTGGGTCTTCGCGTACTGGACGATCTGGTTGTGCAGGTCGGTGGCCGCCTGGTCGCCTGTCGTCTTGCCCTCGTTGATCTTCACGATCTGGGCCTGGAGCTGGGCGTAGTAGTAGACCGTGAAGGGGCTGTAGGTGGCGCCCTTGTACGCGTTCTCGGCCGGGATGTAGATGTCCTTGTTCGCGGTCTGGCCGTTGAAGAATTCGACCTTCGCGTTCACGAACTCGTCCGAGGTCAGCACGCTCTGGTTGAGCGGGAAGATGGTCTGCGTCTTCCAGCCGTCGGTCAGTGAGGCCTCGTCGGCGTACAGGCCCAGCGCCACCTTGGCCGCGTTCGCCTTGTCGGTGGCCTGGCTGGTGACCGCGAAGGCCGAGCCGCCCCAGTTCACGCTCACCGGGTTCGCCGGGTCCCACTGCGGCAGCGGGGCGACCGCGAACTTGCCCTTCTCCTTGCCGTTGCCGACGCCGGCGCCGGTCAGATAGCCGGGGGCCCAGGCGGCCGAGACGTACGTGGCGTACTTGCCGCCGACCATGCCCGCGATGTAGTCGGTGGTGAACTGGTCCTCCTTGCCGACCAGCCCCTTCTTGGAGAGGTCGCCCCAGAAGTTCAGCACGTCCTTGGTGGCCTGGTCGTCGAGCTTGACGGTGATGTTCTGCTTGTCCTTGAGGTCGTAGACGAACGGCACCGCGCCCTTCTGGATCATCAGGGCGGTCGTCACGGCCGGCACGTTGCTGCCGAAGTCGCCGAAGACCGGGCCGCCGGCCGCCTTGACCTTGGCCGCCGCCTCGGCGTACTCGGCCCAGGTCTTCGGGGGTTTGATCTGGTATTTGTCGAAGATGTCGGTGCGGTAGATCAGCGCCATCGGGCCGCCGTCGACCGGCGCCGCGTAGACCGCGTCGCCCTGCGAGACGTCCTTCCAGGCGCCCTCGCTGAAGTTCTTCTTGACGTCGCCGGCGCCGTACGGGGCCAGGTCGACCAGGGCGTCCTGGATCTCGAAGCCGACGAGCTGGTCGGCCTCGAGCATGATGACGTCGGGCGCGCCCTTCTTGGCCGAGATGGCGGTCTGGAACTTCTCGTACTCGGGCTGGCCCTGCCCGGCGTTGGTCCAGCAGACCTGGACGTCGGTGTGCTGCTTGTTGAAGTTGTCGACGACCTTGGCCATGTTCGGATACCAGGCCCAGACGAGGACGCGGGGCGCCGCCTCGTTGACGATCTTGTTGGTGCAGTTCGTCGGCTTGGCGGCCGTCGTTTCTTGATCATCGCCGCCACCGCACGCGGCCAGCGTGGTGATGAGCGCGAGGCTCATCGCGGTTTTTGTCATGAATCGCATGGTCCGGCCTCCTGTGCACGGGCGCGCCGACATGACCGACGGTGACGTCGGCGCGATCGATGGATCTGGAGCCGAATGGCGGGGGAGTACACCACTCGTGGGGGTTGGTGTGAGGTAGATTGCGCTTTGCAGCGCTGCAAAGGACTATGCCCCGGCCATTCGGCTCTGGCAAGAGGCAACCTGCCGGAAATATTCTCGTGGAAATTTCAGGGGGGACCATGCGCGAAACTACTCTGCGTGACGTCGCCGATCTGGCCGGCGTCTCGCCGCGCACGGTCTCCAACGTCGTGAACGGCTACGCCCGCGTCACCGACGCGACCCGCGAGAAGGTCGAGCGGGCCATCGCCCAGCTCGGATACCGGCCCAACGTGCTCGCCCGCAACCTGGCCACCGGCCGGTCCGGGCAGATCGTGGTCGTCGTGCCCTATCTGGACACCCCGTACTTCGCCGAGCTGCTGCAGGGGATCATTCCGGCCGCCCGCAAGCTCGGCTACAACGTGCTGGTCGACCAGACCGACGGCGACCGCGAGCACGAGCACGAGCTGATCGGGCGGGGCTCGCGCCGCTTCCTCTTCGACGGCATGATCTTCAGCCCGCTGGGCCTCTCGCAAGAGGATCTGGCCGTACGGGATCCCGACCTGCCCCTGGTCGTGCTGGGCGAGCGCTCGTCGGACGGCACGTTCGACCACGTGGGCATCGACGACGTGGCCGCCTCGACCGACGCGGTCGCGCACCTGATCTCCCTGGGCCGGCGGCGGATCGCGGCCATCGGCGACCAGCCGTACCCGACGGGCGAGGCGGCCCAGTTGCGTACACAGGGCTTCCGGGCCGCGCACGCGGCCGCGGGCCGGCCGGTCGACGAGTCCCTCATCATCAGCACGGCCCGCTTCAACCGGGTCGACGGCGCGACGGCGATGGCGGCCCTGCTCGACCGGGCCGACCCGCCGGACGCGGTCTTCTGCTACAGCGACCTCGTCGCGTCCGGCGCCATCCACGCGCTGCATCAGCGTGGCCTGCGGGTGCCGGAGGACGTGGCCATCATCGGCTACGACGACATCGAGGACGGGCGCTACAGCAGTCCCACGATCAGCACGATCCAGCCCGACAAGAGGGCGATCGCCCAGATGGCCGTCGACCGCCTCGTCAAGCGCATCACCAGCCCGTCCCCGGTGCCCGGCGTCGAATGGCGCGCCGAGCACCGGCTGATCGCCCGGGAGAGCACCCTGGGCGTCACTTCTTGACGATCACCAGGCGGGCGACGGTCTTGTCGCCCTCCCTGCGGCCGGCCACGCCGACCTCGGCCCCCGTCTTCAGGTCGCCGCGGACGGTGAACTTCTCGGCCTTGGCCCAGGTCTGGGTGAAGCCGTCGGTGGACTTCACGCTCAGGCTGTCGCCGCCGGCGGCGGTGACGGTGCCCCGCTGGACGACCAGGGTCCGGGGGCCGTCCTTGCCCTGCACGACGATCTCGCCGTGCAGGGTGTTCTTCCGCAGGTAGGCGCGGCCCGGCTGGTGCTTCGCCCGGGGCTGGTTCGACGCGGTGGCGGACGGCTCAGGGCTGTCCAGGCCGACCGTCGTCAGCGCGGACGTCTCACCGGTGAGATCAGTCGCCCCGGCCGGCGCGGCGTAGGCGGCCAGCGCGAGCAGGCCCGCGAGCCCGAGCCCGAGCGCGGTCAACTTCATGTTTCTTCTCATGGCGGCCACTCTCGCGGCGGCGCGCGTGCACCACGTCAGGGAAGTGTTCGGATTCGGTAAGGCGGATTGCTTCACGTGGCGAACGGCAGGGTGATGCGGAACATCGCGCCGCCCTCGGGGGCGTGCGCGGCCTCGATGGTGCCCTCGAGGCGTTCGACGAGGCGGGCGGCGAGGGCCAGGCCGAGGCCGCTGCCGGTCGCGCGTTCGTGGCGGTACCGCTGCTGCAGGGCGCCCCGCTGGAAGGCGACCGCCAGATCCTCGTCGGTGAAGCCGGGACCGCCGTCGCGGATCTCCACCACGCCGCCCCGCTCGCCGGCCCGGACGGCGAACACCAGGGGCGCGCCGGACGGCAGCACGCGCAGCGCGTTCTCGGCGAGCCCGTCGACCACCTGGCGCAGCCGCCCCGGGTCGGTGCCGACCATGACCGGACCGTCCGGAAGCTCGGTGCTCAGGCGCGGACCGTCCGGGGCGCAGCGCGGCGCCCACGCCTCGGCCGCCGACCCGACGAGATCGGCCAGGTCCACGGCGACCATCTGCACGGGAAGGTCGGCCGCTTCCAGCCGGGAGAGCACCAGCAGGTCGGAGATCAGCCGTTCCAGCCGATCCGCCTCGCCCAGCATGATCCGGCCGGCGCCGTCGGCGGTGACCACCCCGTCGGCCAGCGCCTCGGCGTAGCCGCGGATCGTGGCCAGGGGCGTCCGGAGCTCGTGCGAGACCGACAGCAGGAACTCGCGCTCACGGCCCTCGCTGCGCTGAAGGGCGGCGCCGAGCTGGTTGAGGGCGGTGGCCAGTTCGGCCGCCTCGGCCGGTGGGCGGACCGGCAGCCGCACGGAACGGTCGCCGGCCGAGAGCTGCTTCGCGGCCAGCGCGGCCTGCCGCAGCGGCCGGGCGATGAAGTGGGCGAGCAGCGCGCCCGCCACCACCCCGCCGGCCAGACCGGCCAGCAGGGCGATCCACACGCCGCCCAGCACCCGCGCCGCCGTGCCCGAGCCGGCCGCGCGGGTGAGCACCACCCCGGCGTCGTTGCCGGTCAGCGGGCGGCCGGAGATCAGCACCGCCCGGCCGTCCACGACCCCGCGGGCGTCGACGTCCTCGCCGGCGGCGATCCGCCCCACCACCCGCGCGGGCAGGCCCGGCCGGTCGGCGGCGCCCCGCCGGACCAGGTAGACGGCGATCCCGTCGTCGCGCAGCCGGTTCACGATCCGGGTCCGCGCCGCGGCCCGCTCGCTGGTGAGCAGTTCGACCGCCAGCGCCGACTTCTCGGACAGATCCGCGCGGGCCGCGTGGTCGGCCGACCGGACCGCGATCGGCAGGGCGACCAGGGCGGTCACGATGACCGAGACGACCGCCGTGGCCGCCGTGACGAGCACCGCCCGCCCGGTGAACGTCCTAACCATCGGCGGTGGCGGTGTAGCCGACGCCGCGGACGGTGCGGATCAGGGCGGCGCAGTCGGCCAGCTTGGCGCGCAGTTGAGCGATGTGCACGTCGACGGTGCGCGTCTGCGCGTGCGACGCGTACCCCCACACCGCGGCCAGCAGTTCCTCGCGGGTGAACACGCGGCCGGGTCGGCGCAGCAGATGCGCGAGCAGGTCGAACTCGGTAGCGGTCAGGGTGAGCGGGCGGCCGGCGGCCGAGGCCAGGCGGCGCGCCGGATCCAGCGAGACCGGGCCGAGCGTCCGCACCCGGTCGCCGTCGCCGGGGCCGGCGGCCCGGCGCAGCAGGGCGCGTACCCGCGCGACCAGCTCGCGCGGGCTGAACGGCTTGGTCAGGTAGTCGTCGCCGCCCAGCTCGAGGCCGAGGACGCGGTCCACCTCGTCGTCGCGGGCGGTCAGGAAGACCACCGGCGTCCAGTCGCCGTCCTCGCGCATCCGGCGGCAGATCTCGGTGCCCTCCAGGCCGGGCAGGGCGATGTCGAGCACACAGGCGACCGGCCGCAGCCTCCGTACGGCCTGAAGCCCCGCCTCGCCGTCGTGGGCGACATGGACGCCGAAGCCGTCGCGGGCCAGGTAGAGCCGCACGAGGTCGGCGATCGGGCGCTCGTCCTCGACGAGGAGCACCAGCCCTTTCTCGGTCACCGGCCCATTGTGCCCGCGCGGGCGGCCGGCCGATGTTCGGGCAATGTAAGAACACCCAGGGGTAAGAACACTCCTGGGTACGGCGAGAGAGGCGTCCCAGTAGCAGAGCTCGCTGCCCGGCCGCAGGTGGTGGTGGGGAGGCCCGCGGTGACCACCGAGCAGGTCCGGTCCGGCGAATCGAGGACCCCCTGATCCGCGCGGCAGTCTCGTCGCGATCGTCCGCGACAGCCGTCTCTACACAGTGGACCGCCGGCCCCTCTGGCTCAGGGGCGCGAGCTGCACCGTCCACGTGCGGGCCGACCCGATGACCTCGGTGGCCCGGCAGAGCAGTTCGCAGCCCAGCTGGGGGCTTCCCTCGGCGAAGCCGCGGTTGATGAAGCCGATCGCCTTCTGGTGGTCGCCGGCCTCGAGGGCCTGCTCCAGCCCCGCGGTCAGGGCGGTGGCGAGGACGGCGTGGAAACTGGCCGCGCTTCTCTCCCGGAGGGTCGGGACGGGCCGTGGCGAGGGTGAAACGGTCACGTGAATCTCCTGGGGGCCGACGGAACCAAGGGCCGGACGTCAGCCATGCAGGGCACTGTACGCGCGTCGCTGTGACGCAGCACGCATCCGGGTCGGCGGAGATCAGCGGATTCTGTGCTAAGTTGGCCGTGTTGCAGTTTTGATTTCCGTAGACGTTTTCGGCGCCTGATGGGTTATCTGGACCCGCGGGCGCTTTTTCGTTTTTCGTGTCGTTTCCGGCGCGGGTGATCAACGCGGCGGCGTAAGGGTTCGCACAGTGCGGCCCCTGAAAGCCTGCTAAGGAGCAGACATGGCTACCGGTACCGTGAAGTGGTTCAACGGCGACAAGGGTTTCGGCTTCATCACCCCCGATGACGGTGGCGCCGACCTGTTCGCCCACTTCTCGGCGATCGCGAGCAGCGGATACCGCAGTCTCGACGAGAACCAGCGGGTGGAGTTCGAGGTCACGCAGGGCCAGAAGGGCCTTCAGGCGTCGAACATCCGTCCTCTCTGATTTCACATTCCGCGAACGGCGGCCCGACTGGTTTCAGCGGGCCGCCGTTCGTTTTGTGTCCGGACGATCAGGCGCCGGACACCAGTTCCTGGTACGCGGCGACCCCATCCGGATCGAGGTATCCGCCGGCCGGGACCGAACTGGCGCCGAGATACCAGTTGTCCATCTGCCAGTAGGCGATGACCCGGAAGTCGCGCGCGGACAGCCACGCCCGGGACGCCCGGATGGCGGGGCCACGCGACGCCCGTACCCCCTGGTCGTCGTCTATGCCCCACTCGGGGAGCGTGAGCGGGCGGCCCAGGCCGGCGACGGCGTTGTACCAGCGCAGCATCCTTGGGTCGTTGCCGGCGCTGACCGGGTTGTCGGGCTCGCTGCCCCGGGTGCTGGCCTGCCAGTAGAGGTCGAAGCCGTACGCGTCGGCGTAGAGCGGCGGCACGATCCAGTCCCTGATCTCCCGGTCGCCGCCGGTGCCGTTGTTGGTGACGCCGGTCGAGCCGGGCCGCCACTGGTACGACATGTGGATCGGCACGATCGAGATCGAGGCGTTGACGGCCTTGGCGACCACGTAGACCCGGCTGAAGGCGGCCACGAACTGGGTGCCGGTCATGTCGTCCTCGGGTTCGTGGAAGTACGTGAGGTAGGCGCCGGCCGGCATGGCGGCCGCGATGTTCTGGATCTCGGTGTCGCAGCCGCCGGCGGCCACGGCCACCGGCGTACAGGACGTCTTGAAAGAGAACCAGAGAACGGCGCCGTACGCGGTGTGGCAGTTGACGGCGTCGGCCGGCGGCAGCTGACCGGCCGAGGCGAAGACCCGCCGGATCCCCAGATTGCCCAGGTGCGCCCGTTCGTCGAGGAAGCCGGCGCAGGTGTTCCCGCTGCCGACGGTGTCGGCGGCCGACGTGGTGGCCCCGACCGCCGGAGCCGGCGCGGCGGCGTGGGCCGGAGCCGGTGCGGCGGCCGCCACGAGCACGACCGCGGTGGTGGCGACAAGCGCCCGGTACAGGACGGTTGGCATGACCGCAGCGTAGGCACGTGAATCGAAGAGTCCACATGGATGAATGCGTGAGGGCGCCGGGTCATGCGAATTCGTGGGCAAGGTAGCGGGGGTGGACGGCTTATCGCGGTGGCGGCTCGCCAGCTCCGACATGGACCACGCGCGGCAGGAGATGGCCCGGTTCTTCGCCCCGTCCGGGCTTCGGCTGGACACGGCCGGCGGCTTCCCGTTCCGGCTCGAGCTCGACGTGGCCCGGGTGGGCGCGCTGCTGACCGGAAGCTACTCGTTCACCATGCCGCTGACCACGGCGGTCGAGAACATCGGCGGCTACCAGGTCACGCTGGCCACCGCCGGCACCGCGGGGGTCCGCCACAACCACGACGAGGTGGGCGTCGACCGGCACCGTGCCGCGGTCATCGGGCCCGGCCGCGACGTGACGTTCCGGCACGGCGCGGACTTCCGCCCCCTGGCGGTCGTGGTCGACGAACAGGCCCTGCACGCCGAGCTGTCGGCCATGCTGGGCCGCCCGGTGACGCACCGCCTCGTGCTGCCGCCGGCCCTCGACGTCACCCATGGCCCGGCCGCGAGCTGGTGCCGCCTGGTCCGCCTGTTCCGCGATGAGTCGGTGGCCAAGCACAGCCTGCTCGAATACCCGCTGATCGCCGAACGCCTGCGCTACGCCTTGATCGACGGCATGCTGCTGTGCCTGCCCCACAACTTCCGCGACGACCTCGACCAGCCGCCCCCACCGGCGCCGCCGCGCGCGATCCGCCGCGTGACGGACGCGGTGAACGAGCGCCCCGAGCGCCCTTTCACCGTGGCCGAGCTGGCCGCCGCCGGCCATCTCAGCGTCCGGTCACTCCAGGACGGGTTCCGCCGGCATCTGGGCCTGACCCCCATGGCGTACGTGCGGCAGGTCCGCCTGGGCCGGGCCCACGCCATCCTGAAGCGCGCCGCGTACGGCGAGGTGACGGTGGCCGCCGTGGCCCATCGTTGCGGCTTCGCCCACCTGGGCCGCTTCAGCAGCGAATACCGTGCCCGCTACGGCGAATCACCCTCGGACACGCTGCGCGCCGGCGACTGACCGCCCGCCCGCGCGTAGGTCTCGGCATAGGCGGCTTCGCCCAGCGCGGCCGCCGCCTCGGCGCGGGCGAGGTCGAGTTCGGCGGCGTCGTCGGGGTCGGGAACCTGGCCGTGGGCGGCGAAAGCGGCGTCGGCGGCCGCGATCAGCCGGGCCGCCCGCGCGTGGTCGCCCTCGGCGGCGGCCAGGCAGGCGTCGGCGATCGCGGCGAACGGCAGGAAGGAGGCCCAGCCGTTGCGCTCGGCCTCGGCGCGGTTGGCGGCGAACAACTCGCGAGCCGCGTCCAGGTGGCCCAGCCGGAGGTCGCAGAACGCCAGGTTGTGGCGTTCGGTGAGGACCGTCTCGGCGTGGCCCAGCTCCTCGTTGAGGCGGATGCTGTCCAGGTAGAGCTCCCGGGCGCCGGCCAGGTCGCCGGCGAGGCGGGCGACCGCGGCCAGGACGTGCCGTGGGCGTTCCTCCAGCGCCCGGTCGCCCGCGCGCTGTGCCGCCTCCAGCGACTGCCGGGCCAGGGCGGTGGCGCCGGCCAGGTCGCCGGAACGCAGGGCCGCGCGGGACAGGCCGTACAGGGCCTCCACCTCGGTGGCGCGGGACTCGGCGAGGGCGGTCCGGCACAGCCGTACGACCTCGTCGGTCTCGCCGCGCCGGAAGGCGGACCGCACGTCGTCGGCGAAGGTCATGTGAACAGGGTCCAGTTCTCGGCCAGGTGGAAGCCCATGCGGTCGTAGAGGGGGCGGCCCTCGGCCGTCGAGTGCAGGAAGGCGGTGCGGGCGCCCTTGGCGTAGGCGTCGCTGAGGGCGGCGGCGGTGGCAGCGCGGCCGAAACCCCGGCGGCGGAAGGGTGGGAGGACCGCGATGTTGAAGACGCCGACCAGGTCGCCGGAGAGGGCGGCGAAGGCGGTCGCCACCGGTTCGCCGCCGGCCTCGATCAGGTAGGCGCTCATCGACGGGTGGTCGAGCAGGTGGGGGTGGGCGAAGATGGCCATGCCGTCCAGCGGCGCCCCGAAACCGGCGGCCAGGGCCCGCTGGTAGGCCGCGCTCTCGGTTCCGGTGACGCGCCGGGCGCCGGCGACCGGGGCGGCGTCGGCCGGGGTGAGCTCACGGAGCAGGAACGGCTGCGGCGAGCGGGTGGCCAGCCCGTGTGCGGCGGCCACGGCCGCGATGCGGTCGTCGGCGTCCTCCCCGCGTACCCGAAGAGACCAGGGCAGGCCCGCCAAGCGCGGGGACGTCGCGGCGCCGGCGATCTCGCCGGCGTCGGGGTCGCGGGTGATGGCGACGACCCCGTTGAGGAGGGGAATCCGGGTGCCGGTGACGAGCTCGGCGGTGCCGTGGGGGGAGACGTGCAGATAGCCGTCGGGCTGGGTGGCGGCCAGGACGCCGTGCACGTCGAGCCAGGCGCGGGCGGCCCGGTCGGCGCGGGTGTTCGTGTTCACGGCGGCAAGGCTAACCGGCGCCGGCGGGGCGAGTGGACGCCAGCAAGCGCGTGATCACGTCGTGGGTCACGCTCAGTTCGTGGTCACTGACCACGCCGTCGAGCAGTTCGGCCACGGCGGCGTCGTACGTCCCGGTGGCGGCGGTCAGCATCGCCCGGCCCTCGGCGGTCAAGGCGATCCGGGTGGCGCGCCGGTCACCCGGGTCGGCCGTGCGCTCGATGAGGCCGGCGGCGCCGACCCGGTCGGCCAGTTTACTGGCGCCGCCCATGGTGATCCGCAGCTCACGGGCCAGGTCGCCGACGCGGGCCGGCTCGCCGTCCTGGAGAACCCACAAGGTCTCGAATCCGGCCAGCGAAAGGCCGTGGGCCTGCTTGAGCCGGGAGTCCACGTGGTCCCAGAGGACGACCTCCAGGCGTACGAGGTCATGGGCCCAGCGCACTCTCTGTGTCACGCCGCACATCTTAGCAAATTGCATTCCATGGAATCTAATTCCGTGGAAACTATAAGCCATGAGAGCCGTCGTCCTGACCTCGCCCGGACCCGTGGAGCACCTTGAGATCCGCGAGCGGCCGCTGCCCGTGCCGGGTCCCGGCGACGTGCGCATCCGCGTGAAAGCCTTCGGTCTCAACCGGTCCGAGCTCCATCTGCGCCTGGGGTACGCGGAGAACGCCCGCTTCCCGATCGTTCCCGGGATCGAGGCCGTGGGCCTGGTCGACGAGGCGCCCGGCACCGACCTGTCCCCGGGACAGCAGGTGGTGGCGATGATGGGCGGAATGGGCCGCAGCTTCGACGGCGGCTACGCCGAGTACACGGTGGTGCCGCGACGGCAGGTGATCCCGTTCGCGTCGGCACTACCGTGGGCGACGGTGGGCGCCGTACCGGAGAGGCTTCAGACGGCGTACGGCTCCCTGACCGTCGGTCTTGACCTGCGACCCGGCCAGACCCTGCTCATCCGGGGCGGAACATCGGCTCTGGGGTACGCGACGGCGGCGCTGGCCGCAAGCATGGGCGCCACCGTCCTGGCCACCACGCGCCAGCCCGGCCGCCTGGCCGAGCTGACCGCCGACCACGCGCTGCTGGACGACGGGAAGGTGGCCGAGCGGGTCCGCGCGCTCTATCCGGACGGGGTCGACGCGGCGACGCCACCTCGCTGTCGCCGGCCGTGCTGCAGGACAGCCTCGACCGGATCGCGGCCGGCACGCTCGATCTGGGGCCGGTCACCGTCTACCCGTTCGAGCGGATCCGCGACGCGCACCGGGACGTGGAGGACAACAAAGTGAGCGGCAAGGTGGTCGTGCTCGTGCCGTGACACCTGGTTCGCACCCGGGACGGCCCTGGGGCTGCACCCGGGCGACACCATCTTTGCCGGGTGACGAAACGACAGGAAACCCGATCCCGAGCCCGACGGTCCGTCACCACCGCGATCGTCGCTGCCGCTCTCGCCACCGCCGGCATGCAGGCTCCGGCCGAGGCGGCCGTCCCGGCCGCCGCGCAGAGCTGGACCAGCCTGATGTACCGCAGCCTCACCGTGACCGCCACCGGCGCGCAGCTGCGCCAGACACTCGCCACCCAGCGCACGACCGTGACGACCCGCACCGTGGAGGTCACCCGGGCCACGGCGGCCCTGTCCGTGGCCGCCAAGCAGGTCACCGCGGCCACGAACGCCGACAAGACGGCCAAGGACCGCGTGACGGCGGCCAGGGCGGCGGTGACGGCGGCCCGGAAGAAGCTGTCGAAGGTGAAGCCGCGCCACAAGTCCGCTGTCACCATCGCCCGGAACGGGGTCACGGCCGCGCAGAAGACCCTCACCGTCCGTACCACCCAAGCGCGTGCCGCGGCGACGGCCCTGGCCCAGGCCCGGTCCTCGTCGTCGGCGGCGACGGCCGCCCTGACCACCGCGAACAACTCGGTGAAGTCGGCCTCGGCGGCGATCGTGCTGACCGAGCAGAAGATCGCGGCCCTGAAGACCCCGGCCGAGCTGGCCGGCCAGGCCGCCGCCGTGAGCAGGAGCGTGGTGACGGCGGTCCGGCCGGCCTTCACCACCGCCGACACGGTCGTGATCTACGGAACGACGGTTCACCGCACCGTCTCGTACGCCTACCGGCGCATGGTCGACGACGCTGAAAAGGCCGGCATCGACATCTCGGGCGGCGGCTTCCGCACCAAGCAGCGCCAGATCGAGCTGCGGAAGATCAACGGCTGCCCGGACATCTACACGGCGCCGTCCTCGTCGTGCCGGGTGCCCACCGCCGTTCCGGGCCGGTCGCTGCACGAGATCGGCCTGGCCGTCGACGTCACGTCCGGCGGCAAGACGCTCACCTCGAAGAGCCCGGCCTTCAAGTGGCTGCAACTGCACGCGGACGAGTACGGCTTCGTCAACCTGCCGTCCGAGCCGTGGCACTGGAGCATCACGGGCGGCTGAGTGGTGTCACTCGATGGTCACTGGTCCTCTACTGGGCGGTTCTAACTTCGGCCCATGAGCACGATCGAGAGGGAACGGGAACGCCGGCGGCGGCGCCGGAAGGTGCTCCGCCGGGTGGGCCGGCCGCCGGCCGGCGGTGAGCGGACGGACGAGATCGAGCGCGCGTTCGCGCACGGGTGGACGGAGCGGGCGGCGGCGCTGCTCGACCACGCGGACCCGGGAGACGCCCGGGTACGAGCGATCCGTGCCCGTTTCGCGGCGCGGCCGCACGACGCGATCGCCGAGTTGACGCGGGCGGCGGCCGGGCTGGCCGCCGCCCGCGAGCCCGGGGCGGCGCTCGACACGCTGGTCACGGCGGCCGGGCTGTCCCTGATCACGTGGGACGGCCCGGCCGCGTCGGCGTTGCCGGCCGTGCTGGCGGCGCTCGGCGACGTGGCCGGCGATCCCCGGGCGACCGCCGTCCGGGCGGTCGGGGCTGGGGCTCGGACGGTCGGGGCTGGGACTCGGACGGTCGGGGCTGGGACTCGGACGGTTGGGGCTCGGGCGGTCGCGGGTGAGGCTGAGGGGAGCGGGCCGGAGCTCGGGCTGACCGCGCTGGCCGGTGGGGACGTGGTGCGGGCCGGCGATCTGCTGACCGCGGAGGCGGCGGCGCTGCGGCGCGGCGGGCGGCTCGGACTGCTCGTTCACGTGCTGGCGCTGCGGGCCGAGGCCGCCGTGGCCGCCGGCGACTGGCCGGCCGCGGCGTCGGCCGCCACCGAATGCCGGGTGCTGGCCGAACGTACCGGACAGCCGGCCTGGCGTGCCCGCGCGACCGCGACGATCGCCCTGGTCGAGGCGGTGCGCGGCGAGACCGAGAGCTCGGGACGGCACGCCGCCGAGGCCGAGATCCTGGGCGGCCCGCTGACCGCGACCGCCGTGCGGTACGCCCGGGGCGTGGCCCTGTTGAGCGCCGAGCGCTACGCCGAGGCGTACACCACGCTGTCGTCCTTGATGGACGGACCGCGACCGGTCGACGCCGCCGGGCACCTCGCCGAGGCCGCCCTGCGCTGCGGCAAGCGGGACGCGATGCCGCGGATCCGGGATCCGTACGTGCGCGCCCTGCTCGACGGCGACGAGGACTCGTTCGTGCGGGCGCGCCAAGCGGCGAGGTCGCCGTGGCTGGCCGCGCGGATCGATTTGGAGTACGGGTCCTGGCTGCGCCGGCAGCGGCGGGTCAGCGAGTCGCGGCTGCCGGTCGAGTCGGCGCGGCACACGTTCGAAGTGCTCGGCGCCGCCACCTGGGCGCGCCGGGCCGGACGCGAACTGCGCGCGTCCGGCGGGGTGCCGGCCGCCGGCCTCCTGTCGGCGCAGGAGCTTCAGATCGCCCGGTTCGCGGCCGACGGGCTGTCCAACCGCGAGATCGGCCAGCGGATGTTCCTGTCGCCGCGCACGGTCGGCTCGCACCTCTACCGGATCTTCCCCAAACTCGCGGTGACCTCCCGGGCTCAGCTGGCCGGCCGGATCGGTCTCCACCCTGGGGTGGAGACCGGAGTTCCATCCGTACGCCGATTCGCCGCGCCCGCGAAGCCGGGATCGTCTATGGCATGACGAACTACCTGATCAGCCTCGGCATCCTCGTTCTCATGCTCACCACCGCGCTCGGCACCCACGAGTTCACCGGCAAGCGGCTCCTGCGCCCGGTCGTCATCGTGCTGGCCGTCGCCGCCTTCTACCTCCACTCGTTCCCGACCGAGGGCAACGACGTGCCGCTGGTGCTGGCCGGCCTGGCCGCCGGTGTGCTGCTGGGCGTCGTGTCCGGGCTGTTCGTCCGGGTGCGCCGGGACGCGTCGACCGGGCGGATCCTGACCACGGCCGGCTTCGGCTTCGCGGCGATCTGGATCGCGGTGACCGCCGGGCGCATGCTGTTCATCTACGGCGCCGACCACTGGTTCACCCAGGGCCTGGTCGACTTCTCGCGCACCCACCTCATCACCGGCGCCGACGCCTGGACCGCCGCCTTCGTGGTGCTCTCGCTGGCGATGGTGCTCTCCCGCCTGGTCGTGCTGATGGTCTCCGCCGCCCGCCTCCGGCAGCCCGAGCTGTCCGGGACAATGGCGCGGTGAACGCACGACGCACCTTCCGGGTGCTGGTCTACGCCAGCGCGGTGGTGATCGCGGTGAACGCGGTCCTGGCCGGTCTCCCCTCGTCGGGAGCGGCCCGGGCCGCGTTCCCCGTCGTGGTGGTGGCCGGGATCGCGCTGTGGCTGACCGGCACGTACTCCAAGCTCACGAATCCGTGGATCCTCGCCGCCTGCTTCACCGGGGCCGGCCTCTGCGGCGCCCTGATGGACCTGATGCTGCCGTCCGGGCCCGGCTACATCCTCAGCTTCATGGCGGTGGCCGGCATCGGCCTGCGGCTCTCCCGCGTCCCCGCGTTCGTCTTCGGCGGGATCGTGGTGGTCGGCACCGCGCTGGCCGAGGCGCTCAACTCGTCGCAGGGCGTCAGCGCCTTCCTCAACCTGGCCATCGGCGGCTTCTTCCTCTTCCTGGCGTCGGCCTTCGCGCAGGCCAACCGCACGGCCCGCGAGCAGGCCGAGGAGCGCCTGGCCCAGGAGTCGGCCACCCGGGCCGCCCGCGAGGAGGCGGCCCGCCTGGCCGAGCGCGGCCGGATCGCCCGCGAACTGCACGACGTGCTCGCCCACACGCTGGCCGGCCTGGCCGTGCAGCTGGAGGGTGCGCGCCTGCTGGCCACCAAGACCGGCGCCGACCAGCGCCTGGTCGACCAGATTGCCGGCGCGCACGGCATGGCCCGCGACGGCCTCACCTCGGCCCGTCAGGTGGTCGAGACCCTGCGCGGCGACCGGCTGCCCGGCCCGTCGCTCATTCCCGGCCTGGTCGACCGGCATCCCGGCGCCACCCTGACGGTCACCGGGACGCCGCGGCCGCTCCCGCCCGAGAACGGCCTGGCGCTCTACCGTACGGTCCAGGAAGCGCTCACCAACGCGGCGAAGCACGCCGGTCCGGACGCCACGGTCGCGGTCTCGCTGGGGTGGGGCCCGGACACTGTCGAGCTGACCGTGGCCGACACCGGCGGCCCGGGGACCGAGCTGCCGTCGGGTGGCTTCGGACTGACCGGGCTGGCCGAGCGGGCGGCGCTGGCCGGGGGACACCTGTCCGCCGGGCCGACCGACAAGGGATGGCATGTCAGCCTGACGCTGCCGCTGGGGGAAAATTGACCGTCACCGTTCTGATCGCCGACGACCAGAAGGTCGTCCGCGACGGCCTGGCCATGATGCTGGGGCTGCTCGACGGCCTCACCGTGGTGGGCACGGCCCTCGACGGCGCCGACGCGCTGCGGCAGGTGGCGCTGCTCGACCCCGACGTGGTGCTGATGGACCTCAACATGCCGGGCGTGGACGGCGTCGAGGCCACGACTCGCCTCGCGGCGGCCGGGTCCCGCTCGCGGGTGGTCGTCCTGACCACGTACGCCGACGACACCACCGTCTTCCGCGCCCTGCAGGCCGGCGCGCGCGGTTACCTGACGAAGGACGCCGGCGCCGAGGACATCCAGCAGGCCATCCTGACCGTGGCGGCGGGCGAGGCCCAGCTCGACCCGAGCGTGCAGCGCCGTCTCCTGGAGGCGCTGGCCGGCGGGGCGCCGTACGGCGTGGCCCCCGTCCCCGGGGACGACAGCGGCCTGACCGCCCGCGAGGAGGACGTGCTGCGCGAGATCGCCCAGGGCCACAGCAACAGCGAGATCGCCGCCCGCCTGCACGTCTCCGACGCCACCGTGAAGACCCACGTCAACCACCTGCTGGCCAAGACGGCCTGCCGCGATCGGGCGGCCCTGGTGGCCTACGCCTTCCGCACCGGCCGCGCCCGCTAGCCGAGCGCCTTCTCGGGACTTTCGCCTCTGCACCCCGCCCGGAGGGCGGGGCAGGGTCGGAGCATGGAGAAGATCTCGCTGACCGAGCTCGCGGCCAAGGAGACGGTCACCGCCCGGGACGTGCCGAGCGGACGTGGCGCCCACACCGTCTTCGGCAACCACACGACCACCCTGCGGCAGACCGTCATCGCGCTCGCCGCCGGCCAGCAGCTGCACGAGCACAACAGCCCGGGCGACGCGACCCTTCAGGTCCTCAGCGGCCGGGTCCGTCTGGTCGCGGGCGAGGACGCCGGCGACGCCGAGGCGGGCGACCTCGTCATCATCCCCGACGCTCGGCACAGCCTGGAGGCGCTGGACGACAGCGTGGTCCTGCTGACGGTGGCCAAACTTCCCTGACGGCCAGTCATTCGCCGTATGTGGGTGGGCCGGCGCGGACGAAGCATGGCGTCATGCCAAGTAGCTACATCGACTCGCCCAACAAGCTGGTGAGCGCTCAGAACGGGATCGACTACGCCTACCGGGAGACCGGATCCTCGGGGGTGCCTCTGCTGCTCCTGCAGCACTTCCGGGGCAACCTCGACAGCTGGGATCCGGCGCTGATCGACACCCTGGCCGCCGGCCGCCGGGTCATCGCCTTCGACAACACCGGCGTCGGCGGGACGACCGGCGTCACACCGCCGAGCGTGACCCGGATGGCCCACGACGCCCTCGCCTTCCTCGACGCCCTCGGCATCACCCAGGCCGACGTCCTCGGCTTCTCCCTCGGCAGCTTCGTGGCCCAGGAGGTGGCGCTGATCCGGCCCGACGCCGTCCGCCGTCTCGTGCTGGCCTCGGCGGCGCCGCGCGGCGCGGCCGGGATGCACGGCTGGGCCCCGGACGTCATCGGCGCTGTCGGCGTCCCGCAGACCACTCCGGAGGGCTACCTCGGGGTCTTCTTCACCGGTTCCGAGGCCAGCCGTCAGGAGGGGCAGAAGGCCCTGGGCCGGATGTACGCCCGGACAGCCGACCGCGACAAGGCGACCACCTGGGAGACGCGCCTGGCCCAGTACGACGCCGTGACCGAGTGGGGCATCCCGAACCACGCCCTGCTCGAACGCGTGACGGGCATCGAGGCCCCGGTGTTCGTCGCCAACGGCGACAGCGACCCGATGATCCTGCCCCGCTACTCGCACCTGCTGGCCGGCCTGATCCCGGGCGCCCGGCTCAAGCTCTACCCGGACGCCGCCCACGGTTTCCTGTTCCAGCACTACGCCGAGTTCGCCGCCGACGTGGCCGAGTTCCTGGCCTGACCGCGGCGAGCTGAACGAGCTCGTGCATCTCGGCGAACCGGGCCGACGAGCGGGCGCCGAACTGGTCCCGCTCGCCGGGCCGGCCGCGGCTGACGTGCTCATATCGTCGACAATTGAGAAGACAACATTGACTGGCTTCAGCGCGGGCCGTAGACATGGCTGCGACGGAGGAGGCGCCATTGGCATCGCATCACGTCGTCCGGAACGTGCGCCGAGCCGAACCCGGCACCATCGAGGCCCTGCGCGACGCGGGAGTGGCCACGGTGCACGATCCCGCTGACCGCGACGACCTCCTGCTGCGCGTCCTGGGGTCGCCCGACGAGCGGCAGATCGACGGGCTCGGCGGTGGCCACCCGCTGACGAGCAAGGCCGCGGTGGTCGGGCCGTCGGCGGCGCCGGACGCCGATGACTACCGGTTCCTTCCGATGGTGCCGGGCCGGGCGATCGTCACCGGCGCGCAGACGTCGCACGTTCATCCCGCGCCGCGTGCAAGCGGCGATCGGCGTCCTCGGCGCGGTGTCGGTGGCCGCCGCCCTGCGCGCGCGGGGCGAGGCGAGCGACCGGCTGGTGCGCGTCGAGCACCTCAACGGCTTCTTCGACGCGTACGGCGAACTCGAAGGTCTCGGGCCGCGGGCCCGGCTCGTGCGCGGCAGCGTCGTGCGCACGGCGCGCAAGTTGGCCGACGGCCTGGTGTGGCCGCGCAGCGGAAAGGCAGTCGGATGAGCGTCACGCACGACCCGGACCGGCGCCGGGACATCGCCCACGTGGGGCCGATCGAGCTGCGGACGGCGGTGCTGGAGGAGTCGCGCGACTTCTTCGTCGACGTGATGGGGTTGCGGGAGGTGCACCGCGACGCTTCCTCGATCTACTTGCACACGTGGGACGACTATCAGTCGTGGACCGTCCGTCTCGTCCGGAACGTCGACGCGGGCGTTGGCCGTACCTACCTTCGGGCGGCCAGTCCGCAGGCTCTTGATCGTCTGCGCGCTGGGCTGAGAACCGACAAATCATCCAGTGATGTTCCCGGTCTGGGTGAGGTCTATTTGTTCGACGATCCCGACGGCCACGACATGGGGATCTATTGGGACGCTGAGTGGTATGCGGCGGACAAATCGGACAGGCCGGCCCTGAAGAACCAGGCGGCCAGGTATCCGGGGCGCGGCGCCAACCTGCGCCGGCTCGACCACGTGAACTACCTGACCGCGAACGTGCCCGAGACGAGCACCTTCCTCAGCGAGACCCTCGGCGCCCGCTGCACCGAACAGATCGTCAAGGACGACGGCTCGCCGCAGGCCGTCTGGTACTCGCTCGGCAACAAGACCTACGACCTGGTCTACACCGAGGACTGGACCGGCAGCCGCGGCCGCCTGCACCACGTCGCCTTCGCCACCGACACCCGCGAGGAGATCCTGCGCGCCGCCGACGTCTGCCTGGACGCCGGTGTCCACATCGAGACCGGCCCCCACAAACACGCCATTCAGCAGACCTTCTTCCTGTACGTCTGGGAGCCCGGCGGCAACCGCGTCGAGATCTGCAACGCCGGCGCGCGCCTCATCCTCGCCCCCGACTGGCGCACCATCAGCTGGACCCGCGAGGAACGCGCCAAGGGCCAGGCCTGGGGCCTCAAGACCATCGACACCTTCCACACCCACGGCACCCCGATCGTGCCCGCCGGCGAGGCCGGCACGTGATCGGACCTGTTCCAGCGCTTCCCCGGCCTGCGGTTCATCATTCCGCACGGCGGGGGAGCGGTCCCGTACCACTGGGGCCGTTTCCGCGGCCTGGCCGACATGCTCGGCCGCCCGCCGCTCGAGGAGACCGTGAGGGGCGACGTCTTCTTCGATACGTGCGTCTACCACCAGCCCGGCATCGACCTCCTCGTCAAGGTGATCGGTGTTGACAACATCCTCTTCGGATCGGAGATGGTGGGTGCTGTGCGCGGCATCGACCCCGAAACCGGCCACTACTTCGACGACACCCGCCGGTACGTCCCGCTCCGGCCCAGAGTAGGTGACCCCATGCGCCGTCCGTCCTCACTGCTGCTGGTCATCGTCCTCGGGGTCGCCTCCGCCTCCGCCACCGCTGATCCGGCCGCCCGCGGACCCCGGATCAATTGCGCGGAGGTACGCGACGTCGACCTGAGCCGGGCCACCGACGCTCCGGTCACCATCACGTCCGCCACCGTCGCCGGCGACGATTGCGAGGTACGGGGCACCATCGCCCCCGCGACCACGATCGTGGCCCGCCTTCCCCTCCGGGGCTGGACCCAGCGCTACGTACAGACCGGCTGCGGCGGCCTGTGCGGCAGCGCCACCATCAACTACGGCCAGGCCGCCGGCTGCCGGCCCGTCGACGACGGCGAGGTCGCCAGCGCCACCACCGACATGGGCCACCAGGGCCACAACGACGGCTCCTGGGCCGCCGGCAACCCCCAGGCCCAGATCGACTTCGCCTACCGCGGCGTGCATGTGACCGCGCAGACGGCCAAGGCCCTCATCAAGGCCTTCTACGGCAAGCCCCCGCGCTACTCCTACTTCACGGGTTGCTCCGACGGCGGCCGCGAGGCCCTGATGGAGGCCCAGCGCTACCCCGGCGACTTCGACGGCATCGCCGCCGGCGCCCCCGCCACCAACATGGCCGTACAGAACACCTTCCACCACGCGTGGACCGTGCTGGCCAACAAGGACGCCAACGGCAACGACATCCTGCTGGCCGACAAGCTGCCGCTGATTCACAGCGCGGTGCGCACCGCCTGCGGCTCGGTCATCGACGATCCGCGCCTCTGCCACTTCAACCCGTCGACGCTGATCTGCCGGACCGGCCAGAACCCGGCCACCTGCCTCTCGCCGGCGCAGGCCACGGTCGTCCGCAAGCTGCACGACGGCGCCACCGACTCGCGGGGGAACCGCCTGGAGCCGTACCTCTCCCACGAGTGGGGTTCCGAACTCGAATGGACCCTGTTCATCCCCGCGGCCCAGGGCCGGACGGTGGCGAGTGAGAACTTCGCCCTGTCCTACCTGCGCTACCTGGCCCAGCCGAACAACCCGCGCCCTTCCTACCAGCTGACCGACCTGAAACTGACCGTCGAGTCCTTCTGGAAGACAGTGATGCCGTCATCGTCGTACATGGCGGCCTCGAACCCCGACCTGAGCGCCTTCCAGCGCGGCGGCGGCAAGCTGATCCTGTGGCACGGCTGGAACGACCAGCACATCTCCCCCCAGAGCACCCTGATCTACTACGACGCCGTACGCCGAACGGTGCGCGACGCCGACAGCTTCACCAAGCTCTACATGTTCCCCGGCCTGGCCCATTGCTCAGGCGGCGCCGGCCCCGACACTTTCGACGTCCTGACCCCGCTGATGTCCTGGGTGGAGTCCGGCCACCAGCCGGCCCGCATCATCGCCACCAACGGCGCCCGCACCCGCCCGGTCTTCCCCTACCCGGCCGTGGCCCGCTACGACGGCACCGGAAGCCCCGACGACGCCTCGAATTTCTTTTCCTACACCCCGAAGAACCCGGTCCGCACCGACGCCAGGTGGGTGGGCCAGAGCCTCTATGCCTCCCACTACCAGACCTGGCCACGCGTGAAGAACGGCAAACTAGTCCTCTGAAGCCCCGCCTGAGTGGTGGCCCGCCGCACGGGCCACCACTCACACTCCGACCCGGTCCGCCCGCGGCGGCGGCTCGCCACGTCCGCAGACGAACGCGATCGCTTCAACGGCGTCGTCCCTCGGCACCGCGGCGGACGCGGGAGACTCCGACCAGTGAGCCGCCGTTCTTGTGAACGCATTGTTCTCCGCCTCGGGCAGCACCCACCGAAGCTCCTCGGCGCAAGTGACGACCATTCCCTCACGCACACCGTTTCTCGCGGGTCCTCAAGTGGCGTGCCAGGAAAAGAAGGTTACGGCTGGAGGTTTTCGAGGTCCTCGAGGAGGCTCGGGTGCTTGGGCTGCCAGCCCAGGGTTTCGCGGGTGTGGGTGCTGGAAGCGGGCTGGTCCATGGCGAAGATGGGGCCGAACGGGCCGAAGGTCTCCTCGGGTACCGACTCGACCGGCAGGGACAGGCGGCGGCCGACGACGGCGGCGATGTCTCGGACCGCGTCGCCCTCGTCGGCGACCGCGTGCCAGGCGGTGCCGGCCGGGGCCGATTCGAGGGCCAGGCGGAACAGGGCCGCGGCGTCGAGGGCGTGGACGGCCGGCCAGCGCTGGGTGCCGTCGCCCGGGTAGCCGGCGACGCCGGTGTGGCGGGCGGCGTCGGTGAGCAAGCCGGCGAAGCCGCCCTGGCCGTTGTTGTGGACGGTGCGGGGCATGCGTACGGAGGTGGCGCGGACGCCCTGTGAGGCCAGCGCCAGCAGCGCGTTCACCGAGCGGCCGCGCGCGCCGACCGGGCCGTCGGTCGGTACCGGGTCGGCCTCGGTGGAGGCGCGGCCGGGCACCCACGGCGTTCCGGAGACGGTGACGAGCGGGCGGCCGCTGCCGATCAGCGCCGAGCCCAGCGTGGCCATCGCGGCGCTCTCCTCGGCGATGGACGCGGCCAGGGCCTCCGGGGTGCCGTAGTCGCGCCCGAAGGCCAGGCTGATGACGCCGTCGGCCCGCGCCGCGCCGGCGCGCAGAACGTCGAGGTCGGCCAGGCCGCCGCGCAGCACCTCCGCTCCGGCGTCCCGCAGGGTGCGCTCCGAACTGTCCGAGCGGGCCAGCGCGAGCACGGTGTGGCCGTTGGTGAGCAGTTCCGCGACGACGGCCGAGCCGATCGTGCCGGTGCCGCCGGTGACGAAGACAAGCATGGATGCTCCTGAAAAGTGACGGGACTTCTGTCCCATCACCGTAGCGCATGATGGGACCATTGTCCCGTCGCCTATGATGGTCGTCATGGCGCGATGGCAACCGGAGACGACGCAACGACTGGTCGTCGCCGCCGTCGACCTGTTCACCGAGCAGGGGTACGACGCCACGACGGTGGCGCAGATCGCCGAGCGGGCCGGCGTCACGAAGAGCACCTTCTTCCGGCACTTCTCCGACAAGCGGGAACTGCTCGTCGCCGGTCAGGAAACGCTGTCGAAGCTGCTGGCCGAGGGCATCGCCGACGCCCCGCCCGAGGCCGCCCCGCTCGACGCGGTCGCCGCCGGCCTGGCGCGCGCGTCGAGCACGATGGGCCCGGCCAACCGCGAACTCGGCCCCCGCCTCAAGGCGGCCGTGGCCGCCAGCACCGAACTGCAGGAACGGGACGCCCTCAAAAGCGTCGGCCTCGCCGCCGCCATGGCCGGCGCCCTGACCGCCCGTGGCGTGCCCGAACCGGTCGCCCAGGTCGCCGCCGAACTGGGTGTGCTCGCCTTCAAGCGCGGCTACGCCCGCTGGTCCGAGGGCGACCGCGACGACGGTCAGGGCCTGGCGCCGCACGCCCTGACCGCCCTGACCGAACTGCGCGCGGCCACGGCGTCGCTGACCTGATGCCCTGGTTTCGCGGCGACTGCCACGTCCACTCCGAGCGTTCCCACGCCGGCGAGCTGACACCCGGCCAGATCGCGGCGGCGGCGCGCGCGGCCGGGCTCGACTTCATCGCCGTCACCGAGCACAACACCGTGGAAACCCATGGGGCGTTCCAGTCGTACGCCGGCGAAGACCTTCTCGTGGTGTTCGGCCAGGAAGTGACAACCGATCTCGGACATTGGCTCGCCCTGGGTCTCGATCTCGGTCAGGCCGTCGACGGCGTCGACCAGGTTCGGCGCGCCGGAGGCTTGACCGTGGTCGCGCACCCGTTCGCGCCCTATCCGACCGGGACCTTCCGTCACCCGTTCGAGGACTTCGACGCGGTCGAGGTGTGGAACGGCCAGTGGATCTCGGATCTGCCCTGGAACGCCGACAACGAGGCGGCGCTCGCCCGATGGGAGAGGGACCTTCGCCGCGGCCGGTGGCGGCCGGCGATCGGCAACAGCGACGTTCATCTCGCCGGCCAGATCGGCACACCTCAGACGGTCGTACGGGCCGAGAAGGCCGATGCGGACAAGGTGCTCGCCGGCATTCGCGGGGGACATTGCTGGATCGCCGAGTCGGCCGGCGTCGAGCTGTCGTTCACCGCCACCGTCGGCGAGCGCCGCGCCCAGGCCGGCGAACGGCTGAGCACCGGTGGCCGCGAGGTCGTGGTGACCGCCGAGGTGAGCGGGGTCCCGGGTGGAACGGTTGCCGTTCACACCGACCGCGGCGAGATCGGCCGGTCCACCTTCGCCGCCGAGTCGGCGTTCGTCCGGGCCGAGGTGCGTCACCCCGGCGGCCGGATGGCGGCGCTCACCAACCCGATCTTCCTCACGGCCTGAAGTAGTCCGCCATGAGTTTGGAGACGAACTCGGGCTGCTCGACGTCGGCCACGGTGAACTCCCGCATGGCCGGCTTCAGGTCGACGACCGGGGTGCCGGTGACCGCGTCGAGGCCGACGACGGTCAGTTCGCGGCCGCTGACGGACTCGATGGCGCACGTGGTCACGCCGATCCGGTTGGGGCGGCGCGGGCCCCGCGTGGCGAAGATGCCGACCGGTGGCAGGTCGGCCCGGCCACGGTACGGGCGCGGCTCGCGATAGTCGCCGGGCTCCTCGAGCTGGTCGAAGACGAACAGCACCTCGACGTGCGAGAAGAGCTCCAGCCCCTGCAGGCACGCGTCGCCGAAGCGTTCGTCGACGACGATCGTGCTGCGGACCGCGCCCCAGTAGTCGGAGTTCTGCACATCCGTCCGCTCGTTGCGAACCGTGCCGATCGAAGTGATGTCGAAGCTGACCATGGCCCGAGGCTACCGGCGGCCGCCGAAGGTCCAAGGATGAATCTCGATCGTCTCGTACGCCCCGGTCGCCGCGAAGACGTCCCCGATGGCCGCCGGCTCGTCGAACTCCCCGATCACGGCCGCGCCCTCCCAGTCCTCGGTGTCCTCGGAGAGGAGCCGGCCGTACGCGATGAGCCGCTTCCGGTCGAGGACCGGCTCGGTTCCGGGCCAGTCCATCAGCGGCTTGGCGTGCGCGAGGACCAGATAACGCCTCCGCTCCTCCTCTCGGCCCGGGAAGTCCCACATGGTCTGTCCCAGCAGATCCACGTAGCGCCGTACGATGACGCGGCGATAGACCCCGGCCAGATAGTTGGGCTCTTCGAAGGCGAAGACCTGTGCGGCCGGAACGCCGGGCAGATCGACGATGTGGACGCTGCCGGTGGCCCCGTCGAGGTCGTCGGTCAGCGTCGGTCCCCGGGCGATCATCCCGTCGGCGTACCGGTCCATGAACGCCCAGTGTTCTTCGACGAGCCGCTGCCGCAGCTCCCCGGTCCCGTCTCGATCCCAGCAGTAGAAGAAGAAATCCACCCGAGCAGGGTCCCACGGCCGTGCGCCGGGTCAGCGGGACGTCGCCGAACGGCGCGGCCACGGTCCGCCCGGCCCGGATCGACTCGGTCCGGGCGAGGGCGTCGGAGGTGAAGCCGCCGGGGCGCGGGATCGGCCAGCCCAGACCGGACCGGCGTACGACGGCCTCGACAAGCCTTCATCCGCACGGGGTGAGGTGTCGCGGACGGAGGCCGGGAACGCTCGTTGATTGTGAGCGCGACGAGGGAACCGGTTCTGGCGCCGCCGTTCACTCGCCGGCGCGAGTTCTGGGTCCTCATCGCGTACGCAATCGTCCTCGGGGTTTTCGGCGCCTTCGCCGGTCTGGTCTTCGTGGGGGCGACCGGGGCCGGTGGCCGGTGGTACGGCGAGCCGGATCCGGGATGGTTCGGCGGGGCCTGGTGGTGGATCGCGGTCACCGCCGGCGCGGGGCTGGCCGTCGGGCTGCTGCGGCGGCTGACCGGGCTGCCCGGGGAGCTTCCGGGGCTGATCGCCGACCTGCGGGAGGAGCACGTCGACGCCAAGCTGGTGCCCGGGGTCGTCGCCGTGTCGGCGGTGTCGCTGATCGGCGGGGCCAGCCTCGGGCCGGAGAAGGCGCTGGGCTCCATCGGTGGCGGCGCCGGCGGCTGGTGGTCGCGGCGGCGCGGGCTGAGCGAGGACGACGCGCGACTGAACACCTTGTCGGGCTTCGCCGGCGCGTACGGGGGACTGTTCTCCAGCACGGTGATCGTGGTGGCCATGATCATGGAGATCGCCCGGCCGGGAGGACAGAGATACGTCAAAGCCCTCTTGAGTACGATCGTCGCCTCGAGTGTCTCGTTCGGCGTCTACTTCGTCATCGCCGGGTCCGTCTTTCTCGACGCCTATCAGGTGCCGCGGTACGAGTTCAAGGACTGGCTCCTGGTCGCCGGGGTGCCCCTCGGCCTGGTCGCGGCGGTCGTGGTGGCGTTGATGGGCCTGTTCGTCAAGGGCGCGGCGGCGCTGTTCGGGCGGCTCAGGCTCCCTCCCATGGCGAGGCCCGTGCTGGGCGGTGCCGTTTTCGGGCTGGTCGGCGTGGCGCTGCCGCTGACCATGTTCACCGGCAGCGATCAGCTCGAGACCGTGCTCGGCGAGGCCGGGAGCCTGGGCCTCGGGCTGCTGATCGCCGTACCGATCGCGAAAATGCTCACCTTCGCCGTGAGCCAGGCCAGCGGCTTCGTGGGCGGGCCGATCTTCCCGGCCCTGTTCGTCGGGGGAGCCGCCGGCGTCCTGATCCACCAGGTGATCCCGGGAGTGCCGCTGGGGCTGGCGTTCACCTGCCTGCTCGCGGCGGTGCCGGGCGGGGTGGTCGCCGCGCCGTTCTCGATGGTGCTGCTGGCCGCGTTCATGACGCAGATCGGGGCCTTGCAGACCGCCCCCATTCTGATCGCCGTCATCACGTCGTTCCTCACGACCAAGGGCGTCGAGTACCTCGTCGCCCGGACCAGGCGAGGTGAGACATGAGCAAAAAGGACCGATTGCCGTACGTCGCCATGATCGTCCTCGGGGTGGCACTGGGCATTCTGCTGTTCATGTTCCTGCGGGTACTCATGGCCAACGAAGGGACTGTCACATGACCACTGTGGAAAGCGCCGACGTCGGCGTCCTCGGCGCCGGCCCGGCCGGCCTCTCGGCGGCGCTGCGGGCGGCCCGCCTGGGCGCCCGGACCGTCCTCGTCACCCGGGACGCGGTGGGCGGCATGGCCGCCGCCGAGGGCCCGGTGCCGGTCCGCGCGCTCGCGCAGGCGGCCCGGCTGCGCCGCGAGGCACGGCACCTGCATCGGTACGGCATCGACGTCGGCGACCCCGTCCTCGACTTCCCCCGGCTGCTCGGCCGGGTCCGGGAGGTCGTCGGCGAGGTCGCCGAGCGCTCGATGATGCGCGCCGAACTCCAGGAGGCCGGAGTGGCCATCCTCGAACACGCCGGCACGGCCCGCTTCGCCGGCCCGCACACCATCGAAGCCGAACCGGGCCTCCGCCTTCGCTGCGACAAAGTGATCCTGTGCGCCGGCGGCACCAACCGGCTCCTGCCGGTGCCCGGGGCGGAGCTGGTGGGTTCGCAGCGCGACGCCTGGGCGCTGACCTCGGTGCCGGAGTCGCTGCTGATGATCGGCGCCGGCGCCACCGGCGCGCAGGTGGCGTCGGTCTTCGCCGAGCTCGGCACCCGGGTCACGCTGTTCGAGGCCGGCCCGCGGATCCTGGCGACCGAGGACGAGGACGTCTCCCGGGTCATGGCCGACGCGTTCCGCGCCGCCGGCATCGAGGTGCGCGAGGGCTTCGGCCGCATCGAACGCTTCGAGAAGTCCCCGGCCGGCGTACGCATGGTCTTCACCAGCGACGGCGTGACGCACAGCGCGGAGGCGACCTTGGCCGTGGCCGCGATCGGCTGGCTGGCCGACACGGCGGGCCTGAACCTCCAAGCGGCCGGCGTGGCCACCACGGCTCGCGGCTACGTGCAGGTCGACGCCGAGCTGCGAACAAGCGCCGAGCACGTCTACGCCGCCGGCGACGTCACCGGCCGCCTGATGCTGGTACCCCACGCGGTCCAGGACGGCTTCCAGGCCGCGACAAACGCGGTGACCGGCTCCCACGCCCGCCTGAGCCCACCCGCCAACCCGATCGGCAGTTTCACCGATCCCGAGTACGCCCAGGTCGGCCCGACCGAGGCCCAGGCCCGCGCCGACCACGACGTGGTCGTCGCCACCGAACAGTTCGCCGACGTCGTACGCCCCATCATCGACGGCCGCCCCGGCGGCTTCTGCAAACTCATCGTCGACACCGCCACCCACCAGATCATCGGCTGCCACATCGTCGGCGAACGAGCCGTCGAGATAGCCCAGGTGGCCGCGGTCGCCGTGGCCGCCGCGATGCCGGTGGAGCAGTTCATCCGCATCCCGCTCTCGTTCCCGACCTACACCAACGTCCTCGGCCGAGCCGCCCTGAACGCCGCCCGTCAACTCGGCGTCTCCGACTTCTGGGATTAGAAGTGGCTTCAGTGCAGACGCTCGAAGGTCAGGCCGTCTGCGGCGGGAGAGCGTGAGGCAAAGTGCGGGGGCTCGACATCGCGAAGCGGAGATGGCACCCGACGAGCCAAGAAGGGCGAACGTCCTGACCGCCGCAACCCGCAATACTCGGCAGGTCACACCAGGATCACCAACGGGCGGCAACGGGACCCTCAACGTCACCACGCTCCACATGGAGGCCGGCGCCTGCTCGATCATGCGGCACAGGGTTTGCAAACCGGGGCGCCCGGCCTTGTCGGCGTGCTGGATGACCAGCGTGCCCTCGCGACATCATGGGCGTCTTCGTCAACAACCCCTTGACCACCGCCGCCGCGGCCGCCCTGATCATCGGCCTGAACGTCTTCCTCCCACTGGAGACGTTCATCCGGTGACCCAGCCGTCCATGAAGCGACCGGCCGCGCCCCGGCGCTCGGCCCGTCCGCAGCTGCCGCAGGTCCGGTGCGGCCTCACGCCGTCCCTTGCTCCGTGTACATGAGGAACAGGTCCGCCCAGCCGAGCAGGACCAGCACGCGGCATACGAACGGGCTCGCCGCTCGCAGGTGGATCCGGCGGCCGGTGGGCCGCAGGAGCAGGGCGGCCCGGGCCAGCGCTCGGCCGCCGCCCACGTCGAGGAAGGTGACCCCCTCCAGGTCGACGACGATGTCGCCGGGCGTGTCGAGGAGCAGTTCCAGTACCAGTTCCAGGCTGGGCAGCGTGGCCAGGTCCACTTCGCCGCGGAGGCGGACCCCGGGCGGCTGCCGCAGGGCGGTGATCTCCAGTGGCCAGGCCGGCCCGGTCGTCGTCATCCGCTGCGCCGTGTCCGCCTCAGGTGGATCGCGGCGCTCGGCGGCCGCGGCGAGCCGTCAGCTCGTCCGCGCCGACCAAGGTGAGCATGGGCGCCCCGGGTGGGCAGATCATGGTGACCAGGAACCGCAGCCGTGTCTCGGTGCTGTGGTTGCCGTCCTGGTAGTGGATGACGTCGCCGCCGGGCTCCCAGAACGTCTCCCCGGCGCGGACGACCCGTTCGGGTTCGCCTTCCAGTTCGAAGACCATCTCGCCCTCGAGCACGTAACCGAAGGCCGGTCCGGGGTGACGGTGCGGCGCCGTGCCGGGGCTTCCCGGCGGGTACTCGATGATGATGGTGGTCGCCTCCGCGCCGTCCGGGACGAAGGGCGGCTTGACGCTCTGCAGCACGGTCAGGGGGCCGGAGTCGTGCGTGTTCTCATCCATGCGGCAACGCTAGGACGGGGTTGTGCCGTCTCAGTGACAGGCGAATGTCCGCGCCCTTCGCCGAGCCCGGTGTGAGGGCTCATCGTCACCGTCTCGCGCAGCGACACCCGGCTGTCCGTGGCGGTCCACGACTGCGTCGGCCGGTTCCCGGCCGCGAGCGAACTGGAACTCGCCGGCCAGCCGGTCCCGCTCGGTGAACGGGGCCGGGGCCTGCGGCTGGTGCACGTGACCGCCGCCGCCTGGGGCGTCCTGCCCACCCGGGACGGCAAGGTGGTCTGGGCCGCCGTGACCTGATCGCGAAGCGGGACGTGCCGTCGCCGGGCAAGTCGATGACGATGTCGCCGTGAAGGCGTTCAGCGTGTCCGGCGGCGCGTCGTCAGACCGGCCGGACGACGGCGGGCCGAGCGCCCGGTTCGGTCAGGTCGGCCGGGTCGAGCCGCAGGGTGGACAGCAGGCCGCCGTGCCGGGAGAGCTCGAAGTGCTCGGGGAGCTCCCGGTCGACGAAGTCGGCGCGATCGTGCTGGCCGCGCTCGCGAAGAGCGAAGATCACGGCTGCCTTGGAGATGGTCATGGTGTGCTTTCTGAGAGGGTGAAGCGGGCCGGCGGCGAGCCGGTGAGATGGCGCGCGTTCACCGTTCAGCGCATGCGGGCGGCGGCCGCTTCGGGCCGGACCGCGAACGGGTGGCGCAGCGCCCGCATCGCTTCGGCGCGGTGGTCGGCCGCCGGCCGATTCGCGCCGGTCTCGGTGTCTCGGGGCGCGGACGGCGCCAAGAACAACGAGGAATTGTCATAGTTCGGTGTCATTCAGATCCTTCTCGTTCGCGTTTGTCAGGTGATGCTGGAGGACCAGGTCGACGATGTCGTCCGTCGCGGGCGGGTGCGCCGGCGACGACGAGGAGCGTCCTGATCAAGGGCGGCCGGTGCTGCCGGCCTCCGGCGCCTCGAGGCGACCGCAGGGCCCACTGTACGCGCAGCCCGCGGTGGAGCGCGTACGGTAGCCGTCAACGGCCTCCGCGATCTCCGACGAGCGCATCCGCGCCCGCCTTCGGCGTGCCGAGACCCTCGATCGAGGAGCTCCATGACCCTGACACCGGCCGACATCCACAACACGGAATTCGCGAAGGCGTCCCTCGGCCGGCGTGGCTACGACGACAACGACGTGGACGCGTTCCTCGACGAGGCCATCGGCGAGATGAGCCGGCTGCTGGAGGAGAACGACGCGCTGCGGACCAGGCTCGAGGCCGCCGTGCCGCCGGGCGATCCCGGCGGGCGCCGTCGAGCCGCCCAGGCCGAGTTGTCAGAGGTGGCCGCCGCCCTCGATCGCGCGCATCGCGCCCGCGACCGTGCCGAAGGGGAGGCCCGGCACGTGCGGCAGCAGCTCGACGAGGCGCACCGGTCCACGACAGCCGCGGCCGTGGGCGGCGAGGCGTTCCCGGAGCGAGTCATGACGATGGCGCGGCACACCGCTGACGAGCACGTGCGCGACGCCGAGGAGAGATCTCGGGCACTGCTCAGCGAGGCGCGGGAACGGGCCGGTCGCACGCTGCACGACGCCCGGGAGATGGCCGCCGCCATCGGCCGGGAAGCCCGGCACCACCGGAATCTGACTGCCGCCGCCATGCTCACCGACCGGGAGCGTGCCGTGCGCGACATCGACGAGCTGACCCGCTCGGCCGCGCAACAGCTCAGCGCCCTGCACCGTCATGTGCGTCGCCAGGAACAGTTGATCGACGGCACGTCCGGCCGGTGACGTGTCCCCAACGGACGAGCGCCGATCCGGTCAGCGCGGCCTCTGCCGGATGCCGATGAGATTGCCGAACGGGTCGAGGAGCTGACAGAGCCGCTCCCCGGTCATGATGGTCTTCGGCCCGCGGTGGGCGCTCGCGCCGTGCCGGATCCATTCGGCGGCCAGCGCGTCGACGTCCTCGACGTCGAAGTAGGCGACGCATCCGGCCGGGCCGCCGGTGTTGTAGTCGTCGGCCTTGTGCATGGTCAGGGCGGACCCGCCGAGGTCGAAGCGGACCATCTGGGCGACCTCGAGCACCGGCGGTGTGCCGAGCCGGTCGGTGTACCAGGCGGAGGCGGCGGCGAGGTCGGTCACGAAGCAGAAGACGTCGGCCACGGTGCTGAAGGGGCGGTTCATGCTTGTTCTCCGATCGAGCGGTGCTTGTGGCGACGGTGCCCAGGGGCCGCTCGTGGTCACGGCTGCCGGCCCGGGGCCAGAGCGTCGTGCAGGAAGGCGAGGGTCCCGGCGATGGCTTGGTCCAGATAGCCCTCGGCGTGCCGGGTGCCCGGGATCAGTTGCAGCGTGCTGGCCACGCCGACGGCCGTCAGCGCCTGCTGCATCGCGATCGGATCACTGACCGGGACGAACTCGGCGAGCGAATTGGCCAGGTAGACCGGGCCGGCGTTCGCGGTGGCGTGCTGGACGGTCGAGGCGTCCGGCAGCAACGACCGGTCGCCGCCGACCTCCTGCAGTATGCACCAGCGCAGGAAGGCGTCGTCGCGGCCGGTCTGGTTGATGTCGGCGCTGCGCATGGCGTCGAGGTCCTGCCCGGTCGGTGTCGCGGCGACGGTGCCGTCGGTGGCCTCGATGAAGGCCTGCAGGTTGAAGATGCCCGACCAGCTCGCCGCCGGGCGGCCGGTGGACAGCCCGGCCTCGACCGCCAGGTTGCCGCCGGCCGAGCCGCCCAGGAAGGCGACCCGGTCGCGGTCGAAGGCGTAGCCCGAGGCGTGTGCCCACGCGGCCGCGGCCAGTACGTCGTCGCGCCCGGCCGGAAACGGGTGGGCCGGTGCCAGCCGGTAGTCGGGCACGAACACGACGTAGCCGGCCTCGGCCAGCAGCGACGCCAGTCGCTGTTCCTTGGACCTGTCGCCGCGGAACCAGCCGCCGCCGTGCACCAGCACGACCGCGGGCGGCCGGGTGGTGCCGGTCCTCTGATAGACGTCGAGACGGTGTTCCGGAGCCGGGCCGTAGGGCAGATCGAGGTCGACCGACATGGGGGTGGTGATCACTCCCTCAGACTCCCGCCCGGCGGCCCGGCCGGCAACGGCTGGGCGGGCAGAACGGGAGGAGCGTCACATGATCGGTCCGGTCTCGGTGTCACGCGGCGGCGAGGACGCCGGCCGGGCCGATCAGGATCATGATGACGCTGCTGACGAACAGGGCCGGGTTGTGGGCGCCCCACCAGCCGATGCGGCCGCGAGCCTGGCCCGGCGTTCAGCACGGCGACCAGGACTCCCAGGACACCCAGGCCTGGCTGGGCTACGTCGTCTACCGCGTGCTGATCAGGCAGTCACCAGCGGCTTGAGCGCCGCGCCGACCGCGGCCACCACGCCGGGGCGGTGGCCGTTGCGGATGAGGTTGATGCAGACGCCGTCGACGCCGGCGTTCAGGATCCTCTCCTGGATCTGCTCGGCGACCTGGTCCGGCGTGCCGACAGCGGCGCGGGCGCGGCGGTTGTCGTCGAGGCTCGCACTGAGCTCCGCGGCCTCCTGAGCCGTCTCGCCGACCATGCCGGTGACCAGGAAGCTGGTGGCCAGCGTGGCCGGGTCGCGGTCGGCCTCCTCGCAGCGCTGCCTCAGGACGGCGACCTTGCGGGGCAGGTCGTCCAGGTCGCAGATGATGTTCATGTGGTCGGCGAAGCGGGCGGCCAGCCGGAACGTCTTCTGCTCGCCGGCGCCGCCCAGCATGATCGGGATCGTGCGCAGGCGCGGGTGGTTCATCGCCCCGCGAGCCGTGTACCACTTGCCCTCGAGCGTGGGCTCCTCGCCGCGCAGCATCGGCGCGATGATGCCGAGGGCTTCCTCGAGCCGTTCGAAGCGCTGGCCGAAGGTGCCGAACTCGAAGCCGAAGTCCTGGTGTTCCCGCTCGAACCAGCCGGCGCCGATGCCGAGGATCGCGCGGCCCTTCGCGATGACATCCAATGTGGTCACCGTCTTGGCCAGCAAGGCCGGGTTCCGGTACGTGTTACCGGTGACCAGTGTCGAGAGCCGCACCGTCGACGTCGAGGCGGCCAGGGCGCCCAGGGTCGTGTAGGCCTCCATCATCGGGTGGTCGGGCGTGTTGATGCCCGGAAGCTGGTAGAAGTGGTCCATGACCAGCACGGTGTCGAAGCCGGACGCCTCCGCCTCGCGGGCCTGGGCGGCGACGGTGTCGAAAAGGTTCTCGACGGGCACACCGGGATAGGTGAAGTTGGGGATCTGGTAGCCGAGCCGGATGGTCACGATGTCTCCCGGGCGCATCAGATGTAAAAGGGCACTTACTTGATAATGTAAGAGCCCCCTTACAGGGAGGCAACCGTGACGCGCTACCACCACGGCGATCTCCGGGCCGCGCTGGTCGCCGCGAGCTTCGAGGTGCTGGCCGACTGCGGGGTGCAGCGCTTCTCGGTCGCGGCCGTGGCCCGGCGGATCGGGGTGAGCGCCGCCGCGCCGTACCGGCATTTCCCGGACCGCGCCCACCTGCTGAGCGCCGTGTCCGCGCGGGCCGCGCGCGACCTGCGTACGGCAATCGAAGCCGCCGTCTCTCCGGCCGGCGACCCGGCGGCCCGAATGGCGGCGGTGGCCGGCGCCTATGTCCGCTATGTGGGCCGGACCGGAGCCGGGATGAGCGTCATCTTCGCCAACGAGCTGTACGCCGTGCGCGATGATGAGCGCCGCGACCACACCCGCGCGCTCATGACGGCGCTTCTGGATCTGGCAGTGGCGGCGGCGCATCCCGGTGGCTACCCGGCGGCGGTCCGGCTCCTGGAGGCGACGCTCGCGGTCGCGCACGGCTACGTGGCGCTGTTCGGTGAGGGGTTCTTCGCGCTCAGCGACCGTCCGCTGGACGAGGTCGCCGTACGGGCTGTGGAGGCCGCCGCCGCCCTGATCGGGTGATCCACGGTTGCCGATGGCCGCTACGCTGCCCGGATGACCACCGGATGGCAGGAGGTCTACCTGGGCGGTTCGCCCGAGGCGGAACGGCGCCTCTTCGAGCGGATGGCGCGGCAGATCCTTCAGACGCAACTGAAGAACCGGAAGGCCGGCGGCCCGATCCGGGCCGGGTTCCAGGCGAAGGGGACCTTCGCCACGGCGGCGGCGACGCTGCGTTTCCTCGACGTCCCAGCGGATCTGCGCGTGGGGTACGCCGTTCCCGGCGCGGAATACCCGGCTTCCGTGCGGTTCAGCAACGCCGAGGGCCGCATCCTCGACGACCGCGAGCCCGACCTGCGCGGCGCCGCCGTGCGGGTGACCGTCTCGCCCGGCGAGCAGCACGACCTGCTGATGACGAACGCGCCGGTGTCGCACGCCCGCGACGCCCGGCAGTTCACCGAGTTCGCGGTGGCCACGGCGGGCGGGGGCGCGCGCCGCTACCTCGGGCTGGTCCGCCTGGTCTTCGTCCTCGGGCCCGTCGAGACCCTGCGCATGGTCGGCAACGTTCAGCGGGGCCGCCGCCGGATCGGCAGCGTCGCCACCGAGACCTACTGGAGCCGCGTGCCGATCGCCTGGGGCGGCACCGCCGTGCAGTACCTTCTGCGGCCCGCGCCGGGCACCCCCGCGGCCGCCCCGTTCTCCGGCTTCGACTTCCTGCGCGAGGAGATGACGTCGCGGCTTCAGGCCGCGGACGTACGCCTGGAGCTGTGCGTCAAACGCTATCGCGGCCCCCGCGAGACGCCCATCGAGGACGCGGCCGTGGAGTGGAAGTCCGACGCCGAGCCGATCGCCGTGCTGACCATCCACAGTGGCGCGACGGACGACGGAGCCGTGCACGCCCTGCGGTTCAACCCCTGGAACACGACCGCGGAGTTCCGTCCGCTCGGCAACCTCAACCGGGTGCGCGAGGCCGCCTACGACGCCAGCGCCGCGCACCGCGACCGCCGGCACTGGGTCACCGAGGTCCCGCTGCGCAACCGGATCGCCGGGGCGGCCATGCGCTCCCTGTTCGGCGTGGTCAACCGGTTCCGGCCGTGGCACCGCCTGCCGGAGGCCCTGTCGCTGCTCAATCTGGCGGCGCTGCGCGACGTGCTGCGCCGCGAGAACCTGATCGACACCGAGACCCGGCCCGCCCCGCCGTCGGCCCGGCCCGTGCCGGCGCCGCCGTCGGCGGACGCGCGCGCCTTCCGTACCCACGAGGGAACCTGGAACGATCTGGCCGAGCCGTCGATGGGCGCCGTCGGCGCCGCCTTCGGGCGCAACGTCGCCGCCGTGGCCCGGCCCGAGCTGGTCATCGAGCCCAACCCGATCGTGGTGAGCCGGGAACTGTTGCACCGCCACGATTTCCGGCCGGCCACGTCGCTGAACATCCTGGCCGCGGCGTGGATCCAGTTCCAGGTGCACGACTGGGTCGTGCACGCCCGGCACCCGCTCGGCGTGGCGGATGTCCGGGTTCCGCTGCCGCCGGACATGGCGGGCTGGGCCAACACGCCCGGTGGCCCGCTCGAGCCGGAGATGCGCGTCGGCGGGAACGTCACCCGCGACGGCGTGCTCTTCGGCAACGTCGCGTCGCATTGGTGGGACGGTTCCGAGGTCTACGGCACCACCACGGCCAAGGCCCTCGACCTGCGCGACGGCGCCAAACTGCGGATGACGCCCGACGGCTATCTGCCGCTCGACGTGGCCGGATCGGAGATCACCGGGTTCAGCGAGGCGTGGTGGCTCGGCCTCGGCGCGATGCACACGCTCTTCGCCCGCGAGCACAACCTCCTCTGCGACGAGCTGCGGTCACGGAATCCTTTGTGGCCGGACGAGCGGATCTACCAGACCGCGCGCCTCATCGTCGCCGCCATCATCGTGAAGATCCATACGATCGAGTGGACGCCCGCCATCCTGGCCACGCCGGTGCTGGAGCGGGCCATGAACGTCAATTGGAGCGGCGTCCCGCCGAAGGACTGGCTGAGCCGCGCCGGCCTGTGGCTCACCGACGCCAACGCGCTGCACGGCATCCCGGCCACGACACCGGACCACCACGGCACGCCGTACTCGCTGACCGAGGACTTCGTCACCGTCTACCGGATGCATCCGCTGATCCCGGACTCGTACGCGTTCCACGCCGCCGGTGACGGCGCCCTGCTGCGCCGCGCGGAGTTCCCGGAGATCCAGGGCGACCGCGCCGACGACGCGCTGCGGGAATTCGGGCTGACCGACACCCTGTACTCGTTCGGCATCGCCCACCCGGGGGCGATCGCACTGCACAACTATCCGCGGGCCTTGCTCAACTTCGTCCGCGAGGGCGAGGTGATCGACCTGTCGGTGGTCGACCTGATCCGCACCCGGCACCGCGACGTCCCGCGCTACAACGACTTCCGCGAGGCACTGCACCTGCCCCGGATCACACGCTGGGAGGACCTCTCGGCCGATCCCGCCTCGGTGGCCAAGCTTCGCGCCGTCTACCGGTCGATCGACGAGGTCGACACGATGGTCGGCCTGTTCGCGGAGACGCCGCCCGAGGGCTTCGGCTTCTCGGACACGGCGTTCCGCGTCTTCATCCTGATGGCCTCGCGGCGGCTGCAGAGCGACCGGTTCCTGACCGCCGACTACCGCCCCGAGATCTACACCCGGTTCGGCCTCGACCGGATCGCCGAGACCAGCATGACCGCCCTGATCAGCCGCCACTGCCCAGCACTGGGCGCCAAGCTTCCGGCCAACGCGTTCAAACCCTGGCCGTCGTCCTCGACGTGATCCGGCGACAGCGCTGGGCCGCCGGGCCGGTCGTGCGCGGTCCGCTCGTGGCCGCCGCTCCACTTCCGCGGCGGCGGCCGACACGGCGCGCGGGGTGGGGTCAGTGCAGGTCGGCGTCCTCGGCGGCGGACATCAGGGCGGCCGCGGTGTCGATCAGCTCGGTCAGTGAGGACAACGCCGACGGCAGGGTCACGTAGACGTGGTCCACGCCTACCTTGGCCAGGGCCTCGATCTCCTCGACGATCTTCGGTACGGAGGGGGTCGCGGCCACGCCGATCTGGAAGACGCAGGTGATGGCCGCTCGGTCACGGCCCGCCGCCTCGGCCAGGTCGCGCAGGCGGGTCAGGGTCTCGCCGACCTGCTGGGGTGCCGTCGCGGTCGGGAGCCAGCCGTCGGCGCGGCGGGCGATGCGCCGCAGGGCGGGTTCGCCGCGGCCGCCGAGGATGACCGGGACGCGTCGGGCGGGCTTTGGGTTGATACGGGCGGATTTGATCGAGTATCGACCGTTGTCGAAGGTGACCGGGTCGGGGCCCCAGACCGCCTCCGCCACGTCCAGGAACTCGTCCAGGGCGGCGCCCCGCTCGGTCAGCGGGCGCGGGGCGCTGGCCTCGAACTCGTCGATGGACCAGCCGGCGCCCAGGCCGGCGATGAGGCGGCCGCCGCTGGCCGCGTCCAGGGCCGACAGCATCTTGGCCAGGCGGACCGGTACGTGCAGCGGCGGCACCAGGACGCCTGTGCCCAGTTCGATCCGCGAGGTCACGGCGGCCGCCATCGACAGGGTGACCAGTGGATCCGTGGTGTAGCCGTACCGTTCCGGCCACGGCACATCGGGCATTCCGTACAACCCGTGGGGTCCGGTCTGGTCTTCCGGGGTCAGCACCCGGTCGTACGCCCACAGGCTGTCGAAGCCGATCTGCTCGGCTTCCCGGGCGAACGCGGTCACGTCGTGCGCCAGGTCGTAGGTGGTGGTCTGCGGCAGGTTCACACCCAGTTTCACCGGGCCACCCTACCGTCCACTGGGGACGCGTCACTGAAAAGCGTTCGGGCGGGTATACAGCGGTGGTGGGAGATCTCGTGGACGCGCCGATCCTCGCCGCGATCGCGGCGGGTTTCGGCTCCAGCAACCGGGTGCCGGGGCTCGCGGCCGACCTGCTGGTGCGCGATCTCGAGGGCTGGATCCCCGCGGAAAGCCTGGTCGGCGACGGTGTCGAGGTGCTGCTCGAGGCGGGCCGGCGCCGGTGGCCGGCGGCGCAGCCGCACGTGTCGGCGGCGCTGATCTGGAAGGCGTACTCCTTCTGGCTCGCGGTTCCGGCGGTCTTCGGGTGGGTGGCGGCGCGCCGGGTGCCGCATCTCTCGCGTGCTCAGGTGCTGATCCGGTTCGACGACCGGTACGCGCCGGCGCGGCTCGGGCTGCGCGAGGACGTGCCGGTGTCGGTGCTGCCCGGCGACCCGCTGGCCGGTGGCGGAGAGCCGCGGGTCCGGGTCGCCGGTGACGAGGGCGCGCTGCTGGCGACGCTGCGCCGGACGCTGCTCGACGAGCATGTGACGCCGCTGCTCGACACCGTTGCCGACGCGACCCGGGTCAGCCGGCGCCTGCTGCTGGGGTCACTCTCGGCGGGGGTCGCGCACGCGGCTCAGCGGGCCGCCGCGGTGGCCGGGGTGCCGCCGGGGGAGACGACGGGCCGGGTGCTGCGGACGCTGGGGGTGGCGGGGCTGGTCGAGTGGAACGCCGAGCGGGTCCGTCGCCGCACGTGCTGCCTGGCATTCACGATTCCGCATCAGCGGCTCTGCGCGGACTGTTCGATCCAGCGGCGCTGAACCGAACATGGGAGCGCTCCCGTATGGGTACCAGGGAGGCATGCTCATGGCGTTGTTGTTGGATCTCGCGAACATCCTCGGTGGATTGCTGCTGGCCGCGGCCCTGCTGCGGCAGATTCCCCGGGTGGGCGGTGGGGTGGGCGGGTTCGCCGACAAGGTGGCGCCCTGGGGCTGGGTGGTCGGCGTCGTCGCCCTGGTGGCCGGCGGCTACTACCTGCTTGTGCACCTGTTCGACGGGCCGCACGTCTTCCACTTCGAGGTGGTCGGTATCGCCGTCGGCGTCGCGCTGCTCTGGGACCGCCTGACCGGTCGCAAACCGGTCGAACCGGGCGCCGCGCCGTTCGGCCGGGGACTGCTGCTGGCGATCTTCGGTCTCGTCGCCATTGTCGTCGGGCTGCAGGGCCTGGTAACGCCGGACTGATCGTGCCTGGTCGCGGCCTTGATCGTGGTGGCCCACATAACGGGACGAAATCGGGCACATTCCCGGCCTGGGCGTACTGAGAACAACGTCACGATCGCCCTTCGGGCCTTTGCCGACCGTCGCCGGGCGTGGTTACGGTCGGCCGGTCCCACGATCGTGGGCACCGCGGGCGGAACGCCGAGTCCTGCCGCCGCCCGACGGAATTCAACTCAGGCATGGAGCGGGGGACCCACACGTTCCTCGGCACGCCCAGCGCGTGCCTCGGGGTGAAGCCGCCACGTGCGGCCGGGCACCTCAGCCCGAACCCGACAGCTCACCTCGTAGGCGTGGAGGTTGTTCTTCCATGGCACAGACCCGTAAGCACACCATCGCCCTCGGCCTGACCACCGCCGGCGTGGCCGGAGCGTTCGCCCTGTTCGGTGCGGCCCAGCCGGCTCAGGCCGCGGGCAGCGTCAACTGGGACGCCGTCGCCCAGTGCGAGTCCGGCGGCAACTGGAGCATCAACACCGGCAACGGCTACCACGGTGGCCTGCAGTTCACCAAGAGCACCTGGAAGGCCTACGGCGGCGGCAAGTACGCCAGCACTGCCGACAAGGCGAGCCGCAGCGAGCAGATCCGGATCGCCGAGAAGGTCCTCGACGGTCAGGGCATCGGCGCCTGGCCCGTCTGCGGCAAGAAGGCCGGCTCGTCCAAGAGCTACAAGGGCCACAACACCAGCGGCGCTTCGGAGACGAAGAAGTCGTCGGTGAAGAAGAAGTCGACGAGCACGCACAGCAGCCACAGCACCCACAGCACGCACAAGAAGTCGACCTCGACGACCCACAAGTCGAGCGCGAAGACGACGTCGACCCACAAGTCGACGACCCGGACCAGCGGTGACTTCTACGTGGTCCGCGCCGGCGACACCCTGGCCAAGATCGCCAACCGCTACCAGATCGAGGGTGGCTGGGAGCGGCTCGCCGAGCTCAACAAGAGCATCATCGACGACCCGAACCTGATCTTCCCGGGTCAGCGCATCGCGATCTGAGCGATCTCCCCGAAAGTGACCCGGCGGCTCGCCCGGACCTCGGTGTTCCCCCGCACCGGGGCCGGGGCCGCCGCCAGCACCGCGGCCGCCTGCGATTCCTCGCGCAGGCTGCTCGCGGCGCGCCGGGCCAGCGAGGCGTCGTGCCAGGCCGTGGCCTCGGCCTCGACGGCCAGGTCGTAGCACTGGCGCAGCCACGCGGCCGAGGCCCGCGCGATCACCAGTTCCTGGTCGACCGGGTGCAGCCGCGCGTCCCAGCCGTTGCGCCCGGCGATCGCGTCACCCAGCGCCGAAGCCGGGAGCTCGCCGCGGCCGACCGCCGCCGAGACGGCCTGGTGCAGGAAGCGCTCCCGCGCCGCGTACTCCTCGCAGGTCCGCACCGACCACGGGGTGCCCCACGCCGCGGCCGAGGCCGCGCTCCGCACCCGGGCATCCGCCTCCAGCCACGCGTCGTACGCCGTGTTCACCGAGGCCGACGCCTGCTCCCAGATCTCCTGCCAGCGCTGCGCCGAGGCCGCCGCCCGCGAGGCCGCCACCTCGACCTCCGAGGCGAACTGGGCCGCCCGCTCGGCCTCCTCGGCCTGACGCCGCCGCAGGGTGGCCTGCGACCGCAGCGCGGCCACGGTCTCCTGAGCCGCCTTCCGGGGGTGGCGCATCGCCTGCGGGCTGCCCAGTAGGAGCAGAGCGGGCAGGGTGAGCAGCATCAGCGTGGCCCAGATGGCCGCCGGCGCCGGCGAGGAAACGAGCATCTCCGCTACAACATTCATGACTATCTATCCGTCCAGTCGGCACGTCCACTCTTCGCAACAGGGCTGCGATCACCAAGCGGTGATCAGAGGGACGCGGCCGGAGGCGCGCGAGAACCGCGGACACCCGCGGTGAACTGCGTACTGAGGACGGTGGCGCGGTCAAGCGGCGCCTGCTCGAACTCCGCCTCCTCACCCGGCTCTTCCGGGGAGGATTCAGAAACGGCGGAGGAGGAAACAGCGGCGGACGGCCGCTGCGGCGTGGCGACCTGCGCCAGCAACACGAACAGCAGAATGGACAGCAACGCGCGCGGCAGGAGTGTCCCGCGTGCGCCGGCCGTCGTCATGCGTACCAACATAGCGACTCATGGGAGATCTTGCCCGGCGCGCCACACCGCCACGTCAGAGTGACGGCCGCCGCGGACGGCGCTTGTGAACGTACGCCGCCGGGAGGCCGAACAGCTTGCGGGCGTTCCCCGAGACGAACGCCCGGAACACCTCCGGCGCGAGCCGCTGGGCCAGCCGCAGCAGCCCGGTGTTGTAGTTCTCGGTCATCTCGATGTTCGGCGGCCGCCGGACGTAGTGGTCGGGCCCGTCGGTGGCCGCGTCCGACCCGAAGAGCACCCGGTCCGGTCCCAGCTCGTCGAGCAGCCGCTCGGCCTCGGCCGACCGGCACCACGAGGTCTCGAGGTAGAGGTTCGGCAGCGCGGCGGCGTGCCGCAGGGCGCGCTTGCGGCCCTCCGGAGGTCCGAGGTACGTGTGGTAGAGCACGAACCGTACCGCCGGGAACCGCTCGGCCAGGCGCCGGATCAGGTCGGGATCGGCCGGTCCGGGCGCGCTGTGCACCGTCACGGGCACGCCGGCCTCCTGGGCCACTCGCAGGTACGGATCCAGCCCCGGCGTGTCGGCCGGATACCCGTCGTACGCCGGATGGAGCTTGAGTCCGGCGCCGCCGGCGGCGAGCCGGCGCCGGACGTCGGCCGGATCGGGACCGCCGGGCCGGACCCAGACGAGCGGGGTGAGCCACGGCGTCGCCTCGGCGACGATCTCGACCAGGTCGTTGTCGGTCCATGAGACCAGCGCGTGCGTCATGCCGCCGGAGAACGCGGCCGTGCGCAGGCTGTCGAAACCCAGCATGCCGCCGCCGGGCGCGCGGACGTGCGTGTGCGCGTCGACCGGGTCCAGCCCGATCCAGAGCCGGTAGTCCGCCCCGTCGTTGTTGTCGCACCGCTCCGATCGCGCCGAGCGCACGACGCAGTCGACGACGTGGCGCCCGGCCGTGGGGATCGAGGCGAGCCAGCCGGCGTCGTCGCGCCGCATGGGCAGATCCCGCGGGGAGGACCACCCGTCGTACCCGTAATGGAGAACCGGGAAGGGCATCGATCCGGTGTAGCGGATCAGGCCCCGGCCGGCCCACCGCAGCGGTCGGTCGTAGCGCCTCACAGGGAGATGGTCCAGCCGTGACCGTCGTGGTCGTCCCAGCGCTCGTCGTCCGCGGCCGGATCCGGCATCCCCTGGCGCAGCAGGTGATAGCCGTAGCGAATGGTGGTTCCGCGCACGCCCCACACCAGCCCTCGGAACACGTGCGGCAGCGGCTGCGCGCGCACGAACTCGTAGACGTCACCTTCCGGGGGCGCGGTACCCGGCGACACGAACGGCAAACCGTCCATCGTCCCGCTGGTGTAGTTCGGCACGGGCGCGTCGACCGCGCTCCAGACGAAACCCACCGAGGTGTACGCCCCGGCGGCGTCGTCGAACACGATTTCGCGCGCCATGATGTCCTCGGTGAAGACCGGAGACGTCGTACGGTCGTTCGCGCCCACGACGAAGAAGAAGTGGTGCAGCGAGAACTCGGTGGACCCGTCGACCGTCCGTGGCAGTTCGAGAACCGCGGTCCGGACCGGGGACGGCGCCAGCACGACCTGTTCGGCCGAGGACCAGTCGGGAGGTGCGCCGCTGGGGGAGCAGACGTAGTGCGCCTGGACCAGGGCGATGCCCGGTCCCGGGTCGACCCAGTTCTTGCGCAGGCCGAAGACGCTCACAGGTGGTGGTACCAACAGTTGCCCCCTCCCGGCGCCGACGCCCCGTCCGGCCCCAGCCACGTCTCGTTCTTCTCCTCCGGCGGGTACATGCGCCCGACGTGGTACTGCTGCACGAGGGTGGCCCCGCGCGGCCCCCACATCCGCGAACGGAAGCGATGCGGCAGGTCCAGGCCGTACAACATCCGGTATTTCTCGTGGTGGAAGCGTTCCTTGTCGTCGTACGTGTAATAGTTCCTGGCCTGGAACTCGGAGTCGCCGGGGATGCGCGGGTCCTCCATGGGGCTGTAGACCGGCGCGACCCAGTCGCCCACCGACCAGTAGATGCAGATGTTGGTGATCCAGCCGTTGTCGTCGGTGTACTCGAGGTCGCGGTAGACGATGTCCTCGGTGAACAGGTCGGTGGTCCAGCGGTGGCCGTGCTGGAACACCTCGAAGTAGTAGTGGAAACGGTATTCCGGCGTGGACCGGTTGTTCTCCAGATCCCAGACGGTGCGCGGCATCCGCAGCACCTTCAGCCGCTGCCGCGGAGAGCCGCCGAGATCCTGCAGTACCCGCGCCTCGTGACCCCAGCTCCAGTCCGGCCACTGACCGGGAGGTGTTGCCGCGTAATGGATGAGGACCTGTTCCACACCGTCGCCGGAGTCGGTCCAGCCCTTCGGGTAATACCAGCTCATGGGCTGATCACCTCGTAGGTGCGCACGCTGGGCACACCCATGAGCAGCTCCGGCAGCGCCCGGTAGAAGTCGCCGGTCTCCGGCCGGTCGAGGTAACGCTGCATGTCCTCGACGCTGGCCCAGCTCGACACCGCCATCACGCGGTCGCCGCTGCGCAGCGACTGGACGAAGACGATGCCGGCCGCCCGCGCCACGATCTGCTGTTCCTGCCGGACGACGAGCTCCGACAGCCGGGCCACGGCGCCGGGCCGCGCGGTGGCTTCGAGGATGCGGAATACGGCCATTCAGCGCTCCCTGTGGTCGACCAGCCGCTGGATTTTTCCGGCGGAGCGGGCGAGAGTCTCGGGTTCGGTCACGACCACCTCGACGCTGGTGCCGACGGTGTCCTTGACCGTCTTGGCCATTTCGGCGCCGGCGGCCTCGCGGCGGTCGCCGGGGCAGTCGGGGCGCGCCTCGACCTGGACGGTGAGGTGGTCCATGCGGCCGCGCTTGGTGAGTACCAGCTGGAAATGCGGAGCCAGTCCCGGCGTCCGCAGGATGATCTCCTCGATCTGGGTCGGGAAGAGGTTCACCCCGCGCACGATGATCATGTCGTCGGAGCGGCCCGTGATCTTCTCCATCCGGCGCATCGCCGGGCGCGCGGTGCCGGGCATCAGCCGGGTCAGGTCGCGGGTGCGATACCTGATGATGGGCATCGCCTCCTTGGTGAGCGAGGTGAAGACGAGTTCGCCGTGCTCGGCCGGCTCGCCGGTGACCGGGTCCAGGATCTCCGGATAGAAGTGGTCCTCCCAGATGTGCAGGCCGTCCTTGGTCTCCACGCACTCCTGGGCGACGCCGGGCCCGATCACCTCGGACAGGCCGTAGATGTCGACGGCGTGGATGCCGGCGCGTTCCTCCATCTCGAGGCGCATCTGCTCGGTCCACGGCTCGGCCCCGAAAATCCCGATCTCGAGGCTCGACTTGCGCGGGTCGAGGCCCTGTTTCTCGAACTCGTCGATGACGGTGAGCATGTACGACGGCGTCACCATGATGACCCGCGGCTGGAAGTCGGTGATGAGCTGCACCTGCCGCGGCGTCATGCCGCCCGACACCGGGATGACCGTGCAGCCCAGCCTCTCCGCCCCGTAATGGGCGCCCAGGCCCCCGGTGAAGAGCCCGTAGCCGTACGCGTTGTGGAGCCGATCGCCGGGCCGGGCGCCGGCCGCGCGCAGCGATCGGGCCATCACAGTCGACCAGGTGTCGAGGTCACGCTCGGTGTAGCCGACGACGGTGGGCTTGCCGGTCGTCCCCGACGACGCGTGGATGCGCCGCACCTGGTCGCCGGGGACGGCGAACATGCCGAACGGGTAGTTGTCGCGCAGGTCGGCCTTGCTGGTGGTGGGAAATCGCGTCAGGTCGGACAGGTCGCGGCAGTCGTCCGGGTGGACACCGGCGGCGTCGAACGCCCGCCGGTAGTGCGGGACGTTCTGGTACGCGTGCCGCAGCGTCCACTGGAGCCGTTCGAGCTGGAGCCCGCGCAGCTCGTCCACGCTCAGCCGCTCGGCGTCGTCGACCGTCATAGGAGCCTCCCGTCAGGTGCTCCATTCACGTAATCCCCGCGAAAGGAGGTTCGCAACTTGGGAGGCTCGTTACGCACAACCGCACAAGACGGGTCAGTCCAGGCAGAACTCGTTGCCCTCGGGGTCGGCCATCACGATGAACCCGAAGCTCAGCGGGGGAGCGGGCTCCTCACGCCGCAGCCGCTTGGCCCCGAGCGCCACGAGCCGGTCGTGCTCGGCCTCCAGCGCCGCCATCCGTTCCTCGCCCCGAAGGCCGGGAGCCGACCGGACGTCCAGGTGAACGCGGTTCTTGACCGCCTTCTCCTCGGGCACCTGCTGGAAGAACACGCGGGGGCGCTTCCCCTCGGGATCCTCGATCGCCGACTGCGCGTTGCGCCGCTGTTTCGGCACGTTGAACCGCTCCAGCGCCTCCTCCCAGGCGGCCCACACGTCGTCGCCGGGCGCCAGCTCGACGCCCGGCGGCGCCGGCACGACGTAGCCGAGGACCTGGCGCCAGAACTCGGCCTGGGCCTTGGGGTCGCGGGCGTCGAAGGTCACCTGGAACTCGGTGCTCACAGCTTTTCTCCATTCGTGTGCGGGTAGAGGTCGCGCAGCAGGCAGACCTCGGACAGGTGATGGATCAGTTCGCGGTTGATGTGCAGGACCAACTCGGCCATCGTCGCCTCCGGGTAGGGCTCGCTCGGTCCCGCCTTCTTCTCCAGGTCGGCCTGGCTCACCCCGGCCAGCCAGATCGCCAGCTGCTCGTCGAGCTGGCGGCGGGCCCCGGCCGCCGTTCCGGCATAATCCCACGTCTCGTACGCGGCGGCGGGCGCGCCGAAGTGGGACGCGTTGCGCATCGCGAGCACCCCGACGATCACGTGACCGAGCCGCCAGGCGATCGTCGTGACGGGCGGCGGCGACGGCTCGGGAAACGCGAAGTCGATGGTGAAGTCGCCGCCGCCGGCGTGCACCGGCGCGGGCGAGGTGCCGCGCGGCCGCACGTTCCAGGCGTCCGTCACCGGCTCCCAGAAGTACTCGTCGTCGGTGAGCCCGTCCAGGCGCGGGCCGACCTGGTTATTCCAGTGCCATTCCCACTGCTCGCGAAGTGCGCGGTTGAGGTCCATGTCCGCACCATGCCAGTTGAGGCGGACAGGATCGGTCCGCTATCTCTGACAAGGTGGGTGACATGGACACGACCGAACGGGTGCTCACGCTCCTGGGCCTGCTTCAGCAACGCCGCGTCTGGACCGGGCCCGAGCTGGCGGAACGGCTCGGCGTCACGTCCCGCACGGTCCGCCGCGACGTCGACCGGCTGCGCACGCTCGGCTACCCGGTCAACGCCGGCCAGGGCGCCGGCGGCGGATATCAGCTCGGTCCCGGGCAGGCGCTGCCGCCGCTGCTGCTCGACGACGAGGAGGCCATCGCGACCGCCGTCTCCCTGCTGGCCGGAGTCGGCGGGGAGGCGGCGCTGCGGGCCCTGTCCAAGCTCGATCAGGTGCTTCCGGCCCGGCTGCGGCAGTCGGTGAAGGCGCTGTCGGGGTCCGTCTCGTCGTTCGGCCGCGAGCGCTCCTTCGGCGATCCGGCCGACCTGATGACGCTGGCCCGGGCCTGCCGCGACCAGGTGCTCGTCGACTTCACGTACACCTCGGGGCCGCGGCACGCCGAGCCGTACCGGCTGGTCGCCTCGGACAAGCGGTGGTACCTGTTCGCGTACGACCTCGATCGCGACGACTGGCGCACCTTCCGGGTCGACCGGATGAGCGAGGTGTCCGCGCGCACCTGGCGTTTCCGGCCACGCCCGGCACCGGACGCGGCCACCTATGTCCAAGAAGGAGTGACGAGCCGGGTCTACAAGTATCAGGGCCGCTTCCTGGTGCACGCTCCGGCATCCGTCGTGCGGGCGGCGGTCCCGCCCTCGGCCGCCATCGTCTACGAGCGCGACGACGGAAACTCCGAAGTGGTCAGTGGGGCCGACAACCTGGATTTCATTCTCATGCACGTGGTCCTGCTGGGGCATGAATTCCAGGTGCTGGAACCGCCCGAACTGTCGGCCCGGTGTCACTCGGTGGCCGCCCGGCTCCTCGCGGCTACCGGTTTCGTGCCACCTGCCACAGAGATCGATCCCGCTCGCTGACCGGCCCGCATAGCGTTCTCCGCACACCACTTCTTCACGGGGAGAACACAGAAATGCGCCGTCGCCAGGTCATCACCGCCACCCTCGCCGCCGCCTTCGTCGCCACCACCGCCTTCGCCGCCCCGGCCCAGGCCGCCGGGACCGATGTGGACAACGGCACCATCGCCGGTCGCGTCGTCACCCCGGCCGGCCGCCCGGCCGCCGGTGTCAAGGTCACCGTCGACGACATCGACACCGCCCGGCCGTTCACGGCCACGACGGCCGCCGACGGCCGCTACGCCATCGAGGTGCCGGCCGGCGACGCGTACGTCGTCAGCTTCACCGACGGCCACCTCCAGCAGTACTCGCCGCGGACGCTCGACTTCGCGCAGGCCACCGTCCACACGGTCCGGGAGGGCCGCACCCTGCGCGTCAGCGAGCGCCTGTTCCACGCCGCCACCCTGACCGGCCGCCTCACCGACGAGACCGGCGCGCCGGTCGCGGGCGCCTCGGTCGACTTCGTCAACACCGAGAACGCGTTCGGCCTGACCACCACCACCGGCGCCGACGGCCGCTACCGTTTCTCCAAGCTCGCCCCCGGCCCGGTCAAGGTGCACTTCCGCACGGCCGGCGGCCGCTCGCAGTGGGCCCACCAGGCCGCCTCGTACGAGGAGGCCGACGTGGCCACCCTCAAGCTCGGCCGGGTGACGGCGGTCAGCGACTCCCTGCTGGCCCCGTGACGCGGTAGCTGTCGCGAAGCCACCGGGCGCCTCACCTGAGCGGGGGAGGGCGCCCGGTGGCTTCGTTGTAGTCTCCGGTCGTGCGCCGCAGCCGGGTCGTCGAGGTTCGCCGGCTCCAGGCCGCCCTGGCCGAGCGGGAGCGGACTCTGGGCGCCGACCACCCGCGTACCGTGCGCAGCCGGATCGAGCTGGCCGGGGCCTACCGGTCGACGCCCGAGTACGACGATCCCGGCCACGCGGTCTGGGAGGACGCGGCCATCGGTGAGCTCGCGAAGGCAGCCGAAAGCCGGGCGCGGACCCTCGGGCCGGAGCACCCGGACACCCTCACCGTCCGCGAGGAGCTGGCCCTGGTGCGCTGGGGTGCCGAGGGCGACCGTGAGCCGCGCCTGATCGCCGAGCTGGAGAGCATCGCGGCCGCGCGCGCCCGGATCCTCGGCGAGGCCCACCCGGACACTCTGGAGACCCTGTCCCGCCTGGAGTTCTGGTCGTCGCCCGGGCCGGTCCGCTCGGCGTTGCGGAAACGGATCCTGCGCGGCTGGCGCGAGGCGGCCGCCGGGCCGGACGACATCGGGACGCTTCGGGCCCGGGCGCGGCTGGCGGCGCTGCACCAGCGTTTCGGCGACGAGGGAGCGGCCCGGGCGCTGTTCGGGCAGGTCGCGGCCGCCTGCGAACGGATCGTGGCCGACCGCGCGCGCGACCTCGGGCCGGTGCATCCGGATACCGTGGCGGCCCGCGAGGAGCACGCGCGATACGTGCGGTGGCTGGCCGGGCCGGACGAGGAGCGCCACCGGAAACGGGGGATCGCCGGCGACCTGGAACGGCTGCTGGGGCCGGACGACCCGCGAACCCTGCGCGCGCTGATCCGCCTGGCCGCCGAGACGCCACCGGACGAGGGGCTGCTCGCCCGCGCCCACGCCGTGCTGGGCCGGGACGACGAGGACGTGGCGCTGCTGCGGGCTTACCTGGTCGTGGCGTACGCGGTGCGCGGCCGCGAGGACGAAGCGCTGGCCCTGGTGGCGCGATATCCGGTGGCCGCGGACGACGACGTGCTCGACCAGCCCGTACGCCCGTTTTGATAGCCTGCTGGCCGTATGGAGCTGCGCCACCTGCGGTACTTCCTGGTCGTGGCCGAGGAGCGCCACTTCGGGCGGGCCGCCGCGCGGCTGCACATCGCCCAGCCGCCGCTGTCCCAGGCGATCCGCCGGCTCGAGGCCGAGCTCGGTGTCGAACTGCTGCACCGCACCACCCGCCGGGTCGAGCTGACCGAGGCCGGCCGGGCCTACCTGGCGCGGGTGAAGGCGATCCTGGCCGACGTGGAGCAGGCCGGTCACGAGGCGCGCCGGGTCGCGGCGGGCGTGGTCGGTCATCTGGCCATCGGCTGCGTCGGCTCGGTCACGTACAGCCTGTTGCCCGCCCTGTCCCGGCACCTCGCGGTCGAACTGCCGGGCGTCGACTTCTCGTTCCGGGGCGAGATGCTCGCGCCCGACCAGGTCGAGGCGCTGCGCTCGGGTGAGATCGACCTGGCGCTGCTGCGCCCGCCGGTGGCCGACCGGTCCCTGACCGTCACCCCGCTGCGCCGCGACCGCCTGGTCGTCGCGCTCCCGGCCGCGCATCCACTGACCGGGCGTGAGCGGGTACAGGTCACCGACCTGGGGGAGACGCCGCTGATCGTGTACTCCGCCGGTCGCCGTTCGGTGATGTACGGCGTGGTGCTCGGCCTGTTCCGCGACGCCGGCCTCGAGCCCCGCGTCCGGCACGAGGTCGGCGAGACGTCCACCGTCATCACTCTGGTGGCCGGCGGCCTGGGTGTGGCGGTGGTGCCGGAGCCGGTGACCGCCCTGGCCCTCGACGGTGTGGTCTACCGCCCGCTGGCCGGCCCGGCCGCCACCGTCGACCTGGCCCTGGCCCACCGGGCCGATCGGGCCGAGCCCCATCTCAGCCGCACGATCGAGCTGATCCGGGGCCTGGCCTCGTGAACGCCGTCAGACGTCGGTGCCGTCGGCCGGGTCGGCCTTGTCGTGCTCCTTCAGGTCGGGCCGGTCCTCGGTTCCGGCCCGGCTGGGCGATTCCTCGGGCGCCGGCGCGCCGTCGCCCTGTTCCACCGCGTCCCGTTCGTTCCTCTGATCGCTCATGACCATCGGATACCCGCCGGTTGCCGGTCAAACCCGATGCAGGGTCGCGGCCAGGCTCTCCAGCTCGGGGATCGTCCCGGCCTCGGCCAGCGACTGCTCCAGTACGCGGTCGTGGGTGGGCCGCGCCTCGGACAGCAGCCGCTGCCCGGCCGCGGTGAGCTCGGTGTAGATGCCGCGCCGGTCGTCGGCGCACAGGATGCGGGTCAGCAGGCCCCGGTCTTCCAGGCGGGTGACCAGCCGGGTGGTGGCGCTGCTGGACAGGGCGGCCGCGCGGGCCAGCTGCTGCATGCGCATGTGCCAGCCGTCCTGGCGGCTCAGCGCGTCGAGGACCGTGAACTCGACGACGGAAAGCTTGTGCTCGGCCTGGAGCGCCTTCTCGAGCGCGGTCTCGATGAGGCCGTGCAGGGCGGCCAGGCGCCGCCACCCCTGGGCGCGGATCTCGACCGCGTCGTTGCTGATCCCCATGGCGACCAACCTTACACCGCCTTGCGCCGATAGAACGCGCGTGCAACTATCGGTTAGTTGCATACGCTGTCTATTGCAGGAGAAACAATGACTGCCGTCCCCACCGTCACGCTCAACGACGGCGTGACCATCCCGCAGCTCGGCTTCGGCGTCTTCCAGGTGCCCGGCGCCCAGACCCAGGCCGCGGTCTCCACCGCGCTCGAGGCGGGCTACCGCAGCATCGACACCGCGTCGGCCTACGGCAACGAGGCCGGCGTCGGCCGCGCGATCGCGGCCTCCGGCCTGCTCCGCGACGAGCTCTTCGTCACGACCAAGCTGTGGATCTCCGATTTCGGCCGTACGCCCACCCGTGACGCCCTGCGCCGGAGCCTCGACGCCCTGGGTCTCGACCGGGTCGACCTGTACCTCATCCACTGGCCGGCCCCCGCCACCGACGCCTACCTGGAGACGTGGCAGGCCCTCGAGGAACTGCGCGCCGAGAAGCTGACCCGCTCCATCGGCGTCTCCAACTTCCTGCCCGGACACCTCGACCGGGTGGCCGCCCTCGGCGGCGCCGTGCCCTCGGTCAACCAGATCGAGCTGCACCCGGCCCTGCAGAACCGCGAGACCGTGGCCGCGAACACCGCCCTCGGCATCGTCACCGAGGCCTGGAGCCCGCTCGCCCAGGGCGCCGTCCTCGACGCGGCGCCCGTGGTGGCCGCCGCCCGCGACCACGGGGTCACCCCGGCCCAGGCCGTCCTGCGCTGGCACCTCCAGCAGGGCCGCGTGGTCATCCCGAAGTCGGTCACCCCGGCCCGCATCGCGGCCAACCTCGACGTCTTCGGCTTCGACCTGACGCCGGCCGAGCTGGCCGCGATCGACGCTCTGGAGAGCGACGGCCGTACGGGCCCGCATCCCGCGACCTTCAACGGGTAAGAAGGCCGGCATGTCGAAGACTCGCAATCTCGCCCAGGCCGCCCTCGGCCTGGTGCTGCTGACCGCCGGCGCCGGCCACCTGACGACCCAGCGCGAGGAGTTCCAGGCCCAGGTGCCGTCTTGGGTGCCCCTCGACCCGGACTTCGTCGTGCTGGCCTCCGGCCTGGTCGAGCTCGGCCTCGGCGCCGCGCTGCTGTCCACCTGGAAGCAGCCGACCCGCGGCCGCCTGGGCAAACTGGCGGCCGCCTTCTTCATCGGGGTCTTCCCCGGCAACATCGCCCAGTACACCGAGCGCAAGGACGGCTTCGGCCTGGACACCGACCGCAAGCGGGCGCTGCGCCTGCTCGGCCAGCCGGCGCTGGTCGCCTGGGCCCTCGCCGCCACCCGCGAGAGCTGACTCCCGGCCGCTCCCGGCGGGGTGTCAGCCCGGGCCGGGAGCGGCGGCGGTGCGGGGCAGGGCGAGCATCACCAGGGCGGCCAGCAGATAGGCGGCCACCTGCCAGGGCATGACCCGAGCGAGACCGTCCGGGGCGCTGAAGAAGACGGTGCCGAGCACCGCGACACCGGCCGCTCCGCCGATCTGGGTGACGGTCGACAGCACCCCGCCGGCGGCGCCGGCCTGACGACCGGGCACGCCGGCCAGCACGACGTTGACCAGGATCGGGGCGGCCAGCCCGAGCCCCAGCCCGCCCAGGAACAGGGCACCGGCCAGAGGCCAGTATCCGGGTGTGCCACCGTCGCGGACCAGCAGCCACAGCAGGCCCTGCGAGGCGGCGAGTGTCAGCGAGCCGGTGACCAGCAGAGCCCGGCCGGCCTTGGCCGCCAGGGCCACTCCGGCGCCGGACGTGAGCATGGAACCGATCGCGTACGGCAACAGCACCAGGCCGGTCTGCCACGCCGAGCGGCCCGTCTCCGACTGCAGGTAGATCGACAGGACCAGGAAGAACGACGCCAGCGCGCCGAAGAAGAGCACCGACGCGGCCAGCCCGGCGGTGAACGGGCGTACGGTCAGCAGCGCCGGGTCCAGAATCGGCTGCCCGCCCCGGTTCGCCACCCGCCGCTCGTACGCCACGAAGCCGGCGAGCAGACCCAGACCGGCCACCAGCATCGCCCATCCCCACCAGGGCCAGCCCCAGTCCCGTCCCTGCACCAGGGGCAGCAGCACCAGCACCACCGCGCCCGCGGACAGCAGCGCGCCGGCGACGTCCAGGCGGGCCCGCTCCGGCGCGGTGGATTCCGGCAGCACCCGGATCCCCACCACCAGGGCGACCACGGCGACGGGGATGTTGATCCAGAAGACCGTGCGCCAGCCCAGGCCCCACAGGTCCGCGTCGACCAGGGCGCCACCGAGCAGCGGACCGGCGACAGCGGCCAGGCCCTGCACCGCGCCGTAGGCCCCGAACGCCTTGGCCATGGCGGCCGGCGCGAACGAGGACCTGATGATCCCGAAGACCTGCGGCACCATGAAGCCGCCGGCCAGGCCCTGCACCGCTCGCAGGGCGATCAGCGCCCCGGCGCCCGGAGCCAGCGCGCAGGCCGCCGAAGCGACGGCGAAACAGGCCAGTGCCACCAGGAACACCCGGCGGCGGCCGTACGCGTCGCCGACCCGCCCGCCGGTGATCAGGCCGGAGCCGAGGGCCAGGGTGTACGCGGCCACCGTCCACTGGAGCTGGGACTCGCCGGCACCCAGGTCGGCGGCGATGCCGGGGGCGGCGACAGTCACGATGGTGACGTCGAGCAGATCCATGAACGAGGCGAACAGGACGACCAGCAGGGCGATCGACGCCCGCCGGCCGGCGACCGACGGCGGCCGGGACACGGCCGTCCCGGCCGGGGAAAGATGAGTGCTCATGACGGCAGCGTGGCAACCATGGCGGACACCGGCTGACCGCCACGTCTGAAATTGTGGATTCCATGGCCGATACCTCCGCGCGGATCCTGCGCCTGCTGTCCCTGCTGGAGGCGCGCGTCGAGTGGCGCGGCGCCGAGCTCGCCGCCCGGCTGGACGTGTCGGCCCGGACCCTGCGGCGTGACGTCGACACCTTGCGTGAGCTCGGCTATCCGGTGAACGCCGTGATGGGGGCGGGCGGCGGATACCGGCTCGGCGCCGGCGGCCGGTTGCCGGCTCTCGTGCTCGACGACGACCAGGCGATCGCGATCGCGCTGGCTCTGCAGACCGCGCCGGCGACGGTGACCGGGATCGACGACGCCGTGGCCCGGGCGCTCACCACCCTGCGTCAGGTCATGCCGGCCCGGCTGCGCGCGGCGAGCGAGGCCTTCGAGGTCACCTCGCTGCGCAACTACTGGGAGTTCTCCGCCCCGCCGATCGACGTGGGCACGCTGCGGACGGTCGGCGCGGCGATCCGTACCGCCCGGGTGTTGCGCTTCGACTACCTCGACCCCGACGGCTGCGTGACCGAGCCCGGCCGGCCCGGGTTCCGCCCGCCCCGCGAGGTCGAGCCGCATCACCTGGTCGTCTGGGCCGGGCGCTGGTACCTGATCGCCCGCGGCCACCGCGACCGGGAGTGGCACACCTACCGGGTCGACCGGATCCGCCCGCACACCCCCGGCGGCGGGGCGGTGTTCACGCCCCAGCCGCTCACCCGCGACGACCTGACCCGCCTGGTCGTGCGGAACCCGGACCGCGGTGACACGCCCGGCCGGTGGCAGTGCGTCGGCTCGGCCGTCCTCGAGCTGCCGGCCGAGGTCGCCGCTCGCTGGGCGCCGGGCGGTTCCGTCGTCGAGCCCGCCGGCGCCGACCGCAGCCGGCTCACCATCGGCGGCTGGTCCTGGGCCGGGATCGCCGGTCTGTTCATCACCTTCGACACCGACCTGAGCGAGGTCGAGCCGGCCGAACTCCGGTCCGCGATGGACCAGATCAGCCGGCGCCTCAAAGCCGCGACGACACCGTCGCCGAGCTAGCCGCGGACGACCTGGGTGCGGGCGACGATGTCGCCGACGCGGCGGCGGCGCGGGGAGGACAGGACGACGATGAACGCGACCAGGTAGCCGAAGATGCTGTCGATGATGCGGAAGATGGTGCGCAGGATCGCCTTGCCGACGCCCGGCGGGGTACGGCCGGTCTCGCCGTCGACCACCCTGATCCCGGTCACCATCTTGCCCACCGTACGGCCCAGGTAGCCCTCCATCAGGACGTAGTAGAGCGTGGCGACCACGAAAAGCAGGAGATTGCCGCCGCTCGCCAGGTGGGTCAGCTCACGGCCGCTGACGACGACGTCCAGGTCGAACACCGCGGCCAGAATGTTGCCGATCACGCCGAGCACGATGCCGTCGATGATGGTCGCCACCACCCGCCGCCCGGTCACGCGGACGTCCGGTCCCCCCGATACATGAGTCATGGAAGCCATCCTCACAGGGTGAAGGGGCGGGTCACTCACCCGCCCCTCACGATCACAACCGGGCGATCGCGGCCGCCGGGTTCTCGATGGCGTCGGCGACCGCGCGCATGAAGCCGGCGGCCGTGCCGCCGTCGCAGACGCGGTGATCGAAGACGAAGCTCATCTGGGTGATCTTGCGGACGCACAGCTCACCGCCGACCACCCACGGGCGGTCGATGATGCGGCCGAAGCCGAGGATCGCCACCTGCGGATGGTTGATGATGGCGGCGCTGCCGTCCACGTTGAAGCCGCCGTAGTTGTTCAGCGTGAACGTCCCGGCCGGGGCGCCCACGGTGCCCTCCCGGGCGGCGGCGGTCACCTTCCGGATCTCCTCGTCGAGCCGGGTCGTGGTCATCGACCCGGCGTCGGTCACCGCCGGCACCACCAGCCCCCGCGAGCCCTGCACCGCGATGCCGAGGTCGATCCGGTCGTACTGGACGATCTCCTGGCGCTCGGTGTCGAGGCGCGCGTTGAGCACCGGGTACTGCTTGAGCGCGGCCACCACGAACCGCGCGATGTAGGAAAGGATCCCCGGACCCGGCCGTACGCTCTCGCGCAGCTCCCACAGCGGCGTCGCGTCGACGTCGACCCAGACCGTCGCCTCGGGGATCTCGGACCGGCTGCGGGCCAACGCGGCCGACACCGCCTTGCGGAACCCGCTCAACGGAATCCGCTGCTCGCCCGGCACGGTCACCGCGGGGGCCATCGGCGGCACGGCCGTCTCGGCGGCCGTTTCGACGTCGGCCCGCACGATCAGGCCGCCCGGGCCGCTGCCGGTGATGGTGCGCAGATCGAGTCCCTTGTCGCGGGCGATCCGCCGCACCAGCGGGGACACCACCAGAGGGACCCGGGAGACCGTCGTGTGCACGGGCCGCCGCCGGCGGCGGCCCGAGGCGGCCGGCGCGGCGCTCGTCCCGTACCCGATCAGGACGTTCCCGGATCCGGCGCGCTCCTCCTCGCGGTAGGTCTCGGCCGGCGTCGGCGCGGCGACCGCGCCGACCGTCAGCAGCGGCTTGCCGACCTCCAGCACCGAGCCCTCGGGGGCGTGGCGCACCGCGACCTCACCGGCGAACGGCGTCGGCACCTCGACCAGCGACTTGGCCGTCTCCACCTCCACGACCGGCTGGTCGACGGCGACGGTGTCACCCTCCTTCACCAGCCAGCGCACCACCTCCGCCTCGGTCAGCCCCTCGCCGAGGTCGGGCAGCAGGAACACCTGGCCGCTCACGAGTCCTCCCACTGCAGGTCGTCGACCGCTTCGAGCACCCGGTCCACATCGGGCAGGTGCAGGTGCTCCAGCTTCGGCGGCGGGTAGGGGATGTCGTAGCCGGTCACCCGCCGGATCGGCGCCGCCAGCGAGTGGAAGCAGCGCTCGGTCACCCGGGCCACGATCTCCGAGGAGACGCTGGCGAACCCGCTCGCCTCGGCGACCACCACGGCCCGCCCGGTCGACCGGACCGCCGCGCACACCGTCTCGTCGTCGAACGGCACGATCGACCGCAGGTCCACGACCTGAAGGCTGCGGCCCTCCCGGTCGGCGACCTCGGCCGCCTCCAGCGCGACCGGCACCGACGGCCCGTAGGCGATCAGGGTCGCGTCGGTGCCCTCCCGGCGGACGACCGCCTTGCCGATGCCCGCCGCCGGGCGACCGGAGAGCTCGACCTCCTCCTTGCTCCAGTAGAGCTTCTTCGGCTCCAGGAAGACGACCGGGTCGGGCGAGGCGATCGCCTCCCGCAGCAGGCCGTACGCGTCCGACGGGGTGGCCGGGGCGACCACGTGCAGGCCCGGCGTGTGCGCGTAATACGCCTCCGACGAGTCGCAGTGGTGTTCGACACCGCCGATGCCGCCCGCGTACGGAACGCGGATCACCATCGGCAGGGACACCTTGCCGCGCGTACGGTTCCGCATCTTCGCCACATGGCTGACGATCTGCTCGAACGCCGGATAGGCGAACGCGTCGAACTGCATCTCGACGACCGGGCGCATCCCGTTCATGGCCATGCCGACGGCGACACCGACGATGCCCGACTCGGCCAGCGGCGTGTCGAAGCAGCGGTCCTCGCCGAACTCGGCGGTCAGGCCGTCGGTGATCCGGAAGACCCCGCCGAGCGGGCCCACGTCCTCGCCGAAGACGACCACCGCCGGATCGGCGGCCATCGCGTCGCGCAGGGCCCGGTTGAGCGCCTGCCCCATCGAAAGCTTCTCGTGGACGGTCATGCCTGGGCCCCCTGCTCCCGCAGTTGGGTTGTCGGTTCGGCGTACACATAAGCGAAAAGGTCGTGGGGGTCGGGCTCGACATCGCGGTTGATGCCGTCGCGCATGTGCTCTGCCGTCTTCTCGGCCGCCGCCCGCATCTCGGCGAGCGAATCGTCGGTCAGCAGACCCCGATCGCGCAGGTGCTTCTCGAGGCGGACGATCGGGTCGCGCTCGACCCAGGCCGCCACCTCGTCGTCGGTGCGGTAGCGCGTCGCGTCGTCCGCGTTGGTGTGCGCCTGCATCCGGTACGTGTGGGCCTCGACGAGCTGCGGTCCCTCACCGGCGCGCGCTCGATTCACGGCGTCCGTCAGCACGGCCAGCACGGCGGCGACGTCGTTGCCGTCCACGCGCTCGCTCCTGATCCCGTACCCGATGCCCTTGTAGGCCAGGGAAGGAGCGGCGGTCTGCCGGGAGAGCGGGACGCTGATGGCGTACTCGTTGTTCTGGAGGAAGAACACCACGGGCGCCTTGAGGACGGCGGCGAAGTTCAGCGCCTCGTGGAAGTCGCCCTCGCTCGTGCCGCCGTCGCCGCAGAGGGCCATCACGACTGTTCGCTCGCCCTTGAGCCGGGCGGCGTGCGCCACGCCGACCGCGTGCGGCAGCTGGGTGGCGAGCGGCGTCGTGTGCGGGGCGACCTTGTGTTCATGCGGGTCGTAACCGCAGTGCCAGTCGCCCTTGAGCAGGCTGAGCGCCTCGACCGGGTCGACGCCGCGCTCGGCGATGGCCGCCGTGTCCCGGTAGGTGGGGAACAGCCAGTCGCCGTCGCCGAGCACCTGGGCCGCCCCGACCTGGCAGGCCTCCTGCCCGTGCGACGACGGGTAGACGGCCAGCCGGCCCTGGCGGACCAGGGCGTATGCCTGCTCGTTGAGCCGGCGCGCGGTGATCAGACCCTGTAGGGCCCTCAGCAGCGCCGCGTCGTCCGGCAACTCGTCTCGTACGGCCCGGCCGTCGACGCCGATCAGCGTCACGGGCGTGGCCGAGGGGAGAAGGTGGTGTGCGTCACCTGTCATGTGGACATGCTTCGCTTCATGCCAATTGGTTTCCACTATCGGGTGAAAACCGAGAAGATGTACGCTCACCACGAGTTCTTGGGAGCCAAACGTCTCGGCCGGGCGCCTAGTGGATCGGAGGGGCGAGACAAGTGGTCGACGACATCGATCGCCAGATTCTGGCCGAGCTCACCCAGGACGGGCGCCTGTCGATGCGTACCCTGGCCGAGCGCCTGCACATCTCCCGGGCCAACGCCTACGCCCGGGTCGAGCGCCTGCGCTCCACGAACGTGATCCGCGGCTTCCGGGCCGACGTCGACCCGGTCGCGGCCGGCCTGGGCACCTCGGCCTACGTGACGGTGAACCTCAACCAGGCCGAGTGGCGCGACGTGGCCGACCAGCTCCGGGCGCTGCCCGGCGTCGTGCACATCGCCCTGGTCGGCGGCGAGTTCGACGTCATCATGCTGGTACGCGCGCCGGACAACGCGGCCCTCGGCCGCCTCGTGCTCGACGAGATCCAGGGCATGCCCGGCGTCGTCAACACCCGTACCCTGCTGGTCTTCGAAGAGGTGGAGAAGCCGTGACCTCACTCGAGAAAGGTTGACGCGCCGGCCATCTTCCGGCTTCCCTGGCGTACGCGGCGGTCCGCGCGCCGATCGCCGAAGGAACCGGATACGCCTGGTTCGCCAACCGGGGGATCGGCCGCCCCCGTCCCGAATCGCTGCGCGCGAGCATCGACTGGTTCCGTGAATGGCTGGACGCCACGGCGAAGGGCCGCCCGGTGGTCCTCGCCGGCTTCAGCGGGGGAGCGGCGTTCGCCGGCGGTCTCCTGCTCGACGACCCCACCCGTTTCGCCGGCGCCGCCATCCTCTACGGCACCCTGCCGTTCGACGCCGGTGTGCCCGTCACGCCCCAGCGGCTGTCCGGCGTGCCGGTGCTGGTCGCCCAGGGCGACCACGACACCGTCATTCCCCGCGAACTCCAGGACCGGACCTGGGCCTACGTGACCACGGAGTCCGGCGCCCTCGCCGAGGCCCGCCGCGATCCCGTCGGCCACGGCATCGCCCCCGACGCGCTCAAGGCGCTGCACACGTGGCTCGAGAAGGCCGCCCGGTAACGCCGTGGCCGGCGACATACGTGGCCACCGTCTTCGGCCTCGCCGCGGGCCGTTCACCCGGCGCCCCCGGATCCGTTCCTGGTCGGGCTGGCCACGCTGAGCCTGCTCGCCGAGGCGGCCGCCGGGAAGCCGCTTCTCTGCGTGGTCGACGACGCGCAATGGCTCGACCAGGCGTCCGCTCGGGTGCTCGCGTTCGTCACGCGCCGGCTCCAGGCCGAGTCGGTGGTGATGCTGTACGCGCTGCGGCCGGCGGTGCGGGAGTTCGACGGCCTGCCCACCCGGACCGTCGAGGGCCTCGGTGACCTCGACTCGCGGGCGCTGCTCGACACGGTCGTCCGCTGGCCGCTGGACGAGCGGGTCCGCGACGCGATCCTCGCCGAGGCGCACGGCAATCCCCTCGCGCTGCTCGAACTTCCGCCGGCCCGCACCCCGACGAGGCTGGCCGGCGGCTTTGGGCTGCCCGGGGCGCTGCCGCTGGCCGGCCGTCTGCAGGAGAGCTTCGCCGCCCGCAGCCGCGGACTGTCGGCCGGCGCCCGCACGCTGCTGCTCATCGCGGCCGCCGACCCGGTCGGCGATCCGGCCCTGATGTGCGCGCCGCCCGCCGCCTCGGCATCGCCCGCGCCGCCGCCGACGAGGTCCGCGCGGCGGGGCTGCTCACGATCGGCGCCACGGTCCATTTCCGGCACACGCTGGCACGCTCGGCCGTCTACGGCGCGGCACCACGGGACGACCGCCGCGCGGCCCACCGCGCCCTGGCCCACGTGACAGACGAACGGGCCGATCCGGACCGTGGCGCCTGGCACCGAGCTCAGGCCGCCGACGGCCCGGACGAGTCGGTGGCCGCCTGGCGCGGAGCCGGCGGGGCGGCCAAGCTCGTCGCCGAGTCGGCCGAGCTGGCCGAGGCGCTGGGGGAGGGCGTCGGGATCACCCGGTTCCACTATCTCGGCGCCGTTCTGCACAACGGATCCGGCCGATTCCGGGAGGCGCTGTCCGCGGCACGTCCGCCGCGTCCTCGGCAAGCTCGGCGTCGCCTCCCGCCGCGAGCTGCCCCGAGCCCTGGCGGAGGCGGGGCGCTAGAGCTAGGCGCGCAGGACCGCGGCGAAGAGTTCGGCGCGCCGCTCCAGCGGGAGGGCCGCGGGCTCGATGACGCCGTGCACGCCCAGGACGTTGGTCGTGCTCAGGATCAGAAAGGCGATGCTCCACGGGTCGCCGGTGACGCCGAGGTGGGCGGCGTTGTCGCGGATCAGGCCGGCCAGCGCGGTCATCAGCCGGTGGCGGCTGGCCAGGTAGACGGCGGCCACGCCGGGGTCGGTGGTGGCCTGCACGGCGAACTCGGCGATGAGCACGTGCCAGCGCTGTTCGTCGAGCGACAACCGGGCCAGGCGCAGCGCCACGTCCTCGGCCCGGGCCGTCGAGATCTGCTCGACCGAGGTGGCGATGAGGGCTGTCACCTGCTCGTCGAGCAGCTCGGCGAAGAGTTCCTGTTTCGAGCCGAAGTTGGAGTAGACCGCGCCCTTCGTGTAGCCGGCGCGCGCGGCGATCGCTTCGAGCCGGGTGGCCGCGTACCCCGAGAGCCGGAATTCCTCGGCCGCCGCGGTGAGCAGATCGCGCCGCACGTCCTCGCGCCGTGGCCGTCGTCGATCTTGTGGCATGTCAGACATTGACCTCTCGATACCGCGGGTATTCACTCGATACCGAGGGTACTGAAATTACCGACCGAGGAGCAACCATGCTCGCAGGACGTCTCGACGTTTCCACCGGAACGTTCGCTGTCGAAGAGATCGCCGAGCCGCACGCCGGCCCCGGCCAGGTCCGGATCGCCGTCAAGGCGGCCGGTGTCTGCCTCTCCGACGTCCACCTCATCCAGGGCGTCATCAAGCCGCTGCTGCTGCCGGGCGACAGCGTCACGCTCGGGCACGAGACCGCCGGTGTCATCGACGAGATCGGCGACGGCGTCACCGGGCTCACGGTCGGCCAGCGGGTGCTGCTCCAGGCCGGCGAGGAGCGCGACGGGGTCGTCTGGACGCGCGGCGTCGACTACGACGGCGGCTGGGCCGAATTCGCGGTCGCCACCGCCGGCACGGTCGTGCCGCTGCCCGACAGCCTCCCGTTCGAGCAGGCCTGCTTCATCCCCGACGCGGTCTCCACGCCGTGGGCCGCGATCGTCGAGACCGCCCGGGTGGCCCCGGCCCGGCCGGTCGGCGTCTGGGGTGTCGGCGGCCTCGGCGCGCACGCCGTGCAGCTGCTGCGCGTCATCGGCGCCGCCCCGGTCATCGCGATCGATCCGCTGCCGGCCGCCCGCGAACGCGCGCTGGCCTTCGGCGCCGACCTCGCCCTGGACCCGGCCGACCCTGTCTTCGCGACGCGGGTGAAGGAGGCGACGCGGGGGCGCGGTCTCTCGTACGCCTTCGACTTCGCCGGCGTGGCACCGGTGCGCGAGCAGGCCGCCGCGACGATGGCCCGCGGGGGCAGGCTGATCCTGGTCGGCCTCACCGACCAGCCGCTGACCATCACCCAGGGCACCCACTTCAGCTATCTCAAGCAGCAGATCCTCGGCCACTACGGCTCGCAGCCCGAGCACGTGCTGGAGCTGCTCGACCTGGTGGCCGGCGGCCGGGTCGAGTTCTCCCGCTCGGTCAGCGGCGCCCTGCGCCTGGCCGACGCGGCCGAGGCCGTCCGCCGCCTCGACGCCAAGGAGGGCGACCCGATCCGCCTGGTGCTCGTCCCTTGACAAAAGTTACCGGTAACAGTTTTGCTGGGAGGGCGAACTGTTACCGGTAACTTTCTTGTGGGAGCGGCCCGTGGTGCGCAAGGACCGAGTGCCCAGAGCACCGACGATCTACGATGTCGCGCGCGTGGCCGAGGTCTCCCACCAGACCGTGAGCCGCTACCTGTCCGGTGCGTCCCCGCTGCGCCCGGCCTCGCGCGAGCGTGTCGAGCGGGCCATCCAGGAACTCGGCTACCGGCCCAGCCTGACCGCGCGGATGCTGGCCCGCGGCGAGTCGCGCACGGTGGTCGCCCTCACCGGCGAACTGCTCGAGGTGGGCACGGTCCAGCTCGTCGAGGGCGTACGCCGGGCCGCGCGCGCCGCCGGCTACCTGCTCGACGTGATGACGTACGACGCGGACGACCTCGAGCGGACGCTCACCACCATCGGCCGCCAGGACGTCGCCGGGGTGCTCGCGATCGCCGACACCGACCAGCTCCGCGAGGCCGTCGGCCGGCTCTCGCCCGACCTGCTCGTCACGGTCACCGAGGACACGCCGGCCGCCCACACCGTCGAGGCCCACCACGCCGTCGCCCGGCACCTGATCGAGCTGGGACACGACCGCGTGACGTACGTGGCCGGCCCGCGCGACTGGTGCTCCGCGCGGACCCGCCTGCGCGCCTTCGAGGAAGCCTTCACCGGCCTCGACAGCGAACGCCTGTTCGCCGCCGGCTGGTCCGCCGCGTCCGGACACGAGGCGGGCCGGCGGCTGCGGAATCCCACCGCTGTCGTCTGCGCCAACGACCAGATCGCGCTCGGCGTCACCCGGGCCCTGGCCGAGCGTGGCCGCCACGTCCCGGCCGACGTCAGCGTGGTCGGTTACGACGACATGCCCGAGGCGGCGTACTTCTCGCCGCCGCTGACGACCGTACGCCAGGACTTCGCCCTCCACGGGGCGCACGCGTTCCGCCGCGTGCTGGAACGGCTCGAGCCGGACGTACCGCGCGAGCCCTTGCCCGCGGTCGAGGACCACCTGATCGTGCGCGGCTCCACGGCCGTGCGACGCGCCTAGGCAGGAGAGACAAGATGCCGATCTGGTACGGCGGGGACTACAACCCGGAGCAGTGGCCGCGCGCGGTGTGGGACGAGGACGCCTCGCTCATGCGGACCGCGGGCGTCAACCTGGCCACCGTCGGCGTCTTCTCGTGGTCGCGACTCGAACCGCGCGACGGCGAGTTCGACTTCGAGTGGCTCGACGTGGTGCTGGAGAAGCTGCACGCCGCCGGGGTCCGCGCCGACCTGGCCACCGCGACGGCGTCCCCGCCGCCGTGGCTCACCCTCAAGCACCCCGAAATCCTCCCGGTCACGGCCTCGGGCGTACGGCTGTCGACCGGCAGCCGCCAGCAGTACTGCCCGAGCTCGCCGCTCTATCGCCGCTACGCGACCCGGCTGGTGACGGCTCTGGCCGAGCGCTACGGCTCACATCCCGCCCTTCAGATGTGGCACGTCAACAACGAGTACGGCTGCCACGTGAGCCGCTGCTACTGCGACGTGTCGGCCGAGGCGTTCCGGGGCTGGCTGCGCGACAAGTACGGCACCGTCGAGGGCCTGAACCACGCCTGGGGCACCGCCTTCTGGTCGCAGCACTACTCGTCCTTCGACGAGGTCTTCCCGCCGCGGGACGCGCCGACCTTCAAGAACCCGGCCCAGCTGCTCGACTTCGACCGGTTCGGCTCCCACGAGCTCCTCGAGTGTTTCCGGGCCGAGGCGGCCGTCCTGCGCCAGGTGACCCCGGACATCCCGCTCACCACCAACTTCATGGGCTTCTTCAAGCCCGCGAATTACTGGGAGTGGGCGAAGGAACTGGACTTCGTCTCCGACGACAGCTACCCCGACCCGGCCGACGAGACCGCGTACCTGCACTCGGCCATGACCCGTGACCTGATGCGCTCGCTCGCCGGCGACAACCCGTGGGTGCTGATGGAGCAGGCGACCAGCGCGGTCAACTGGCGCCCGCAGAACGCGGCCAAGCGCCCCGGCCAGATGCGCGCGTGGTCGTACCAGGCCATCGCCCGCGAGGCCCGCGGCATCATGTACTTCCAATGGCGGCAGTCCATCGCCGGCGCCGAGCAGTTCCACTCCGGCATGCTGCCGCACAGCGGCACCGACACCCGCGTGTGGCGCGAGGTCGTCGAGTTCGGCGCCGAGCTGACGGCGCTCTCCGGCGTGCTGCCGTCCACAGTGGCCGCCCCGCCGGTCGAGGCGGCGATCGTCCTGGACTGGGAAAGCTGGTGGGCCCTCGAACAGCCGGCCCGCCCGACCCGGATCAGCTACCAGGGGCAGCTCTCGGCCTGGTACCGGGCTTTCACCCAGGCCGGCCTCCGGGTCCGGTTCGTGCACCCCGGCGCCGACCTGAGCGGCTTCCGTGTCGTCGTCGCGCCCACGCTCTTCCTGGCGACCGAGGCGAGCCTCGACAACCTTGCCGGGTACGCCCGTGACGGCGGCACGCTCATCGTGACGTTCCAAACGGGAATCGTCGACGAGAACCTGCGCGTCCGCTCCGGCGGCTACCTCGGCCCGCTCCAGCGGACGCTCGGCCTGTGGATCGAGGAGTTCACCCCGCTCGCCGGCCACCCGGCCGCGCTCGCCGGCACGGTCACCTCGTCGTCGGTGACGTGGAGCGAGGTCGTCCGGCCGGCCGGAGCCACCGTCGAGTCCGAGTTCACCGACGGTCCCGCCGCCGGCGGCCCGGCCATCACCAGCAACGGCACCGCCTGGTACGTCGCGGCCGACCTGGCCGCCGACGGCAAGGCGGCCCTGGTGGAGACCATCCTGGGCCGCCTCGGCCTCGACCTGCCCCGCCCGGCGCCCGGCGTCGAACGGATCACCAGCCAGGCCGACACGTACGTCATCAACCACAACCCGCTGCCGTACGTCGTCGAGCTCGACGGGACCGACCTGCTCACCGGCAAGCCGGCCCGCGGCCTGGAACTGCCCCAGTACGGGGTGGCCATCGTCCGCGCCTGACCCGCGTCAGACCTTGACGGCGCCGCTCGTCTTCGACGACAGCGCGGTGCTCGCCGGTGCCACCACCCGATAGGTGGCGCCGGCCACCAGGCCGGTGACGAGGCGGCTGCTCGCGGCCGGGTAGGACCGGATCGCGTGCCAGCCCTTGCCGGTCCACCGCTGCACGCTGAGGCGCTGCCCGGCCACCCCGGTCATGGCGATCCGCATCTTGCGGGCGCCCGTCTTGGCCACAGCCAGCCGGGGCCGGACCACGTACGAGGTGACGGGCGAGCTGACACCCGCGACCGTCAGGCGCACGCGCCGGTTCGCCGTGGCCGTCGCCGCGACGGTCACGGTGCCGGCGGCGGTGGTCGTCATCGACGTACACGTGAACGCTTTGTTGCCCGAGGCGACGCACAGCTGGGCCGCCCGCCCGGCCAACGGGCTGCTGCCCGCCTTGACGGTGTAGCGGGTGGTCAGCCGGGTGCCGTACGCGACGTCGCGCGCTCCGGTGCTCACTCCGATCGTGACGCTCGGTGTGCTGGGTTTGCGGGGCTCGCTAGGCGCAGTGGGCTCGCTAGGCGCAGTGGGCTCGCTAGGCGCAGTGGGCTCGCTAGGAGTGATGGGCTGGACAGGCGTTGTCGGCGTGCTCGGTGTGGTGGTCTCAACGGGCATGCTCGGCGCGGTCGGCGTTTCCTCGGCCAGCGCCGCGACCGGGTCGATGCGTCCCCAGCCGTAGCTCGTGTCCTTGCCGGGCGTGCCGAGGTCCACCGCCGTGCTCTGAAGAACCTGTTCGATCTCGTCGGGGCTCCAGGCCGGGTGGTACGCCTTGAGGAGCGCCACGACCGCGGCCACGTGCGGCGCGGCCATCGAGGTGCCGCTCATGCTCCCGTAGCTGTCCTTCACCGTCGGCAGGGTGCTCAGGATGCCGACGCCCGGCGCGGCCACGTCGACGTAGGAGCCGCGGTTGGAGAAGGCGGCGACCGCGTCGGCCGAGTCGGTGGCGGCGGCCGCGATGACGCCCGGGTCGGCCCCCGGATAGTTGGCCGGGCTGCCCTTCCTCCCGTCATTGCCGGCCGCGGCGACCACTGTGACACCCTTGCCGCGCGCGTACGCGATGGCCTGGGTCACCGCGTCGAGCCGATCCGTCGAGCCCAGCGACATGTTGATGACCTGGGCCCCGTGGTCGGCGGCGTAGACGATGCCGCTGGCCGCGTCGGCCATGCTGCCGGTGCCGTCGGCGCCGAGCACCCGGATCGGCAGGATCTTCGCCGACGGGGCCACCGCCGAGATGCCGACGCCGTTGCCGGTCGCGGCCGCGATCGTGCCGGCCACGTGGGTGCCGTGGCCGTTGGGGTCGATGCCGGTGCCGCCGACGGTCCCGGCGACGTAGTCGATGCCCGGCAGAACGTCGCCGGCCAGATCGGGGTGGGCCGCGTCCACGCCGGTGTCGATGACCGCGACGGTCACCCCGTCCCCGGTCGACCGCGGCCAGGCCGCCGCCACATTGATCTTGGCGAAGTCCCACTGATCGGCCCGGTACGGGTCGGAGCCGGCCGGAACCTCGGTGGTACGAACCGTCTTGTCGATCTCCACGGCCACGGACCGGCTGCGGCTGCGGCCTTCCCGAACGTACCGCCGCGCGGCGGCCCGGTCGGTGGCGGTCCGAACGCGGACAATCGGCCGCCCGGCGTCGTCCAGAGCCGTGCTGACCACCCTCGCCGGCCGCCGGCCGGACACCTCAGCCGGAAGCAGCGAGTCGGCCGCGTCCACCCCATAGGCGGCCGGCGCGGCCAGGGAGGCGGCCCCGGAGATCGCCGCGACCACGAACAAACCATTTACGAGCGACTTCATGTGCACACAGTCGGCAGCCCCACCCCCGACCTCGTGACAGCCCCGGAGCGACCCAGTTGCGAAACGGATCCCCTCGCGCTCCGCCGCCCCGCGCCACGCTCCCACCGCCCTCGCCCCGCATCGCGTGCCACGTCCCCTTGCACCCGTGCCACGCCGCCCGCGCGCCGTCCCGCGCTACTCCGCGCCGTCCCGCCTCGCGCCGCGCCGTCCCGCGCTGTCCCGCGCCGCGCTGTCCCGCGCTGTCCCGCGCCGCGCTGTCCCGCGCCGTCCCGCGCCGTCCCGCGCCGTCCCTGGGGCGCGGTGTTCTGGGTCAGGCGGCTTCGGTGAGGTCGGCTAGGTCGATGCCCGCCTTTTCGAGTACCAGCCGGACGTCGTCCAGGGTCAGGCCCTCGACCACGTTGTCGCCGTGGACGATCCGGTACCACTGGCGGCCGTCGCGGCGTACTGCCTCGACCCGCCAGGTGGCATCCGCGGTCATGACCGTGCCGGTCACCTCTTCCCGCGCGGCCGTTTCCCGCCCGGCCGTCTGCTTCCCGGCTGTTTCGCGCCCGGCTGTCTGCTTCCCGGCGGTTGCCCGCTTAGCTGTCTGCCTCGCTGCCGCTGACGCTGCCGCTTTCGCTCGCGTCGCCTGGGCTGGCGTCGCCTGGGCTGGCGTCGCCTGGGCTGGCGTCGCTTGGGCTTGGGTCGGGCGGGCTTGGGTTGCTTGAGCTTGGGTCGGCCGGGCTTGGGTTGCTTGAGCTCGGGTTGGTCGAGCTTGGGTCGGTCGGGCTGGGGTCGTGCGGGGGCGGGCTGTCGGTGGTGTCGCGGGTTGGGTCGGGGTGGCTGCCCGCGGGGGAGCGGCCAGCGAGGACGGGTCGCGGTCGGGGCGCAGGCCTCGCCAGGAAGCGTGGCGGAGACGGCCGTCGACGGTCCAGTTGCGGAAGGCGACCTCGCCGACCAGGGTGGGCTCCACCCAGCGGGCGTGGCGGGCATGGTCGCGGGGGACGCCGGGTACGGGGGCCGTGGTGCGCCGGGCGGCGTCGAGTTCGGCCTGCAAGTGCTGGAGCATGGCGTCCGTGAAGCCGGTGCCGACCTGACCCGCGTACCGCAAGCTCTGCTCCTGATCGGGGACGGCGAGCAGGAGTGAACCTATTGTTCCGGAGCGGCGGCCCTCGCCCGGCTCGTAGCCGACGATCAGGACCTCCTGGGTGCGGATCAGTGGCACCTTGGTCCACTCGGGGGAGCGGCGTCCCGGCCGGTACACGCCGTCCTCGCGTTTGGCGACGACGCCCTCGAAGCCGGACAGTTTCGCCGCGTCCAGGACGATGGTGCCGTCCGCGTCCGGGAAGTTGGCCGGCGTCCGCACCGTCGCGCCGTCGAGGCGCAGGGCGGCCAACAGCTCGCGGCGGCGCCGGTAGGGCAGGTCGATCGTGCTTTCGCCGTCCAGCCGCAGCACGTCGAAGACGTAGTAGCGGATCGGGACCGTGTGCAGCAGCGCCGCCGGGGGAGCGGCGACGTGCATCCGGTTCTGGAGCAGCGCGAACGACGGGCGCTCGCCGGCTTCCAGGGCGACGATCTCGCCGTCGAGGATCGCCTGGCGGCCATCCAGCAGCGTGGCGATCTCGGCCAGCTCCGGGTACGTGGTCGTGACGTCGTTGTCGTTGCGGGTCAGCGCCCGCACCTCGCCGCCGGCGGCGTAGGTGACCGCGCGCACGCCGTCGTACTTGAACTCGAACGCCCAGCCCGGTCCGGTGGGCAGGGGGCCGAGCGCGGCCAGCATCGGCCGTACGACCTCGCCGTCGATCGTCATCCGATCGGGCTACCCCGCGCACGGCCGGGTGATACCCCTTGACCAGGAATTACATGGTGGTAGTTAACCGGCGGGATTCGATTCGCCGCCGGCGGGTATGGCAGCGGTATGGCGCGACCGATCTGGACAGGAGCGATCACCTTCGGCCTGGTGTCGGTGCCGGTGGCGATGTACTCCGCCACCCACGAGCACGAGGTCGGCTTTCACCAGTTCGAGAAGGGCACCGGCGACCGCATCCGCTACAAGCGGGTGAACGAGCGCACGGGCAAGGAAGTCGACTACGACAACATCGTCAAAGGGGCCGACGTCGGCGGCGGCGACTACGTCATGCTCGACCAGGAGGAGCTCGACTCGGTGGCGCCGGGCCGGTCGCGCAGCCTCGACATCGACCGTTTCGTCGAGCTCGACGACATCGACCCGATCTACTACGACAAGACGTACTTTCTCGGTCCCGGCCGCGAGGAGGCCGAGAAGGTGTACGGCCTGCTGCGCGACGCGATGGCCGATTCCGGCCGCGCCGCGATCGGCACGCTGGTGATGCGGGGCAAGGAGTATCTGGCCGCGATCCGTGCCGACGGCGACCTGCTGATGCTGCAGACGATGTACTTCGCCGACGAGGTCCGCGACCCCAAGGACCAGATCGACTCGTTGCCCCGGCGCAACGCCGCCAAGCCGGCCGAACTGCACATGGCCCAGCAGCTGATCGACTCGATGGCCGGCAAGTGGCGCCCGGCCGATTTCCGCGACACCTACACCGACCGCGTCAACGAGCTCATCGAGGAGAAGAAGTCCGGCAAGGAGATCACCCCGGCCGCCGAGGCCCCCGAGCCCACCGCGGCCACCGACCTGTTCGAGGCCCTGCGCCGCAGCGTCGAGGCCGCCAAGAAGAGCCGGGCGGCGGCCGAACCGGGGAAGTCGGCCGCCCCGAAGCGCAAGACCGCCGCGAGCGGGAAGGGCGCGAAGGCGAAGGCGGCCGACCTCAAGGAGGTCTCGAAGAGCGATCTGCTCAAGCTCGCGCGCGACCTCGACGTCCCGAAGCGGACCACGATGAGCCGGGCCGAGCTGGAGAAAGCCGTCCGCAAGGCGCGGCGCCAGGCCGCCTAGGGCTCGTCGAGGCGTTCGAGCCAGCGGTCGAGCAAGGCCGCCTCCGCGAGCTCCAGTTTCGGCGTACCGGAAAGGGAAAGACGCGAGCGCAACTGGCGCGCCCCCGCCCGTACCGGATCGGCGCCGTCGTCCCGGGCCGGGATGGCGGTCAGGACGGCGGCGAAGACCGCGTCGCGGGCGCGATGGGACAGGTCCGGGTCGTCGAACAGGGACGGCTGGGCGATGCGGCTCAGCGCGACGCCGATGTTGGCCGGCAGGATCAGCTGGGCCGCCAGCCGCGGGGTCGTCCGGAGGGCGCCCGCCGCCGCGGCCCGCACCAGTGTGGCCTCCAGCAGGTCCAGGATCCGGCGGTGGGCGCTCGACGCGGCGCCCGCCCGGGGCGCGAACATCAGCTGGTAGAGGGCCGGGTTCTCGGCGGCGAAGGCCATGTGGTCGTCCCAGCCCACGTACATGTCCGCCACCGGGTCGTCGCTGACCTCCAGGCCGGCCTTGCGCCGCGCGTACCGTTCGAAACCGGCGTCGGCGACGGCGTCGAGCAGGCCGCGTTTGTCGCCGAACAGCCGGTACAGCACCGGCTGGGTGACGCCGACCTCCTCGCAGACGGCTCGGGTGGCGATGTCGCCGTCGGCCGAGGCCGCCAGTTGCCGTTCGGCCGCCTCGACCAGCGCCGCCCGTACGGCGTTGTCTTCCAGCTTCTGCATAAATCGATGATACGTCAGTGAGCTAACATTGATTTCAACCGCTAGGGGGCAGGTGAGAGGCATGCGCTTCGTTGTGCAACGGCACCGCGCGCGGCGGCTGCACTACGACTTCCGGCTCGAGATCGACGGGGTGCTGGCGAGCTGGGCCGTGCCCAAGGGGCCGACGCTCGACCCCACGGTGCGGCGGGCGGCCTTCCAGGTCGAGGACCACGAACTGTCCTATTACGACTTCGAGGGTGTCCTCCCGGCCGGGCAGTACGGCGCCGGCGACGTCATCGTGTGGGACGCCGGAACCTTCGAGCCGCAGGGCGATCCGGGGCGCGCGGTCAGGGACGGCGAGCTTCACTTCGACGTGTACGGCGAGAAGCTGCGCGGCCGCCTCGTCCTCGTGCGCACGCGCCAGGGGGCCAACGGCAAGTGGGAATGGCTGCTGCTGCACAAGCGTGACGAGTACGCGGTCGAGGGCTGGAACGCCGAGGACCACCCGCGCTCCGTGGTGAGCGGGCGCACCAACGACGAGGTGCGAGCGGCGTCTGCGCCCGGACGGTGAGCCACCGCCCGGGCGGCTGCCGTGCGCTCAGCTGACGCGGCGGGGCAGCTTCCAGTCGGGGCGCGGGAAGTGGCAGGTGTAGCCGTTCGGGATGCGCTCCAGGTAGTCCTGGTGCTCCGGCTCGGCCTCCCAGAACGGGCCGGCCGCGGTCACCTCGGTGACCACCTTGCCCGGCCACAGCCCGGACGCCTCGACGTCGGCGATGGTGTCCTCGGCGACCCGCTTCTGCTCGTCGGTCTCGTAGAAGATCGCCGAGCGGTAGCTGGTGCCGACGTCGTTGCCCTGCCGGTTCAGCGTCGTCGGGTCGTGGATCTGGAAGAAGAACTCCAGCAGATCCCGGTACGACGTGACGGACGGGTCGAAGACGATCTCGATCGCCTCGGCGTGCCCGTCGTGGTTGTAGTACGTCGCGTTCGCGACCGTGCCGCCGGTGTACCCGACCCGCGTCGAGATCACTCCGGGGCGCTTGCGGATCAGATCCTGCATCCCCCAGAAACAGCCGCCGGCGAGAATCGCCTTCTCCGTGGCCATGGCGCACACCTCATTCGTAGTTTGTCCCCCAGCATTACCCTTCGGCGCCGCCGGGGCACTGTCATGTCGCTCACCTGAACGTCAGAACGGGCTTGATAGTTCCCGGCCGGCTGCCCTCCGGGTTTCCGAGCGCAACCGATCACGCACGTCGCCGTGGCGGGCCGAGCGCTCTGGGCGCGCCAGCGCCCAGCTCGGCTCGTCGCGGCCCTCGGCGGGAGCGACGGTCTGTACGCCCCACCCCGCTACGACAGCCGGCTTTGACCTTGGGCCTGAGGGTTGTGCCGGGTGAGGGGGTCAGCGGGAGAGGCCGAGGGCGGCCAGGGAGAGGGCGCGCTTACGGGATCAGGCGGTCGAGCAGGGGAAACTCATCGTAGACCTGGTTGTAGTCGCCGAAATGGCCGTCGTCGCGGACGATCTGGGTGCCGCCGAGGCGGTCGAACAGGGACCGGCCCTGGGTGGCGTCGCAACCGTAGGGATCCGAGCGGGAATTGATGAAGTACGGGTCCCGGACGTTGGCCCGGATGGCGTCCCAGTCGTAGCCGGGACGCAGGACCGGCTCCTCGCCGTCGTTGGGCGGGGTGCAGTAACCGGCCACCAGCACAGCCTGGGCCGCGGGCCGGCGCTCCAGGATCGCCAGCAGCAGGGCGGCGCCGCCGGAGTGGCCCACCAGCACGGTCTGCGGGTCGAAGGTGTGCGCCTCGAGGACCTTCGGCAGGAACGTGTCGATGGGTTCGACGTTGAGGGTGGGGTAGTGCGGCACCTCGACGGCGTAGCCGCGGGCGGTCAGCCGATCGGCCAGCCAGGGATACCAGGCGACTCCGGGGTTGCCGCCGGTGCCGTGGAAGATGATCGCCTTACGCATGGGCGGAGGATAAGGCATCGATCCGCGACCATGGGGGAGGCGACGGGCTTCCCGGGTGTGCGGCTCAGTTGGCGTAGACGCGGGCGGGGGTGATCAGGACCGCCACGCGGCCCTGGTCGCGCATGACCCGGTCGTACTCGTCCCAGTCGTCGTGGGTGCCGCCGGCCGCCGAGAAGATCTCGCGCAGCAGGAGGCGCAGCGCCTCGGCGCCCGCCTCGGGGCCGACCACCTCGGCCCGGCCCTCGACCGCGGCCCACTGCCAGCCGCTGCGGAACGTCACGGTCAGCTGCGGCCGCGCCCTGAGGTTGGCCAGCTTCACCTTCCCGTACGTCACGAAAGCCAGCACCGGAGCATCCCGCTGGATGATCCCGGTGTTCACCAGTGAGCTCTGGATCGTCTGGTCCGCGCGCAGCGTGGACACCACGGCCAGGCCGCTCTCGGCCCGGCTCAGCTCCCACGCCTGCTCCACCGTCATCGCCATGGGCGAACGCTACCGCCTACCAGGCGCCGGCCAGCGCCGCGACACCGCCGACCGCCGTCGCGGCCGTGCAGGCGGTCAGCAGCGCGGCCGACAGCTGCCGGGCTCGCCGGTGGTCGGCGGCGCCCGGTTGGTCGAGGAACGCCGCCAGCACGCCCCACGAGATTGCCAGTGCGCCGAGAACGAAGCCGAACATCGGCACAGCGTGCCGGTCGTGACCGCACGCGGCGTCCAATTCGGGGTGACCGGCCGGTGAACAGCAGACGGTCATTTGCGGAGGCCGTGCAGGGCCTGGACATAGATCTCCGAGAAGGTGGGGAACGGCTGGATCGTGTCGCGCAGGATGTCGAGCGGCACCTTGGCCCGGATGGCCAGGGTGGCCTGCTGAAGCCACTCGCCGGCCTCCGGGCCGAGCGCGCACGCGCCGGTGAGCACGGATCCGTCGGAGAACAGTGTCAGGAAGCCGTGCGACTCGGCGTACCGGCGCGTGTAGGCCGCGGTCTTGGCGACGTCCTTGAGGGCCACAGTGGAGCTGACGGCGCCCGACGTCGCACCGACCGCGGCGGCTTGCGGGTCGGTGAAGACCACCCGGGGTACGGCGGTGTAGTCGACCTTGCGCGGGCGGCCGTAGATGTTGTCGGCCACGACCTCGCCCTGATATTTCCCGACATGCGTCAGCATGAACTGGCCGGTGGCGTCGCCGACGACCCAGAGGTTGGGCGCGGCCCGCAGATACTCGTCCACCGGGATGCCCTTTTTGTTCGGCACGATCCCGACGGTTTCCAAGCCGATCCCCTCGACGCGAGGCGCCCGCCCGGTGGCCACCAGAAGCCGGTCACCCCGCAACTCCTGACCGTCATCCAACGTCAGGACATAGTCGGAATCGTCCCGGCGGGCGCCGATCGCACGAGGGCCCAGGGCGAGCGACACGCCGTCGGAACGCAGGGCGGCGGTGAGGGCGTGACCCAACTGCGCGGGCTCGTGCGGGAGAACCCGGTCACCGTGGGCGGTGAGCACGACGGAGCCGCCGAGACGCCGTACGGCCTGGGCCATCTCCACCCCCACCGGCCCGGCGCCGAGAATCACCAGCCGTCGTGGCACCTGTTTCATCCCGGTCACCTCGCGGTTGGTCCAGACGTCGAGCTCGCGCAGACCCGGAATCGGCGGGATGATCGGCGACGCCCCGTTGGCCAGCACCACGTGCTCGGCCGTGTAGCGGACCCCGGCCACCTCGACCGCCCCCGGCCCGGCCAGCCGCGCGCTGCCCCGGATGAGCGCGATCCCCGCCCCCGCCAGCCACCGCTCCTGGCCCGCGTCCGAATAGTCCGAGACCATGAAGTCGCGCCAGGCCAGGGCCCGTTTCACGTCGACCTCGGCGGTCGACTCGGCGTCCCGGGCCGCCTGCACGGCCTCACCCGGCCGCAGCAGGGTCTTCGACGGGATGCAGGCGTAGTACGAGCACTCGCCACCGACCAGCTCCCGCTCGACCAGCGCCACCCGCAGGCCGCCCTCGGCCAGTGCCCCGGCGCAGTGCTCACCCGGCGACCCGCCGCCGACCACGATCACGTCGTAATCGCTCATACCCGATGCCTCCCCAGATCGATGTGCTCCCCTTCACCCTGGCCGACGTCCCGGGCCACCGGTACCGGTGGAAGACCCTGGTGTCGCGTATCCCGGGGGTTTACCCGGGCGCCGAACCAGTGCCGGGCGGACGACGGTGGAGTTCGGTATTCCGCACACTCACGGGAGACGCGATGACCCTCGCCGACCACATCGTCGCCACGCTCAAGGCGTCCGGCGTCAGCCGGATCTACGGACTGCCGGGCGACTCGCTCAACGGCCTGACCGATGCCCTGCGCCGCGACGGCGGCATCACGTGGCAGCACGTCCGCCACGAGGAGGCCGCGGCCTTCGCGGCGGCCGGGGAGGCCGCCGTCACCGGGGAGCTCGCGGTCTGCGCGGCCAGCTGCGGGCCCGGCAACCTGCACCTGATCAACGGGCTGTTCGACGCCCAGCGCAGCGGCGTGCCGGTCCTCGCGATCGCCGCCCACATCCCGCGGGCGGAGATCGGCACCGGGTTCTTCCAGGAGACCCACCCGCAGGAGCTGTTCCGCGAGTGCAGCGTCTACAGCGAGATGGTCAGCGTTCCCGAGCAGCTGCCCGGTGTCCTGCGCATCGCCATGCGGGCGGCGGTCGAGCGGCGGGGCGTCGCCGTGATCGTGGTGCCGGGCGAGGTGTTCGGGGCGACGGTCCCGGCCGAGGTGACCCCCGTCCGGCCCGCGCGGTCGGTGCACCGGCCGGCCGAGGCCGACCTGGCCGCCGCGGCCGAACTGCTCAACGGCGCCGAGCGGGTCACCATCCTGGCCGGGGCCGGTTGTGAGGGCGCGCACGGCGAGCTGACCGCCGTCGCCGGGCGGCTCCAGGCGCCGATCGTGCACGCCTTGCGGGGCAAGGAGTTCGTGGAGTACGACAACCCGTACGACGTCGGCATGACCGGCCTGCTGGGCTTCCCGTCGGGGTACCGGGCGATGGAGCACTGCGACGTGCTGCTCATGCTGGGCACCGATTTCCCCTACCGGCCCTTCTACCCGGCGCACGCCAAGGTGGTGCAGGTCGACGTGCGGGGCGAGCGCGTCGGCCGCCGGGTGCCGGTCGACGTGCCGCTGGTCGGCACGGTCAAGGACACCGTGGCCGCGCTGCTGCCGCGCCTGACGGACGGCCGCGACGGTGAGCACCTGGACCGGATGGTCGAGCACTACCGGCGGACCCGGCGCCGGTTCGACGCCCTCGCCCACTCCGGCCGCGCCGGGCGCACGCTGCACCCGCAGGCCCTCGTCGCGGCGGTCGACCGGATCGCGTCCGAGGACGCCGTCTTCCTGGCCGACGTCGGCACGCCCACCCTCTGGTCGGCGCGCTACCTGAGGATGAACGGCCGGCGCCGGCTGATCGGCTCGTTCAACCACGGCACGATGGCCAACGCGCTGCCGCAGGCGATCGGCGTGCAGGCCGCGCAGCCGGGACGGCAGGTCGTCACCTTCTCCGGCGACGGCGGCCTCGCCATGCTCCTCGGCGAGCTGCTCACCCTGCGCCAGCAGCGGCTGCCGGTGAAGGTCGTGGTGCTGAACAACGAGGCGCTGGCCTTCGTCGAGCTCGAGATGAAAGCCGACGGCATCGTCAACTACGGCACCGGCCTCGACAACCCGAACTTCGCCGAGGTGGCGCGGTCGGTCGGTCTCTTCGGGGTACGGGTGGAGACCGCCGGCGAGCTCGACGGCGCGCTGGAGAAGGCGTTCGCGCACGACGGCCCGGCCGTCGTCGACGCCCGCGTCGTGCGGCACGAGCTGGCCATCCCGCCCAAGGTGAGCGTGGCCCAGGCGTCCGGTTTCGCGCTGTGGGCGACCCGCTCGATCCTCGGCGGGGCCGGCGACGACGTGCTCGAGGTCGCCGGCGCCAACCCGCGCGAGGTCGCGACCGAGTTCGCCTAGTTTCTCCCGGCCGTCCGGACCAGCATCTCGCTGACCGCGACCCGGCCGTCGCGGCTGACCATGTAGAGGACCGCGTCCGCGACCTCCTCGGCCAGCAGCGGCCCGGCCGGGGCGCCGGGGGCGACCAGGCCGACCCGTACCCGCTCCTCGAGCAGTTCCTGCCGCAACGACTCGGTGAAGCCGGTGAGGCCGAACCGGGTGAGGGTGTAGACGCTGGCGCCCGGCTGGGCGACCCGCCCGGCCGTGGAACTCACATTGACGATGTCGGCCACCTCGCGCGGCGAGGTGGCCGCCGCGTCGATCAGGTGCGGCACCGCCGCGTGGGTGACGTGCAGCACCGCCGACACGTTGAGCGCGACCATCCGGTTCCACTCCTCGAGCGTGGTGTGCAGCGCGGTGCCCAGCAGCATGACGCCGGCGTTGTTGACCAGCATGTCGATGCGCCCGAACCGGTCGAGCGCGTCCTGGACGGCCCGTTCCGCCTGGTCCGGGTCCGTGAGGTCGGCCTGGACCGCCACCGCGTGCCCGCCCAGCGCCGTGACGTCCTCGACCACGCCGGTGAGACGGTCGGGGCGGCGGGCCACGGCCGCCACCGCCGCGCCCTCCCGGGCCAGCCGGCGCGCGGTGGCGGCCCCGATGCCGCCGCTCGCCCCCGTGACCAGCGCCACCGTCCCGCTCAGGAGGGTGTCCACCATGGCCGTTCAACCCCTCACGTCGAGGACGGCGCGGAAACGCACGTCGCCGGAGATCATCCGTTCGTACGCCTTGGCGGCCTCGCCGAGCGGGAACACCTCGTTGTAGGAACGGATCGCGTGGCGCAGCGTGAACCGCAGGTTCTCCTCGTTCTCGATCGCCGTGCCGGTCAGGCTGCCGCGGATCCGGTGACTGCCGAAGATCAGCTGCTCCGGGCGTACCTGAAGCGGCTCCGGGTCGGCCCCGACGACGACCAGCTCGCCGCCCCGCCCGAGCCCCGGTATCAGGCCCGACATCGCCGCCCCGGCCGCGGCGGTCGCGACGATGACCGCCGCGCCGCCGAGCCGTCGCAGCGCCTCGCCGGGATCCTCGGCCCGGCTGTCGATGTACTCGTCGGCGCCGAGCTCGGCCGCGAGCTCCCGCTTGGCCGGGCCCCGGCCGATCGCGGCGACCCGGTGACCCAGCGCCCGGGCGTACTGGATGCCCAGATGACCCAGGCCGCCGATGCCCTGCACCGCGACCAGCGAACCCGGCCGGGCCCTCCCCGCCAGCAGCGCGCTGTACATGGTCAGGCCGGCACAGAGCAGTGGCGCGTCGTTCACGGTCTCGGTTCCCAAGGGGATCCGGACCAGGCCGGTGGCCCGGGCGTACGTCACCTCGGCGTAGCCGCCGTCGACCGTCGTGCCGGTCAGCGGCTGGTCGGCGCAGTTGAGGAAGTCGCCCCACCGGCAGGCCTCGCAGGTGGTGTCCGGGCCGCCGAGGAAGCCGGCGCCGACCCGGTCGCCCACCTTCCACGACGGGTCGACCCCCTCGCCGACCGCGCCGATCCGGCCGATGATCTCGTGGCCGGGCACGATCGGCGCCGACCGGTCGCCCTCGACCGCCAGCGCGTCGGTGTGGCAGACCCCGCACGCCTCCACGTCGATGAGCACCTGGCCCGGCGGCGGGTCGTGGCGCTCGCGCTCGACCAGTTCGAAGCGGCGGTGACCGGTGGCGACCACCGCGCGGTACGTGTCGCTCACCGGGGGAGCTCCTGACCGGACTGCTCCTTGACGATGTAGTCGGCGTACCAGGACGGCCAGTCCGGATCCTCGGCGCCGGTACGGGCCTCGTGCTCGCCGTGCGCGGCCGCGGCCCGGCGCAGCGCGGCGGCCAGATCGCTCGCGGAGGAGAACGCGGTGACCGACGGGTCGAGCCGGCCCGGCAGCCGAGTGGTGATCTCCTGGAGCAGCCAGCCGTTGCCGTCGGGGTCGCTGAACGACAGGAACGAGCCGTAACTGGCGTTGCCCTCGGCCGGCCCGGCCACCCGCTCGGCGGTGCCGCCGTGGTGGAAGACGCCGCCGGTGTCGTGGAAGACCTCACTCGGCTCGGCCCCGGCCCGTTTGAGCTCGTCGTGCGCGGCGGCGATGTCGTTCACGATCAGGTGCAGCCCCTGCGCGGTGCCGGGCTGCTGGTCCGTCACCGAGGTGCCGAAGATGACCGAGGCCGGCGAGCCCGGGGGAGTCACCTGCACCACCCGGAAGCTCTCGCTCGTGGCCAGATCGGCGTCGAGGCGCCACCCGAGGCCCGTGTAGAACGCCTTGGCCCGGTCGACGTCCGACACCCCGATCACGACGACTTCCAGCTTCATGTCCATGGCCCACTCCTCCTGCGTTGGTGGACCGAGCCTGCCGCCCCGCGGCGCCGGGACACACCGGTGAGACTCCCTGGGCACGCGGGGCCAGGGAGTGCCACGGGTCCCACGGACCGGTTGCCTGACGGAGGGTGGAACACAGCACGACGAGGGGAGCGACATGGAATTCCTGGTCACGATGACCACCAGGGTGCCGGCCGGCACCACCGAGGACGAGGTGGCCGACATGCGGGCCCGGGAAGCGGCGAACACCGCCCGGCTCGCGGCTCAGGGGCAGATCCGGCGGCTGTGGCGGCCGCCGCTGGGCCCGGGGGAGTGGCGCTCGATCGGGCTGTTCGCGGCCGATGACCCGGACGAGCTGGAGGCCGCGCTGGCCAGGATGCCGTTGCGGGTGTGGCGTACCGACGAGGTGACGCCGCTGACGGCGTTCCCCAACGACCCGGGGGCGGGGCGGGTGCCGCTCCAGCCGGGTGCCCGGGAGTTCCTGGTCAACTTCACGATCCAGGTTCCCGAGGGTACGCGCCGGGAGGCGGCCGAGGAGCGATTCGAGCAGGAGGCCGCGCAGACCCGGCGGCTGGCCGGCGAGGGACGGCTCGTACGGCTGTGGACCGCGCCCGGCGGCCGGGGGGTGGGCCTGTGGCAGGCCAGCGGCGAGGACCAGATGCGGCACCTGCTCGGGTCGCTGCCGCTCGCGGACTGGCTGACCACCGAGACGGTGCCGCTGACCCCGCACCCCAGCGATCCGGCCACCCTGGCGGCGGCGCGGTGATCGCGCTGCGCGGCCCGGCCGGCCGGGCGCTGATCGCCGCGACCGTGCTCGCCTCGGCGGTCGGCTTCATCGACGCGTACATGATCAATGTGGCGATTCCGGCCATCGGCGAGGACCTGGGCGCGAGCGTGAGCGAGCTCCAATGGGTGCTGACCGGCTATCTGGTGACGGTGGCGTCGCTGCTGCTGCTGTCCGGGGCGCTGGCCGACCACTTCGGCCGCCGGCGGGTGCTCGCGGCCGGGCTGCTCGTCATGCTGGCCGCCTCGCTCGCCTGCGCCGCCGCCCCGAACGTGGGGACGCTGATCGCGGCCCGGGTCGTGCAGGGCGCGGGCGGGGCGCTGGTCGTGCCGAGCAGCCTGGCCCTGCTCAACGGCACGCTGCGCGGCCCGGACCGGGCCCGGGGCATCGGGATCTGGGCCGGCGTCTCCACGCTCGGCACCACCCTGGGCCCGTACGGCGGTGGGTGGCTCGTCGACCACGCGTCCTGGCGCTACGTCTTCCTGCTCAACGTGCCACTCATCCTGGCCGCGCTCGTGCTGCTGCGCCTCGTGCCCGATGTGGACACCGGACGGCGGCCGCTGAGCGTGGACGTGGCCGGCGCGCTGCTGGCGGTGGCCGGCCTGGGCGGGGTCATCTACGCCCTCACCGCGGGCGCCGAGCGCGGCTGGGCGAGCGGGCCCGTCCTGGCCTCGGCGGTCCTCGGGGTGGCCTGCCTGGCCGCGCTGGTGCCGGTCGAACGGCGGTTGCCGCGGCCCATGCTGCGGCCCGAACTGTTCCGGTCACGGCCGTTCGACGCCATCAACGCGGCGACCGTGCTGTTCTACGGCGCTCTGGGTGCGGTGAGCTACCTGGTGATCCTGCAATGCCAGCTCCAGCTCGGCTACAGCGCGACCGAGGCCGGCGCCGCCCTCATCCCCGAGTCGGCCGTCTTCCTGCTGGTGTCGCCGTTCGTCGGTGGCCTGGTGGCCCGGGTCGGCACCCGCTGGCCGATGGCCGGCGGCATCCTGATCGTCGCGGCCGGCTTCGCCTGGCTCTCGGCCGCGAGCCCCGGACAGCCGTACACCCAGGCGATCCTGCCCGGCGCGCTGCTGTTCGGCCTCGGGCTCGGCCTGGCCGTCGCGCCGCTCACGGCCGGGGTGCTGGCCGCCGTGGACGACAGCGACCTGGGCGAGGCCTCGGCCGTCAACGACGCCGCGTCCCGGGTCGGCGGAGTCGTGCTGGTGGCGCTCGTGCCGCTGCTGCTCGGCGCCCGCGGCGCCACCGACCTCACGCGGCCGCTGGCCGACAACTACCAGTTCGCGATGCTCGTGCTGGCCGGGGTGACCGCCATCGCGGCCGTCCTCACCGCCGTCTTCGTGCCCAGCCGCCGGGCCACCCAGCAACCGCTCGCCCCCAATCCGCGCCTGCAAGCCTGCGCCGTCTAGGAGGACTCATGAGAACTCTCGACCAGAGCACCGTCGTCGTCATCGGCGGCACCTCCGGCATCGGGCTGGAGACGGCCCGCCAGGCCCGCGCGGCCGGCGCGAACGTCATCGTCACCGGCCGCGACGAGGGCCGCCTCAAGGAGGTCGGCGGCGAACTCGGGGTGACCGCCGTCCGGCTCGACCTGGCCGACCTGGACGGCTTCTTCGACACGCTGCCCACGCCCCTCGACCACGTGCTGCTCAGCGGCCCCGGCCCGGCCTACGCGCCGATCGCCGAGATGGACTTCGCGGTGGCCCGTGAGCAGATCGACGATCATCTCGTCGGCGCCCTGCGGGTCGCCCGCGAGACCGCGGCCCGGGCCCGGTCGGGTGGTTCCCTCACCCTCATCACCGGTACCGGCGCCCGCCGCCCCGGCAAGGGACTGATCCTGGCCGCCATCGGGACCGCGGCGCTGTCGGCCATCACGGCCAACGCGGCCCTGGAACTGGCCCCGCTGCGGGTCAACGCGGTCGCCGCCGGCTTCGTCGACACGCCGCTGTCGGCCCGCCTGCTCGGCGACCAGCTCGAGGCGCGCCGGGCCGAACTACGGGCGAGTCTGCCGATCGGCCGGGTCGTCGGCCCCGGCGACGTGGCCGCGCTGATCCTCCAGCTGATGAGCAACGACGCCCTGACCGGCGCCACCTACGACGTGGACGGCGGCCAGCAGCTCATTCCGTGACGTCGCCGGCCGGCAGGACGTCGCGCAGTTGACGGCGGGAGTCGATGCCCAGCTTCCCGAAGATCTTGCGCAGATGCCATTCGACGGTACGGGGGCTCAGGAACAGCCGTTCGCCGACCTCCGGGTTGGAGTAGCCGTCGCGGGCCAGCAGGGCGATCTGACGCTCCTGGGCGGTCAGTTCCTCGCCGGCCGCCGCCGGGGCGGCCCGGCGGCGGACCGCCTCGCCGGTGGCCAGCAACTCCCGGCGGGCGCGCTCGGCGAAGGCCTCCATGCCGATGGCCACGAACATCTCGTACGCGGTGTGCAGGTGCTCGCGGGCCTCGAGCCGCTGCCGGCGCCGCCGCAGCCATTCGCCGAACACGAGATGGGCCCGGGCCAGCTCGGTACGCAGCGGGGTGCGTTCCAGCCGCTCGACCGCCTCCCGGTAAAGCGCCTCGGCCTCCGGCCCGTCGGCCATCAGCGCCCGGCTGCGGGCCTCGACGCCGCCGGCGAAGTCGGTGGCGAACGGTGCGGTCGCCTCGACCAGCCGGTCGAGCGCCTCCCGGGCGATCTCCGCCTCCCCGGACCGCGACGCCGCCTCGACGAGCTCCGGCAGAAGCCACGTCGACAGACCGGGCTCGGCCAGGTACGTGGTGGACCGCGCGGCCCGCACCGCCTCCGGGTAACGGGCCAGCCCGTTGTAGAGCACAGCGGCCGCCCACTGCCCGGCCGTGACACCCATGCCCAGGCCGGCGGCGGCCGAGCTCTCGACGGTGGCCGCGACCAGCGCCGTGGTCTCCGGCTCCCGCCCGCGCAGGGACAGCAGCCGCAGCTGCGCGTACGGGGGCAGGGGAATGCCGCTGGCGGCGGCGACGGCGTCGGCCTCCGCGATGAAGGCGGCCGTCGCCTCGAAGTCACCCGTCCACGAGCTGGCGTAGCCGACCACGGTCAGCAGGTACGGCAGCTCCCGCAGCGCGTAGGCGTCGCGCACGATCCGGGTCCAGCGCTCGGACGTCTCCCGCATGGCCACGTCGTCCCAGACGGCGGCGTTGACCCCGGTCGCCACCCAGCCCCAGCGCAGCACGTCCGCCGGGGGAAGCTCGGTGAGCGCGGCGGCGGCCCGGCGCAGCACGTCGGCCGCGGCCGCCCGGCCGTCGGTCACGAGCAGCGTGTAGCCCTCCAGCAGCAGGTCGAGCGGGCCGGGGTCGGCCGGTGGGGTGAGGCGCCGGACGGCCCGCGACACCGCGAGCAGGGCCTCCGGATCGGCGACGCTGACGGCGATGCCGTACGCGGTCAGGTAGATCTCGCGGGCCAGCCGAGGATCGACCGCCTCCAACTGCCGGGCGGCTTGGACGGTGCGGGCGGTGGCATCCGCGCCGCGACCGGAGGCGAAGGCCACCTGGCCGTGCAACACGCCGGCCCGGCCCGACTGAAGGCCGTCGAGCGGCCGGCCGCGCAGCGCGCTCAACATCCGGCCGACGCCCTCGAGATCGCCGGCCTGGAAACTCGCCTCGGCCGCGGCCAGAATCCGGTCGGCGCGGCGGGCCGGATCGGCGGTCAGCGCCACCGCGCGCCGGAGAAAGGCGGCCGCCGCGGCGATCCCGCCGCGCGCCTGGGCCCGGCCGGCGGACTGCTCCAGTTCGGCCGCGACGGCCTCGTCGGGCCCGGGCGCGGCGGACGCGAGATGCCAGGCACGGCGGTCGGGATCGGCCGCCGGGTCGGTCACCTCGGCCAGGGCCAGATGAACGGCGCGGCGCTCGGCGGGGGACGCCGCCCGGTAGACCGCGGAACGCACCAGCGGATGCCGGAAGGTGACGCGGTGGTCGACGGCCAGCAGCCCGTCCGTGGCGTCGATGTCGAGGCCGGCGCCGAGCCGGGCGGCGGCGTCGCGCACCAGATCCGGGTCGCCCGCCGGCTCGGCCGCCGCGACCAGCAGCAGCGTGCGGGCCGGGCCGGAGAGCGCCCGGACCCGTTCCAGGAAGCTCTCCTCGATCTGGCCGGGCAGCGTCTCGGCGTCGAGCAGGTCGAAACCCCCGGCCAGCCGGGTGGTGCCGAGTCCGCGGGGGAGCTCGACCAGGGCGAGCGGGTTGCCGTGGGTCTCGGCCACTATCCGCTCGCGGACGCCGCGGTCGAGCGGCGCGTGCGTGACCGAGTCGAGCAGGTCGTGCGCGTCGGCGTCGCTGAGCCCGGTCACCTCCCGCTCGGGCAGCCCGCGCAGCTCGGGACCGGGCTGCCGGGCCGCGAACAGGATGGCGATGGACTCGGCGAGCAGCCGGCGCGCGACGAAGCCGAGAACCTGGGCCGAGGCCCGGTCCAGCCATTGGGCGTCGTCGACGGCGCAGATCAGCGGCTGTTCCTCCGAGACACCGGAGAGCAGGTCGAGGGTGGCCAAACCGACCAGGAACGGATCGGGCGGCGCGCCCGCACGCATGCGAAAGACGGTCTCGAGCGCCTCGCGCCGCGGCGCCGGAAGTCGCGGGAGCCGGTCGAGCAGGGGCAGAAGCAACTGGTGCAGGGCGGCGAAAGGCAGCTCCATCTCCGACTCGACCCCGATCGCGCGGAGGACCCGGAACCCGGTGGCGGCCCTCTCGGCGTACTCGAGGATGACGGTTTTGCCGATGCCCGCGGCGCCCCGCACCACAAGCACGCGGCTCTCACCCGCCCGAACGGCGGCGATCATCTCTTCGAGCACGGCGCGCTCAGCGGCCCGGTCGATCACACGGACACCTCGTTCGCGGCGCCGGGCAGAACGTCACGCAGCTGGCGCCGGGACTCGATGCCCAGCTTGCCGAAGACCTTCCGGAGGTGCCATTCGACGGTACGGGGACTCAGGAAAAGCCGCTCGCCGACCTCCGAGTTGGAGTAGCCGTCGCGGACGAGCAGGGCGATCTGGCGCTCCTGGGCGGTCAGGTCCTCGCCGGCGGCCGGTCGATCCGCACGCCGGCGTACCGTCTCGCCGGTGGCGAGCAGCTCGCGCCGGGCGCGCTCGGCGAAGGCCTCCATGCCGACGGCCACGAGCATGTCGTACGCGACGCGCAGCTCCGCCCGGGCCTCGACCCGCTTGTGGTGGCGGCGTAGCCACTCGCCGTACAGCAGGTGAGCGCGCGCCAGTTCGGTCCGCAGCTTCGTCCGCCCCAGCCGGTCGATCGCCTCGCGGTAGAGGCGGTCAGCCTCGTCGCCCTCGGCGAGCAGGGCTGATTGCGGGCCTGAAGGCCTCGCGGGAAATCGCCGTCGAACGGCGCCGTGGTCTCGACCAGCCGCTCCAGAGCGGCCCGGGCCACGCCGAGCTCGCCGGCCCGGCCGGCCGCCTCGATCAGCTCGGGCAGGATCCAGATGGAGTGCCAGGGATCGTGCTTCTCCCCGGCCTCGACGGCGTAGCGCATCGCCTCGGGGTACCGGGCCAGGCCGTTGTAGAGGATCGCGGCCGACCATCGGGCGGCGGTCATGCCCGCGCCGACACCGGCGGCGGCCGAGGCGCGCAGCGTGTCGGCGACGAGGCCGGCCGTCTCGGCCTCGCGTCCCTGAAGGGCCCGCAACCGCATGATGATGTACGGCGGGGGTGCGGCCCGGCGGGTCGCCTCCGAGATGGTGCGGCCCTCGTCGTACGTGGCCTCGGCTTCCTCGAAATCGCCGGCCCAGAGCAGGGCGTGGCCGAGAGCGATCAGGTTTTCCGGCAGGCTCTGCAGCGCGCCCGCCTCCCGCACGAGCCGAACCTGGCGGGCCGCCATCGTGCCCAGTCCCTCCATGTCCCAGACGCCGACGAAGGCGGCGGTCGAGGCCCGGCCCCAGCCGACCACGTCGGCCAGCGGCATGTCGAGGATGGCCCCCGCCGCCCGGTGCAGCATCGGCGCGGCGGCGGCGCGGCCGTCGGTCACCATGCGGGCCACGGCGTCCACGATGAGGTCGAGCGGGTCGTCCCCGCCGGGAGGCAGCACCTCGAGGGCGTTGCGCGAGACCGCCAGCAGCAGGTCCGGGTCGGCGGCGACGTTCGCCATGGCCCACGCGTGCAGAAACGTCTGGCGCGCCAGTCGCGGCTGCGGACCGGCGAACCGCTCGGCGGCGCTCAGCAGCAACGGTACGGCCGCGGCGGGCCCACCGCCGGAGGCATAGGTGAGCTGGGCCCGCAGCACACCGGCGCGGCCCTCGTCCACCGCGTCGAGTGGCCGGGCCCGGACGGCGGCGACCAACCGGCGCACGTCGGCGAACTCGCCGGCCCGCAGCGCGGCCTCGGCGGCGGCGAGCATCCGGCCCGTACGGCGTGGGGCGTCGGCGCTCAGGGCCACCGCGCGCTGCAGGAACGCGGCCGCCGCGGCCACCCCGCCGCGCGCCTGGGCCCGGCCGGCGGAACGCTCGAGCTCGGCCGCGACCTCCTCGTCCGGACCGGAAGCGGCGGCGGCGAGATGCCAGGCGCGCCGATCCGGCGCGGCCGACGGGTCGGTGGCCTCGGCCAGGGCGAGGTGCACGGCCCGCCGCTGCTCGGCGTCGGCGGCGCGGTACACCGCCGAGCGCACCAGGGGATGGCGGAAGGTGACCCGGTCGCCGATGGTGAGCAGCCCGTCGGCCCGGTCGGCCGCGAGGGGAACGCCGAGCCGGGCGGCGGCCCGGCCGACCAGGGCGGGATCGCCGGCGGGTTCCGCGGCCGCCAGCAACAGCAGCAGACGGATCGGCGCGGGCAGCTCGGCGGCGCGGGCGAGGAAGCTCTCCTCGATCTGGCCGGGCAGCGCCCCGGCGTCCAGCAGCCCGAGCCCACCGGCCATCCGGGTCGCGGACAGCCCGCGCGGCAGTTCGATGAGGGCGAGCGGGTTGCCCTGTGTCTCGGCCACGATCCGCTCGCGGATGCTCCGGTCGAGCGGGGCGTGTGTGACCGAGCCGAGCAGGAGGTGCGCGTCCGCCTCGGGCAGGCCGGTGACTTCCAGCTCGGGCAGGTCCCGCAAGTCAGGGCCGGGCGTGCGGGCGGAGAACAGCAGCAGGATCGACTCGGCCAGCAGGCGCCGGGCGACGAAGCCGAGTACCTGCGCCGACGCCTGGTCGAGCCATTGCCCGTCGTCGACCACGCAGAGCAGAGGGCCGCGCTCGGACGCGTCCGACAGGAGGTTGAGGACGGCCACACCCACCAGGAGCGGGTCGGGCGCGGGGCCCTCTCGCATCCGGAAGACGACCTCGAGCGCGGCGCGGCGCGGCCCCGGCAGCTCGGCCAGGCCGTCCAGCAGCGGCAGCAGCAGCTGATGAAGGGCCGCGAACGCCAGCTCCATGTCGGACTCGACGCCGGTCGTACTCAGCACGCGAAGTCCGGTGGCGGTCGTCCGCGCGTAGTCCAGGAGAGCGGTTTTGCCTATCCCGGCGCCTCCGCGCAGGACGAGCACGCGGCTCTGGCCGAGGCCGACCGCCTGGACCATGTCGTCGATGGCGGCGCGTTCCACCTTCCGGTCGACGAGTGCGGTGCCGGTCGTCCCCGGCCGCCCGCCACGTCCGTAACGCTCTTGCCGCACGAGCTCTCCCCGGGCTGAGCAGGCCTGACGCGATGACGCATCAGTCTTGACCATCCGCCGAGCGGCGACCTATGACCTACATCACCCTTTCTGGGGTGCGGTGCCGAAGGTGACGTGCAGGACGACGGCGTCGTCTATGGCGGGGCCGTCGTGCGGGATGCGGCCGAGCAGGGTCTCGGTGAGGTCGCTGGTGGACGCGCGGGCGACCGTGGCGGCGAGGCGGTCCAGGCTGGTGCGCAGGGATTCGCCGCGGCGTTCCACCAGGCCGTCGGTGTAGAGGAGCAGGTGCGCGCCCGGGGGAACGATCCGCTCGGCCTGCGGGCGGGCCCGCGGCTCGACCGCCAAGGGCATCGAGCGGCCCTCCCACAGGAACTCGCCGCCGCCCGGCGTCATCAGCAACGGGGGCGGGTGGCCGGCGCAGGCGTAACGGAGGCGGCGCGTGGCCGGGTGGTAGTCGGCGTACGCGACCGTGCACATGTGGGCGCCCTCGATGACCATGCTGGCCTTGTCGAGGCCGGTCAGGACCTCGGCCGGGCCGGGGGCGGTCTGGGCCAGCAGGCGCAGGGACGACTGGAGCCGGGCCATGGCCGCGGCGGCGGCCAGGTTGTGGCCGACCACGTCGCCGACGGCGAAGCCGATGCGGTCGCCGGGGACGTCGAAGACGTCGTACCAGTCGCCGCCGACGTGGTGGGTCAGGTCGGCCGGGCGGTAGCCGGCGCTCACCGTGATGCCGGGCGGCGCCGGGGCGACCGCCGGCAGCAGGGCCTGTTGCAGCTGGTGGGCGGCGCTGACCGCGCGGTCGCGTTCGGTGACGCCGACCGTGAGGAAGCAGGCGCCGAGGATGGCCACCGCCAGGAACAGTTGCAGGGTGGCCGTCTTGATCTCGATCGGGCCGTCGAGGGCCGCCCACGGGCCCCGGCCGGCGCCGGTCAGGGTGTTCGCGGTGACGGTCATGGCCAGGCCCGAAATCATCGTCACGGCCAGCGGCTGGGTGAAGCCGAGCCAGAACAGCAGCGGGATCGGCAGGTAGAACAGCGGCAGGTGCTGGGGCCAGAAACCGACGGCGGTGACGGCCACGGTGACCAGGACGGCCGGTACGCAACGGGTCAGCCACGAGCGGCGCCAGGCCAGAACCGTGCCGGCGACGGTCAGGGCACCGGTGGCGTCGCCGGCCCAGAAGGGCAGGAACGAGGAGAGCCAGCCGCGGTCCTGGGCCAGGGCGATGGTGGTGCCGCCGACCAGGGCGCCCACGGCCGGGCCGGCGGCCACGCCGAAGGCCAGGAAGGCCAGCAAGTGCGGGCGCTGGGCGAGGTCGATCCGGCCGGGCACGGCGCGGCGCAGCAGCAGCGCGCCGACCAGGGGTTCGAGGGTGTTGGCGGCGGCGAAGCCCAGGGCGTACCCCGGATCGAGGCCGTGCCCGGCGTCGATCAGCAGCTCGAGGACGGCGACCGTGCCGAGGATCCACGGCCATTCGCGGTGGGGGGTGAGCAGCAGGGCCGACAGCGTGACGCCGGCGGGCAGGAAGAGGACGACGATCGAGTCGGCGTCGAAGACGACGAAGGCCATCTGGGCGCCGATCGTGTACGCGACGGCCACGACCAGCAGCAGGCGCAACCTCGTCATGAGAACAGGGGGAGTACGCCTGTGATCTCCAGTGTGGTCCGGGCGATGCCGTGGACGTTCACCAGTTCGAGGCGCGCGCCCTGCGCGACGGCCGTCGCGCGGGCCCGGATCAGCGCCTCGATGCCGGTGGAGTCGCAGAACGCGACGCCGTCCATATCGACCAGGACGCGGGCCGGGTGGATGGTGGCCAGCGCCTGTTCGATGTACGAGCGCACCTCGTCGCTGCTGGCCAGGTCGAGTTCCCCGGTGAGCGCGACCCGGACGGCGTCACCGTCCTGCCGTCCGATGATCTTCACTTGGGGTTCTCCTGCCAGGGTGCGGCCACGGCCGGCCGGAACTCGACGTGGACCCGTTTGCCGTCACCCTCGTCGGCCACGTACCACCGCTCGGTCAGCGCGTCGAGCAGCAGCAGGCCGCGCCCGCCGCGGTCGTCCGGCTCGCGGCGCCGGGGAACGACGGCCGAGGAGTCGGCCACCGACAGGGTCACCCGAGTGGCGTACGCGTCGAGGGCGATCGCGACCAGGGTGCCGCCACCGTGCTGCACCGCGTTCGTGACCACCTCGCTCACCACGACGGCGACCGCGTCGAGCCAGCCGCCGTCGGTGAAACCCCACTGGCGCAGGCACGTCACGACACGGTGACGCGCCTCGCCGGGTGCCTGCGGGCCGACCTCGACGTCGAACTCGAGGCTGCGCTGAGCCATGGGTCAGGACGCTACCTCAGATCGACGGAGTTCGGCGTCACCCAGACCGCCGTATCGGCCGGCAGCTCGACGATGCCGTCGCGCTCCCGGACACCGGTCCGGTCCGAGGCGAGCAGCACCCGCCGGGCGGGCACGAACGCGGCCGACCCGCTCATGTTGATCCAGCAGGTGACCGGGTCGGGGTCGCCGTCGCGGGCCACCAGGTCGACCCGGATGACGTCGCCGACGCGCGAGACCGCGCCCAGCCCGGAGCCGAGCGCCGGGTAGAGCGACCGCATCGAGATCGCCTGCCGGTAGAGCGAGAGCGTCGAGGATGCGTCGGCCGCCTGGCGGTTGACGGCGTGATCCCGCCAGCCGTCCGGGATCGGCAGCCACGGCGCGGCGCTGCCGGCCGCGGAGAAGCCGGCCAGCGCGTCGTGGTCGTCCCACGGCATCGGCACCCGGCAACCGTCGCGACCGGCCCGAGCGCCCCCGGAGCGGAAGAAGATCGGGTCCTTCTTGGCGGCGTCGGGGACCTCGGCCTCGGGCAGGCCCAGCTCCTCGCCGGCGTAGAGATAGGCCGACCCGGGCAGGGCGAGCATCAGCAGGGCGGCGGCGCGGGCCCGGCGCAGGGAACCGTACCGGGTGACCTGCCGTGCCTTGTCGTGGTTGCCGAGCACCCAGGGCGCGGGCGCGCCGACCGACGCGAAGACGGTGAGCGCCTCGGCGATCGTGTCGGCGAACGCCGTCGCGTCCCACTTGCTCTTGAGCAGCCGGAACTGGAACGCGTGCTGGAGCTCGTCCGGCCGCGCGTACAACCCGACCTGCTTCAGATCGGCGAGGGAGACCTCGCCGACCAGCATCCGCCCGTTCTCGTACGAGTCGCCGACCGCCCGCCAGCGGCGCCAGATCTCGTGGATCCGGGGCTGGTTGGTGGTCATGACCTGCTCGGGCCCGTGCCCGAACAGGGTGGGGGAGTAGACGCCGGGGTTGTCGCGGTATTGCGGGTCCTTGAACAGCCCGTAGGCGACGTCCACCCGGAACCCGTCGACTCCCAGGTCGTACCAGAACCGCAACGTCTCGTCGAAGTCGTCGGCGACCTCGGGGTTGTCCCAATTGAGGTCCGGCTGCTCGGGCGTGAACAGATGCAGATACCAACGGCCGTCGGGCGTACGGGACCAGGCCGATCCGCCGAACATGCTCTGCCAGTTGTTGGGCGGCTCCTCGCTCGCCGGCCGGAAGTGGTAGCGCGCCGCCTCCGGGCTGTCCGGGTCGGCGAGGGCCGTGCGGAACCAGGCGTGCTGGTCGCTGGTGTGGTTGGGCACGATGTCGAGCAGCACCTTGAGGCCCAGGCCGTGCGCGTCCTCGACCAGGCCGCGGACGTCCTCGACGTCGCCGTACACGGGGTCGACGGCCTTGTAGTCGATGACGTCGTAGCCGCCGTCGGCGCCGCCCGACGGGTAGTGCGGGGTCACCCAGACCGCGTCGACGCCGAGTGACTTCAGGTAGCCGAGCCGCGAGCGCAGGCCGGCGAAGTCGCCGATCCCGTCGCCGTTCCCGTCGGCGAACGACCGCAGGTAGACCTGGTAGACGACGGCGTTGCGCCACCAGGCGTCCCGGGCGGGGCCGGCCTGCGTGTCGCGGGGGAAGAGGATCGGCTCTGCTGACATGCCCCGCTTGATCGGCCGGGACGGGGCCGCGCGGCAGGGTCGCACCGGACCGCAACCCAGTTGCAGCCGGCGCTCTGTGAAACAGAAAGGGAGTGCGGCGCGCGGCCGCACTCCCCTTTCTGTTCGCCGCTTACGCGGACGCGGCTTCCTTGATGAGCTCGACCAGCTGGGCCGCCTCGGGGATGGCCACGGTGTGCGAGCCGCCGGCCAGCTCGACGGTCCGCTTGGAGCCGGCCCGCTCGGCCATGAAACGGTGGGCGGCGACCGGGATGTTGAGGTCGTCGCTGCCGAACAGGAACCACGACGGGATCGTCTTCCACGCGGCCTGGGCCGACTTCTCGCTCAGCGCGGCGTCGGTGATCGGCCGCTGGGTGACGGCCCAGACGGCGGCGTCCTCGGCCGGCGAGTCGGCGGCGAACTGGTGGTGGTACAGGTCCTGCTTGATGTACAGGTCGGTGCCGCCGTCGGGCAGGGCGACCGGGTTCAGGGTCTCGCCCAGCGAGCTGCCCGGGAACTTGCCGGCCAGGTCACCGGCGCTCTCGCCCGCGTCCGGGGCGAACGCGCCGACGTACACCAGGGCCTTGACGTTGGGGTTGCCCTCGGCGGCGTTGGTGATGACCATGCCGCCGTACGAGTGGCCGACCAGCACGACGTCGCCCTCGACGGAGGCGAGCGTGGCCTTGAGGTACCCGGCGTCGTTGCTGACGCCGCGCAGCGGGTTGGCCAGGGCGATCGCCGGGAAGCCGGCCGCGCGCAGGCCCTCGACGACCCCGTTCCAGCTCGCCGACTCGGCGAACGCGCCGTGCACCAGCACGATGGTGGGCTTGCTCATGATTCCCCCAGATGAATCGAATGTCTCGCGTTGTCCCCTCGATCCTGCGGGCTGGACGCCGTGCTGGCATCAGTCGGTCGACTGAGCTGTCGGCATCGCTCGTGCGATTGCTGTGAGGCAGGCGACACGCTTTTACTGTACGGCCGGTCATTAGCGAGCTACGTTAATGAACAGCTGTTCATTAGTGAGGAGTCAACGATGAATCTCGAGCCCCTGTCCCCGGCCGACAGCACGGTCGTCCTGGTCGACTACGCGATCGGCTTCGCCAACCTGCTGCGCTCGCACGACCTGCGGGAGCACATCAACAACACGGTCGGCCTGGCCACGACGGCGAAGCTCTACGGCGCCGGGCTGGTCGTCACCAACGGCGAGAGCTCCAAGCCCTCCGGCCCGCTCTACCCGGAACTGCTGGCCGCGCTCGGCGACCAGCCGGTGATCGAGCGCAAGACGGCGTTCAACTCGTTCCTCGACCCGGCGTTCGCGGCGGCGGTCGAGGCGACCGGCCGGCGGCGGCTGCTGATCGGCGGCATCGCCACCGACGGGTGCGTCCTGCAGACCGCGCTGGGCGCGGTCCGGGCGGGCTACGAGACGTACGTGGTCGCCGACGCCTCCGCCTCGCTGAGCAAGGAGGCGCACGACATCGCGATCCAGCGCATGGCGATGGCCGGGATCGTGCCGGTCACGTGGTGGTCGGTGGCGGCCGAGTTCCAGCTCGACCCGCGCTTCGCCGACTCCCCGAACCGGGTGAAGCTGATGAACGACTTCCAGCCGGCCATGACGATGAGCGGCCGGACGTTCTTCAACGGGGTCGCGCAGGCCCCCGCCGCCGGCTGACGGCGGGAGCCCGGGCCGTCGTCTCAGGCGAACGCGAGCTTGAGCATCGCGATCGCCTGGGCCACCGCGGCCCGCGTGGCGTGGGTCGGGCTGAGCGGGTTGAGCATCATGAAATCGTGGTGGATGCCGTCGTACCGCACGGTCGTCACCGCGACCCCGGCCTCGCGCAGCTTGCCCGCGTACAGTTCGCCCTCGTCGCGCAGCACGTCCGCCTCGTCCACGATGACGAACGCCGGCGGCAGCCCCGCCAGCTCGTCCAGGGCGGCGTTCAGGGGCGAGGCGTACTTGCCGGCGCGCTGGGCCGGGTCGGTGGTGTACGCGTCCCAGAACCACGCCATGCTCCTGGCTGTGAGGAACGGCCCGTCGGCGTACTCGGTGTAGGACGGGGTGTCCTGCGCCGCGCTCGTCACCGGGTAGTACATCGACTGGTGGACGAAGGTGACATCGCCGCGGTCCTTGGCCATCAGGGCCAGGGCCGCGGTCATGTTGCCGCCGACCGAGTCGCCGGCCACGGCCAGGCGCGAGGCGTCCAGGCCCTTCGAGGCGCCCTCGGCCACGATCCAGCGGGCGGTGGCGTAGCCCTGCTCGATGGCGACGGGGAAGCGCGCCTCGGGCGAGCGGTCGTACTCGACGAAGACGACGGCGGCGTTCGCGCCGACGGCCAGCTCACGGACGAGCCGGTCGTGGGTGCCCGCGTTGCCGAGAATCCAGCCACCGCCGTGCATGTAGAGCACGACCGGCAGGGTGCCGGTGGCGCCGGCCGGCTTGACGACGCGTACCCGGACGTCACCCACCTCGGCCGGGACGGTGATCCACTCGTCGTCGACCGGCAGCATGTCGATCGGCGCGGCCTGGATGTCGTCGAGCACCTTGCGGGCGCCGTCGGGCCCGAGCTCGAAGAGGAACGGCGGCTTGCTCGTGCTGTCGGCGATCTGCTGGGCTTCGGGTTCGAGAACGAGACGGGGTTCGGTAGTCATGCCTCCAGGCTCGCCGCGGGCCCGCTCCGGAGCATGAGTCGGTCGACCGGTGGCGGCGGGCTAGAACCTGAGAGTGGTGTGGCCGGCTGGGCCGGCCGGGCGGGTGGGTACGCGCCGGCCGTCGCCGGTGAAGAGGGTTCCGGCGCCGGTCAGTTTCAGGTCCACGGTGCTCAGAGACTTCGGGTTGGGGATGTCGACGGCGTAGGTGACCGGGATCGTCGTCTCGGTGACCGTCAAGGTGTCGCGGATCGGGTGGGCGCCGTTCACCTCGAAGTCGCGGCCCAGATCCAGCTCGACCCGCCAGCCGTTCAGGTCGGCCGGGTTCGAGTCGCCGCGGACCTGCGTCTTCAGCACCAGCCAGGCGTGGCCGTCCTTGGCCCAGCCGCGCTTGGCGTCGTACGCGCCGAGGGTGGCGTCGATCTCGAAGGTGGTGAGGTAGGCGCTCAGCGGCGTCACCCGGCCGGCGCCCGGCCCGACCAGTGTGGCCTTGGCGGTTCGCAGCGGGTAGTAGGCGTCCGGGCTGTGCCCGCCGCGTTTCCCGGTGCGCAGGCTCAGCGTCTGCGTCCGGCCGAGGTCGGTCACCGTCAGCGCCGGGTCGGCGCCGGCGGAAATGTTGACGACCAGGACGTCGCCCATCTTCGTGAAGCCGCCCAGGCGTTCGACCGTCCGGGCGGCGCCGTCCACCTGAAGCTTGACGACCGGATCGGGATGCTCACCGGAGTACGGCTCCCGGGTGTTCTGCCCGCCGCCGGCCACGGCGATGAGCAGTTCCCGTCCCGCGCCCGCGTTGACCCCGACGTCCGAGCTGTCCGTCAGATCGAGGTCCCACGCCTGCTTCCCGGTGAGCGCCGCCGCCACGTACACCTTGCGGAAGCGCACGCCGTACCGGGGACCGGTGATCTCGGCGCCGGTCAGGACCGGCTTCAGGCCGTCGCCCTCCAGCGCCACGTCGAGCTGCGGGCGGCTCTCGGGCGTGCTGTACGTGGCGTAGCCGGCGGCGAGGGCGGTGCTCTCCTCTTCGGGCGGTGAGCAGGCGGCCGTGCTCAGCAGCACGAGCAGGGCGGCGCAGATCCGTCGTCTCATGATCGGGCAGATTAATCGAAGGTCGTGTCTACGAGGGTCCCAGGTCGGAGATCTCGTAGCCGCGCGGGTAGCCGGGATAGGTGCGGTTGTGCGGTGACGCGCCGAGGACCGACTCCCGGCGAGGCGGAAGGAACCGCAGGGCGCCGGCCCGTGCGCGCAGGCCGGCGCCGGCGGCGGCGGTGACCCAGCGTGGGGCGGGGCCGAAGCCGAAGGCGTGCAGCATCGGCTCGTCGAGCAGGCCGCGGACGCCGAGGCGGGCGGCGGGGCGCAGGAACGGCGGGAACCAGGCGGCGAACAGGTTCACCGTGTACTCGCCGATCTCGCGGTTCGTGTCGGTGTAGCGGAAGTGCTCGTCCTCGTACGACCGCTTGAAGCTCCGGAAATCGCCGAAGGCGGGCGGGATGTCGCGGATACCCATCCGCCGGCCGACCTCGCGGTAATAGAAGAAGGCGGCCAGGCGCTCGTTGTCGTGCAGCGGGCGCCAGCCGTAGCGGTCGAGCCAGTCGATCGGGTCGTAGACGAACGTGGACAGAACGTAGAGCATGTCGTCGTTGGTGATGGCATAGCGCCCGTGGGCCCGGTTGACGACGCGCAGCGCTTCCTTGCCGCGTGGGGAGTCGTACCCGTGCGCGGCCATCTCGGCCATCAGCAGCGCGGTGTCGTCGTAGCGGCGCTGGGGCCGGTCGCGGAACTCGCCGGTGGCGGCCAGCAGGCGCGAGATGCTGGGCACGCAGTACGTACGGAACAGGGCGAACTCCAGCGCCCGCGTGTAGTCCCACGGGAACTCCAAGCCGGCCGAGATCTGGTAGATCTCGAGGTGGTCACGCTCGGGGTCGAGGGCGGCGATCCGGTGCGCCCGCTCGTATCGACGGCTCACGCGCGTCAGCGTAACGCCGGTCCGCGAAGCCCGGCCACGCTGATCTCGACCGGGTACGGCGGCACGAGCGAGATTCAGCGTGACATCATCGGCAAACCTGCGGGCTGGAGGCCTTACAGGGGACGGGACAGGCGGTAGTACGCCGAGTTCCACCGGACGCGGTCGGTGAAGTCGTGCGTCGTGGTGTTCTCGTCGATCAGCAACAGCTCCGTCCGGAGCATCGTCGCGAAATCGCGCAGGGTCTCGGCCGAGGCCGACTGGGTCAGGACGGTGTGGTGCGGGCCGCCCGCGGTCAGCCAGCACTCGGCCGACGTGGACAGCGACGGCGCGGGCTTCCACACGGCCCGGGCCACCGGCAGCGCCGGCAGCGGCTCGTCGGGGGTGGTCACCTCGACCGCGTTCGCCACCAGGCGGAACCGGTCGCCCATGTCGACCAGGCCGATCACGGTGCCGGGGCCGGGCGCGGCGTCGAAGACCAGGCGTACGGGGTCCTCGCGGCCGCCGATGCCCAGCGGGTGGATCTCGACCCGCGGCCGGGCGGCGGCGATCGACGGGCACACCTCGAGCATGTGGGCGCCGAGGATCTTCGGCTCGCCCGGCCCGAAGTGGTAGGTGTAGTCCTCCATGAACGAGGCGGCCCCGCCCATGGCCTTCACCGCGGCCAGCAGGGCGGACGTCTTCCAGTCGCCCTCACCGCCGAAGCCGTACCCGTCGGCCATCAACCGCTGGACCGCGAGGCCCGGCAGCTGCCGCAGCCCGCCCAGGTCCTCGAAGTTCGTGGTGAACGCGCCGAAGCCACCCTCGGTGAGGAACTGCCGCAGCCCGGCCTCGATCCGGGCCGCGTACCGCAGCGACTCGTGCCGGTCGCCGCCCCGGGCCAGCTCCGGCGCCAGCTCGTAGAGGTCGGCGTACTCGGCCACCAGCGCGTCGACGGTCTCGGGCGCGGCCGCGTCCACCACGGCGACGAGGTCGTTCACCCCGTACGTGTTGACCGAGACGCCGAAGCGCAGTTCGGCCTCGACCTTGTCGCCCTCGGTGACCGCGACGTCCCGCATGTTGTCGCCGAAGCGGGCCAGCCGCAGCGTCCGCAGATGCTGATAGCCGGCGGCGGCCCGGATCCAGGCGTCGACCCGCTCGATGACCGAGGGGTCGCCGGCGTAACCGGCGACCGTCTTGCGCGGCACGCCGAGGCGGGCCTGGATGAAGCCGAACTCCCGGTCGCCGTGCGCGGCCTGGTTCAGGTTCATGAAGTCCATGTCGATGGTGGCCCACGGCAGCGACCGGTTGTGCTGCGTGTGCAGGTGCAGCAGCGGCTTGCGCAGCGTGTCCAGCCCGGTGATCCACATTTTGGCCGGGGAGAACGTGTGCATCCACGCGATGACGCCGATGACCGACGGATCGGCGTTGGCCTCGAGCATGGTCTGGCGGATCGCGGCCGAGTCGGTCAGCACCGGCTTGCCGACGATCTCGGCGGTGAGCCCGCCGGCCACCAGCAGCTGCTGGATGTCGGCCGACTGGGCGGCGACCTGCTCGAGGGTTTCCGGGCCGTAGAGGTGCTGGCTGCCGGTCAGGAACCAGATCTGGGGTTTCATTCGACGGGCTCCTGTCCGTAGACGTTCTGGTAGCGCTCGTAGAGCGAGTCGACGTGGTGTTGCTCGATCGGCAGGGGCGTGCCGAGCTGCCGGGAGAGGTGGACCGTGCGAGCCACGTCCTCGCACATCACGGCCGCCTTGACCGCGTTGCGGGCGGACGAGCCGATGGTGAAGACGCCGTGGTTGCGCATGAGGACGGCGGGGGAGCGGTGGCCGCGCAGCGTCTCGACGATGCCGCGGCCGATCGAGTCGTCGCCGATCAGCGCGAACGGCCCGACCGGGATCTCACCGCCGAACTCGTCGGCGATCATCGTGAGGACGCAGGGGATCGCCTCGCCGCGGGCGGCCCACGCCGTGGCGTACGTCGAATGGGTGTGCACCACGCCCCGCACGTGGGGCATGTGCTTGTAGACGTAGGCGTGCGCGGCGGTGTCGGAGGAGGGGCTGAGCTCGCCGTCGACCAGTTCACCCTCGAGGTCGGTGACGACCATCGCCTCCGGCGTGATTTTGTCGTACGAGACCCCGGACGGCTTGATGACGAGCAGATCGCGGCCCGGAACGCGGGCCGAGACGTTGCCCGCGGTCCACACCACGAGCTGGTTGCGGGGGAGTTCGGCGTGCAGCTCGGCGACCTGCGCGCGTAGTTCCGCGATGGTGTCGCGGACGTCGGTCGTGACGGTCATCGGTTGTCCCACGCCTTCCGCTGAATGGCCCGCAGGCGGCGCATCACCTTGCTGCCGCCGCGGCCGAAGTAGTCGTGCAGCGCCGAATACTCGGCGTACAGCTCGTCGTAGACCGCCGCGGCGGCCGGATCGGGTTGGTACACAGCGCTTTCCACCCGGCCCATCGACTCGGCGGCCGTGCGTACGTCCGGGAAGCAGCCGGCGGCGGTGGCGGCGTGGATGGCCGAGCCCAGCGCGGGCCCCTGGTCGGAGCCGATGACCGAGAGCGGCATGTTCAGCACATCCGCGTAGATCTGCATGAGCAGGCGGTTCTTGATCAGGCCGCCGGCCGCGATGAACTCGCGTACGGGAACGCCGGCGTCGTTGAAGGTCTCGACGATCTTCCGCGTGCCGAAGGCGGTCGCCTCGATGAGCGCCCGGTAGACGTCCTCCGGCCTGGTGGCCAGGGTCTCGCCGATCAGCAGGCCGGACAGCTCGTGGTCGACCAGGACGGACCGGTTGCCGTTGTGCCAGTCGAGCGCGATCAGGCCGTGCTGGCCCGGCCGCTGAGCCGCCGCCCGTTCGGTGAGCAGCGCGTGGGTCCACTCGTCGCCGAGCCGGTCGACGTAGTGCCCGAAGATGTCGCCGACGCCGCTCTGCCCGGCCTCGTAGCCCCACAGCCCGGCCACGATGCCGCCGTCGACGACCCCGCACATGCCGGGCACCTCGCGGATCTCGTCGCCGTTCATGACGTGGCAGGTCGAGGTGCCCATGATGGCCACCATCCGTCCCGGGTCGAGGGCGCGGGCGGCGGCACTGGTCACGTGCGCGTCCACGTTGCCGACGGCCACGGCGATCCCGGCCGGTAGGCCGGTCCAGGCGGCGGCCTCGGCGGACAGGGCGCCCGCCTTCCGGCCGAGCTCGCCGATGGGCTGGTCGAGCTTGCCGGCCACGAAGTCGGCGAAGCCGGGGTTCAGGGCGGCGAGGAAGTCGGCCGAGGGATAGGCGCCGTCCTGGCGGATGCCCTTGTAGCCGGCCGTGCAGGCGTTGCGCACGTAGCTGCCGGTGAGCTGCCAGACGATCCAGTCGGCGGCCTCGACCCAGCGGGTCATCGCCGCGTACGCCTCGGGGTCCTCCTCGAGGATCTGCAGGGCCTTGGCGAACTCCCACTCCGAGGAGATGAGGCCGCCGTAGCGGGGGAGCCACGCCTCGCCGCGTTCCGCGGCGAGGGCGTTGATGCGGTCGGCTTGCGGCTGGGCGGCGTGATGCTTCCAGAGCTTGACGTACGCGTGTGGGCGGCTCACCCACTCCGGAAGCTCGTTGAGCGGGGTGCCGTCGTCGAGCGTGGGGACCATCGTGCACGCGGTGAAGTCGGTGCCGATGCCGACCACGTGGGCCGGATCGATCCCGGCCGCCTCGACGGCGGCGGGGACGGCGTGCTTGAGGACGTCGACGTAGTCCGAGGGCACCTGCAGCGCCCAGTCGGGACCGAGCGGCGTGCCGTCGGGCAGCGCCTCGGTGAGCACGGCGTGCTTGTAGTCGTGCACCGCGGAGCCGAGCTCGGCGCCGTCCGGCACGCGGACGACGACCGCCCGGCCGGACAGGGTGCCGAAGTCGACCCCGACGGTGTAACGCGGGTGATCGGGCATGAGGGGGAGCACCTCCACGAGGCGCGTGCTGTTAGCGATAACATCACGCGACGACGCGGCGCGAAAAGGGGAGCGCCTTGGGTCGTGTGAACGCTAACAGACGAGGACGGCAAACGGTATACCCCCAGTCGTTCGACTCATCCCGGCCGCCGGGACCGGAAGCACGCTGATCGCATGTCTTCACTGCTCGAGTACCTGCGCGACACCGACACGGTCATCATCGAGGCCGACGGCCACCGGACGCCGATCTGGGCGGTCGAGGCGGGCGGCACCGGGTACATCCGCTCCTCGCACGGCACGACGTCCGCCTGGTACAAGCGGGTCGCGGCGGCCGGCACGCTGACGTTCGTGACCCCGGACGGCCCGATCCCGGTGACGGTCAGCCTGGCCGCCGACGAGCACACCAGGGAGCTGGTCGACCGCGCCTACCAGGCCAAGTACGGCGACCAGCCCCGATTCCTGCCGATGCTCCTCGCACCGCCCGCCCGCTCCACGACGATGCGCGTCGCCGACCGTCGTTACTCGCAGACGACCCCGTCGCCGTCCCGGTCCTGATACCAGTCGTACTCCGGGTCCTGGCCCTCGTAATACGGTCCGTAGCCGGCGGCCTTCGCCTTGGTGCAGCTGGAATAGCGGGGGTCGGTGCCGCCGCCGCTGTCGCTGTCGTCGCCGGGCTCCTCGGCGGGCGGCTCCTCGTCGCCGCCGCCCTGCTCGCAGGCGACGCCGTCCTTGTCACGGTCGAGGGCCTTGCGGTATCCGGGTTGGCCCTTGCGCAGCGGGCCGGGGGCGTCCTCGCAGGTGGCGTAGTACACGGCCTTCGTGGTGCTGGGCTTGGCGGCCGGCTTCGTGGTCGGCTTTGCCGCGGGCTTCGTGGCCGGCGCTACGGTGACCGGCTTCGTGGTCGGCGCTGCTGTGGCCGGCTCTGTGGTGGCCGGCTCTGTGGTGGCCGGCTCTGTGCTCGGTACATCGGCCAGCTGTTGGGCCGCGGCCGTCCGCTCCTTGCCGGCGGGATCGCCGGAGTTCGAGTCGGGCGCGAAGACGGCGATGCCGCAGACGCAGAGCGACAGCGCGCCGATCACGCCGAGCGTCACCTTGTGCCAGGCCTTCCACCGCGACGGCGGCTTCGGCGGCTTCGGCGGCGGGAAGGCCGTCGTGGGCGGGTACGGCTCAGCTGGGCGGCCGGGCGTGCTTTCCCAGGGCTGACCGTAGGCGTCGACGGGCTGGCCGTACGCGTCCATCGGCTGCCCGTACGGCTGTCCGGGCTGGACGTATCCCGGTGGTGGCGGCTGCCGGTCCGGCGGGACGGCGTCGTTGCCTTGCCACGGATCCTGAGCTGGAGGCGGGTTCACCCGCGTGAGCATGGTGAACGCCCGCACACCGCATAACCCGCCGACCGGATGTGACGGGCGTCCATGCGTGCGGAGACGCCCTGCCTGAACGGGCGAGCCGTGCCTGCTCACCCGCCGGCCGACCGGCGAACGCGGGCCGGGCCTTCATCACCCGGCGGGGTGACCACCGCTCAGTGCGCGCAGGTGGCGATGCTGCAGAAGCGGCGGCGGCCGGTGTCGTCGAGGAACAGCCAGCCGCAGTTGGCGCCCGGGCACGAGCACACGGTGAACCGCCGGGGATCGGCGAGGAGTTCGGCGGCGGCGTTCGCGGCCGCGTGCACCGGTGTCTCCAGCCCGGCCGAGGGCGACAGCGCCCAGCGGGCCAGCCCCGAGCCGTCCCGGGTCAGGACCGACGCGCGGGCGGCGGCCTGGGCGAAACCGGCGACCGCGGCGAAAGCCCGATCGTCCCCCGGGTCGGTCAGTACGGCGTACAGAAGCGAACGAAGTCTCTTGGCCTCACGGAGAACGCCGTCGGCGGCTCGAGGGCTCCGCCGAGCGAGCCGCAACAGCGCGGACACGGTGCCCGGGCCGACCAGGCCCACCTGCTCGGACCAGGCCGCCAGCGCCGGATAGCCGCCCAGCCATTCGCCGCCCGCGCTCGGCGGTCCGCTCCAGCCCGCATAGGTGTTGCAGAACTCGAGGGCCGGATGACCGCCGACGTTCCAGGGAAGCCACTCGCCGCGCACCCGAACCGCGTAGGCCGGCGCGGGCGGCCGGTCGAGCCGCGGATCCCACCGGGCGATCCGGCGGCGAAGCTCCCGAAGGTCAGCCCCGGGCGTCACGTCCAGACCCTTGACGGTCAGGTCATAACGATGAATGGCCTCGGCCGTACGGCCCTGCCGGTACAGGGCCGTCATCAGCAGCGCGACCAGCGCCTCGTCGGCCGGCTCCTGCTCGGCGACGGGCTCGAGAGTGGACAGTGCGCGTTCGTGCTCGCCGATGGCCAGCAGATCCTCGGCCTGCTTGCGGGTCCCGGCGAGCCACTGGCGGCGCAGAGCGGCCCCAAGGCGCTCCCGCAGCCGGTCGTCGGCGACGTCGGCGAGCAGCGGCCCACGCCACAGCCCGAGGGCGTCGTCCCAGAGGCGCACCCGCTCGACGGCGTCGGTGCCCTCGGCGGCGCGGCGGCTCCGCTCCACGAACTCGTCCACATCGAGCCGATGCCCCAGCAGGTCGACCCGATAGCCGTCGTGCCGGGTCTCGATGGTCAGCCCATGGTCACCGAGCGCGCGGCGAAGCCGCCCGACGTACGTCTGGATGGCGCCCCGCGCCGATGGCGGCGGCTCCCCGCTCCACAGAAGATCGGCGATACGCTCGGTGGCCACGACGCGCCCGCCCGCGAGCAGCAGAATCCCCAGCAGGCACCGCTCCTGCCGGCGATTACCCACCGCGATCCGCAGCCCGCCGCCCCAGACCTCGAACGGCCCCAACAGCCGAAACTCCATCACATCGAACCTTATAACCAGCCCCCTCCCTCCGCCCGACCTCATCCGAACGGAATCGCCGGCCCGCGCCCGCCTTGCTGTCCCCTCGTCGCCACCGTCACCTCTCGGCCTGCCTTTGCTGCCCGCCCACCGCGCCCGCCCACGGCGCCCGCTCACCGCGCGCCGTTCCCGCCGCCCGCTGTGCCGGCCGTGCCCGCCGCCCGCTCCGCCGTGCCCGCCGCCCGCTCCGCCGTGCCCGCCGCCCGCTCCGCCGTGCCCGCCGCCCGCTCCGCCGTGCCCGCCGCGCGCCTGTCGCCCGGCCGTCGTCGCTTTGCCTTCTCGCTGGGCCGTCGTCGCGTCGCTGCCGCCGCGCTCTCCAGTCCGACCGCTGTCGCTGAAGCTCGCGCCCGCCTCCGAATGCCGGATCCGTCGCGCTGCACCCGCCCGTCCGTCCGCCGCGCCCATCGCTGTGCCACGCGGTGGCACCTGCCGCCGTCAGGGGTGCTGCGAAGCCTGCCGTCCGGGCGCCGGCCTACCGGGCCGCAACTCAGGAACCTAGCCTCCTAGGATGCTCGACGGCCTGTGTGAGCGGGCTCGGCGACGGGCGTCGGCTACGCAGTGCTCCACGCCCGGCTCGCGCATGGTGATCGGATGGTGAGTGCTGTCCTCCAGGCTGCACCGATGCGTCGAACACTCATGACGGCCGCGACGGCCGTAGTCCTGCTGACCGGTGTCGCCTCGCCTGCCGTTGCCGGCGACTCCCCGTCTCCCGCCGTGCCCGCGGTCTCCGACAGCACCGGCTGGGTTCCCGCCCCAACGCCGCCGTTTTCGCAGGAAGCGGGGCTTACCTGCGACTTCGCGTTTCGGGCCGAGCCGGTGGTCGACGAGGTGGTGACCAAGGTTCTGCGGCGTTATCCGGACGGGGCCATCCGCTGGGACGCCTACAAGGGTGCGCTTGTCGTTCGGGTGACCAACAGCGGGAACGGCCGGTCGTACGACGCCGACGTCAGTGGCAGCGCCGTGGTCGAGCATGCCCCCGACGGGGGTGCGATCTGGAATGTCGTCGGGCCGGTTCTGCTCGGGGTGCGCGCGGGCGGTGGGAACATTCCGCGCGGGCTGTGGGTGATCGACGGGGTGTACCGGCTTCAGATCTCGGCCAGTGGCTATCGGACCGTGACCATGGTGCGTGGGCGGCGGGACAACGTTTGTGATCACTTGGGCTGAGAACCGTCTCAATCGGACGCACGGTCTGGCTTTGTGGGCATCCGCGTACTTCAATGGGCGGTGTCCGGGAGCCGAGCGTGGGGGCGAGCATGACCGAGTCGTACGGATGGGTGCCGGAGGGTGTGGACATCACCGTGCCGGATGCGTCGCGGGTGTACGACTACACGCTCGGCGGGGTGCACAACTTCGCCGTCGACCGGGAGTTCTGGCAGCGGGTGGAGACGATGTTCCCCGAGGCCCGCCTGGTGGCGCGGGCCAACCGGGCGTTCCTCGGGCGGGCCGTGCGGTGGCTGAGCGCGCGCGGTGTGCGGCAGTTCCTCGACATCGGGTCGGGCATCCCCACGCTCGGCAACGTGCACGAGGTCGCGCAGGAGGCCGACCCCGAGGCCCGGGTCATGTACGTCGACATCGACCCGATCGCCGTGCAGCAGAGCCGGAGTCTGCTCGCCGGGAACCCGTACGCCAAGGTCATCGAAGCCGATCTGCGCAAGCCGGACGGCATCCTGTACCACCCGGACGTTCTCGACCTGTTCGACTTCTCCGAGCCGGTCGCCGTGCTCACCGTGGCCGTGCTGCACTTCGTGCCCGGCGAGGCCGACCCGGCCGGCATCCTGCGGCGGCTCGGGGAGCCGCTCGTCTCCGGAAGCTATCTGGTCGTCTCGCACCTCGGGCCGGAGGTGACACCGGAGGGCCGCGAGGCGCAGGAGAGGGCCCGCAAGCTGTACGAGAACACGCCCACCCCGGTTGTGATCCGTACCGGGGACGAGATCGCCGCCCTGATCGGCGACGAGTTCGAGATCGTCGAGCCGGGTGTGGTCAGCGCGACCGAGTGGCACGCCGATCCGGACGAGGCCGGTGATCCACCGCAGCACACCGCTCTCGTCGTGCTCGCCCGCAAGAAGTGACCGGGCGGGATCCCCTGGCGGGGATCACTGACGATTGGTTGCGCGGGGTCGTCGCGGCCGGCTTCGTTCCCGGTGTACGGTCCCGGGCCCGCGCCGCCCTGCGGGACCTGCTGGAGGAGTTCGTCGCGGCCGTGCGGGCGGAACCGTTCGACCCGTCCCGCGGCGCCCGTATCGGCGCCGAACTGGTCGACCTGCGCATGTCCGCGCCGCCGGTGCTGGGAACGACGGTGACGTTGTTCGCCGGCCGCCTGCCGGCCGCGATGGGCGGGCCGGCCGGCGATGAGACCCGGCAGCGAACGGCCGCGAGGGGCGGCCCGGCCGGCGGTGAGAGTCGGCAGCGAACGGCCGCGATGGGCGGGCCGGCCGGGGATGAGACGCGGCAGCGGATCATGGCGCTGTTGGGGACGCTGAGCACCGGGTTCGTGGCGGCCCAGCGTGATGCCGCGCTGCGGGCGGCGGAGGAGATGAACCGGGCCGAGAAGATTCACTGGCGGGGCGTGCAGGCCGATCTGCAGCAGCGTCTGCAGCAGGCCCTGCTGCACCGGCCCGACACCGGACTGCCCAACGAGCAGTACCTGCGCAAACATCTGGCCGAGACGATCGCCGGCCGGGGCGGTGAACGGCTGGGTTTGTGCCTGGTGAGCCTTGACCGGTACGACGAGGTGACCGACACCCTGGGGCACGAGAACGGCGTTCTGCTGCTGGCCGAGGTGGCCCGGCGGCTGCGCCCACTCGGCTTTCTCGCCCATCTGGCCGACGACCAGTTCGCGATTCTGCTCGTCGGCACGGGCGGGGTGGACGACGTCGTGAAGGTCGCCGACCGGGTGTCGCGGCTGCTCGCGCACGAGGTGGCGGTGACCGCGGGCGTGGTGGAACGCGCGGCCGCCGGCACCGACCCCGACGGCTGGCTCCACGACGCCCGCCTGGCGCTGCGCTGGGCCACCCAGGACAACGCCCGTCCTGGTGTCTTCGAAGCGGGGCGGGCCGAGGACGACCGGCGGCGGCACCGGGTGGCCGCCACGATTCCGGCGGCGCTCGCGGCGGGGGAGTTCACCCTGCGGTATCAGCCGCTGGTGCGGCTCGCCGACCGGGCCGTGATCGGGGTCGAGGCCCTGGCCCGCTGGCACCGGCTCGAACCCCGGCAGTTCATCCCGATGGCCGAGCGGACGGGCGTCATCCACGAGCTCGGCCGCCACCTGCTCGAGCGGGCCTGCCGGGCCGGCGCCGCCCGGGACGGCCTGCGGATCAGCGTGAACGTGTCGCCGGTTCAGCTGGCCGCGCCGGGTCTGGTCGCCACCGTCGCCGATGTCCTGCACCGCACCGGTCTGCCCGCCGGCCGCCTGCAACTGGAGATCACCGAGACGGCCGCCGTCATCGAGCACCGGGCGGTCCTGGACCGGCTCGCCGGCCTCGGGCTGCGGCTCGCCCTGGATGACTTCGGCACCGGCTACGCCAGCCTGGCCGAGCTTGTCACCCTCCCGTTCGCCGAGGTGAAACTGGCCGCCGAATTTCTCGCCGTCCCCCGTTCCGGGACCGCGGAGGTTTTGCGCGGCGTCGTCGGGCTGTGTCACGCGCTCGGCGTGACTGTCACCGCCGAGGGCATCGAGACGGCCGAGCAGGAGCGGGTCCTGCGCGAGGCCGGCTGTGACCACGGGCAGGGCTTTCTCTTCGGGCGGCCGGAGGACGGCCTCCCTTCCTGACCGCCCCGGAGGTGGCCTGTCCGCCATCCGACATCGGGGCCGTTCGCCGGATTCGGCGGCGCGCTGGGAATATGTTGAATTCGCAATCCCGGGAAGAACGAAGCCGCGGCGAAAACCTGTCCTTTCGAGATCGGGAAAACGCCATGAAAACTCACTCCATTCTGCGCCGTCTCGCCGTGGTGGTCTCGGCCGCCGTCCTCGTGATCGCGCCGGCCACGGCGGCTCAGGCCGCCACCATCACGTTCCGCAGCGAGCTCAACCACAAATGTCTGGAACTGTACAACTTCAACAATGCCAACGGCGCCGACGTGGTCACCTGGCAATGCTGGGGCGGCGCGAACCAGGGGTGGTACTGGGACGGGCAATACATTCGTAACGCGATGAACAACAAATGCCTGGAGATCTACGGATTCAACGGTGACAACGGCGCGAAGGTGGTGCTCTGGGACTGCTGGGGCGGCGCCAACCAGAAGTGGTACCGCGACGGCAAACAGATCCGCAGCGTGATGAACCACAAGTGCCTGGAGATCTACGCGTTCAACGCCAACAACGGCGCCAAGGTCGTGACCTGGGACTGCTGGGGCGGCGCGAATCAGCAGTGGTATTAGAACCACAGCGGCCAGGGAGGCGGACCGGCACCGTCTCCCTGGCGTTCGCCCCCGGTCGATACGGTGGGCCGCGTGGTGCGACGTGCGGTGGTCCTGCTGGTCCTGCTGGCGGCTCTGACCGGTTGTCAGAGCGACGAGGAGAAGGAGGCGGCCGTACGGTCGGAGATCTTCGCCGCGATGAAGTCGGTGCCCGGCGTTCAGCGTTCCGCCGTCGAGACCAAGACCGGTGACGACGGGGTCGAGGTGAACGCGGAGGTGACCGTGAAGCCGGCCGACGGTCAGGTCGCCGAGACCGTCAAGCGGGTCCGGGCGGTGCTGGCCGAACCTTCGGACGTTCACGGGGTGTCGCTCAAGCTCTCCGTGCTTCGCGGTGCGAACGAGCATGACGGGCGCTGGTACGACGGGACGGCCGCGGCCGGCCAGTTCGACCGGCAGGCCGACCTGTGGGGCCGGACGATCGAGAGCGGCGACTACCGCCGGGTGGGCGTGATGTCGCAGTCCACGACCCGGTTCTTGATCTTTGCGCAGGGCTGGGTGGGTGATGCGGCGAGCCGGCCCACCGCCTCCGTCGCGTACCGCAAGATGGTGGAACTCAGCGTGAGCGCCGGTCTCAGCCCGGCCGATCTGAACGTGTCCGCCGCGCCCACCGAGCAGGTCAGGGTGGAGAGTGACGGCACCGAGGCGCTGCCCGAGCCGCTGCTGGTCGCGGCCGAGAAACTGGGGTCGGCGCCGGAGCTGTGGGTGCTGCGCCGCCGTACCGGGCCGCATCTTCAGGTCCGCCTCTACGGACCGGTGACTCCGCGGGATCGGGAGCGGGTCATCGGCACTCTCCGTGAGGCCGGGCTGCTCGGAGCGGATCTTGAGGTGTACGAGGGGACGGGCACCGCGAAGCGGCTCTGGCCCGCCGCCTGAGGCCCGCCGCGCGCCGGGCCCACAGGCCGGCGACGAGCGTCGCCGACCGTCAGGAACTGCCGGTCGGCGGGGGTCGCCGTTGATCCCGTCGCCTGGTCAACTGCTGTGCAGGGCGGTCCGGATGGTTGCGCCGATCGGCGAGGGCTCGGCGTCGGTCACGCGCAGCACGTAGGGGCCGAGCCAGAGGTCGTCGCTCGGGTCGAGCGGCGGCTGCGCCATGAAACGAGGGTGTTTGCCATGGTGCGGCTGGGCGGCGTGCACGAGGAGGTGGCACAGGAAGACGTCACCGGCGCGGCCGGTGGCCACAGTGACAGCCCGATGCTCCGAGGCCGCCGCCACTTCGGAAGCTACCGTCATCATCGGGGTGCCGCGTTCGCCGTACGGGGCGAGGACCGGCGGCACGTCCATGTGAGACCCCACGCGGATCCGGGTCGGTGCGTCGTTTCCGCCGACGTCGGTGAAAAGGAAGAGCATGAGCAGCGCCCGGCCGGTGGTGTGCACGTTGACCCAGTTGCCGGATTCACCGGGTGGCTGGTAGCTGCCCTCGTGCCATCCGGCGTCGTCCGGCTCCTCATCGTGCGGAAACCGCAGGGGGAAGGAGCCGAGCGACTCGCGTGGTTTCCAGCGCCGCGGTGACATCCGGCGGCACCGCCTGCTCCATTTTGATGAACCCATCGGTCATGAAGCGCTTGATCGACTCGCTGTCCATCCGGACAACATCGCCAAGGGGCGGTCGGGCGTCAACCGGATTTCAGAGAAGTGAGCTTCCCGGCGGACACGAATTTCCCCGGAATCATCGGTAAAAGGGACGGTGGAAGTGAAGGGTCGCCATTCACAGGTTCCGCGCAGTGGGGACACGCGCCATTCTTGTGGCGCGATGTGAAAACCGGTTGCCGGAGCGGGAGACGGGCGAGGAGGCTGTCCGCCATGCTGCCACCCGAGACCATCGACGCCGGCGAGATCGTGCTCCGGCGCTGGGCGCCCGAGTTCGCCGAGGAAGCCACCGCCGCCGTCCGCGAGTCGCTGCCCGAACTGGCGCCTTTCATGCCGTGGGCGTCGGGCGCCTACGACGACGACGCCTCCCGCGACTTCATCAAGAGGTCGGCCGAGAAATGGGAGACGGCGACCGAGTTCAACTACGCCATCTTCACCCCGGCCGGCGAACTCGCGGGCTCGATCGGCCTGATGACCCGGCGCGGACCGGGCCAGCTGGAGATCGGCTACTGGATGCGGACGCGCTTCGCCGGTCGTGGCCTGATGACCACCGCGGTCCGCGCCCTCAGCGAGGTCGGTCTCACCCTCCCGGGCGTCGATCGGCTGGTCATCCTGCACGACGCCGCCAACGGCGCCTCGGGGGCGGTCGCCGCCAAGGCCGGCTTCACCGAGGTCGAGCGGGTGGCCCGCGAGCCGGAGGCTCCCGGCGAGACCGGCGTCGACGTGGTCTGGGAGCGACAAGCCGCTTAACGCTCAGCGATCAGGCGAACCGGCCGAACAGGGCAACGAGCCCTACAACGGGAGGCCGGGATGTTCAGGCGCGGTGCGGCGTTGATCGCCGCCTTTCTGCTGGTGGGTGTCTCCGCATGCGCCGGCGACGAGATCGACGCCGGGGCGGCGCCCGATCCGGGGACCATCGGGATCGCCCTGCCGACCAAGGACAGCGCCCGCTGGATCGCCGACGGCGACAACATGGTCAAGCAGTTCGAGGCGCTCGGTTACAAAGCCGATCTGCAGTACGCCGACAACAACGTCGGCACGCAGCAGGACCAGCTCGACGCGATGATCGCCGCGGGGGACCGCGCGCTGGTCATCGGCTCGATCGACGGCACACAGCTCAAATCGCAGCTGGCGGCCGCGCACGACAAGCACATCCCGGTGATCTCGTACGACCGGCTGATCCGGGAGTCGGCGAACGTCGACTACTACGCCAGTTTCGACAATTTCAAAGTCGGGGTGCTGCAGGGCCGTACGATCGTCAATCATCTCGGTCTGGCCAAGGCGAAACGCACGTACCGGATCGAGCTGTTCGCCGGTTCGGCCGACGACAACAACGCCCGGTTCTTCTTCAACGGCGCGATGAGCGTGCTGAACCCGTACCTCAAGAACGGGAATCTGACCGTGCCCAGCGGCCAGAAACAGTTCGCGCAGGTGACCACGCCGCAGTGGGACGGCAAGCTCGCGGCGGCCCGGATGGAAAAGCTGATCAAGGCGAACGACGTCACCCTCGACGCCGTTCTCTCGCCCTACGACGGGATTTCCCGCGGCATCATCGAGACGTTGCAGAAATACAAGAAAAAGGTGCCCGTCGTCACCGGGCAGGACGCCGAACTCGACTCGGTCAAGCTCGTCAAGCAGGGCGTGCAGACCCAGACGGTCTACAAGGACACCCGCGAGCTGGCGAAGGTGACCGTGCAGATGACCGACAAGGTGCTGACCGGCGAGACCCCCGACATCAACGACACCAAGACGTACGCCAATGGGGTGAAGGTCGTCCCGGCGTTCCTGCTCCAACCGGTCAGCGTCGAGAAGGCCAACCTGAAAACGGTCCTGATCGACGGCGGCTACTACAAGGAATCGGACTTGGCGTGAGCCGTTTTCAGACGAGGCTCGCCGCGGCGTTCCTCGACCGCCCCGTAGCTGTCAAGTTGACCGGCCTGGTCGTCGTGAGCCTCCTGGGCCTGATCACCTGCCTGTGCGTCAGCACCTGGTCGTCGTGGCAGGCCAACCGCACCGCCGAACGCCTCCAGCGGCTCAACCTGGCCGGCACGTACGTGTTGCAGCTCGACCGGATGGCCAGCGAGCTCAAGGCCAGCGGCCTGCAGGCGATCGTGCGCGAGAAACCGGCCGACCAGGCCGGCGAGCTCGACGACCAGATCGACCGGACCAAGGGCCTGCTGACCGACCTGGCCGCGATCGAGCTGCCCGCCGGCCAGGCGGCGACGGTGTCGAAGCTGACCACGGTGTACGACGAGTACATCGACGTCATCACCCGCTACGTGGCCGGCGCCGGCAGCGACCCGCAGACGGCCCGGCTCGGCTGGGCCCAGATCGGCGTCGACAACTACCTCGTGTCGGCCGTGCTGGAGAACGCGCGCAACGAGTTCGCCCGGGTCGTGTCCGCGGCCGAAAAGTCGTCGGCCGCCCAGCGCGCCGACGGCAACCACGTGATGTGGGTGGCGGTCGGCCTGGCCTCGCTGGTGGTGATCGCGCTGGCCTGGATCGTGGTCATCTCGGTCACCAAGCCGCTGGTCCGGGTGCGCCGGGCGTTGCAGGGCCTGGCCCGCGGCGACCTGACCGTCACGGCCGACGTGACCACCCGCGACGAGGTCGGCCTGATGGCCCACGACCTCGACACCGCCCTGGCCGACCTGCGCGGGGTGGTGAGCGCGGTGACCGGCGCGGCCGGCGAGGTGTCCGGCGCGTCGGCCCGGATGTCGTCGACCTCGGAGTCGATGACCGGCGCCATCACCGAGACCGCCCGGCAGAGCGAACTGGTGGCCGAGACGGCCTCGGTCGTCTCGCTCAACGTGCAGACGGTGGCGGCCGGCGCCGAACAGATGGGCGTGGCCATCACCGAGATCGCGCAGAGCGCGGCCGAGGCGGCCCGGGTCGCCTCGCAGGCGGTGTCGATCGCGGAACGCACGACCGAACAGGTCGGCAAGCTCGGCGACTCGTCGGCCGAGATCGCCACGGTCATCCGGGTGATCACCTCGATCGCCGAGCAGACGAACCTGCTGGCGCTGAACGCGACGATCGAGGCGGCCCGCGCGGGCGAGAGCGGCAAGGGCTTCGCCGTGGTGGCCGGCGAGGTCAAGGAACTGGCTCAGGAGACGGCCCGCGCCACCGAGGACATCTCCGCCCGGGTGCAGCAGATCCAGACCGACACGGCCGGCGCGGTCGAGGCGATCAGCGAGATCACCTCGGTCATCACCCAGATCAACGACTTCCAGACGACCATCGCCAGCGCCGTCGAGGAACAGACGGCCACCACCTCGGAGATGAACCGCGGCGTGGCCGCGGCCGCCGAGGGCATCGGCGGCATCGCCGCCAACATCGACGGCCTGGCCGGCGCCTCCCGCGTGACGAACGACGGCGTCGCGCAATCACGCGACGCCGTCACCGAACTGAGCGAAACGGCCCACCGGCTGCAGACGCTGGTGGGCCACTTCCGCGTGTGACTACAAGGACAGGCGGATGGTCCGCACCTCGAACGGGGTGAGGGTCAGCGTCAGCGCGTCCCCGGAACCCTGGAGGGGGCGCTCCAGCAGCGTGACCTCCTGGGCCGCGGTGAAGTCGGCGTGGACGTGCAGCGTGCCGGTGGTCCGGCGGCCGCGGGACTCGTAGAGGCGGACGATCAGGTCGCCGCTGCGGTCGTCGGCCAGCTTCACGCCCGAGATGACGATGCCGTCGCCCTCGGCCGAGACCAGCGGCTCGAAGCCGTGGGCGCCGGTCACCGCGCGTGCGGGCAGGTTCATCGCGATGCCGGCCTCGGTCGCCTCGGCGACGCCGGCCCCGATGACCAGGCCGTACGCGCAGGTCTGCGGGCCCTGGTCGGTCTCCGGGTCGGGGAAGCGCGGCGCCCGCAGCAGCGACAGCCGCACCGTCGTGGTGACCCCGTGCTCCTCGGTGGAGTCGCGCGTCTGGTCGTATCCGTACGTCGAGTCGGTGATCAGCGCGGCCCCGAAGCCGGGCTCCTCGACGAGCACGTAGCGGTGCATGGAGGCCTCGAACTTGGCCGCCTCCCAGCTCGTGTTCGTGTGGGTGACCCGCTTCTGATAGCCGAACTGGGTCTCGGCGGCGACGTGCTCGGCCTGGATGGCGAACGGGAACGCGACCTTCAGGAACTTCTCGGTCTCGTGCCAGTCGGTCTCCTGGTCGATGCGCAGCGTCCGGCTGCCCGGGGCCAGGGTGAGCGTCTGCTTCACCGTCGACTTCGAGAACTCCCGCACGATGGTGACGTGCGCGCCGTTGGCGTCCTGGCTGAACTCCAGCGACGACAGCGACCGCAGATCGGTCACCTTGTTGCGGTAGAAGCGGTCCACGTCCCAGGCGTCCCACTGGTTCGGGAAATCCTGGTGCAGCTGCAGAAGGTTGGCCTCCTGCCCGGCCGCGATCGTCTCGCGCCCGGTCGCCAGGTCCACCGCCGAGGTGATCAGGCCCTCGTCCGAGACGGTCACCGACACGATGCCGTTCGACAGCACGTTGCCGTCGATCGAAACCTCGCCCGAAGCGGGTGACGCGGGAGCCGCCGAGAGAGCCGGAACACCGTCGCGAGCGAACGGCGCCGGATTCAGGACGATCGCCGACGAACCCTCGCCGACGAGCGCGGCCTGAGCCTCGGCGATGATCGCCTCGGTGGCGACCCGGATTCGCTCGTACGTGGCCACGGCCTCCCGGTGCACCCAGGCGATCGACGTCCCGGGCAGGATGTCGTGGAACTGGTGCAGCAGTACCTCCTGCCACAGCGCGTCGATCTTCTCGTACGGGTAGGGCGCGCCCGCGCGTACGGCCGCGGTCGCCGCCCACAGCTCCGCCTCGATGAGCAGGTGCTCGCTGCGCCGGTTGCCCTGCTTGGTCTTGTGCTGGCTGGTCAGCGTGGCCCGGTGCAGCTCCAGGTAGAGCTCGCCCACCCACACGGCGGGGTTCGGCAGCTCGGCCCGCGCCTTGTCGAAGAACTCGTTCGGGTGCTCCCACTCGACGGTGGCGCTGCCCTCCAGCGAGCGCAGCCGGCGCGCCTTGCCGGCCATCTCGCGGGTCGTGCCGCCGCCGCCGTCGCCCCAGCCGACGGGGGCCAGCGACCGCGACGCGAGCCGGCTCTCGCGGAACTGGTTGGTGGCCTTGGACAGCTCCAAGCCGGACAGCTGAGAGTTGTAGGTGTCCATCGGCGGGAAGTGGGTGAAGACCCGCGAGCCGTCGATGCCCTCCCACAGGAAGGTGTGGTGGGGGAACTTGTTCACCTGGTTCCAGGAGATCTTCTGCGTGAAGAACCACTGGAAGCCGGCCCGGCGGATCAGCTGCGGCAGCGCGGGGGAGTAGCCGAAGCTGTCCGGCAGCCACACGCCCTGCGACTCGACGCCGAACTCCTCGCGGAAGAACCGCTGCCCGTACGTGAACTGGCGGACCAGCGCCTCACCGGTCGGCATGACGGTGTCGCTCTCGACCCACATGCCGCCGAGCGGAATGAACCGTCCTTCCCCGACGGCCTTGACGACCCGCTCGAACACCTCGGGGCGGTGCTGCTTGAGCCAGGCGTACTGCTGGGCGCTGGACATGCCGTACTTGAAATCGGGGTCGAGACCGATCAGCTCGGTCATGCCGGCCGCGGTCCGGGCCACCTTGCGGATGGTTTCGCGGACCGGCCACAGCCAGGCCGAGTCGATGTGCGCGTGCCCGATCGCCGACAGGTGGTGCGCGCTCCGCTCGGCCGGGGAGGAGAGGACCTCTTCCAGCTCGGCGCGGGCGGCCGCCGCGGTACCGGAGATGTCCTGCAGGTCGAGCACGTCCAGGGCGTTGTCGAGGGCCTGGAGGATGCGCATCCGGCGCGGCGCGGTCGCCGGCAGGTATGCCTGAAGCTCGAGCAGGACCTCGACGTCGAGGGCGAGCTCGTACGTCTGCTCGTCGAACAGGGCCAGGTCCATGCGCCGGGTCGTGTAGAGCGGTCGCGGCGAGGAGGTCTGGATGTCGCCTTCCTGGGTGGGCAGGAAGGGGTGGTAGTCGAGCAGGACCGGGTTGGCCGCCGCCTCCAGGTAGAGCTCGACGGTCTCGCCGTCGCCGACCGGGATCCACTGGTTACGCGGGTTGATCGACTTCACCGGGCTGCCGTCGGGGCGGTAGACCAGCGCCTCGCACTGGAAGCCGGGCATGTTGATGTCGAAGCCGAGGTCGACCACGGCCTCGACGTGGCGTCCGCGCCACTCGGCCGGGACGGTGCCGCGCAGCCGGAACCAGGTGGTGTTCCAGGCCGGGCCCCAGGGCGTGCCGACGGTGTAGGGCTGGTACGACAGGGCCAGGCCCTCGGCGGGCGGGATGGGCTCGCCGGGCAGGGCGTGGACCTCGACCTCGAACGGCACGCTGCCGGTGTGGATGGCGGGCCGGATGCGCTCGGCCAGGACGCGGGTCGCGCGTCCCACGGTGAGCGGGATGTCGTCGTGCATGTCAGGGCCTTTCGAGTGGACGGCGGAGTTCGGTGATGCCGCGGGCGGAGAGCAGTTCGGCGTCGCCGGCCTTGGACGCGAGGACGATCTGCGGGCCGGCGCCGTCGCCCGCCAGGTCCAGCCACGAGCGGTAGAACTCGCGGGTGGGCCCGGAGGCGGCACGGTATCCGGGAACGGTGTCGTCGAGCACAAGCGCCATCGATTGTTCCACCGTGTGGGATTCCTTGCGAATCTGTTCGATCGTCGCGGCGAAACGCTCACCGGTCGGCTTGACGCGGCCGTCGCTGGTGATCAGGCCCAGGTCGTACTCGAGCTCGGGGAAGTCGAGCAGGTCGCGCGAGACGTCGTGCGAGCACCACCAGGTGATGCCGGACAGCTCCGGGATCCGCGCGACGTGCCGCAGGGTGGCCTCGAGGAAGTCCGGGGCGTCGGCCTCGGCCACCACGTTGGTCGGCGCGCCGACCTCCTGCAGCCACACCGGCCGGGCGGCGTCGGTGTGCCAGGCGGCGGCGAGCCGGCAGAGATATTCGGCGTGCCGTACGGAACCCTCACCCATCCCGCCGTGGGTCTGCGCGGCGCCGTTGAACACCCACGAGTGCACCACCGTCTCGTCGCCGTGGGCCACGGCGTGCGCCGGCCCGAACGGCTGGGTGTCGTCGTACCAGGCGGCGTCGTACATGGCGTGGGTGACCACCGTGCCCGGCCCGGCCTCGTCCCGGACGGCCCCGGTCAGCCGCGACAGCCAGATCCCGGCGCCCTCCTCGGTGACCGGGTGCGGGAACGGGTGCGGCGCGGCCGCGAACTGGTTGGTCTCGTTGCCGACGGTCACCCCGAGCAGGTTGGGCCGGTCGGCCACGGCGGCGGTCAGCCGGCGCAGGTAGTGCGCGGTCGAGGTGACCACGTCGGGATCGGTGAACATGTTGCGGCGGTGCCAGCTCGACAGCCACGCCGGCACGAAGTCGAAGCTGGACAGGTGGCCCTGCAGGCCGTCGACGTTGACGTCCAGGCCGCACTCGGCGGCCAGGTCCACGACCGTGACCACGTCGGCCAGCGCGCGCGGGCGGATCAGGCCGCGGTTGGGCTGCACGTGCGGCCACAGCGGCATGAGCCGGATGTGGTCGACGCCGAGCGCCGCGATCGCCTCGAGGTCCTTTTTTGTCGAGCGTGGGTCGAAGTCCAGCCAGGAGTGGAACCAGCCGGCCGAGGGGGTGTAGTTGACGCCGTATCTCATGGTGCGCTTTCTCTCGGTTTTACAAGGACGGGGTCAGCCCTTCACCCCGCCCTCCTCGACGCCCTTGAAGAAGTAGCGCTGCAACGCGCTGAACAGGATCGCGATCGGGATGAAGGCGATCATCGTGCCGGCCGCGATCAGGCGCTGGTCCTGGGTGAACGTGCCGGACAGGTATTGCAGGCCCACCGTCAGCGTGTACTTCTCGGGCGAGGTCAGCACGATCAGCGGCCACAGGAAGTCGTCCCAGGCCTGGATGAACGCGAAGATGGCCACGACCGCGAGGGTTCCCCGTACGGCCGGAAGCGAGACCCTCAACAGCCGCTGCGGGACCGTGGCGCCGTCCATGACGGCGGCCTCGTCGATCTCCTGCGGCAGCGAGCGGAACGCGTTGAACATCAGCAGCACGTTCAGCGCGGCCACCATGCCCGGCAGGGCGACGCCGATCAGCGTGTCGGCCAGGCCCAGGTCACGGACCGTCACGTACTGCGAGATGATCGTGACCTCGCCGGGCAGGATGAGCGTGGCCAGGAACAGGCCCAGCACGATCTTGCGGCCGCGGAAGCGCAGCCGGGCGATCGCGTAGCCGGCGGCGGTGGCGAACAGGATGTTGCCGCCCACGGTCAGCACGGCCACCAGCAGCGAGTTGCCGATGTAGCGCCAGACCGGGATGGCCTCGGCCACCTGGCTGTAGTTGTTCAGCGTCGGCTCGTGCGGGATGAAGCTCGGCGTCCGCGTGTAGATGTCCTCGCCGGCGCCCTTGAGCGAGGTGGACAGCTGCCACAGGAACGGGCCGACCGTGATGAGCAGGACGAACAGGAGCAGGACGTAGCGCAGGACCTTCTCGCCGGTCGAGGGCTCGCCGATCTTCTTCACGAGTCACTCCGGTTGTTGAGGCGCGCGAGGACCACCATCGGGACCACGGTGACGACGAACAGCAGCACGCTCAGCGCGGAGGCGTACCCGAGGTTGCCGTAGAACCCGCCCGCGTACTGCTGGATCAGCATGACCAGGGACTGGTCCTTGCCACCCGGACCGCCCTTGCCGCCGGTCAGGATGTAGAGCTCGGAGAAGACGCGCAGCGCGGCGACGCTGGTCAGAACAGCGACGAGAAACATGGTTCCCCGTACGCCCGGGACCGTGACCGTGAGGAACCGGCGCACCGGGCCGGCGCCGTCGATGGCCGCCGCCTCGTGCAGGTCCTTGCGGACGTTACCCAGCGCGGCCAGGTAGACGATCATGTAGTAGCCGAGGCCCTTCCAGACGGTCAGGCTGATCGCGCTGATCAGCACCAGCCAGCGGTCGGTCAGAAACGGCACCGGTCCCTGAATGACGTGCAGCCACCGGGCCAGGTTGTTGATCAGGCCGCGGTCGTCCAGCAACCAGGTCCACATCAGGCCGACCACCACCGCGCTGGCGATGACCGGCACGTAGAAGGCGGTGCGGAAGAAGGCGATGAACGGCAGCTTGCGCTCGACGAGCACGGCCAGCAGCAGCGGCAGGATCGTCAGCAGCGGCAGGCAGATGGCCATGTAGATCGCGCTGTTGAGCAGGGCGGTCCAGACCTGGCTGTCGTGCAGCAGCTCGGTGTAGTTGCCGACGCCGACGAAGTCGGTGTCACCGCCCAGCGGCTTGGCGTCGGTGAACGAGAGCCGCAGGGTGTTGATGGAGGGCCAGACGCTGAACACCAGCAGAAAGGCCAGCGCCGGAAGGGTGAGAACCCACGGCGTGAACCAGCGATGTGTCTTCACAAGATCTCCTCGGGGGTGGCGGCCGGCGCTATCGGGGGGACCCACCGGCCGCCACCGGTCCTCACTGCTTGGCCAGCAGCTGGTTCATCCGGGCCACGGCGTCGTCGAGAGCCTTCTTGCTGGTTTCGTCGCCCTTGACCGCGAGCGCGATCTGCTGGTCGAGCAAGGTCTGCATGTCCGAGTTGACCTCGTACGGGATGAGGTTCTTGGCGTCCTTGAGCTCGCTGAAGGCGAGCGAGCGGGCCTTGCCGCCCGGGGTGCCGTCGTCCTTGCCGAAGTAGCTGTCCTGCTCGGACGCGATGGTCGACGGGAAGACGTTGACGATGTGGCCGAACTTGTTCTGGTTGTCGGCGTTGGTGATCCACTCGGCGAACGCCTTGGCCGTCGCGGGGTGCTTGCTCTTGGCCGACACGCTCACGCCCTGCACGTACAGCGGAGGGGTGTCCAGGGCCTTGCTGACCGCGATCTGGCCCTTGAGGCTCGGGTTGTCCTTCTCGAAGTCGGCCAGGCCGGTGGCGCCGCCGGTCGTCCAGGCCACCTTGCCCTGGGTGAACAGCTTCGAGTTGCCCTGGTAGTCGCTGTTGAGCACGCTCGGCGGCATGTAGCCCTTGGCGTACGCGTCGCGGTACTGGTCGACCAGCGCGGCCGCCTGGTCGGTGTTGAAGACGAAGCTCTTGCCGTCGTCGCTGACGATCGGGATGCCCGCGCGCACGAAGTCCGACACGTCGGGCTTACGGCTCATCAGGTAGTCGTCCGGGCACCTGGCCTTCATGGTCGCGGCCTGGGTGAACAGCTCCTGCGTGGTGGCCGGGGGCTTGTCGGCGTCGAGGCCGCACGCCTTGAACTGCTTGGCGTTCCAGTAGTCGAGGTCGGTGTTGAGATACCAGGGATAGCCGTAGACCCCGTCGACACCCTTGAACTTGTACGCGTCGACCGCGCCCTGCACGTACGTCTTGGACAGGTCGTTGTCCTTGCTGACATCGACCAGAAGGTCCTGGCGCGCGAGCGGCAGCGCGAAGTCCGGCGGCAGGTTGACCACGTCGGGCAGCGTGTTCGAGGAGGCCTGCGCGAGGACCTTCTCCGAGTAGCCGTCGCCCGGCTGGTCGAGCAGCTTGACGCTGGTGCCCGGGTACTTCGCCTGGAAGCCGGCGATGACCCCGTTGAGGTAGTCGGTGAACTTGGGCGTCAGGGCCCAGGTCTGCAGCGTGATGCTGCCGGTGATCTCGTCGCTCTTGGCGCTGTCGCCGTCGCCGCCACCGCAGGCGGCGGTCAGTCCGAGGGACAGAGCCGCCACGGTGGCGACGGCTGCTTTCGTGATTCGCATGGTGGTGAAGCTCCTGAGCCTTAGGTCGGCGTCGACCAGGAAACGTCGGCGAAACATCATCGTGAGTAACTAAAGCGCTATAGTCAACGCTTCATGTTCTTTTTGTTTTCTACACCCGCTGCTGGCTAAACCGCTATAGCTGCGGTAGCGTGCGCGACGTGGGTAACAGGCCGACCATCGCCGACATCGCCAAGCGCGTGGGCGTCTCGCCGGGCGCCGTCTCGTTCGCGCTCAACGGACGGCCGGGTGTCAGCGAGCAGACCCGCGCGCGCATCCTCGAGGTGGCCCGCGAGATGAACTGGCGGCCCCACCGGGCCGCCCGCGCGCTCGGCGGCGCCCAGGCCGGCGTCGTCGGCCTGGTCCTCGCCCGCGACCCGCGCACGCTGGGGTCCGAACAGTTCTACACCCAGATCCTGTACGGCATGCAGGACGTGCTCTCGGCCCACTCGTCGGCCGTGCAGATGCAACTCGTCCGCGACACGGCGGCCGAGATCGACCTGTACCGGCACTGGGCCTCCGAACATCGCGTCGACGGCCTGGTCCTGGTCGACCTCCAACTCGACGACCCGCGCATCGCGGTCGTGCGTGAGCTGGGCCTGCCCGCCGTCACCCTGGGCCTGCCCGGCGAACCCGACCAGCTGCCGAGCGTGTGGGCCGACGACGCCGAGGCGATGACCACGATCGTCGACTACCTGGCCGCCCTCGACCACCGGCGGATAGCCCACGTGGCCGGCCCGCCGGTCTACCAGCACACGGCCCGGCGCGCGGCGGCGCTGCGCGCGCAGGTGTCCGAGCGGGGCCTGCACGCGGGAGAGTCGGTGCCGACCGACTTCAGCGACGCCCAGGGCGCGGCGGCCACCCGGGCCCTGCTGTCCCGGGCCGACCGCCCCACGGCGATCGTCTACGACAGCGACCTGATGGCGGCGGCCGGCCTCGGCGTGGCCCTGGAGATGGGCATCGAGGTGCCCCGCCAGCTGTCGATCGTGTCCTTCGACGACTCGGTGCTGACCCGCATCGTCCACCCGGCCCTGACCTGCCTGTCCCGCGACACGCACGCCCTGGGCGCCCAGGTCGCCACGACCCTGCTGGAGGCCATCGCCGACGCGTCGTCGCGGGTGAGCGTCCGCACCGAGACCCCACGCCTGGTCGTGCGGGGCAGCACCGCCCGCCCGGCCGGCTGAGCTTTCCTCTCGCCGAGGCGCGCCCCGCCCCCCTTTCGGGCGCGCCTCGGCCCATATTCGTCCTTTTAGGTAGGCACCGGCCGCGTAGGATGCGGCGCGTGACGGCTTACCTCGTCGGAGTGGCGCTGTTCCTGCTCGCCCTGACCCTCTCGGTCGCCCTGCACGAGGTGGGCCACATGGTCACGGCGCGCGCGTTCGGCATGAGGGTGCGCCGCTTCTTCGTCGGCCGGGGCCCCACCCTCTTCTCCGTCAAAAGAGGCGAGATCGAGTACGGCGTGAAGGCCCTACCCATCGGCGGCTTCTGCGACATCGCGGGCCTGACCGCCCTCGACGAGCTGACCCCCGAGGAACGCCCGCGCGCGATGTGGCGCTTCCCGGCCTGGAAACGTACGGTCGTGATGGCCTCGGGTTCGGTCGTGCACCTGCTGATCGCCCTGGTCGTCCTCTACACCATGGCCATCACCAGCGGCCTGCCCAACCTCCACCCGTCCGACGACCCGATCGTCGCCTCGACCACGTGCGTCCCCACCACCGCGACCTGCCCCGCCACCGCCACCGCCACCGCCACCGTGACCTGCCCCGCCACCGTGACCTGTCCCGCCGCCGAGGCCGGCCTGCGCCCCGGCGACCGGATCGAGGCCGTCGCCGGCAAACCGACCCCCCAGTGGAACGACGTCCTCATCGCCGTCCGGGCCGCCGCCGGCCCGACCCCGCTCACCGTCCGGCGGGGCGCCGAGACGCTGACCCTCACGGTCGACGTGGCCCGGGTCGCAAGCCCCGACGGCGAGATCGGCATGATGGGCGCCACCGCCCAGCAGCCGCCGGCCTACCTGCGCTACGACCCACTGGCCGCGACCGGCGCCACCATGTCCTTCACCGGCGACATGGTCGCGAACACGGCCACCCAGCTGGCCGCCTTCCCGCAACGCCTCCCCTCGGTGCTCGAAGCCATCACCGGCGGCGAACGCCACCCCGACACCCCGATCAGCATGGTCGGCGCCAGCCGCCTGGGCGGCGAGGCGGTGGAGCGCGGCTTGTGGGAGGTCTTCCTCTTACTACTGGCCAGCCTCAACCTCTTCATGGCCGTCTTCAACCTGCTGCCGCTGCTCCCACTGGACGGCGGCCACCTGGCCATCGTCTGGTACGAACGAGCCCGCGACACCATCCGCCGCCGCCGGGGCCGAGCAGCCGCCGGCCCGGTCGACTACACGAGGCTGTTCCCGATAACCCTGGCCGCCCTCCTGATAGGCGGCGCCGTCATGCTGCTGACAGTCACGGCCGACCTGGTAAACCCGATCCACCTCTCCTGACCCCCGCCGGTTCGAGCCACGCGCGGCCCGCTCACCCACTCCACCACCGAGCCACCCGCGCCCCGCTGCCGATGCCGGCGCGATAGCCGCCCGAGCTGCTCACCCATCGCGTCCACCGCCGTTCTGAACTGCCCACCCATCGCGTCCACCGCCGTTCTGAACTGCTCAGCCATCGCGGGCACCGCCGTCGCGTTCCCCGGCTCCACCAGGGCGGCCGAAGAAGGCCGCCACCGCAACGAGATACCGGCCGGCCCTCCGTGTAGCGCCCACTCTCACGCGAATGCTGAACGTCGTCCGCCATATCACCTTCGGCGGTCCGGACAGCCGGCTCGAACCAAGTCATTCATGGCCGAGCTCACCATCGTGACCGGCTTTGCCGTCGCCGCCGTCGTCCGGCGGGTGCGCCGGGCCTGGCCGACCGCGGCCAGCCCGTCGGCCGCCTCCGCGGCCACCGCGAAGCCGTCCTCGTTCCTGAAGAGCACCCGCAAGCCCATCCGCACCAGATCCTGGTCGTCGGCGATCAGCACGGAGATCACGGCGCCTCCCGACGCGAACGCGGCCGCGGCGCGACCAGCGCCGGCGGGGTTGGCGGTGGGGTGGGTCGGCGGGGCGAGGGTGCGAGGCAGGACGGCGTGGACGGTGAAGGTGGAGGGCCGGGTGGCGGTGGCGGGCGGGGTGGAGGTGGCGGTGGCGGGCGGGGTGGCGTGGACGGCGAGCCCTCCACGGCCAGCGTCACCGACACCCCGGCCGCGCGCAGGCGGTCGCACAGCGCCTCGGCGCCGGCCAATCCGGGGGAAGGGGTCACGCCGGCCAGGGTGGCGCGCAGTTCTTCCAGCGCCACGCACGCCGCCGCGCTGATCGCGGTCAGGGCCTCGTGGGCCAGGGCGGGGCGGGTGTCGCGCAGGCGGAGGGCGATGCATCTGGATGGCGGCCAGGCCGTGGCCGACCACGTCGTGGACCTCCTGGGACAGGCGCAGGCGTTCGGCGTCGGCTGTCCGCCGCTCCGTTGCGGCGCGCTCGCGGGACTGAGCCTCCACCACCAGGCGGCGGGCCGCGCCCAGGGTGAACGGCACGATCACGCAGGCCGTCCCGGGTACCAGGCCGACCAGGCCGGGTGGGCCGGTGAACGTGTGGACCAGCACGATGGCCAGCGCCGCGACGGCCCAGGGCAGGGCCTGGCGGAGGACGAGCCGGTGGCCCACGGCGTAGACGGCGAGGCCGAAGGACAGCAGGATCGAACTCGACCCGGGCAGCCTGGTCTTCCCGCCGATCGTGTCGCTGACCGCGCTGAGCCTCGCCACCGTCCTGTCGGTCTACAAACCGTGGGGCCGGATCGCGCCGAGGAGCCGCTGAAGCCGTTCGCGGGAGTGGAAGTCGTCCAGCACCTCGCCGATCCAGGCCGCCGCGTCCGGCCGCGCGTCGCCCCGCAGCCATCGCTCGCCGGCCAGCGCCGCGATGTGGCCGAGCTGCGCGATCAGCATCGAGAAGTCGCCGGTCCGGGTCAGCCGGGCCGGGCCGCCGGCGGCCGCGTAGGCCGACGTCAGGGCGCGGGCGCGGCCCGGGTCGGTGCGGGCGAACTCGTACAGCACGCAGGCGAGCTCCTGGGCGGGATCGGCCGGCCCGCTGTTCTCCCAGTCGATGACGCACAGTCCGCCGTCCGGCGTGGGCAGCACATTGTCGGCCCACAGGTCGCGATGGCACGTCTGCGCGGCCGCGGGCGGAGTGAGCCACCCCTCCAGCGCCACCAACTCGTCGCGCAACGCGGCCAGCCGGCCGCCGAACGGAGCGTCCCGTAGCTCCTCGATCAGCTCGTCCCACCGGGCCGCGCCGACCGGCGCCGTGTGCCATTCCCCGGCGGGCCCTTCGGCGGGCACGAAGACCCGGTGGATGGCGGCCACCGTCGCCCCGACCAGCTCCGGGTCCGCCAGGGGATCGGGCGCGCCGAGCTCGACCCACTCGTACACCCGGATCTGGTCCTCGCCGGAGACGGCGCCGTCGACCGTGCGCCGGACGGCCGGCGCCCGGACTCCGGCCGCGCACGCCTTCTCCTGGAAGGTCGCCCCGGCCACGGAAGCCGCCTCGAACGGCACCTTGACCGCCCACCGCCCGTCCGAGGTGTCGAGCCGCCACACCTCGCCCTGCCGGCCCCGCGCGACCGGCCCGCCGGACAGCCCGCGGAAGCGGCCCAGCCCGAACAGGTCCGCGATCGCCGCACCGTCCACACAGGTACGGTATCGCCGTGAATCCGTTCCTGGGAAAGCTTTATCAGTCGGGCCTCGATCACGACGCGGCCGAGCCGGACCGGCGGCGGCGCCTGCGCAACCTCGAGCCGGCCACGGCCGAGCTGCTGGCCACCGTGGTGCGCATCGCCAAGGCGCGGGACATCGTCGAGATCGGCACCTCGAACGGCTGGTCGGCGCTCTGGCTGGCCGCGGCCGCCCGGGACACCGGCGGGCACGTCACCACCGTCGACGTCGAACAGTGGCCGGGCGTCGAGGAGAACCTGTCGGGCCAGGGCGTCGAGCGGGTCGTGGCCGACGGCGGCGCCTACCTCGCGCACCGCGACAGCGGCGAGATCGACCTGCTCTTCCTCGATGCCGAGCGGTCCGAGTACGCGTCCTGGTGGCCCCATCCGGCCCGGGTGCTCCGGCCGGGCGGGGTGCTGGCCGTCGACAACGTGCTCTCGCACCCGGACGAGGTGGCCGATTTCCTGGCCCTGGCCCAGGACCGCTTCATCGGCGGGACCGCGGCCGTCGGCAAGGGCCTGTACCTCGGCTGGCTGAAACCTTAAGGCTGGCGCATCGGCGCCATGTCGCTTTATGGCCAGTCTGTTTTTCACAACGACGTAACCAAATATCCACATGCTTCACCGCAACCCCTCGATCCACAGGAGTTGCGTCTTGTTCCACTCAGTCCTGGCGGTCGTCACGACCGCCGCCCTGGCGACGGCGCCGGCCGGTCAACCCGCGCCGGCGCCCGTCGCCGCGCCTGACGGCCAGGCCCGGACCGTCACCCTCATCACCGGCGACCGGATCACCGTGACCGGCACGGCCGTCGGCGTCGCCCGGGCCTCCGGCGGCGTCCGGATCAGCACCTTCAAGGGCGACACGTACGCCTACCCCGACGCCGCCATGCCGTACGTGACCTCGGGCCTGCTCGACGAGGACCTGTTCAACGTCACCAAGCTCATCGCCGACGGCTACGACGACGCCCGCACCGGCGCGACGCCCGTGATCGTGCAGTACGCCGGTGGGGTCGCTCCGGCCGGCAAGCAAGCGGCCGGTGTCACCGCGGTCCGGACCCTGGCCAGCATCGGCGGCGCCGCGCTGACCGTCGACCACGACACCACCGGTGACTTCTTCGGCTCCCTGGTGGCCCGCAAGGGCACCTCGATGAAGGGCGGCATCTCCCGCGTCTGGCTCGACGGGAAGGCCCACGCCGACCTGGCCGAGAGCACCGCGAAGATCGGCGCCCCGCAGGTGTGGGCCGGCGGCGACACCGGGCAGGGCGTCGCCGTGGCCGTCCTCGACACCGGGGTCGACACCGGGCACCCCGACCTGGCCGGGCGGATCGCCGAGACGGCCAGCTTCGTGCCCGGCGAGGAGGTCACCGACCGGCACGGGCACGGCACACACGTGGCCTCCACGATCGCCGGCACCGGCGCCGCCTCGGACGGCACGGAGCGCGGCGTCGCCCCCGGCGCCGAGTTGCACGTGGGCAAGGTGCTCAACGACGCCGGCGAGGGCCAGGACTCCTGGATCATCGGCGGCATGGAGTGGGCCACCCGCACGGCCAAGGCCAAGGTGGTCAGCATGAGCCTGGGCGGCGGCCCGAGCGACGGCACCGACCCGCTCAGCGAGGCGGTCGACCGGCTCAGCGCCGAGACCGGCGCCCTGTTCGTCATCGCGGCCGGCAACAGCGGCCCGGACGCGCAGACGGTCAGCGCCCCCGGCGCGGCCGACTCCGCGCTCACCGTGGGCGCTTCCGACAGCCGGGACCGGCTGGCCGTCTTCTCCAGCCGCGGCCCGCGGGTCGAGGACAACGCCCCGAAGCCGGACCTGACCGCGCCCGGCGTGGACATCCTGGCCGCCCGCTCGCAGTACGCCCCGGAGGGCGAGGGCTCGTACCAGACGATGAGCGGCACCTCGATGGCCACCCCGCACGTGGCCGGCGCGGCCGCGCTGCTGGCCGCCGCGCACCCGGACTGGACCGGGACGCGGTTGAAGGACGCGCTGATGAGCACGTCCAAGGCGACCCCGTGGTCCCCTGTGGAGTTCGGTGGCACCGGCCGCCTCGACGCCGCCGCGGCGGTCAAGGGCACGCTCTTCGCCACCGGCACGACGTTCCACGACCTGAAGTTCCCGTACTCGCCCGGGCAGCGGGACACCCGGACCATCACCTACACCAACGCCGGTGACAAGGCCGTCACCCTCGATTTGGCGTCGACCAGCGAGGCTTTCACCCTGCCGCGCGACCAGGTCACGGTTCCCGCCCACGGCACGGCGACGGCCGAAGTGGTCGCCCCGCTCGACCCGATGCCCGACGACACGTACGCCATCGGCTCGGTGACGGCGACAAGCGCCGAGCAGACCTTGCGGACGACGGTGGGCCTCAACCGCGAGGGCGAGCGCGCGAACCTGACCGTGAACACCAAAGGCCCCGACGGCAAGCCGCTGCCCGGCGTGCTCATCGTCAAGGACGTCAAGCACGACACCGCGCCCCGCGCCTACCAGATGACCGCGTCCGGCACCCTGACGCTGCGCCTGCCGGTCAGCACGTGGGCGATGTGGCAGTACGCCGACGTGCCGGGCCTGCGCGGGCCGCACTCGCTGGGCATGGCCGTGCTGGCCGCGCCGGAGGTGGTGCTCACCGCCGACCGGAAGGTGACGCTCGACGGCACGAAGCTGGTCCCGGCCAAGGTGACCACCCCGGAGCGCACGAGCATGGCCCAGCTGCGGGCCGACGTGTTCCGCTCCTACCCCGGCAAGCACCCGTTCGGCGACGACTACGTGGTCGGCCCCAAGTACGACAGCATCTGGGCCACGCCGACCGGTAAGAAGGTCACCCAGGGCGCCTTCACCTTCGGCACCCGCTGGAGCGCCGTCCAGCCTCCGCTCGCGCTGACCGTGGGCGGCCAGGTCTTCGACGACCTGCTGTGGCAGTCGGGTTCGGCCAAGCTGCCCGACGGCGTCCGGCGCGGCCAGGCCGTCCTGGTCAAGCCGGGTGGTTCCTTCGCGGCGGCGAAGGGCAAGGTCGCTGTCGTACGTTTCGTCGACGTCGACACGGCTGTCGCCCAGGCCGCGGCCGCGGCGAAGGCCGGCGCCACCCTGCTGGTCATCGTCAACTCCGGTCAGGGCCGGCTGGACGCCTGGTGGGAGGTGGACGACCCGGTCACCCCGCTGCCCGTGGCCGCCATCGCCCACGACGAGGGCGAGCGGCTGATCGCCCGCCTCGGCCGGGCCGACGTGAGCGTGGAGTCGCACCCCGCGCCGCACTACGTCTACGACCTGAGCAAGTGGTTCTCCGGCGCCGTGCCGGCCAGCCTCACCTGGGCGCCGAAGGCGCGCGACCTGGCCCGGGTCGAGCAGGATTTCCGTCACCGCACCGCCGGTACCGGCCTGATGGCCCGCGGTGACCTGAACGCCGATCTGGACGCCTACCTGTACGGCCCGGCGCTGACCGTTCCCGCCCAGGGCCGGCGCACCGACTGGGTCTCGGCCGGCTCCTGGATGGAGCAGGCCGGTGTCCACCCCGTCTACCAGGTCTCCGACGGGCACACCTATCCGGTCGGCCGGACCAGCCGGACGAGCTGGTTCGCCCCGGTCGCGCGGCCCCGCCTGTTCGAGCGGGGCGGCCCGGCCCGGATCGGTGAGGCCGTCGCGTTCTTCGGTCTCGCCCCGTTCGGTGACGGCGATCCGCACCACCAGGGCAGCATGGAGGAGGGCCTGACCCAGAGCACCGCGCTGTACCAGGGCGGTACCGAGCTGGCCCGGGTCGACGGGTCGTTCTTCGACGTCGTGGTCGGTGCCGGGGCGACCCCGCTGCGGCTGGTCACCGAGACGGCCCACGCCGGCACGGTCACGCCGTACAGCACGAAGACCTCGACCTCGTGGTCGTTCGTGGCGCCCGCCGTCGATCTGAGCCAGGACATCGTCGGCGAGCCGCTCGACCTCGTTCAGCTCGACTACGCGGTGGCGACCGACCTGTCCGGCCGGGCGTCCCGGAAGGCCACGCTCGGCGTGACCGCCAGCCGTCTCGACGGCACCGCGCTGCGCACGGCGGTCAAGGTCGAGGTGTCGTACGACGACGGCCGCACCTGGCGCATCCCGCGCGGCAAGCTCGACGCCCCGAGGTCGGCCGAGTACGTCAGTGTGCGGGCCACCGCCGAGGACAGGGCCACCCGCTCCGCGGTCACCCAGACCGTGATCCGGGCCTTCGGCCTGAAGTAGCCGGGCCGCACCCACTACGCCAGCGCGGCCAGCAGGGCCTTGCGGGCGTAGTGGGTGCGCGATTTCACCGTTCCGACCGGCACGCCGAGCCGGTCGGCGATCCGTTCGACCGGCTCGCCGCGCAGATAGACGTCGGCGAGCAGATTCCGGTGGGCCGCAGTGAGATTCGCGAACGCCGAGAGCATCGTGCCCGAGGCCAGCGCGGTGTCACCGGTCTCGTCCGACCCGGTCGCGGCCCACGTCAGGTCGGCCACGCCGACCTCGACCGGGCGGTGGCGCCGCGAGCGCACCGAGTCGATGACCAGCCGGCGCGCCACCGTGAACAGCCAGCGGCGCTCCTCCTCCGAGCTGGGCGGCAGTCCGTCGACGTGCCGCCAGGCCCGCACCATCGTCTCCTGGGTGAGGTCCTCGGAGGTCTGCCGCGCGCCGCGCGTCAGGTTGAGGATGAAGTGGTAGACGTCGCGGGAGTGCGCGGCGTGCAGGGCCGTCATGCGGGCGTCGGCGTCCACGGCTCACCCGGCCGCGTGGAATCGGCGCAGCTTCTCGAGGACGGCGGCCGGGTTCTCCTCCGGCAGGAAGTGGCCACCGGCCAGGCCCTCGCCGGTGACGTCGCCGGCCCAGCCGCGCCAGACCTCGAGGGGGTCGTACCAGGTGCCGACCGGGCCGCCGGCGCTCCACAGAACCTGGACGGGGCAGGCGATCCGGCGCCCGTTCGCCCGGTCCTCGTCGTCGGCGGCGCGGTCGGTGGTGGCGCCGGCCCGGTAGTCCTCGCAGATCGCCCGGACGACGCCGGGGTCGTGCACGAAGTGCGAGTACTCGGCCAAGGTGTACTCGTCGCGCTCGCGCAGCGCGCCGCCGAACTGGATGTCGAAGAAGAACCAGTCCGGGTCGTGGACGATCAGGATCTCCGGTACCGGGTACGGCTGCGCCAGCATCGCCCAGTGCCAGTAGGCCAGGGCGAAGCGGTCGTCCGCGCGCGCCCACACCTCGCCGGTCGGCACGACGTCGAGGACGGTGAGCCGCCGTACGGCCGGGGGACGGTCCAGGGCGAGCCGGTAACCGACCCGGCCGCCGCGGTCGTGCCCGGCCACGTCGAACCGGTCGTACCCGAGCTCGGCCATGAGCCCGAGCACGTCCGAGGCCATCGCCCGCTTGCTGTAGGCGTGATGTTCCGCGTCGGGCACCGGCTTGGAGCTTCCGCCATAGCCGCGCAGATCCGGCGCCACGACGGTGAAATCGCGGGCCAGTTCCCCGGCCACGGCCGACCAGCACAGGTGGGTCTCCGGGTAGCCGTGCAGCAACAGCAGCGGCGGCCCGGAACCACCCCTGCGAACCCGGAGCGTCTGGTCGCCGACCGTGATCTGCTCCAGCTCGTACCCGTCGAACCCAGGCATCGAAGTCTCCTCGCGGAATGAGCGGTGCCCGCCGGCGCCGTTGCCGGCGGGCAGCCGCGGCTCAGCTGATGAAGGCGACCGCTTCGAGGATCGCCGCCGTGACCTCGTCGGGCCGGGAGGTGGCGATGGCGTGCGACGCCCCGGGCACCTCGCGGACGCCCTGCGGCGACGACCGCTGGACCTGCCAGCGGAACAGCTCGGCCGGGATGTTGCGGTCGGCGTCGCCGTAGACCTCCCACGTGGGCAGGGTCTTCCAGGCCGGTTTGTCGGTGACCAGCTCGTCGGTGAGGGCCTTCTGGGTCACCGAGCGCTGGGTGCGGCCGAGCAGGATCGCGTCCTCCAGTTCGAGATCCGCCCCGAACTGCGACGGGAACTTGGCCGGGTCGATCTTCAACTCGGTGCCGCCGCCGGACAGGGGGAAGGTCACCAGCGCCTCGCCGAGGGTGCTGCCGGGCAGGCGGCCGGCCAGCGAGAACGCGGACTCGCCACGGTCGGGCACGAACGCGGCCACGTAGACCAGCGCCCGCACCGGGTCGAGACCGGTCGCGGCCTCGGTGATGACCAGGCCGCCGTACGAGTGGCCGACGAGCACGACCGGGCCGCCGACGCCGTTGACGACGTCGCGGACGTACTGGGCGTCACCGGCGAGGCTGCGCAGCGGGTTGGCCACGGCGATGGCGTCGATGCCCTGCTTGGCCAGCTCGGAGATGACCGGGTTCCACGCGGTCGAGTCGGCGAAGGCGCCGTGGACGAGAACGACTGTGGGCTTCATCTTCTTCTCCTTCAGGCCAGGCCGACTGTGATGGCCGCGATGGCCTGGGCGGTGGCGGCCCGCGAGGCGCGGGTGTCCTTGAGCGGGTTGAGCATCATGAAGTCGTGGATGGTGCCGTCGTAGCGGACGGTCGTGATCGGCACGCCGGCCGCCCGCAGCTTGGCCGCGTACGCCTCGCCCTCGTCGCGCAGCACGTCGGCCTCGTCGACGAGCAGGAACGTCGGCGGCAGGCCCTTGAGGTCCTCCAGCGACGCCTGATTGGGCGACGCGGTGATCTCGGAGCGGACCGACTCGTCGGGGGCGTACTGGTCCCAGAACCACGCCATGGCGGCCGCGGTCAGGTGCGGGCCGTGGGCGAACTGCTTGTAGCTCCCGGTGTTCATCCGGGCGTCGGTGACCGGGTAGTACATCGAGACGTGCCGGAAGGAGACGTCGCCGCGCTGCTTGGCCAGGATGCTGACGGCGGCGGTCATGTTCCCGCCGACCGAGTCGCCGGCCACGGCCAGGCGTGACGCGTCCAGGCCCTCGGCGGCGCCCTCTTTGACGATCCACCGCGCGGTGGCGTACGCCTGCTCGATCGCGACCGGGTAGTGCGCGTCCGGGGACGGCGTGTACTCGACGAAGACGAACGCGAAGCCGGTGCCGATGGTGAGCTGGCGGACCAGGCGGTCGTGGGTGCCGTTGTTGCCGAGAACCCAGCCGCCGCCGTGGATGTAGAGCACGGCCGGCAGGGGGCCGGTGGCGCCGACCGGCTTGACGATGCGGACCCGGACGTCGCCGGCCTCGGCCGGCACGGTGATCCACTTGTCGTCGACCGGGGGCAGGTCGGTCAGCCCGGCCTGCACGTTGTCGAGACCCTTGCGGGCTTCGACCGGGGTGAGCTGGTAGACGAACGGCGGCTGGGCGGCCGCCTCGCCGAACGCCTGGGCGGCCGGCTCCAGAACGATGTCGGACACTTCTGTTCTCCGTTCCTCGGATGTGAACTCAAGCTAGGAAGGCGCAGTGCGCATCGAGTGACTGACCAGTGGTGCCGGATCGCCGGTACGGGCGACCTCGCGGAACGCGGCCAGCAGGTCGTGGTGGTCCACCGGCGACACCCGGCTGTCACCGGAGGTCTCGAGCCGGGTGCGGGCCCGGCGGATGAGCTGGCGGGCGTGCGCCTCGGTGACGCCCAGCAGGCCGGCGATCTGGCGGTAGGGGAGGGCGAACGCCTCGCGCAGCAGGTAGGCGACACGTTCGCGGGGGCCGAGGCGCGACAGCAGCAGCGCCAGGGCGCCGCGCAGCTGGTCGGCCTCCACCACCAGCGCGGCCGGGTCGTCGCCGGTGTGCGCCCGCTCGGCCGGCCACAGGCCCACCGGGCTCTGGTGCCGGGCGTACGCGGTGGTGGTCCGGGTCAGGGACAGGCGGGTCGTGGTGCGGCTCAGGAACGCCGGGGCGTCCCGGACCACCGTGCGGTCGGTGCCGTTCCAGCGCAGCCACGCGTCCTGCACGACGTCCTCGGCGTCCGGGCCGGCGATGCCCCGGGCGATGCGGAGCAGTCGATCGCGTACGCCGAGGAACTCGTGCAGGCCGTCGTCGATCGTCATGGTTCCTCGCATGGGAGGAACGCTAGGAAGGGTCAGTGTTCGTCGAGTGCCGATGGAGTGACGTACGGGAACTCGTCGCTCACTCGAGCCGGGGCCAGCCCGGTGCTCACCGCCGAGTTGGTGGCCAGCGAGAACATCACCTCGGGGGCGTTGTCACTCAGATGCCGCCCGTTGAAGTCGGTGAAGCCGAACACCGCGGCCGTGCCGACCTGGTACGGCAGGGTGTCGGGCAGGATCCGCTGGGCCACGGCCAGCGCGTACGCCTCGGGCCGGGCCGAGGTGCCCAGGCGCCGCACCGCCGCCGCGACCAGGCCGCGCACCTGCCCGCCGTACCGGGCCCAGTCCTCGCCCGGGTGGGTGCCGTTGGCCGCGCTCGCCTCGTCGCCGCCGGCGTCCCGGAAGATCGGCCAGATCATCGGCAGCCCGGCCCGCCCGGTCTGGTGCCAGCCGCCGGCGTCCGTGGCCAGTAGAGAGGCACTCCAGACCCGGATCATGCGGTCGGGGAACAGCTGTCCGTCGCGGTGCGGCACGCGCACCACGATGCTCCAGACCGTGGAGCCCTCGAACGAGTTGGCGGCCTGGCCCGGCAGGTAGCCGGTGATCTCGGCCTCCTGGCCGTGGATGACCAGGGAGTCGACGGCGGCCAGCTGCGACAGGTCCAGGTAGAACGGATCGAGCGCGTGGCCCGCCCAGACCCGCAGGCCGTCCGGGCCGTCGACCGGCACGCCGACCCGGCCCGCCGCGATCTCGGCGCCGTCGCGGGTGACCCGCAGGGCGCCGCCGGTGAAGGTGAAGCCGAAGACCAGGTTCTCGGCCGGCGAGTCGTCCAGGTGGATCCGGAACTCGTAGCGGGCCTCGGGGTGGAAGCCGTCGGCGACGAGGTCACCGGCGAGCGAGGTCCGCACGTTCATCACGAAGACGGTCGCGTCGCGGTCGTCGAAGACGTACTGGTCGGTGATGTTCAGGCGCGGATCCTGGCGGGCCTGCGGCGAATCCAGGTGGTGTGACATGGGGTTTTCCTCCGGTTGCTCGGTGTCGCGGTCACCGTAGGAGCCGGGAGTGGACATCGACTGAAGATGCAGTGACAGGCGGCTCGGCCGCCGTGGCCAGGGCCGGGACCGGAACGCCGGCGCGGGTCGCCGCGCACACGACCCGCCGCCATGGCGGGCGCCAGTCGCGCAGCGCGAGCGCGAAGTGCTGATCGTCGAGCAGCCCGTCGCCCGGTACCGCGGTCAGCGCTTCGCGCGCGTACGTCAGAAGGCGCCCGGCCAGCGCGGTGCCGCCCCGCCAGGCGCCGGCGACCGCGGCCAGGTCCATGCCCCAGCCGTACGCCGCGCCGGCCACCCGCAGACGTTCGAAGGCCCGCGCGTAGGCGACCGCCCGGGCCGCGTTCCAGGCCGCGCGGATCTCGGGAAGGGTCACCGTCAGCGTTCCGATCGGCGCCGGCTGGTCCCTGGGCACGGCCGCCTCGGTGATCATCTCGTCGTCCTGCCAGGCCCGCAGGATCTTCCGGTCGCCGATCAGGGCGTACGCCTCGGCGGCCAGCTCCGCCTCGGCCGCGGCCAGTTCCTCGTACACCTGGCCCGCGAAGTGCCCGGCGCTGCCCGCGCCGGCGTAGGCCACGCAGGGAACGTTCTGGAAGCGGGCCGCGGTGGCGGCCAGAAGCGGGCGAAGCCGTTCGTACGCGCGTCGATCACCGCCGACCACATAGGACGGCCCGTGCTCGATGGTGCGCGGCCGGCCGGTGATCCCGCAGCCCGCGAAGAGCACGCCGGAACCGCGCATCCAGGCCGTACGCCGTCCCGTCTCGGAGAACCGCGTCGCGCCGCCGTCGGCCACCACGTCCCCCGGCTCGAGCCGGGGCAGCAGCTCGGCCAGGACGCCGTCCAGGTCCGAGCCGTCCAGCCGGATCAGCAGGCGCGGGGCGCTGAGCGACTTCGCCATCTCGGCCGCGCCGTGCCGGTCGGCCACCGCGACGTGATAGCCGTGCCCGGTCAGGTTGCGGACGAAGGCCGCGCCCCGCTCGCCGTGGGTCACCACACCGATCGTCGTCATGCCCGCCCGCAACGATCGGAAGGGACCGTCGTTCGAGCCTTGTGTCAGCTGTCACCCAGGCGGTCACGCAGCTGGGCCGCGAGCGGGCCGGCCGGCTCGGCCAGCGCGCCCAGGGCCTCCCGCCAGTGCTGCCGGGCCGCCTCCGCGTCGCCGGCGTCCCGGCAGGCGTCGCCCATGGCCAGTTGAACCTCGGCCAGTGCGGCCGGGCTGCCCGCCCGCCGGTACGCGCCGGCCGCCTCCGCCCAGCGGGCCATCGCCTCCTCGGGGCGGCCCATCTCGCGGTAGAGGTTGGCCAGCAGGTCCCAGCTGTGCCCGGCGCCCAGCTCGTCGCCGATCTCCCAGGACAGCGACAGCGTCTCGCGCAACAGGTCCTGCGCCTGCCGGGTGTGGCCGAGCCGGGCCCGGCTGCCGGCCAGCGTGCGCAGCGCCCGGGCCTCGTTCACCCGGTTCCCGGCCGAGCGGAAGATCTCCAGCGCGCGCTCGCTGTGCCGGACGGCCTCCTGGTGCTCGTCGTGCTCGGCCCGGACGTACGCCCAGTTGAGTTCGACCATGGCCAGGCCCGCCCGGTCGCCGAGCCGCTCGAAGAGCGCGCCCGCGCGGCTCAGGTGCTCGGGCGCCTCCAGGCCGGAGTACGAGTTGAACAGCGCGCCGGCCAGGCTGCGGTGCAGGTGCGCCTGCCCGGCGAGGTCGCCGTCGGCCACCGCGGCGGCCAGGCCGCGGCGCATGGTCGCCTCCCAGGCCGGCAGTCGGCCGGTGAAGTGCAGGTGGGTCTGCAGACTCAGGGCCACGTGCCAGGCCACGGCGGGCGGTCCGTGCTCGACCAGCGCGTCGAGCACCCGTCGCTCGGCGTCGAACCACGCCATCGCGTCCTCGGGACCGGCGAAGGCCGGGACGGTGACGCCCGGCCGGGACTCGGGCGGCCGGGGTGGTGCGAGCGCGCGGGCGAGGAGCTCCTGCGCCTCGTAGGCGGTGCGGCGATAGTGGTCGTGGATCCGGCCCAGCGCCTCCCGGCGGTCTTCGGCGCCGTCCTGGCGGACGCTCAGGTCCGCCGCGTACTGGCGCAGCAGATCGTGCATGTGATGGCGGCCGGCGCGGGACTGGGTGAGCAGGTGGGTGGCGAGCTCGCCCAGCAGCATCCGGGCCGCGCGCGGTTCGACCGCGGCCAGCGACGCCGCCGCCGGGATCGTCACGTCGGGCCCGGGGTGCAGCGACAGCAGGCGGAACATCCGGGCCGCGCCGGGGCTGAGCGCCCGGTACGACCACGAGAAGACGGCGCTCAGGTCGGTGTCCTCGTCCGCGCCGAACGCGTCGAGGCCGGCGCCGGCCTCGGCCAGCTCCGCGGCGATGTCGGCCAGGGACGTGTCCGGCAGCGCCGCCGCCCGGGCCACGACCACCGACGCCGCCAGCGGCAGCCGGCCGGTGCGCGCGATGATCTCGTCGACCGCCGCCGGTTCGGCCTCGACCCGCCGGGCGCCGAGCCGGTTGACCAGGCCCTCGCGCACCTCGTGGGGCGACGGCAGGTCTAGCGGGACCGGATGGGCGCCGCCGGTGGTGACCAGGCCGGTGATCCGTACCCGGCTGGTGACCACGGCCAGGCTGCCCGGCGCCGAGGGCAGCAGGTGGCGTACCTGCTCGAAGTCGCGGGCGTTGTCGAGCACCACCAGCATCCGGCGCCCGGCCAGCAGGCTGCGGTAGAGCCCGGCCAGCGCGTGCAGCTCGGCCGGCAGCGTCTCCTGGGGCACCCCGAGCGAGCCCAGGAAACCGCGCAGCGCCTCGTCCGCCGTCATGGCGGTGCCCTGGGCGGTGAAGCCGCGCAGGTCGGCGAAGAGCTGACCGTCCGGGTAGGACCCGGCGAGCCGGTGCCCGAGGTGCACCGCGAACGCGGTCTTGCCGATGCCGGGCATCCCGTCCACGGCCAGGGTGACCGCGCCCCGGCCCCGCCGGTGACCCGCACCGATCAGGGCCGTGGCCCGGGCCAGCACCGACTCGCGCCCGGTGAAGAACGGCTGATCGGGCGGAAGCTGGGCCGGGACGAGCGCTTTCGGGGCCGGTCCGGGCGCGCTCTTCTGGTGCAGCAACCGGTCGTACGCCTCGGCCAGCTCCGGGCCCGGATCGATGCCGAGCTCGTCGGCCAGCCGATGGCGTACCTCCTGATAGGCCTCGACCGCCTCGGCCTGCCGCCCGTCCGCGGTGAGCGCGGCGATCAGCCGGGCCTGCAACGGCTCGTCCAGCGGCGACCAGCCGACGGCCTGCCGCAGCGCCGGGATGACGGCGCGCGCCTGCCCGAGGGCCAGCGCGGTGTCGGCCGCGTCGCGCAGCGCCTGCGACCGCTCGCCGTCGATCGCCACGAAGGTGGGATGGGCGCGCTCCAGGCCGGCCGCGCACGGCCCGTGCCACAGCCCGAGGGCCTCGGTCCACAGCGGCACGGCCCGGGCCGGATCGCGTTCCTGGCGGGCCCGGCCGGTCAGCCGCCGGAACCGCGGCAGGTCGAGCATGTCCTCGCCCACCTTGAGCTGGTAGCCGGCGGCGTGCCGGACGAGGTGGTCGCCGACCGCGCGGACCGGCAGGTCGGGCTCGATGAGCCGGCGCAGCGTGCCGATGTAGCGGTGTACGACGTTCACCGCGCTGGCCGGCGGGTCCTGCTCCCAGACGGCGTCGACCAGCTCGCCGAGGCCCACGACCGTGCCGGCCCGGGCCAGCAGCAGGGCCAGGACGAGGCGCTGCTGCCGGCCACCCAGGTCGAGGTCGGTGTCGCCCCGCCACGCCCGGACCGGGCCCAGAATGGTGAATCGCACCGGCGTCATGGCCCCACTCTGATCCGCCGGCCGAGCGAAAACATCAGTCGGATGACTATCCCGCGGCGCGGGCGGCCAGCCAGTCGGCGAACCGCGTCGGCGCGGTGCGGAACCCGGCGTCCGGGGTGAGCGAGCCGTCGTCGAGCACGGCGCCGAAGTAGGCGGTGTCCGGGTCGGCCACGACCGTACGGGGATCGCCGTCGACCTTCAGGATCCGCCGGGCCAGCTCGTCCAGCGGGATCGCCTCGGGTCCGGCCACCTCGACCACCCCGTTCGCCGGCTCGGCCAGCGCCACCTCGGCCACCAGGGCGGCCACGTCGTCGGCGGCCATCGGCCGCAGCTTGGCCGGGGTGAGCCGGACCGTGTCGCCGTCGGCGCCGGTCTCGGCGATCGCCTTGACGAACTCGTAGAACTGGGTCGCCTTGACGATGGTGTACGGCGTGTGGCCGTCCCGGATCAGCTCCTCCTGCGCCACCTTGGCCCGCATGTAGCCGCTGTCGCGCAGCCGCTCGGCGCCGACGATGGAGAGCGCGACGTGGTGGCGTACGCCCGCGGCGGCCTCGGCGTCGAGCACGTTGCCGGTCGAGGTGCGGAAGAAGCTCATCACCGCGTCGTCGGCGAAGTTCGGCGAGTTGGCGACGTCGACGACCACCTGCGCGCCGTCCAGCGCGGCGGCCAGACCTTCGCCGGTGAGGGTGTTGACGCCCGTGTTGGGCGCGGCCGGCACGGCCTCGTGCCCCTGGTTCGCCAGGCGCTTGACCACGTTCGAGCCGATCAGCCCGGTGCCGCCGATGACCACGATCTTCATGTCCTGCTCCTTGTCGGTTCCGTTGTCGTCGGGACCGAAGGTAGGCAGCGCGGGTGCGGGATCGGTGACCAACGAGTGACGGTGAACCGGCGCCCCCGTTCGTCGTTGTGCGCGGTTGGCCGCTCCCCCCGGCGGCCGGCCGATCGAAGGGCAGCCGGACATGAGAATCCACGAACCTGTGTGCGTCGTGCACCCCGGTCATGAGCAGTTGAGCCTCGCGGGCGTCGAGCAGCACGTACGGGTCGTCTACGTCGAGCCCGCCCGCCGGCTGCCGGCGGTGGTGTCGGGCCTCGGGTGCCATCCGGTGATCCTGCTCGGCCACGCGTCGGCCGGCCCGATCGTGCTGCGCTTCGCGCTCGAGCACCCGGCCGCGGTCTCGGGGCTCGTGCTCTACTCGCCGGCCGCCGACGACGAGGATCTGAGCGCGCTGACCCTGCCCACGCTGATCGTCACCGGCGCCCACGACGCCGTCTGCAGCCCGTCGCGGGCCGCGCTGCTGCACGGCCGGATCGGCGGATCGGCCCTGCTCGTGCTGCCCGGCAGCGGCAGCCAGGCGCACCTGTCCCAGCCGGTGGCCTTCACCGGCGCGGTCGCCGAGTTCATCCACCTGGTAATCGACGTCACATAGCGACAACTGGTTATCGGTAACGCGTTTTCGTTAGCGTCGGGTCATGACAAGCGAACTGGTTCTGGTCACCGGCGGCTCCGGCTTCGTCGGCTCGTACGTCGTACGGCGCGCGCTCGCGGCTGGTCTCCGCGTCCGCACCACCGTCCGCTCGCATCCGGTGGAGGGCGTCGAGTCGGTCCGCGCCGACCTGCTCTCCGACGACGGGTGGGACGAGGCGGTCGCCGGCGCCTCGTACGTCCTGCACGTCGCCTCGCCCTTCCCCGCCGTCCAGCCGACGGACGAGAACGACCTGATCGTCCCGGCCCGGGAGGGCACGCTGCGGGTTCTGCGGGCGGCGAGCGCTTCGGGGGTACGCCGGGTGGTGCTCACCTCCTCGTTCGGCGCCGTCGGCTACGGGCACGGCGACACCAGCCGCGTCTTCACCGAGGACGACTGGACCGACGTCGAAGGGCCGGGCGTGCAGCCGTACGTCAAATCGAAGACTCTCGCCGAACGCGCGGCCTGGGATTTCGCGGCCCGGGGCGGCCCCGAACTCACAGTGCTCAACCCGACCGGCATCTTCGGCCCGGTCCTCGGCCGGTCCTGGTCCAGCTCGATCGACCTGATCGCCGGCATCCTGGACGGCACGATGACACGGGTCCCGGACGTGACCATCACCCCGGTCGACGTCCGCGACCTGGCCGAGCTGCACCTGCTGGCCCTGACCGACCCGGCGGCGGCGGGGGAGCGCTACATCGCCTGCGGCCCCGACGAGGTGACCCTGCCCCAGGTGGCCGCCCTGCTGGGCCGGGCCGGCCTGCCGACCGGCCCCGGCGACCGCCCCCGCCACACGACGAACGCCAAGGCCGTGGCCACCTTCGGATGGAAGCCCCGCCCGGCCACGGAGATGTTCCTCGACACCGCCCGCAGCCTGTCAGCCCTTCGCCAGCAGGGGTAGCAGGACATCGTCGACGAGGTGTTCGGGCAGGCCGGGGTCGTGGCCGGCGAACAGCTGCTCGAACAGCAGGGGGCCGAAGATGAGGCGGTCCACAATGTCCAGGATCGTGGCGTCGGTGGCGATCCGGCCGGCCCGGGCGTGCCGGTCGAGCACCCGGCGCAGCACCTCGACCTCGGGCTCGACCAGGATGTCGCGCATCGCCCGCATCAGTTCGGGGTCGAGCAGCGCGTCGCGGGCCAGCCCGGTCATCGTCGCGGTGGCCGGCTCCCGCAACCGGATCGGTCCCGCGGCCCGCTCGGTCACGGCCAGCAGGTCACCGCGCAGGCTGCCGGTGTCGATGTCGGCGGCCGACTCCGGCTTGGTGACCTGAATGGCGGTGATGACCAGCTTCGCCTTGGAGTCCCACCGCCGGTAGAGAGTGGCGACGCTGGCCTTGGCCGCCTCGGCGATGTCGTCCATGGTCACCCGGTCGTAGCCGCGTTCCCGGACCAGCCGCAGCGCCGTGTCGAGCAGCTCCCGCTCCCGTTCCGGCGACAGCCGGCTGCGTCGCGATCTCGGCTGCTCGGAAGGCACCCGGCCAGCATACGGCTCAGCCCAGCGCGAGACCGGCGGGCGTCTCGGCCCGGAGCTCGGCGGCGATGAAGGCCAGCTTGTGGTTCAGCCCACCGTGAGACCGGCGGGCGTCTCGGCCCGGAGTTCGGCGGCGATGAAGGCCAGCGGCAGGTCCGGCTCCACGACGGCCTGGGCCGCGGCGCGGGCCAGGGCCGACGGCAGCCGGCCGCAGCGTTCCACGATCTCGGCCGTGGCGGCCGGCTCGGCGGCGACCCGGTCGGCGCCGATCCGCCGCCGCAGCATGGCGGTCGCCTCGGCCGGGCCGGGCAGCGGCACCGGGAACGTGCCGCCCGCGCGACTGGTCGTGATCACCACGCTGCCGGGGGTGCCGGGCAGCAGGCGCGGGTCGACAGTGCCGCAGTTGTCCAGCACGAGCAGGATCCGGCGGCCGGTGAGCAGCGACCGCCAGCGTTCGGTCAGCGCCGCCACATCGTCCGGCAGCTCGCGCGCGGGCTCGCCCAGCGAGGTCAGGAAGCCGCGCAGGATCGACGGCGTGTCGAGGCCGCGCACGTCGGCGTAGAGCTGGCCGTCCGGGCAGGACGGGGCCAGCCGGTGGGCGAGGTGGATGGCGAGGGCCGATTTGCCGGCACCCGCGACGCCGTCGATGGCCAGCACCGCCGGCCCGGTCGCGCGCTGGCGTTCGATGTCGGCCAGGGCCGGGCCGGCCTGGCGGGGCACCAGGAACGGGTGGTCGGACGGGAGCTGGGCCGGCGTGGCGGCCGGGCGGCGGCGCAGGGTGTCGCGGGCCGCCCGCAGTTCGGCGCCCGGGTCGATGCCCAGCTCGTCGCCGAGCCGCTCGCTGACCGCGTGGAAGACGCCCAGCGCGCGGTCGCGCTGCCCGCCGGCGGCCAGCGCCAGCATGAGGCGGCTCTGCAGAGGCTCGTCCAGAGGCTGGTCGCCGGCCACCTCGCGCAGCGCGGGCAGCACCCGGACCGCCTGGCCGGTGCGCAGCGCCGCGTCGGCGGCGTCCCGGGCCGCCTGCGAGCGTTCGCCGTCGACGCTGTCGAACACCGGGCTCGGGCCGAGGCCCTCGGCGCAGGGGCCGCGCCACAGGGCCAGCGCCCGCAGATAGCGCCCGACCGGATCCTCGGCGGACGCGGCCGAGGTCACCAGGCCGCGGAACTCCAGGAGGTCGAGTGTGGACTCGCCGGCCCGGAGCAGATAGCCGTCGCCGACCCGGGACAGCAGCGAGCCGGCCGACCGGATCGGCAGGTGCGGCTCCATCAGGCGGCGGAGCCGGCCGATCGAGCGGTGCAGCACGTTGGCCGCGCTGGCCGGCGGGTCGTCGCCCCAGACCAGGTCGACCAGGTCCGTCTGGCCGACCACCGAACCGGCCCGGGCCAGCAGCAGGGCCAGGACCGTGCGCTGCCGGCCGGCGCCGGCGTGCAGTTCCCGGTCGCCCTCGCGCAGGCTGACCGGGCCGAGAATGGCGAACCGAATCATGCCCTCAGCCTGTCGGCCGGGGGTGGCGAAAACATCAGTACGATGACTGCGCGCCACCCAGGGCCGCCGCGAGCTGCCGCCGGCCGCTGACCCCCAGCCGCGGGTAGATGCGGTAAAGGTGGGCGCCAACCGTGCGGTGCGAGATGAACAGCCGCTGTCCGATCTCGCGGTTGGTCAGGCCCTCGGCGGCCAGCGTGGCGATCTGCATCTCCTGCGCCGACAGCTGGTCGCTCAGGTTCTCGTGGCGCCGGCCGCTGGACTCGCCGGTGGCGCGAAGCTGGTCGCGGGCCAGCTCGGCCCACGGGCGGGCGCCGAGGCGGTCGAACTCGTCGCGGGCCGTGCGCAGCGGCGCGCGGGCGTCGAGCTGGCGGCGCCGGCGGCGCAGCCAGCGGCCGTGGTTGAGGTGCAGCCGGGCCCGGACGAGCTGCACCGAGGACGGCAGCGTGGCCAGCGCCGAGGCGTAGCGTTCCTCCCCCTCGTCGTCCGGGGCCAGCACGGCGCTCGTGTACGCGTACGCCGTCGTCATCATCTCGGTCGGCAGGCTGCGGGCCAGCGCCGGCAGCTCGGCCAGCAGTTCCCGGGCCGGTTCCACCGTGCCCGCCGCCAGCGCCGCGTCGGCCAGATCGGGCGCGACCAGCCAGCGGCTCACCGAGTGATAGTGCGGATCGGCCGGATCGAAGAGCCGGGCCAGGAGGTCGTACGCCTCCTCGACGCGCCCGCCGAGCAGAGCCAGCAGCCCCTCGGCCTGAAGCGTGATCGACGACGCGAACGGCATCCCCGTCAGCAGCGGATCGGCTCGCAGCTTGCGTACCATCTCCTCGGCCGTCGGGACGTCGCCACGGGTCACGGCGACCAGAGCCGACACCGACCGCACACCGAGCAGGACGATCGCCTCGCCGGTCTCCTCGGCCAGCGCCACGCCCTCGGCCGCGTCCGACCGGGCCTGGTCGAGCTGGCCGAGGTAGTAGCGGGGCCAGGCGCCGGCCAGCGAGCGCGCGAGCAGACCGAGGCGGCCCTGGGCCCGCCAGTTCGTGGCCGCCCGGGCCAGCAGGCGGCTGCTGTGCGTGAAGTCGCCGAAGCCCATCGTGCCGCTGCCGAGGTAGTGCACGGCCCGGCCGTCGAGCCGATCGAGGTCGAGCCGGTCCAACTGGCCGAGCACCGGCACGCCGTACCGGTAGGGCTCCGCGTAGGCGCGGACGGCCAGCAGCAGGGGATCGTCCGGTCCGGCGGCCCAGCGGTCGGCCACCGCGGCCAGCTCGGCCCGGGTCGCGGCGTCGCCGTCCTGGAAGAAGCAGCGCGAGGCGGCCCGCCACAGCAGGTTGTCGGCGACGTCACGAGCCCCGGCCGCGGCCGCGCCGGACGCCGCGGTCAGCATGTCGTGGATCCGCCGCTGCGGCTCGTCCGGCTCGAAGGCGGCGTTGTCGGAGACCAGAAGCAGGCGGGCCCGCTCGACCGGGCCCATCACGGCCGGATCGGCCCCGGCCAGCAGCGCGCGGGTCCGGCCCCGGTGGCTGAGCTGCCCGGACAGTTCGGCCGCGCGGACCAGGACGCTGGTGCGGCGGCGCTGATCCCGTACGAGCGAAGCCGCCTGTTGCAGTGCCGGGACCGCCGCGGCGACCTTGCCCCGCGCCAGCGACGCGTCGGCGAACTGCTCGAGGCGGTCGGCCAGCTCCTCGTCCGGCCCGATCGTGGCCGCGGCCTGGTGGAAGAGCCGGCGGTCGGGCTGATCGGCCAGGATGGCGGCCAGCGCGCGGTGGACGGCGAGCCGGTGGGTGACCCGGGCCCGGTTGTAGATGGCCGAGCGCATCAGCGGGTGCCGGAACTCGGGCCGGCCGTCGGTGATCGTGATCAGGCCCGCGTCGGCCGCCTCCTGCAGCGCGTCGACGGTGACGATCGAGCCGGTGACCTGACCGGCCGCCTCGAGCAGCCGGTGCAGGGCGGCGTTCGGCTCGGCCGCCAGCGCGAGCAGCAGCGCGCGGCTGGACGGGCTCGTCGAGTCGGTGCGCGCGGCGAACGCGGTCTCCAGCCGTTGCGTCAGCGGCAGGTCGTCGGTGCTGGCCGGGGCGTCCTGCACGGCTTTGGGCAGTTCGATCAGGGCGAGTGGGTTCCCGGCCGCCCGGTCGAGGATCAGCGCCCGCAGCTGCGGTTGCAGGGCCGGCGCCTGGGCGTCGAGCAGCTCGGCCGCCGCCGTGCGGTCGAGCGGGGCCAGGCTGAGCTCGGGGGTGTAGCCCGAGCCGATCCGCCCGCTGCCGTCCGGCCGGCTCGCGCCGAGGACGAGCAGGGCGTGCCCGTGGGCCCGGCGCGCGACGAAGAGCATGGCGTCCCGGGTCGACGGGTCGATCCACTGGATGTCGTCGGCGACCACCAGCACCGGCCGGCGAGTGGCGGCGTCGGCCAGCAGCTCCAGGACGGCCAGGCCGACCCGGTACACGTCGGGCTCGGTGTCGTCGGCGCCGAAGGCGGCCCGCAGCACCGTGCGGTGCGCGGCGGGCAGCCGGTCGATCTCGCGGATCATCGGCTGGAGGAGCAGGTTGAGCGCGGCGAACGGGAACCAGCGCTCGGTCTCGACGCCGGCCATGTGCAGGACGGTGAAGCCCCGCTCGGCCGCCTCGGCGGTCGCGGCCCGCAGCAGGGCCGTCTTGCCGACACCGGCCGGGCCGTGGATCAACAGGGCGGTGCCGTTCCCGGCGGCCGCGCCGGCGAGCAGGTCCCGGGCGAGGCGCAGCTCGGCGTCTCTCCCGATCATGCTCGTCACCCCGGTATTTTATGCCCGGCCGTAGACCAGCCGGTGAATCGCCTCGGTGAGGTCGTCGACGGCCTCGCGCAGCTCGGCGTCGGTGGCCCCGGCCAGTTGCTCATATCGGGCGTCGCGGATCGCCGAGATCATCTCGGCCAGCCGGTGGGCCGGGATGGTCGTGGTGGCGCTGCCGCCGGCCTGGTCCCGGCGGATCTTCTCGGCCGCGCGTTCGTCGTACCGCTGCCGGATCCGGCCGACGAAGTCGCGCAGCTGTTCGGAGGTGGCCATCGCGGTCGCGGCGCACGAGAGGATGCCGGCGTTGGCCCGCCACAGGGTGGCCGACGTCTCGAGCTGGGTGCGCAGCAGGTCGCGGGCGGGGCCGTCGGCGTCGAACCAGACGTGGCCGGCCGCCAGGTCGTGCCCCACGTTCGTCATCAGCGCGGTCAGCACGGCGGTCTTGGTCGGGAAGTAGAAGTAGAAGCTCGTCCGGGAGATGCCGGCTCCGCTCGCGAGATCGTCGATGGTCACCGCCTCGTACGGCCGCTCGGAGAACAGGGCCCGGGCCGCCTCGAGGATCGCGGCCTCGCGGAGATCGCCCTTGGACGGGCCGGTCCGGCGGCGCGTTACCTGACTCATATTTCCGATCATTCCTTATGTGATCATCAACGCGGTGCCGACAAAAATCGACACTGTGTCGATAGCGTAGTCGGACGTGACCACCCCCGAACCCGTTGCCCGCCCGCGGCTGCTCCTGCTCGCCGCCGCGGCCGCCAGCTTCCTGCTGGCGCTGATCCAGTCCATCCCGGTGCCGGTGCTGCCGCAGATCGCGGCGCAGCTCGGCGCGGACGCCACCACCGTCGGGTGGGTGTCCACGGCGACGCTGCTCGCCGCCTCCGCCTTCACGCCGCTGCTGGGCCGGCTCGGCCACGTCCTCGGCGTCAAGCCGGTCTTCGTGGCCACGCTCGTCGTCACCCTGGCCGGCAGCGTGCTCGCCGCCACCGCCCACGACATCGGCTGGCTGATCGCGGCCCGCGTCCTGCAGGGCACCAGCTTCGCCCTGTTCCCACTGGGCATCAGCCTGCTGCGCCACGAGCTGCCGCCGGCCAAGCTGACCCACAGCATGGCCGTCGTCGCCTCCACGCTCGGCGTCGGCGGCGGTGTCGCGCTGGTCGCGGCCGGCCTGCTCACCCAGGGCGACGCCGACTACCGCCGGATCTTCTGGCTCACCGTCGTGATGAGCGCCATCACCCTGGCCCTCGCGCTGACCCTGCCCAAGCGGGCCGGCGCCGGCGGCCGCGTCGACTACGTGGGCGCCGCCGTCCTCTCGGCCGGACTGGTCAGCCTGCTGCTGCCGATCTCGCAGGGGCACACCTGGGGCTGGGGCTCGGCCCGGGTCATCGTCCTGTTCGCGGCCGCCGTGATCATCCTGCTCGGCTTCTACTTCCTGGAACGGCGTACGGCCGCCCCGCTCGTCTCGGTCGAGATGCTGCGCCACCGCCCGATCCTGGTCACCAACCTGGCCGCCATGGCGGTCGGCTTCGCGATGTTCGCGCTCCAGCTCGCGACGAGCTACTTCGTGCAGAGCCCCAGCGCGTACACCGGCTTCGGATTCAGCGCGACCGTCCTCGAGACCAGCGTCATCTACCTGCTGCCGGGCGCGGCGGCCAGCGTCGTGATCGGCCCGCTGGCCGGCATGCTGGTCGGCAAGGTCGGCCCGCGCGTCGTGCTGGCCCTGGCCTGCGGCGTCGGCGCCGTCGGCCTGGCCTCGCTGACCTTCCTGCACGACAACAAGGTCGAGACGATCGCCGCCTTCGTGGTCGCCAGCTGCGCCATCGCCATGGCCTACGCGTCGATGCCGGCCCTGCTGGTCAGCCACGTGCAGCCGGCCGAGACGGGCATCGCCAACTCGGTCAACAGCATCATGCGTACGGTCGGTGGCACCATCGGCAGCGCTCTGGTGATCACCATCCTGGCCGGGCAGACCAAGACGGTGGGCGCGGTCGCCCTGCCGACCGAGAACGCGTTCCGGATCAGCTACGCGCTGGGCGCGATCGTGTTCGCCATCGGCGGCGCCCTGGTCCTGCTGTTCATCAAGCGCGACCGTCCGGCGGCCAAGCACCGCGCCGAGGTGTCGGACATCCGCTCGACGGCCGACCTCGAGGGCGCGCGCGCCTAGCCTCACGGAAGGGAACGTCCCGACTGGAACGGGCCGCTGGGTGTGGCCTTCGACCACGCGACGGCGTACCTGGGCGGCCTGCCCGACCGCCCGGTACGCCCGTCGGCGTCGCTGGAACAGATGCGCGCGGCGCTCGGCGGGCCACTGCAGCCGGGCTCGCTGCCACCGGAGAAGCGGGCGCTTCTTCGGCTTCGTCGTCGGCGGGGCCACCCCGGCCGCGCTGGCGGCCGACTGGCTCACCTCGGCCTGGGACCAGGACGCCGGGCTGTACGTGCTGGGGCCGGCGGCGAGCGTGGCCGAGGAGACGGCGGCCGGCTGGCTGGTCGACGCGGACGGGCTGTGGGGAGCGCCACGGGTCCGGGTGGTCGTGGGCGAGGGGCGCCACGGCACGATCGACCGGGCCCTGCGACACCTCGGCATGGGTACGAACTCGCTGGTCACCGCGGCGATGGACGAGCAGGGGCGGCTCGTGCCGTCCGCGCTGGCCGCGGCGCTCGCGTCCGGTCCGGGGCCGGCGATCGTGTGCGCGCAGGCCAGCTCGGCCGCGACGGCATCGCCGAACTGGTGGACCGGTCGTGCGCACTGGCCCGGCGCTTCGCCGAGCGCCTGACGGCCGGTGGCGCCCAGGTCCTGAACGAGGTCGTGCTCAACCAGGTTCTCGTACGCCCCGGCGACGACGACACGACGCGTCGGGCGCTGCACCGCCTCCAGGAGGAGGGCGCGGCCTGGATGAGCGGCACCACCTGGAACGGCGCCGCGGCCATCCGGCTCTCGGTCTCGAACTGGTCGGCCGACGAGAACGACGTCGACCGCACGGCCGAGGCCATCCTGGCCGCGGCCGCTTAGCGCCCGGCGTCGTCCAGGGCCTTGGTGGCCAGTTGGCGTCCGAGGGCGACCATGTCACCGGCCCGGTGGAAGTCCATGACGCGGCAGGCGTTGACCGGGACGGCGATCCGGACGTCCGGGGGCAGACCGGCCATGCGGTAGCGGGCGATCATGTCCTGCATGGCGTCGAGCGAGGAGGCCAGCACGTCGGCGATGCGCAGGTTGCCCGGTAGCGGGACCGGGTCGATCGCGGCCGGGGTGTCGGTCAGCTCGGGGGAGTCCAGGGGCGCCGCCTGGCCGTTACGGGTGTGGAAGACCTGCTTGAGGCGGTCGCGCCAATCCTCGTACCAATGAGGTGCCGCGGCCGCCCGCACCGGTGACCCCGGCTCGCCCTGGGGGCGTGGGGCCTGGAGGGAGACGGCCACGGTCAGGTCGGCGCCGGAGGCGGCGGTCGGCTCGATGGGCACCGGGTTGAGCAGGCCGCCGTCGGCCAGCAGGCGGCCGTTGATGACCACCGGGGTGATCAAGCCCGGGATGGCGATGGAGGCCCGGATCGCCGAGCGCAGCAGGCCGCGCTGGAACCACACCTCGCGCCGCGCGTTGATGTCGGTCGCCACCGCCGTGTACGGGATCGGCAGGTGTTCGATCTCCGCGTCGCCGAGGAAGTCGTTCAGGTGGTTGATCAGCCGGTCGGCCGCCATCGCGCCGGGCAGCGCCCACTTGGGGTCGATCAGCCGCAGGATGTCCCGCTGTTTGAGCGCCACCGCCCAGTCGGTGAACTCCTTGAGCCGCCCCGCGGCCATCACCCCGCCGACCAGCGCGCCCATCGACGATCCGGCCACCGAGCACACCTCGAAGCCGCGTTCCTCGAGCACCTGCACGACCCCGATGTGCGCGAACCCGCGGGCCCCGCCGGAGCCCAGCGCCAGCGCGACCCGCCGTTCGGAGGACATGCTGCGATGCTATCGAAGCGGCCCGGGCTGTCCGGCCGCTCTCCGCAGCAGGGTCAGCACCTCTTCGTCCAGCTCACGGGCCACTTCCAGGGCAGGTTCGCTGCCGTACGGGGTGAGCAGGCTCTCCATGGTGTCGTAGGCGAGCCGCACCACGTCGCCGTCCTGGAAGATCAGGATCGACACCGGCGCGTACGAACCGGCCTCGGGCACGTGCCGCGTCATCCGGGCCATGGTGTGCGGGTTGCCGGCGATGAGGCGTACCAGGCGCCTCGGGGTCACGTCCGGCAGCTTGGCCAGCGCGGCCCCCTGGTCCAGGTCCATGAACCGCATCAGCCCGGACGGTCCGGCGGCGTCGGCCACCACCTTCTGGAATTCCTCGTACGAGGAGGCGCCCAGCCACGCCCGTGCCGCCGAGGCGAGGTCGGGCCGGGAGATCCCGGCGTAGAGGCCGGCGAGAACGTCGTCGAACTTCTTGGCGGAGGTCAGGGTGACCCGCTCGACGGTCACCCTGCTCCGCGTCTCGGTCTGCGTCATACCCCGAAAGTTAGGCGGGGTTCGCGGTACCGCTATCAGTCATCCGACTCGCCGGCTTTGGAGCGCTCCAGCGCCAGGTCGAGCGCGAGCACGCTGCCGATGATGAGCAGCGGGTCGACACCGTCGGACACCTGCACCGCGTAGGTGTCGCGGATGGTCAGCCAGCGTTTGGAGACGGCGGCCACCTCGCGGCCGTCCTGCTCGATGACGTACTCGTGGTCGAGCAGGTCGCCCTTCATCTCCAGGTCGTCCGGGCCGGGCACGTCGATGGTGAACTTCTCGCGGAACGGCGTGAACAGCTTCTTGCGGACCTCCGCGGCCTTCTCGCCGCCGATCCGGATCTCGTAGGTGGGGCGCAGCGCGACGAGGTGGCGGTGGACCGACGCCACCTCGTCGCCGTTCGCGTCCTCGATGACGACCCGGTTGCGAACGCTGAACACCTTGCCGTCGACGTGGTAGACCCGGTTGCCGTTCTCGTCCTCCACGTCGAAGTCGTCGCCGATGGAGAAGAAACGTTCCTTGATCACATACATGCCTCAAGTGTGCGGCGCGGCCCGCCACGGCGAAAGCGGGCCGCGCCGCGTCTTCGGGTTACGGCAGGACCCAGCGCTGGTTGGCGCCGGCGAAACAGTCCCAGATCTGCAGGCGGGTGCCGTTGGCCGAGCTGTTGTTCGACGCGTCCAGGCACTTGTTGCTGCCCGCGTTGACCAGCGTGCCGTTCGACTGGGCGGTCCAGCGCTGGGCGCCGGAGCCGTTGCAGTCGTAGATCTGCACGAGCGAGCCGTTCGCCGTGCCGGCGGCGCTGACGTCCAGGCACTTGCCCAGGCCGCGGAGGGTGCCGTCGGTGCCCACGGTCCAGTTCTGCGCGGTGGTGCCGTTGCAGTCGTACAGCTGAACCGCCGTGCCGTTGGCGCTGCTGGCCGAGGCGATGTCGACGCACTTGCCGGCGATCCCGGTGATGCGCCCGGTGCGGCCCGACGGCGGCGGGGTGGTCGGCCCGCCGCCGCCACCCATGACGGTCTCGTAGATGGCGCTGACCAGCGAGTTCGCGCCGGTGGCGTCCTGTGACAGCTCCCAGTTCATGATGCCGCCGGCGTTGGCCAGGGCCCACTGGGTCTTGCGGCGGATCGTCGGCAGGCCGTTGTAGCACTCGCCGGACGGCGTGCAGTCACGGTTGGCGTTGGCCGGGTCCTGCGCGACCAGCTGGGCGTACGTCAGATAACCGGGCCGGCCGTAGAACGGCACACCGAGCACCGTCTTGGCCTTCGGCAGGCCGCGGTTCTTCCAGAAGTTGGCCGAGGCGATGGACCAGTCGTAGTTGGCGTGCGGGCTGCCACCGTCGTACGCCATGATGTTGAGCCAGTCGACGTAGCCGAAGACGGCCGGCTGGACGCCGTTGGCGGTGTTGCCCTCGCTGACGACAGCGGCTGTGAGCAGCTTGCCCTCGTTGTGCAGGGCGGTGCTCAGCTGCTGCATCAGCGCGGTGTAGTTGTTGCCGGAGGTGCCCGGGTCCGGGTACTCCCAGTCGATGTCGACACCGTCCAGGTTGTACTGGCGGACGGTGTTCATGACGTTGGTGACGAACGCCGTGCGGGTGCCGGAGTTGGCCGCCAGCGACTCGAAGGCCGAGTCGTTGCCGTCGTTCCAGCCGCCGATGGCCAGCGAGACCTTCGTGTTGTTCTGGTGCCCGAGGGTGACCAGCTGCTGCAGCTTCGAGGTGTTCTCGATCGGCTGGAGGGTGCCGTTCGCGTTGGGCAGCGCGAACGAGTAGTTGATGTGGGTGAGTTTCGAGTACTGGATGCCGGTGACGCTGCCGGCCCACGACGGCATGTAGCCGACGCTCTTGAACCCGTTCGGCAGGACGGCGGCTTCCGAGGTGCCCTGTACGGCGAGCGCGGTGATCGTGCCGACCGCGGCGACGGTGAGTGCGGCGGCCGAGGCCGCCCACCTGCTTCTTTTCCTGATGGCCATGGGGATGGCGACCCTTCGTGTCCGGCGCGGGGGATGCGCCGTGGGGATGACTGCGGGCGGCCAAATCTTAGGAAGGTTAACTAATGATAGTCAATATAGGACTTCATAAAAGTCTTGGTGATGATTCACTTAGCGGGTGACACAGCTTCAGGAACTCGTGGCGCGGTGGCAGCGGGGCTGGGGTGTCTCGCGTGGGCTGCCGGAGGCGACGGAAGTCGGCTCGGGGCTGCGGGTGCGATGTCTTCAGGCGGGACGGAACGTCGAGTACTTCGCTCTCGACGGTGCCGCCTCCGTGGCCGGGCTGGCCGACCTGGTCAAGGGCGAGAACGAGGTCACCTGGCTGACCGTGCCGACCACGGAGCCGGACCGGGCCGCGGCGGCGCTGGAGGCGGCCGGGCTGGTGGTGCTCAAACGCTCCGAGAAGCTGATGGTCACCGGCCTCCGCGAGCACCCCCGGCGCCCCGCGCCGCCGGGCTATCGAGTCGAGACGGGCGTCCAGGACGCCGTCGTACGGGTCGTCGTGCGGGACGAGAACGGTGACGTGGGCGCGCGGGGGACGATGGGCGTCGCCGGCCCGGACGGGATCGCCGACCGGATCGAGACGCTGCCCGCGCACCGGCGCCGAGGGCTGGCCAGCACGGTGATGGGCGCGCTGGCGGAGGCCTCGGCCGCCGAGCACGGGATCCTGATCGCCAGCGAGGAGGGGCAGCCGCTGTACGCCGAACTGGGCTGGACCGCGGTCGCCGACGTTCTCATCGCGTCGACGCCCGGAGTCGGCTACCCGAGCTGACTCAAGGCCGGACCTGCGACACCGCGTCGAGGATCGTGCCGGTCACCTCGTCCGGGCGGGAGACCGCGATGAAGTGCGAGGCGTCCTCCACCTCGCGCATGCCCTTGGCGCCGGCGCGTTCGGCCATGAAGCGGTGCACGGCCGGCGGCACCGCGCGGTCGGCGTCGCCGAAGACGAACCAGGACGGGGTGGACCGCCAGGCCGCGGTGGCCGCCGTCAGGCCGGTGGTCAGGGCGGCGTGGGTGACCGGGCGCTGGGTGGCCGCCATGAGGCCGGCCCGTGCGGCCGCGACGTCGTGGGCGAAGCCCGAACGGAAGGCGTCCGGGCGGATGACGTGCTCGGCGCCGCCCGCGCTGAGGGGGTACGAGGTGAGCGCCGCGCCGAGGGCGCTGCCCGGGAACTTCGCGGTCAGCTCCAGTGCGGACTCGCCGTTCTCGGGGGCGAAGGCGCTCACGTAGACCAGGGCCGCCACCGTGGAGAGCCGGCCGGCCGCCTCGGTGACGACCATGCCGCCGTACGCGTGGCCGGCCAGCACCACCGGGGTGCCGAGGCCGGCCACCACGTCCCGCAGGTAGGCGGCGTCGCCGGGCAGGCCGCGCAGGGGATTGGCCACGGTCGCCACCGGCAGGCCGTGTCCGGTCAGGCGTTCGGCGACGCCGTTCCAGCTCGCCGATTCGGCGAAGGCGCCGTGCACGAGGACGACGGTGGGTGTCATGGTGCGGTCCTTTCCGAACGCAGGAAGTCGACTGCCGTCCGCACGGCGGCCTCGGCCGCGCCGGTGTGGCGCAGCGCGTTGAGCATCATGAAGTGGGGCGGGGCGCCGTCGAAGGTGGCGGTTGCCGTTTGCACCCCGGCGGCGGTCAGGTCCCGGGCGTAGGCCAGGCCCTCGTCGCCGGTTCCGCGCGCGATGACGAGAGTGCTCGGGGCGCAGGGGGCGGCCGTGATGCCGCGCGGGTAGTAGAGCGACTGGTGCGCGAAGCGGACCCGGCCGGCGGACAGCGACGCGGCCAGGGCGGCCCCGGTGTCGTCCCCGGCGACGCCGAGCCGCTGTCCGTCCAGCCCTGAGGTGCGGCCGCGCCGGAGGATCCACTGGGCCACTGTGTACGCCTGCTCCAGCGCCACCGGGAAACCGCCCTCGAACTCGACGAACGCCACGGCCATCGCGGCGCCGACCGCGAGCTCGCGGACGAGCCGGTCATGGGTGTTCGCGTTGCCCATGACGAAGCCGCCGCCGTGCAGGTACAGCAGCGCCGGCAGCACCCGGGTGGCCCCGGGCGGCCGCACGACGCGCACGGCGACGCCGTCCACCGTGACCCACGTCTCGTCGACGTCGGGCCGGGGCGCGGGCGTGGCCTGCGTCCGCTCCAGCTCTTCGCGGGACAGGACTTCGTGGTCAAGCATCATGCCAGCCCAGACAGGGCAGCCGTGGCACTTGTGACAGAAGCTTGGTGATTACCCGCGCACCGATCACCATGAGCAGGTGGATCTCGACGATGGCACGGCGGACTTCCTCGGCGTGCGCCCGCGCCTGTTCGGCATCGCGTACCGGATGCTCGGCAGCGCGAGCGAGGCCGAGGATCTGGTGCAGGAGGTGTGGCTGCGCTGGCAGGCGTACGACCGGAGCCGGGTGACGAATCCGGCCGCGTTCCTGGCCACCACCACGACGCGGCTGGCCATCAACGAGCTCCAGTCGGCGCGGGCGCGCCGTGAGACGTACGTGGGCCCGTGGCTGCCCGAGCCGGTCGACACGAGCGCCGACCCCTATCTGGGCGCCGAGCGGGGCGAGGCGCTGGAGTACGCGACCATGCTCCTGATGGAGAAGCTGAAGCCGGCCGAGCGGGCCGCCTACGTGCTCCGGGAGGCGTTCGACTATCCGTACGCCCAGATCGCCGACATCCTCGGCGCCACCGAGCCCGCCGTCCGCCAGCTCGTGAGCCGCGCCCGCAAGCACCTGGCCGGCGAGCGCCGCACGCCGGTGGCCGCGGCCGAGCAGAAAAAGCTGCTCGCCACCTTCCTCGAGGCCTCGCGCACCGGCGACATGGCCGCGCTGGAAAGGCTTTTCGCGCCGGGCGTGCTCAGCGTCTCCGACGGCAACGGCGCGCTCGGCGTCGCCCGCCGCGTGGTCGAGGGCCCGCTGCCGGTGGCGAAGTTCCTCGCGGCGATGTCGACCTGGATGTGGGAGGGCGCCACCGTCCGCTGGATCGAGGCCAACGGCCAGGCGGCCACCCTCGTCACCCTGGCCAACGGTCTGGAGGGCTACCTCACGGTCGGCGCGACCGCCGAGGGCATCGACCGGGTGCTGTGGCAGATGGTTCCGGAGAAGTTGTCACAAGTGCGAGGGCTGTCCGGTCATAGGGGGTGACTGCGAGAGAAACAGAGGATTCCATGCGGACGATCCTGGTGGTGGGCGGCGGTTACGCCGGCTTCTACACGGCCTGGAAGCTCGAGAAGAAGCTCCGCCGCGGCGAGGCCCGGGTCGTCGTGGTCGACCCGCGTCCCTACATGACGTACCAGCCCTTCCTGCCCGAGGTGGTGGCCGGTTCGGTCGAGGCGCGCCACGCGGCGGTCTCCCTGCGGCGGCACCTGAAAACCACCAGGATCATCTCCGGTACGGTCGTGCGGGTCGACCACGCGCACAAGACGGCCACCATCCGCCCGTCCGAAGGACCGGAATACCCGTTGCCGTACGACATCATCGCCGTCACCGCCGGCGCGGTGACCCGCAAGCTCGACATCGCGGGCGTGGCCGACCAGGCCATCGGCATGAAGCACGTCGAGGAAGCGGTAGCGATCCGGGACCGGATGCTCGTCAACTTCGACCGGGCGTCGACGCTTCCGCCCGGCCCGCAGCGCCGCCGGCTGCTGACCGTCACCTTCGTCGGCGGCGGCTTCTCCGGCGTCGAGGGCTTCGGCGAACTACTGTCGCTGGCCACCGCGCTCGCCCGCAGATATCCCGAACTCGACCCGGCCGAGCTCTCCTTCCACCTCGTCGAGGCCCGCGACCGGATCCTGCCCGAGGTCACCGACAAGCCCGGCGAATGGGTGGTGCGCTCACTGCGGAAGCGGGGCGCCCACATCCACCTGAACTCGGTGCTCCAGTCGGCCCGGAACGGTCACGTGGTGTTGTCGACGGGTGAGGAGTTCGACTCCGACCTGATCGTGTGGACGGTCGGCAACGCGGCCGGGCCGCTCGTGCGCAAGCACACGGACCTGCCGGTCGACGGCCGCGGCATGCTGACGGTCCGGCCCGATCTGCGGGTGGGAACCGACGAGGCGTACGTGCCGGACGCGTGGGGCGCCGGCGACGACGCGGCGATCCCCGACCTGGCCATGCCCGGCTCGGCGACGGTCCCGAACGCGCAGCACGCCGTCCGCCAGGGCAAGCTGCTCGCGAACAACCTGGTGGCCACCCTGCGCGGCCGCGAGCCCAGGCAGTACCTGCACCACAGCCTCGGTGTGGTGGCGACGCTGGGCCTGGGCCGCGGCATCTTCCAGTACCGGGGCATCGTCATCAAGGGCTTCCCGGCCTGGCTGATGCACCGCGGCTACCACGTGCTGGCCGTGCCGAGCTGGGAGCGCAAGGTCCGGGTCCTGTTCGTCTGGCTGACCGCCGCCCTGTTCGGCCGTGACATCGTCTCGCTGGCCTCGGTCCAGCATCCGCGCCGCGCCTTCGTCACCGGCGGCGAGGCCCCGGCGGCGGCGCCCTCCGAGGCGCCGCTCGAGCATGCGCCCTCCGCATGAGGACGCCGTACGCGGGCTTCTAGCCGCCTGCCGGACTTCGGAGATCACCGCGCTGCGCGCCGCCCTGCACGAGCACGCCGTCGCCGTGTGCGACGGCGGCGGGACCGTGCGGGGCGGGGAGGACGTCGCCGGGCTCGTCCTGGTGCTGCTGTGCCGCCCCGGCACCGTCCTCACCCTGGAATCCGTCAACGGCCGGGCCGGCCTGGCCTCGCGCCGGGCCGGCCACGCCGAGGCGGTGGTCGCGGCCGAGTCCATCGGGGCCTTCGTGTCGGCGCTGTGGATCGTCGTCGATCCCGCGAAGCTGACCCGTTGGCATGTACCGGCAGAACATGGTTGACGATTCACCACCGCGGGAGCCTTGGCGTCATGAGGAAAGTAAGCCTGCACCCCCAGGATCTCACCGGCCGGCTGGCCCTGGTCACCGGCGCGAACAGCGGCGTCGGCCGCGAACTGGCCGCACGCCTGGCGTCCGGCGGCGCCGAGGTGCTGCTGGCCGTCCGCGACACCGCCAAGGGCGCCGCCGCCCTCGCCGCCATCCGCGACGAGGTCCCCGGAGCTGACGTCTCGCTCCGCACCCTCGACCTGGCCTCGCTGACATCGGTCGGCGCCCTCGCCGGCGACCTGCTCGCCGAGGGACGGCCCCTCGACATCCTGGTCAACAACGCCGGCGTGATGGCGCCCGCGACCCGGCACACCACCGCCGACGGCTTCGAGCTCCAGTTCGGCACCAACTTCATCGGCCACGCCGTGCTCACCCATCGGCTGCTGCCCCTGCTGCGCGCCGCCCGGGCGCGTGTCACCACCGTCACCAGCAGCGCCGCCCGCCAGGGCCGGCTCGACTTCGGCGACCTGCAGGCCGAGCGCTCGTACTCGCCGGTCAGGGCCTACAACAACTCGAAGCTGGCCGACCTGATGTTCGCGCTCGAACTCGACCGCCGCAGCCGGGCCGGGGGCTGGGGCCTGGTGAGCAACGCGGCCCACCCCGGCACGACCCTGACCGGGCTCTACGCGGCCGGCCCCAACCTGGGGCGGGGCAAGCCGGCGCCGCACGAGGCCGTCATGGCCCGCCTGGCTCGCTGGGGAATTCTGGTCCAGGACGTCGCGCACGGCGTCCTGCCGATCCAGTACGCGGCCACGAGCCCCGAGGCGGGCGGCGGCCGGCTCTACGGACCGGACGGATTCGGGCAGTTCAAGGGCGGCCCGGCCGAGCTCGCCATCTACAAGTCCGCGCGTGACGAGGGTGTGGCGGCCCGGCTGTGGGACTACGCCCTCGGCGTGAGTGTCTGAGAGGTACGGATATGGATCGCGCCCGGCTCGCCGAATATCTGCGCACGCGACGGGAGGCCCTGCAACCCGAGGACGTGGGCCTGCCCCGCGGCCGGCGGCGGCGCACCAGCGGCCTGCGCCGGGAAGAGGTCGCGGTGCTCAGCGACATGTCGATCGACTACTACAGCCGGCTCGAACAGCCGCGTGGGCCGCACCCGTCCGAGCAGATGCTGGGCGCGATCGCCCGTGGCCTGCGCCTCTCGCTGGAGGAGCGCGACCACCTCTTCCAGCTGGCCGGCTACGCGACACCGCGCCGCGCGGCCGACAGCGAGCACGTCAACCCGGGCATGACACGCGTCTTCGACGGGCTTCACGACTCGGCCGCGATGGTCGTCTCGCATCTGGGCGAGACCCTGGTGCAGACGCGGCTGGCGGTGGCCCTGGTCGGCGACGAGAGCATCTACACGGGACTGGACCGCAGCAAGCACTACCGCTGGTTCACCGATCCGGCCGCCCGTTCGCTGTACCCGCGCGAGGAGTGGGACGAGCAGAGCCGTCTCATCGTCGCCGACCTGCACGCGTCGTACACCCGCGACGGCCGGGACTCGCGGGCCGGCGCGATCGTCGACGCCCTGCTGACCGCCAGCCCGTCGTTCGCCGAGCTGTGGCGCGGCCAGCCGGTCGCCGGCCCGTACTGCGGGCCGGTGCGGCTGCTGCACCCGGAGGTCGGCCCGCTGGAGCTGTACTGCCAGCGGCTGGTCGACCCGGACCGGTCGCAGCAGCTCGTCGTCTACACCGCCGACCCCGGTTCGCCCTCGCAGGACAGGCTGCGGCTGCTGTCGGTCATCGGGACTGCAGCCAGTCCCGGTACCGCGTCGTGGTGATGACGGCGCCGTCTCGCGCGATGATGGCGTCGCCGGTCACCGCGGCGAACAGGCCGGCGCTCTCGTCCACCACGACGGGGCGCCGGTCGCCTTGAACGGCCAGCGTCACGCGGCCCAACTCGTCGAGGGAGAAGACCTCGGGGCCGGCGTAATCACGGACCCCCATCAGCGGCTCGCCCACCGCGACGCCGGCCACCGCCCGGGCCACCTCGGCCGAGGCCATCGGCTGCACGAGCGTCGACGGCAGGCGCACCGCGGTCTCGTCGGAGGTCCAGGCCATGGCCGCGCTCACGAATTCGAAGAACTGCGTGGCCCGGACGATCGAGAACGGGATCTTCTCCTGCTGCGCGAGCAGGTTCTCCTGCAACACCTTCGCCCGGTAGTAGGCGAGATCCGGCACCCGGTCGACGCCGACGATCGAGAGGATGACGATGTGCTGGGTGCCGGCGTCCTCGGCCTCGTCCAGCAGGTTCTCCATGGTCTCGCGGAAGAAGACCGCGGCGGCCTCGTCGAAGGTCGGCGAGTTCGTCAGGTCGACGACGACCTCGGCGCCCTTGACGGCCTCGGCGACGCCCGTGCCGGCCCGCAGATCGACCCCGGTGGACAGCGAGTACGGCGTGGCGTCGTGGCCCTGGGCGGTGAGGAGCTTGACGACCTGCGAGCCGATGAGCCCGGTGCCGCCGATGACAGCGATCTTCATGGTGGGGTCCTTCGTGGTCGTGGTGACTTCGTACCCACTAGGACCACGGCGGGCCGGTCCGCCGTGACAGACGCCGGCGAGCGAGCTCAGGGACGCCTCGCCCGGCGGGCCCGGGGCGGCAGCGTCACGCCGCCGAGGGTGTGCAGGGCGGCCCGGGTGCGCGGGCGCCGGCGGGCCGTCCCGGGGCGCCGGCCGTCGACGCGCAGGTCGATGGTCGGCCTGGTGTTGTCGGCGACCGGTGGCTCCGGGCGCCGGTACATCTCATCGGCCTCGACCGGCGCGGCCACGGTCTCGACGACCGCGGGAAGGTCGGGAAAAGGCGGCGGCTCGTGCGGCGGGAAGGCCGGCTGCGAGTGTACGAGGGACGGCTCTTTGGTGGTGAACAGCGTGAGAGCGGCGACCAGGTTCAGGACGACCAGCACGGCGCCGGCCGGGCCGACGGTCGCGGTCGGCCACATCAGCAGGGAGACCAGCACGGCCACCACCGCCGCGCCCAGGGCGGCCACGGCGCCGGCCTGGCGGGCCGGCGGGGCGGCGTTACGGGTCAGCCCGAAGGCGGCGGCCGCGCAGGCCGCGCCGCCCACGCAGAGCAGGACCCAGCTTCCGACGTAGGGCCAGAGCCGTTGCCACGTACCGGTCTCGTCGGCGAAGACGAACATGAGGAACGGCACGCCCACGATGGCGATCACCAGATAGAGCACGGCGTCGACCGCGACCATGACGGCGGCGGCCGTGAGCCGGTCGAACCGGCGTCGCTCACCGGTCAACTCCATCGCTTCGACGTCGACCATCGTCCATGCCCCCCGTTCCGGTTGATCTGGAACCGTAACGCATCGCCTGGTCGCCGGGCTGCCGGGGCTGCGGTGGCCGTTGCCCGCCCGGCCATCGCGTCCCGTCGTCGTCGCGGGCCGCGGTGAGGTCGGCGTGGGTGAGGACGGCGCCGCTCAGGTCGGCGTTCCGCAGGTCGGCCTGGCGCAGGTCGGCGCCGCGCAGGTCGGTGTCGCGCAGATCCGCCTCGCGCAGGTCGGCCTCGCGCAGCCCGGCCGCCGTCAGCTGCGCCCCGCGCAGCCGCCAGCCCCGCATGCCGGCGCCCTCGAGGTCGGCGCCGCGCAGATCGGTGTCCCGCAGGTCGGCTCCGTGGCCGGCCCGCTCCAGGCCGGCGATCGCGGCCAGGGCGACGTGCGCGGTCGGCAGGCGTTCCCGGTACGGCGGAATCTGGTTCACCGCGGCCGTCGCGGGCAGGCCGCCCGGCGGCGGGGGATAGGGGGCCAGCCGTCTGACGTGCGCCGCCAGCACGTCCCGGATGGCTTGCCGGTCGGCCCGCGAGTCGCGCGCGATCCGGGACAGGGAGTAGATCCCGCCCAGCACGACGTCGGGCTTCTCGTGCTGGCCGATCTGGTCGATGGCCTTGGTGAACCGCTCCGTCACCTGACCCTCGCGGTTCATCCGGAAGGTCCGGTAGGTGAAGATCAGCCCGCCCGCGACGGCCAGGGCCGTGACCCCCTGAAGCATCGAGACCCGCATGTCGTTGCGCAGCTTCGCGCGGTTGTCGGCCACCGTCAGGCGGCCCGCCGGGTCCTTGACGGCCTCGATCTCGGTGGCCGACAGGGGCGGGATCGACCGGGCCGGAACGGTGACGATCAGCCAGCCGACGGCGGCGGCCGCGGCCAGGATCGCGGCGATCAGGAGCCAGCCCAGGGCACGGCCGCGCACCAGTCTCATCGCTGCTTGCCCACGATGTCGTCGATCGCCCCGCGCAGGCCGCTCAGACCACCGTCGTCGTCGCGGTACACCGGCTGGAGACCGTCACCGGGGTCGCCGTGCGGCCCGAAGCAGACCAGGCCGGGGCGGCGTTTCCAGCGTGGCTGCCAATAGCGTTGCCGGTAGCTCGGCGTCCACAGGATCAGCTCGCACCGGGTCCGGCTCTGGTAGAGCCCGGGCGGGTTGTCCATCGGGTCGGACTGCACGAGCTGGACCTCCTCGTTCGGCGCGAAGAACACCTCGTACCGGTGGTGTTCCAGCTCCTGCACCAGTTTCCGGGCCTCGGCCTCGTCGTCCGGGGCGAAGGAGACCGCCACGTCCCAGACCCGGTTCTCCGGGTCGCGGCCGGCGAACCACTCCCGGAACAGTTGCGGCACGCGGGCCCGGCCGGTGTCGTCGATCCAGAGCACGCCCACGGTGAGCGCCTTCATCTCCAGCCGGTGCTTCTCGCGGGCGCGGCGGTCGGCCGGGGCGGCCGCGTGCGGGCGGCCGGCCCGCGGCACCTGGAGCAGCTCCCGGCGTACCTCAGCGGGCAGTTGCTTCTCCCAGAAGGTGAAACGGCGCACCAGGGTCTGCTGCAGCTCCTCGATCGCCACCGCCACCGGCAGTCCACGGTCGAGCTCGCGCAGCAGCTTGGTCGTGAGCCAGGCGTTGCCACCGGTCAGGTCCATCACCTCGGACAGTGACGGCCGGCGCGTGCCGGGCAGGATGTCGATCAGCTCCTGGACGGCGTCCGCCGGCAACGGCGTCATCGGCACGGTGGACGCGGTGCCCAGCGGCGGCGAGTTGTCGTTCTCCCGGTCGTGGTACTCGGCCAGCACCGGGCCGCCGATCAGCAGGAAGGAGACTTGCGACCGGAGCATCGACTCGTCAAGGAAGCGCAACTCGCTGAAGAAGTCGCCGCACCAGCCGGTGTGCTGCAGCAGCCGGTCGGCGCTGTCGATGACCAGGGTGAACGGCGCGACAAGCTCGGCCGCCCGATGGACCTCCTGCCGGCTGGCCTCGGCGTAGGCGCCGGCGTCCCGCCCCTCGAGAACGCTGCGCAGGGCGCCGAACGCGGTCCGCACCGATTCCAGGTCCCATCCGTGGGTGTCGGCCCGGAACAGCTGCCGGTCGCCGGGGAGTTCGAGCCGGCGGGCCAGCGTCGTCTTGCCGCTGCCGGCCCCACCGACCAGCAGGACCGAGTTCGCCGTGCCCAGCAGCTCGGCCAGCCGGTCCAGAAGCGCGGACCGGCCGACGAATCGCCCGTCCGGGCCGAACGGGTCCACGGTCACGATCGGTCCCCGAACTCGGTGACCCGGTCGGCCAGCAGCCCGATGGCGATGCCCCGGTCGTCGAGGATGCCGTGGGCCCGCAGGGAGGCGTAGGCCGCCCGTGTCGCCGGGGATCGGGGCGCGGCGCCGCGCAGCACCGACCGTTCCGCGTCGGTCAGCATGCGCCACAGGCTGGTGAGGAAGTCGTCGACGTTTATCGTCACGTCGTGCTCGACCAGGCCCCGCTCGAGGCTCGCCCGGTCCATCACGCCGGTGGTCATCGCCCGGTAGGCCCCGCCCGCGACCATCCGGGCCAGGGTGGGATGCCCGCCGGTGAGGCGGAACATCTCGTCGTGGAAGCCGGCGGTCACCTCGCCGGCTCCGGCGGCCTGGCCCAGGGCCGTGGTCATGCCGGCCACGGCGTCCTTTCCCAGCAACGGCAAGGGGATCTCCCGGAAGAATTGAAAGAACGGATTGGTGCGGTCGGCGCCCAGGTCGTTGCGCCGATTCGCGTTCGGCCGCAGGTCGGCCGCGATCAGCGCCACCAGGCGGGTGGTGCCCTGGGCCATGGCGCGCAGCGCGCCGGTGCCGTAGACCCAGCGCTCGACGGCGTCGTCCTCGTCGGCCCGCGGGTAGATCCGCTCCAGCTCGTCGAGGATGACGATCAGCTTGCGCCCGGTCACCTCCGTCCGCCGGCCGATCTCGCCGGCCAGCTCGGTGGCGGTGCGCGGCGTCGTGGGCTGGAAGGACCAGTCGGCCCAGGCGTCGGCCGCCCAGTTGTCGTACGCGGTGACCATCTGCCGGAACAGCTCCAGCGGCCACTCCTCGCGGCGCCGGTCGAACATCTGCAGGTCCACCTTGCACACCGGCCGGTCGGCCAGCCGCTGGCGCAGAATGTTGAGCAGGCTGGTCTTGCCGACCTTGCGCAGCCCGGTCAGCAGGATCTGCTCGTCCTGGCGCAGGGCGCTGCCGATGGTGTTGAGCATCGCGTCCCGGCCGAAGAGCCAGCGCTCGTCCTCGATCGCGTTGCGGCTCTCGAACAGGGTGTTCTGCGGGCCCCGCGTGCGGTTCAGTTCCTTCAGGAAGTCCTTGGCCCGCTTGTCGGTGTACGCCGCCCGGAGCGCGTCCACCCGTACCGTGATGACCGGCTGGGTCCTCAGCCGCAGCGCGTCCAGGGCCGCCTCGCCGTCGGGGTCGATCGGCTCGACGTGGACGAGGTGGGCCACCCCGTCGACGCCCAGGTGCCGCTCGAAACGATGGACCTCGGCCGCCGAGGGCGCGGTCTCCGCGGCCACCCAGACCGGGCCCGGCACCAACAGTTCGGGCTCCTCGCCGCGAGACAGCTCGACGCCCGCCTGCCGGAAGGCGCGCTGGGTGAGCGCGACACGCTCGCTCAGCCGGTGTTCGCCCGGGGTGACGGCCTCCTCGGCGGCCGGGAGATGCGCCGCGACCTCGTACGACACGTGCCTCATCAGGACCAGTGGCGCGTGGGTGTCCCGGACAGCCCGCCAGGCGAGCAGCGCCTCGGTCATCGCCGCCGCGGCCGGGCCGACCTCACCGGCGCGGTCCCGGATGCGGCCGCGCAGGGCCGCCGTCGCCGCGATGGCGGCCCAGTCCTGTTCCGGCCGGAACAGGCCCTCGGCCCCCTCCAGCTCGTCCAGGGCGTCGCCGGTTCGGCCCTGGGCCAGGGCGATCTCGGCTTGCACCAGCCGGGCCCGGCCCCGTACGCCGTCGGCCTCCGGCCCGCGGCCGGTCAGATGCCGCCCGGCCACCGGCAGCTGCTCCTCGGCCTCGTCCACGAGCCCGGCCGCGAGCAGCGTGCGGGCGAGCAGCAGCCGGGACCGCGCGGCGCTCAGGCCGCAGCCGAGGCCCTCGAAGCCGACGACGGCGCGGGCGGCCCGGTCGATCGCCTCCGAGCCCAGCCGGACCGACTCGCTCCCGTTCGACTCCTCGGCCTGGCTCAGGGTCAGGCGGGCGCGCCGATGGTCCACCATGGCCAGCCGGCGCACGTCGCCGCGGGCGGCCACGGCGGCGACCAGAAGGCTCTCGGTGGCCGTCTGCCAGTCCCGCCGCCGGCGGGCCACGTCGGCCAGCATGAGGCTGAGACGGAAGCGCGGGGCGTCCATGTTCTCGTCGGCGAGATGCTGGATCGTGACCGGATTTCCCGGTTCGGGCCGGGTGGCCGCCCGGGCCGCGTCGCGCACCAGCCGCACCAGCTGCCGGTCGGCCGACAGCCGGGCGGCCAGGACCGGCGACCGCAGGGGCACCGACCGCTCGGCGTGGGCGAGACCGCGCAGCGCCTCGGCGTGCGCCGACGCGGCCTGCCCGGCGTCGAGAAGAGCCGTCGCCAGCACCCGGTGGGCGCGCAGCGCCTCGACGGCGACCCGCTCGTCGGCCGGCGCCCTCCGGCCCTCGTCGATGGCGCCGCGCGCCATGCGCAGCCCGCTGTCGTGCCGTTCGGTCTCGAGCAGGAACTCGCTCCAGGCGACCCGCACCGCGATGCGGGCGTACCCGCTCGGGTCCCGCTCGGCCGCGGCACTCGCCCGTTCGAACGCGCGCCGCGTCTCGGCCTGGTCCAGACCGGGCGGCAGGTGGCCGCCGAGCCGGCGGGCGATCCGCCAGCACAGGGCGCCGTCGTCGGCGTCGGCCGCGGAATGCACGCTGGCCACCAGGTTCACGTACTCCGTCCGGGTCCATTCGTCGACGTAGTCCCGGATGCGGCGCGGAATGGTCGTACCGTGCAGATAGCCCCTCGCCTCGAGGGTGCGGCCGGAATCGAAGCCGGGCTCCTCGAGGCGGATCACCTCGGCGATGATGGCCAGATAGGCCTGGTAGAGCCGGTGCCGGGCCTCGTGCCGGCCGGGGTCGCCGGCCGCGTGCCGGCGGGCGAACAGCCGGAACAAGGGATGGAAGCGGTAGCGGGCCAGCCCGGACGGCATGTCGGCGCCGGACACGTCGATGAACTGCGCCGCGTACAGCTTGGCCATCAGGTCCTCGGCCTCGGCGTTCGAGCAGTCCATCAGCGGGGCGAGCAGCCAGGGCAGGAAGGTGTCGGAACCGATGGCGCCGAGCCGGTGCAGGGCGATCTGCTCCTGAGGGGTGAGCCGGGCGTACTCGATCTCGAGCCGGCCGGCGATGTCGCGATTGTGGTATGCCAGCGCGGCGAGCCGCCCGTCCGGATCGGCCAGCGAGTCGGCGACGGCCGGCAGCGACCCGGTGGCCGCCACCTTCTCCCCGACGGCCTGCAGGGCGATCGGGAGGCTTCCGCACTCCACGGCGATCCGGGCGACCTCGGACGGGTACGCCTGCGGGCCGAGCCCGGCCGCGGTCCGCACGATCGCCATGGCGTCCCGGAAGCGCGGCACGTCGATGTGCAGCGAACGACTCGACGGCGCCACCACCGGGCTCAGGTTGCGCCGGCTGGTCACCACCACCGTGCAGCCGGGGCTCGTCGGCAGCAGCACCCGTAACTGGTCGGCGTCCCGGGCGGCGTCGAGCACGATCAGGATGCGTTTGTCGGCCAGCAGCGAGCGGAAGATGCGGGCCCGGGCCGCGGGGGAGGGCGGCAGTTCGTCCGGCCAGCCGAGGGCGATCAGGAACTTCTTCAGGATCTCGCCCGGTGGCCGGCGGTCGCCGCCGATGCCCAGGTTGGCGTAGAGCCGGCCGTCCGGGTACTCGGGCGCGATGGTCAGGGCGAACTCCCGCGCGATGGCGCTCTTTCCCACGCCGGGCCGGCCGTGGAGCATGATGACCAGCGCGCCGGCCGATGCCCGGCCGGTCCGCTCGGCCCGGCCCCGGGCGTGGCGGTCGGCCAGCTCGCGCAGCTCGTTGACCCGGCCCCGGAAGGAGTCCAGGGACAGCGGAATCTGATCCGGGACCCGCGCGGCATCGGGCGCGAGCGCCTTCGTCCCGGACTCGGGCGGCTCGACGGCGGAACGGCGTTTCAGGCCGGTGGCCTCGGCGATCCACACCACCGACGCGGCCGCACCGGTGGCGACGACGATCAGCGCCACCACGACCGTGGACGGGTGCGTGCTCACCAGCCATCCGGCCCCCGCCGCCACGACCACCAGGCCCAGGAGCACGAACCAGGACCGAGGCGCGGAAGATCTCATGGGGCCGTGGCCGGGGGGACCTCGATGGCCGGGCCGCTGCGCAGGTCCTCCAGCTGCTGGCGGATCAGCATGCTCTCCTGCTGGTCGCCGAGGCTGTTCATCACGCGCTCGGCCGCCTCGAACAGGCGCCGCGCCTCGGCCGGGCGATGTTGCCGCACCCGGACACCGGCCAGCTCGGCGGTGGTGACCGCGACCAGGTGGATGTCGTCGCAGGCGCTGAGCGTCTCGACCGTCTCCTCGAGGGCGCTCGACGCGGCCGGCAGCGCGCCGTCGCGCGCGTGGGCCCGGCCGATCAGGAGGCGGCAGTGCGCCGTGCCGTACCGGTGCTGCATCCTCGCGAACAGCTGGAGGGCGCTGCCCGCCTCGGTCCGGCACCGCCCGGTCTCACCGATGTCGAGGGCCAGCCGGGCCGTGCCGTGCAGCAGCCAGGCGCTCCAGAGCTCCTGCTGGTTGTCGCGGGCGGCGGCCAGGCCCTGCCGCATCGCCACCTCGGCCGGGACGTGCTGGTCCGCGTAGTCGTAGATGGCGCCGACGGCCCAGGCGACGCCGGCCCGGTGGTGCGATTCGAGCTCGTCGTCGCCGCTGAGCAACGCCTCGATCAGCTCGATGTCGCCGAGGCCGTCGAGCGGGGTGGTGCCGAAGGCGTGGGCGATGGCCCGCTCGCGCAGCGTCCGGACGCGCTCGTTGCGCCGCACCTGCTCGGGCAGGTCGACGTCGTCCAGCGCGGTCAGCGAGTCGGTGAGCTTGCGCAGCGCCTCGTCGATCCGGAACTGCCGGCGCAGCGTCAGGCCGGAGTAGCGCAGCGAGCGCACCCAGGCCAGCATCCGGGTGCCCTCGCGGTGGGCCGGCGGGGCGATCGGACCCGGCCCGTCGGCGGTGTTGCCGAGCTCGGCGTTGATCTCGGCGAGCGTGGCCACCGCGAGGTCGAGGGCGGGCAGGTCGTGGTTGTCCTGGGCCAGGGCGAGGGCCGAGCGTACGAGGTCGAGGGCTTCGTTGAGCCGGCCGGCGTCCTTGATCCGGTAGATCCGCCGGTGCAGACCGTCGGCGGCGCTCCGGCGATGCCGTTCCCGTAGTGCGGACTGGTACCGCTCCTGGATCTCCGCCCGCTGCTGCGGGGACAGTTCACGGGCGGCCCGCGCGTCCGCGTACTCGTAGACGCGGTCGAGCACGTGGAAGCGGGACACCCCGCTCGCGTCGGCCGCCGTCCGCTCGACGAGACCGGCCTGGCTGAGCCGCTCGACGATCGTCCACGCGTCGGCCTCCCCGGTCCGCATGCACGCGGCCAGCTCCCAGGGCGCGAAGACCGGGCGGGCGAGCAGGCCGAGACAGACCAGCGCCCGCTGCTCGTCGTTGGTGAGCAGTTCGTACGCGAGGTCGAGCGCGTCCACAGTGTCACCCGAGCGCTGCCGCAGCCGGCGCACCACCAGTTGCAGGTCCCAATGCGGCCGGCCGGCCAGGGTGGCGCCGCTGAGGGTGACACCGAGCGGCACGTTCCCGGCGCCGCGCACGATCATCTCGGCCGCGCCCGCCGCCCGCGACACCCGGTCGTCGCCCACCAGCCGGTCGAGCAGCTCCACCGACGCCGCCTGTTCCAGCGGGGGCAGGTCGATGCGCAGATCGGCGCGCTGGCCCACGAGCGTGCCCCGGCTCGTGATCACGGCCACGCAGGCCCGTCCGGACGGGATCAGATCGGACACGTCGTCGCCGTCGCGCACGTCGTCCAGGACGGCCAGCACCCGGCGGTCCCGGGTGAGCCGGGCGAACTCGCGCGCGAGCACGGCCCGGTCGGTGGGCCGGTCGTCACCCGGCCCGAGCAGCGCGCCCACGAACGCCCGCAGCACCGCCTCCCACCCGCCGCCGGGTGCCGCCATGTCGCGGCGGCCGAACAGCTGGCCGTCCGGATATCGAGCGTCCACCTGGTACGCGAAGTGCAGCGCGGTCGCCGTCTTCCCGATGCCGGCCCGCCCGGTGATCAGGATGACCGGGGTGAGCCGCGGGCCCCAGCCGCCGGCACGGGCGGTGGCCAGGACCTCGAGCATGCGGGCGATCTCGGCGTGGCGGCCGACGAAGACGTCCGGCGCGGGCGGGAGCTCGGTCGGCACCAGATAGTGCCGGGCGACCCGCGGCGTCTCCCCGGGCACGGCCACCGGTTCGGGTGACGCCGAGCTGAGCAGGCGGAAGCGGACCAGCACCAGCCCGGCCAGCAGGCCGAGGCTGGCCGCGGCGGGCACCGCCGACCACAGGCTGGCGCGCTGCTCGATGGCCAGGGCCGCCACCACGACGACGGCTCCGGCCACCGCGAGCACGACCACCTGGGTCAGGACCGGTCGTGGCAGTCGCGCGTGGTCGGCACCCATGTCGCCTCCCTCGGTGGTGGACCGCCCATTGTGACGTGGTTACGCACCAGTGTCGACGCTGAAGCCGCCCTCCGCACATCGTCACATCGGACGAATGGTTCCGACTACCTCCCCGGCTTCGTGCTCCCCGGCTTCGTGCTCCCCGGCCTCGTGACGCCCGGCCTCGGGCGAGGCGGCCGGGCCGGCGTGGCGGGGCACCAGCTTCCAGGCCAGGACGCCGGCGATCACCAGCAGGACCGCCGCCACGGCCGAGGTCACCTGCATGGCGTCCGCGAAGGCCTCGCGAGCGCCGGCGAGCAGCGCGTCGCCGTTCAGCGCCTGACTGGCCGACGCGAGCGATTCCTCCACCGCCGTCCGCACGGTGCCCGGCAGCGCCGACAGGTCGGGCAGCGAGGCGCGGTAGAGCATGGTGTGCAGCGTGCCCAGCAGGGCGATGCCGGTGGCCACGCCGAGCTCGTACGCCATCTCGGACACCGCCGACGCGGACCCCGCCCGCTCCGGCGGCACCGAGGCCAGGATCGCGTCGGTCGAGGCGGTGAAGGCGATGCCGACGCCGAGCCCGATGACGATCAGGCCCAGAGCCAGTACGCCGTAGCCGCCCGCACCCTCGCCGGCCGTCAGCACCACGAAACCCGCGGCCGTGACCAGCAGCGACAGGCCCAGCGCGCGGCCCACGCCGAGCCGGGTCATCACCCGGACCGCCACCACGACGACGGCGATCGAGGCCAGGGTCAGCGGAAGCTCGCGCAGGCCGGCCTGCAGCGGCGAGTAGCCACGGACGAGCTGCAGGTACTGCGAGAAGAAGAACAGCAGGCCGCTGAACGCGAAGACGGCGATCACGCTGGCCGCGACCGTGCCGCTGAAGGCCGGGCGGGCGAAGAGCGTGACATCGATCAGCGGCGAGGCGAGCCGGCGCTGCCGTCGCACGAACCACGTGCCGGCGGCCAGGCCGGCCAGCGCCGCCGCCAGGACGGACGCCGAGACGCCCGAGTGGGCGGCGTCCTTGACGGCCCACACCAGCGGGACGATCGCGGCGACCGAGAGCAGCGCGCTCAGCGGGTCGAACCGGCCCGGCGCGGGGTCGCGGGACTCGGGTACGAGCACGGCCACGGCCACCAGCACCAGCAGCATGATCGGCACGTTGATGACGAAGACCGAGCCCCACCAGAAGTGCTCCAGCAGCAGGCCACCGGCGAGCGGGCCGAGCGCCGCGCCGCCGGAGGCGCCGGCCGACCAGATCGCGATGGCGCGGGTGCGCCGGCGCGGCTCGGGGAAGATGTTGCGGACCAGCGAGAGCGTGGACGGCATGAGGGTCGCCCCGGCCACGCCGAGCAGCGCCCGCGCGGCGATCAGCCAGCCCGGGCCGGGTGCGAACGCGGCCAGCAAAGAGGCGGCGCCGAAGCCGGTCACGCCGATCAGGAGCAGGCGCTTGCGCCCGATCCGGTCGGCGAGTGTGCCCATGCTGATCAGGAGCCCGGCCAGGGCGAACGAGTAGACGTCGCCGATCCAGAGCAGTTGGTTGCTGGTCGGCGCGAGATCGGCCGTCAGCGCGGGCACGGCCAGCGCCAGAACCGTGCCGTCCACCGCGAGCAGCGTCACCGCCAGCGTGAGGGCGGCGAGCGCGCCCCAGCGGCGTCCGTTCGAAGTCATGCTCCGACAGTAGCCGACCATTTGGTCGGCAGTACAGACCAAATGGTCGGCTACTACTGTGATCTGTATGCCTCCTCGTGAACGGGACACCGCCCGCACCCGGCGCACGGTGCTCGACGCCGCCGCGCGCACCGTGGCCAAGCAGGGCGCCGGTGTGAGCCTGGACGTCATCGCGCGTGAGGCGGGAGTCTCCAAGAGCGGGCTCCTGCATCACTTCCGGAGCCGCGACCAGCTGCTGCTGGCGCTCGCGCGGGATCAGGTGGACACCTTCGCGGCCGAGGTCCGGGCCGCGGTCGACCCGGCCGACCACGCGGCGGGGCGCCTCGTCCGGGCGTACGTCAAGGTGATTTTCGACAGCCTGGGCGACGAGACGATGATCTCGGAGCACCTGCTGCTCACGGCCGCCCTGTCGACGGTGCCGGGGGTGGCCGAGATCCTTCAGGCGGACGCGCGGGAGTGGGAATCGGCGTTCACCGCCGACGGCCTGCACCCCGACCGCGTCCTGATCATCACCAAGGCGGCCGACGGCGCCTCGCTGGCGACCCTCTACGAGGGCGGCAGCAACCCCGTGGCCCTGGAACGGACGCGGGAGTTGCTGCTCTCGATGACCAGGGGCGAGGGATCGTTCACGGGATGAGCAGGTCGGCCAGCGTGAAGCGGTCGCCGCGGGCCGGCAGCACCGGCGCCCAGCCGGGCTCCAGGCTCAGGTAGCTCGCCGGGTCGGCCCGCAGCAGGCCGGTCAGCACCTCGGCCACGATGCGGCCGCCGACCGGGCCCAGCCGGTCCCCGTCGCCCAGCACCTCGGACTCCTTGAGGATGTAGAACCACAGCGGGACGCCGTGCGGCCAGTCCTCGAGCACCAGCGGCTGCACGCCGATCTCGCGGGCGACCGCCTCGCCGCTGGGCAGGCCGGTCGTCTCGCCGCGCAGCAGGTCCCGCACGGCCAGAGAGTGGTACGCGCCGGTGTCGACGGCGCCCGTGACCTGGACGGGCAGGCCGATGAGGCTGGACGCGAGCCGGCCGTCGAGGCGCTTGGCCCGCTGCGCGGGTGGACGGCCGGGCACGTCGAAGATCTGCGCCAGGTCGATGTGACGGCCGGGTTCCAGCGGGCCGAAGCCGACCAGGTCGGGGAAGAGCGGCACCTCCGGACCGCCCTCGGTGAGCCGGTACGTGTGCCGGATCTGCCCGTGCCCGTACCGGAAGGCGGCGTCGGCGAACTCCAGCGGGATGTACGCCCGCATCGGCTCCGGCGCGAACCAGCGTCCCCCGTTGGCCAGAACGTCCTCGGCGAGCGCCGCACCCACGAGGCGCGGCAGGAAGTCGTGCACGACGATCCACTGGTAGTGCCAGGTGAGCGTGACGCGCGCGCGGTCGTACACATCAGCCTCGGCGGCGCCGCCGTCGCGCAGCCAGTCGACCACGCGGTTGTGCGCGTTCAGGAGCGCGACGTGCAGCGACAGGGCGAACCGGTGCACGTCGTTGCGCGGATCGCCGATCAGCGCGACGCCCTGCGGATTGCGCGGGACGTCGCCGTCGACGACGAGGAACTTCGCCGGGTCGCGCACGTCGAACAGGAACGGCGAGCCGATCGGCCCGTCGGAGTAGAGCATCTCCAGGTTGAGCTTGGGCGCGCGGGCGTTCCTGAGCGCCTCGGGGTCGATCCCGCCGGCCAGGGGAGAACGGTCGGCGGTGATGTCATGGGCGATCAGCTGGCCGAAGAACGGCCAGCCGGCGGCGCCGGCCGCGTCGTCGCTTCCCGGGTTCAGCCGGTCCAGCAACGGCGCCGCGTCGCAGATCCCGCCGGTGTCGCCGGCGCGCATCAGCAGCTTCGGGTCGCCGCCGAGCGGTTGCAGTCCGGGGAACATGCGGCCGTACCGGGCGGCGCCGGTCGGGCGGTCGACGGCACGGACGAGGCTGAGGCAGTGATCGCGGGTGGGAAGGGTCATGCCCACACAGACCGGGTAGCCCCGCTGTTCGTGACGAGCCCGGCAAGGACGAAGATCGGAGGCATGATCGAGCTGTCCGCCCTCCACCAGAACCTCGTCGACAGCGTGCCGGCCGGCGCCGGAGCCCGCGTCGAGGACGAGACCGTCGCCTACGAGCACGACGGTCAACCCCTTCAGGGGTACGCCGTGCACGACACCGCCGTCACCGACCGCAAGCCCGCCGTCATCGTCATCCACGACTGGACGGGCCTGCGCGAGTACCCGAAGGCCCGCGCGCAGATGCTCGCCCGCCTCGGCTACTTCGCGTTCGCCGCCGACGTCTACGGCGCCGGCGTCACCTTCGACAACGACGAGCAGTCGGCCGCCGAGGCCGGCAAGTACTACGGCGACCTGGCGCTGTTCCGGGCCCGCGTGCGGGCCGCGTACGACGTCGTCGCCCAGGACCCGCGCGTCGACCCGGCCCGGATCGTGGTCATCGGCTACTGCTTCGGCGGCAGCGCGGCCGTGGAGTTCGCCCGCACCGGCGCCCCGCTGGCCGGCGCGGTCTCCTTCCACGGCAGCCTGGTCACCCACGAGCCGGCCGACGTGGCCGCCATCAACGCCCCGCTGCTCATCCTCACCGGCGCCGACGACCCGGTGGTCCCGGACGCGGCGGTGCAGAAGTTCGCCGACGAGCTGCGCACCCGCGACGACCTCGACTGGCAGATCACCCTTTACTCGGGCGCCCAGCACGCGTACACCCTGCCCGGCATTCCCCCGTACGACGAGAGGGCCGACAAGCGCAGCTGGCGCGAGCTGGTCAACTTCCTGGACGAGGTCTTCACCCGCTGACCCGATCGCCGGCCGGGGCCAGCTCGTCGGTGACCAGCAGGTCGGTACGGGCCATCCCGGCCCGGTACCCGGCGCGGCCGATCATGTGGGCGGCCACCGGCGCGGTCGCCATCTGGAAGACGGCCACGAGGATCAGGGTGGTGACGTCGACCACGTCGCGCAGGCGCAGACCGCAGCCCAGCAACACCAGCAGCAGGCCGAGCACCTGCGGTTTGGTGGCGGCGTGCATCCGCGACAGCAGATCCGGGAAGCGCACCAGGCCCACCCCGGCCGAGAGGCTGAGGATCGCGCCGGCCACCAGGCAGGCCGCGGCGACCACGTCGAGAACAGCGCTCATCGCCGCCCCCTCGGCGCGGTCGTCTCATCGGCCCGCGCCGGGGCGGGCGCCGCGGTGAAGCGGGCGACGCTGACGGCGCCGGTGAAGCCGAGGATGGACAGGACGACCAGGATGGGCAGGCCGGTCGCGTCGCGGGAGAAGGCGGCCTCGGCGGCGATGGCCATCACGACGACCGCCAGCAGCACGTCCGTGGCGACGACGCGGTCGAGGATCGACGGCCCGCGCACGACGCGGATCAGGGCCAGTCCGGCGCCCAGGGCGAGCAGGGAAGTGACCAGTACGGCGATGACTGTCATGTCGGCGGCTCCTTGATGGCGCGGCGCTCGGCCGGTGAGCCGAACGCGTGGACGATCCGGCGTTCCAGGTCGAGCACGTCGCGGCGGAAACGCTCGGCGCCGGCCGCGTCCCGCACGCCGAGCACGTGCACGTAGAGCACCCCGCTCTCCCGGTCCGCCTCGACGATGAGGCTGCCGGGCACCAGTGACAGGGCCTCGGCGGTCAGAGTCAGGCCGAGATCGGACGGGACCCTCAGCGGTACGGCGATGACGGCACTGCGCGGCACGTGCCCGAACCGGAAGGCGAGCGCGGACACCTGCGCGCTCGCCACGACCAGGTCCCGGACGAAGCGCCAGGCGAACCGCAGCACGCCGAGCGGGTGGACCCGGCCCGCGTAGGTCACTGGCGGAAGCGGGAAGACGGTCAGCACCACGACGGCCACGAGCGCCCCGCCCAGCATCGTCAGCGGGGTGAACGAGCCCCACAGCAGCGCCCAGATCACGGTCAGCCCGGCCGCCGCGACGGCCCGGTCCCGCCATCGGCCCCGTAACCCCCTCATCGCGTAGCTCCGAAGACGGCTTCGACGTAGCCGGAACGTTCCAGGAGGCCGCCGGCGGCCTGGTCGCCGATCTCGAAGAGCGGTCCCGCGACGGCCGTGAGGCCCACGCCCAGCGCCACCAGCGCCAGCGTCGAGCCCACCATCAGCGGCGGCAACGGGCTCCGGGCGGGCGTCGACGCGTGCGGGACCCGCCAGAAGGCCAGGTTCCAGACGCGGGCCACCGCGTAGAGGGTCAGCAGGCTCGTGGCCAGGCCGCCGGCGATGAGCAGCCAGGCCAGCACCCCGCCGTCGGCCGCGCCGGCCTGCACCAGGCCCAGCTTGCCGATGAAGCCGGAGAACGGCGGGATGCCGGCGAGGTTCAGGGCGGGCACCAGGAACAACACGGCCAGCACGGGGGAGAGCCGGGCCAGCCCGCCCAGCCGGTCCAGCGCCGTACTGCCGCCCCTCTTCTCGATGAGACCGGTGGCCAGGAACAGGGTGGTCTGGATAGTGATGTGGTGGACCACGTAGAAGATGGCGCTGGACAGCCCGAGCCGGGTGGTCAGCCCGACCCCGAACAGCAGAAAGCCGATGTGGCTGACCAGGGTGAACGACAGCAGGCGCTTGATGTCGGACTGGGCCACCGCGCCCAGGATCCCGACGACCATCGTCAGCAGGGCCAGGATCAGCAGGACGACCGCCGCGCGACCGCCGGGGAACAGCAGGGTCTCGGTGCGGATGATGGCGTACACCCCGACTTTGGTGAGAAGGCCGGCGAAGACGGCCGTGACCGGCGCCGGCGCGGTCGGATAGCTGTCGGGCAGCCACGACGACAGCGGGAAGACCGCGGCCTTGATGCCGAAGGCGAGCAGCAGCATGCCCTGCAGCATCAGGCGCAGACCGTCCGGCAGCGCGTCCAGGCGCTCGACCAGGTGGGCCATCGTGAGCGTGCCGGTGGCGGCGTAGACGAGGCCGATCGCGGTCAGGAAGATGACCGACGACAGGAGGCTGACCACGACGTACGTGATGCCGGCCCGGATCCGGTTCTCGGTGCCGCCGAGGGTCAGCAGGACATAGCTGGCGACGAGCAGGATCTCGAACCCGACGTAGAGGTTGAAGAGGTCGCCGGCCAGGAAGGCGTTGGTGACGCCGGCCGTGAGCACCAGGTACGTCGGGTGGTAGACCGACAGCGGGGTCTCCTCGTGCCCGTCGGCCATGCCCTGCCCGATCGAGTAGACGAGCACGCACACCGTCATGGTGGACGAGACCACCAGCATCAGCGCGGCCAGCTGGTCGGCCACGAGCACGATGCCGAGCGGCGCCGCCCAGCCGCCGACGGTCACGACCATCGAGCCGCCGGTCGTGGTGAGCCCGAGCAGGGCGGCCGAGACCAGCACGGTGGCCGTGAGGACGGTCAGGCTCACCGTCCGCTGGGCCCGGGGCCGGCCGGCCATCATCAGCGTCAGGGCCGCGCCGATCAGCGGCATGACGACGGGCAGGGGCACGAGCCAGGTCATCGGTCGTCCTCGGTTCCGGATCCCTGGTCGGTCTCGGCCAGGCGCATGATGCGGCGGTCCTCCACGTCGTCCTGCACCTCGTCGTGCCCGTCCACGGCCCAGCTCCGGTAGGCCAGGGCGAGCAGGAAGGCGGTCATCCCCAGGGTGATGACGATGGCGGTCAGAATCATGATCTGGGGCAGCGGATCGGCCATGTCGGCCTCGTTCGCGGCGCCGACGATCGGCGGCGCTCCGGCCTTGCCGCCCAGCAGGATGAGCAGGTTGACACCGTTGCCGAGCAGGATCATTCCCATCAGTACGCGGGTGAGGCTGCGCTCCAGCAGCATCGCGACCCCGGCCGCGAAGAGCACGCCGACGATGACGACGTAAACCAGGTTCGGTGTCATACCAGCTCCTTCTCTCGTCGTTCGGTGGGCGCGTCGGAGGTCTCGGCGGCGGCGTGCTGGCGGTCCAGTTCGCCGCCGAGGCTGCGCAGGATCTCCAGGACGAGGCCGACCACGATGAGGTAGACGCCGACGTCGAAGCAGGCCGACGTGGCGAAGTGGACGTGCCCGATCAGCGGCAGCGTCACGTCGACGAGCGCGCTCTGCAGCACCTGCCCGCCCGCGACGAGGGCCGCGGCGCCGGTGCCGACCGCGATCAGCAGGCCGGTGCCGAGCACCAGGCCCGCGTCGACCGGCGCCGCGGCGTTGAGCTCGCGGCGTCCGCCCGCCAGATAGCGGATGGTCAGCGCCAGCCCGGCCACCAGCCCGCCGGCGAAGCCGCCGCCGGGCGCGTTGTGACCCGAGAAGAGCAGGTAGACCGAGAACAACACGATGGTGTGGAACAGCAGCCGCGCCACGACCTGCAGAATGATGGACTCATGGCTCTCGCCGGCGAGCAACCAGCCGGCCTGCCGCGATGGCCCGGTCCGCGCCGGCACGGTCTGCTCGGCCCGCCGCCGCTGCAGCGCGGCGCTGCGCTGGTAGATGAGGCTGGCCACGCCGGTGGCGGCCACCACGAGCACGGAGATCTCGCCCATGGTGTCCCAGGCCCGGATGTCGACCAGGGCGACGTTGACGACGTTGTGACCGCCGCCGAAGGCGACCGCCGGCCCGGGGAAGCCGACCGAGACCGGAACCGCGAGCCGCCCGCTCACCGCCACGTAGGCCATCGCCGACGTGACGGCGCCGGTCGCCACGGCCACGGCCATCCGGATCCACCGGGTGCCCCGCAGCGGCCGCTCCGAGAACCGCCGCGGCAGGCGCCGCAGCACCAGCACGAACATCACGATCGTGACCGTCTCGACCAGGAACTGGGTGAGCGCTAGGTCCGGCGCGCCGTGCAGCACGAACAGGACGGCCACCCCGTACCCGCAGACCCCGACCAGGATCATCGCCGTGAGCCGCCGCCGGGCCCGGGCCGCGATCAGCGCCGCCGCCACCACGACCACACCGGCCACGAGTTGCAGCGGCGTGTCCCAGAGCCGGATCCCGCCCGGCCGGAACCCGGACAGCAGCAGCGTCGTCGCGCCCATCATGACCAGGACCAGCAGGATCGCGCCGAGCGAGAACGGCAGCGACCCCCGCTGGGTGGCTCCGGTGACCTCGACCGCGGCCCGGTCGATGGCCGCCATGACCCGCCGGTAGACGCCGTCCGCTGTCGGCAGCCGCTGCTCCGGCACCCGCAGTCCCCGGTGCTGGGCAACGAAAATCCCCGCGCCACCGAGCAGCACCACCACCGACAGCAGCACCGGCAGACCGAGGCCGTGCCACAGCGCGAGGTGGCCGGTGGTCCCGGTCCAGAGATTGACGTACGGGGTGAGCGCCCGATCGAGCGCGGGCGCGCCCACCCCCACCGCGAGGCCGGCGAGCGCGAGCACCGCCGCCGGCCCGGCGAGAGCCAAGGGCGGTCGCGGTGCGGCGGTGGTGTCCATCGCCGGCTTGGTGGCGAAGGTGCCCCACAGGAAGCGGAGTCCATAGGCGACGGTCAGGACGGAGCCGGCCAGCAGGGCCGCCAAAATCAGTGGGTCGTGCTCGAAGGCGGCGAACAGCGTCTCCTTGCCGACGAAGCCGGCAAGCGGGGGAACACCGGCCATCGACGCCACGGCCAGGCCGGCCACGACGGCCAGGGCCGGCATCCGGCGGCCCAGGCCGCTCAGCTCCCGCAGGTCGCGGGTGCCGGTCAGCTTGTCGACGACGCCCACGACCAGGAACAGGGTCGCCTTGAACAGGGCGTGCGCGAGCAGCAGGGCCACGCCGGCCAGCGCGGCCGCCCGCGAGCCGGCGCCGAAGGCCACGGTCAGCAGGCCGAGCTGACTCACCGTTCCGTACGCCAGAAGCAGTTTGAGGTCGTGCTGGCGCAGGGCGGCCCAGCCGCCGAGCAGCAACGTGACGGCGCCGGCGGCCACCGTGACGGGCTGCCAGGCCGGGGTGACGGCCAGGGCCGGCCCGAGCAGGCCGACCAGGAAGACGCCGGCCTTGACCATCGACGCCGCGTGCAGATAGGCGGACGCGGGCGTGGGCGCGGCCATCGCGGCCGGCAGCCAGAAGCTGAACGGGAAGACGGCCGACTTGGAGAGCGCGCCGGCCAGGATCAGCACCGCCGCCGTGGTGCTTCCGGCCGGCAGCGGGCTCTCGGCGATCTCGGACCAGCGGTACGTGCCGGCGCCGTGCCCCAGGATCACGAAGCCGGCCAGCATCGCCAGGCCGCCGGCCGTCGTCACGACCAGCGCCTGCATCGCCGCCCGGCGGCCGGCCGCCTGCTCGGGCTTGTGCCCGATCAGCAGGTACGAGAAGACGGTGGTCAGCTCCCAGAAGACGTACAGCAGAAGCAGGTCGTCGGAAAGCACCAGCCCGGTCATGGCGCCGGCGAAGCCGAGGAAGACCGCCGCGAACCGGCCGAGGCCGGGATCGCCGGGCGGGAAGTACGACGCGCAGTACGCCAGGACGACCGCGCCGACGCCGCCGACGATCAGCAGCATCAGCCACGGCAGCGGCCCGGAGCGCAGGGCGAGGTCCATGTCGAGGTGCGGCACCCAGCGGTACGTGGCGGCCACCGAACCGGGGTTCAGGACGGCCCAGCCGGCCGCCGACGCCGGAACCAGGGCGAGCAGGTACAGCGCTCGATTACCTATAAACCTAATCAAAACGGGCGCGATCAGGGCGGCCAGGGCGTGGAGAAGCAGGATCGCGAGCATGTCAGGGCTCGATCAGACCGGCGCGGATCGCGTACCTGGTCAGTTCCTGCCGGTCCTTCAGGCCCAGCTTGGCCAGAATGTTGGACCGGTGCCGTTCCACCGTCTTGACACTGATGAACAACAGCTCGGCGATCTCCCGGGTGGAGTGGCCCTCGGCGACCAGCTTCAGCACCTCCTCCTCGCGGTCGGTCACCGGCCGGGTGGGGATCTCGCCGCCGCGGGCCCGTTCGAGATAGTCGCGGACCAGGGCGGTCTCGGCCCCCGGGTAGAGGAACGACTCGTCGCGCATCGCCGCGTGGCACGCCTCGACCAGATCCCGGTCGGCCACCGACTTCGGCACGAACCCGGCCGCGCCGACCCGCAGAGCCTCGAAGAAGTACTGCTCGTTGTCGTACATGGTCAGGATGAGGATGCGCAGCCCCGGCCGGCGGCGGGTCAGCTCCCGGGCGGCCTGCAGGCCGGTCATCCGCGGCATCGCGATGTCCAGCACGGCCAGATCCGGCGGGTCGGCCGCGGCCAGGGCCACCGCCTCGGCCCCGTCGGCCGCCTCGGCGATCACCGTCAGGTCGGGTTCGTTGTCCAGGATCAGGCGGACGCCGCGGCGGACCAGCGCGTGGTCGTCGGCCAGCAGAATGCGGGTGGGCGCGGTCATGCGGTGCCTCCCAAGGTCGCGCCGACGGATGTGGGAACGTGCAGCGACACCGCGGTGCCGCCGTCCGGCAACTGCTCGACGGTGAGCGCGGCGCCGATCAGAAGGGCGCGTTCACGCATGCCCCGGATGCCGGCGCCCTCAGTGGCGGAGCCGAGCCCCCGCCCGTCGTCGCGCACGCATAGTCGAACCCCGTCGGCCTGCCCCTGCAGGGAGAGCTCGACGTGGTGCGCGCCGGAATGGCGGGCCGCGTTGGTCAGGCCCTCCTGAGCCACCCGGTAGACGACCAGCTCGACGTCCTTGCCGAGCGGGGGCAGGTCGGAGGCGACCCGGCGCCGGACGGTCAGCCCGGCGGTGGTGAACTCGATCGCCAGCGCGCGCAGGGCACTGGCCAGGCCCAGCTCCTCGAGCACGCCGGGGCGCAGCCGGCGGGCGATCCGGCGGATCTCGTCGAGGCTGTTGCGGGTGCTCTCCTGGGCCTGCCGCAGCTGATCGCGCACCGGCTGAGGGGAGGAGTCGGCGATCCGCTTGAGGTCGAGCAGCACGGCGGTGAGGGTCTGGCCGATCTCGTCGTGCAGTTCCTGCGCGATGCGGTGCCGTTCCTCCTCCTGCGCGGCGAGCGCCCGGCCGGCGCTCGACGCGCGTTCGTGCTCCAATCGCTCGAGCATGGTGTTGAAGGCGTGCATGAGCGAGCTGATCTCGCCCTGCCCCTCGGCGGCGAGGCGCGTGCCGGGCCGGAGCAGGTCGATGGTCGTCATGACCCGCGTCACCCGGGCCAGCGGCCGCAGCCCGACCCGCAGCATCGCCGCGTTGGCGACGAGCGTGGCGACAGTGCCCGCGAAGATGATGACGGCCTCGGTCATCCGCGCCGTCGCCGACACCGTCACCGGCGCGAAGAGCAGCACCAGCGCCGCCACGGTGAGCACGGCCGCGTTCAGCGAGAAAATCCTCCAGAACAACGACACAGAGCCACCAATCCGATCGGTTTCAGGTCCGCCTCAAGCCTGCCGGTCCACCGTCCCACCGTCCATCCGTGCCGACCCCCATTCCCCACCGCGACGCACCCAGCCGCCCGAGCGCGGCCGGCCCGACCCACCTCCGCGTCCCGGCCCGGCTGGTTTGGCTCACCTCTGTGTCCTGGGCGCGGCCGGTCTGGCCGACGTCTGCGCCCGGGGGCGCGGCTGGCTTGGCCGACCTCTGTGTCCGGGGATGCGGCTGGCTTGGCCGACCTTTGCGTCCGGGGATGCGGCTGGCTTGGCCGACCTTTGCGTCCGGGGACGCGGCCGGCTTGGCCGACCTCTGCGCCCCGTGCGCGGCCGGCCTGGCCAGGCCCTTCTGCTGCCGGCCGAGCCGAGGGGCACGCCGTCATCATCCATTCCCCGACGGACGCACAGGGCCGCACGCCCAACATGACGCCGCCTCTCATTCTTCCTGCGGCGGCCGATCGCGGTTGTCCCACCGGCGCGGCGCGGCGCGGTGGCGGCGTGCTCGTCCGGCGTGGCTGCGGGGGTGGCGTGCTGGTGTGGCGTGGCCGCGGGGCGTGCTTGTGTGGCGCGGCGGCGGGGCGCGGCTGCGGGGGGCGCGGATGCGGTGGCCCGCTCGTTCGGCGTGCCCGCACTCGACCGCAGCTTTTCCGCGTGCGGGCGACCTTCCCGGGTGGGCCGGGAGCGTGGGCTGGCGACGTCAGGCGTGATTCGGGCGGCGAGCCGTGACCGACTCGCTGGTGGAGGGGCTCGGGAGCCGGATCGCGGGCGACCGCGATCCGGCTCCCGAGGAGTGGAGTACCAGGGACGCGTTAAGCGGTCAGGGCCGGTCTGGCCGACGTGGTGAGGCCGTGAGTGGCCAGCAGGGCGGTTGCCGCGGCGAAGCCGAAGCCGGCGAACGGCTGCACGAACGGCACGGCGATGCCGGCCACGAAGAGGGCTATGAGTGCCGCGTAGGCGATGCCGTACGGGCGCCGGCCCGCGCGGCTGATCGCCACGCCTGTCACCGCGGCCGCGACGACGAGCAGGAACGAGGCGGACAGCGCGGTGGCGACCAGCGCCGGACCGTACGCGGTGTCGTCGTTCATCGCCGCCATGCCCGGCACGCCCGCCAGGTGGGCGCGGCCGAGGCCGGGCTGCACGAAGGCGGCGCTGCCGAATGTGGCGGCCAGGAAGACGTTGGCGATCGTCGTGAGCACCAGGCCGGCCAGCGCCGGCTTGCTCGGGCCGAGGGCGAAGGACAGGCCGATCGCGCCGAGGATGGCGAGGGCGGCACCGAGAATGCTGGCGCCGAGGTGGCTGACCAGGAAGACGCCGGTGGTCACGTATTCGGCGTACGCGTCGAAGTCGGTGACGGGCGGCTGGTGGGTGAGGGTGCTCAGGCCGAGCAGGACGCCGTAGGCCGGAAGCGCCCAGAGCAGGGCCTTCATTGCAGGAACTCCTTCGCGAGGTCGCGCGCCCGCTCGTGGGCGACGCGGCGTGCGGTGGCGGCGTCGGCGGTGGCCAGGTTGGGCCGGAAGTGGACCGTGCGGATGTCGTCGACTCCGGCCCAGCGCAGCCAGTCCTCCAGGTACGGGGCCTGGAAGTCGGCGCCGAAAGCCGGGCCGCGGTCCGGCCCGTACACCGCGCTGGTGTAGACGACGGCGGCCCGTTTGCCGTGGAGCAGGCCGCGGTAGCCGGTCGCGGGGTCGAATCCGAAGACGAGGCCGGGCTGGCTGACGACGTCGATGAACTGCTTGAGGATGTACGGGATTCCGGCGTTCCACATGGGCACGCTGAACAGGTAGCTGTCGGCCGCGTCGAAGCGGCGGAACGTGGCGATGGCCGCGTTCCAGGCCTCCGCCGCCGCCCCGCGCGGCTCCTCGCCGGCGAAGACGGCCATCTTGGCCGCCGCGGCGTCGGGGCCGAACGCCGGCAGGGTGCCGTCCCACAGGTCGTACTCCTCGACCTCCACCCGCGAGTCGCGGATCACTTCCAGGAACGTGCCGGCGAGGGCCAGCGACTCCGAGCGGGGGCCGCGCGGCGAGGCGGACAGGTGCATCAGCTTCATGGCGATCTCCTGACGTGAGGATGCGTGCGCACGCACATTCTTACGCCGATGCGTGCGCACGCACAAGAACTGGGTAGGCTGCGGTGATGAGCGACACCGATGTGGCCGCGTGGGCGGCTCTGCTGCGGGTGCACGCCGCCCTCGTACCGCGGCTCGACAAGGAGTTGCAGTCGGCCTGCGACCTGCCGCTGACCTGGTACGACGTGCTGCTGGAGCTGAACTCGGCGCCCGGGCGCAAGCTCAGCATGGGCGAGCTCGGCGAGGTGGCGGTGGTCAGCCGCACCCGGGCCAGCCGGGTGGTCGACAGCCTGGTCGCCGCCGGGCTGGTCGCCCGCGAGACGAACCCCGAGGACAAGCGCTCGTCGTACGCCACCATCACCGAACAGGGGCGCCGCCGGCTGCGCGAGGCGGCTCCGGTCTACCTGGCCGGCATCGAACGCCACTTCACGTCGCAGATGAGCGCGGCCGAGTCGCGTACCGTCGCCAAGGCCCTGGAAAAGGTCCTGTCCGCCACCAACGTATAAGTTTTGTACACCTGCTGTTCATGTTTACGGGGTTACCGTTACCCCCATGATCCGCCCGCTCGTCGCCGACGCTCGTGACCTCGCCGAACGTGTCCTGGCGGAGCTACCGGAGCGATGGCAGCACTCGGCCGGGGTGGCCGAGCGGGCCACACAGATCAGCGCGACCGTGAGCGCCGAGGAGGCCGACGTCCTGGTCGCGGCCGCCTGGCTGCACGACATCGGGTACGCCGAGGCGCTGCGCGACACCGGCTTCCACCCGCTCGACGGGGCGCGGCACCTCCAGCGCCTTCAGTGGCCGATGCGGATCGCCGGCCTGGTCGCGCATCACTCCGGCGCGATCTGCGTGGCGCACGCCAAGGGGCTCGAGGGGGCGCTGGCCGAGTTCCCGCAGGAGCACACGCCGGTCAGCGACGGGCTGACCTACGCGGACCAGACCGTGGGCCCGTACGGGCGCAGCATGGATTTCGAGGACCGGATGGCCGACATGCTCCGCCGCCACGGTCCCGGCTCGCCGAACGCGGCCGTGCACTCCCGCCGCGCGCCGATGCTGCGCGCGGCCGTGCACCGCGTGATGTCCCGGCTGGCCGTCCCGGCCGGCGTGCGGGTCGCCTGAGGCTTTTACGCCGCGGCGGTGGCCAGGGCCAGCTCGGTCTTGGTGTGCTGCACCTCGGACGGGGCGATGCCGTCCTTACGCAGCGCCCGCGAGACCCGGGCCGACACGGCGGCGGCCTCGTCGACCGGGCACTTCGTGGAGAGCTCGAGCAGGGCCGAACCGTCCGGGTAGACCCAGCGTTCCGCGGTCAGGGCCAGGCCGCGCACCTTGACCCGGCGCTTACGCGCCTTGACGGGGCCGAAGGTCGTGAGTTCGCCGAGCTCGCCGGGTGCGTACGCCGAAAGCAGCCGCCGCTGGCCCGCCGAGAGCAACGACGTCAGGGGTTTGCCGTCCTTGCGGGCGCGGGCCACGCTGCCCTTGGCGAGGGGCTGCTTGAGCGCGCCCGAGCAGACGTAGTTGCCCGGCATGGCGTCGACCTCGACGTGGAAGCCGGGGGAGCGGCGCAGCCAGCCCGGAACATTGCTCGTGTGCATGGGGCGCAGCTTGACCACGATGTCGTCCGGCCGGCCGGCCCGTTCGCGGACGCGCACGACGATGCCGTGCTGCTTCAGCGCCAGGGCCGGGGTGTCCAGGAAGTAGACCTTCCGGGCCTGGCCGCCCACGGGGCCGCCGTCCGGAATGAGGAGCTTCAGCTCCACCAGGTCGGCCTGACGGGTGATGACCCGCAGGTCGTCGGCCTGATCCGACGGCGGTTGCCAGAATCCTCCCATGGAAGGTCGCGAACTCACTCGAACAACCGTACAGGAACTCCCGTTGAAAGATCATCAACGGGGGGTCATTTTCAGTTAATCCTCTGTTAACCCGTAGGGGGCCTCGTCCTCGACGAAGTCCCGGAACCGGGAAGCCGCCGGTCCCAGGCGACGATCGGTGCGCCAGGTCAGCCCGACCACCCGCTCGGCGCCCGGGGCGGCCAGGGCCAGCCCGACCGTGCCCGAGACGCCGACGAACTGCTCCGGCACCAGCGCCACACCCAGGCCGGCGCCGACCAGACCCTCGATCGTGGCCAGATCGCCGATCTCGAAGGCGACCCGCGGCGTCACACCGGCCGCCGCGAACAGGTCGTCGACCAGCTGGCGGAAGCCGAACCCGGGCGGAATCGTCACAAAGTCCTGCTTCGCCACCTCGGCCAGCGGCACGGTCCGCGTCCTGTCGGCCCAACGGTGGTCCGGCGAGACGATCAGGGCCAGGCTCTGCGTCTGCAAGGCGACCCAGCCGTACGGGCCGGGCGGGCGGGGCGAGATCAGCGCCAGCTCCGAGAGGCCCGCGTCGAGGTCGCGCAGCATCTCGTGGCCGGGTTCCTGCCGCAGCTCGACCCGCATGCGCGGCGCGCGGCGACGGACATCGCGCAGGATGCGCGGCACGAGCGAGGTCGCCATCGAGTCGAGGAAGGCCAGCCGCACGGTGCCCGAATCGGGGTCGAGCAGCCCGGCCAGATCACGGCGCAGCCGGTCGTGCCGGTCGACGATGTCGCGGGCCGCGTCCAAGGTCAGCTCGCCGAGCGGGTTGGGGTGCACGCCGCGCGCGTCCCGCTCGAACAGCCGGGCCCCGAGCTCGTCCTCGACCCGCTTCAACAGCCGGGACAACGTCGGCTGGGTCGTACCGAGCACAGCGGCGGCCTCGGTGACGTGGCGGTGCTCACCCAGCGCCAGCAGCGCCCGAAGCTCCTCGATCATCACGAGATCACATGGCGGTGCAGGTATTCCCGGATCAGCGCCTTGGCCTCGGTCAGCACGGACTCGTCACCGCTCTGGTCGCGCCGGAACGCCAGCTTGATCAGCGCGTCCGCCGCCTCCAC
>NZ_JBEZGO010000004.1:222684-627078 GCF_040650035.1 Actinoplanes sp. NPDC048796 | reverse complement strand
GGCGAGGGCGAGGGCGAGGGCGAGGGCGAGGGCGAGGGCGAGGGCGAGGGCGAGGGCGAGGGCGAGGGCGAGGGCGAGGGCGAGGGCGACGGCGACGGCGACGGCGACGGCGACGGCGACGGCGACGGCGACGGCGACGGGGAGGGGGAGGGCGGGCGGGGACCGGAAGGTGTTGGGGGTGGTTCGGGGGTGCGGACGCGCCAGAGGAGGAGGGCGCTGACTGCGAAGCTCAGCGCGTCGGCCAGGAGGGCGTTGGCCGCGCCGGTCAGCTGGACCAGGGTGCCGCCCAGGGTGGGGCCGGCTATCTGGCCCGTGGCGCGGATCGCCTCCACTGTGGAGTTGCCCTGCACGAGGTGTTCGGGTGGAACTATCGAGGGCAGGTAGGTCTGGTAGCCGATCTCGAAGACGACGCGCATCAGGCTCATCACGGCGGCCACGGCCAGGAGCAGGGTGAAGCTCAGGCCGCCGGCCGCGGCGGTGATCGTCACCGCGGTCAGGGCCACTGCGCGGACCACGTCGGTGACGATCAGGACCGGGCGGCGACGGCGGCGGTCCAGGAACGTGCCGGCGGGCAGGCCGGCCACCAGGAACGCGCCGTTCTGGACCGCGACCAGGATGCCCAGCTGCCACGGGGTGGCGTCGAGCAGCAGCACGGCGGTCAGCGGGAACGCCAGTGCGCTGACCTCCGTGCCCAGCTGGGTGACGCTCTGCCCGGCGGTGACCAGCCGGAAGTCCCGGTTGTGCCAGAGCGCGGGCATCCCTCGCCGATTCCCGGAACGGGCGGGATCAAACGACGGTGGCCCTGCTCAAGGCCGCGTCGCGGTCGGGGAAGGTGATGAAGGCGCGGTCCAGGCGCATCGTGTGCAGGACCGTCTGGACGAAGGGGGACGGGGCGATCAGGGCGAACGCCGCTCCGTGCTGGCGGGCCTCCTGGCGGGCCCGGACCAGCAGGCCCAGGGCGGCCGAGTCGATGAACTTGACCGCTTCGAGGTCGACCAGCACGCGCGGGTGTGTCGCCGCCGCCTCCATCAGGTCGTCGCGCATGTGGCCGGCCAGTGTGGCGTCCAGGTCGGTCAAGGGGGTGACCAGCGCCGTGTCGTCCAGCGTGCGGACGTAGTACGACGGGCCGTGAGCGGGTGGGGTCATCGGGAGTACCGCCGATCCGCCGTCGCCGCCACCAGGGCGACCCCCGTCGCCGCCAGGACGACCTGCAGGAAGATCTCGACCGGGGCCACTCCCGACGTGTCCACGCCGGCGAAGCGGGCCACCACCGTGGCGAAGACGGCCGCGCCCACGGCCACGGCCAGCGGGACCCAGAACGGGACGCCCCGGGTGGCGGGCACCAGCCAGCGGGCGCCGGCGCCGAGCGCGGCCCCGACGAGCAGGGCGGTCACGAGACTGCTGACGGTCATGATCTCACCCTGTCGCGCGCAGTCGGCGGAACCTCGGCGGTCATATGACGGGCCGATGACAACATGGCCGCCACGCTCACGCCGGCGAACATCGTCACCAGGACGCCGACGACGATGTTGTTCCAGGCCGCGGCCGGGTGGTGGCCGTATCCGAGGACGAAGGGCGCCGCCACCAGCCAGGCGCCGAGCAAGGTCAGCAGCACGCCGAGCGGGGCCGTCCGGCGTGGCATCAGCAGGCGTATCGATGCCAGGACGGCGACGGCCGCGCCCGTCGCCACGTCGCTCGTGGCCGCGTACGCCGGAAGGTCGGGGGCGAACAGGGGCGTCAGCGCGATCCACACCCCGGCCAGAACCGTGAAAACGCTGGTCGCTGTCATGCCTTCCACGATGACCGGGGTTTTTGACGGTTCCATGACAAGGTCACAGATCCTTGGGTACGAAGGTGCCGGCCCCGCCCGGACGGGGCATCATTCGCCTATGACCTCCGTGCTGCTGATCGAGGACGACGACCGGATCCGGCTGTCGCTGAGCCTGGCCCTGGAGGACGAGGGGTACACCGCGCACGCCGTCGCCACCGCCGAGGACGGCCTGGCCGAGCAGCGCCGGGTCGGGGCCGAGACCGTGCTGGTCGATCTGATGCTGCCGGGCATGGACGGCTTCGAGTGCATCCGCCGGCTGCGCCGCGACGACGACGTGCCGATCGTGGTGATCAGCGCCCGTGACGACACCCACGACATCGTGGCCGCGCTCGAGGCCGGCGCCGACGACTACCTGGTGAAGCCGGTGGCGGTGAAGGAGCTGGCCGCGCGGCTGCGCGCCCTGCGGCGGCGGGGGCGGGCGCCCGCCTCGGCGGCGCCGGCCATGCGGACCCTCGCCTTCGGCGACCTGGAGCTGCGGCCGGAGGCCGGTGAGGTACGCCTGCACGGCGACCAGGTGCGTGTCACCCGCACCGAGTTCCGGCTGCTGTGCGAGCTGGCCGACCACCCGGGCCAGGTGCTGTCCCGCCAGCAGTTGCTGCAGCGCGTCTGGGGGTACGAGATCGGCGACGAGCGCCTGGTCGACGTGCACGTCGGCCGGCTCCGTCACAAGATCGAGGACGTTCCGGGCACGCCCCGCCACCTGGTGACCGTGCGCGGGCTCGGCTACAAACTCCAGCCGTGAGGCGGGCCGGTCTCAGGACCCGGGTCAGCGCCGCCTTCGCGGTCGGCGCGCTCGCGCTCTCCGTGTGTGTGACCGTGGTGTCGTACGAGCTGACCCGCAGCACTTTGTTCCGCGAGCGGGAGCGGACGGCCGTGCGGGCCGCCTATTTCGACGCCGCGCTGGTCGACGCGAGTCTCAGCGGGGGCGCCACCAACGTGGCCGACGTGCTGGGCTCGCTCGACGCCGGCGGCGACCGGTACGTGCTCATCCAGCGGGCCGGGCGCTGGTACTCGCGCAGCGCCGACACCGACACCCACGCGGCCGTGCCGCCGGGGCTGCGGGAGATGGCGGCCGGGGGTGTGGCGGCGGCGCAGCGGATCCGCCGCGACGGCGCGCCCGCGCTGGTGATCGCGGTACCGCTCGACGGCGACACGGTGTTCTACGAGATCGTGGCCCAGCGCGAGCTGGAGCGCACCCTTCAGGTGCTGGCGCTGGCCCTCGCCGCCGTCGCGATCATGATGGCGGCCGGTGGGGCGGCGGTCGGCTGGTACGTCACCCGGCACGCGCTGCGGCCGCTCGGCGCGGTGGCCGACGCGGCCCGGGGCATCGCCGACGGCGACCTGGCGACCCGGCTCGACCCGGACACCGAACCCGACCTGGCCGCCCTCGCCGCGTCGTTCAACCACATGGCCGACGAGCTGGACCGGCGGATGCGGCGGGACCGGCGGTTCGCGGCCGACGTCAGCCACGAGCTGCGCTCGCCGTTGCAGACCCTCGCCGCCGCGGTGAGCGTGGTCGACCGCCGCCGGGACGGCCTGGACGAGCGGTCGGCGGCGGCCGTCGGGCTCATCGTGGCCGAGGTGAACCGGTTCCAGGAGCTGGTCGGGGACCTGCTCGAACTGGCGCGCGGCGACCAGCCGGTGACCCGGGAGCCGGTGGACATCGCCGAGCTGGTCACGCGGGTGGTCCGGGCACACGGGCTCGACCCGGGCATCGTCGAGGCCGGCGACCCGGGACAGTGGCGGGTGGACGCGCGGCGGGTGGAGCAGACGCTGGGCAACCTGCTCGAGAACGCGACGCGGTACGGGGGCGGGCCCACCGCCGTACGGGTGGGTAAGGGTTTTCTGGAAGTGGACGACGCCGGTCCGGGTGTGCCGGAGGAACTACGGGCGACGATCTTCGACCGGTTCGTGCGGGGGCCGGCGGCCGGTGCCCGCGGGACGGGGGACGGGACCGGGTTGGGGCTGGCCATCGTGGCCGAGCACGCGGCGGCGCACGGCGGCACGGCTTCGGTCCGCGAGCGGCCCGGTGGCGGCGCCCGGTTCCGGGTGGAGCTGCCGTGAGAACCGTACGGCTGACGGGAACGCTTGTGGGGGTTGCCCTGCTGGCGGCGTGTGGGGTGCCGGCGGAGGACTCGCCGCATCCGGTCGAGCTGCCCCGGGCACCGTTGATCGAGTCGGGGGCGCCGGCGGTGACCCCGGCCGGTGAGGTGGCGCATGTGCTGTGCCTGGTGCGTGGCGAGCGGCTGGTGCAGTCGGTGCGGCGGGCGCCGGCCTATCCGAGCGTGCAGCAGCAGATGAACGACCTGATCACCGGGCCGACGCCGGCGGAGAGCGCGAGTGGGCTGTCGACGGCCCTGGGCGGGCTCACGGTGGTGGCCACCGAGGGGCCGGGCGCGCGGGTCACGGTCGAGGTGCCCGCGGCCGAGGCCCGGCAGGACGACATCCTGGCGTACGGGCAGATGGTGTGCACGCTGACCGCGCGCCCCGACGTCGGCGCGGTGTCGTTCACCCGGGAGGGGCGCGGCCTGGAGGTTCCGCGCGCCGACGGGACCCTCACCGAGGGGCCGCTGACCTCCGGGGACTATGCGGCGCTGGTGGCGCCGGCCTAGGGTTTTTCCGGCGGGTCACGGCCTGACGGTGGTGTGACGGCTGGAGCTCGTCCTGCCGATGATCTCGTCGATCACCTGGGCCCAGACGGCCGCGGGCGGGAACTCGTGGCCGACGCCCTCGAGCCACACCAGCCGGGAGCCGGGGATCTCGGCGCGCAGGGCCCGGGCGTGGGCGGCGGGCAGGAACCGGTCGAGGGTGCCGTGCAGGATCAGCGTGGGCGCGCTGATCTCGCCGAGGCGGCTCCGCACCGAGGGGCCGCCGGCGCAGCAGTAGTGGTTGGTCTGTGACGCGGCCATGTCCTGCGTACGGTCGAAGATCCGCTCCGCCAGCCGGCGCAGTTGCGGGTCCTCGGCGGTGAACGGGCCACCCAGCCGGCGGGCCGTGGCCACCATGCTCCGGACGGAGGCCCGGCGGTCGGTCCAGTCGTCCGCGCCCGTGTCGTCGCCGGTGTCGCCCACCGGCAGGTCGTCGTCGAAGCCGGGCGAGGACGACAGCAGGACCAGCGACAGCACCCGGTGAGGGCGCTCGACGGCGAGACGCTGGGCGATCAGGCCGCCCATCGACAGACCCACGAGATGAGCCCGGTGGACGCTCAGCGCGTCGAGCACGCCGAGCGCGTCATGGGCCAGGTCCACATCGGAGTACGGTGGTGCGCCCACCGGGAACGAGGTCGACCGCCCGGTGTCGCGATGGTCGTAACGGATCACGAACCGGCCGCCGGCCGCGAGACGCCGGCAGAACTCGTCCTCCCACCAGTCCATCGAACTGGCCGCGCCGGCGATGAGCAGCAGGGCGGGATCGCCCGGCTCGCCGAACGTCTCCACACACAGCTCGATGCCGTCGACCGGCATCATCGTCTCGGTGACCACCCGCCCATTGTCGGGCATCGGACTTCACAGGCAGGTTAAAAGTCGGTCACCCACGGCTGTCTTTTTCGGTGTCCGGGCCTCGGCGGCCCGGACACCGGCCGGTTCAGCGGTTCGCGGTCACCGCGGCGGTGCGAGCCTGGGTCCGGACGACCCGCAGCGAGACACCGGTGAGTGCGATGGCGACCACGAACAGTGACAGATGGAGCCAGGGGCTGGCGATCGGGACGAAGCCGATGATCGCCACGGGGATCTGCACGACGGCGATCAGGCCGGCCAGCCACCAGCGGTTGCCGCCGCTCCACAGCAGGGCGGTCCAGACCGGCGCCGACACCACGACCAGCGTCAACGCGTCGAGCAGGGCGTGCAGGTAGGTGTTGTGCACGGCGTTGTGGGCGAAGGCCTGCGCGGGGGAGGCGATCCACAGACCGGCGAGAACGAGGGCGAGTACGGCGGCGGCACGACGCATGGGGGTCCTCCAGCGTGTTGGGACCGTTGCTCTGAGTCATTTACGGTACGGACGGCGCGTCAGTCCCGTAAAGCCCCGGCGACGAAGTCAAAACCTTCGGGTATGCACCGCGACCAATATCCGAAATGGTGCCGGCCCGGTCCCGAGCTCATTCGCGCGGGGCGTTCGGGCAGCTCAGCGGCCAGGTCTTCGACATCGGCGAGAAGGTCATCCTGCTCGCCGCACCACAGGCCGACCGGTGTGCCACGAAGATGACTGACTGACGTGAATACCTCATCTCCTTTTCGCGCGGCCGGGGAAAAGGCGGCGACGGCCTTGGCGAAACCGGGATAGGCCTCGGCCAGGAGAAGGGAGCCGTAACCGCCCATCGACCATCCCCACAGGGCGATCCGGGTGGTGTCGAAACCGCGCCGGCGGCACCACTGCGGCAGTTCCTCGTGGACCATGCGCTGCGGGTCGTCGCCCTTGTCGGGCCGCCACCACAGGCGGTCGCCGGTGGCGCCGGCCAGGACGAACGGTGGCGCGCCCCGCCGTACGGCATCGGTCAGGAAACGCCCCAGACCGAGGCCGGGGAAGTCGGCGGCGGTCTTGGAGCCGCCGTGCAGAATCAGGCAGACGGGCAGCCCGCGGCCGTCGCCGTGCCCGGCGGGCACGGCGGTGTAGAAATCGACCAGCCGCCCCCGCGCCCGGGAGTCCCGGCGGATCAGGCGCTCGTCACCGACCGGCGCGTGCGGGATCACGGGCTCCGGATCACCTGATCGGCTACGGTATCCGGCCAATGCGGCAACTCCGGCGACTGCCGCACCAAGGCCTACGAATGTTCGTCGTCTCATCGCCACCCACAACGGTGATCGCCCTCATGGCGTCACGTTCATAGGCTCGCCATGTGCGCAGCGTCCCCCCGTCCCTCCGCGCGCCTCGCCGGCTGCGGCGCGCCGGTGCGGTGCTGATCGCGGTCGTGGTGCTGCTCAGCGGGTTCGGGCCGGCCCGGCCGGCCACCGCCGCCACCCGGGTGACGACCCGGACGTTGCTGCTCGCGCGGGGCGCGGACCGGCCGCTGCCGACCACGGTCTGGTATCCCTCGCCGCTGACCGGCCGGCACCCGCTGATCCTGTTCAGTCACGGGCTGGGCGGGACGCCGTCCGACTTCGCGCCGTTGATCGCCGGTTGGGCCGAGGCCGGGTACGTGGTGGCCGCCCCGGCCTACCCGCACACGAACCGCCGGGTGCCGGTCGTCCGGCCGGACGTACGGTCGCAGCCGGCGGACGCCCTCTATGTGGTGGACCAGGTGCGGCGGCTCTCGGCCGTGCCCGGGGACGTCTTCTCCGGGCATGTGGATGCCGCGCGCTGGGCGGCGGTCGGCTTCTCGGCCGGGGGGACCACGACGCTGGGCCTGTTCGGGCCCGGGCACGATCCGCGCCTGCGGGCGGGGGTCTCGATCGCCGGGCGGGAGGCGCCCGCCGGCTTCGGCGGCCGGCCCGCTCCGTTGCTCTTCGTGCACGGCAACCGTGACCCGGTGGTGCCGATCGGCGCCGCGCGCCGGGCCTACGGTGCCGACCCGTGGCCGAAACGCTTCGTCACCGTCCGGGGCGCGGGTCACGGTGAGTATCTGCGGCCCGGAAACCCGTCGTATGACCGGATCGCCGGCCTGATTCGCGCCTTCCTGGCTGCTCAGCTGCCCACCTGAGGGTTTTCGGCTGCTCTTGTCCGCACGGTTGATCAACCCGAACCGATCGGGCCGATGATCACCGGCTGTCATGGTGGCTAGGCTGCGTTGGTGCATTTAACACACGTCGCAGTGGCCGCAGCAGTGACTCTGAGTGTTGCTGGCGTTTCTTACTCAGCGTTGAACCCGGAGGCGCTGAAGCGGAAGGCTCAGGTCGTCGCCGACGGGGCGACCTGCCGGACCGTGGACGCGGCGATCGTCGCCTACGCCGGGATCAACGGCACCCCGCCCACCTCGATCGCCGAGGTCGCCGATTACGTCAAGGGCGACATCTCCGCGTACCGCGTCGTGAACGGGCAGGCGGCCGGGCCGGGCTGCTGACCCTTGCGTATGCCTTGATAGTTATATAACCTTCGCGGCATGGACGCCTTCGCCGCGATCGCGGAGCCGACCCGGCGCCGGATCGTGGAGGCCCTGCGGTCGCGCGAGTGCACCGTCTCCGACCTGGTCACCACGCTCGAGATGAGCCAGCCGGCGGTCTCCAAGCACCTGCGGGTCCTGCGGGAGGCCGGGGTGGTCGCCGTGCGGACCCGGGCTCAGCAGCGGATCTACCGCCTCGACCCGGAGCCCTTCCGCGCGCTCGACGCCTGGCTGGCGCCCTATCGCCGATTGTGGGCCCATCATCTGGCGGCGCTGGAGCGTCATCTGGACGCGTCGCCCGACGTCAAGGGGGAGCAATGAGCCAGGAGATCGACACCGCGGAGCTCGTCGCGGCGGCCGGCGAACGGTGGACGCTCGTCTTCGTGCGGGAATTCCGGCAGGCTCCGGCGGTCGTGTGGGCGGCGCTCACCGAGCCGGAACAACTTGACCGATGGGCGCCGTTCGTCCCCGTACGCCATCTGGGGTCTCTGGGGGAGACGACCTTGACCATGGTGGACGGTGCGGTGCGGGAACCGGTGCCGGCCGTCGTGCTGCGGGCCGAGGCGCCGGTGGTCCTGGAGTATTCGTGGGGCGCCGATCTGCTGCGCTGGGAGCTCGAGGACAACCAGGGCGGAACCCGGCTGATCCTGCGGCATACTCTCTCCCAGCCCGGGAGCCAGGCCATGGTGGCGGCCGGCTGGCACCTGTGCGCCGACGTGCTGCGGCGGCTGCTGGACGGGCGGCCGGCCGGAGTGATCCGCGGGTCGGACGCGAAGAACCACGGCTTCGAGGAGCTGCGCGCGGCGTACGCGAAGAAATTCGAGATCTAGGTGCAACGCCGGGCCGCCGCCGACTGTCGTGAATGGTGACGACGGCGGAAGGACGGCGATGGCTTCAAGCCCACGAGCGGGCTTCGACGATTTCGTGCGCACCCGGTCCACCGGGCTGCTGCGAATCGCCTACCTGCTGACCGGCGATCGGCACGCGGCCGAGGACCTTGTCCAAGAGGTTCTCGAGCAGATGTACGTGCGGTGGCGGCGCATCGAGGGGATGCCCGAGGCGTACGCGCGCCGGGCGCTGGTCAACCGGTCGACCAACCGCTGGCGCCGCCGGGCGCTGCGCGAGGAGATCTCGATCGACGGTCATCTGGAGGCCCGGGTCGCGCCCGACCACGGCGACGACGTGGCGATCCGCGAGGCGGTGCTGGTCGCCCTGCGCGGCCTGCCGGCCCGGCAGCGGGCCGCCGTGGTCCTGCGCTATCTCGCCGACCTGCCCGTCCACGAGGTGGCGGCCGCGCTCGGCTGCACCGAGGGCACGGTCCGCAGCAACGCCGCCCGCGGTCTGGACCGGCTCCGTGAGGTGCTCGGCCCGGCCGTCGTCCCGGACGGAGGACAACGATGAGCGACACCGACATCCGGCAGGCCCTGGCCCGCGCCACCGATCACCTCGAGGCCCCGCCCGACCTGCTCGACCGGGTCCGCACGGGCGGGCGGCGGCGAGTCGTGCGGCGCCGCACCCTGCTGGCCGGTGGGCTGGCCGCCGGCGTCGCCGGCACGGCCGCCGCCGGCTGGTTCCATCGGCCGCCGTCCGCGGTTCCGGCGGCGACCCGGGGCGATCTGGCCGGCGACCGGGACCTGCTCCGGCGCGTCCTTCAGACCTGGCACGAGATGGCCGGCCCGGGCGGCGCGCGGGTGCACTGGGCCGGGTCCACCCCGGCCGGCCCCGTGGCGCTGGTCGCTCAGCGGATCCAGCCCGCCTACGACGCCCTCGGCTTCGTCTACTCCGACGGCGACCGGCTCCGGACCACCGGCAGCACGTTCCACGTCCCCGCCGGCACGGTGCCGCCCGGCGCCGTGCTGGCCGGGCCCGCCCATGACGTCCTGGTCGTCGCCACGGCCGGGCGGGCGGTCGAGTTCTCGCCCGACTACCGCTTCGGCGCCGACGGGCGGGTCGAGCGCGGTTTCGCCCCGCTGCGCGCCGACGCCGACGGCATGGCGATCCGGCGGTTCCCGGCGGCCGACGGTGTCGTGCGCGTCGCCCTGCGGCAGCACGGCGACGACCCGGCGGTGCCGCTGGCCAACCTGCACGACGTCGTCGACACCGGCGGGGCCGACAACCAGATCCCCGAGCGGATCACGCGGGACCTGCCCGGCTGGGAGCGGGCGGGACGGGCCACCGCCGGCGGATGGGACATCCGCACCCTGCCCCGGTACTCCGACCCGCACGGCTACCACGCCTGGACCGGGCCCACCGAGTGGTACCTGCGTGCCGCCACCCCGGACGGCCGGCGCCTCGTGGTGCAGACCGTGGCCCTGGACGGATCCGCGCGCGTGTTCTGGATGCACGGCCCCGCCACCTCGGCGCCCACCCCGCACTACCTGGGCCGGCTGGAGGACGGCCTGGCGACCGAGATCCCCGGCGGCCCGAGCGTTCTCCACGCGCGCCTTCCCCAGCAGCTGGGCGTGGCCGTGGCCGCACTGAACTGTGCCCTGCGCTATCGCGCCGACGGCGGCTCCTGGCTTCCGGTGACCGGTCCGGCCGCGCTGCTTCCCGGCGCGGCCACCGAGCTCGAGGTCACTCCCACGCGGGGGCGGCCGATCCTGGTGCCTCTGCCGTGAGCGGCGCCGGGCGGGGCACTAGGTTGGAGGTCGGAAGGCGCTGGAGAGCTGGAGGCTGCGCATGGACGTCGTGATCGGGATCGACACCGGGACCACCGCGACGAAAGGGGTGGCGGCCGGGCCCGACGGGCAGTTGCGCGCGCTGGTCAGCGTTCACTATCCGCTCTCCGTGCCGGGACCCGGGCGCGCCGAGCTCGACCCGGCCCAGCTGCGCGACGCGGCCGTCAAGGCGCTGATCGACGTCGCCGCCGCCTGCCACGAGCAGGGCGACCGGGTCATCGCGGTCGGCCTCAGCGCGTTCCTGCACGCCCTCGTGCCCATGGACGGCGCCGGCGCGCCGCTCGGCCCCCTGGTCACCTGGGCCGACGGCCGGGCCGGCAAGCAGTGCGACGAGATCATCGAGGCCGGGCTCGGCAAGAAGCTCCAGGGGCGTACGGGCACGCCCGTGCACCCGATGTCGCCGCTGACGAAACTGGCCTGGTGGCGCGAGAACGACCCGGAGACGCTGCGGTCCACGCCGCGCTGGGGCGGGGTCAAGGAGCTGGTGCTGGCGGCGGTGGCCGACGAGCCGTTCCTGCTCGACCTGTCGGTCGCGTCCGGCACGGGGCTGTACGACATCCACGAGCGCCGGTGGGATCCCGAGGCGCTGGAGATCGGCGGCGTCCGGGCCGAGCAGCTGGCCGAGGTGGTCAGCACCACGCGGCGGCTGCGCCTGAACGCCGGCGTCGCCCGCGCGGCCGGCCTCGACCCGGCCACCCCGCTCATCATCGGCGCCGCCGACGGGCCGCTGGCCAACCTCGGCGTCGGCGCCACCCCGGCCGGGGTCGCGGCGATCTCGCTGGGCACCAGCGGCGCCCTGCGCACGGTGGTCGACCGGCCCACGGCCGACAAGGCGGGGCGGCTGTTCTGCTACGCGCTCACCGACGACCGGTGGGTGATCGGCGGCGCGGTGAACAACGCCGGATCGGTCGTGCGCTGGGCCGGCGAGAGCTTCGCGGGCGGGTTCGAGCGCCCCGGCGCCGAGGGCGAGGACGCCGACGAGCGCGACGCCGCCCTGCTCATCGAGGCGCAGGGGGTCGTTCCGGGCAGCGACGGGCTGCTCTGCCTGCCGTACCTGCTGGGGGAGCGGGCGCCGTGGTGGCGGTCCGGGCTGCGCGGGGCCTACCTCGGCCTGCGGCGCGAACACGGCCGGGCCCACCTGGTGCGCTCGGCCGTCGAGGGGGTCTGCCAGCAGCTGGCGCTGGTGCGGGACTCGTTCACGGCCGAGGGCATCGCGGTCACCGAGGTGCGGGCCACCGGCGGGGCGGTCGCCTCCGACCTGTGGGTGGGTGTGCTCGCGGCCGCGCTCGACCTGCCGGTGTCGGTGGCCGACACCCCCGAGGGCACCGCCCTCGGAGCGTGCCTGCTGGCCCGGCACGCGCTGGGTGAGCTGCCCGACCTCGACCACGCGGCCGCGCTCGTCCCGATCGGCGAGCCGACAGTGCCCGACCCGGAGAACGCGGAACTCTACGCCCGGCTGCGGCCGCTGATCGAGACGTCGGCCCTGGCCGTGCTCGACGTGGTCAAGGAACTCGACAAGCTGGCGCCCCAGCCGATCCCGGACACCGAAAAAGCGGTGAGCGACACCCCGCGTTGACGGCGCGGTGAGCCGTAGGAAAGCATGGCCCACGAGCGGTAGCGGAGGAACCCGGTGGAAATCCGGGACGGTCCCGCCACTGTGACCGGGGAGCGATCCGCCGAGAAGCCACGGCCGGCCAGGCCGGAAGGCGTGCGGGGAGCGCTGATCCGGGAGTCAGGAGACTCCGGCCGCTCGTGTCACTCATCGTGCGGGCGTGGACACCCGCACAGAAGGGATCCGCGTGACGCCGTACCCGTTCTCGGCCGTTGTCGGCCTGGCCGACCTGCGCCTGGCCCTGCTGCTCACCGCCGTTTCCCCCGCCGTCGGCGGGGTGCTGGTCCGGGGAGAGAAGGGCACCGCCAAGAGCACGATCGTGCGGGCCCTGGCCGCCCTGCTGCCGGACGTCGCCGTCGTGCGCGGCTGCCGGTTCGCCTGCGACCCGGCGGCGCCCGACCCCGCATGCCCCGACGGGCCGCACGCGCCGGACAGCCCCCACTTCCGCCGGCCGGCGACGCTGGTCGAACTGCCGGTCGGAGCCACCGAAGACCGCGTCGTGGGCACGCTCGACATTCAGCGCGCGCTCGCCGACGGGGTCAAGGCGTACGAGCCCGGGCTGCTCGCCGCGGCGCATCGCGGGGTCCTCTACGTCGACGAGGTCAACCTGCTTCCCGACCACCTGGTCGACCTGCTGCTCGACGCGGCGGCGATGGGCCGGGCCCACGTCGAGCGCGACGGGGTCTCGGTCAAGCACGCGGCCCGGTTCCTGCTGGTCGGCACCATGAACCCGGAGGAGGGCGAGCCTCGCCCGCAGCTGGTCGACCGGTTCGGCCTGGTGGTGACGGTGGCGGCGCCCCGCGACGCCACCGACCGGGCCGAGGTGGTGCGGCGGCGCCTGGCCTACGAGGCCGGCCCCGACGCGTTCGCGGCCCGCTTCGCCGGCGACGAGCGGGAGCTGGCGGCCCGGATCGCGGCCGCCCGCGAACGGCTGCCCCGGGTGGCACTGCCCGACCACGAGCTCGACCGGATCGCCCGGGTCTGCCTGGCCTACGGCGTCGACGGGATGCGCGCCGACATCGTGGTGGCCCGCTGCGCGGTCGCCCTGGCCGCCTGGCACGGCCGCGACGTGGTCACCGCCGACGACGTCCGGGACGCGGCCCGGCTCGCCCTGCCGCACCGCCGCCGGCGCGACCCGCTCGACCCGCCGGGGACCGACGAGGAGAAGCTCGACGAGGCCCTGGCCGAAGCCGACGCCCAGCAGCAGGAGGCCGAGCGCGAGGCTCCACCGCGGCCCGGCGGCGCCACGGACACCGGCTCCGGTGACGACACGGACCCCGAGGACGACCCGCCTTCACCGGGCGGCGGGCCCGGCGGCGGAGGCCCCGGTCCCGACGACCGTGGCCCGGCGCCCCGGCCGAACGGCGGCGGCGACAGCCCGGCCGATCACGGCCCCGGCCAGGAACAGGCTTCGAAGCCGCCGGCCGGCGGCCAGGAACAGCCCTCCCCGGCGGCGGCCGCGCCCGCCGGCGCCGCCTACCGCCCCCGGAACCTGAGCATCGCCCGGCGCGGCGTCGGCGGCCACGCCGGAAAGCGCTCCCCGGCCTACGCCCGGCGCGGGCGGGTGGTCGGCTCGCGGGTGCCTCAGGGCAAGCTCGCCGGCGCTCCCCACCTGCCCGCCACGCTGCGCGCGGCCCTCCACCGGCGCGGCCGGGACGCGCGGACCGGCAGTGTGGTTCATCCCCGGGATCTGCGCGAGGCGGTACACGTCGGGCGGGAAGCCAACCTTGTGCTCTTCGTGGTGGACGCCTCCGGGTCGATGGCGGCCCGCAAGCGCATGACGATTGTCAAGACTGCTGTGCTCTCGCTGCTGCGGGACGCCTACCAGCGGCGGGACCGGATCGGGATGATCACGTTCCGGGGGCACGAGGCCGAGCGGGTGCTGCCGCCCACGTCCAGCCACGAGGTCGGCGTCATGCGGCTGGCCAGTCTGCGGACCGGGGGACGTACGCCGCTGGCCGCCGGGCTGCGTTCCGCCGCGGCCACCATCGCCACCGAGCGCCGCCGCGATCCGCGCCGGCGGCCGCTGCTGATCGTCGTCACCGACGGGCGCGCCACCAGCGGGCCCGACCCGGTCACGGTCGCGCCCGCGCTGGCCGGCGTGTCCACGGTGGTCGTCGACTGCGAGACCGGGCCGATCCGGCTCAACCTGGCCGGGCGGCTGGCCACGGCGCTCGGCGCCGACCTCATGCCGTTGGAGGCGCTGGAGATGAGGGGCGCGGCAGCTTGACCTTGCCGGCCGCGACCGGGTGGTGGACAGCTGTCGAGACGCCGGGCGGTTCCGGTCACGCCGAGCGTGCCCGCGCCGCCGACGGCCGTGCCGGAGGAAGCCGCCGGCAGCCGGAAGGTGCGCGGGCCGGGAGAGCGGACGGCCCGCCTGGCGTGCGGGTCGTGCGGGAGGGTTGCGGGCGTGGCCCGGTCGGTGCCAGTGACGCGTACGGGAAAGGAAGTGGGGTCTGATGCCGCAAGGGAAAGTGGCCAGCGTGCCCGATGACGGGCTGACGACGCGGCAGCGGCGGCGGCAGGCTGTGCTCGCTGTGCACACGGGGCACGGCAAAGGCAAGTCGACGGCGGCGTTCGGGATGGCGCTTCGGGCCTGGAGTGCCGGGTGGCCCGTGGGGGTGTTCCAGTTCGTCAAGTCGGAGAAGTGGCGGGTCGGTGAGGAATCCGCGCTCAAGGCGCTCGGCGCCACCGGCGGGGCGCCCGTGACCTGGCACAAGATGGGTGAAGGGTGGTCGTGGATCCAGCGGGCCGGATCCGAGCGCGACCACGCGGCCGAGGGGTGGGCGCAGATCAAACGGGACCTGGCGGCGGAGACGCACAAGTTCTATGTGCTCGACGAGTTCACGTACCCGCTGAAGTGGGGTTGGGTCGACGTGGACGACGTCGTGGCGACCCTGAACGAGCGGCCCGGCACCCAGCACGTGGTGATCACCGGGCGGGACGCGCCGCAGGCGCTGCTGGACGCGGCCGACCTGGTCACCGAGATGACGAAGGTCAAGCATCCGATGGACGCGGGCCGCAAAGGACAGCAGGGCATCGAATGGTGAGCATTCCCCGCGTCGTCATCGGCGCGCCGGCCTCGGGACACGGCAAGACCACTGTGGCGACCGGGCTGCTGGCGGCGTTCGCGCGGCGCGGTGTGCCGGTGGCGCCGTTCAAGGTCGGGCCCGACTACATCGACCCCGGTTATCACGCGCTGGCCGCCGGCCGGCCGGGACGCAACCTCGACCCGGTGCTGGTGGGGGAGGACCTGATCGGGCCGCTGTTCGCGCACGGCAGCCAGGGCGCGTCGCTCGCGGTCGTCGAGGGCGTGATGGGCCTGTACGACGGGCGGACCGGTGCCGGCGAGACCGGCTCGACCGCCCAGGTGGCCCAGTTGCTCGAGGCGCCCGTGATCCTGGTCGTCGACGCGGCCGCCCAGGGCCGGTCGATCGCCGCGCTCGTGCACGGTTTCCGCAGCTTCGGCACCGTACGGCTGGCCGGGGTGATCCTCAACCGGGTCGGCTCCGACCGGCACGAGTCGATCCTGCGTGAGGCCTGCGAAGAGGTGGGCACGCCGGTGCTGGGCGCGCTGCGCCGGGCCGACGCGGTCGCCGCGCCGTCCCGCCACCTCGGCCTGGTGCCGGCGGCCGAGCGGCGGGCCGAGGCGCGGGCCTCGGTCGACGCGCTCGCCTCGCTGGTCGCCGCCTCGGTCGACCTGGACGAGGTGGCGGCGATCGCCGCCTCGGCGCCGCCGCTCGCGGTGCGGCCGTGGGATCCGGCGTCGGCTTCGCCCTCCGCCGGCCGTCCGGTGGTCGCGCTTGCGGGTGGTCCGGCATTCTCGTTCGCGTACGCCGAGACGGCCGAACTGCTGGCCGGGGCGGGCGCCGAGGTGGTGACGGTGGACCCCCTGCGGGACGAGAAGCTGCCGGCGGGCACGCGGGCGCTGGTCGTCGGGGGCGGCTTCCCCGAGGTGTACGCGGCGGAGCTGTCGGCCAACGAACCGCTGCGCGCCGAAGTGCGGGCCCTGGCCGACGGCGGCGGCTCGATCGTGGCCGAATGCGCGGGCCTGCTGTGGTTGTGCCGCAGCCTCGACGGCGCCGACATGTGCGGGGTGATCGACGCCGAGGCGGCCATGACGCCGTCGCTGACGTTGGGCTACCGCGACGCGGTGGCGCTGGCCGACAGCCCGCTCGCCCCGGCCGGGACCCGAGTCACCGGGCACGAGTTCCACCGTACGGCCGTGCACCCCCGCTCGGGTCTGCTGCTGTCCCCGGCCGGCGGCGCGGCCTGGCAGTGGCGCGGCGCCGACCCCGAGGGTTTCGCCACCCCGTCGGTGCACGCGTCCTACCTGCACCTGCACTGGGCGGGCCACCGCGGCATCGCCGAACGCCTCGTCGGCTCCCTCACCTAGCGTGCCGGGCGACCTGGTCCTCGGCCTCGGCGCCCGCCGCGGCGCCGGCCCGGCCGCCCTCCGCGCCGCCGTCGATGAGGTGCTGACGGCGGCCGGGCTCGCCGTCGCCGCCATCGGCACCCTGGCGACCGTGGACCGGCGGGCCGCTGACCCGGCAGTACGAGACCTGGCTTCCGCCCGCGGCTGGCGTCTGGCCGGGCTGCCAGCGGCCGAGTTGGCGCGCCGGCCCGTACCCCATCCGAGCTGGACCGTGGCATCGGCCGTGGGAACCCCGAGCGTCGCCGAGGCGGCGGCGCTGTGCGCCGCCGGCCCGGACAGCGTCCTGCTCGTGCCCAAGACGGTCGTCGCGTCGGTCACCGTCGCCATCGCCCGGCCGAGCGCGACGTAGCCAATAGCCCTCACGATGACGTCCGTTCAGGCCTGTCCGTTCGTGTCGGCGACCGGTCGGATCTGGTCCTGGGGTGCGCGACCGGTCGGATCTGGTTCGGATGAGGCGCCATGCGTGAGGGGGAGCGGGTGTAGTCGAGCTCTTCCTCGCGCAGATGTGTCCGTTCCTGCCGACGGTCATCGGGGTCGTGCTCTATCTGGCCGGAACCCGTCTCGTAGGCCCCACCCACCGGCGGGCGGTCGCGGTCTCGGCCGTCGTTCTCGGGGCGCTGCTTCGGCCTTTCGTACCGATGACCTACGCGACCGTGCAGCTTCTCCTGCTCGCGGTCGTCGTGTTGGCGGCCACGGCCTGCCGTCCCTTGTGGTTCGTCGCGGCGTTGATCGGCGCTGTTCTCGTCACGGTCGGCGCCGTGGCGCAGATGCGCGAGCTCCGGGAGGTAGCACAGAGCTACGCCTTGTACGGGCTTCCTCGCGAGATCGCCGTGCAGGTCGGCGGCGAGGTCACGATTTACTACCTCGTCGCGGTGGACGACCAGACCATCACGGCCATCACCGTGAATCCGGCCGCGGTCCGCGGCTTCCGGGCCGAGGGCACGTCCGTCCGGCTCGCCTGTCAGCACCACAGCCGAGGGGCATCGCGCAGCCTGATCAGCGTGGTCCTGCCCTATCGCGGTGGCACCGCCTGGTGCGGGGACCTCGCCGCCTGCCTGCGCGCGGAGCCGGCCCCGGCCGAGCGCGGCGGCAAGGCGGTGGTCGAACGGTGCCGGAAAGCCGCGACCGTGGCACCGTCGACCGCAGAGGATAGTTGACCGCCGCGGCAGGTGATCCTCAGGTCAGGCGCAGCTCGCCCTGAGCGACGATCAGGCCGGAGCCCGACAGCCGGACCCGGTCGCCGTCCACGTCGACCCGGATGCGGCTGGGCCGCCCCAGGTGGTGGCCCTGCTCGATGAAGACGGGCGACGCGTGCCCCGACCGCACGAGAGCGGCGGCGAGCGGACCCGCGGCCGTGCCCGTCGCCGGGTCTTCGGCTATGCCTACGGTGGGGTTGAAGAAGCGGGTGTACGCGGCGGCGTCGTCCCCCTCGGTGGTGTAGAGATAGCAGCCCTCGCCACCCGCCTCGGCCAGGATCGCGGCGAGGTCCCGGTCGTGCGCCACGGCCGCGTCGACAGCCTCCCGGGAGACGATCGGGACAAGCAGGTGCCCGACGCCCGTTGACACCACCTGCGCGGGGAAGACCTGCTCCTTGGCGAGGCCGAGTGCGCCGGCCAGCCGTGGGGTGTCGGTGAAATCCTTGCCGTACGAAGGGGAGCCCTGATCCATGACGATGCGATTGCGCCCAGCGGCCTCGCGAAGGATCTCCACGGCGAGCACCTCGCCGCCGATCCGCTGGCGCATCGTCACGGCCGGCTGGTCGCCGGTGAGCCCCTGGCCGGCCAGCCACAGCCACGCGCCGAGAGCGTTGTGCCCGGCGCCGTCGACCTCGGCCCCGGCCGGGGTGAACGAGCGCAGCCGCCAGTCGGCGCCGTCCTCGCCGGGCCGCAGCAGGAACGTCGTCTCGGACTGGTTGAATTCCCGGGCGATGGCCCGCATCTGTGGCACGGTGAGGTCGTCCGCGTCGGGAACCAGCGCCAGCGGGTTGCCGGTCAGCGGACGGTCCGCGAACACATCAACGAAGTAGAAGCGAATCATGGCCATCATTATCGACGTCTGCCCTCGAGCGGGGACGAATGCTTCGTGACGCCCAAGGCTGACGTCCGGTTGCGCCTGCGGCGCGCGGACGACGCGGCCGTCGCCACCATCCGCCGGGCACCGATCCGGCCCAGGTGAGCGTCCACTCCATATGCTCAGCTTCCACGACCGATTCCTTTGCGGCGGATCCGCGGTCGGTACTCACATGAATGCCATCAAGGACATGTACGCCCGCTGGGCCGCCGGGGACATGGGCGTGGACGACCAGTGGGGCGACGTGACGGCCGAGCCGCGCGGCCTCGACTACGCGGAGGTGTCGGCGGGCGGCGTACCGGCGATGTGGTTGAGCCCGCACGGCGCCGACCAGGACCGGGTGATCGTCGCCCTGCACGGGGGCGGGTTCGTGGGCGGGTCGCTCTACACGCACCGCAAGATGTACGGGCACCTGGCCAAGGCTGCCGGTGTGCGGGTGCTGCTCGCCACCTACCGGCTGGCCCCGGCGTACCGGTTTCCGGCCCAGGTCGAGGACGCGGTCACGGCCTACCGCTGGGCGGCGGGGCACGCGGACACGGTCGCGCTGGCCGGGGACTCCAGCGGCGGCGGCCTGGCGGTGCAGGTGGCCCGGCGCGAACCGGGTGTGGCCGCGCTTCTGCTGATGTCACCGTGGGTCGACATGGATCCGGCGCAGACCGCCACCTCGTACGACGGGAACTCCGATCCTTTCTTCACCCGCACGATGGTCCGGGGGCTCATCGCGCAGTATCTGCCGGCGGGGATGAGCGGCACGGCGCCCGAGGTCAACGCCTTCCACGCCGACCTGAGCAAGCTGCCGCCGGTCTACGTGCAGTGTGGCGGCGACGAGAGCGGGCGGGGTGACAGCGAGCGCCTGGCCCAGCAGACTGGCGCTCGGCTGGACGTCTTCGACGGGCAGCCGCACACGTTCCAGATGGCCGCCGGGCGCGCGCCGGTGGCCGACGAGGCGATCGGGAGGATGGCAGCATGGGTGCGCCCGCGACTGGGACTCTGACCGAGGCCTTCGAAGCCGAACGCCGGGGGTTGCTCGCTCACGCGTACCGGATGCTCGGTGGTTTCCACGACGCCGAGGACATGGTGCAGGAGACCTATGTACGGGCGTGGCGCGGCTGGGCGGCGTTCGAGGGGCGTTCGTCCGTACGGACGTGGCTGTACCGGATCGCCACCAACGTGTGCCTGACCGTGATCGAGGACCGGGCGCGGCGTCCGCCCGTACCGGAAATCGGGCCTTTCCTGACCGATCCGGCCGACCTGGTGACCTCGCGCGAGAGCGTGCGGCTCGCTTTCGTGGCCGGGCTTCGGCACCTTCCGCCGCGGCAACGGGCCGTTCTGCTGCTGCGGGAAGTGCTGGCCTTCTCGGCGGCCGAGACCGGCGAGGCGCTGGGGATGACGGTGCCGGCCGTGAAGAGCGCCCTGCAGCGGGCCCGGGCCCGGCTGGCCGAGGTGGCGCCGGGCCGCGATGACCTGCTGGACGCGTCCTCGCCGCGCGCCCGGGATCTGCTCGCCGCCTACATGGCCGCCTGGGAGGCGTCCGACGCCGACGCTTTCCGAAAGGTGCTGCGGGCGGACGCGGCCATCGATCCGGTGGGCTCGCCGGGCTCGTACGCGGCCGGGCGGGAGGCGTGCCTGGCCTTCGCTGCGCCGGCGATGGGAGCGCCGGGGGAGTGGCGGATGGCGGCGACCGAGGCGAACGGCCAGCCGGCCGTGCTCACGTGGTTCCGCGACGAGCCGTACGGCGTCGCGGTGTTGACCGTCGCCGAGGAGGGAATCGTGGTCGTCACGCTGTTCGCGATAGGTTTCTGCGGTGGATGGGAAGCAAGGTTCGCGGCTGCATGTCGGATGCGCCATGTGGACGCACAAGGCGTGGGAGTTCTCGGCGGGTCCGGAGCGGTTGAAGGCGTACGCCGAATGGTGTGACGCGGTGGAAGGCAACACGACCTTTTACGCGACGCCGAGCCGGGAGACCGTCGCCGGCTGGGCCGGGCAGACGCCGGCGGACTTCCGGTTCGTCCTCAAGCTGCCGAAACCGGTGACTCATGAGAACCGGCTGGCCGGGGGTGAACCCGAACTCCGGCGTTTCCTCCACGCGATCGAGCCGCTCGGGGAGCGGGTCCACGCGTTGTGGGTGCAGCTGCCGGGGTCGTTCGGGCCCGGCGACCTCGACGTGCTCGCGGCGTTTCTGCGGCGGCTGCCCCCGGCGTACGACTACGCGGTCGAAGTCAGGCACCGGGGGTTCTTCGATGACCCGCGGGGGCTCGAGAGCGTCCTGGAGCGGGCGGGCGCCGAGTGGGTGCCGTTCGACACGACGGTGATGTTCGCCAGCCCGCCCACCAGTGACATGGAGCGGGACGCGTGGACGAAGAAGCCGCGGATGCCGCGCCGGACGCGGGCGCTGACCGCGCGGCCGATCGTGCGCTACCTGGGCCGCGACGACACCGCCCGTACGGTCGAGGGCTGGCAGCCGTGGGTGGAGGTCGTCTCGGGGTGGCTGAAGGAGGGCCGCTCGCCGACCTTCTTCATGCACACGCCCGACAACGTCGACGCGCCCGCGCTGGCCCGACGGTTCCACGACGAGGTGCGGCAGCGGACGCCCGGCCTTCAGGCGCTGCCCGAGCCCGTACCCACGACGCTTTTCTAAGCGTCGGGGTCCTCCTGGTAGCGGGCGCCGCCCGACGACTCCTCGGTCAGCGGGCGGGCGCCGCCCTCGGGCGGGCCGGCCACCGACTGGGCGCCCGCCGCGAGCTCGGGGAACTTGGCGTCGAAGGCCGGGCGCTCGGAGCGGATGCGCGGCATCTTGTCGAAGTTGCGCAGCGGCGGCGGGGACGAGGTGGCCCACTCGAGGCTGTTGCCGTGACCCCACGGGTCGTCGACGGTGACGAGCTGCCCCACCTTGTAGGACTTCCAGCAGTTGTAGATGAACGGCAGGGTGGCCAGGCCCAGCACGAACGACCCGATCGTGGAGAACGTGTTCAGGAACGTGAACCCGTCGCTCGGCAGGTAGTCGGCGTAGCGGCGGGGCATGCCCTCGGTGCCCAGCCAGTGCTGGACCAGGAACGTGCTGTGGAAGCCGATGAAGGTCAGCCAGAAGTGGACCTTGCCGAGGCGGTCGTCGAGCATCCGCCCGAACATCTTGGGGAACCAGAAGTAGATGCCGGCGAAGACGGCGAACACGATCGTGCCGAACAGGACGTAGTGGAAGTGCGCGATCACGAAGTACGAGTCGGAGACGTGGAAGTCGATCGGCGGTGACGCCAGCAGCACGCCGGACAGGCCACCGAACAGGAACGTGACCAGGAAGCCGAGGGCGAACATCATCGGCGTCTCGAAGCTGATCTGGCCCCGCCACATCGTGCCGATCCAGACGAAGAACTTCATTCCCGTGGGTACGGCGATGAGGAAGCTCAGCAGGCTGAAGAACGGCAGCAGGACCTGGCCGGTGACGAACATGTGGTGCGCCCACACCGACATCGACAGCGCGGCGATCAGCAGGGTGGCCGAGACCAGCCCCTTGTAGCCGAACACGGGCTTGCGGCTGAAGACCGGGATGACCTCGGTGATGATGCCGAAGAACGGCAGCGCCACGATGTACACCTCGGGGTGGCCGAAGAACCAGAACAGGTGCTGCCACAGCATCGGGCCGTTGGTCTCGATGTCGAAGACGTGGGCGCCGAGGACCCGGTCGGCCATGAGCGCGAACAGCGCGGCGGCCAGGAACGGGAAGACCATGATCACCAGCAGGCTGGTGACCAGGATGTTCCACGTCATGATCGGCATCCGGAACATGGTCATGCCGGGCGCGCGCAGGGTCAGGATCGTAGTGATCATGTTGACGCCGCCGAGGATGGTGCCCAGGCCGGAGAGCGCGAGCCCGACCGCCCACATGTTGCCGCCGATGCCGGGCGAGTGCAGTGAGTCGCTGAGCGGCGTGTAGGCGAACCAGCCGAAGTCGGCCGCGCCGCCCGGCAGGACGAAGCCCGAGATGGTCAGCGTGCCCCCGAACAGGAACAGCCAGTACGCGAAGGCGTTGAGCCGGGGGAACGCCACATCGGGGGCGCCGATCTGGATCGGCACCACGAAGTTGGCGAACGCGAACACGATCGGCGTCGCGAAGAACAGCAGCATGACGGTGCCGTGCATCGTGAACAGCTGGTTGTACTGCTCCGGGGAGAGCAACTGCATGCCCGGCCGGGCCAGCTCGGCCCGCATGATGAGCGCCATCAGGCCGCCCACCAGGAAGAACGCGAAGGCGGTGACCAGATACATGATCCCGATCTGTTTCGCGTCCGTCGTGCGCAGCGTGCGGGCCAGGGCCGAGCCCCGGAAGGTGCGCCGCACCGGGTAGGGCCGGGTGACGATCGGCTTCGGCACGACGGACGTCATGGGGAGTTCCCCCCTCGTGGGATCGATGCTTTGCTCAGAGTAGGACCGCTCACCCCCAGCGGTCCATCGGGATGGTGCATCGATGCTTGACGATCATGACCGTCGTGCCCTGGATGACATCGAACGACACTTGGCGAGCGAGGACCCCGCGCTGAGTGCCCACTTGGCCCCGCCGCGAACGCGGCGATTCCCCACCGTCTTCTTCCTCTGCGCGTGCCTCTACATCTGCGCGCCCATGTCCAAGTTCCTGTTCGGCTGGACCGGCCTCGAGGTCGTCGCCGCCACTTTCGCGATCGCCCTGGCCGCCGTGGCCGTCCACCGCCGACGCCACTGACAACGTCGCTGATCGCACGTTATCGTGCGTCTCATGACCTGCATCTGTCACTGCGCCGCAGCTGGGCGAACCCGCCGCTCCTGAGCGGCGGGCAACCTCCAGCCTTGCTCCGCCGCTTCCAGCGTCCCCGGCCCGTACGTGTCCCGCATGGGCCTTCGCCGTCATGGAACGGAGCACTCGCATGCCCGCACAGTCTCGCGCCACCGAGCCGTCGCCCCAGATTCGGCCGTTGACGCCGGTTGATCTGGAAGCTGTCGTCGAGCTGTCTCTCCTGGCCTGGGAGCCGGTCTTCGTCTCGTTCGAGAACGTTCTCGGATCCGCGATCTTCGGCCTCCTGTACCGTCCGGAGTGGCGGATGGCTCAAGCGGTCAGCGTCCGAAGGAACTGTCTCGCGGAAGACGCCGAATCGTTCGTCCGGGCCACGCCCGAGGGCGTTGTGGCCGGTTTCGTGGTTCTCCAGCAGGACAAGGAGCAGTCGCTGGGGGTGATCGAGATGATCGCGGTACACCCGGAGCACCAGCGTCGTGGTCATGGCCGAGCTCTGCTGGAGTTCGCCGTTCAGCGGCTCCGGGATCAAGGGCTCAAGCTCATCAACGTGGGAACGGGCGGCGATCCCGGCCACGCGCCCGCGCGAGCTCTCTATGAGGCAGTCGGGTTCACAGGACTCCCGCTGGTGAACTTTTACATGACAGCTGACTAGCGCAGTAGTACCAGCGACCGTCTCCGTTGCGGCCTGTGCGGAGCCGGGCGGTGATCTGATCGCCCGGCTCCGGGATCGTCGTGGTGATGTGTTTGTCCCGCAACGCCTTCCGGGTTGGACCGCGACGAACAGGGTGTCGGCGGCTTGCCCCGGCGTGATCCGGTCCATACCGGTCGGGCGGGTCCCGCCACGGCGATCCACAGAACCTAACGGGCCTTCTCCAGGGAGTCGCGCAGGTTGGTGGCTCGCAGGCCCGCGTTGATGCCGAGCCAGCGCAGGGGCTCGGGCTCCCAGCGGCGGGAGCGGTGGCCCACCCAGGGCAGCGTGGTCAGGTCGGTCTCCGCGCCGCGGATCAGGTCGGACAGGGTGCGGCCGGCCAGGTTGGCCGCGGCGACGCCGTCGCCGACGTAGCCGCCGGCCCAGGCGATGCCGTCGGCCAGGCCCACCGAGGGCATCCAGTCGCGGGGGATGCCGAGCGGGCCGCCCCAGCGGGCGGCGATGTCCGGGCGGACGCCGAACATCTGCTCGAGGGTGTCGCGCAGCGCGTCGAAGACGGCCGGGACCTGGTCGTAGCCGGGCTCGATCCGTGAGCCGAAGTGGTACGGGGCGCCGCGGCCGCCGAAGGCGAGGCGGTCGTCGGCCGTCCGCTGACCGTAGATGATCATGTGGCGTTCGTCGGTGAAGGTCTCGCGGCGGGCCAGGCCCACCCGGTCCCAGAACGACGACGGCAGCGGCTCGGTGGCGATCATCAGGCTGTATACGGGCGCCAGCGCGCGCCGGTAGCCGTCGAGCTGGGCCGTGTAGCCCTCCAGGGCCCGCACGACCGTCCCGGCGGTGACGACGCCGTGGTCGGTCACGACGCGGCCGCGGGCTATGCCCCGTACCCTCGTGCCTTCGAAGATCTTGACGCCGCGCCGCTCGACCGCCTCGGCCAGGCCACGCACCAGCCGGGCCGGGTGCAGGGCGGCGCAGTCGGGGCTGTAGACGCCGCCCAGCACGTCCGTGGCGCCGCAGATCGCGCGGGCCTCGGCGGCGCCCAGGAAGCCGGGGGCGTTGCGGGCGCGGCGGAACTGGGCGGGGGATCGTACGAGGGAAATGGTCCCGCCCTTGGCGAAGTGGCAGTCGATGCCCTCGGCTTCGGCGGCCCGGCCCACCTCGTCCACCGCCCCCGCCAATGCAGAATGCATCGCCGCCGCCTGAGCGGCCCCGTGCCGGCGGGCCAGCTTCGCCTCCGACACCGGGAACAGGCCGGACGCCCAGCCGCCGTTGCGCCCGGAGGCGCCGAAGCCGCAATAGCGCGACTCCAGCACCACGATGGACAGCTCCGGGGCGGCCTGGGACAGGTAGTAGGCCGTCCACAGGCCGGTGTAGCCGCCGCCCACGATCGCCACATCGGCCGACCGGTCGCCCGGCAAGGCGGGGCGCTCGGTGATCGGGCCGAGAGTGGACAACCAGAAGGACGGCGTCATCGAGTTCCCCAGGCGTAGGTCTGTTTGGCCAGTTTCAGGTACATGAACGTCTCGCAGACGGCGACGCCCTTGATCGTGCGGACCTTCTCGTTGAGCAGGTCGAGCAGGTGCTCGTCGTCGGTGCAGACCAGCTCGACCAGCAGGTCGAAGCCGCCCGCGCAGATCACCACGTAGTCGACCTCGGGGATGGCGGCGATCTCGTCGGCGATCGCGCGCAGATCGCCGTTGACCTTCAGCCCGACCATCGCCTGCCGGGCGAAGCCGAGCGTCAGCGGGTCGGTCACCGCCACGATCTGCATCAGGCCGCCGTCGAGCAGGCGCTGCACGCGCTGGCGTACGGCCGCCTCGGAAAGCCCGATGGTCTTGGCCAGCGTCGCGTACGACATCCGCCCGTCGCGCTGAAGGTGCTCGATGATCTGCTTGTTGATCTCGTCAAGTGCCACGTCCGCCGTCACGCCGCGATTCTTCCCGCCGCTGGCGGCCGGGGCAATCGCCCGGATGGGCTCGGCGTTCGGCATACCTGCGTTTATCGCAGAGTTGATCGCTCTTGACAAGCTTTTCCGGCGCGAAGAGGCTCTGTCGACACGGTTTCAGTGATCGGGAGGGTTCTTCATGCGCATCCTGACCATCGGCGCCGGGGGTGTCGGCGCGGCCGCCGCCCGCATCGCCGCCCGCCGCTCCTTCTACGACCTGTTCGTCGTCGCCGACTACTCCCTCGACCGCGCCGCCTCCGCCGCATCCGCCGATGACCGTTTCGTGGCCGAGCGGGTCGACGCCTCCGATCCCGCCGCGGTGGCCGCCCTGTGCCGCGCGCACGGCATCACCCACGTACTCAACGCTGTGGATCCGCGGTTCGTCATGCCGGTCTTCCGCGGCGCCCTCGAGGCCGGCGCCGACTACCTCGACATGGCGATGTCACTCAGCCACGCCGCCACCGGCGTCAAACTCGGCGACGAGCAGTTCGCCGAGGCCCCGCAGTGGGAGGAGGCCGGCCGGCTCGCTCTCGTCGGCATCGGCGTCGAGCCCGGTCTGTCGGACATCTTCGCCCGGTATGCCGCCGATCACCTGTTCTCCCGGATCGACGAGATCGGCGTCCGCGACGGCTCGAATCTGGTCGTCGACGGCTACGACTTCGCCCCTTCGTTCAGCATCTGGACCACCATCGAGGAGTGCCTGAACCCGCCCGTCGTCTACGAACGCGACCGCGGCTGGTACACCCTCGAGCCGTTCAGCGAACCCGAGGTCTTCGACTTCCCCGGCGGCATCGGCCCGGTCGAGTGCGTCCACGTCGAACACGAGGAAGTCCTGCTCATCCCCCGCTGGGTGCAGGCCGGCAAGGTCACCTTCAAGTACGGCCTGGGCCGCGAGTTCATCGACGTCCTCAAGACCCTCCACAAGCTCGGCCTGGACCGCACCACCCCGGTCCGCGTCGGCGGCGCCCCGGTCTCCCCGCGCGACGTCGTGGCGGCGGTCCTCCCCGACCCGGCCACCCTGGGCGACCGCATGACCGGCGTCACCTGCGCCGGCACGTGGGTCCGCGGCCTCGGCACCTCCGGCGAACCGCGCGAGGTCTACTTGCACCACCTGGTCGACAACGAGTGGTCCATGCGCGAATACGCCTCCCAGGCCGTCGTCTGGCAGACCGCCGTCAACCCCGTCATAGCCCTGGAACTCCTGGCCGCCGGCACGTGGGCGGGCAAGGGCGTCCTCGGCCCGGAGGCCTTCGACCCCGTCCCGTTCCTCGACAAACTCGTCGAATACGGCAGCCCTTGGGCAATTCGGGAGCAATAACTTCAGAAGTACGAATCCTCGAAGGGCACCCAGGAGCTCACGGCGATCGAAGCCTCTGGCCAGGGCCGTCAGGCCACTTTCGCGTGGGGCGCGGGGCCGCGGTCAGAGCTTCTCCGGCGGCTTGGCCTGGTCGAGGCGTTGCAGGGCCGCGGGTAGTTGGGCTCGGCTCTTCACACCCAGTTTGGGAAACGCCCGGTGCAGGTGCGTGCCGACCGTCCGGTGCGACAGGTGCAGGCGCTCGCCGATCTCACGGTTGGTCAGGCCCGTAGCGGCCAGCCGCACGATCTGCTCCTCGTGCGAGGTCAGGCCGGCGGCCGGCGCGCTCGCGGCACCGCCCGGCGAGACGGCCACACCGGCCGCCCGCAGCTCCAGCGCCGCCCGGTCGGCCAGCCGGGACGCCCCGGCGTCCCGGAAGGCCCCCAGCGCGGCGTTGAGGAAGTCCCGCGCCCGGACGATGCGGCGCCGCCGCCGAAGCCACTCCCCGTAGGCGAGTTCGGTCCGCGCCCGCTCCCAGACGTTGCCGGCCTCACGCGCGTACCGCAAGGATTGCTCGAAACTGCGCTCAGCCTCCGGCCCCGCGGTGATGATCGCGCGCGCCCGATGCACAAGCGCCCAGAGGTGAGCCGACCCAAAGGCGGCGGCCTGCTCCTCCGCGGCCGCCACCCGAGCCTCCACGTTCGCTTCGGCCATAGTGCCCGCTTGGGCCGTCGTACCCGCTTGGGCCGTCGTGCCCGCTTGGGTCGTCGTGCCCGCTTGGGTCGTCGTGCCCGCTTGGGTCGTCGTGCCCGCTTGGGCCGTCGTGCCCGCTTGGGCCGTCGTGCCCGCTTCCGGCCTCGACTCTGCTTCCAGCTCAGTCACTGCTTTCGGCCCGGTTACCGCTTTCGGCTCGGTCACTGCTTCCGGCTCGGTTACCGCTTTCGGTTCCGTCACCGCTTCCGCGCTTGCGACTGCCTTCGGCTTGGGCTGCGACTTGAGCTCGGGCGCGTTGTCGAGGTGCTGAGCGGCCTCGGCCAGATCCGCGATCGCCCACAGGCCGGTCGTGGGGTGGGCGCTCACTTCGGACAGTTCGCGCCAGGCGTCGGCATAGCGCCCTTCGGCCAGCGCCAGAATCCCGGCCGCCCAGCGAACCCGCGCGGTGATCACCGTGGGGTACCCGCCGGCGGTGACGTGACCGGTCGAGGTGGTGTTGGTGTGTACGGCGGCCGCGGTGGCGTGACCGGTCGAGGTGGTGTCGGTGTGTACGGCGGCCGCGGTGGCGAGATCTGTCGAGGCGGTGCTGATGTGGAGGGCGGCCGCGGTGGTGAAACCTGTGGCCGCGGTGAGGCGGGTGGCGGCTTTGGGGTGGTCGCCACGGTGGGTGTGGGCCAGGGCTGAGACGGCGGAGGCCAGGGCGGCCAGGGCGGGGAGGTGGTTTGCCTCGGCCAGGGCTGACGCTTGTTCGCTGTCGGCGGTGGCGGCGCGGAGGTCGCCGGTGAGGATGCGGGTCAGGGCGCGGCCGGTCAGAGCGGTTGCCTCGTCGGCGGTGGCGGCGGCGGCGTGATGGAGGGCGGACAGCTGCTGCCAGCAGCGGGCGGCCAGGTCGGGGTCGTGTTGGGCCTCGGCGGCGTACGCCAGGAGGAGCAGCCACTGGCCGCGGCCTGTCTCTTGTTCGCGGCCGGCGCCGTCGAACGCCCAGGCGAACGCCGTGTCGTGGCCGGCGCTCCGGCGGTGCCGGATATTTCGGGCATGTGCGGGAGGGTTGCCGAGGGCGTCGGCGATGTCGCGTTGCCAGGACACCGGGCCGGGGGCGGAGGGGCTCAAGGTCTGGCCGGTGGTCCAGGCGCGGAAGGCGGCGAGGGCCAGCAAGCGGAGTTCGCCGGCGGCGGTGAAGGCGGCGCTGGACGCACCGACGGAGGGCGCGGCGGTGGGCGCACCGACGGAGGGCGCGGCGGTGGGCGCACCGATGGAGGGCGCGGCTGCGGAGGGTGCGGTGGTGAAGGCGGCGCTGGGCGCACCGACGGAGGGTGCGGCGGTGGGGGAGGGCGCGGGGGGTGCGGCGGTGGGGGAGGCCGCGGGGGGTGCGGCGGTGGGGGAGGGTGCGGCGGTGGGAGGGGTCGCGGAGGGGGCCGCGGCGCGAGAGACGGCAGCGGGTGCGGCGCCGGAGGGCGAGGTGGAGGCGGCCGTTGGGGTGGCGCTGGAGGAGGGCGTGAGGGTGGGGAGGGGGTGGTATGGGGCGCCGGTCTGGAAGGACAGCAAGGTCTGGGTGGCGGCCTGGGCGACCGCGTCGTCGGGGGTGGACGGTAAGGAAGCGGCCTCGGTCAACAGGGACTGGGACTCCGTGGGGAGGGCTGAGCGGCGAGCCAGCTCCGCGGCGACCGCCAGGCGGTGGGCGCGGGCGGGCTCGGTGGGAGACAGGGCCGCGGCGCGGCGTAAGGCGGCCACCGCCTCGTGGGTGGCTCCACGGTGGGTGGCTATTGAGGCGGCGGCCTCCAATGTGGTGGCTACCGCCTCGTCGGGGGTGGTGGTTGCGGCGGCTCGGTGCCATGCCGCGCGGACCGGGTCGGTGGCTACCGCGGACAGGGTGCGGTGGGCGTCGGCGCGCTGGGTGGGGGTGGCGGCGCCGTAGGCCACCGACCGGATCAGTGGGTTGGTGAACGTCACGGCCTGGGGGGTCAGGGTGATGAGCCGGGCGTTCTCCAAGGGGGCGAGGTCCTGGGGGGTGGCGCCGGTTCGGGCGCCGGCGGCCAGGATCTCGGGGAGCGACGTGTTCTCGCCGGCCGCGGCGGCCAGCAGCAGGAGGGTGCGGCTCGGGGTGGGCAGGGCTTCGGGGAGGAAGGCCCGTTCCAGGCGGCGGCTCACCGGCAGGCGGGGTGGGGCCTCGGCTCCCGTGCGGTGCAGGGCGGCGGCGGTGGCCGCGTACTCGCGCAGGGCCAGCGGGTTTCCCCCGGCCTCGGCCAGGACCCGGCGGCGGAAGGGGGCGCTCAGCCGGGGTGCGATCAGGTCGGCTAGCTGTTCGCTGTCGGAGCGGGGTAGCGGGCCGAGGCTCAGGTGGACGGCGTCCTCGCCGGGGAACAGCGGGCCGGAGCGGACGGTGGCCAGGACGGCGACGGGGGTGCCGGGGAGGCGGCGTACGACGAAAGCGAGCGTGGCCCGGCTGAGGCGGTCCCAGGTGTGCGCGTCGTCGACGACCACCAGCGACGGGTGGTGGGCGAGCAGGCTCAGGGTGGCCAGGTGGACCAGGAGCGGCTCGGGTGGCGCGCCGGCGGACGGATCGAGGACGGCGCGGAGGGCGTCGCGTTGCGGGGTGGGCAGGGAGGCCGCGGCGGGGGCCAGAGGCAACAGCAGAGCGCGAAGCCCGGCGTACGGGTCGGGGGCGCCCCCGGTGCCGCGCAGGACACGGCCGGGTGCGGTACGGATGAAGGCCTCGGCCAGGGTGGTCTTGCCGATGCCGGCGGGGCCTTCGAGGACCACCGCGCGGCCGGGGGTGCCGAGGACGGCGATCAGGGTGTCGAGGTCGGCCCGGCGACCGATGAGAGGGCTCAAGACTGCTCGAGGGCGGAGCTCAGCTGGGAGCGGCGGGAGATGCCGAGCTTCAGGAAGGCTCGGCTCAGGTGGTCGGCGACCGTGCGGTGGGAGACGTAGACGCGGTCGGCGATCTCGCGGTTGGTCAGGCCCTGCGCGGCCAGCCGGGCCACCTGCAGCTCCTGCGAGGTGAGCAGCTGGCCGGCGTCGCGGCGGGCCTGGCGGCCGCCGGAGCCGCCGCCGGTGGCGCCCAGTTCGGCCTCGGCCCGGGTCGCCCAGGGGGTGGCGCCGGCGGCGCGGAGCAGGTCGACGGCCTCGGTGAGCTGGGTGCGGGCTTCGGCGATGAGGCGGTCGCGGCGCAGCCATTCGCCGTACGCGAGTCTGGTGCGGCCCAGATCGAGCGGGGAACCGGCCCGGGCGCCGTGCGCGAGCGCGGCCTCGAAGTGCGCGCGGGGCTCGGTGCCGAGCAGGGCCAGGGAACGGTCGCGGGCCTGGGCCAGGCGGTCGGGGAAGGGCGAGGCGGCGATGGCGGCCTCGGCCAGTTCGAGCCAATGGCCGGCGGCGCCGGGGCGCTGGGCGCGCACGGCCGCCTCCACCAGGTCGGGGCCGGCCCACAGTTCGACCGGCGGGTTCACGGTGGTGCCGGCCAGGGCGGTCAGCGCGTCCTGGGGGCGGCCCTCGTTGAGGGCGAGCAGGCCGGCGGCCCATGCCATCACCGCCTGGACGCGGGCGAACGGGGCCGAGCCGAGCAGTTGCCGGGCCTGCTCCAGGGCCGCCGCCGCCTCGCCGTCCTCGCCGCGGACGGCCCGGGCGACGGCCACGGCGGCGGCGGCGATGGCGCCGACGATCTGCAGGTCGAAGTCGAGGGACAGCCGCAGCGCCTGCTCGCTGTCGGCCAGGCCGTCGGCGATCCGGCCGGTGGCGACGCGCATCATCCCGCGCCCGCAGACGGTGACCGCCTCGTCGCTGATCCGGCCGGACGCGTGGTGGAAGTCGACGGCGGCCGTCCAGCAGCGCTCGGCCGTCTCGAAGTCTCCCAGGCCCTCGGCGGCGAAGGCGAGCACGTTGACGATCTCCGCCTGCTCCTCGAGGAGGCGGGGCAGGATCACGCCGAGGTCGGAGCGGAGCGCGTCCATGCCGTGGCGCGGGTCGAGCAGGACGAAACCGATCTCGCGCAGCGGCTCGTCGCGGGTCTCGGCCGGGGCCCGCTCCAGGGCGGCGCGGACCTCTTCCCGCACGTCCGGCGGCTCCTGCAGGATGAACGCCTTGGTGGCCGCCCACAGCAGCACCTCGACCGGGCGGTCGGAGCCGGGGCCGGCCAGCCGGACCAGGTCGCGGGCGCCGCGGCCGGGCAGGCTCGCGGTCATGCTGAGAAGCCATTCGGTACGGGCGAGGGCGCGCACGTCGGCCGGTGTCTCGGCCGCCGGCAGCGCCTCCTGCAGAACCTCGGCCGCCTCGGCGGTCAGGCCGGCCCGGCGGGCGGCCTCCGCGGCCTCGGCCAGGCGGTGCACGCGCCGGTCGGCCGCCGGTGACAGCTCGGCGGCCCGGCGGTAGGCGACCATCGCCTCGTGGTGGGCGCCGCGCCGCTGCGCGGCCAGCGCCACGGCGTCCAGGCCGGCCGCCACGTCCTCGTCCCAGCCGTAGGTGGCGGCGGACCGGTGCCAGGCCACCCGCACCGGGTCGGCCGACACCTCGGCCAGCGCCCGGTGGGCCTCGGCGCGGGCCACCGACGACGCCGCGCCCTGCACGGCCGAGGCCAGCAGCGGGTGGCGGAACACCAGGCGGCCGTTCACGATCCGCAGCAGGCCGGTGCGTTCCACCCGGTCGAGGTCGAGCCGGTCCAGGCCGAGCACACCCATCGCGGCCACCAGCTCGGCGGCCGTCGCGTCCTCGCCGGCCGCGGCCAGGCGCAGCACCCGCTGACCGGCCGGGGGCAGCTGGCCCACCTCGGACAGGAACGCCTGCTCCAGCCGCTCGGTCAGCGGCAGCCGGGACGAGCCGGGCAGGTCCCGGTCGCGCAGGGCCGCCGGCAGCTCCTGAAGGGCGAGCGGGTTGCCCGAGGACGCGCTGAGGATCCGCTCCCGCGACGGCGCGCCCAGGCCGGGAGCGACCCGGTCGAGCAGTTCGCCGGAGTACTCCTCGGAGAGCGCGTCCAGCGGCAGCACGTGCGGGAAGGAGCCGCTCCAGTCGGGGTAGGAGCCGTCGGTACGGGTCATCGCGAGCAGGGTGACCGGGACCGCCCCGAGCCGGCGGGCCAGGAAGGCGACCACCTCGGCGCTGGACCGGTCGAGCCAGTGCAGGTCCTCGACCAGGATCAGCAGGGGCCGGGTGGACGCGCTCTCCTCGAGCAGGCTCAGGGTGGCCAGGCTGATCAGCATCCGGTCGGCCGCCGGGCCCTCCTCCTGGCCGAAGGCGACCAGCAGGGCGGACCGCTGCCGCGGCGGCAGCAGGGCGACCCGGTCCAGGATGGGGTACAGCAGCTCGTGCAGGCCGCCGAAACCGGCGCCGGCGGTGCTCTGCACGCCGCGCGCGAGCAGCACCTGGAAGCCCCGCTCGCGGGCCCGGGCGGCGGTGTCGCGGGCCAGCGCGGTCTTGCCGATGCCGGCCACGCCCTCGATGAGCAGAGCGGTGCCGCCGGCCGGGGTCTCGAGGAGCAGCTTGCCCAGGCGGGCCCGCTCATCGGTGCGGTCCACCAGGTCGTCCGGCGGCAGCGGCATGATCACTTGTTCACGTTAGCGGGTGGGTCCTCTTTCAGCGCGGCCCCGCGCCCCACGCGAAAGGGGCGCAACGGCCGTGACCGGACGCTCAGGCCGCCCCCGAGCTCCCCGGTACTGCCCGAGAAGGCGTACCCCTTCTGCCTGTAAGGACGGCCCGGACCGAAAACGGCCCGGGCCGTCTCAGGTGTTCACCCGAGGCTGTGCATGACGTGCTTGAGGCGGGTGTAGTCCTCGAGGCCGTAGACCGAGAGGTCCTTGCCGTGGCCGCTGTGCTTGAAACCGCCGTGCGGCATCTCGGCGACCAGCGGGATGTGGCAGTTCACCCAGACGCAGCCGAAGTCGAGGCGCTGGGTCATCCGCATGGCGCGGCCGTGATCGGTGGTCCAGACCGAGGAGGCCAGGCCGTACTCGACACCGTTGGCCCAGCGGACGGCCTCGTCCTCGTCGGAGAACTGCTGGACCGTGATGACCGGGCCGAACACCTCGTCCTGGATGATCTCGTCGGTCTGGCGCAGGCCGGAGACGACGGTGGGGGAGTAGAAGTAGCCGCGGTCGCCGACGCGGGAGCCGCCGGCGCTCAGAACCGCGTGGTCGGGCAGGCGGTCGACGAAGCCGGAGACCCGGTCGAACTGGCGGGCGTTGTTGAGCGGGCCGTAGAGGACGTCCTCGTCGTCGGCGGCGCCCGTCCTGGTGCCCTTCGCGGCCTCGGCCAGGGCGGCCACGAAGTCGCTGTAGACCCGGGGGCCGGCCAGTACGCGGGTGGCCGCGGTGCAGTCCTGGCCGGCGTTGAAGTAGCCGGCCTCGGCGATCGCGGCCGCCGCCGCCTCCACGTCGGCGTCGTCGAAGACCACGACCGGGGCCTTGCCGCCCAGCTCGAGGTGGGTGCGCTTGAGGTCGGCGGAGGCGGCCGAGGCGACCTCCATGCCGGCCCGGACCGAACCGGTGATCGAGACCATCTGCGGGGTCTTGTGGGTGACCAGCTGCCGGCCGGTGTCCCGGTCGCCGACGACCACGTTGAACGCGCCCGCGGGCAGGAACTCGGCGGCGATCTCGGCCAGCATCACGCTGGTGAGCGGGGTCGTGTCCGACGGCTTGAGCACGACGGTGTTGCCGGCGGCCAGCGCGGGCGCGATCTTCCAGACGGCCATCATGAGCGGGTAGTTCCACGGCGTGACCTGGGCGACCACGCCGATCGGCTCGCGGCGCACGTAGCTCTCGTAGCCGTTGAGGTACTGCCCGGCGGAACGGCCCTCGAGCAGGCGGGCGGCGCCGGCGAAGAAGCGCAGCTGGTCGACCGCCGGCGGCAGCTCCTCGCTGGCGGTCAGGCCCAGCGGCTTGCCCGTGTTCCGCGACTCGGCCTGGACCAGGTCGTCCGCTCGGCGCTCGACGGCGTCGGCGAACTTGAGCAGGGCCCGCTGGCGCTCGCTGGGAGTGGTGTCGCGCCAGGTCTCGAAGGCCTGGGCGGCGGCCTCCATGGCCCGGTCGACGTCGGGCTGGCCGGAGACGGGAGCGGACGCGAACACCTCGCCGGTCGCGGGATCGATGAGGTCTTCGTATCGGCCCTCGGCCGGCGCGGCCGACTCGCCGCCGATGAAGTTGTGCAGCACGGTCTTGGCGGTCACACGGTCTCCAGACGCAGGATCTCCACTGTTCGCGTGCCATCTTCCCACTGATTCCGTAGCTGACAAGAGGGTCAGGCGACTCGATCCGCGCTCCCGGCCGGTGGGCCGGGCCGGCCGGGCGAGAGGCAACCATCCGACTCAGCGGCCGGTCCGGGCGGTTCCCGGCCGTACGCTTCGGCGTGATGCTGGGCCATCACGGGATCGTCGAGCTAGTGCGCGCCGCCACGGTCGTCATCACGTCCGAGAAGGCCGGCGGGCGGGTGCCGTACGGATCCGGTTTCTTCGTCGCACCCGGATGGGTGCTCAGCTGCGCCCACGTGGTCGCGAAAGCGACGCGCCCCCGGGTGCTGTGGCGAGGCTCCGAGCTGACCCCGATCGAGAAGCACGTCCTGCCGGCGGCCGCCGACGCCGACGAGCGGTTCGGCTTCCCGGACGCGGCGCTGCTCAAGGTCGAGGTGCCCGGGCCGGAGCAGGAGATCTGCGTGCCGATCGGCACCGATCTGCCGTCGCCCGGGGAGGAGGTCTGGGCGTACGGGATGAACCGGGTCCGCACCGGGCGCCCGGAACCGGACGGGTCGCGGCTCACGGTCGCGAACGCGCGGGCGGGCCAGTTCATCCGGGTGCAGCAGGGCCAGCTCGCGCCGGGCATGAGCGGCGGGCCGGTGCTCAACCTCGGCACGTACGAGGTCTTCGGGATGGCCAAGGCGACCCAGGGCCGGGACACCGAGCTGGGCGGGTGGATCACGCCGATCGCGGACGCCCTGGCCATCGTGGCCGAGCCCCTGGCCCAGCGCAACGCGGAGTTCCACGCGGACACCCTGCGGGCGGTCCGCAACGGCCAGGCCATGCTGGGCCGCCTGCCGGACCGGGTCCTGGCCCAGCTGTTGTCCCACGAGGGCGCGGTCAGCCTGCTCGCGAACCGGCTCGGCCCGCCGCCCACGGTGGCCGCCGCCGACATCCCGGAATGGGTCGCCCGGCGGCTGTTCTGCCTCACCCTGGACGACCTGGCGGCCGCCCTGCTGGCGGCGCGCGGCGCCCTCGACCCCGAGTCGATCATCTTCATCTTCGACCACGTCGCGTGCAGCCTGGCCATGAACCGGCCGCTCGCCTGGTGGGTGCCCGGCGACGCCGCCCACCTCGTCCGTGTCGAATCGGCGGCCGACGAGCCGCGCGTGCTGCGGGTCGGCACCGACGAGGAGGTCACGCTGGGCCTGCTGCTGCGCCGCGCGGTCGAGGACGACACGTGGGAGGTCAAGAAGCCCGGCGGGCCCTCCTCGGCCGCCCGTGCCGAGCCGCGACGGCCACCGGACGAGCTGGTGCGGGACGTGCGTACCGAGATCCTGCGCTGCCTCGGCGCCGGGGAGCGGGAGTGGCAGAAGTTCCGGGACGCGTTCCGGCAACGGCTGCGCACCCAGAACGTCTACCTCCAGGTACGCGTGGACGGCGATCCCGACACCGCCTTCCTGTCCGCGCTGCGCACCGAGTTCCAGGGGTTCCGGATCCTCATCCGCAAGCGCGACGTGGTGCTGCCGGACGGCGCCGACGACATCCTTCTCGACGTGGTGCCGGCCATCGACGCCGACGGCGAGTGGTGGGGTCTCAACTCCCGCAAGGACCTGCTCGAGCAGATCGGGCTGCCGACGGATCATCGGGTCACCTAGGAGGAGCCATGACCAGTACCGGCGGCTACCGGCCGCTGTTCGATCCCCGCCTCGAGAAGCAGCCGTTCGACCAGAAACGGGCCTATCGGCTCGGCGATCGCGGTACGAGCGACTCCCTGCCCTACGTGTACGACAACGACATCGTCCTGGCCGTGAACGTGGCGCTGGCCGCGGGCCGGCCCCTGCTCGTGCGCGGCCATCCCGGCACCGGCAAGAGCACGCTGGCCCGCAGCGTGGCCGAGCGGCTCGGGTGGCGGTTCTACGCCGACACCGTCTCCTCGCGCACGTCGGCGCGGGATCTGCTGTGGACGTTCGACACCGTGGCCCGGCTGGCCGACGCGCAGGCCGTGCGCGAGGGCGAGCCGATGCCGCCGCGCGCCGCCTACCTGCAGCCCGGCGTGCTGTGGTGGGCGTTCGACCCCGACCTGGCCCGGCGGCGCGGGCTCGACCAGAGCGCCGGAGACCTCCAGCCGGCGCGGGACCCGGCGGTCGTCAACCCGGCCGCCGAACGCGCCGTGGTGCTCATCGACGAGATCGACAAGGCCGACCCGGACGTGCCCAACGACCTGCTGGTGCCGCTCGGCAGCTACCAGTTCCGGGTCACCGACGGCCCCCGGGTGGTGGCCCGGCGGGTGCCGCTCATCATCGTCACCACCAACGAGGAGCGGGAGCTGCCGCGGGCGTTCCTGCGCCGCTGCGTCATCCTCGGCCTGCGCCAGCCCGATCCCGACCGGCTCGACACGATAGCCCGGGCCCACTTCGAGGACCTGACCGATCCGCTGCTCGAGGCCGTGCGCGGCGAATACCTGCGGCTGCGGGCGGAACGGATCGCCCAGTACGAGCCGCCGCCCAGCGTCGCCGAGTTCCTGGACGCGCTGGCCGCCTGCCGCGGCCTCGGGCTGGACACCGGCTCGGCGGCCTTCAAGGAGCTGACCGGGCTGCTCCTGGCCAAGATGATGACCATTCAGCCCGAGGAACGCTGATGACCGGCCGGCCCCTGGCACCCCCGCCGGCGGTCTGGCTCGCCGACGCGGTGCGGGCGGCGCGGCGCCTGAGCGCGGACCCGGCCACCACGCGGCGGATCCTGGAACTGCTCGGCCTGATCGGGGCGCCGCCGGCCGGTCCGTCGCCGGTGGGCACGGCCGGGGAGGCGCCGGCCGCCGGTTCCGCGCCGGTGGTCGCCCGGCGCCGCTCGGCGCCGGCGGCGCCGCCGACCGCCCGCGAGGTCGCCCGGTCGGTGTCGACGCCGCCGGAGGAGCCCGCCGGCCGTCCCCTGGTCGAACGGGAGCCGGGCAGCACGGGCGCGCGGGACCACCCGCCGCGGCGGCTGCCCACCCTGGCCGACGTCCTCGACGACCCCCGGCTGCGCGGGGACGGCCTCGCCGATCTGGTCCGCGAGGCGACGGTCGCGATCGTCTCGGAGCAGGTGGCCGGATCCGGCTTCTTCATCGCTCCCGGAGTGGTGCTGACCTGTGCGCATGTGGTCGGCCGGTCGGCGCGCCCACGGGTCCGGTGGCGGGAACACCTTCTGGATCCGTTCCGCGTGGAACTGTCGCCGGCCCGGCCGGACGCCGGCGGACGGTTCGCCCTGCCCGACGTCGCGGTGCTGTGGGTCGCCATGCCCGCCGGTACCTCCGTTCCGCGACTGCCGATCGCCACGGAGCCTCCGGCGCCGGGTGAAGCTCTCCTGGCGGTGGGTGTGAACCCGGCCGGCCCTCTCCTCGGCGGCGCCGTCGCCGCCGAGGTTTCCGGCCCACTCGTCCGCCTCCAAGACGCCCAGCTTCCGCCGGGGACGAGCGGCGGGCCGATCCTCGGCCTGGAATCCCACGCGGTCGTCGCCATGGTGAAGGAGACCGAGTGGGCCACCCTGATCTCGCCCGCGCTGGCCATGGCCGGTATGACGAAGCTGCCTGATGACACCCCGGCCGCCCGCCTCGAACCGGGCTCGCTGCTGCCGCCGGGGCGGCAGCGGGCGATCCTGTCCGCACTGTGCGGCGGTCCCGTCGCGACCGATGCGATCGACCTCGACGAGCTGGTCGACCGGATGGCGCGCCGGGAGCCGATCCGGGCGCTGCCCATGACGGTGACCGTGACGACCCGGCGCGGCCTGCAGGTGCTGGTGGACTACGGGGACGGGATGCGCCCGTTCGTCAACGACCAGGACGAGGTCGTCCAGCGGCTCGAGCGCATCGCCGGGCCGGACGGCTTCGAGGTCCTGCGGTTCGCCACCACCCCGCTCGACCCGCCGGGAGCGGGACCCGGGCCGGTCTGGACCTGGCGGCAGTACCGGCCGCCGCTGACCGGGCAGCCGGTCATCGTCCTGTCCGACCTCGGCGCGTGCGCGCCGGCCGGCCGGCGGGCCGAGGTGCAGAACCGGTGGCGGCTCTTCGCCGGCCGCCTGCGCGAGTCCGGGCACCAGGTCGTCGCCCTGGCCCCGCTGCCGACCCGCCGCTACCCGCCGGCGCTGCGGGCCGTCCTGCCCATCCTGACCTGGGACCGCGGCACCAGCGTGGCCGACGCCATCCGCACCGCGCGCACCGGGGCCGGCCGGGTGGCCGGCCGGGGACGATGAGCACCCCGCCCGGCCCGGCCGGGGCCGCCGTCGCGGCGGTCGCCCGGCTGCGTGCGGCCAGCCCGGCCGCCGCCGATCTCGCCGTGCTGCTGTCGACGGCGATCCGGATCGAGCCGGCACTGGTACGGCAGATGCGGCTGCTTCTTCCGCACGCCGACGTCGGGGCCGAGGCGGACCTGTGGACGAGCGAGCTGCTGGCCTCGGCGTCGCCGGTCGCCCTCTCGTTCCGCCCGGAGGTCGCCGAAGTCCTTCAGGCCGAGCTGGCCGGGCCCGGATACGGGCCGCTGCGCGACGCCGCGTGCGACGTCGTGGCCACCCTGCACGCCGACGACCACTGGTCGCTGCGGCTGGAGGAGAAGATCAACCGGCTCCTGGTCCAGGACGAGCCGGACGGCCCCGAGCGGGTCGAGCAGCTGCTGCTCGCCGCGACCGCCTGCCTGCGCACCGGCGACGCGCCCGGCACGGACCCGGTCTCGACGGCGCGCTGGCTGCTCGGCGCGCTCGCCCGGATGCCGCGCGCCGCGGCCCGCACCGAGGCCGGCGTCATCGCCCGGCTCAGCGCCGGCACCCGCCTCGACGGGCGCCTCGACCTCGACGAGCGCCCGGCGATCGCCGGCGCCTGGATGCCGTGGCTGCTCGGCGTGGCCGGGATCCGCCCGAGGCCGGTGCCGGTACGGTTCACCGCGGCCGGCCTGATCGTCAACGCGGCGGCCGAGGACGCCGTCTTCATCGAGGTGCCGGACACCGACCCGATGGTGCTGGAGGCGCACTGGCACGACACCGTGCGCACACACCACCGCCGGGTGCGGTTCCGCCGTGACGAGCAGGTGCCGCTCGAATTGCGGGTGGACAGCGTCGAACTGGAGGCGCTGACCGGCGACAAGTTCCGGCTGACCCGGCCCGGCGGGGTGGCGCTGGGCTCGGCCACGCGCGGGATCGACTTCTCGGCGGCGCGGGCCGCCCTGCGCCCGTGTCTCGGGCGCGAGCGGGAGATCGAGGAGATTCTGGAGTATCTGCGCCAGCCGTCGTGGGTTGTCATCACCGGTCTGCCCGGCATCGGCAAGAGCGTCCTGCTCGGCGCCGTGCTGGACCGGTTGCGGCGTGACGGTGAGCCGGTGGCGCAGCACTTCTACGGACATCGGGCGACGTGGGACCGGCCGGACCGGGTCGACGCCTCCCTCGACGCGCAGCTGGCCGGCGCCGCCTCTCGCGGAACCGTCGCCCTGGACGGCGTTTCCGGTGTGCCGGAGGGCCTTCCATGGGCGGATCGCCACGACGTGGCGGTGCTCCTCACCTGCCGGGACGGCTACCTGATCAACCGCCGGGACACGGTTGTCGTCCGGCTCGACCCGATGAACAGTGGCGAAGTGTGCCAGGCGATGCTGTCCGAGCGCCTGGACGAGCTCCGGCTGGTCCTCGGCGGTACGCAGGCGGCCCGCGCCGCGTTCGCCCGGCTCGTCGACCGGGCCGGCTCCGTGCCGGGCCGGCTCGCGGCCATCGTCGACTGGCTGGTGAGCCAGCCGGTGGGTGCGGCCGGGCTGGACACGATCCCGGTGTCGCTGACGGCCCGGATCGACGATGTGCTGGACCGGTACGCCGATCCGGCGACGCGGCGCGGTCTCGCGGCGGTCGTCGTCGCCCAGCCGGGCTTCACCGGCGTCGACGCGCGCCTGGTCACCGGCGACGACGCGGTGCTCCGGGCCATGGGACACGACGGCCTGGCCCGCCGCGACGGTGACGAGTGGACGCTGACCCACCCGTCGGTCCGGGACGCGTTCGTGGAACGGTTCGGCGCGGACGGGATCCGCGACGGCCACGCGGCCCACGCCGGCGCCTTCCCGCACCGGGACCCGGCCGCGGCGACGCCCTATCAGATCGCGGCGGCCGTGGTGCACCACATCGGCGCGATCGGGTCGGTGGAGGAGTCACTGGCCGTCAACGCCGCGTTCCTCGACCGGCGCCAGCGGCAGGACGGGGTCGGCGCGGTGCTGGCCGACCTCGACCTGCTCGGCTCTGTCGGAGGGGACGGCAACCCCACGTTCACAGGCGGCTCGCGGGAGAACGCCAGAACCGTCGCCCGGGCCGTCCGGGTCGTGGCGCCCGCCCTCGCCGCCGAACCCGGGCGTTTCACCGACCTGGTGGCCAACGCGCTGTATCAACTGGGCGCCGCCGACCTCGCCGACGCCATGGTCGCCGACGGCTGGCCGCCGGCGCTGCGGGTCCGCGTGGTGTACGACCTCGATGCCCTGGCCCCGGCCTGGAAGCACACCGGGCCGAACAGCGTGGCCGCCGTCGTGGGATCCCGCGGCCTCGCGGTCGCGAGCGCCTGGGGCGTACTGGGGGAAGGGTCTTTCCCGGAGACCTCGCTCGGGCCGGTCACGCTGTCGGGGCCGGCCGCGGCGGCGGACTGGGACGGGTCACTGGCCGTCGCCGACGGCCCGGCGGTGTACATCGCCGGTTCGGCCTCGGGGCCGCCTTCCCGGTTGCCGGCCGAGGCGGTCCTGCCCTGCCCGGTCACCAGTCTCGGCGCCGGGCAAGGCTTGCTCGTCGCGGGTCTCGACGACGGACGGGTGGCCGTTCTCAGCCGCCGGGCGGACGGCTCGATCGCCACCCGGGTGATGCTGGGGCACGCGGCGCGGGCCGGTGCCGTGGCCGTCACCGGCGCCGGTCTGGTGTCGGCCGGGGACGACGGGACGGTCCGTGTCTGGAACCCCGCCACCGGCGTGTGCCGGCGCGTCTACAGCCGGCACCACGCGGCCGTTCGGCACCTTGTCGTGCTCGGCGGCGGCGCGGTGGTCACCGGTGACGCCAAGGGCGGGCTGCGCTGGTGGGATCCGGCGACCGGAGCCGACCTCGGCGTGCTCTCCGGTCACGAGGCCGCGGTGACAGCGGTGGTACCGGTTGCGGCGGAGCCCGGCACCGAGGTTGTGGTGACGGCCGGAGCCGACGGGGCGCTGTACCGCTGGGAGCTGCGGGGCCGGACCGTCGGCGGCACACCGCTTCAGGCGGCCGGTGGGCCGGCGATCGAGCACGCCGTCTGGTGCGACGGCTCGCTGACCACCACCGGCAGCAGCGGGCGGCTGACCGCCTGGGACGCGGCTGGAGCGCGGGGACTCGACGTCCGCCCGGGCGGGGTGGAGCCGCCCGTCCACGGCCTGGCCTGGAGCCCGGCCGACGGGTGTGTGGTCGTCCTGCACGCCGGTGGCGCCGCCGCGTTCCCGGTTCGGGACTGGCCACCGCCGGCCGGCCCGGTGGCGCTGGGGGCGCTGGCCCTCTCGGCCGGCGGCCGCCGCGTCGCCTACGGCACCGCTCGGGGCGCCGGCTCGCTGTCGCTCGACAACGGTCAGTTGTGGATTCCGTACGCCATGAGCGAGTCGCCCCCGCGAGCCGTCGGCCTGATCCGGGAGCCCGGCCCCGCCGGCGAGGACACGCTGGCGGTCGTCTGGCAGGACGGCCGGCTCCTCCACCAGAACGAGGAGTGGCCGGGTGACGACAAGGAACTCCTCGCCGTCGAACGGCCGGACCGGCGGCGGTTCTGGGTCTACGACCGGGACGGCCGCCTGGACCGGTGGGAACCGCGCGCCGGCGGCGCCGCGATGTGGATCCCGAAGGACACCCGGGCGCTGGCGGTGACGGTGGCCCGCGCCGGCAAGAGCCCGGGGATCGTCGCCGCCGGGGCCGGCGTGACGGTGATGCGGTCGGACGGCGCCTTCATCGCCGCCGGTACTCCGCCGGTCGAGGCGATCGCCTTCGATCAGGGGGCGACGACGGTCTACGCCGGCACCTCCGACGGCGTGCTGTGGCGGGTTCCCGTGGACGGGCCGGACGCCGCACCGGCCGGTGGCCACACCGGAGCCGTCACCGGCGTGGCCGTCGGCGGGCGGACGGAGCAGGGCGTGCTCACCACGTCGGCCGACGGGACGATCCGGCTCTGGGACCACGGGCATCGGGGGCTGCTCGGCGTCGTGGCCGGGCCCACGCCGTTCCTGGCCGTCGACGCGGTGCACGACACGGCGGTGGCCCGCGACGCCGACGGCCGCCTGTGGGTGCTCGAGCTCGACGTGCCGCACCACGACCCCGTACCGCCGGCCCTGGAAGTCTCTCTGGGCGGCGACGAGGACAACGAGATCGAGCTGCGCGGTCCGGGGACCATGCGGGTACGGCTGCGATTCGATGTCGTGCCGCCGGTTCCGGTCGAGCTGCGGGCCGTACGGATCATCCTGCCCCTTCAGCCGCGCCAGTTCGACATCGCACCGAACCATCTCGAGATCCGCCGGCCGCCCGGCGGGCCCACCGACCCGGTCACGGAGGACGGCCGGCTGGTGATCCCCCGGCGGCTGGCGGCGGGGAACACGGCGTCGATCCGGGCCGCCGTCTCCGTCTACAACATGCGGATTCCCCCCGGCGTGCCGGTGGCGGCCCTGCGCCTGACCTTATACGACCCGGTACGGGACGAGTGGCAGCTGGACGTCGGCGCGGTCTTCGAGCCGCGAGGGGAGTCGGCCTTCAAACCGGCCACCGGCGCCCGGGTGTTCCGGCCCGGGCAGCTCGACGAACCCTGGAACGACGACGAATCGGAGGCGTGATGACTGGCAACGACGACCCACCGGCGACCGGCCTGAAATGGACCTGGCAGTTCACCGTGGCGGTCATCCTGATCGTGCTCTTCCTGGTTCTGGCCGCCCTCATGTTCTTCGGCGCCGACACCTCGGAGACGGTGTGGCAGCGCCGGGTCTACGTGTTCGGCGCCATCGAGGCGATCGTCTTCACCGCTGTCGGCTGGATCTTCGGCAAGGAGGTCCACCGGGCCGAGGCCGAGTCGGCCAAGGCGGAAGCGTCCGAGGCCAAGCAGGAGGCGAAGGAGAACGCGGACGCCGCCGTCGACGCGTCGGTGAAGCTCACGGCCGAACAGACCAAGGGTCGGATGGCCGCGGCGGCGGTCCGCCACATGAACACGGGCGCCGGCGGCGCCCGTATGGGCGGCGGCAGCGGCAGCGACATCAACCTGGACGACGAGGCCGCGCCGGGCGACGGGCGGGCGGTGACCGACCTGAAGGCCTTCTTCGACGAGCTGTACCCGGGCGGTTAGCCTGGGCGGAATCATGATCAGGATCTTCGGGGTGGCGCTGCTGTTCGGGGCGCTCGGCGCGCTCGTCAAAGGTGACCACGGCGGGGTGCGGGACACCGTCGGAAACCTCAGCACGCCGTGGCTGCTGGTGGCGTTCATCCCGGGGATGTTCGCGCGGTCGGTGTGGCGGGGCGCGGCGATCGGGCTGGTGGCGACGCTGGTGGCGCTGCTCGGGTTCTACGTGGTGGTGACGCTCACGCTGGACGATCAGATGCCGGACATGCGGGATCATCTGCTGCACGTGCTGCGGCTGAACCGGCGGTGGATCTGGTCGGGGCTGCTGAGCGGGCCGGTCATGGGCGCGTTCGGGGCCTGGGCCGGCCGGCGGGCGCTGCTGCCGGTCACGGCCGTGCTGCTGATCCTGGAACCGATCGTGATCGTCTCGGCGCGGATCGTGCCGGGGTGGCGCTCGGTGATCCACTGGACGCTCGACCCTCGTCCCTACGTCGCCGAGGCCGCGCTCGGGGTGGTCCTGCTCGGGCTCAGCAGCATCCGCAGGCGTCGCCCCGCCACGCCTCGCGACCCTCTCGAACCGCCACGGCCGCGATGACCAGAGCGGCGACCGGATCGGCCCAGTGCCAGCCCAGGGTCGCGTTGAGGATCAGGCCGACCAGCAGGATCGCGGAGAGGTACGTACACAGCAGCGTCTGTTTCGAGTCGGCCACCGCGCTCCGCGAGCCGAGCTCCCGGCCCGCCCGGCGCTGCGCGTACGAGAGGCCGGGCATGACGGCGAGGGACACCGCGGCCAGCACGATGCCGGTGGTCGAGGGGCCGGCCTCATGCCCGGTGATCAGCGCCCGGGCCGATTCCGCGGTGACGTAGGCGGCGAGCGCGAAGAACGAGACCGCGATGATGCGCAGGGCGGTCTTCTCCCGGGCCTCGGGGTCGCGCCCGCCGAACTGCCAGGCGACGGCGGCCGCCGACGACACCTCGATGACCGAGTCGAGCCCGAAACCGATCAGCGCCGTCGAGCCGGCGGCCGTCCCGGCGCCGATCGCCACGGCCGCCTCGACGACGTTGTAGGTGATGGTGGCCGCGACCAGCAGCCGGATCCGCCGGGCCAGCACCTCGCGGCGCCGTCGAGTGGTCAGCGAGATCTCCATCAACAGCACCCGTCGGCGGCGTCGGGGCAGGCGGTGGGGTCGACGGCCAGCACCAGGCCGAGCAGGTCGGTCAGAGCATGCGCGATCCGCGGGTCGGCCAGCTCGTAGCGGACCCGGCGGCCCTCGGGCACGGCCACCACCAGGCCGCAGCCGCGCAGGCAGGCCAGATGGTTGGAGAGGTTCTGCCGGGTGGCGCCGAGCAGGCCGGCCAGGTCGGCCGGATAGCCGGGCGCCTCCCGCAGGGCCAGCAGCAGACGGGCGCGGGTCGGGTCGGACAGGGCGTGGCCGAACCGGGACAGGGCCTGGCCGTGGGTCACCGTCTCCATGGAGCTGACAGTACAGCGGATGCTGTACTCCGAGAAGCCGGGGTCTCAGGAGAACTGCGGTACGACTTCCTCGGCGAGCCGCAGCAGGTGGCTGTGGTCGTAGGCGACCCGGGGGACGTAGAACAGGACGTAGTCGGCGCCGGCGTCGGCCAGGCGTTCGACGTGGGCGATGGTGTCCTTCGTGGACTGGTTCAGGTCGAGCTCGATCGTCGTCGACTTGCGGATCCGGCCGTAATCGCGGCCGAGGCGGTCGCAGTGCGCGCGCAGGACGCCCAGCTTGTGCTTGACCACGGCCGGGTCGCCGCCGCCGACGTTGCAGCCGTCCGCGTACTGGGCCACGAGCTTGAGCGTGACCTTCTCACCGCCGCCGCCGAGCCAGAACGACGGCTTGCGCCTGGGCTGGTTGATCGGCGCGTCGATCGAGAAATGCTTGCCCTGGTGGACGGGACGGTCCTCGGTCCACATCTTGTTGATGATCTCGACGGCCTCGCGGAACTCGGCCATCCGGGTGGGCACGTCCGCCCACTGGTAGCCGTACGCCTTCCACTCGTGCTCGTACCAGCCGGCGCCGAGCCCGGCGTAGAGGCGGCCCTTGCTGGCCACGTCGACGGTCGAGGCGATCTTGGCGTAGAGCGAGGGCTGCCGGTACCCGTTGCAGCCCACCATCTGGCCGATGTTGACCCGGCTGGTGTCGCGGGCCAGGGTCGAGGTGGCGGTCCAGCATTCGAAGGTCGTGTTCATGGACGGCTCGGGCCAGGTGTGGAAGTGGTCGTACAACCAGATCGAGTCCCACGGGCCGGCGTCGGCGACCCGGGCCACAGCGGTCATCGCCTCGTACTGCTCCTCCGGGTCGGCGATCTCGACCAGGTCCATCTTCCAGCCCTGCGGCACGAAAACCCCGAAATCAACGCTCATGCCCCGACCTTATCGCCGGTAACGGATCGGCATCGAGGGTTGGCTTACCCTGTCGGCCGGACGAGAGTGTCTGAGGATTCGCACATCGGGGGAGCGGATGTACTACGTGAGCTGGGGTGCCGTGCGCCGGCGCTCCGGGCAGGCGCTGCTCGTGCTGCTCCTGGCCGCGCTCGCGGCCACGGCCGCGTCGGCCGCCGCCTGGTACGGGCTGACCGTGGCGTCGCAAGCGGCCGGCAGCGACGTCCGGAACGCGCCCGCCGTCCAGCACGTGATCCTCGCCCACGGCCGGGGCCCGGCCGGTGAGCTGGACGCGTTCGCGGCCACTGTGGACGGTCTGCTGCGGCTGCCCGAGGGGCGGCCGGTGCTCGGCCTGGCCGCCGACATGACCTACATCTATCCCGGCAAGCCGGGCTCCGCCTCGGGCATGCCGGCCGCGTACCGGGACGGGTTCTGCGCCCACGCGCGGATCACCGGCGCCTGCCCGGCCGCCGCGAACGAGGTGGCGGTCAGCCTCGACGCCGCCCGCAAACTCAAACTCCAGCCGGGATCGTCGTTCGACGCCCACGCGGTCACCGACGCGACGCCGGTGCGGTTCCGCGTCACCGGCGTCTACCAGGCGAGCGACCCGAACGGCCCGTACTGGTCCGACCAGCTGTTCCGGTCGCAGGGCTCGCTCGACCCATTCTTCACCCCGCGGGAGACGTTCCGCGCGCCGCAGCTGCGCGACACCGTCCGGGCCTGGGCCGTCGAGGTGCCCGAGCCGTTGCTGCGCGGCGACGGCGGCTACGACCTCAACGGCCTGATCAACGCGGCCCGGCCCCGGTTCGCGGCGGCCCAGCTCGACCTGGACACCGAGGCCGGCCGGCTGGTCGACCAGGTCCGCGGCTCGCGGCTGGCGGTGGCCGAGGGCGTGCTCGTCGCGGCCGGGCAGACGCTGCTGCTGGCCTGGTTCGCGGTCGGGCTCGCGGGGCGTTTCACCGGGCGGGACCGGCGCTCCGACGCCGGCCTGCTCAAGCTGCGCGGCACCACCTACGGCGCCATCCTGCGCCTGGCCGCCGGGCAGCATCTGGTGCCGCTGGCCGGCGGGGCGCTGATCGGCTGGCTGGCCGGGCCGCTGGTGGCGTGGCCGTTCGCCGGCGGCTGGCCGGTGCCGGTCGAGCTCTGGATCGCGGCCCTGCTGTCGCTGGCGGCGGTGCTGGCGGTCACCCTCGTCGGGCTGGCCGTGCTGGTCACGGTCGACGCGATCGCGACCCGGGCGCCGGTGGCGGTGCTGCTGCGCCGGGTGCCGGCGCACCGGCGCGACTGGCGGTCCGGCGTCGTCGACGTCGCGCTGGTCGCGCTGGCGGCGGGGGCGGTCTTCCAGGCCCGCAACGGCGGCGCCGGCTTCGGCGTGGTGGCGCCGGCCATGGTCGCGCTGGCGGTGGGCCTGCTGCTGGCGCGGCTGCTGCGGTGGATCGCCGACCGGGCCGGCGCGGTGGCGTTGCGGGCCGGCCGGATCCGGCTCGGGCTGACCGCGGTGCAGGTGTCGCGCCAGCCGGGCGTGGACCGGGTCTTCGCGCTGGCGGTGGTGGCGATCGCGATGGTCGGCCTCACCGCCGGGGTCTTCTCGGCCGGGCGGGCGTCGCGGGCCGATCGGGCCGGCGCCGAGCTCGGGGCGGCCCGGGTGCTGACCGTCACGGCACAGACCAGGACCCAGCTTCTGTACGCCGTCCGTCAGGCCGACCCCAGCGGGCGGTACGCGATGGCCGCCGTCCTCGACACCGCCAGCGCGCCGCCGGTCCTGGCCGTCGACTCCGCGCGCTTCGCCGCCGTGTCCGCCTGGGACAACGTCGACATCTCGGCGCAGTCGCCGCCGGGCCCGGTGGTGACCGGTGGCCGGATGACGGTCCGCGTCGACAGTGAGCGGCGGACGACCACGCTGCTCGGGGCCGTGTTGCAGCAGGAGGCCACGGGGGAGGGCGTCCAGGTCGAGTTCCGCGGCATCCACCGGGGCGCGCAGAGCGTGACCGCCGCCGTGCCACGCTGCGCCACCGCGCCCGGCTGCCGCCTGGTCAGCTTCCAGCTCTACACGCCGGCCGGCTCCGACAACGGCGCGCTGACCGTGCGCGGCGTCTCCACCCCGGCCGGCGAGGTGCTCACCGGCGCCCAGCTGGCCGACGTCACCCGCTGGCGGGCCGGCTTCACCGGCGCCGCCGTGCGGGCCACGTCGGCCGGCGACGGCCTGCGGCTCTCCGTCGACACCGTCGACGACGCCGGGACGGCCGTGTACGCCGTGGACACCCCGCTGCCGCTGCCGATCGTCCTGGCCGGCCCGCGCCCCGACTCCTGGCAGTTCGACGACGCCTCCCTCGACCGCTTCGGCGACCCGGCCACCCCGGTCCGGGTCGTCGCCACCCCCGAGGTGCTGCCCGTCCTCGGCCGGGCCGGGATCCTCACCGACCTCGACGCCGTCCGCCGCCTGGCCGGGGCCGGTGACCAGGGCGGCACCATGCAGGTCTGGCTGACCGAGGACGCGCCGGCGGCGGTGGTCGACGCGATCGGCCTGCCCGTGCTGGCCGACCGCACCACCGCCGGCCGGGCCGAGCAGCTGGCCGGGCAGGGCCGGGTCGTCACCGCGCCGTTCGCCCTGGTCACCGTCGCGATCGCGCTGCTGGTGGCGGGCGCGCTCGTCGCGGTCGCGGCCACCGTCGACCGCGAGGCCCAGCTCGAACAGCTGCGGGCGCTGCGCACCCAGGGCCTGTCGCGGCCCACGGCGCTGGCCATCGGCTACGCCGGTCAGGCCGCGCTGGTCGTGGCCGCCCTGGCCGGTGGTGTGGTGGCGGCGCTGGTGGCCCGCCCGGTGGCGGACGTGACGGCGCCGCCCTTCGCCGACGGCTGGCGGGTGATACCGCCGCCGGGCGCGCTCGGGCCCGTACCCCTGGCCCTGGCCTGTCTGGCCGGGCTGGTCGTGCTCGGGGTGACCGCGGGGCTGTCCGCGCGCCGCCTGCGGGGAGGCCTGAAATGATCTCCCTGGTCCTCGCGATGGTCTGGAACCGCCGCGGCCAGGCCCTGGTCGTCGCCCTGCTGGCGCTGTTCGGCGTGGCGGCCGCGGTCGCCGCCCCGGCCTACCTGCGCGCCGCCGACCGGGCCGTCGCGGCCGGCCAGGTCGCGACGGCGCTGCCCACCGAGCGGGCGATCGAGGTCTCCACCCAGATGGTCGACCATCGCGAGGACGCGCCCGGGTCCACGCCCTCCGACGTCGACCTGACCCGCACCGGCGCCGCCCTGACCGGCCTGAGCGGCTTCACGTACGTCTACTCGGCCGAGTACCCGACCGTCGGCATCGAGCCCGACACCCGCGACCGCACCCGCTTCGTCTTCCGGCAGAACGTCTGCGGGCACCTGACGATGACGGCCGGTCGCTGCGCGATCGCCTCGGGCGACGTCGTCCTCGGCGCCGAGACCGGCCGCCGGATGGGGCTCGAGCCGGGCGACTCGGTCACGCTGAGTTTCGCCGTACGCCCGGATCCCCGCGAGCCGGACTACGTCCCGGCCGGGAAACCGAAGCAGTTCCTGGTCGCCGGCCTCTACCGGGCCACCGACCCGGGCGATGTCTTCTGGGGCACCCAGAACTACTTCGGCCCCGACTCCGGCGACCGCCCCGGCGAGCCCGCCTTCGTCACCAGCGCCTCGCTGCGGACCATGGACCACGGCGCCGTGCGGACGACCCTCGACGGGTACGCCGGGCCCGGCGCCCTCGACGTCGACCGGCTGCCCGCGCTGCAGGCCGGCCTCGACCAGCTGCGGACCGACGTGGGCGGCCTGGGTGCCGGCGTCGAGCTGCGCTCCGGCCTGCCCGACCTGCTCACCCGCGTCGACGAGGGCCGCCGGGCCGCCCACCGCATCGTCCCGGTGCTGGCCGTGGCCCTGGTCCTGCTGGCCTGCCTCACCATCTTCCTGGCCGTCGGCTACGGCACCGAGGGCCGCCGCCCCGAGCTGGCCGTGGTCGCGCTGCGCGGCGCCCGGTGGGGTCAGCGCTGGTGGCTGGCGACCGGCGAGAACATCGTCGCCATCGTGGCCGGCGCGATCCTCGGCTGCCTGGCCGGCCAGCTCCTGGTCACCCTGTTCGCCGCGTGGCGGTTCCCGGGCGTCGGCGCCGACCCCGGCCTCGACTCGCTGCGCTGGGCGCCCGTGGCCGCCGGCGCGGCCGTGCTGACCGCCCTGCTCGCCGAGCGCCGCCAGATCGCCACCCCGGTGGCCGAGCTGCTGCGCCGGGCCCCGGCCGTGCGGGGCAGCGCCCGCGCCGTGGCCGTCGAGGCGGTGGTGGTCCTGCTGGCGGCGGTGGCCACGGTCCAGCTCTCGGCCGACCTGATCGGCGTCGGCACCTTCGCCGTGGCCCTCATCGTGATCGCCGCCGCCCTGGTCATCGCCCGTCTGCTGCTGCCGTGGGCGACCGTCCTGGCCCGCCGCGCGCTGCGCGACGGCCGCCTCGGCGCCGCCCTGGCCGGCTTTCAGCTCTCCCGGCGGCCGGGCGCGGCCCGTTTGTTCGCGCTGCTGACGGCGGCCGTCGCCGTGGTCGGCTACGCCGGCGCCGCGGTCGACGTGGCCGCTCGCGGCCGCGCCCTGGAGTCCGAGGTGGGTACCGGCGCCACCCGGGTGCTCACGCTGGCCGCGACCGGCCGCCAGAACCTGCTGCACGCGGTCCGCGCCGTCGACCCGGACGGCGCGTACGCGATGGCCGCGGTCCGCCTCACCACCGACCCGGGCCGCCCCGCCCTGCTCGCCGTCGACACGACCCGCCTGGGCCGGGTCGCGCTCGGTCCCGCCCTGGACGCGGACGCCCTGCGCCCGTCCGCCCCGCGACCGGTCGAGCTGAAGAGCTCGGCCGTGGGGTTCGACATCACGGCCGCCGGCTTCGCCCCGAACAAGACCGTCGACCTCACGGCCGTGCTGTCCCCACGCGAAGGCGGCCCCGACGAGGTCGTCCCGTACGGCGTGATCAACAACGGCCGGCAGACCTATTCTCAGTCCGTGCCGGCCTGCGCCGACGGCTGCACCCTGAACTCGCTGCGCCTGACCGGCGGCCAGGGCACCCTGGACGTCGCCGGGAAGCTGACGGTCCACTCCCTGTCGTCGGCCGGCTGGCGCGCCTCCGAGGGTGGCTCCGCGGCCACGTCGGCCGACGGCCTGAAGATCGACGTGACGTCCCTGAACGACCTCCCCAACGGCCTGGTCGTCCAGCCCGCCGACGCGCCCTGGCCGCTGCCGGTGGCCACGGCCGGCGTGACCGCGGTGCGGAGCGTGGGCGGCCTGGACGCCCGGGAGATCCCGGTGACGGTCGCCGTCACGGCCGACGCCATCCCCGGCGCCGGCGCCCCCGCCGTCCTGATCGACCTCGACTACGCCGACCGCCTGGCCGCCGACGGCGCCCCGACCAGCGGCGCCCAGGTCTGGCTGAACGCCCGCGCACCGGCCGACGTGGTGGCCCGCCTCCAGGCCCAGGGCCTGTCGGTGATCGATGACGTGCGCGCGGCCCAGATCCGGGCCCGGCTCGACAACCAGGGCCCGGCCATCGCCCTGTGGTTCTACGTGATCGTCGCGGTCCTGGCCACGGCCCTGGCCGCCGGCGCCCTGATCCTCTCGGCGTCGGTCGACCGGGCCCGCCGCGTGGAGGACCTGTCGGCCCTGCGCGCCCAGGGCCTGAACCGGCGCGCCCTGCGCCAGGCCACGTTGTGGACCTACCCCGCCCTGGTGGCGATAGCGGTCCTGGCCGGCATGGCCGTGGCCGCCCTGGGCTGGTGGCTGACGGGCTGGGCTCTTCCACTGGCCGGCCTGACCCGCCCCGAGGTTCCCCTGCCCACGTGGCCGAACCCCCTGGTCTTCACGGCCACGGGGCTGGTCGCGGCGGCGATCCTGGCCGCGGTCGCCCTGGCCGCCGGCCGCCGGACCCTGCGCGAGATCCGCTGACACGCGCTCTGCGTGGACAAAGCGATCACGCATCGATACGATCCCTCGCTATATCCAATGTGGACAACGGGGGAACGGCATGCGAACGAACGTGAGAAGACTGATCAACGGAGTGCTCGGGACGGCGGCCGCGACCGGGGTGGCGCTCGCGCTGGGCGCCGCGCCGGCGCACGCGGAGACGAACCTGACCCTGGTCACCAAGGCGGGGAACGGGTACGGGGCCAGCGGCGGGGGCGTCTTCTTCAACGCCACCGGCGAGATCTTCACCGTCTACGACCAGAGGTCGGACGGCGCCGGGGTGAACGTCAGCTACCACTACCAGCGCCCGGACGACGTCTGGGTCTACCCGGCCGACCTCTACAACGGCGACGGCGCGGGAACGTCGAAGTCCTTCAACAAGAGCATCGTGGACGGCTCCAAGGTCTACATCACGCTCTGCCTCATCGACGGCGGCGACATCAAGGAAGCCACCTGCGTGTCGGGCACCGCCATCGCCTGACCTCGGCGGCCTCAGCGCTGGGACGGGCCGGGAGCGATCGCGCGGCGGATGGCGCCGGCCGTGACCTCGGTGACGGTGGCCCGCAGCAGGTCCAGGTCGGCCTCCCTCTCGCCGGTGGCCAGGGAGACCACGGCGTCGCCGTCGTAGCGGGAGTGGGCCGGGTGCAGGGCGCGGGCGTAGCCCGTGTGGCCGCTCTGGGCGAGCAGGAAGCAGTCCGTCTTGCTCAGGCGGGCGTCGGTGGCGACCACGGCCAGGGTCGTGTTGGTCATGCCGAAGCGGGGGACCGGGGCCAGGCCGGGGTCGCCGGCGGCGTTCAGGACCTCGCCGCCGGGGCCGATCACATCGCCCCAGGCGTTGGCCACGGCCACCACGACCACCGACGCCCCGCCGGCGGTGCCGTGGGCTATGCCCAGGCCGCCGGGGGAGAAGCCGCCTCGCCACTTGCCGACCGTCGCGCCCGTGCCCGCGCCGACGCGGCCCTGGGTCAACTCGGTCGTCGCCGCCTCGAGGGCGGCGCGGCCGTCAGCGGCGGTGGGCGGGGTGCCGGCCACCGAGGCGTCGAACAGCGACATGCCCACGACGATCGGGACGGCGCCGGCCGGGGTGGGGAAGCCCCGGCCCTGTTCCCACAGGGCGCGGGCCACGCCGTCGCCGGCGGCCAGGCCCAGGGCCGAGCCGCCGGACAGGACCACCGCGTCGACCCGGTCGACCAGGCGCGTGGGGTCGAGCAGGGCGAACTCGCGGGTGGCGGGCGCGCCACCGCGTACCTCGCCGGAGGCGATCGTGCCCGCCGGCGGGACGATCACCGTGACCCCGGTCCCGTCGCCTGTCCAATGGCCGATCTTCAGCTGCATGTGTCCTTGATACCTCAGGGACTCAGTATCTGAAGGTCGAGACCAGGCTCGTCAGCTCCGACGACATGCGGGCCAGTTCGTTCGTCGCCTGCTGCGACTGCTGGACGCCCTCGGTGGTCAGGCGGGCGGCCTCGGCGACGCCGGTGATGTTCTGGGCGATCTCGTTCGTGCCGGTGGCCGCCTCGCCGACGCTGCGGTTCATCTCGGCCGTGGTGGCGGTCTGTTCCTCCACGGCCGAGGCGATGGTGGTCTGGAAGTCGCTGATCCGCGCGATCACGCGGGTGATCTCCTCGATGGCGCTCACCGCGCCGGAGGCGTCGGTCTGGATGGCCTCCACCCGGCGGGAGATGTCCTCGGTGGCCCGGGCCGTCTCCTGGGCCAGATCCTTCACCTCGGAGGCGACCACCGCGAAGCCCTTGCCCGCGTCGCCGGCCCGGGCCGCCTCGATGGTCGCGTTCAGGGCCAGCAGGTTGGTCTGCTCGGCGATCGAGGTGATCACCTTGATCACGTCGCCGATCTCCGAGGACGACTCGCCGAGCTGGTTCATCCGGCCCGACGTGGTCTCGGCCAGCCCCACCGCCTCGCCGGCGACCTGGGCCGCCTCGCTGGCATTCTGGGAGATCTCCCGGATGGCGGCGCCCATCTGCTCGCTGCCGGCCGACACCGAGTCGACGCTGCGCGAGATCTCCTCGGCCGCGCTGGACACCACCTGCGCCTGCACCGAGGTCTGCTCGGCCGACGCGGCGATCTGCTGGGCAGCGCCGTTCATCTCCTCGCTCGCCCCGGCCAGCTGGATCGCCGAGGTGTCGATGGTGGCCACCGTGCCGCGGAGCTTCAGCAGCGCCTCGTCGAGGGCGCGGCCCATCCGTCCCGGCTCGTCGGCCGACAGCAGGCCCGTCGTCCGGGTCAGGTCGCCGGCGGCCAGGCTCTCGCAGACCGCGCGGACCCGGTTGAGCGAGCGCACGATGCCGCGAGCGATGACGACGCCGAGGCCGAGCGCGGCCGCGCCGCCGGCGACGACCAGCAGGATGGTCTCCCGGCGGTTCTGCCGGTACCCCTCGCGGGCGTGGGCCGCGGACGCCGCCGCCTCGGCCTGCTCGGCGGTGCCCAGCTCGTCGATGCTGCGGGTGAGGTCGGCCAGCAGCGGGGTGATCTCGGTGTCGCGGACGGTCTGCCAGGAGGCGTAGTCCTTGCGCGCGCCGGCGACCAGCTGCTTGGTGGTGGCCAGCTCGACGTAGGCGGCCCAGAAGGCCTCGAGCGCCGCGATCTCCTCGGCGGTGGCGGCGGGGCTGCCGTCCTTGTACGCGGCGAGCGCGCTCTCGAAGACCTCGACGTCGTCGGCGAACTTGGCCGTGTACTTGGCGGTGGTGGCGTCGTCCCGGGAGACCAGCTGGTTGGCCAGGTCGACCCGGGCCACGCCGAGCGCGGCCTCCAGGGCGCCGACCTCGGCCACGTTCTCGACGTTCACCGCGTGGATGTCGGAGGCGGCGCCGGCCGCCTCCTCGAGCGCCACGAGCGCGAGCAGGCCCACCACGGCGGCCACCACGACCCCGATCGCCGACACGATCACGATCTTGACTCGGACGCTGAGGTTGACGAAGAACCCACTACTCACCTGGCAACCGTACGTTTGCGAAATATCCGATGCGTGGCTTTTGCGGGAGAGCAAGGGTTGACACGCCCCCGGCGTCGCACCAATCTGTTCAGCGTGCGGGATGTCGTCGCGCTCACCGAGGCCGGGGTCACGCTGGTCGTCGACGCCTCGGGACCGGGCCTCCCGGTGATCGCCTACTGGGGTCCCGAGCTGCCCGCGCTCGACGACGGCCGGCTGGCCGCCCTGCTGCGCGCGTCGCAGCCGGTCGCCGGCACCAACAACATCGATCCGGTGCCGCGCGTCGCCGTCCTGCCCGAGCACCGCACCGGCTGGACCGGCCGCCCCGGCCTGAGCGGTTCGGCGTCGGGCCGTGGGTGGTCACCCTCGTTCCGGTCGTACGCCGTGCCGGGCGGCCCGCTCGTCTACGAGGCCGTGGACGAGGAGGCGGGCCTCACGCTGCGCCTCGAGATCCAGCTGCTGCCGTCGGGGCTGGCCCGGCAGCGCGCCACCGTCCGTAACGATCACGACGTCCCGTACGTCCTGAACGACCTGGTCCTGTCCTACCCGGTGCCGGCCGAGGCGACCGAGCTGCTCGACTTCGCCGGCCGGCACAACCGGGAACGCGTCCCGCAGCGTTCCCCGCTGCGCGCCGGCATCCACCTGCGCGAGAACCGCAAGGGCCGCACCGGCGCCGACAGCGCCTACCTGCTGCACGCGGGCACGCCCGGCTTCGGCTTCGAGTCGGGCCGGGTCTGGGCGGTGCACACCGCCTGGAGCGGTAACCACACCCACTACGCGGAGCGGGTCTTCACCGGCGAGCAGCGCCTGGGCGGCGGCGAGCTCCTGCTGCCGGGCGAGGTGCGGCTGGCGCGCGGCCAGGCGTACACCAGTCCCTGGGTGTACGGCGGTTTCGGCGTGGGGCTGGACGAGGTGGCGCGCCGGTTCCACCGGCACCTGCGGGCCCGCAGCCGGCCGGTCGGCCCGCGGCGGCCGGTGACGATGAACGTGTGGGAGGCGGTCTACTTCGACCACGACCTGGACCGGCTCACCGAGCTGGCGTCGCTGGCGGCGTCGGTCGGCGTCGAACGCTACGTGCTCGACGACGGCTGGTTCGGCTCCCGCCGGGACGACACCGCGGGCCTCGGCGACTGGGTCGTCTCGGCCGACGTGTGGCCCGACGGCCTGCACCCGCTGATCGAGCGGGTGCGAGGACTCGGGATGCAGTTCGGCCTCTGGTTCGAGCCGGAGATGATCAACGAGGACTCCGATCTGGCCCGCGCCCACCCCGAATGGATCATGGCGGCGCGCTCGGGCCGGCCGGTCGAGTCACGGACCCAGCAGGTCCTCAACCTGGGCCTTCCCGAGGCGTACGCGCACATCAAGGCGAGGATCCTGGCGATCCTCGGCGAATACCCGATCGACTACATCAAGTGGGACCACAACCGGGACCTGATCGACGCCGGCACCCGGCCCGGCGGCGAACCCGGGGTCCACGCCCAGACCGAGGCCTTCTACCAGCTGCTCGACGAGATCCGCGCGGCCCACCCGGCGCTGGAGATCGAATCGTGCTCGTCGGGGGGCGCCCGGATCGATCTGGGGGTCCTCGAGCGTACCGACCGGGTGTGGGTCTCCGACAACATCGACCCGCACGACCGCCAGCACATGCTCCGCTGGACCACCCAGCTCGTGCCGCCCGAGTTCCTGGGCTCGCACGTCGCCTCGGGCCGCTCCCACACCACCGGCCGGCGGCACGACCTGTCCTTCCGGGCCGGGACGGCGATCTTCGGCCACCTCGGCATCGAATGGGACCTCACGACCGCGTCGCCGGCCGAGCTGTCCGAGCTGACGGACTGGATCGCGCGCTACAAGGACTGGCGCGACCTGCTGCTCGGCGGCGACCTCGTCCGGATGGACGGCTACGGCGACGACGTGCTCGTGCACGGGGTGGTGGCCCCCGACCGTTCCCGGGCGCTCATCGCGATGGTGACGATGGCCAGCCCGTACCCGGACCCGCCGGCGCCGTTGCGGTTCCGCGGCCTGGACCCGCGACGCCTCTACCGGCTGCGGCCCCTCCAGCCCGTCGACCACCCGCCGCGCTGGTGGGCCGAGGACCTCGTGCTGACCGGCGCGATCCTGGAACACGCCGGCGTGGCCGGCCCGCGCGTACACCCCGACACCGTCGTCCTCTACCAAGCCGACGCCGTGTGACCTCCTGGCCAGGCAGGTCTCGCTGTGCTGGCCGAAGTGGATTTCGGAAGGTGCGGGTTACTTGCGCAGGGGCTTGAGGGCGGCGGCGACGCGGCCCAGCTCGTCGAGGACGGCCGTGGCGGCGGTGCGCATGGTCTCGTTCGGCTGGATGTGGCCGTCGACCAGGAAGTTGTTCACGAACGGGATGTTCACCGACTCGGGGACCACGAACAGCTTCAGCGGGTACGCCGGGACCTGGAGGCCGAGCGCGGAGCGGGTGCCGGCCGAGACGCCGCCGTAGCTGACCACGCTGGCCGCCTTGTAGGCCCACTCCTGGTGCAGGTAGTCGATGGCGTTCTTCAACGGCGCCGAGATGCCGTAGTTGTACTCCGGCATGACGAAGACGAACGCGTCGGCCGCGTCGACCTTCTCGCTCCACCGCTTGGTGTGGTCGTGCTGGTAGTTGCGGGCCCGCGGGTGGTGCGGCTCGTCGAGCAGGGGCAGGCTCTCCTCGGCCAGGTCGGCCACGTTCACCTGGAACCCGCCGTGCGCCTTGGCCTCGTCGACGAACCAGTCGGCCACCTTCGGCCCGATCCGCCCCGGCCGCGTGCTCGCCACGATCACCAACAGATTCAGATTACTCACAGCGGTCCCGTTTCCCTCAGACACAGACTATTTGCGTACGCAAACATAGCGTGGCCGGATCGCCGGGACACGGACAAGTTGCCCGGTTCACATCAGAGCGCGCCGAGAACGCTCCGCCTGCTCGCCCGTGTGCGAGCAGGCGCCGGGTTAGTTAGTTTCAACCTTGTCGAAATTAACATGCTCGATATGTTGGGAGGTCCTCGTGGTATCACGTCGACCGACGGCGAGCGGTTCCCTCTTCCTGGTCGCTGTCCTTCTCGCCGTCGCCACCCTGAGCGGCTGCTCGGGCGACGACCGCACCACCATCACGTTCTTTCAGTTCAAGTCCGAGGCCCAGCAGTACTTCCAGCAGCTCGCGGCCCAGTTCGAACAGGCCAACCCGGACGTCCGGGTGGTCGTCGACAACCCGGCCGACCCGGAGACCGCCCTGCGTACCCGGCTGGTCAAGAATGATGTCCCGGACGTGATGACGCTCAACGCCAACGGGACCTTCGGCGAGTTCGCCAGCGCCGGGATCTTCCGGGACTTCCGCGGCGACCCGGCGCTGACCGGCGTCAACCCGGCCTACCTGTCGGTGATCGGCAACCTCGGGCAGGGGTCGAAGGGCGAGGTCAACGGGGTGCCGTTCGCGGCCAACGCGAGTGGGCTGCTCTACAACAAGGAGCTTTTCGCCGGCAACGGCGTCGCGGTGCCGAAGACGTTCGACGAGCTCGTCGCCGCGGCCGAGAAGTTGAAGGCGGCCGGGGTCACCCCGTTCTACGGCATGCTGGCCGACTCCTGGACGGCCCAGTCCCCGCTCGCCCCGCTGTCGGCCCAGTTGCAGCCGGCCGACTTCTTCCCGAAGCGGTTCGCGGGCGAGACGACGTTCGCCGAGGGCTGGCGCAGCACCGCCGGGGAACTGGCGAAGCTCTACAGCTACACGCAACCGGATCCGCTGTCCAAGGGCTACGAGGACGGCACCGCCGCGTTCGCCAAGGGCGAGTCCGCGATGCTCCTGCTGGGCAGCTACGCCGTACCGCAGATCCGCGCCTCCAAGCCCGACTTCACGGTGGGCAGCATGGCCCTGCCGGCCACCAACGACCCGGCCCGCACCACCTTGGTCTCCGGCGTCGACGTGGTGATCACGGCCGACCGCGACGGCGCCCACCCGGCCGAGGCCGGCAAGTTCATCAAGTTCCTGATGGACGAGAAGGTCATGCGGGACTACTGCAAGGCCCAGGTCGCCATCCCGACGCTGAAGGGCCTGACCAACGACGATCCGGCGCTGGCCGACGTGCAGAGCTACATCGACGAGGGTCGCATCGTCGGGTTCACCGACCACCAGTTCATCCAGGCCATCCCGCTGGGTGCGCTGCTGCAGGAGTTTCTGATCAGCGGGGACGAGGACCGGTTCCTGCGCAAACTCGACGACGACTGGGACAAGGTCGCCAAGCGGCGCACCTGGGGACTGGGGGCGGTGATGCGATCATGACCATCGAGACGCCGAGCCGTACGGCCGCGAGCGCCGGGAGCGCCGAGGGCCCCCGGCGCAAACGGGGCATCCGCCTGTCGGGCGCCTACTACCTGATGGTGCTGCCGGCCTTCGTCCTGTTCTTCGTCTTCCACACGGTCCCGGTCATCCAGGGCGTCTACTACAGCTTCACCGACTCGCCCGGCTACGGCCCGGCCGACTTCGTCGGGCTGCGCAACTACGTCGCCCTGTTCACCGACCCGCGGGTGCTGCACGCGTACTGGTTCACGTTCCTCATCGCCGCCGTGGCCACCATCGCGGTCAACATCGTCTCGCTGGCCATCGCGGTCGGGCTCAACGGCCGGATCAAGTTCAAGAACGGGCTGCGCGGGATCTACTTCATCCCCAACGTGCTGGCCATCCTGGTCGTCGGCTACATCTTCAACTACCTGTTCTCCAACTCGCTGCCGGCGCTGGCGGCCAAGCTCGGCATCGAATCGCTGTCGACCTCGCTGCTGACCAAGGCCAGCACGGCCTGGATCGCGATCGTCATCCTGGCCGTGTGGCAGTCGGCCGCCTTCAACATCATCATCTACATCGCCGGCCTGCAGACCGTGCCGACCGAGATGTACGAGGCGGCCGACCTCGACGGCGCGAGCGCCTGGCGGCGGTTCCGCAGCATCACGTTCCCGATGATCGCCGGCTTCTTCACCATCAACATGGTGCTCTCGCTCAAGGGCTTCCTGCAGATCTTCGACCACATCGTCGCGCTCACCGGCGGCGGGCCGGGCACCGACACCGAATCGGTGGCCCTGCTGATCTACAAGGGCGGATTCCAGGGCGGCGAGTACGGCTACCAGAGCGCCAACTCGGTCATCTTCTTCATCGTCATCGTCGGATTCTCCATCGTTCAGCTGCGCGTGCTGCGGCGCCGGGAGGTCGAAGTCTGATGTCCACCACAGCCGTCTCGGGACGCAACCGGGTCAACTGGTGGCTCACCGCGCTGCTCATCGTGCTCGCGCTGACCATCGCCGTCCCGCTCTACTTCGCCGTGGTCACCGCGCTGAAGACCACCGATCAGCTCGGCGGCACCGGGTTCGGGCTGCCGACCGACGTCCGGTGGGAGAACTTCGCCGACGCCTGGCGGCTCACCGACTTCCCCACGACCGCGCTCAACAGCGCCGTCATCACGGTCGGGGCGGTGGTCCTGACGCTGCTCACCAACTCGATGGTGGCGTACGCCATCGCCCGCAACATGCGGCGCCGGCTGTTCAAGGGCCTGTACTTCTACTTCGTCTCGGCCCTGTTCGTGCCGTTCCCGATCATCATGCTGCCGGTGGCCAAGGAGACGGCGATCCTGCACCTGGACAACCGGGTCGGGTTGATCCTGCTCTACGTCGTCTACGGCCTGGCCTTCAACATCTTCATCTTCACGGCCTACATCAACAGCATCCCGCAGGCGCTGGAGGAGGCCGCCCAGATCGACGGCGCCTCCACCTGGGGCGTCTTCTGGAAGGTCATCTTCCCGCTGCTGGCCCCGATGAACGCCACCGTCGGCATCCTGACCTGCCTGTGGGCCTGGAACGACTTCCTGCTGCCGCTGGTCATCCTCTCCGACCCCGAGTCGGCGACGCTGCCGCTGGTGCAGTACGTCTTCCAGTCGCAGTTCCAGACCAACTACCCGGCCGCGTTCGCCAGCTACCTGATGGCCATGGCGCCGCTGCTCATCGTGTACGTGTTCGCGCAGCGCTGGGTGATCTCCGGGGTCACCCGGGGCGCGGTGAAGTAGCGCGATCCGGCGGCGGGAACGTCGGGCGTTCCCGCCGCCGGGTGCCGCCTACCGGCCGGCTTTGCGCAGCCAGAACGTCAAGCCGAGCGACTCGTCGGTGAACGGGGCCGGCCAGCCGGGCTCGCCCACCTCGTAAGAGACGGCCAGGACCTCGTCGGCCACGAGCGCGCTGTGCTCCTCCAGGGCCTGCGCGGTCTCGTCGGACGAGGTCGTATAGCGCAGGTCGATCCGGTCGGACACGTCCAGGCCCGACGTCTTACGGGCCTCCTGGATCTGGCGGATGGCGTCGCGGGCCAGCCCGGCCCGGCGCAGGGCGTCGGTCAGGTGCAGGTCGAGGGCGACCGTCGCGCCCGAGTCGGAGGCCACGGCCCAGCCCTCGCGCGGGGTCTCGGTGATGATGACCTCGTCGGGGGAGAGCACGATCGGCTCACCCTCGACGTCGACAGTGGCCGTGCCGGCCGTCCGCAGGCCGGCCGAGAGGGCCGCGGCGTCGGCCGCGGCCACGGCCTTGGCGACCTCCTGCACGCGCTTGCCGAAACGCTTGCCGAGCGTACGGAAATTGGCCTTCGCCGTGGTGTCGACGAACGACCCCGCGACCGCCTCGACCGAGCCCACGTTGAGTTCGGCCGCGATCTCCGCCAGGAGATCGGCCGGCAGCGCGGCGAAGCCGGGCGCCGAGGCCAGCGCCCGCGACAGCGGCTGGCGGACCTTCATGCCGGACTCGGCCCGGGCGGCCCGGCCCAGCTCGACCAGGCGGCGGGTGGTGGCCACGTGCTCCGACAGGGACGGGTCGATCAGCGCCGGGTCGGCGACCGGGAACGCGGCCAGGTGCACCGAGTCGGGCGCCGACGGGTCGACCGCCACGACCAGGTCCTGCCAGACCCGCTCGGTGATGAACGGGGTCAGCGGGGCCATCAGCAGCGTGACCGTGCGCAGGGCCTCGTGCAGGGTGGCCAGCGCGGCCGGGTCGCCCCGCCAGAAGCGCCGGCGGCTGCGGCGCACGTACCAGTTGGACAGGTCGTCGACGAAGGCGGCCAGCAGCTTGCCCGCCTCCTGGGTGTCGAACGCCTCGAGGGCGGCGTCGACCTTGCGGACCAGCTCGTTGAGCTCGGACAGGACCCAGCGGTCGAGCACCGGCCGGTCGGCCGGCGCCGGGTCGCTCGCCGACGGCGACCACGTGGCCGTACGGCCGTACAGCGCCTGGAAGGCGACGGTGTTCCAGTACGTCAGCAGGGTCTTGCGCACGACCTCCTGCAGCGTCGTGTTGCCGACCCGCCGGGCCGACCAGGGCGAGCCGACGGCGGCCATGAACCAGCGGACCGCGTCGGCGCCGTGAGTGTCCATCAGCGGGATCGGCTCGAGGATGTTGCCGAGGTGCTTGGACATCTTGCGGCCGTCCTCGGCCAGGATGTGGCCCAGGCAGACCACGTTCTCGTACGGGGACTTGTCGAACACGAGAGTGCCGACCGCCATCAGCGTGTAGAACCAGCCGCGGGTCTGGTCGATCGCCTCGGAGATGAACTGGGCCGGGAAACTCTTCTCGAACTGGGCCTGGTTGCGGTACGGGTAGCCGAACTGGGCGAACGGCATCGACCCGGAGTCGTACCAGGCGTCGATGACCTCCTCCACCCTCCGCGCCTCAGCGCCGCAGTCCGGGCAGTCGAACGTCACCGCGTCGATGAAGGGCCGGTGCGGGTCGAGGTCCGACAGGTCGGACTTGCTCAGCCCGGACAGCTCGGCGAGCGAGCCGACGCAGGTGAGGTGACCCTCGGCGCAGCGCCAGATCGGCAGCGGGGTGCCCCAGTAACGCTTGCGGGAGAGAGCCCAGTCGACGTTGTTGTTCAGCCAGTCGCCGTACCGGCCGTGCTTGACCGTGGCCGGCTGCCAGTTCGTCTTCTCGTTCTCGCGGATCATCTCGTCGCGGACCGCCGTGGTCCGGATGTACCAGGACGGCTGCGCGTAGTAGATCAGCGCGGTGTGGCACCGCCAGCAGTGCGGGTACTGGTGCTCGTAGTCGTCCTTGCGGAACAGCAGCCCCTTCGCGCGGAGCTCCTCGACCAAGGGCGCATTGGCCGTACGGAAGAAGAGCCCACCGACCAGCGGAAGGTCCTCCTCGAAGGTGCCGTCCAGCCGCACCGGGTTGACCATCGGCAGCCCGTACGCCCGGCAGCTGGCCAGGTCGTCGGCGCCGAACGCCGGCGACTGGTGCACGAGCCCGGTGCCACTGTCGGTGGTCACGTAGCCGGCCAGGATCACGTAGTGCGCGTCCGGGACCTCGACCAGGTCGAACGGCGGCGTGTAGGCCCACCGCTCCATCTCGCGCCCGGTGAACCTCTCCCCGGTCTTCGCCCAGCCCTCGGGGATCAGCTGCTCGGCGACCACCAGCTTCGCCGCGCCGTCGGTGATCACCACGTACGTCACGTCGGGGTTGACCGCCACCGCGGTGTTGGAGACGAGCGTCCACGGCGTCGTCGTCCACACGAGCAGGCTCGCCTCGCCCGCGAGCGGCCCACTGGTCAGCGGGAAGCGCACGTAGACGGCCGGGTCGACGTCGGTCTCGTAGCCCTGGGCCAGCTCGTGGTCGGACAGGGTGGTCTGGTCCCGCGGGCACCACGGTGCCACCCGGAAGTCCTCGACCAGCAGCCCCTTGTCGAAGATCTGCTTCAGCGACCACCACACCGACTCGATGTAGCCCGGATCCATCGTCCGGTAGGCGTCGTCCAGGTCGACCCAGTAGCCCATCCGCTCGGTGAGCTCGGCGAACGCGTCCGTGTGCCGGGTCACCGACGCGCGGCAGCGCGCGTTGAACTCGGCGATCCCGAACTTCTCGATGTCGAGCTTGCCGTTGAACCCGAGCTCCTTCTCGACGGCGAGCTCCACCGGCAGGCCGTGGCAGTCCCAGCCGGCCTTGCGGGCCACGTGGTAGCCCTTCATCGTCCGGTAGCGCGGGAACACGTCCTTGAAGACCCGGGCCTCGATGTGGTGGGCGCCCGGCATGCCGTTGGCGGTCGGCGGCCCCTCGTAGAACACCCATTCGGGACGTCCCGCCGACTGCTCGAGACTGCGGTGGAAGACGCCCTTGTCACGCCAGAAGGCGAGCACGTCGTGGTCGAGGGCGGGCAGGTCGACCTGGGCCGGCACCTGGGGGTACATCGTGTTCCTCCGTCGGATCGTTGCGCTTCCAACGGAGGGACGAGGCCGTTCGGGGCCCCGCGGTACCACCCTCCTTGACCGGGTGAACCCGGCCCACTCGAGGTGCTTGCGACCGGCTTTACTGGGCCCGGGCGGGCTTTTCCTCCGGCAGCTCCGGGGTGATCTTCCGACCGCGCACACCCCCGGGCTCACACCACCCCCGGGTCGCTCCCGGCTGCGTACGGCCGTACTCGTCCCCATCAACGCCTTGCCGGAAAATGGTACCCCGCCCGCCCCGCTGACCACCGGGGACCTCTAGAGCCACGAAAGCAGGAACTGTGTTCTCCCTCCACGACATCCCGTTCTCCTACCGCGGATCGTGGTTCGACGTCTCCCCGGTCATCGCCGAGAAGACGTACGCCGAAGATCTGCACCTGGTCTCCCACCAGACCGGCATGCATCCGGTCGTCCGGTTCCTGCCCTGGCACGATGACGCGCGCGCCGACACGCGCGTCACCGCCACGCCGTCGCGGCTGACCTGGCACAGTGACGGCGGCCGGGTCGAACTGGCCTACGAGAACCCCGACACGATCCGGCTCCGCGGCGACGGCCTCGGCCTGCGGATCGAGGTCGCCGCCGGCGTCCTGACCCCCTTCACCGGCAGCTACCTGTTCCACGACCCGGTGGCCGGCGCCCACGTGCTCACCTCGTACGAGACCGGCCGCCGCTACCGGATCACCGTTCTCACCGGCGAGATCACCGGCCTGGCCGGTGTGGAAGCGCTCGGCCACGGCGACCGGCACCTCACCCTGCCGGCCGGGACCGGGTGGGAGATCGCGATCGAGGAGTACCGGACGGGCCGCCCGCCGTTCCGCTCGAGCCTCGGCTTCGACGAGGTCGCCGCCGCCGCCGCGGCCCGGTTCGCCGCCTTCGCCGACGCGGTGGCGCCGTGGCGCAGCTCCCGGACACCGGCCGCGGAACTCGCCGCGTACGTGCTGTGGTCGGCCACCGTCGACCCGGCGGGCATGGTGAACCGGCCCGCCGTCCTGATGTCCAAGCATTGGATGGACAAGGTCTGGAGCTGGGACCACTGCTTCAACGCCCTCGCCCTCGCCGCCGGCGAACCGGGCCTCTCCTGGGACCAGTTCCAGCTGCCCTTCGACCACCAGGACCCGACCGGGGCGCTACCCGACTCGATCGCCCACTCGGAAGTGCTGCACAACTTCGTCAAACCACCGATCCACGGCTGGGCACTCCGGCGGCTGCGCGGACAGCTCCACCTCGACCCGGAACAGCTGAGCGAAACCTACAAGCGGCTCGCCGCCTGGACCCGGTTCTGGCTCGACCAGCGACGAGTGACCGGCCACCGGCTACCGCACTACCAGCACGGCAACGACAGCGGCTGGGACAACGCCACCACCTTCGACGACGACCGCGTCATCGAGACAGCCGACCTCGCCGCCTTCCTCATCCTCCAACTGCGAGAGCTGACCTCGCTGGCCGGCGAACTCGGCCGTCCGGCCGACGCCCAGGAGTGGGAAACGACAGCCGATTCTCTCCGCGACGCACTGCTGACGGAGCTGTGGCAGGACTCCCGGTTCGTCTCGGCGGCCGCCCGAACCGGGAAACTGCGCGCCAGCTCGAGTCTGCTCGACCTCATGCCGATCGTGCTCGGCGACGACCTGCCCGCCGACGTCCGAGCCCACCTGGCGACCCGTATCGAACAGCACCTCACCGCCCACGGCCTGGCCACCGAACCCACCACGTCGCCCCACTACGCCGCCGACGGCTACTGGCGGGGCCCGATCTGGGCGCCCGCCACCGTCCTCATCGAAGACGGCCTGCGCCGCGCCGGCTACCCCGCACTCGCGGACACCATCAGCGACCGCTTCCGCGCGCTCTGCGAGAAATCCGGCTTCGCCGAGAACTTCGACGCCGAAACGGGAAAGGGACTCCGCGACCGCGCCTACACGTGGACGGCCAGCAGCTACCTGATCCTCGCCGCCGCCTACGAGCAGCATCCCCGATCGGGATCACTCACCAGCGGGCGCCGGCAGTGACGGCGGGGCGGACCACCCGGCCGGCGGGGTCCAGGCCGGCCAGCGGTCCTCGGAGAAAGGCCGGTCCCAGCGCCGCACGCGCTCGATCACGCGGTGTCGTGCATCCTTGCCGCCGGCGGTGCGCGCCGACTTGAAGGCGGTGTCCGGCGCCTGGTAGAGCACCACCCGTTCCGGCGTGTCCTCGACGACCCGCAAGGGCGCCGCGAGCATCACCCGGCCGCCGCGCACCTGGCGGTAGCGGATGGCCTCGCCGCGCTCGAAATGCCGTTCCACCGCACCTCGCCTACTAGAGATCGGCGGTGGCGCCGGCCCGGAGGGAGCCCACCCGGTCGTCGGCCAGGGCCGGGTCGTCGCGGTACCGCTCGTCCCCGTCCCGCAACTCACCCACCGGTGCGCCTCCTCGTGACCCTGTGACGGCGAGTATTCCGCCCACATGGTCGCAAGCGGCGTGCGGCCTTGCGTTGCCGGGAGAGTAGGCCCCTCGGCGGTGGCGCCGCCTGCTGTTGTGGGGGTTGAGAATCCCGTATCTCTAAAGGGGTTGCCGGTGGGTGTTGGTGGCGATGGCGTCGATGATCGTGGGCCAGAGAGGCTGCGGGAGGTCGTGGCCCATGCCCTCGATGACCAGGAGTTCGGCGCCGGGGATGGCGGCGGCGGTGGCCCGGCCGCCGCTGACGTCGATGAGCGGGTCGGCCGCGCCGTGGATGACCAGGGTGGGGGCGGTGATCTGGCGCAGGCCGGGGGTGCGGTCGGGGGAGGCGATGATCGCGGCGTACTGGCGCTGGGTGCCCAGGGGGTTGAAGGCCCGGTCGAACTTGACGGCCGCGCGCTTGTGGAGCCACTCGTCGCTCGCCGGGTAGGCCGGGGAGCCGATGACGCGGGACGTGGCGGCGGCCCCGGCGATGATCTCGTCCCTGGTCGTGGCCGGTGGGCGGGCCAGGGCGGCCGCGGCCTCCGGGGTCGGGCGGCCCACCTTGCGGTCGCCGGTGGTGGACATGATGGAGCAGAGGCTGGCCACCAGTTCCGGGTGGTCGATGGTCAGCTGCTGGGCGATCATGCCGCCCATGGAGGCGCCGACCACGTGGGCCTTGTCGATGTCGAGGGCCTTGAGCAGGGCGGCGGTGTCGGCGGCCATGTCGGAGAGCAGGTAGGGCGCCTTCGTGGGCACGCCCAAGTCGTCGAACGAGGTGGACAGTCCGGCGTCGCGGTTGTCGAACAGGATCACGTGGAAGCCGCGGGCGGCCAGGCCTTCGCAGAACTCGAAGGGCCAGTCGATGAGCTGCGCGCCCAGGCCCATGATGAGCAGCAGGGCGGGGCGGGCCGGGTCGCCGACCGTCTCGTAGCGCAGATCGATGCCGTTGGCACGCACGTCGGGCACGGGTGGCCCTCCTTTCCGTCCCGGCCAGCATGCCCCAGGAGATCGTTTCCGGCCACCGCGAGAATCGCCGGTACCTAAGCCCTGGCTTATATAAGAGATGATTGATAACGTACGGCCGTGCACGCGTTCGATGTTCTCGGTGACCCGGTTCGCCGGCGGATCCTGGAGCTGCTCGCCGAGGGGGAGCAGTCGTCCGGGGCGATCACCCGGGTGGTTCAGGCCGAGTTCGGCATCTCCCAGCCCGCGGTCTCCCAGCACCTGAAGGTGTTGCGGGACAACGGCTTCGCAACGGTGCGGCCCGAGGGGGCCCGCCGGCTGTACGCGGTGGACGACACCGCGCTGCGCGAGGCCGACGCGTGGCTGGCGCGGTTTCGACGGTTCTGGGCTCCTCATCTGGCCGCCATGGCCACCGAGGTGGCGCGGGGCAAGCGACAGCGCCGGCTCGCCGGCGAGCTGAATCAGGAAAGGACCGAAAGTGGACGTCAAGGAACAGATCAGCCAGGTACGCCGCACGCTCGGAAGCCGCGTCCTGGAGGCGGGTGAGGCCCGCGTCATGACGATCAGCCAGGTGTACGACACGGACATCGACGACCTGTGGGAGGTTGTGACGAGCGCCGAGCGGATCCCGCGCTGGTTCCTGCCGATCTCCGGCGAGCTCAAGGAGGGCGGCCGCTACGAGCTCACCGGCAACGCGAGCGGCACGATCTCCCGCTGCGACAAGCCGCACGGTTACGACGCGACGTGGGAGTTCGGCGGGCAGATCAGCTGGATCGAGGTGCGCCTGAACGCCGAGGACGGCGGCACCCGCTTCACGCTGGAGCACGTGGCGCATGTCGAGGAGCAGTTCTGGGACGTGTACGGGCCGGGAGCCACCGGCGTCGGCTGGGATCTCGGGCTGTACGGGCTGGCCAGCTACATCAGCGAACGGGAGAACGCGCCCCACCCGTCGACCATGCAGGACTGGCACACCACTGTGGCGGGCCAGACGTTCATGCGGTCGAGCACCGACGCGTGGGCGGCGGCGTCGGTCGCCCAGGGCGAGGACCCGGAGGCGGCGAAGGCGAGGGCCGACCGGACGTACGCGTTCTACACCGGCACCGAGGCGTAGCCGGCGACCGGTCCCGCCGTGAGGAGACCGCTGGCCGCGCCGGCGATCTCCCCGGCGGCCGGGGCGAGCGCGGCACGGGCCCGGTCTCGTACGGGCTGGTCGCCCAGGAGGGTGGGGGCGCGCGCGAGCAGGCACCAGAGGGCTTCGGCGAGCAGGTCGGCCGGCGGGTCGGGGGCGTTTCGCAGGGCTTCACGAGCTTGGGTGGTACGCCCGTCGGCGATCAGCACGAGCGGACGGCACCACGGCTCGTACGGCCCGTAGTCGTCGTCGGGTGCCGGTTCGCCGTGCCAGACCCGCAGGCAGAGCACGGCCAGGGGGAGCAGGCCCCGCTCGAGGCCGGGCATGCCGGCCCCGTCGAGCCGGTCCGCCGCCCGGCGGAAGGCCGCCTCGGCCACGGGGAGGGGTGTGCCGCCGGTCGCGGCTTGGCGCAGGGCGCGGAACCAGGTCGTGAAGACGGCGACCAGGGGCAGCTCGTGCCGGGCGGCGAGCCGGTCGGCGGCGTCGGCGTGGCGGCCGGCGCCGGCGAAGTCCCCGCGCGCCGAGAGGGCCTGCAGGCGGATCAGATGGCCGAGCACCTCGGCGGTGACGAGGCCGTGGGCGGCGGCCAGCCCGATCAGCTCGGCCCCGACGGCGTCCCGCTCGGGGGACAGGCCGGTGCGGTGGCAGCTCTGCATGAAGACGCCGTTGAGCGCGAAGGCGAGCAGCCCCGGATCGTCCAGCTCGCGCGCGAGCCGTTCGGCCTCGAGCGCGCACGCGCGGGGATGATCGTCGCGGACACCGCGCGACTCGACGGCGATGGTGGCCAGCAGCCGGGCCCGAGCGGCGGCGGCGTCAAGCGGGAGGGCGGCCAGGGTCCGCTCGGCGGCGGCGACGATGCCGGCGGCCTGAACCGGGTCGTCGGAGCGGGTCCAGACGGCCGGTACGTCGTACGACCCGATGACCCTCGCGGTCAGCGCGGGATCCCCGAGTTCCTCGGCGGCCGCGATCGCGGCGACCCGATGCCGGCGGGCCGCGGCCAGGCCACCGCCGCCGGTGACGGCGAGGCCGCGCAGCAGCCCGACGGTGGAGTCGAGGCGCGCCCGGGCTCCGGCGGCGACCAGCCGATCGTAGTCGGCGGCCACGCCGGCCCAGACCTCCCCGGCGGGCGCGGTCCGCTGCCGTCCGCCGTCGTGCCGTTCGCCGTCGTGCCGTCCGGCGTCGTGCCGTTCGCCGTCGTGCCGTCCGGCGTCGTGCCGTTCGGCGTCGTGCCGGAGGATGTCGGTCTCGAGGCGGCGCAGCGCCGGGCCGGGATCGATGCCGAGCCGGTCGGCCAGCTGCGCGCGGGCCCGGCGGAGAACGGCGAGGGCGTCACCCTGGCGATCCGACCGGTAGAGGGCCAGGGCGAGAAGGCGCCAGGCCTCCTCACGCCAGGGGTGTTCGGTGACGTGGGCGTCGAGGTCGGCCACGGCCGCGGCGGGCCGCCCGGCGGCGAGGCGGGCTTCGGCGAGCCGTTCCACGGCCCGCAGGCGAAGCTCGGCGAGGCGGGCTCGGTCGGCGCGGGCCCAGGGAGCTTCCGGGAAGTCGGCGTAGGCGGGTCCACGCCACAGGGCGAGGGCGGTGGTCAGTTCGTCCTCGCCGAGCGGCCGGTCGGCGGTGACGACCCGCTCGAAGCGCCACGCGTCGACGCTGTCGGGGCCGGCCCGCAGGGCATAGCCGGGGCCTTCGGTGACGAGAAGCGACGCGGGGGCGCGGCGGGGCCGGTCCGGTTCCAGGGCGCGGCGGAGGGCGGCGACAAAGGTACGTACGGCGGCGACCGCCCCATCGGGCGCCGCCACCGGCCACAGATCGTCGACGAGGTGCCCGACCGGCACGACACGCCCCCGTGCGACGACAAGACGTGCCAGCACAGCGCGGTGAGCAGGTCCTTTGAGCCCGATTGCCGCCCCCGCCGCAGAACCCTCCAAGCCGCCGCCCGGAGCGGATCCGGCCCAGCCGGCCGCCGGAGCCGCCACCGACCAGGCGGTGACCGGACCCAGAACGCCGATCTCGACCCGCACTCCCACCTCACACGAAAACAGCACAAACCCGGATAAAGTGGACGTCATGCGCCTCTCTGCTGCCGCCCTCGCCCTGAGTGCTGCCCTGTCAGTGTGCCTTTCGGCCCCGCCGCTCGCGGCGCAGGCCGCTCCCATGGCCCCCGACGGCACGGCCGTATCCAACAGCCCGGCGTCCCCGGCCGGCCCGGCGGCCCCGGCCGGCCCGGCGGCCCCCGACGGTGCGGCCACGTCAGGCGGTTCGGCATCGCAGGCCGGCCCTGCGGCCTCCGGCGGTTCGGCGTCGCTGGCCGGTCCCGTGGCCTCTGGCGGTTCGGTGTCGCTGGCCGGTCCTGCGGCCTCTGGCGGTTCGGCGTTGCAGGCCGGTCCCGTGGCCTCCGGCGGTTCGGCGTTGCAGGACGGTCCGGCGGCCTCCCGGGGCGGGGCGGTGTCCGGTGGCTCCGCGGGGGCCGGGCGACCGGGGCCCGTCGACCTGATCGGGCTCGAGTTCCAGATGATCAACGCGGCCAGCCGGCAATGCCTGACCACGGCGCTGGTGCAGCGGCCGTGCGGGCGCGGTGAGGCCTTCCGCTGGCGGCTGCGGCCGACTACCGACACCGGGGGCGCGCTTCAGGTGCTCAACGTCGCCACCGGCAAGTGCCTGTCCATCGTCGGGGCCGGCACACGGGACCACGCGCGCGCCGACCTCTACACCTGCGACAGCCACGCCTCCCGCCTCTGGCGCCTGCGCGACTCGACCGGCGAGACGGCCCGCTTCCAGAACGTCCACAGCGCCAAATGCCTGACCTTGGCCGGCGACGCCGCCGTCCAGCGCCCCTGCCCCCGGTCCCAGCGCTGGACGGTCGACGTCATCAGCCTGCCCCTGCCCATCTTCGGCGCCGGCGCCTAACCGGAAGCCGGCCCGGCTCCGGGTATCGCGGCCCAGCACCCCAGCCGATTTCTGCCGGTCTCCGGTGCCCGCGAGAGCCGGCCCTCGCCTGTCTGCGGCGCCCGCGAGAGCCGGCCCCCGTCCGTCTGTGGCGCCCGCTGCGCTCTGCGTGAGAGCCAGCCTCTGCCGGTGTTGTCGCCGCCCGCTGCGTTCTGTGTGAGAGTCAGCCTCCGCCCGTCTCCGGCGCCTGCGCTCAGCGCACGAGCGTGCCCCTCCCCGGCTTCGGCGCGTACCACAAGATCGCGGGTAAACCGGGGTTGTCCACACTCGCCGGCTATCCACAGGCGATCTGCGGAAGTTCGTGGCTGGCTGCGAGACTTCTCGACAAGTTCAGCGAAGCGTTCGGCGGGCGGGTTCCGGTCGAGGGTCGTCCGGGGTTCGCCGTCGAGTTCGGCGGCGACCGCAGAGCGTGTGTCCGGGAGGAGGCCGGTGCTGTTGGGGAAGGCTATTTCGGCAGCGTGGAGCGCATTTCGCGATAGTTCGACCACAGCACTCGCGGGCGGGCCAGGCCACGCTTCGTGAGGTAGCGCTGTGTTGTGGCGCGCAGACCGCGGATCAGCTGAATCTGGCCGGCGACCCTGGCCTTGTGGTGCGCGCCGGTCTCGACCAGCCGGGACGGCGCCAGCAGCCACGTGTCCTCACGAGACGGTGTCAGCGAACCGACCACGCTGGCGCTGTGCAGTTTGTCGAGTCTGTCGTCGTGGCGGCGGACCAGCACACTGCGCCGGGCAGGCCGCCACCGGGAGCGCCGGCTGGAGGGTGAAGATGTGCCGCCAGAAGTCGGCCAGGTCACCGGCCGGGACCGGTGTGGATCTCGCCGGGGCAGGCGGCGGTTCCGGTGACCGGCACCTGCTCGGGGTGGTTTGTGCTGATGGCGTACGGCTTGTAGCCCTCCGGGGGTAGCTCATCGACGTGGTCAGCGGGAATGCCCCGTCGGGGTGGGTGATCCTGATGTCGGCCTCGCCGAGTGGTTGGAGGGTGACGAATGCGCAGGTCCGGGCGGCGTTCAGGAGGTCGCTGACGGGGGGTGAGCAGATGCGGCATGGCGGTGACCTTGAGTGGCGGGTGTAGATGTCTGTGCCCGCTATTTGCTTAGATCCGAGGCATGACGGAGACGCGCAGCCGAGCCGCCTTCACCGCGTGCGTTCTGGCCGGCGCCCTCCTGCTGACCGTCGGTGTGGTCACGTCGCGGCCCGAACCGGAGAGGGCCGTGGCCGTGCCACCCCGGCCGGGGCCGTACGACCGGGCCGTGGAGTCGCTGCGGGAGCAGTCGGCTGCCCTGTTGCGCGGTGACGAGCGGGCCTGGCTGGCCGTTGTCGCGCCGCCGCTGCACCGGCGCTACCGGGCCATGTTCCGGTCGTTGCGGGCGCTCGAGGTGACCCGGTTCGACTATGCGCCGGGGGTCGGCCGTCCGGTCCGCGACGATCGCGCCGCCGTGGAGTTTCGGGTGGAGATCTCGTACTGCCTCGGCACCGACATGTGCCCGGGGCGGCCCGGGGCGCAGTGGCAGCAGCCGCCGCGCGTGGAGCAGAAACTGATTCTCAAACCCTTGGGTGCCCGGTACGTGATCAGCTCGATCACGCCCGCACCGGAGGCCCATCCGCGGCATCCGGCGCCGTGGGAGGCCGGTGATCTGGCCGTGCTGCGCGGGTCGCGGGTCACCCTGCTGGCCGCGCCGGCCGAGCGGCGGCACCTGGCCCGGCTGCTGCCGGTGGCCGAGGCGGCGGCGCGGGCCGACGACCGGTTCGCCGCGCTGATGGGCACGCCGCAGTCGCGGTACCGGATCTACCTGGCCGGGGATCGGCAGTGGCGGACCTGGTACGGCGGGGAGGAGAACGACTGGGCGGTCGGGCTCGCCGTGCCGCTGAACATGTACGCCACCGACGTGGTCCTGCGGATGAGCAAGCTGGCCGACCATCCGGAGTTTCTGCGGGTCGCCCTCCAGCACGAGCTCGGGCACGTCGTGACGCTGGCCGGCGCCTACCGGGCCGACGCGGCCGCCGACACGTGGCTGTCCGAGGGCGTCGCCGAGTACATCGGCTGGTCGCCGCGGACCGCCGCCCGCAGCCTGCGCCGGGACAGTGTGCGGTGGCAGCTGCGGGCCGGGGCGCCGCGGTCGATGGTTCCGGTCAAGCCGGGACCGGACGCGCCGAGCCGGGCCGGGGACGCCTTCTACGGGCTGAGCCACTTCGCCGTCGACTGCATGGCCCAGCGGTACGGCGAGCCGAAGCTGTTCACCTTCGTCCGGCTCGTGCTGACCCGGGACAACGAGTACGACCAGGCCGCGCGCGAGGCGTTCGGGGTGCCGTTCGCGGCGGTCGACAAGGCCTGTGTGAGCTGGATCCGGGCCCGGGTGCTATCAAGAGATCATGCTGGTTGACTTCGCCGCCGACGTCGCGGCCACGCCCTCGCAGGTGGAGGCGGCCGCGGCCGCGGCGGAGCGGGACGGGTACGACGGGTTCGCGGCGGCCGAGACGCGGCATGACGTGTTCCCGGCCCTGGCGCTGGCCGCCCGGGCCACCGAGCGGATCACGCTGCAGTCGGCGATCGCGGTGGCGTTCGCCCGCAACCCGATGAGCGTGGCCGTGCTCGCCAACGATCTGCAGCTCATCTCGGCCGGCCGCTTCCAGCTCGGCCTGGGCTCGCAGGTCCAGGCGCACATCGAGCGCCGCTTCGCGATGCCGTGGGGGCGCCCGGCCGCGCGCATGGAGGAGTTCGTCCGGGCGATCCGGGCCATCTGGCATTCGTGGGCGAGCGGTGACCGGCTGGCGTTCCGGGGCGAGTTCTACCGGCACACGCTGATGTCCGACTTCTTCAATCCGGGCGAGAACCCGTACGGGAACCCTCCGATCTTGATTGCCGCCGTGGGGGAGCGGATGACCCGGGTGGCCGGCCGCGTCGGTGACGGGCTGCTCGCCCATCCGCTGACCAGCGCCGCCTACCTGCGCGAGCGCACCCGGCCGGCGCTGCGGGAGGCCCGTGGCGGCGAGCTGGACGGCTTCTCGCTCGGCCTGTCGGCCATGGTCGTGCTGGGGGCCGACGCGGCCGCGCGGTCGCGGGCGGAACAGGCCGTGAAGGGGCAGATCGCCTTCTACGCGTCGACGCCCGCCTACCGGCCGGTGTTCGAGCTGCACGGCTGGAGTGAGCTGGCCGACCAGCTCAACGGGCTGTCCCGGCGGCAGGCGTGGGCCGAGATGACCGCGCTGATCACCGACGACGTGCTGGACACCTTCGCGGTGGGCGGCGACGTGGGGACGAACCTGCGGGAGCGCTTCGGCGGGCTGGTCGACCGGATCTCGCTGTACACGCCCTACGAGGTGGATCCGGCGCTGGTCCGGGCGGCCTGGAGCTGATTCTCGACGGCGCCGAGAGTGCCCGCCGACAGTGCGGGCACACCGCCGTACAGCGACCAGCGCAGGAAGCGGGCTCCGGCCGCGCTGAGGAGGGGAAACTCGGCCGTGCTGGTGTGGTGGCCGCCGTCGGTGAACGACAGCATGGCCCGTGACCAGGGCACCGCCTCGAAGACGGTGTGCCCGGCCGGCCAGCTCACGGTGTCGTCCCGGCGGCCGTGCACGAACAGCATCGCGGCCGGCGGCCCGCCGAACGGGGTGGCCAGGAAGTCGGTGCCGGCCAGCACGATCCCGGCCCGGAGCCGCTCGTCGCGGTAGGCGCTGAACAGCCCGGCGGTGGTGATCCCACCGGCCGAGTGCCCGCCGGCGGCCATCCGCGAGGCGTCGACCCGGCCCTGCAACGGCCCGGCCACCGTGTTCTGCGCGGCGATCTCGGTGAGCACGTGCGAGGCGTCCAGGGGCTGATTGGCGACGTCGTACGCGTTGAACGCGGCCGTGCCGAGCGAGGTGTGCGGATAGAGCGGGGCGGCCACCACCACCCCGGTCAGGGCCCAGCTGATCAGCAGCGCGGCGTAGTCGTCGGGCTGCGACAGCATGCCGTGGCTGAACACCAGCACCGGGTAGGGGCCGGGGCCGACCGGATACCAGACCCGGGTCGGCAGCGACCGGCCGTCGCGGGTGAAGGTGTAATCGGCCCGCCCGACCGAGTTGACCCCGGCCGGCGGGGTGCCGCCCGGCGGCTCGTACACGGTGACCGGTCGCGGCGTCAGCGTCGAGGTCTTGACCGAGGACAGGATCCGGGACGCGGACGCCGTCCCCCGGCCGGCCGCGCCGGCGGCGGTCGCCCTCATGGCCACGGCTCCGGCCGCGACGGCCGTACCGAGCAGTAATGATCTTCTGCGCACGCGGACGACGGTGCCTCGCGTTCCTGTGCCCGCGCTATGTCCTGCCTGTGGGGCCGCTCGGCTGACCGGCGGCCGGCGCAACAGGCGACCCCTTTCGAGGTAACAGCGGCCCGGCTTGACCGCCAAGCCGGGCCGTACCGGATCTGCTTGATCCGTGCCGTTCCTCCGTTTGCTCGCGCTCCTGCTGCTGCTGTCCGCCCTGCTGGGGGTGGGCCGGAGCGCGGCGGTGACGATGGCCCCCGCTCAGTCCTCGATCGAGATCGAGTCGACCCGGTCGGGGTAGAACGCCACATGGTCCTTGATCTCGGCCACCGCCGGGCGCGGGTCGCGGTAGACCCAGATGGCGTCCACCGACTTCTCGCCGCCGGCCGGGATCGAGTAGTAGCTGGCGTCGCCCTTGTAGGGGCAGTAGCTCTCGGTCTGACTGTCGGCCAGCAGCGACTGGTCGACGTCGCTGAGCGGGATGTACGGCACCGCCGGATACGTCGACTCCTGCAGCGTCAGAGCGTTGCGGGTGTCGGCGACGACCTTGCCGCCGACGGTGACCACGATGTGCGCCGGGTTCGGCGTGATCGTGATCGGGTGGTCCGGTCCGGGTTCCAGGACGGGCTTGCCGGTCATGCGGAGCTCCTTCGCTCATGATCTTCGCTTTGCACATTGTTTCTCGGCGCGCAGCCGATCGTCCAAAATCCGGCCGGTCATCCAGGGCCTCCTCGACCGAACGCCCCAAAGGTGGCTGTTGCCAGGTATGCGGCTTACGAGCGTGATGGCCTGTAGGCGAACACATCGGCTCGAGGAAAGGTGAGACATGAAAACCGCAACGCGGATCCTGACACTCGTCGGACTGAGCCTGGTCACGGGCGTGACGATCGGTGCGGGTCCCGCACAGGCGGCCACGGCTGCCTCGTCTCCGCAGGGCGCGACGCAGACCCAGGTGCGCCCGTGGGACGACGACGATGACGACGTGGCCGGCTACTACGACAGCCGCCGTGACTGCGAGCGCGCCGGCTGGCGTGGCGAGCGTCGCGGCTGGTGGGAGGACTCGGACTGCGAGTACGTCTGGCGTGGCCCGCACCGCGGCGACTGGAAGCTCACGGTCGACCGGGACGACGACCACGACGACTGGCGGGACCACCGCCGGGGTCGCGACTGAACGCGCGTAGAACAGGCCACATCCGCTTCGGATGTGGCCTGTTCGCTGTCTACGGTTGATCACATGTCGAATCCCGCCGAAACCGCCGCCCTCGCGCTGGGCGTCTCCGCCAAGCTGCTGCGCCACGGACCCGTCGCCAGCGTCGCCGAGGCCGCCCGGGCCCAGGGCGTCGAGATCCAGGATCTGGTCAAGACCTTGGTGGTACGGCGGGCCGACGGCGACTACGTGCTCGTGCTGGTCCCGGGCGACCGGCAGATCTCCTGGCCCAAGCTGCGCGCCCTGCTCGGCGTGAACCGCCTCTCGATGCCCGACGCCGCCACCGCGCTGGCCGCCACCGGATACGAGCGCGGCACGATCACCCCGTTCGGCGCCGCCGGCGACTGGCCGGTCATCGCCGACGAGCGCACCCGCGGCCGCACGATCAACCTGGGCGCCGGCGAGCGCGGGGTGGGCCTTCAGGTCGCGGCCGACGAGGCGGTCGCCGCCCTGGGCGGGCAGTTCGCCGATGTGACGGACGATGCAGCCTGACGCATGTGTCGCTCGGGTAGGTTGCTCCTCGTGACCAGCGAAGTGACGAACGACCCGATCCAGCCCCACGTCCCGCCGTCCGGCACCGGCTGCGTCGAGTGCCTCGAGGCCGACGGATGGTGGTTCCACCTGCGCCGCTGCGCCCAGTGCGGGCACATCGGCTGCTGCGACTCCTCCCCGTCGCAGCACGCCAGCGCGCACTGGCGCGAGACCGGCCACCCGATCATCCAGTCCTTCGAGCCCGGCGAGGACTGGTTCTGGGACTTCAGCACCGAGGAGGCGGGCAACGGCCCGCGCCTGGCCCCGGCCGACAGCCACCCGATCGACCAGCCGGCGCCCGGCCCGGCCGGCGCCGTCCCCGCGGACTGGAAGCACCACCTGCACCGCTGACGGCGGTGTGCCGTTCGCGCTGACCGGTGGCCGGCCGCCGGTCAGCGGGGCCGCCCGAAATGGGGTCGCGCGCCGAGCCGTGCCGCCCTACGGTGACGGGATGTCCGCCGACGCCGCCCGTGCGGCCGAAATGCTCAGCCAGCTCGCCGTCCCGCACCGCTTGGCGGCGTACGCCGAACTGGTGCGCCGGGGCGCCGAGGGCGCCACGATCGCCGAGCTGGCCTTCACCATCGACGTCCCGGTCCAGAAGGCGGGCGAGAGCCTGGCCCGCCTGGTCGCGGCGGGCCTGGCCACCGGAACGGGCAACGGCGTCTACCGGGCCGACGCCGGCGCCCTGCGCGAGGCGGCCTCCGCGGTGGACGCCCTCCAGCCGATGGCCCCGCTGCTGCGCGACTATCCCCAGCTGCGCGGCAACTTCGCCCACGGCCGCCTCACGAGCCTGCCACCGACGCTGGGCGAACGCTACGAGCTGATCGGCGAGCTGTTCGCCCGCTACCTGGCCCTGGACGGCCTCTGCGACGAGGATCAGATCAACACCCGCCTGGCCCAGGTGACGGACGACGTCGCGGGCGTACGCCGGATGCTCGTCGACACGGGCTGGCTGGAACGCGACCGGGCCGGCACGACGTACGGCCCCGGCCGCCCGTTACCCGCCCAGCTGACGCCGTGACCGGCGAGAGCGCCCACATCCTGGCCCGCGAGGGCAACCTCGCGGTGACCCACCTGCCCGGCCGAGCCCATCCCGGCATCCACATCCAGGGCGACACCTTCCTCGAGCTCCACCGCCAGCTCACCGCCGCGGCCGCCAGCGTGCACGACGCCCCCGCCGAGCTCGAGGACGCGATCGCGGAGCTGACCGCCATACGCACCTTCTACGAGGAACGCTTGCGGTGCTGAGCCGCGGGCACTTCGGTGCCTCGCCCATCAGCGCGCGGAGCGCCTCGGCGTAGGCCCGGCTGCGGCGGGCGGGGCAGGCGGGTCGACGCGGCGGGCGATGGGCAACGACCCGCGGGCCGTGGAGAGTGACGTCATGACGTGCATCGTGGGGATCACGGATGGGCGTACGGTGACGGTGGGCGGGGACTCGGCGGGCAGCGACGGATGGCACGTGGTCGCCCTGGGGTCGCTGCACTCCACGGCCAGGTCGTCCGCCGGCAGCCGGCACCGTGCGGTCATGGCCCTCGAAACGGCGGCCGAGCTCACCGAGGGTGTCCGGCCGCCGTTCACGGTGGTGGAGTCGGAGTGAACGGGGGTCAGCTTGCCTGTGAGACCGCGGCCCGGACCTTGTCGACCGTGTCCCAGTCGGTGCCGGTGAGGGTGGTCAGGGCGGCCGGGAAGACGCCGTCCTGCTCCTTGAGGATGTGGTCTCTCAGGAGGTCCAGGGTCACGATCAGGCGGTGCGGCCACGCCGGGTCGGTGGGGGTGCCGTGGGCGGCCTCGGCCAGGACGGCCTCCACGTGGCGGTGCTCGGACTCCAGGGCGTGGATCTGGTCGGGGAAGTCGCCGGCCAGCAAGGGGAACAGGCCGTGCTCCTCCACTTCGGTGTGTGGGCCGAGGACGGCGGCGATCTCGCGGGACAGGGCCGCCATCCGGCCGGGATCGGTGGTGGTACGGACGGTGCTGATCAGGGCGACGACGGTGTCGTGTTCGCGGGTCAGCTCCTCGATGGCGGTGACCGACTGGCAGCCGCAGTATTCGCACATGGGTGAGTCCTTCAGGCGGTGGCCGCGCGGCGGCGGCCCACGGAGATGAGGTCCAGGGCCAGGGCGGCCAGCGCCACGATCGCCAGGAGGACCAGGCCGAGGGCGTACGAGTGGTAGCTGCCGTAGACGGCGCCCATGATGAGCGGGGGGACGAAGCCGCCGACGCCGCCGGCCGCGCCGACGACGCCGGTCACCGAGCCGACCTGGTTGGCGGGCGCCTTCTGGGCCACCAGGGCGAAGGTGGCGCCGCTTCCGGTGCCCAGGGCGGCCGCCATCAGCAGGAAGGCGGCCGTGCCGACGGGGGCCAGGCCGGGGGTGAAGGCCTGCACCAGGGCGCCGCCGACGACGGCGGCCAGGCTCAGGGCCAGGACGCGGCTGGCGGCGACGCGGTCGGAGAGCCAGCCGCCGACCGGGCGCATCAGGACCGCCAGCAGGACGAAGCCGGCCATGCGGTTGGCGGCGTCGGCGTGGGTCAGGCCGTAGGCGTTCTTCAGGTACGCGGGCAGGTAGACCGAGAAGGCGACGTAGCCGCCGAAGGCGACCGCGTACAGGGCCGCGGCCTGCCAGGTGATGCGCAGCCGGACGGTGGCGCCCAGGCGTGACGTGAACGGGGTCGTGGGGACGGCGCGGCCGGGGGCGTCGCGCAGCACCAGCCAGGCGATGACGGCGTACACCGCCAGGACGGCCGCCGTCAGCAGGAACGGGGTGCGCAGGGTGCTCGCGTCGACCAGCTTGACCGTGGTGAGGGCGCTGATCGCGGTGCCACCCATGCCCATGCCGAAGACACCCACGGCGAAGCCGCGGCGTGACGGCGGGAACCAGGCGTTGACGAACGGGACGCCCACGGCGAAGGCGGTGCCGCCGATGCCGAGGAAGAAGCCGCCGATCAGCAGGGCGGCCAGCGAATCGTGGCCGAGCAGGCCCAGGTAGAGCACCGGGACGATCGTCGCCAGCGACACCAGCGGGAACATCACGCGGCCGCCGAAGCGGTCGGTCAGCGCGCCGACCGGGATCCGGCCGAGCGAGCCCACCACCACCGGCACGGCCACCAGCAGCGACTGCTGGAAGGAGCTCAGGCGCAGGTCGGTGGTGAACGTCGCGGCCAGCGGGCTGAGCAGCGCCCACGCCCAGAAGTTCACCGCGAAGCCGATGGTGGCCAGGGCGAGCATGACGCCCGGCCGATTCCGAGTTGTGCTCATGGTGGTCCGCCTTCCGCGGTAGACGACGTAGGGGCGCCAGAGGTACGCCATGGGGGCCGACCACACGTGCACGAGGCGGGTGAACGGCCACAGGGCCAGGAACAGGAAGCCGCCCACGGCGTGCAGCTGGTAGACGAGCGGGGCGCCGGTCATCAGCGACGTGTGCGGCTGGAACCAGAAGATGCCGCGGAACCAGACGGCGATCGTCTCCCGGTAGTCGTAGCCGCCGCCGAGCAGGTTGCGGCCGATCGTGGCCGACATGCCCAGCGCGACCATGAGCGCGAGGAACGCATACAGCACCTTGTCCATGGTTGTGGTGACCCGCCGGACGCGGCCGCTGACGAGCCTGCGGGCGATCAGCAGGGCCAGGCCCACGACCAGCATCAGGCCGGTCACCGTGCCGGCCGAGACCGAGACCAGGTGGTACGCGTGTTCGGAGACGCCGATCGCCGCGGTGGCCGAGGCCGGGACGACCAGGCCGAGCGCGTGCCCGCCGATGACGCCGAACGCGCCCAGGTGGAACAGGGGCGAGCCGAGCCGCAGCAGGCGGTTCTCCAGGAGCTGGCTCGTGTGCGTCGTCCAGCCGAACTGGTCGCGCCGCCACCGCCAGATGTGCCCGGCCACGAAGACCGCGAGGCAGGCGTACGGCAGCACGACCCACACCAGCGTGCTCATTTGTATCCCTCCACAGACACGCCGACGCTTTCCACCGGCGGCCCGTCGACGGCCAGCGCGGTGATCGCGGCCAGGTCGTCGCCGGTGAGCGGCGGCAGGATCGCGCAGACCGCTTCGAGCAGTTCTCGGTACGGCGAACCCGACTCGCTCAGCGCCGACCGGAGCAGTTCGAGCCCCTGCCGGTGCTGGCGCAGCGGGGCCTCCCCGTCGCCGGGACCGGCCACCGCCGCGAACTCCAGCACCACCGGCAGCAGGTCGGGCAGCTCGCCACCGGCCAGGGTCAGGCCATGGGCGCGGTAGCGCTGCTTCAGCACGAGCAGGGCCATGCCGCGCTTGCGGGTGTCGCCGTGCAGGTAGTAGGTGAGGTAGAGCCCGGAGCGCCGGCGCAGGTCGAAGGTCTGCACGTAGTGCCGCTGGCAGTCGATCAGGGGCGTGCCGAGCAGCCAGTCCAGGAAGGCCGTGATCGGCTCGTTGCCGGCCGCCGCCGCCCGCAGCTCCGGCGCGGCCGCCAGCAGTTCCTCGTCCGGGTAGGTGAGCAGCAGCGAGGCCAGCTGGAACGTCCGGGCCCTCATGACCGCACCCGCAGACCGCCGGCCGGGAAGAACGGGCCGGCCTCGGAGCCGACCGGGCAGGCCACCTCCTCCTCGAGCGCGGCCGCGTCGGCCGACAGGGCGGCCGGCACCACGTACCGGTCGCCGTACTTGGCCACGGCCAGCAGCCGGTACATGGCCTCGACCTGCTCGGCGTCCATCCCGATGGTGTCCAGCAGGTCCTGGGTGACGGTGCCGTCGAGGGTGCGGGCCCGCATGTAGGAGCGCATCGCGGCCAGCTTCATCAGCACCCCGCCGACCGCGGCCGCGTCTCCGGCGGTGAACAGCTCGGCCAGGTATTCGACCGGGATCCGCAGCTCGTCGATCGTGTGGAAGACCTCGTCGGCGTCGGTGTCGTCGCGCCCGGCGGCCCCGGCCGCGTCCAGCACCGGCGACAGCGGCGGCACGTACCAGACCATCGGCAGCGTGCGGTACTCCGGATGCAGCGGCAGCGCGATCCGGTACTCGCTGATCAGCTTCCAGACCGGGGACGCCTGGGCCGCCTCGATCCACGTCTCGGCGTACCCGGCCTCTCTCGCCGCCTGTCGCACTTGCTCGTCGTACGGGTCGAGGAAGACCCCGCGCTGCGCGTCCAGCAACTCGGACTCGGGCGCCGAGGCCGCGGCGAGCACGGCGTCCTCGTCGTACCACAGCAAGCCCAGATAGCGCAGGCGGCCGACGCAGGTCTCCGAGCAGATGGTGGGCTGACCGGCCTCGATCCGCGGGAAGCAGAAGGTGCACTTCTCGGCCTTGCCGGTCGCGTGATTGACGTAGACCTTCTTGTACGGGCAGCCGGTCACGCACATCCGCCAGCCGCGGCACTTGTCCTGGTCGACCAGCACGATGCCGTCCTGCTCACGCTTGTACATGGCGCCGGACGGGCAGGCCGAGACGCAGGCCGGGTTGAGGCAGTGCTCGCAGATGCGCGGCAGGTGGAACATGAAGGTCTTCTCGAACTCGAACTTCACCTTGCCGGCCATCCGGGCCAGGTTCGGATCGTCCCGGCCGGACTGACCGCCGAGCGAATCCTCCCAGTTGGCGCCCCACGTCACCGCCATCGGCTCGCCGGTCAGGGCCGAGCGCGGCCGCTTGACCGGCGTGTCCTTCAGGCCGCCGGGCGCGCTGACCAGAATGTCCTTGTCGAACGTGGCCGGCTCGTAGTAGTCGTCGATCGACGGCAGGTCCGGGTTGGCGAAGATCCGGCTGAGCCGCTTGACCCGGCCGCCCGAGCGCAGCGTGAGCCGGCCCTTGGCGTCCAGGACCCAGCCGCCCTTCCAGCGTTCCTGGTCCTCGTAGTGCTTCGGATAGCCGATGCCCGGCTTGGTCTCGACGTTGTTGAACCAGACGTACTCGGTGCCTTCCCGGTTGGTCCAGGTCTGCTTGCACGTCACCGAGCAGGTGTGGCAGCCGATGCACTTGTCGAGGTTCATCACCATGGCGACCTGGGCGCGGATGCGCATCAGTACTCCACCTCCTGGGTCCGGCGGCGGATCACGGTGATCTCGTCGCGCTGGCTGCCGATCGGGCCGTAGTAGTTGAAGGCGTACGTGAGCTGGCCGTGCCCGCCGGCCAGGTGGGTGGGCTTGATGAGCAGCCGGGTCATCGAGTTGTGGTATCCGCCGCGGCGGCCCGATTTCTCGGCCTTGGGGACGTTCACCGTGCGCTCGGGGGAGTGGTACTGGAAGACGGTGCCCTCGGGCATGCGGTGGCTGACCACGGCCCGGGCGACGACGACGCCGTTGCGGTTGTGGGCCTCGATCCAGTCGTTGTCGGCCACGCCGATCTTGGCGGCGTCCTGGACGCTCATCCAGATCACCGGGCCACCGCGGGACAGGGCGAGCATGAGCTCGTTGTCGTGGTACATCGAGTGGATGGACCACTTCGCGTGCGGGGTCAGGAAGCGTACGGTCACCCCGCCGTCGACCGCCTCGCCCGGGCCGCCGAAGTGCCGGGCCATGTTCAGCGGGGGCCGGAAGCCGGGCAGCTGCTCACCGAGCTCGGCGATCCAGTCGTGCTCGACGAAGAAGTGCTGCCGGCCGGTGACGGTGTGCCAGGGCTTGAGCCGTTCGACGTTGAGGGTGAACGGCGAGTAGCGGCGGCCGTCCTTCTCCGAACCGGACCACTCGGGGCTGGTGAAGACCGCCTGCGGCGCGCGCTGCGTGTCCTCGTACGTGATGTGGTCCTGCTCGTGCCCCTCGATCAGATCCAGGAACTGTTGCCCGGTGCGCTTCTCGAGCGCGGCGAAGCCGGCGGCGGCGACCCGGCCGTTGGTGGTGCCGGAGAGGGCGAGGATGGCCTCGCACATGCGGTCGGCGGTGGCCAGGGACGGGCGGCCGTCGATGACGCCGTTCTGGTGCTTCAGATAGGCGATCTCGGGGGTGACGTCGACGGTGATCGCCTTGGTGGTGGTGCCGGCCGAGTCGAGCAGCGGGCCGACCGTGCGCATCTTGCGCCCGATCGCGGTGTAGTCCCGTTCGATCTCGACGAGCTTGGGCATCGTCCGGCCGGGGACCGGCTCACACTCGCCGCGCTTCCAGTCGCGGACCCGACCGCCGGGCATGGCCAGCTCGTCCGGGGTGTCGTGCTGCAGCGGCACGGCCAGCACGTCACGGCGTACCCCCAAGTGGGTCTCGGCCAGGTCGGAGACCTTGTCGGCCAGGGCCAGGAACGCGTCGTAGTCGGTGCGCGCGCCGGCCGGCGGCTCGACGGCCGGGCTGAAGGCGTGGACGAACGGGTGCATGTCGGTGGTGGAGATGTCGTTCTTCTCGTACCAGGTGGCGGCCGGCAGGACGAGATCGGAGTGCAGGCCGGTGTTCGTCATCCGGAAGTCCACAGTGGTGAGCAGGTCGAGCTTGCCGGTCGGGGCCTCGTCCCGCCAGGCGACGTCGCGGGGGCGATGGGCGGGGTCGCACTCCTCAGCCGTGGCGGCGCCGTCGACGCCGAGCAGGTGGCGCATGAAGTACTCGTTGCCCTTCCCCGACGAGCCGAGAAGATTGCAGCGCCAGAGGGTGAGGCAGCGCGGGTAGTTGGCCGGGTCGTCGGGGTCTTCCGCCACGCTGGCGAGCTGTCCGCTTCTCAGGGCGCCGACAACGTACTCGTCCACCGGCCGGCCCGCGGCTTCGGCCTCGTCGCAGAGGTCGAGGGGATTGCGGTTGAAGAACGGGTGGCCGGGGGACCAGCCCATGCGCTGGGCGGCCGCGACCGTGTCGGCGAAGGCCATCCCGGCGAACCGGCCCGTGCCGAGCGGGGACGAGAGCTCGTCGGCGGCCACCCGCTCGTAGCGCCACTGGTCGGTGTGCAGGTACCAGAACGGGGTGGCGGCCTGGTGCCGCATGGGGCGCTGCCAGTCGAAGGCGAACGACAGGTGCTGCTGGCCGGTGAGCGGGCGGGCCTTCTCCTGGCCGACGTAGTGGGCCCAGCCCCCGCCGTTGACACCCTGGCAGCCGGTGAGGGTGACCAGGGAGATGAAGGCCCGGTACGTCATGTCGGAGTGGAACCACTGATTGGCGCCGGCGCCCAGCACGATCATCGAGCGGCCCCGGCTGCGTTCGGCGTTGCGGGCGAACTCGCGGGCGATCCGGGTCGCCACGGCGGCGGGAACGCCGGTGATCTGTTCCTGCCAGGCGGGGGTGTTCAGGGTGTCGCCGTAGCCCGGCAGATCGCCCCGCTGCACGCCGTACTGGGCCATGACCAGGTCGAAGACGGTGGTGACGGCGTGGCCGGCGATCCAGCGGATGGGGACGCCGCGCCTGATCGTGGTGCCGCCCTCGGTCTCGCCCACGTCGAACCGGGGAAGGTCGACTTCGACGTTCTCGCCGGGCGTGACCCCCAGGGCCGGGACCACGTCGCCCAGGTCGAGGTTCCAGCGGCCCTCTTCGCCGTACCGGAAACCCAAGGATCCGTTGGGTACGTGTGGTTCGCCGGTGCGTTCGTCGATCAGTACGGTCTTGTGGTCGCCCCGGTCCTGGCCCAGGTCACTTGCGGTGAGGAAGCGGTCGGCGGCCCACACGTCGCCGCTGCGGCGGAGCGTGACCAGGAACGGCAGGTCCGTGTACTTCCGGACGTAGTCCAGGAAGTAGGGGACCTGGCGGTCGACGAAGAACTCCTTGAGGATGACGTGGCCCATCGCCATGGCCAGGGCGCCGTCAGTGCCCGGATGAGGGGCGAGCCAGTCGTCGGCGAACTTCACGTTGTCGGCGTAGTCCGGGCTGACCGCCACGACCTTCGTGCCCCGGTATCGGGCCTCGGCCAGGAAATGCGCGTCCGGGGTGCGGGTCACCGGGATGTTCGAACCCCACATCATCAGGTACGTGGCGTTCCACCAGTCGCCGGCCTCGGGGACGTCCGTCTGGTCGCCCCAGATCTGCGGGGAGGCCACCGGCAGGTCCGCGTACCAGTCGTAGAAGCTCAGCAGCGTCCCGCCCAGCAGCGCGTGATAGCGGGTGCCGGCCGCGAACGAGGCCATCGACATGGCCGGGATGGGCGAGAAACCGACGACCCGGTCCGGCCCGTACGTCTTGGTGGTGTAGACGTGCGCGGCCGCCATCATCTCGATCGCCTCGTCCCAGGAGGCCCGGACGAAGCCGCCGCGGCCGCGCTGCGCCTTGTAGGCCCGCGCCTTCAGCGGCGTCTCCACGATCTCGGCCCACGCCAGCACCGGGTCGTTCAGGCGCTGCCGCGCCTCCCGGAACATCTCGGCCAGGACCCCGCGGACGTACGGGTGGCGCACGCGCGACGGCGAATACTCGTACCACGAGAAGGAAGCCCCCCGCGGGCAGCCGCGCGGCTCGTAGTCGGGCGTCTCGGGCCCGGTCGTCGGATAGTCGGTGGCCTGGTGCTCCCAGGTGATCAGCCCGTCCTTGACGAAGACGTTCCACGAGCAGGAGCCGGTGCAGTTCACCCCGTGCGTCGAGCGGACCACCCGGTCGTACTGCCACCGGTCCCGGTAGAAGGACTCCCATCCGTTCCGGCTGACCTCGTGGAGCGTACGGCCGTGGTCGCCCACGGTCTCCCCGGTCAGAAAGCGGCGGGCCGCCAGCAGCGGCGCGGTTCCGGGCACGACATCGGTCGCGGGTTCTCTGGACACGCCCTCAGCGTGGTCCGCGGTACCCCGAAGGTCAGGAGGAGCAGGTCCCGCCCAGTCCGGGACCTAAGTCCCGAACCGTCTTGTGATAGAGGAACTCGTCCTCGGTCTCGCCGAACCGCCGGTAGCCGAGCCGCTCGTAGAGCCGCCGCGCGCCGTGGTTGTCCTTCTCGACCCCGATGAGCACGGGTACGCCGTCCCGCGCGGCCGCGCGTTCCAGGCCGCGGACGATCTCGGTGCCGAGGCCCCGATTCCGTACGGCCGGATCGAGCTGAATCCCGGCCAGCCGAAGGCCTTCGGCGTCCCGCACCACACGCAGCCGCCCGGCCACGGCCCCATCGACCTCGATGACGGACAGCACGTTGGCGGGATCGGCGTCCACTATGGTCCGCCGGCTCCACTCGACGAAGCGGGCGCGCCACTCCGCGTCGTACCCACCGGCCTCGACCACGATGTCAGCGAGCCGCTCGACATCCGCCACCGTCGCCGGTCTGATGATCACAGCACACCCCCGCCCCCGTCCGGTCCCGCCGATGCTTCAGCGGGACCCGGCCGTTGCCTAACGGTACGGCGAACGGACCCGCCGCGCGTGAACCGACGGCCGGGGTCCCTCGACGCTCAGCGGCCCCGAATCCGCCGGGTCGCGGCCTCGACAGCAGCGGCGGCGGCAAGGACGACGGCGGTCGCGAGAGGCAGCGACACGACATATCCCGCGGCGATCCAATGGCGCTTCATCACAACCTCCGAGTCCACTGGTGACACCCTCAGCAAACGCCCCGGAGCGGACGCCCGGCAGAGGCGGACGGGGGCCGGGCGCGGGCCGTCCGGCCCTGGGCGCGGCTCGGCGGGGATGCTGGGCGGGTGTCGCGGGCCGGGCTTGCTACCGTGCGCTCATGACGGCGGGGGAGCGCGGCAAACGAGTCAGTGGCCTGGTTTTCGCGGCGATCACCGGGGCGCTGGCCGGGGCCGCCGTCGCGGGGCGGCGGCCCGGGCGTGGGGCGATGCTGGGGGCGGCCGCGCTCGCCGCGGCCGAGGCGGTGTCGCGGGCCCGTCAGAAGCCCGGGGAGATTCCGGCCTGGTGGTCGCGAGTGGTCATGAGCGGCGCGCTGGCCGCGCCGGCCGGCTGGCTCGGCGGCCGCGTGACCGGCGCCGGCCCGGTGGCGGTGGGCACGGCGGCCGGGGCGGTCGCCGGGGCGCTGGGCGTGCGGCCGCAGAAGGTGGCGCTGGGTCCCGTGGCCGGAGCCGCCGTGGGGGTCGCGTGGCGCCTGGCGACCCGGCGTGCGGCGCCGCCGGCCGCGGTCGCGGCGAGCGCCGTCGTCGGCTACCGCGCCTTGGCGGCCGTGCTGTTCCGCGATCCGCAGGTGGGTCTGCTCGCCGAACGGGTGCCGGCCGGGGAACTGCCGTTCGTGGTGCCGCTGGAGGCGCGCGCCGGCTACGTCGGCACCGGATACGTGCGGGAGCTGGCCGGCGTGCTCGGCGGCACGTACCAGGCCGGCGCCGACGACGTGGGCATCGTCGCGTCGCTCGACGACCTCGCCGGCCCGCAGTTCGACCCCGCCGGCGTCGACCCGCTGGTGCGGGAGTTCTACGAGCACACGACCCGATTCCGGCTCGACATCGTGCCCGAGTGGCGGCTCTGGGTGCGCCCCGGCTACCTGCTCTACCGCACCTTCGTCGCCCGGCCGCTGGGCCAGGCCAACGTGCCGATGAACCAGCGCGAGACGCAGCGCGGCGTCCGCAGCCGCATCGACACCATCACCCCGCGGGATTCGGAGCTCATCGGCGTACGGGGGTGGATCCGCTCCTTTGCCGACACCGACGAGCCCATCTACGTCGGCATCTACACCACGTACCGCCATGACGGCCGCGGTTACGTGAGCGTCGGTTTCCCCGTACCCCAGGGCAATTTCACCGCGACCCTCCTCCCCGAGCCCCGGCCCGGCGGCGGCCTGGTCCTGACCAGCCGCAGCTCACTGCCGCACCCCGGCCACTACCTGACGTACATCGATCCCGAAACCCGCGACCTGACCACCTTGGCCGTGCACGGCTTCACCGAACAGCTCGACGTCCACGTCGAGGACGGCGTCCTGCGCGCCGACCACGCGTTCTCCCTCTACGGCTTCCCGTTCCTGGTGCTGCGCTACACGATCGAGCACCGTCGTCGTCACGGCTGACCCAGGCCGCCCCGGACCTCGGTCTCCTGACCGAAGAAGTCGCCGGTCAGCATCGGCATGGCCGTCGCGATGGCGGCGCGGGTCTCGGGGAGCTTGAGTGAGTCGTCGTGGTGCTGCTTCGACTCCCAGACCTCGCTCACCCAGATCGTGACGTCGTCGGTGGTGGCGGCGCTGACCAGGTACAGGTGGCAGCCGGCCGCCCGCAGGCCGTCGGCGCCGCCCACGAGCAGGTCGATGACCTCGTCGCGGCGACCGGGCTGGGTCTTCATCGAGGCGATGTATCCGTACGGCATTCCCGCATCCTCACACGTCGGGAAGAGCACGGCCGTGGCGGGTACGCTCCCGGACGAGACGATGATCATTTGACCGGCGTGCCAACGCCGAGATCGGCAGTGCGCTCTTCCTCAGTCCCCGGACCGTGGCATGGCATCTGCGCGAGGTCTTCGCCAAGCTCGGCGTCACGTCACGTCACGTCGCGCCGGGAGCCGGCTTCCGCCCTTCCCTGATCCGGGCCTCGGTCGGCGCGAGGGCCGCGGTCAGCGTACGGGCCGTGTCGATCAGCGGGACGTGGCTGAACGCCTGCGGGAAGTTGCCGACCAGGCGGCCGGCCTCCGTGTCGTACTCCTCGGAGAGCAGGCCCACGTCGTTGCGCAACGCCAGCAGGCGGCTGAAGGTCTCCCGCGCCTGGTCCGCGCGGCCCATCAGCGCGTAGTTGTCGGCCAGCCAGAACGTGCAGGCCAGGAACGCGCCCTCGCCCGGCGGCAGGCCGTCCACGTCCGTGCCGGAATGCTGGGTGTAGCGCTGCACGAAGCCGTCGACCAGCAGGTTCTCCTCGATCGCGGCGACCGTGCCGATCACCCGCTCGTCGTCCGCCGGCAGGAAACCGACCAGCGGAACCATGAGCAACGCCGCGTCGAGCTCGACGGAGCCGTAGTACTGGGTGAAGGTCCGCCGTTTCTTGTCGTACCCCTTGGCCAGAATCTCGGCATGAATCTCGTCGCGGAGCTTCACCCAGCGCTTCAGCGGGCCGGGCAGGCCGAACTCCTGGACCGCCTTGACCGCCCGGTCGGCCGCCACCCAGGCCATCAGCTTGGAGTGCACGAACTGCTTGGGGCCGCCGCGCACCTCCCAGATGCCCTCGTCCGGGTCGCGCCAGTGCTGTTCGACGAATTCCATCAGCTTGCACTGCAGGCCCCACGCCGGGTCGTCGGCCTTCAGCCCGGCGCGGCGGCCCTGGTGCAGGGCGTCCATCACCTCGCCGTAGACGTCGAGCTGGAACTGCCCGGCGGCGGCGTTGCCGATCCGGACGGGATTGCCGTCGTAGCCGGTGAGCCACGTCGCCACGTACTCGTCGAGGCGGCGTTCACCGGCCACGCCGTACATGATCTGAAGCTCGGCCGGGTTGCCGGCGATGGCCCGCAGCAGCCATTTGCGCCAGGCCGTGGCCTCGCTCTGGAAACCCGAGAAGAGCAGGGATTGCAGCGTGATGGTGGCGTCCCGCAGCCAGCAGAACCGGTAGTCCCAGTTGCGGACGCCGCCCAGTTTCTCCGGCAGCGAGGTGGTCGCCGCGGCGACGATGCCGCCGGTCGGCGCGTACGTCAAAGCCTTCAGAGTCAGCAGCGAGCGGACGACGGCGTCGCGCCACTCGCCCTCGTAGGTGCACGCGGAGACCCAGCCCCGCCAGTACCCCTCGGTGACGCCGAGTTCTCTGACCGGGTCGACCGGCTCGGGTGGTGGCAGGTGCGAGGGCCGCCAGGTCAGTACGAACGGGACGGTCTCACCGGGCCCGACGGTGAACTCGGCCCGCGTGGCCATGTTCTCGCCGCGCGTCCGCACCGGCGTCCGCAGCCAGGCGGCGTCCGGGCCGGCGACCGCCACCAGGTCGCCCCGCTCCTGATAGACCCACGGGACGACCTGCCCGTAATCGAATCGCAGGCGCAGCACCATCGTCATGTCGACGCGCCCGCGGACGCCGGTGACGATCCGTACCACCGAAGGCGCCTCGGTGTCGCGGGGCGGCATGAAATCGGTCAGGCGCGCCACGCCGCCGGCGGTCTCGAACTCGGTCTCCAGCACGAGCGTCTCGCCGGCGTAGCGTCGCCGGACCGTGAACTCGCCCTCGGGGGCGATGCTCCAGTGCCCGTTCTCCTCGTCGCCCAGCAGCGCCGCGAAGATCGCCCCGGAGTCGAAACGCGGCACGCACAGCCAGTCGATGGTGCCGTCGCGGCCCACCAGCGCGGCGGTCTGCGTGTCGGCGATGATCGCGTAGTCCTCGATCGGCAGCGCCATGACGACATTGCTTACCCGCGTGCGGCGCCCGCCTACCATGGGCGCGATGACTTCCCTCGGACAGGCCGGCCGCGGCCTGGCGGCGGCGACCCTGGTCTCCCGCGTCGCCGGGTTCGCACGGATCCTCGTGGTGGCCTCGGCCCTGGGGCTCGGCGGCCGGCTGCTCGACGCGTACAACGTCGCGGGGCCACTTCGCCGCCCCCGCGTGGGCTCCGCTGGCCAACAGCGTCGTCGTGATCGCCGTGGGACTGCTGTACCTGGCGGTACCCAGCCTGACCCTGCTGGCCGCCGGCACCACGGCCGGCGTCTTCGCCCAGATGGCGCTGGTGGTGTGGGCCCTGCACCGCGACGGCTTCCCGCTGCGCCCGCGGCTCGACCCGCGCGGCCTCGGCCTGCGCCGGATAGCCCGCCTCGGCGGCTGGGTGCTGCTGTCGGTGGCCGCCGCGCAGGTGCTCCTCGCCGTGGCCACCCGCGCCGCCTCCCTGAGCGGCGACGGCGGCGTCAGCGTCTACCAGAACGCCTCGGCGATCTTCCAGGTGCCGTACGCGGTGATCGCCCTCTCGGTGATGACCGCCATCCTGCCCCGCCTGTCGCGCCACGCCGCCCGCCACGACCTGCCCAGCGTCACCGACGACCTGTCCCGCGCCGTGCGCCTGGCCGTGGTCGTGATGGCCCCGATCGCGGCCGCCATGCTGCTGCTGGGCCCGCGGATCGCCGCGCTGCTGTTCGCCCACGGCAACAGCTCCCCGGCCGCGGTCGACCAGCTGGGCCTGACGGTCGCCGCGTTCGGGGTGGCCCTGGTGCCGTTCACGGCGTACGCCATCCTCCAGCGCGGCTTCTACGCCCTGCAGGACACACGCACCCCAGCCCTGATCACCACCGGCGTCACCGCGGTCGGCGTCCTCGGCTGCCTGGTCGCCGGCGGGACGCTGCCGCCGGCCCGGGTCGTGGTCGCGATCCCGGTGGCGTACGCCCTCGCCTACACCTGCGGCCTGCTCGCCTCGGCCCTCATCCTGCGCCGCCGCCTGGGCCGCCTCGACGGCCACCGCCTGCTGCGCACCCACGCCAAGGTGGCCATCGCCACCGGCGCCGCCGGCATCGCGACCGCGTTGTTGACCGCGGCGGACCCGTTCGCGTGGACGATGGCCGCCGCGGTCGGCGCGGTCCTGTTCCTGGCCGTGGCCAAACTGCTGCATCTGACCGAGATCCGCCAGCTGTACCGGTTGGCCGGCATGTCCTGGCTGCGCGCCTAGCAGTCCCGCCGTTCCCCTGCCGGTCGCTTGGTGTGATGGTTTGTGGCGCAGCGCTACCAGGTCGGACCGGCCGCCGGGTTACGCCTTTCACCTCGAGAAGCTGGCTTCCCGGGACGAGGAGCACTACAGGAATCGCTACGGGACGCCGCACGACGCGTACGAGCGGGTGATGCGGCTCGAGCGCCCTGCCCCGGTGGGCCCGCCCGGGCGGAGGGTTCGTGAACGGGCCTCAACGGTTTGTCAGGCTGAAGTGCATGTAGTCCTTGAGGCTGCGCCAATATCCGCCCCAGTGGTAGCCGTTCCACAGGAACGCTCGGGCCGCGCCCTCCGGGTGGAGCATGCCGACCTGGTACTGGTCGCGGTTCAGGTAGAAGGCGCTGTTGGCGGGGGAGACGCTAGTGCCCCTGATCATCGGGTTCTGGTACGGGTTGATGTCGATCGCCACGCCTGACGCGTGTTCGGAGAGGACCCTGGTGCCGCCCACGTTGCGGCAGCTGTAGGCGGCCGTCACCGTCGCCATGTTCTTCTGGGTGGGGTTGTTGACGCGCATCGGGGCCATGCCGGTGATCCGGAAACGCCAGTTGTACAGGGTGTGGAAGATGTTCTGGACGCGGCGGGCCGCGTCCACGCGGACCACGATGCTGCCGTCGTGGTGGGCGCCGGCGAAATCGATGTAGGAGACCCAGACCTTGCGCAGGCTGGTCGGCAGGACCGGGCAGCGGCGCAGCGGGTTCCAGTTCACCATGCCCGGCGACACCGGCTCGATGTGGCTGCGCCACGGTGGGAGCAGGACCTTCGGCGGGTTGAGGCGCATCACCCCGTCCACCTGGACCGTGGTGTCCGGCGGCAGCTGGTTCCACCGGGCCAGGGTGGCCTTCGAGTGGCCGTACATCCGGGCGATGCTCGCCAGGGTGTCGCCGGGGCGGACCACGTGCCAGAGCGGGGACGCGGCGGCCGGCCGCACGTAAACGGTGAGGACGGCGGCGCACGTGAAGGCGACGAGGGCGGCCAGGGATCTCTTCAGCACGGTTTCCGACCGTACGAAGAGATCCCGGCGAGCCGCAGCGAAACGCGAAAAAATGTCAGGCCAAGGCGACGGGGCTGGGGGCCAGCGTGACCCGGACCGGCGCGCCCGCCGGCAGGGTGGCCAGGCGGTCGCTGGCGATCTGGGCCACCACCAGGACCTCGCCCACGGCGACCGTGACCTTGCTGATCGGGCCCAGGAAGCTCGTGGTCACCACCCGGCCCTCGCCCTCGTCGTGGGGTTCGACGGTGACCGATTCGGGGCGCACCAGGGCGGTGGCCTCCGCGGAGGCCGACGGGGCGATCAGCGGCAGCCGGTGGCCCAGGACCTCGATGTGCTCGCCGGCGACCGTACCGGGAAGGCGGTTGGACAGGCCGACGAACTCGGCCACGAAGGCCGAGGCGGGCGCCTGGTAGATCTCGGCCGGTGTGGCCAGCTGCTCGAGCCGGCCGGCGCGCATGACGCCGACCCGGTCCGCCACCGCCAGCGCCTCCTCCTGGTCGTGGGTGACGAACAGGGTGGTCGTGCCGATCTCGGTCTGGATGCGGCGGATCTCGTCGCGCAGCTGTACGCGGACCTTCGCGTCCAGGGCGGACAGCGGCTCGTCCAGCAGCAGCACGCTCGGTTCGATGGCCAGGGCGCGGGCCAGTGCGACCCGTTGCTGCTGGCCGCCGGACATCTGGTGCGGGAAACGGTTCTCGAAACCGGTCAGCCCGACCAGGTCCAGCATGTCGCCGGCCCGGTTGGCGGGGGCCTTGCGGCCGCGCAATTTCAGGCCGAACTTCACGTTGTCCAGGGCCGACAGGTGCGGGAAGAGGCTGTACGCCTGGAACACCATGCCCATGTCGCGCTTGTTGGCCGGCAGCGCGGTGACGTCCTTGCCGCCCACGAGGACTTCGCCGCTGTCGGCGTCCTCGAGGCCGGCCAGCACCCGCAGGGCGGTGGTCTTGCCGCAGCCGGACGGGCCGAGCAGCGCGATGAACTCACCCGGCGCGATCGACAGGTCCAGGTTGTCCAGGGCGTGCACGGACCCGAACGTCCGGCGCAGACCCTTCAGATGTACGGCGACGCCGGTCATGACGTGGATTCCTTACGCGACTTTCGGCGCTCGCCGAAGAGGGACAGCAGCAGGAGCAGGACGAAGGCCAGCAGCAGGGCGGTCAGCGACACCGCGACCGACATGGTCGCGCTGCTCTTGCCGAGGAACGCGATGGCGACCTGGAGGTTGGTCCGGTTGAGCAGCGACGCGATGGTGTACTCGCCGAGCACCAGCGCCACCGTCAGGAACGCGGCCGACAGCACCGCCGAGCGGATGTTCGGCAGCACGACCTTGCCCATCACGGTGGCCCAGCCCGAGCCCATGCTCCGGGCCGCCTCGGCCAGGGTCTTCACGTCGATGGCGGACAGGCCCGCGTCGATCGCGCGATAGGCATAGGGCAGGACGAGAATGGTGTACGCGAACACGAGCGTCACCGAGGAGCCGCCCAGGAAGTAGTTCACCCAGGCGTAGACCGGCGCCAGCCCGACGACCAGCACGATGGCCGGAATCGTCAGCGGCAGCAGGCACAGGAACTCGACCAGCCGGCGCAGACGGGGCAGCCGGAGCCGTACCCACACCGCGGTCGGTACCAGCAGAACCAGCATCAGCACCGCGGTCAGCGCCGCCTGCAGCAGCGACGCGACGATGCCGTCGGACAGGTCCGGATAGGTCTCGCTCAGCCGGGGCCAGTCGACCAGCAGCGACCACGTGTTCGCGTCCCGGGTGGAGAACTCCACCATCGCGACCAGCGGGAGCAGGAAGAAGACTCCCAGTACGGCCAGCACGGCCCAGCGGAACACGCGCTGCTTGCGGGCGCGCCGCGCGATCACCCCAGCCATTTCGCCGTCCTCTTCTGCAGCAGGGCGTACAGGCCCATCACGACCGACACCACGATCACCATGCCGAGCGCCATGGCCTTGCCGACGTTGGCCTGCCCGAGGATGACCTCGCTGGTCAGGGCGCTGCGGATCTGGAGCGGGACGATCGGGTTGCCCTGGCTGACCAGGGCGGCCGCGGTGGCGTACGCGGAAAACGCGTTGGCGAACAGCAGCAGCGTGGAACCGAGGAACGCCGGGCCCAGCAGCGGGCCCGCCACCTTGATCCAGTACTGCCAGGTGGTGCCGCCCAGGCTCTCGGTCGCCTCACGCCACTGCGGGCGGATGCCGTCGAGCGCGGGCAGGAAGACGATCACCATGAGCGGGATCTGGAAGTACGTGTAGACCAGCGTCAGTCCCGGCAGTTCGAACAGCCACACGCCGCCGGAGTAGATGTCGATCCCGTGGTCCTGGAGGAACACGGTGATGAAGCCGGACAGGCCGATGGTGGCCAGGAAGGCGAAGGCCAGGGTGACGCCGCCGAACTGGGCGAGCACGCCGGCGGCGGCGGTCACCACGCGGCGCAGGATGCCGTCGGGACGGGCGGTGACCAGGGCGTACGCCAGGACGGCGCCGAGCACGGCGCCCACGACGGCGCTGATCGCCGACAGCGCGATGCTGCGGCCGAAGGCGTCCAGGATGTACTCGTTGCCCAGCGCCTTGATGTTCTCGAGAGTGGCCCCGCCGTCGTTGCTCGCGAACGCGCCGATCACCACGACCAGGGTGGGGATGATCAGGAAGACGGCCACGTAGGCGAAGAACGGGAGCGTGCCCAGCAGGGCGGTGCCCCGCAGGCGCGGCCGGGTGGCCACGCGCTGCGGAGCGGCCGCGACGACCTCAGCCAATGGCCTTGGCCCAGCTCGCGGTGAGGGCTTCCTTGGCCTTGGTGTTCTGCGCCTCGGTCGGGATCACCGGGGTGCCCTCGATCGTGGGGAGCGCGTCGTACAGGGTCTTGTCGATCGTGCCGGCCTTCTGCATGGCCTCGGCGCGCACCGGGCGGGCGCCGCCCTTGAGCCACAGGTTCTGGCCCTGGTCGCTGTAGAGGAACTCCTGCCACAGGCGCGCGGCGGCCGGGTGCGGGGCGTCCTTGTTGATGGCCTGCACGTAGTAGGAGCCGAGGACGGCGCCGTTCGGCACGAAGGTCTTCCAGGTCTTGGTCTTGGCGGCCTGGGCGGCGTTCAGGTAGTCCCAGTCGAACACGACAGGGGTCTGGCCCGCCTCGATGGTGGCCGGGGTCGGGTCGACCGGCAGGAAGTTGCCGGCCTTCTTCAGCTTTCCGAAGAAGTCGACGCCGGGGGCGATGTCGTCGGCCGAGCCGCCGTCGGCCAGGGCGGCCATCTGCACGCCGCCGAAGGCGGAACCGGCCTGGGTCGGGTCGCCGTTGAGCGCGACCTTGCCCTTGTACTCCGGCTTGAGCAGGTCGGCCACGCTGGTCGGGGCGGGGACCTTGGCGCTGTCGTAGCCGATCGACATGTAGCCGCCGTAGTCGTTGGTCCAGGCGCCGTTCGCGTCCTTGAGGCTGTCCGGCACGTCGGCCCAGGTGCTGACCTTGTACGGGGCGAACAGCGCGGTGTTGGCCGAGGCGACCGAGCCGCCGAGGTCGAACACGTCGGGCGCCTTGTCCTGGCCCTTGAGCTGCTTGGCCGCGTTGATCTCGTCCTGGCTGGCCGCGTCGGGCTGGGCCGAGTTGACCTTGATGCCGTACTTGTCGCCGAACGCCTTGATGATCTCGCCGTAGTTGGCCCAGTCCGGCGGCAGCGCGATGACGTTGAGCGCGCCCTCCTTCTTGGCCGCGTCGACCAGGGCGTCCATTCCGCCGAGGTCGGCGGCGCTGGCCGCGGACGCCGCGCTGCTCGACTTGGCCTCGCTCTCCTTCTCCGGCGGCGAGCAGGCCGCGATCGCGGCAATCGTGGTGGCCGCCAGCGTGACAGCGACCGAGCGCTTGAATGTACGCACCGTTTTCCCTCTCTGGGCGCACCGTGCCGGTGCGCGCCGGGTGATCATGAGAGGGGTTGATGAACGGGCGGGAACGATCAAGCGCCCGGCCGACGATCAGAATTTGAAGGTGCTCACCAGCTGGCGGAGCTCGTCGGCGGTCCGCGCGACCTCGCCCGAGGCGTGCCGGGTCTGCTCGACACCCTGCACCGACGCGGCGCTGGCGGCCGAGACGTCCGAGATGTTGGCGGCGATCCGCGAGGAGCCGTTGGCGACCTCGGCGATGCTGCGGCTCATCTCGCCGGTGGTGGCGGTCTGCTCCTCGACGGCCGAGGCGATGGTGGTCTGGAAGTCGTTGATCTGCGCGATGACCTCGGAGATCCGGGAGATGACCTCGACCGCGCCGCTGGTGTCCTGCTGGATGGCGGCGACCCGGGCGCCGATGTCCTCGGTGGCCTTGGCGGTCTCCTGGGCCAGGTCCTTGACCTCGGAGGCGACCACGGCGAAGCCCTTGCCGGCCTCGCCGGCGCGGGCGGCCTCGATGGTGGCGTTCAGCGCGAGCAGGTTGGTCTGCTCGGCGATCGAGGTGATCAGCTTGATGACGTTGCCGATCTCGGCCGACGAGTCGCCGAGCTGGCGCACGGTCTCGGTGGCGCGGGCGGCCTCGCTCACGGCGACGGCGGCGATCTGCGCCGACTCGCTGGTGTTGCGGGAGATCTCGCGGATGGCCAGGCCCATCTCGTCCGAGCCGGCCGAGACGGTCTGCACGTTGCGGGAGATCTCCTCGGCCTCGGCGGCGGCCGACGAGGACTGCGCGCTGGTGTCGCCGGCCGCGTCGGCGATGGTGCCGGAGATCGCGGAGAGCTCGGCCGACGCGCCGGCCAGCTTGTCGGCGTCCGTGGCCACGGTCTCCAGCGAGACCCGGAACTTCTCGAGGGCGCCGTCGAGGTTGGCCGCCATCACGCCCAGCTCGTCGCGGCTGGTGATGCCGCTGCGCTTGGTCAGGTCGCCGTGGGCGAGGGCGTCGGCCACCTCGCCGAGCTGGCGGACCGGCTTGAGGATCGAGCGGACCAGCGGGATCGCGAGGCCGATGAGCAGGATCAGGCCGCCCGCGGCGACGAGGAGGGCGAGCAGCTGGGTCGATTCTTTGGTGTCGGCCATGTCGGAGCGCTCCTGGCCGGCCGCCGCCGTGACCTTGTCCACCAGCGCGCCGAGGGCGTCGTCGGTGGTGCCGTTACGCTCGGCGATCTCCCCGATGCGCGATTTCACCGCGGCCGGGTTCGCGACCGCGTCGGCGACGAAGGACTCGATGAAGTCGGAGAAGTCCGAGAAATCGGACTGTGACGATTTGAAGGTGGCCAGCAGGTCGGCCGGCAGGCCGGAGGCGAGTACCGCCGCCTGGGCGTCCAGCGACGACTGGATGTCGTCCTTCGTGTCGGCGGAGGTGTCGATGCCGAGGGCGGCCCGGTACGCGTCCGCCTTGAGCTCGCTCTGGCGCGTGTCCAGGTGGTTCAGGGCGCCCAGCCCCGCCTCGAGGCCGGTGACGCGGTCGCTCTGGCCGGACAGGCTGTTCTCGCCGGCCAGGGTGAGCCCGGCCAGGGCGCTCATCAGCACCGCGCCGGTTCCGACGATCAGTCCCAGCCTCTTGGCGACGCCGATGTCCTGAAGTTTGCGCATGTGCCCTCCGAGCTCCCGATGTTGCCCGGAAGATCGGCTGCCCCGAAACGGACATGAGATCTATCGGGATGCTTTCTCCCGATACATCGCAGCGTCCGCCCGAATAGACAATTCGGAAAAGTCGGACAGATCCGCGGCCGTACGGGTGGCCGCTCCGATGCTGACGCCCACGCTCACGACCTGACCGTGCACGGTGATCGGCTCCCGGATCGCGGCCCGGAGCCGCCCGGCCAGGCCGTCCGCCTCGGCCAGGGTGGCGTCGGGCAGCACGACCATGAACTCGTCGCCGCCGAGCCGCCCGGCGAGATCGCCCGCGCGCAGGTGGGACCTCAGCCGCGCGCCCACCACGCGGAGCAGTCGTCGCCGGCCGCGTGCCCGAGCGTGTCGTTCACCGCCTTGAACCCGTTGAGGTCGAGCAGCAGCACGGCCATCGCCCGCCCGTCCAGTCCGGCCGCGTACGTGGTCAGCCGCTGCCGGTTGGGCAGCCCGGTGAGCGAGTCGTGGGTGGCCTGGTGGTCGAGTTGCCGGCGGATCGCCTGCAGTTGCCTGACCTGCCGCCCGTACGCGGTGGCCAGCGTCCCGCCGAGCGCGGCGATGAGCAGGTTGAGCAGGATCGCCATGGTCACGTCGCCCTCGTGGAACGATTGCTCGCCGTACCGGGCGGCCGCGAAGATCAGGATCAGGCTGGTGGCCAGCCAGGCGGCCAGCGCGCCGGGCAGGCGCCGGCGCAGCGCCGCCACCAGCACCGGCAACGCCAGCAGGGGCCAGGTGGTCTGCATGCTGTACGCCTGTACGCCGACGGCGATCCCGCCGATCGCGATCACGTCGCACACGGTCTGCACGCTGCCGAGCGCGCCGTACCACCGATCGCCCGGCCGGTGGGAGTTGACAGCGGCGAGCACGTTCGCGAGCAGCATCAGCACGATGCCGGTGACACAGGAGAGTCGCATCGCCGGGTGCGCGTGCGCCTCCGGCGGTAGCCCCGACCGGCCGGACAGGAACGCCGCCGTCGCCACCACGCCGGCCACCCGGGCCAGGAAGGCACTGGCCTCGACGGTGCGCCGCCGCTGCCAGGCGGAGTGGTCCGTGGTCGCGTTCATTGGCCGCTGAATCGGCCGCCGCGCCGCACCCCTGAGCGATCACCGAAAGGTCATAGCGTTCCCGTCCAGCCCCGAAGAACATCGGCGACGGTCACGGCCGTCTCGGGCGCCGGATCCTTCGCGGCCGTACGCGAGAAGCGCGGCGCCGGCGCCGGCTGGCGGATCCCGTCGACCTCGACGAAGGCGCCCCGCGCCACATGGTGCGGATGATCCGGCGCCTCGAACGGCGACAGCACCGGCGCCACGCAGGCGTCCGAGTCGGCGAAGGCGGCCGCCCACTCGTCCCGGGTCCGCGAGGCGAACACCGACGCGAACCGCTCCCGGAGCACCGGCCAGCCCGACTTGTCGTACTGATCGGGCAGACCGGACGAGGACAGCCCGAGCCCGTCGAGCAGCGCCTGGTAGAAGGCCGGTTCAAGGGCGCCGACGGCCATGAACCCGCCGTCGGCCGTCTCGTACGTGTCGTAGAAGGGCGCGCCGCCGTCGAGCAGGTTCTCGCCGCGCGCCGTTCCCCACTGCCCGATCGCGGCCAGGCCGTGCACGAACGTCATGAGCAGCGCCGACCCGTCCACCATGGCGGCGTCGACGACCTGGCCCCGCCCCGACCGCGACCGCTCGAGCAGGGCGGAGAGCACCCCGACGGCCAGCAGCATGCCACCGCCGGCGAAATCCCCGAGCAGGTTGACCGGCGCGTGCGGCCGCTCACCGGCCCGCCCGAGCGGTTCGAGCGCACCGGCGACCGCGATGTAGTCGATGTCGTGCCCCGCCCGCGCGGCCAGCGGCCCGTCCTGCCCCCAGCCGGTCATCCGCGCGTACACCAGCCGGGGGTTGACCCGCTCCAGGGCGTCCGGCCCGAAGCCGAGCCGCTCGGCCACGCCCGGCCGGAACCCCTCGACGAACACGTCGGCCGGCTCGACCAGGCGCGTCAGCGCGGCCACCCCGTCCGGCGACTTGAGGTCGAGCTCAACCGTCCGCCGCCCACGCCCGAGCGGCCCCGGCGGCGGAAACTGCCCGCCGGGCCGGTCGACGCGCACGACATCCGCCCCGAGGTCGGCCAGCATCATGCACCCGAACGGCCCCGGCGCCAGCCCCGCCAGCTCGACCACCCGCACACCCTCCAGCGGCCCGCTCACGCCGCGCCCGGGGTGAACCTGTCGCCGTAGCGCTTGGCCAGTTCGGTGGCGCGGGCGCGGAAGTCCTCGTGCTGGTGGGCGAAGCGCAGGACGCCGCCGGTCCAGGCCGGGTAGCCGATGCCGAGGATCGAGCCGACGTTGCCGTCCTCCTCGGTGCGCAGCACGCCCTCGGCCAGGCACTTCTGCGCGTCCAGCGTCTCCGCGAACAGGAACCGGTCTTGCAGGTCCGCCACCGGCACGGCCCGGCCCTCGGCGGTGGCCAGGCTCGCGAGCCCGGGCCACAGGCCGGCGCGCTTGCCGTTCTCGTACTCGTAGAAGCCCTGCCCGGCCGCGCGCCCGGGCCGGCCGTGCTCGTCCACCATCGTGTCGACCAGCTCGTGCGACGGCAGCCGCTCGAACGCGTCGTCGGCGGCCGCCTCGAACTGGCGCCGGATCCGCTGGACCAGCGACAGGCTGACCTCGTCGGCCAGCGCGAGCGGCCCGGTCGGGTAGCCGGCCCGCAGCGCCGCGTGCTCGATCGAGGCCGCCGGGACGCCCTCGGCCAGCATGCCGATCGCCTCGTCGATGAACTTGCCGATGACCCGGCTGGTGAAGAAGCCCCGCCCGTCGTTGACCACGATCGGCGTCTTGGCGATGCGCCGGCCCAGGTCGAAGGCGCGGGCCACCGCCTCGTCGCCGGTCTTCTCGCCGACCACGATCTCCAGCAGCGGCATCTTGCCGACGGGGGAGAAGAAGTGCATGCCGATGAAGTCGGCCGGCCGGGACACGCCCTCGGCCAGCCCGGTGATCGGCAGCGTCGACGTGTTCGAGGCGAGCAGCGCGCCCGGGGCCAGCACCGGTTCGACCTCGGCGAAGACCGCGTGCTTGAGCTCGGGGTCCTCGAAGACCGCCTCGATCACCACGTCGCAGCCGGCGAGGTCGTCGACCCGGGCCGTGGTGGTGATGCGGGCCAGCACGGAGGGGTCGCCGTCCTGCTTGGCGCGGGCCGCGGCTTGTTCGCTGACGTCCTTGACGACCACCTCGAGACCGGCCCGGGCGCACGCGTACGCGATGCCCGCGCCCATCATGCCGGCGCCGAGCACTGCCACCTTGGCCGCCGGGGGAACCTCGACGCCGGGCCGGGCCAGGCCGCCGTTGATCGCCCGCATGTCGAAGAAGAGCGCGCCGATCATGTTCTTGGCGATCTGCCCGGTGAGCAGCGTGATCAGATGCCGGGTCTCGATGACCTGCGCGGTCTCGAAGTCGACCTGGGCGCCCTCGACAGCAGTCTCCAGGATCTTCTCCGGCGCCGGCAGCGACGCGCCCTTGAGCTGCTTGCGCAGGGTGGCCGAGAAGGCCGGGAGCTGCGCGGCGAGCTTGGGAGTCGACGGCGAGCCGCCGGGGATCCGGTAGCCCTCGCGGTCCCACGGCTGCCGCGCGCCGGGGTTGGCCGCGATCCAGGCGCGGGCCTTCTCGAGCATGTCCTCCGGCGTGGCCGCGATGTCGTCGACCAGGCCGTTGTCGCGGGCGTCGGCCGGCTTGTAGCGACGGCCGGTGAGCAGCCAGTTCATCAGCGCGGGGGCCAGGCCGAGCATGCGGACCGTCCGGGTGACGCCACCCGCGCCCGGCAGCAGGCCGAGCGTGACCTCGGGGAAGCCGAGCCGGGTGCCTTGGGCGTCCAGCGCGACGCGGTGGTGACAGGCCAGCGCGATCTCCAGGCCGCCGCCGAGCGCGGCGCCGTTGACCGCGGCCACGACCGGCCGGCCGTACGTCTCCAGCCGGCGCAGGTCGCGCTTGATCGTGCCGAGGAGCTCGAAGAGGGCGGGTGCGTCCTCCCGGCGGGCCTGGATCATCGAGGGCAGGTCGCCGCCGGCGAAGAACGTGCTCTTCGCGCTGGTGACGATGACGCCGGTGACCTGGTCGCGCTCGGCCTCGAGCCGGTCCAGGGTGGCGCTCATCGCGTCGACGTACCGCTGGTTCATGGTGTTCGCGGACTGGTCCGGGTCGTTGAGGGTCAGGGTGACCACGCCGGAGTCGTCCCGCTGATATTCGATCATCACAGCCTCTCGATGACGGTCGCGACGCCCATGCCGCCGCCGATGCAGAGCGTGACCACGGCCCGGCGCTGGTCGCGCCGTTCGAGCTCGTCGAGCGCGGTGCCGAGCAGCATCGCGCCGGTCGCGCCGAGCGGATGGCCGAGGGCGATGGCGCCGCCGTTGACGTTGACCGTGTCGGGGTCGAGCTCCAGATCGCGCTGGTATTTCAGCACCACCGACGCGAACGCCTCGTTGATCTCGAAGAGATCCACATCCGATGTGCCCAGACCGGCGGTGCGCAGGGCCTTCCGGGTCGCGGGGATGGGCCCGGTGAGCATGATCGTCGGGTCCGAGCCCGTCACGGCGGCCGCGGAGATGCGGGCGCGCGGGGTGAGGCCGAGTGAACGCCCGATTTCTTCGGATCCGATCACCACCAGCGCGGCCCCGTCCACGATGCCGGAGGAGTTGCCCGCGTGGTGGACGTGGTTGATCCGCTCGACCCAGTGGTATTTGCGCAAAGCGACCGCGTCGAACCCGGCCGCGGCGCCGATCGCGGCGAACGACGGCTTGAGCCGGCCCAGGGCCTCCCGGGTCGTCTCGGGGCGCGGATGCTCGTCGGCGGTGAGCACGTCGAGGCCGTTCTCGTCGCGGACCGGCACGATCGACCGCGCGAAGTGCCCGCCCGCCATCGCCTTGGCCGCGCGGTCCTGCGAACGCAGCGCGTAACCGTCGACGTCGTCGCGGCCGAAGCCCTCGATCGTGGCGATCAGGTCGGCGCTCACTCCCTGCGGCACGAAGTCGGTCGCCAGCGCCGTCTCGGGGTCGAGGAACCAGGCGCCGCCGTCGGAGCCCATCGGGTTGCGCGACATCGACTCGACGCCGCCGGCCAGGATCAGCTGGTCCCAGCCGCTGCGCACACGGGCGGCGGCCTGGTTGACCGCCTCCAGGCCGGAGGCGCAGAAGCGGTTGAGCTGCACGCCGGCGGCCGTGTCGGGCAGTCCGGCCAGCAGCGCCGCGGCGCGGGGCAGGTCGCCACCCTGCTCGCCGACCGGGGTCACGATGCCCATCACGATGTCGTCGATGCGGGCCGGGTCGAGGCCGGGGTTGCGCTCGCGCAGGGCGTCGATCAGGCCGGTGACCAGCGAGATCGGCTTCACCCCGTGCAGCGCGCCGTTGCTTTTGCCTCGTCCGCGCGGCGTGCGCACCGCGTCGTACACATAAGCCTCAGAGGACACGGGCGATCAGCTCCTTCATGATCTCGTTGGTGCCACCGTAGATCTTCTGCACGCGCGCGTCGGCGTACATGCGCGCGATGGGGTATTCGGTCGTGTAGCCGTACCCGCCGAAGATCTGCAGGCAGCGGTCGACGACCTCGCACTGGCCCTCGGTGAGCCAGTATTTCGCCATGGCGGCGGTCGCCACGTCGAGCTCGCCCCGGACGTGCCGCTCGACGCAGTCGTCCAGGAAGATCCGGGCCACCCGGGTCCGCGTGGCGCACTCGGCCAGCACCATGCGCGTGTTCTGATGCCCGATCAGCGGCTTGCCGAAGGCCTTGCGCTCCTTGGCGTACGCGGTGGCCAGCTCCACGGCCCGCTGCATGACGGCCACGGCGCCGACCCCGATGACCAGCCGTTCCTGCGGGAGCTGGGCCATCATCTGGAAGAAGCCGCCGCCCTCGCTGCCGAGCAGGTTGGCCGTGGGCACCCGGTACTCGTCGAAGAACAGCTCGGCGGTGTCGTTCGCGTGCAGGCCGATCTTGTCGAGCAGGCGGCCCCGGCGGAAACCGGGCGCGCCGTCCTCGAGCTCGCAGACGATCAGGCTGATGCCGCCGGCCCCCTGGGTGGTGTCGGTCTTGACGGCGAGGATCAGCAGGTCGGCCACGCCGCCGTTGGTGATGAACGTCTTGGCGCCCGTGACGACGTACTCGTCGCCGTCCTGGACCGCCCTGGTGCGGATGGCCTGCAGGTCGGAGCCGCCGTCGGGCTCGGTCATGCCGATCGCGCCGACCAGCGAGCCGTCGCACAGGCCGGGCAGCCAGCGCCGTTTCTGCTCCTCGGTGCCGTACGCGGTGATGTAGCCGGTGACGATGCCGCTGTGCACCGCCAGGCCCAGGCTGCCCTCGCCGCTGAAGGTCTGCTCGGTGAGCAGCACGGCCTCGTGGGTGAAGTCGCCGCCGCCACCGCCGAACTCCTCCGGGACCGACAGGCCGAGAAGGCCGAGCTCACCCGCCTGGCGATAGTGCTCACGGTCGGGATGGCCCTGCGCTTCGAGACGTGCAGCGTGGGGCACGACCTCCTTGGTGAAGAAGGCGCGGGCCAGCTCGGCGAGGTCCTCGTGCTCCGGTTTGAGCCACGCCGGGGTGTATCCGTCCAGTCCTGGGGTCGGCATGGGCCAACTCTTCCGGCTTGTTGGCGGCCTGTCAATAAGCTCGTGGCTTAAGGTCAACGGGTGAGCATCGACGTGGGACAGCGCCGCCGGTTCTCGCCGGACGCCCGGCGGGAACAGATCCTGTCGGTCGCCGTGCGGTTGTTCGGCGAGCGCGGGTACGCCGAGGTCTCGACGACCGACGTGGCGCGCGAGGCCGGCGTCGCCCGCGGGCTGATCAACCACTACTTCGGTACCAAGAAGGACCTCTACCTCGAGGTCATCCACGTGATGCTGACGGTACCCCCGGTGGCGCTCGCCTCGCTGCCCGGCGGCGACCTGCCCACCCGGATCGACGCCATCGTCGGCTGGTTCCTCGACGTGGTGTCGCGGCACAGCCAGTCGTGGCTGGCGGCGATCACGGCCGGCGGCATGGCCGGCGACGCCGAGGTCGACCGGGCCATCTCCTCGGCCATCGACGCCGCCGCCGACGCCGTGCTGACCGCCGTCGGCTTCACCGCGGTCACCCCCGCGATGCACGCCATGGCCCGCTCCTATGTGGGGCTCGCGACCTCGACCGCGCGGGAATGGCTGGAGCGCGGCCTGCTCACCCGCGCGCAGGTCCACCGGCTGCTGTCGCTGACGTTGCTGACCATGGTGACGTCGGTCTTCGCCGACGAGTAGGACCGTTCGGCGACCGGCACGTTCTCACGGTCGCCGACGCCGGCGCCGCGTCGGCGCTGCGGGTGCTGGCGGAGGCCGGCGTGGCCGACGTGCGGCCCGACCCGGTGCTGATCAGCCGCACGGCCCGGACCGGCCCCGCACGACGAACCGGAGAGGCCGCCCTGGCAACCGCCGCCGCCCGGACTGCGCCGGCCGGTGATCGCCCTGCTCGACACCGGCGTCGACGAGCTGCGAGCTCGGGCTCAGCGAGGTGCGGCCCGGCGACGAGACGTTCGGCCTGGCCTCGGCCCTGCTCGCGGCCGGCACCACCACCGTCGTGGCCAGCGTCGCCCGCGTGGCCGACGACGTCGCGCGGGACGTCATGGTCCGTTTCCACCGCGCGCTGGCCGCCGGCCCCGGCACCAGCTTCGTCTGCCTGGGCTGCTGATCGGAGAAGGCCGCCAGCGGGAGGACGCTGGTCAATCGAACGCGCTGTTGACCTGGGCCGCGATGCGGGCCTGGGCGTCCGGCTCCACGTCGATGAGCTGCATGCCCAGCTCCGCGCCGTCGGGGCGCGGTGAGCGGCGTACCACCTGGGCGTTCACCGTGCACGAGCCGCCGGCGAGCTGGAGGGTGGCCGTGACCCGGTCGCCGACCGCGACCGGGGTGGTGGCCGGCAGCAGGCAGCCGATTCCGTCCGTCGACACGTCGATCAGGGTGCCGGGCTGGTCGGGGCGGCCCGGCACGCGGACCGTGACCGGGCCGGTGGTGGCTATCCGGTCGTGGCGGCGGCGTTCCAGGCGTTCGGCCACCTCCGACAGGTCCTGGATGCTGGCCATCGTCGCGTCGACCGTGCTGTTCAGGCGTTCGACGATCTGGTGCTGGTCGTCGGCGATGCCGCTCAGCGTGCCCATGGCCGACTCGATGTCGGCGACCTCCTGGACGATCGCGCTCAGCGTGCCGCTCATCTGGGCGATGTCCGCCTCCAGGGTGCCGATCGTCGCCGTGATCTGCTCCGTCGAGCTGGCCGTGGTGTCGGCCAGGCTCTTCACCTCGTCCGCGACCACCGCGAAGCCCTCGCCGGCCGCGCCGGCCCGGGCCGCCTCGATGGTCGCGTTCAGGGCCAGCATGCGGGTCTGCGACGCGATCTCGGAGATCACCCCGGCGATGCCGGCCACCTGCCGCAGGCTCGCGTTCAGGGCGGCCGCGGCCTCGTCGGCGCTGCGCGCCCGGCGCACCATCGACCCCGCCGCCGCGGCCGTCTCGGCGACCCGGTGGTGGGTGGCCGTCGCGGCCTCCCGGGCCGCGCCGACCTGGGAGACCACGTCGCGCAGGCGCTCGTTGATGACCTCGCCGGTGTCGTCGATGGCCTCCTTGGCCCGCCGGCGCAGGCGCTGGTTGACGCGGCGCTGTTCCTGCTCGGTCTCCTTCAGCCGGGTCTCGCGTTCGGTGCGCATGCCTTCGAGTTCGGCCCGCCCCTCGCCGATGAGCGCGGCCAGCGCGCCGAGCTGGTCGTCGAAGGTGCGGACGCCGAACGGCCGCTGCGCGGCGAAGTCGCCGGTGGGCAGCAGGGGTGAGGACGGCTGCACGGCCAGCGGGGCGGAGGCCGAGTCGAGCAGGTCGCCCAGGGCCTTGCGGACCGATTGCTGGTCACGCTGTTTCTGCCCGCGGGCGCCCACGACGTAGGCGGAGGCGGCGGCCAGCAGCAGCGCGACGACCCAGAGCACGATCACGCGTCGCGGCCGACCTCAACCAGCACCACGCGGTTAGGTTTCCACCGTCGGCCGCCGGGCGGGGCGATTCGCGGAATTCAGGCCGTTCGGACGCGGGAGACGGCGATCAGCGCGTCGGCGAAGGTGCGCCGCCAGCTCAGGTAGTCGTGGCCGCCGGTGAACTCGGCGTAGGCGACGTCGTAGCCGCGGGCGCGCAGCGCGTCGCGCATGGCCCGGTTGACGGTGAGCTGGGCCGGGGCGCCGCCGGGGCCGGGCCGGGTCTCGCCGGAGCCGACGTCGAGGGCGAAACGCACGCCGGCGCGGGGGCGCCGGGCCACCTCGCGGATCAGCCAGCCCGGTTCGCCCTGGTCGGGGCTGGGCCACCAGAAGCTGCCGGACTGGGCGACGACCGCGCCGAAACACTCGGGGGCGGTCAGCGCGATGTGCGCGGCGGCCAGCCCACCGCGGGAGACCCCGCCGATGATGTTCCCGCCCGGGTCGGTGCCGGCGCCCAGCTGGGCCCGGGCCCACGGCAGCACCTGGCCGGTGACGAAGCCGGGCATGGCCGAGGTCGGGCTGAGCTCGGCGTCGCGGTGCGCGCCGGGGCTGCTGACGAAGATGGCCACGGTGGGCGGGATCCGGCCGTACGCGATGAGATTGTCGAGGGTCGCCGGAACGCGCTGGACGGTGCGGGCGAGGAAGCCGTCGAACAGCACGAGCACCGGCAAGCCGCTGGTCGGGACCCCGGCCGGCCGGTAGACGAACAGGCGGCGTGACCCGCCGAGGGGGCCGCCCGGCACGGTGTGCGGGGTGACGGTTCCGGCGGCCACGCCCGGGCGCGGGACGATCCAGGGCTCGGCCGGAGCTCCGGGCATCTCCAGCACCGAGGCCCACGCGTCGCGGTCGCCGGCGTCGTCCGGGTCGGCGGGGAACAGCAGCCGCCGCCGGTTGAACGCGTCGAGGTGGGCCGGTCCACGCCCGCCGGGCTCGCTCGGCAGCTGCTCGGTGCCGTCGTGCACCAGGCAGTACATCGTGCGCAGGCCGGCCGGCAGCACCCGGGTGGCCCACCACAGGTCGGTGCCGGGGATCCGTTCGAGGTCGATGTCGACGCCCCACCAGGCCCGCGTCGAGCGGGCCGTCCCGCGCCACAGGAAGGTCACGAGGCGGTGCCGGTCGTCGTACGGCTCGATCAGCGGCGTGCCGCGCTCGGTGGCCCGCCGCCAGAACGCGTCGACCGCGTGCGGGGTGGGGTCGGCGAGCAGCCGGGCGATCTGCGGACTCTGCACGGCACGCACCCCATCGATCGCCGCTGATGGTAACCGAACCGCCACCGAGCGTCGCAATTGGAGGGTGAAGTGTCAAGCGTAGGCGTGCAGACCGGCCAGCAGCGCGGCCAGGCCCGCTTTGGCGTCGGCGAACAGCATCGCCGTCCGTGGGTCGGTGTAGAGCTCGTTGTCGATGCCCGCGTAGCCGTGCCCGAGCGACCGCTTGATCACGATCACCGAGCGTGCCCGGTCCACGTCGAGGATCGGCATGCCGGAGACCGGGTTGCCGGGCCGCCGCGCGGCCGGGTTGGTGACATCGTTGGCCCCGATCACGAGTGCCACATCCGTACGGGCGAAGCCGGGGTTGCTCTCTTCGAGATCCCGCAATTGCTCGTACGGGGCCTTCGCCTCGGCCAGGAGCACGTTCATGTGCCCCGGCATCCGCCCGGCCACCGGGTGGATGGCGTAGCTGACCTCCACACCCCGCTCGGTCAGGGCCTGGGCCAGCGCCACCGCCTCGTGCTGGGCCTGCGCCGCGGCCAGCCCGTAGCCGGGGACGATGACGACCTTTCCCGCGTACGCCAGTTGGATCGCCGCGTCGTCGACGGTGACCTCGCGGACCGCCTGGGCCGTTCCCGTGGTGACCGCGACCGCGTCGCCGGTGCCGTACCCACCCGCGATGATCGCGCCGATCGGCCGGTTCATGGCGTCGGCCATCAGCTTGGTCAGGATGGCGCCGGCCGCGCCGACCAGCGCCCCCGCGATGATCAGCGGCGTGCTCTCCAGGACGAAGCCGGCCATCGCCACCGCCGTGCCCGTGCACGCGTTGAGCAGCGAGATCACCACCGGCATGTCGGCGCCGCCGATCGGCAGCGTGAGCAGCACCCCGGCGACCAGGGCGGCCACCGCGATCCCGATCAGGACCCAGGCCGAGGGTTCGAAGCCGGTGAAGACGACGCCGAGGACCACGGTCACCACGGCCAGGATCAACGACAGGAGGCGGCCGTACGGCACCACGAGCGGCCGCCCCGGCACGCGCCCGGCCAGTTTGCCGGCCGCGATCAGCGACCCGCTGAAGGTGACCGCCCCGATCAGCACGTCGAGCACGCCGGTCACCTCGGCCGCCGTGGTCGCCGGGTGATGGCCGAGCGCGATCAGCGCCGCCGCGCCCCCGCCGACCGCGTTGAACAGGCTCACCAGCTGCGGCATGGCCGTCATCCGGACCACCCGCGCGGCGACGAGACCGGCCACCGCGCCGCCGGCCGCGCCGATTCCCAGAGCCCAGGCCGCGTACGCCTCGACCCCGCCGCCGCGCACCAGCACCACCACCGTGGCGAGGATCGCGACCGCCATGCCGGCGGCCGAGATCTGGTTGCCGCGCCGGGCCGTGGCCGGGGTGTTCATCAGGTGCAGGCCCACCACGAACGCCGTCGCGCAGGCCAGGTAGACCAGGTGCGTGACGGTGTCGAAGGCGCTCACGACCGGCTCCGGAACATCGCCAGCATCCGGTCGGTGACCAGGTAGCCGCCGGCCACGTTCATCGCGGCGAAGAACGCGGCCACCGCGAGCAGCACGTATCCGGCCGCCGTGTCGACGGTGGCGGCCAGCAGCATCACGCCGACGATCACCACGCCGTGGATGGCGTTGGCGCCGGACATCAGGGGGGTGTGCAGGGTCGCCGGCACCTTGCTGATCACTTCGAAGCCGACGAGCAGGGCCAGGGTGAACACGGTCAGGTCGGCGAGCAGCAGCGCGCTCATGAGCGGATCTCCTTCGGCAGCCGGGGATGGACGACCTGCCCGTCGCGGCAGACCAGCACGCCGGCCCGCACCTCGTCGGCCGGTTCGAGCGTGAGGACCCCGTCGGGCATGAGGTGGGTGAGCAGGGCGACGGCGTTCCGGGCGTACGCCGTGGAAGCCGCCACGGGCACGGTGGCGGCCAGATCGGGGGCGCCGATCACGGTGACGCCCCCGCCGGTGACCAGCCGGGTGTCGGCGACCGAGCCCGCGACGTTGCCGACCGCCATGTCGATCACCACCGAGCCGGCCCGCATCTTGTCGAGGGCCGTCTCGGTGACCAGCAGTGGGGCCTGAGCCCCCGGCACCTTCGCCGTCGTGATCACCACGTCGAAGCGGGGGATGGCATCCTGCAGCGCGCGCTGCTGAGCGCCCGATTCGTCAGCGCTCAGCCGCTCGGCGTACCCGTCGTTCCGTGACTTGTCCGCATCATCGGAGAGGACGCTCGCGCCGAGCGAGGCGATGTCAGCCCGCGCCGCCGCGCGGACGTCATAGCCGGTGACCAGCGCGCCCAGCCGCCGCGCGGTGGCTATCGCCTGCAGCCCGGCCACGCCCGCGCCCAGGACCAGCACCTGGGCCGGCCGCGACGTCCCGGCCGCCGTGACCAGCATCGGGAAGAAGCCGCCGTACGCCTCGGCCGCCAGCAGCGCCGCCTTGTACCCGGCCACGTTGGCCTGCGACGTCAGCGCGTCCATCGCCTGCGCCCGGCTCAGCGTGCGCGGCAGCAGGTCCAGGCTGAGCGCGGTGATCCCGGCCGCGGCCAGCCGCTCCGTCCGCCCCGGATGGCTCAGCGGGTCGAGCAGCCCGATCAGCACCCGCCCGGCGGGCAGGGCCGCCACGTCGTCCGGTGGGTGGACGCACAGCAGGATGTCGCTTTCCTTGTACACCTGGGCCCGGGTCTTGATCTCGGCCCCGGCCCCCTCGAAGTCGGCGTCGCCGAACCAGGCCCGCCGGCCGGCGCCCGCCTCGACCAGGACCCGGATCGACCGGGATCGCAGCCGGCCGGCGGCATCCGGGGTCAGGGCCACCCGGCGCTCGCGCCCCGGGGTCTCGCTGAGTACTCCGACGATCGTCATCGGCATCCCCTCGCATCGATATCGATGCTGTATCACCTCGACCCTCGGCTCGGCCACCCTTCGGCGGTAGGGTCGGCCGCATGGCGGAACGGATCGGCTCCGGCGTGTGGTCCCTGCAGGGTGAGACCGTGACGCTTCCCGTGACCATCACCGACGCTCAGATCACGGCGTCGGTCTTCACCTCACCGGCCGCGGCCGCGCGCGAGCTGCTGGCCGGGCTTCCGCTGACGCCGTTCACGGCCTTCGGTAAGGCTTTCGGGCTGCTCATGTGCATTCATTACGGTGAGTGGGCGCTGAAGACGTACGACGAAGTGGGTGTGGGTCTTCTGGCCCTGGGTCCCGGCCGCCGTCCCGGGCTGTTTCTGCTGGATCTGCCGGTGACCGGCGCCTTCACGCGGGAGGCCGGGCAGGACTTCTGGGCCCTGCCGAAATGGCTCATGACATCCACGCTGCGTTTCGGCGACACCGGCACCGACGTGACGGTGAGCGACGGTGAGACGTCAGTTCTGGCGGCGTCCTTCACCCACGGCCGGGTGCGCCTGCCGTTCGGCGTCCGCTCGTCGCTGCCCGCCTGGTCCTATCTGGATCACGGGGCCCAGGCGGGCCGGCTGCTGCGCGGCCGAGTGCCGATGCGGTTGTCCGGCGTGCGTCTGGGTCGCGGTTCTTTTTCCGTACGCCTGGGGGAGCACCCGATGGCGCGGCGGATGGAGGCGCTCGGCATGCTCAACCGGCCGCTCCTGACCGTGCACGCCTCGTCGCTGCGCGGCCCGCTGGGGGAGTGGCGCGCCACTTAGTCAAGAATCTGGACTATATTCGCGGCATGACGACGATCGAACTGACGCGCTTCCGCGTCGATCCCTCCCGGGTCTCCGAGTTGCTGAGCGCCCGGCCGGCCATGCTGGCCGACTTCCAGGCCGACCGGGAGGGTTTCATCGACGCGCGCCTGGTCCGGCTCCCCGGCGGCGAATGGCTCGACATCGTGACCTGGCGCAGCGCTCCCGACTTCGCGGCGTCCCGGGCCAAAGGGGCCAACCGCCCCGGCATCGCCGCCTTCTTCGCCGCGATCGACTCCCTGATCAGCGCCGAGGAAGGCGCCCTGGCCTAAGCGGTGATCGCCCTGAGCGTTTCCAAGAATCGGCCGTACGCGTCGTGGCCGACCTTCGCGGCGTACTCGGCCTCGAGGTCGGCCACGACGCGGTCGGAGAGCGCCATCAGCTCGCGCCCACGCTCGGTCGGCACGACCAGCTTGGCCCGGCGGTCGCTCGGGTCGGCCACCCGGGTGAGGTAGCCGAGCGCTTCCAGCTCGTCGACGATCGTGGCGATCGTCTGCTTGTTGCGCCCGGCCAGCCGGACGAAGTCGTTCTGCCGCAGGCCGTCCTCGTCGAGGTAGGCCAGCACGGCCCCGTGCCGGGGCCGCAGATCGTCGAAGCCCGCCTCGGCGCTGCGCCGGAACAGCTCGGCCTGCAGCCCGAACAGCAGCCGGGTCGCGAGCATGCCGAGATCCGCCGGCCGGGCGCTGCGTGCCATGACGGCACTTTATCGGTCGAAGTAGTGGACCTTCTCCAGGTCCTCGATCAGGCCCGGCTGCTCGGGCGCCCAACCCTGGCCGAGGCCACGACCACCCTGACCTGATCGTGCCTTGCCTTCCTGGCCGGCCCGCGTCCCACTGCCGCCGCCCCAGTCGGTGCCGTACCGGCCCTTCGGGTCGATGTGCTCCTTCTCCGCGTGCCCATGGCCCGGCCTCGTCCGTTCTCGCTGGCGGGTTCGGTTTCGCTGCGGTCAGGCGAGTGTGCGGGCCAGGCGGGCGGCCTCGTTCTTGAGGCGGGTGCGCTCGGGAAGGGCGGCCGCGGCGGAGACCTCGGGCAGGTGGGCGCGGGCGCCGATGGCGGCGGCGACGGCCGAGGCCAGGGCCAGCAGGTCGGGTAGGCCGGCGGGTGGCCGTTCCAGGCGCAACAGCGCCGGGAGGACGGCGTGCAGGACCGCCCACACGGCGTGCTGGGCGCCGCCCCGGGCCAGATCGGCCAGGGCGTCGGCGGCGGCGTGGAGGTCGTCGTGGTGGGCGGCCAGGAGCAGGGCGAGCTCGCGGCCCAGCAGTCCCGCGTCGAGGCCGCCGCAGCGGGCCAGGTGGGCGACGGCGGTCACGGCGTCCCGGCGATCGGATTCGCTTCCGGTGGTCAGGGCCTGAGCCAGGGCCAGGGCCATCGCGGGCCCGAAGGGGCCGGACGAGCGGGCCAGGGCGGACAGGACTCCGGAGTGGACATCCGCGCTTCCGGCCGCCCCCTCAGGCTTCTCGGCCGCCTCCTGTGGCTTCTCGGCCGCGGCCGGTGACGAGGAACCGCCACCGCTGTGCTGGGCGAGCGCGACCCCGGCCTCGTGGAGGGCGCCCGCCGAGCCGCTCCGGCGGGAGTGCAGGACGTGGGCGGCGATGATCTCCCGGTGGCTGGGCAGGACCAGAGGCCAGAAGGACTGATCGCCGGGGGTGGCGTGGGCCCGGCCGGCGGGTACGGCGAGCAGACCGGGCGGAAGGGCCAGGCCCGAGGCGTCCAGCGGGGCGAACGTGACGGTGCGCTCGGCGGGGCCGGTGGGCGGGCCGACCATGGTGATCGCCGGGTCGGGGAGGCCGCCGGCGCGCAGCCAGGCGGCGAAGCGGCGGCCCGCGGTGGAGTTGAGGCGGGCGGCGGCGGTCAGCACCGACGGCGGCGTCTCGCGGGGGAGGCGCAGCAGGGCCTGGGCCAGGTCGTACGGGCCGGGCTGCCAGCCGGCGCGCTCGGCCGAGGCCAGGCGCAGCAGCAGGCGTGCCGGGTCGACGTGACCGTCCCTGGTGGCCGGCGTGGCCAGCAGGGCCGGTGGGCCTTCGCCCCGGCCGAGCTGGCCGGCGAGCTCGTGGATCCGTAGGCGCAGCATCTCCTGCGGCGGGGGAAGCGGCCGGCGTGCCGCGGAGGCGGACCGTGGGCCGGCCGGACCGGAAGCGTCGGCGGCCGGTCCCGCGCTCCGGCCGACCGCGGTGGCGGCTGGTCCCGGTGTTGGGCCGGTCGTCGTGGCGGGCTGGGCGGAAGCGGGGCCGGACGTGGCGATTGCTGGGGAGCGGGCGGGCAGGGTGGCGGCCCGCCCGGCCGGGTCGCCGGTGGACGGTGCGGGACCAGGGCCGGTCGGTGCGGCGGAGCGGCGGCTCCCGGCCGGGCGGGCGCCCAGCGGGGCGTACCGGCGAGTGGGGGTGCCGGCGGTCGGCCGGGTGGCCGCGGCTTCGGCCAGTTCGGGTGGGACCAGGGTCTCGATCAGTTCGGCCAGGGGAGAGGTTCGGTCCGCGGCCAGGGGGGCCAGGGCCCACGCGAGATCGGGCCGGGCGGTGACGGCGAACTTGGCCACCGCGGCCAGGACCCGTTCCAGGTCGAGGGGTGACAGCGGGGTCTGGGCGAGTGTCGCGGTCAGCTCCGGGAGGGAGCCGATGGCGGGTGGCATGGGCTCGGGGACGTACACCGAAGGAGAGGGAGGGAACCGCGGACCTGGCGGAATCGACGGCTGGCCGATGATCTCATCGGCCTGGCGGCGGAGATCGCCGGCGAGGGAGCCGGCGGCGGGGCGGAGGGCTTCCGGGCCGGCCGAGTGGTGGCCGACGACGCGCAGGGCACGTTCCGCCACTTCCGGGTCGTCGCTGTTCAGGACCGAGGTCGCGGCCTCCAGCAGGGACGGCGCGGCGTCCGGGTGGCGGGCGATGGCGCGGTCGAGCCAGGCGAACTGGGCGCGGATCAGCTTCTTCTCGGTGCGGGCGAAGGCGGCCCGGGTGGCGGCGGCGACCGTGTCGGCGTCGAGGTGGCCGGCGTCGTCCAGGGCGCGCAGGACGCGCTGGGCCAGCTCGGCCACCGGGCCGTTGGGCTCGGCCAGCATGGCCAGGAAGTCGGCGCGGTGGGCGGCCCGCTCGTCCAGGGTGGGGTCCAGGTGACGGAAGGTTTCCAGTACGGGACGCAGCGCGGCGCCGCGGTCGCCGGAGCGGAGCCGGCCGACCAGCAGGGCGATGAGCTGGCGGCGGTCGAGGCGCTTGCCGGCGGCGAGCAGGGCCAGGGCGGCGGGCCAGAGGTCGTCGAGGTCGGCCGCGACCTTCGGGGTGGCGAACAGGGCGGGCAGCTGCGTCTCGAGCCACGGGTCCTCGGCCAGGCGCGCGGCCAGGGCGCCGGCCGAGCCGGCGGCGGAGAACTGGCGTACCCAGCCGCGCAGCATCGGTTCGGTGGCGGGCAGGGGAAGCCCGGCGGCGCGCAGCGCGGCGGCGGTCAGGGCCCATTCGCCGCGGTCGTGGTCGCGGTGCTTGAGCTGGGCGGCGAGGTCGGTGGCGACGGTGGCGAGGCCGGGACGGCCGGGCGCCTGCAACACGCGGATGACGGCGGCGATGGTACGGGCGGGGAGCTCACCCTTGAAGCGCGGCGACCGCAGCCACGCGACGACGTCGTCGCCGGTCGGCAGGCATCCCGCCCCGGCCACGAGGAGCGCGCCCTCACGCCGCACGCGATCGTCCGGGTCCGGCTTCGCACCCCGGCGCAGCCGTCCGGCCGGCGCACCGTCTCCGTGATCCGCTGGAAGAGCGCCGGAGGCGGGCCCCGTGCCGGACTCTCCGCCGGCACCGGTTCCGAGGCCCGTGCTCGTGCTCGTGCCCGTGCGGGATCCCATGCCACTGCCGGTTCCGAGGCCCGCGCTCGTGCGGGATCCCATGCCACTGCCGGTTCCGAGGCTCGCGCTCGTGCGGGATCCCATGCCGCCGCCGGATAGGCCCGCGCTCGTGCGGGATCCCACGCCACCGCCGGATCCGAGGCCCGTGCTGGGGTCGAGACCCGCACCCGGCAGCGGGTGGCTCCCGGGTTCGGCGAGGGCGCCCGGCACGGGGCGGCGGCGACGGGCCGCTCCGGCGGAACCCGGGGCGGCGGCCGGGTCGGTGGCGCGGATGCGGGGGACCAGGGCGCGCCGGCGCTGCTCGTCGAGGTGCAGGAGGGCGTCGGCCATGTCGTCGGCGTCGCCCTCCTCCAGGAGCTGGAGGAACTGGTCGAAGGCCGGCTGGCGGGTGGGCGCCGGCCGGGTCCGGGCGGCGGGTTTCTCGGTAGCCGTGGCCATGAGGGGAAGGTAGCGACCACTTACGCCTCTCCGCCCCGATTCCGCCACATTCGTTCGCCGGCTCCCCAATAGACCTAGCCTCCTAGGACGCAGTAGACGCCGTACGGCGGGGCACATGCGGCGAAATCGCGCTCGTTCCCCCGGAAGGGGCATTACCGTGATCGTGAAACATTCTCGGCGGAACCTGCCCGTGACTTCTTATCCACACCGCCCTGGATGCCGATTTGCGCGGTGGCTGAATACGGACAGGAGAGGCATCGGGGATGGGACTGACATCAGCGTTCGACAACCGGTCGCTGCGGACGAAGATCGGCGCGGCGGTGCTGGTGGGCACGGTCAGCGGCATCGTCGTCGGCGGCGTCGCGCTGGCCACTTTGCGTACGCAGAACGCGGACGCCGCCGACTCCCAGCGGCGCACTGTGACGCTGGAGAGCGCGGTCGGCACGTTCAGCAAGAGCATCGAGGCGTACAGCGGCAACACGTCCGCCCTGAAGCTGTACCCGAGCCTCAAGGACGCGCTCACGAAGGGCCGCGAGGCCAACGCCGACGCGGTCGACCAGTCCCTGAAGGACCTGGACGCGGCCTTCGCCGGCGACGCGACCGGCACGGCCGCGGTCGACAAGGCGCAGAGCGACTGGAAGGACTACGTAGAGTTCAACAACAGGGACTACACCGGCTCCAGCGCGGCCGATTTCCAGCAGGCTCTCGCCGACTACAACAAGATCTACTCGGCGCTCGGCGAGGACCAGACGGTGCTGTCCACCCGGGCTGAGCAGCTGTCCGAGCAGGCCATCGCGGACGCGGAATCGGCGGCCGGCAAGGCCACCTGGACGGTCGGGATCCTGCTGGTCGTCGGCGTCGTGGTGAGCACGCTGCTCGGGTTCCGGGTGGCCGGCCGGGTGCGCGGCACGGTCCGCGAGGTGTCCCGGGTCGCCGAGGGCCTGGCCGAGGGCGATCTGACCCGTACGTCGGGAGTCACCACCCAGGACGAGGTCGGCCGGATGGCCGTCGCGATGGACCAGGCCGTGGCCCGCCTGCGCGAGGACGTCGTGCAGCTGGCCGGCAACGCCACCACCCTCAACGCCGCCGCCGGTCAGCTGACCAGTGTCTCGGGTCAGGTCGAGTCGGCCGCCAACGAGGCGTCCTCGCAGGCCGGCACGGTCGCCGCCGCGGCCGACGTGGTCTCCCACAACCTTCAGGTGGTCTCGGCCGGCTCGGAGGAGATGGGCTCGGCGATCCGCGACATCAGCGTCTCGACGACCGAGGCGTCCGAGGTGGCCGTGCAGGCGGTCGAGGTGGCCTCGGCGACCAACGCGATCGTGGCCCGGCTCGGCGAGTCGTCCTCCGAGATCGCCTCGGTGGTCAAGGTGATCACCTCGATCGCGGAGCAGACGAACCTGCTGGCGCTGAACGCCACCATCGAGGCGGCCCGGGCCGGTGAGTCGGGCAAGGGCTTCGCCGTGGTCGCGGGCGAGGTCAAGGACCTGGCTCAGGAGACCGCGAAGGCCACCGAGGACATCTCCCGCCGGGTGTCGGCGATCCAGGCCGACACCGACGGCGCGGTCACCGCGATCGGCGAGATCTCGGCCATCATCGAGCGGATCAACGGCATTCAGATGACGATCGCCTCGGCCGTGGAGGAGCAGACCGCCACCACCCAGGAGATGAACCGTACGCTGTCGGAGGCGGCCGCCGGCGCCGGCGACATCGCGGCCACCATCGGCACGGTCTCCGACGCCACCCAGCGGACCACGGCCACCGTCGGCGACACCCGCCACGCGGCGGACGACCTGGCCGTCACCGCCGGTCAGCTGCAGGCCGTGGTCTCCCGGTTCCGCTACTGAGCCGTACGGGAAAGGGCTCGTCCTTCGGGGCGGGCCCTTTCTCCGTTCACGGGCCGTCGACGGCGTACGAGATGCGGCGCGCGTCGACCTTCCGGGCGAGGCGTTCGGCGGCCAGGTAGGCGCGGGTCAGTCCGATGCGGACGGTGTCGGCGTCGGTTCCGCATTTGGTGAAGGTGAGCAGGCCGACGTTGACCACGGCGACGACCGTGGCGTACGCGATGACGTCCTGCAGGACGCCGAAGTAGATCATGATGGTGAAGCCGAGACAGATCAGGCAGTAGGCGAGCATCGACGGCGTCCAGACCCGGTATTTCTCGAGGCCGACGATGCGCGGCGGGATCGTCGCATTGGCCGGTACGCCGTCGGCCCGGGCCGTCTCGCGGGAGAGCTCGACCGCGCGGTCGGAGAGGACCCGGCCGCCGAGGTTGACCAGCAGGCTGTTCACGAGCAGCAGGGTCGTCGCGGCGGCCCACCACATCGGGGCGATCAGGTTGACCGCTACCGCCACGAGCGGCATGAGGACGGAGTTCGCCCGGTCGAGGACCTCGATGGACCACCGCGCGGTGCCGCTCAGCCCCGGGAATCCGCGGACCGTGCGGGCGCTCAGCCCCGCGTAGATGTTCTGGTAGTACTTGACCGAGGCCCAGGCCATCGAGAACATCGCGATCCGGCAGGGCAGCGTGTCCTCCAGGGAGGCCGGCGGCTCCCGGTACCCGTCGGCGCGGAGCTTGGCCAGCTGGTCCTCGAGCACCCCGCCCGGGAGCACGTTCAGGTCGCGCAGCAGCAGGTACGCGGTCACCAGGACGGTCAGGTACCACCCGGCGGCGCACGCCCGCGACCACCACATCAGGGAGGTCGCCAGGGACCGGCGGTCGTAGACGTCCTGGCCGGACAGGCCGGTGGCCGCGCGGTGGCCCGGGAACTCGTACCGGTCGACGGCGAAGACCGTCTCGCGCCACAACCGGGTGAGGCGGCCGGGCGAGCCCGAGTTGGGCGCGAAGTTGAGCACGAACCGGCGGCCCCGGCTCGGCGGCCCGAACAGTCCGTCGCGCCGGTCGACCTTGTGCGACAGCGCGGCCTCGGCCAGATACGTGTCCTTCAGGTCCGCCCAGTCCTCGGGGGAGAGCCGGGCCTCGGGACCCATGTCGGCTTTGCCGAAGAGCAGCAGACGGCTGCCCGGGTCCTCGTCGATCAGGTCTTCGAGGAACCGGCCGAGGTAGTGGGTGCGCCGGTAGAACGCGTCCGGTACGACCGAGTCCCCTTCGCGGCCGACGCCGCTCAGGCCGATGATGAGCTGGCCGACGGAGTACAGGTCGGCCCGCCACGACGGTTTGTCCTCGCGCCGGACCTCGGGCGCGATGTAGCGCGCGTCGCTGGCCTGGCGGCCCAGGCCGGACTGCCCGTAGAGGTAGTTGCGGCCGAAGTCGACCAGGGTGAGCCGTTTCCGGTCGCCGCTCCCGGTGACGATGATGTTCGACGGGTTGAGGTCACCGTGCACCAGACCGTGCTCGCCGATGTCCGCTATCGCGTCGAACAGCAGCGGGCCGACGGCCTCCAGCGTCTCGCCCCGGGCGTAACGGCCGCGGTCCTGCCTCGAGCGCCGCCGGCCGGCGGGCCCGTCCGGCGCGGTGACGGTGTCCCGGCCCTGGACGAACTTCTCCAGGGTGACGCCGTCGACGAAGTCCATCGCGATCCACCGGGAGGCGCTGAACCACACCCGGGCCGCCACCTTGCTGTGCCAGGTGTTCTGGTACTTGAGGGCGTATTCGCGCGTCGCGGAGGCGATCACCGGGACCTCGGTGTACGGCATGAGGACCAGCTTGACGGCGAGCTGGCCCGGTGGCTGCTCGGCATGGTCGCGTAACCGGGGATCGTCGGCCAGGGAGGCCGGGGCGGGGCCGCGGAGGATGAACGACGTCGTGCCGAACTCGTGGAATTCGTACTGGCCCAGGTCGAGCGTCGGCCAGAAGTCGGCGGCCGCCGACGCGCGTTCGCCCTTGTTCCGGTCGGATTCCGCCTCGGCCAGCGCTTTCCGCGCGGTTTCGGGGTCCTCGACATAGCCGAACCGGAGCTCCTTGCGCTGGACCGCGATGGACGACTTGACGGATTCGAGCTCGTTCGCGTCCTGTTCGGTGAAGTCCTGCCGGTACAGCTCCTTCAGCACCGTCGTCACGGCCGTGTTGAGGATCAGGCGCCGGGCGACCGCAAGCCGGTCGGCCTCGGACAGGTCGGGCCGGGCCGCTTCAGGGGCCGGCGGGCCGGGCGGTTCCGGTTCGGTGCTCTCCGGCGGCGGGACCTGATCGACCGGCCGGTCGGCGATGTCGTCGAACCGGCCCCGGTCGGCGTGTTCCAGCGTCGACACGGTCAGGAGCAGCACGGCCAGGTACCCGAACTCGGTCCACGCCGAGACGTCGCGTTCGCCCAGGCGCGGGATGTCGAGCACCCGTTCGCACCAGGCGGTCAGGTCGCGTTCGAAGGCCGCTCGTGGCACCTCGTACAGGACGTGGAAGGAGTTCGCCTCGAAGGGCAGGTTGACCAGGGCGGTGCGCAGCGCCTCGATCGGCTCCCCGGGCTGGCGGGTGAGCACCTCCCAGGTCGTCTGCAGGTTCTCCAGGTCACGGTCGGGCGCCTGCATCGCCTTGACGACCGACTTGATCCATTCGTTTTCGCTGATCACCGTTGCTCGCCGTCGTCGAGGTCGACCGGGAAACGGAAGTCGTGCCGGCCGTGGTCGGGGATGACCAGGCGGGGCATGGCCCGCCGGTACCGCCCCTCCAGCGCGAAGTAGGCGACCTCGTAACCGTCGCGGGCGCCCTGGAACAACCGCCAGGGGTTCATCTCGTGCCGTACCACCTCGCGCTGCGCCGGCAGCGGGGCCAGATCGAGGATGTACGGGCCGGGCACCGGTTCGGCGCGCTGCCGTTCGAGGGCGACGCGCGCCTGTTTGTACTCCTGGACCGAGCGCAGGTGGCCCGTGCCGAGTCCGGGACGGATGCGGTTGAGCCGGGTCCCGACGTAGCGGTTGAGCCAGGAGACCCCGGGGCGCATCGAGCCCATCGGGCGGGTGCTCAGCGACAGCACGTGGGTGGGCGGAGCGTCCTCGGTCCGCTGCGCGACCAGGAACGGGTGGGCGGTCAGGACGCCGCCGTCGACCGCCCGGAAGCCGCGGAAGCTCGTGGTTCCGGGTACCGCTATGGGCAGCCACATGCTGGCCCGCAGCGCGGCCCGCAGGTCGTCGTCGGAGGTGAAGTCCCGGGCCAGGACGGTGTCCAGGTCGTCGACGTTCGTGACCATGATGCACAGCGGGATCGGCGACGATCGTACGGACGCGTAATCCATGGGTTTGGTGAAGTGGACGATCTCGTCCAGGGCGAAGTCGAGGTCGATCAGCGGCCGGCCCCGCAGGCCGCGGCGGAAGTCCAGGAACCGCTTGCTGGCCAGATCGTCGAAGTAGATCGACAGCGGGTACCAGGTGTCGCCGACCAGGAAGTAGGCGGAGTTGACGGCGCCCGAGGAGCAGCTGTAGACGACGTCGAAGGTCTGCGTGTACCCGAGGTCCTCCAGGGCGGTGAGCATCGCGGCGGAGACGATGCCGCGCAGGCCGCCGCCCTCGACGGCCAGCGCCACCCGGTACCCGTCCGAGCGCGATCCGGGCCGGCTGTCCTCGGCCCGGCGCCGGCGGAGCACGTCGAGGACGGGGTGGTCGGCCGCCCAGGCGCGCCGCGGGCTCGGTAGTCGCGTGACGGACATGTCAGAACTCACCTTCAGCAGCGGACCGGACGCGGAACAGGAACGTGCCCCCGTCACCCGCGACGGCGATGTGCTCGCCGTCGGGCAGCCACGCGCAGTCGTTGGCCGGCGTGGCCAGCCGGACGGCGGCGACGGGCCGGGGATCGAAGGGGTCACCGGTGAGGCGCCACACCCGCAGGAGGCCGTCCGAGTCGGCGGTGGCGAGCAGGGCGCCGCGGGGATCCACGGCACAGCCGCGGATCGCGCCGTCGTGGGCCCGGACGGCGCGGGTGAGGTCGGCGTACCGGGGTGACAGCCGGATGATCCCCAGCCGGCCGGACTCGGTGCCGAGGAAGATCAGGTTGCCGTCCGCTGTCTGGGCGGCGCACAGCGTGGCGCCGCGGTCGCCGGAGGCCGCCGGCGCGACGCGGTCGGCGTCGCCGGTGTGCGGCCAGTGGGTGACGGTGCCGTCGGCCTGCGCGAGCGTCAGCGACTCGGTGCCGGGGAGGTAACCGCACCAGCGCACCGCGCCGTGCGCGGCGAACCGTGAGCTGCTGACCGTTCCCAGGCGGGTGTCCCAGCGGCGGACGCTGCCGTCCTCGTAGCCCGCGGCCACCCGTGTGCCGTCCGGGCTCACCGTGCAGCAGGTGACCGGCTTGCCCTCGGTGCCGAGCCGGCGGCGCCCGTCGCGCGGCGAGGTCACCAGGATCCGGCCGTCCGGGTGGCCGGTGACGAGATGACCGGCCTCGCTCATGGCCGCGCAGGTGGCCGGAGAAGCGGGGAGGCTCGGCCCGGGTCCGGCGTCCGGGCCGGTGGACCACTGGCGTGGCGCCTCGAAGCCGCCGCTGATGACGCGGCCGCCGTCGCCGGAGACGCAGCAGTACGAGGCCGGCGCCGAGAGGGCCGGTGGTTCCCAGGACGCCGCCGCCGGGCTGGTCGAGAAGAGCCGTACCGTGCCGTCGGCGTTGCCCGTGACGACCTGGGACCGCCCGCCCGCCCGGGTGCCGGTGACCGGGACGACCGCGCAGCAGCGCACGCCGGCGCCGTTGCCGGGCATGCTGATCAGGTCGTTGACCTTCGGCCACCACAGCTGGATCTGGTCGTCGTAGCCGGCCGAGACCACCAGCCCGCCGCGGGCGGCGTCGTCGCCGGCGGCGGCCGCGCAGGCGAGGACGCGCCCGGCGTGCAGGGTGCGGGCGGCGACGAGCGCCTCACCGCTGTGCACCGCGACGGTGCCGTTGCGGAAGCCGATCACCAGCCACCGCTCGTCCGGGTCGCCGGCCTGGAACGAGCAGCAGTCCACGGGGGAGCCGTATCCGGGGCCGACGAAGGCCGCCGGTTCCGGCCCGGGCCGGGCCATCCGCCAGATCGAGACGCGCCCGTCCTCGGAGCCGACGGCGAACCGGTCGCCGGCGGGATCGGCGGCGCAGCACGTGATCACCTTGGAGTGCCCGCGCAGCCGGGCCGGCGCCGGGTGGCCCGGATCCTCGCCCGCGAGGTCCCACAGCCAGGGCTGGCTGTCCGCGGTCACGGCCAGGACCCACCGGCCGTCGGCGGAGATCGCGCAGCGGGTCACCGGCCGGCCGTGCTCCAGGTCGAGCCGCGGGCCGCCGCCCGTCTCGGCGCGGACGTGGGCGCGGCGTCTCGAGCCCAGCACCAGCCGCCCGGCCGCGCTGTGGGCGATGGACTCCAGCCCGGCGGCGGTGCCGTCCGGGGTCAGCAGGGCGTCAGTCATGTCGTGACCCGCGCCGGCCGTGGTGGGCGCGACGCTCCAGCGCTTGACCGTGTCGTCGTGCCCGACCGTCCACACGGCGAGCGGATCGCCGCCGGCGGCGCAGTCGCGGACCGCTGCGCCGTGCGCGCCGAGCACCCGGACGAAGTTGGGGTGCGGCATGTCGGCCAGCGGCCAGACCCGTTCGAGGAAGGGCCCGGCCGGCGTCGCCCGGAATCGTTCCACCAGCGGCCGCAGCGTCGGTTCGTGATCGATGCGGCTCAGCAACGTGTCGGTGAACGCGTCCGATCGCGGGTCCAGCAAGTGGGCGCAACGGGCGAGGGCCTCACGCAGCAGGACCGCCACGGGTGAGCCGTCGGCCAGCAGGCCGGCCTCGGCCGCCGCCGTCGAACCGGTCCACCGGATGGTGGCCTGGATCCAGCGCAGGTCGAGGACGAGGTCGTGCCGTTCGCCGTCCAGTCCGGCCGCGCGCAGATGCCCGGGCAGGTCCACCCCGACGGCGGACAGCTCCGCCGGGAGCCGCCACCACTCGCCGCCCGGGACTGTTCGCCGGAGGCTTTCGACGAACGACCGGTGGGCGCCGGGTGCCGACGCCCGCAGGTCACCGTCGGCGGCGATCAGCTCCCGGGTGCCGTCGGTGAGCCGGGCGGCGCCGCCGGTCACGGCCACGAAGCTCCAGCGGTCGGCGAGCTCGCTCAGCGCCTCGCGGACCTCGGTGGTGTCCCACCACCGGCCGAGGACGTCGAGGGACACCGGGCCGGGGAAGATGGACAGGTCGCGCAGCCGGTCCCGGTCGGCGGCGTCCAGCCGGCTCAGGCCGGCGCCGCCGGGCCGGGGTCCGACGGCCCCGGCCGCCTGGGCCAGCGCGTCGGACCACCATCGCTCCTGCCACGGCGCCGGGTCGTCGTCGCGGAAACGGGCGACGACGATCTCCGCGCTGCTGCCCGTTCTCCTCTTGATCTCGGGCCGGACGCCGCTGAGGAAGGCCCACAGGCCGTCGGCGGTGATCGCCGGGCGGGTGCCGGCCGCGCCGAGCAGCCCCCGCGCCAGTGCGGCGGTGAAGGGGCTCGGTTCGCCCGGGCCGCCGTCCCGGGCGGTGCGCGAACCGATCGCACTGGTGATGAGGTAGGAGTTGTCGACGACCAGCTGGTCCATCTCGTACGCGCCGGAGTAGCACGCGTCCAGCACGACCAGGATCCGCCGGGCCGGGCAGCGGCGGAGCACCGCGTTGAGCGTGCCGGCCGACACGGCGGTGCCGGCCAGCCGGCGCCGGTCGGTGTCGCGTCCGGCCAGGTAGAGACCGCCGCCGCGTTCCCGGAAGCCGTGGCCGCTGTAATACAGCAGAAGCGTGTCATCCCTTTCGGTGACATCGCATACGGCCTCGATCACCCGGACGATGGCGGAATGATCTTCATTGAGCACCATCTCGACGGCGGCGGGGTCGCCGGCGCAGATTCCGCTGCGCGGATTGGTCAGCGCCCATTTGATCAATGCGGCGTCGAATGGCGGTGAGCTCAGATCGGGGATTTCTCCCGCGGGATCGTGAACGTCGAAGATCGAATTGGCGATGATGACGGCGCGGTGCATGCCTCACCCGTCGATGATTCGCTTCACCAGGTCCCAGGTTCCGGGGTCGTCGACTTTGTCGGCGGGAATCTCGACCTGCAGATCTTGACCGGTGCGCTTGATGACGACGGAAGTGCCCTGGGTGGGACTCTCACCGCGCGCTTTCAGCCAGGTGGTGACGATGTCGCGGAAGGCCGTGAACGCCCCGGCCGAGCCGAGCGCGACGATCAGCGTCTCGGCCAGCCCGCGCTCGCCGGGTGCCGGGGCGCCCGGCACCACGAGACGGTTCCTCGCCAGCTCGTCGTACAGCTCCCCGGCCTCGGCCTGCCACCGCTCGTCGGCGGGGTCCCAGCCGTTCGAGACGGCCTCCACCGTGAATTGTTTGTCCGCCATTTCCGTCTTTCGCTAAAGGTGTCGGTGCCGGTGAGCATGACACCTTGCCGGATGGCAAGCAACAACCCTAGGTGCGGTATAAATGCCGAGATCGCCTCTTGCAGTCTGCCTGGCGAACGGGGAGCGAGAAAATCTCGCGGGATAGCGTCAGGAGGCTTCCAGCGCGTGGGCCATCGTGGCCTGTTCCTCCAGTACTTCGCCGATGCGGGTCTGCACCGCGTCGAGCTGGTGAATGGTTTCGCTGGTGTCGCGGATGCCGCCGGCCACCGATTCGGCGCTCTCCTGCAGGGCGGCGATTTGTTCCGAGACCTTCTTCGTCGCCTCGGCGGTCTCGCGGGCCAGCTCCTTGACCTCGCCGGCCACGACCGCGAACCCCTTGCCGATCTCGCCGGCCCGGGCCGCCTCGATGGTGGCGTTCAGCGCCAGCAGGTTGGTCTGGTCGGCGATCGAGGAGATGATCTGGATGACGTCGCCGATGGCGGCCGAGGCGTTGCCCAGGGAGTTGACGTCGCCGGTCATGGCCGACGCGCGGCTCACCGCCTCGTCGGCCACCCGGGTGGCGTCGGCCGTGGCGGCGCGCAGACGGTCGACCGTGTCCAGCAGGGCGCGCGCGTTGGCGGCGGCGGTCTCGGCCGCGCGGACGACTTCGAGGCGCTGGGAGACGAGCTGCTGAACGTTGCGCAGGGCGTCGGCCCGGGAGTCGGAGAGGTCCACGTACTCGGTGGTGAAGAAGTCCATCGTGCCGATGATGCGGTCGCCGCTGACGATGGGGAAGCAGACGCCGGAGCGGACGCCGGCGCGCTGGGCGGCGGGCGCGCGGACGCAGTCGGTGAGCTCGCCGATGTCGCGGACGAAGACGAGGTCGCGCTGGCGCCAGGCGCGGCCGGACAGGCCGACGCCCTCGGCGAAGGTGGCGGCCAGGGTCACCTTGCGGAATTCCTCGCCGGCGTTGCCCGACTCGACCTGGAACTTGAGCACGTTCTCCTCGGGGTCGACCTCCCAATAGGAACCGTAGGCCCAGTGGAAGGCGGTGCGGACCGCGTCGAGCGCCGCCTTGAGGGCCAGCGACGAGCTGGCGGTGTGGCCGAGCGCGGTGACCACGCTGGTGACCGCGAGGCGGTCGTCGGCGACCTGCCGGGTGTTGTACGCGGCGAGGGCGGCGACCCGGATCTGCTCGGCGAGCCGGCCGATCGCGCCCCACTTGCTGATCAGGGCGGCGTCCATGGCGAGCGGGTTGCCGCCGTAGTACTCCATGACGGCGATGACCTTGTTACCCCGGACCGCCGGTACCGCGATCCCGGCCCTGGCGCCGGCCCGGATCGCGCTCTGGAAACGAGGGTCGGGGCTCGCCTGGTCCGCGTTGATGTACACCGGCTTCACGGTCCGCATCGCCTGCTGGGCGAGCGCGGAGGGGCCGCCCAGCTGGTCCTTGATGCGCCCGAGCTCGAACTCGAGTCTGAGCCCGCCGTTCTCGACGCACCAGACCGCCCCGTACTCCATGTCGTAGTACTCGACATAGGTGGAGACGTAGATGCGCCAGGTGCTGGCCTCGCCAGTGGCGCTTTCCAGGTTGGTGGCCAGCTCCTCGAGAGCCTCGATGTCGCGCGGGGGTTCCCTGCGCACCACTGGAGCGGACTGCTGTTGCCGATTGCCGAACAGGCCCATGGCCTCAGGCTACGGAGTGAAATGCCGGTTTTCCGGGTGTTTAGGACGCAAGTTCGTGCAATGCCTCCGCGAAAATCCCGTGGTGGCGCTCGACGTCCTCGATCGTCGTCGCCGGCGACATCAGGGCCATGTTGTGGAACGGCGTCAGCAGGACGCCGCGGTTGGCCAGGTAGACGTGCAGGAAGTCCTCCAGCTCGCCGTCGGCGACGGCGGCCGACTCGGTGCCGTTGCGCGGCGCGGGATCGGCGAAGCGGTACTCGACCCGGGCGCCGAGCTGGCTGACCGACCACGGCAGCCCGGACGTCTCGATGATCTTGCGGATGCCGGTGGCGAAGGCCGTCGCGGTGTCGATCATGCCGGCGAAGGCGCCGTCGGTCAGGACCTCCCGCAGGCAGGCGCGGGTCGCGGCCATCGAGACCGGATTTCCGGCCAGGGTGCCGCCGACGCCGCCCATGTCGACCAGATCCAGGTCCGTGCGGCCGGTCAAGGCCGTCGCGAGATCTTCGGACAGGCCGTACGCCCCCACGGGTATCCCGCCGCCGATGGCCTTGCCGATGGTCACGACATCCGGCGACAACCCCCAGAACGCGGTGGCGCCGCCCGGCCCGGCCGAGAAGGTGTGGGTCTCGTCGTTGATCAGGTACGTGCCGTACTTGCGGGTCAGCTCGCGGACCCCGGCCAGGTAACCGGGCTCGGGCAGCACGATGCCGATGTTGGTCAGCGCCGGCTCCATCAGGACCGCCGCCACGTCGCCGTGGGCCAGTTCGCGCTCGAGGCCGGCCAGGTCGTTGAACTCGGCGACCCGGCTGGTGTTCGTGACGTCGGTCGGCGCGCCCACGTTGCCCTCGCGGCTGCGGCCGTGGCCGTCCGGGCCGACGACGATCAGCGACTCGTCGACCGAGCCGTGGTAGCAGTAGCTGTGGAACAGGATCTTCGGCCGGCCGGTCACGGCCCGCAGCAGGCGGATGGCCCAGCGGTTGGCGTCGGTCGCGGTCAGCGCGAAGCTCCAGTACGGCACGGTGAAGCGCCGGGCCAGCTCGGCCGCCACGATCGCCGCGTCCTCGGTCGGCATCATCGTGGTGGCGCCGCCGAGGGTGGCCAGGCGGCGGGTGACCGCCTCGACCACCGGCGCGGGGGAGTGCCCGGCCATGGCCCCGGTGTCGCCGAGGGCGAAGTCGAGGTAGTCGTGGCCGTCGACGTCGGTGATCCGGTTGCCGCGGGCCGTCGCGACGTACAGCGGGAAGCCGGCCGCGGTCTTGTTCATCCAGGTCATCGGCACGCGGCCGAACAGGTGGCCGGACCGCTGGTAGGCCGCGGCCGAGCGGGGGTTGCGCTCGGCGAAGGCGGCCCGCTCACGGGTGGCCAGCTCGGCGAGACGACCGCGATCAACTCCGGATTCCGTCGACATGGCGCGATGCTACTAATGATCTGCTCTTTAAGCGATACCTCTGCCGCTGATTCCGTTGATCCGGTCCAGGATGATCTTCTCGGCCGGCTCGTCCACTGAGAAGACCGTCCTGACCGGTTTGTCGCCGGTTTCGGAAATATGGCCGTCCGGGCCCACCCGGAGCGGAAGCTCGGGCGACCCCACCGCGGAGATCTCGCCGACGGCGATCGCGGCGGCGAGCGGATCGTGCAGCGGGACCGCGCGGATACCCGTACGGCCCTCGTAGAAATCGAGATAGGCCGGCAGCATGCCGGCCAGCGCCCGGGTCAGCGGGGTGCCGCCGAGCCGGGCCCGGTCCTGTTCGGTCCAGCGGTGCCGCAACGTCACGTCGAGCGGCACCAGGGTGACCGGCCACGCGGCCCGCAACACCTCGTCGGCCGCGGCCGGGTTGTCGGCGATGTTGGCCTCGGCCCGCGGTGTCACGTTGCCCGGCACCCGCACGGCGCCGCCCATGACCGTGACGCTCCGGATCCGGCCGGGCAGAGTGGGGTCCTGCCGCAACGCCAGCGCGAGGTTCGTGCACGGTCCCGTCGCCAGAAGGTGCAGCTCACGGGCGTACTCAAAGGAAAGGTCCAAGAGAAGTTCGACGCTGGTACGGGGGTCGGGCGGCTCACCCAGGGGCAGCACCGCCCCGCCGACGCCGTTGTCGCCGTGCACCGCCTTGGCCCCGCGCTTGATCTCGCCCTCGCCGACCGCGACCGGGATGTCGTCGCGGCCGGCCAGAGCGAGCAGCCCCAGGGTGTTCCGCGCGGCCTGAGCGGCCGCGGTGTTGCCGTTGACCGTGCCGATGCCGGCCAGCCGCACCCCGGGATGGGCCAGCAGGTAGGCCACCGCGATCGCGTCGTCGATGCCGGTGTCACAGTCGAGATGGAGGATCATCGGTTCATGATGCGGCAGCCGGCGACCCGAACGCGGTGAAGAACCGGTCCCGGAACGCGTTCATCGGCCACACCGGCGTCGTGGCCCGCGGCCTCAGCCCGTCGGCCCAGTTCCAGTCGGTGATCCGGTCGAGCACCCTGGGGTCCTTGGCCACGATGGTGATCGGCACGTCGTGGCTGGCGTTCGCGCCCGCCGCGATCGGCGAGGGCTGGTGGTCGCCGAGGAACACCATCACCAGGTTCTCGTCGCCGTACCGCTCGATCCAGTTGATCACGCTGGTCAGCGAGTACTGAATGGACTTGCCGTACTCGGCCCGGACCTTCTTCGGCTCGGCCCACAGCGCCTTCGGTTTCGTGCCGTTCTCGACCATCGGCCCGTAGACCGAGCCGTCGCCGACCTCCCAGTCGGGCAGATAGCCGGGGATCGGCGCCCACGGCGTGTGGCTGGAGACCAGCGGCATCTCCACCATCAGCGGCTCCCGGCCCGCCTTGTCGTACTCCAGCGCGCTGAACTGCTTGAGCGTGAACTGGTCGGGCATCGGCGCCCAGCTGAACTTCGGCCCGTTGTAGCCCAGGTTGCGCGAGTCCCACACCTGCTCGTAGCCGTAGAAGTTGCCCTCCGGCCAGGCCCGGGTGGCGCCGGGCATGACGCTGACCGTGCGGTGCCCGGCGTCGCGGAAGGCGCGGGTCAGGGTGAGCCGGTCGGTCGAGACGAGGTTGCGGTACCGCTGCTCGTTGTTGATCCACAGCCCGGACAGGAAGGTCGAGTGGGCCAGCCAGCTGCCGCCGCCGAAGGTGGGCGAGGTGAGCCAGCCGCTGCGCGCGCCGTAGCCGGCCCTCTTCAGCTGGGCGGTGCCGTCGTCGAGGACCGGGTCGACCAGGGCGGCCAGGGCCGGCGTCTCGACGGCGCTGCGCCCGTAGCTCTCGATGAAGGTGAACATGACGTCCTTGCCCTTGAGCGCGGACAGCATCTGATCCGGCGCGACGCCCTTGAACGCGTCGTTCTCGACCTCCTTGGCGAAGGCGGCCTCGTCCCGCAGGCCGGCGCGGGCCTGGTGGGTGCGGTCCCACGCGTACGTGGCGCTGCTGCGCGCGGCGACGGGCACCGCGCCGTACACCGAGACACCGAGAGTGAAAGTCAGAGCCCAGGCCACCGCGACCCCACCGGCGGCGACCGCCGAACGGCGGCGATGACGGGCGGCGAGCGCGCCCACCCGCAGCACCGACCAGCAGGTGAGCGCGAGGACCGCGGCGACCAGCAGCAGGACCGCGGCGACGGCGGCGATCGCGGCGACCCGGCCTTACGCCTCGGCGGCGAAGCCGTACGCGTCGTCGAGCAGCACCCAGTCCAGCACCGGGTTGAACGGGCGGTTGAGCTCCTCGAAGAACCCCATGTCCAGGCACTTCTCGATGACGATGAGCCCGACCAGCACCCCGATGACCACGCCGGCGACGCGACGGGCCCTCGGCGGCAGAACGGCGAGGAGGGCGAGGACGACGGCGGCCTCGATCGGGATCCGGGCAAAGCCCAGCGGCGTCAGCCGGGACAGCACGTTGGGGAAGATCAGAGCGGCGAAAAGAATCACTCCGGCCAGGACCGTGAACGACAGCTGGACCCGGGGGCGGCGGAGGAAGGCACGAACGCGTTGCGGCACGTGAGAGGGAACGGATTCACAGTGCCGGACGGTTCACCGACATTCCAAAGTCACTTCGGAGAGGTACCAAAGACTCTATGGCCGCCCAGTGGGTAGGCCTAGGTTCAAGTCAACGACCGCGAAGTGAGAGGACATGCCCCGTGCCGACGGCGACCTCGGACCTGCCAGCCGTGCCCACTGAGGCGGAAATCGCCCAGCTGGACGCGTGGTGGCGTGCCGCCAACTACCTGACCATCGGCCAGATCTACCTGCAGGCCAACCCTCTGCTGACCGAACCCCTCAAGCCCGAGCACATCAAACCCCGGCTGCTCGGTCACTGGGGCACCAGCCCCGGCCTGTCGTTCGTGTACGCGCACGTGTCCCGGCTGATCCGGCACACCGGGCAGGACGCGCTCTACCTGACCGGTCCCGGCCACGGCGGGCCCGCCCTGGTCGCCGCCGGGTACCTCGAGGGCACGTACAGCGAGATCTACCCGCAGGTCAGCCAGGACGAGGCGGGGATGCTGAAGCTGTTCCGCCAGTTCTCCAGTCCCGGCGGCATCCCGAGCCACGTGTCGGTGACCACACCCGGCTCCATCCACGAGGGCGGCGAGCTCGGCTACGTGCTGGTCCACGCGTTCGGCGCGGTGATGGACAACCCCGACCTGCTGGCGATCGCCGTGGTCGGCGACGGCGAGGCCGAGACCGGCCCGCTCGAAGGCTCGTGGAAGGGCATCTCGTTCATCAACCCGAAGCACGACGGGGCGGTGCTGCCGATCCTGCACCTCAACGGGGCCAAGATCTCGGGGCCGACCGTGCTGGCCCGCAAGGACCCGGCCGAGGTACGCGAGCTGCTGAGCGGCCACGGCTACGAGGTCATCGAGGTCGAGGGCTCCGACCTGCCCGGCATGCACACCCGCTTCGCCGCCGCCCTCGCCGGCGCGTACTCGCGCATCCGCTCCATCCAGCAGGCCGCGCGGTCCGGCGGCGACGGCGACGGCACCCGGCCGCGGTGGCCGCTGATCGTGCTGCGGACCCCGAAAGGCTGGACCGGGCCCGAAGAGGTCGACGGCGTCCATGTGGCCGGCACGTTCCGGGCCCACCAGGTGCCGCTGGCCGGGGTGCGGGAGAACCCGGAACACCTCGCGCTGCTCGAGCAATGGCTCAAGTCGTACAAACCGGAGGAGCTGTTCGACTCCTCGGGCGCGCCGGTGCCGGTGGTGCGCGACGCCGCGCCGGCCGGCGACAAGCGGATGAGCGCCACCCCGCACGCCAACGGCGGCCTGATCACCCGCGACCTCGACCTGCCCGACTTCCGCGACTACGCGGTCAAGGTGGGCCAGCCGGCCACCGAGCGGGTCGAGTCGACCCGGCGGCTCGGCGAGATGATGCGCGACATCTACAGCCGCAACCCCGACCGGTTCCGGCTGTTCAGCCCCGACGAGACCAACAGCAACCGGCTCGGCGCGGTCTTCGAGGTCTCCGACCGGGCCTTCATGGAACACGTCACCCCGGACGACGTGGCGATCGGGCCGGACGGCCGGGTCATGGAGGTGCTCTCGGAACACAACTGCCACGGCTGGCTCGAGGGTTACAACCTGACCGGCCGGCACGGCATGTTCGCCACGTACGAGGCGTTCGCCATGGTCAGCGCGTCCCAGACGGTGCAGCACAGCAAATGGCTGGAGGAGGCCAACCACCTGCCGTGGCGGGCCAAGGTGCCCAGCCTGAACGTGCTGCTGACCTCGACGGCGTGGCGCAACGACCACAACGGCTTCAGCCACCAGGGGCCCGGCCTCATCCAGGTGGTGCTCACCGCCCGCGGCGACGTCAGCCGCATCTACCTGCCGCCGGACGCGAACTGCCTGCTGTCGGTGGCCGACCACTGCTTCCGCAGCCGCAACTACGTCAACCTGATCGTCATCGACAAGCAGCCGCAGCTGCAGTGGCTGACCATGGACGAGGCGATCGACCACTGCGCGCGCGGCGCCGGCGTGTGGGACTGGGCGGGCACCGACGACGGCCACTCCGACCCGGACATCGTGCTGGCCTGCGCGGGCGACGTGGTCACGATGGAGACGGTGGCGGCGGCCCAGATCCTGCGCGACAAGCTGCCGGGGCTGCGCGTGCGGGTGGTGAACGTGGTCGACCTGATGGCGCTGCCCCGCCCGAAGGACCACCCGCACGGCATGAGCGAAACCCTGTTCACCGAGTTGTTCACGGACACGGTGGACGTGGTGTTCGCCTTCCACGGCTACCCGGGGGCGATCCACCAGCTGGTGCACGGGCGGCCGGACGCCGACCGGTTCCGGGTGCGCGGGTTCATCGAGCAGGGGACCACCACTACGCCGTTCGACATGACGGTGCGGAACAAGGCGTCCCGGTACCACCTGGTGATGGATGCCATCAACAACGCCAAGCGGCTGCCGCGGGGGGCCGAGGATCTGAAGAAGTGGTGCGAGGCCCAGCTTTCGCGGCATGCGGAGTACGTGGTGGAGCATCTGGAGGACATGCCCGAGGTTCGGGATTGGACGCTGGGGGATTGGGCCACTCGGTCCTGACCTCGAGGGGGAGGGCCGGCGATTGTTGCCGGCCCTCTTTCGTGGGGTGGACTTGGTTGCGGCCTTGCCGGGTGTCACGTGGCGGCCAGGGGAGTGGTCACCGGTCGCTGAGCGCAGGGCGAGGTGGGGGAATCACCTCGCCCTGCTGGGTGCTTGGGGTTCGCTGCCGCGTTGTGGTCCGGCGAGAGATTCAGCCGGGCGGGCCGGGCTGGGTGGTGGCTTGAGCGGCAATTCCAGGCCGGTCGCGCGGGTTGGGTGGGCTGTCCTGGCCGATCGGGTCAGTAGCGGCGCCGGTTCTGCAGGCGGTCGAACAGGCCGCGCAGGCGGCGCTGGTTCTCGGGCTTGGCCAGCTGGCGGCGGCCCTGGTCTACCAGCCGTTGGCCCTGCGGGCTTCGCAGGAACGAACGGACGCGCTGGGCGAGAGTCGCCATCGTGGTGCCTCCTCGAATCGCGAGCCATGGACATACCCGCCGGCGAAGTCCCGCAATCGACTCGCCGGCTCCGGGATGCCGAAGCTGCCTGGTCGGTGCTGAGCCCAGTCGGTGCTGAGCCCGGTCGTCATGCCGGAGCGGGCCGGCTGGATCTTCGGTACTGCGCGAAGCCGCGGTCATTGACTGATCCCCCACCGGTTACGGTGGGTTGTTGGCGATCCGAGGATGAGGCTGCAGATGATCAATGCGCAAGAGTTCGCACGACGGTTGAGCACTCTCGGAGCTCATGCGTTCACCAGCGACGACATCGTGGATCTGGCGACCGCGGCGGAGGTGCGCATCAGCGCCGACCTCGAGATCGACGCCACGGTGGCGCAGCGCCTGCTCGACCAGATCTCGCCCAAGGTCCCGGTGACCGGGGCGCAGATGGTGGCGTCGCAGTGGCCGCCGCCCCAGTCGTCCCGGCCCGCGGTGCCGTCGGTGTCGTTCTCCAGCCCGGGTGCCGTCGACGCGCCGGCCGACCAGCCGGGCCGGCCCCGCGGTTCCCGGCCCGCCCGCAGCGGCCGCCGCCACGGCCCCGGCAAAGGCGGCAGGTGAAGCGGCTGACCCTCGGGGTCCTGGTCGGGCTGCCGGGTCTGGCGGCGGCCGTTGCTGCCTAGCGCTTCGCCGGGGTGGTGGTGGCCACCGCTGTGGAGAGGGCGAAATTGGGGTCGGCCACCGGGCGGCCGAAGTAGTAGCCCTGGAGCAGGCGGTAGCCGAGGCGGTGGAGGGCTTCGGCCTGGGCCGCGGTTTCGACGCCCTCGGCCACGGCGGCCAGGCCGAGGCCCTGGCTCACCTGGATCAGGGCCTCGGCGATGACCGTGTGGCGGCCGGCCTCGGTGATGTTGTCGACGAAGGACTTGTCGACCTTCAGGATGTCCACCGGGACCGTCTGGAGCAGGTTCAGGGAGCTGTGGCCGGTGCCGAAGTCGTCCAGGGCGATCCGGACGCCGAGCGCGCGCAACTCGTTCAGGGTCACGACTGCCTGGCCGCCCTCGAAGACCGCCGTCTCGGTCATCTCGACGGCCAGGCACGGGGCGGGCAGGCCTGTCTCGGTCAGGATCCGGGCCACCGTGTCGGCGAAGCCGTGGCGGGCCAGCTGGCGGGCCGACACGTTGACGCTGACCCGGTCGGGGGCCTGCGGGCCCAGTGCCGCGCGCCAGGCCGCCATGCGGTGGCAGGCGGTGCGCAGGATCCATTCGCCCAGTTCGACGATGAGGCCGTTGCGTTCGGCGACCGGGATGAAGTCGGCCGGGCTGACCATGCCGCGCTGCGGGTGCTCCCAGCGGACCAGGGCCTCGACCGCCGCCACGCGGCCCGAGGGCAGTTCGACGATGGGCTGGTAGACGACCCGGAACTGGGCGCTGTCCAGGGCCACCCGGATCTCGCCGCCGAGGCGGGCGTTCTCGCCGGCCCGCTCGTCCAGGGCGGGCGTCCACCGGCGTACCGGATCGCCGGTCTGCTTGGCCGCGTACATCGCGGCCTCGGCCTGGCGCAGCAGTTCCTCGGCGTCGACGCCGGTGCCGCCGGCCAGGCCCAGGGCCACACCCACGTACAGCTCGTGGCCGCCCGCGGTGAGCGGGTGGCGCAGCCGGCCCGACAGCTCGGCGGCCAGGGCGCGGGCCTCGTCGGCCGTGGCGTGCGGCAGCAGGACGCCGAACTCGTCGCCGCCGACGCGGGCCACCACCGCGCCGGCCGGGGCGCCGGTGCGCAGCCGGGCGGCCAGGCCGGCCAGCACCCGATCGCCGACCGGGCGGCCCAGCTCGTCGTTGACGTTCTTGAAGCCGTTGAGGCCGAGCAGGGCCAGCTGCGGGTGGGCCGCGTCGCGCAGCGCCTCGGTGAGGCGGCGCCGGCTGGCCAGGCCGGTCAGCTCGTCGGTCCGGGCGGCCCGGTCGAGCTGCTTCACGAAACCGGCCATCCTGGCGATGACCAGCAGGAACAGCACCGCGTTGGCGACCGCGACCGCGAGCAGGTCGGCACCGTCGTCGCGGACCGTGGGCACGAACAGCAGGGCGGGGGAGAGCAGCGAACAGGCGCCGAACAACAGCAGGCGGCCGCGGCCCACCCCGGGGGTCTCGCTGCCGTCGTACCCGCGCCGCATGGACGGGTGCAGCGCGGCGGCGGCCCACACGACGTACGACCCGAGGAAAGCCGGATCGGCCGGGTGCGTGTCGCTGAGCAGGGCGAAGCCGGTGTCGGCGGCGAACATCAGGGTGACCGCCACGGCCAGCATCCACACGCTCGGGCTGGCGATGCGGGCCCCGGTCAGCAGGCGCGCGAGCAGGGTCAGCAGCAGCACGTCGGCGGCCGGGTAGGCGGTGCTGGTGAAGCGTTCCAGGGCCGAGTCGGCGTCGCCGACGACGACCGGGTAGATGATAAAGATCCAGTAGACCAGGCCGAGGCCGATGGCCACGATCGCGGCGTCGATCAGGTTTCCGCGGCTGCCCCGCACGAGCAGGAGAAGACCGACGGCGAGCATGGGGTACGAGGCCAGGTAGAACACGTCGGCCAGGGACGGATACGGCTGCTGGTGCAGGACGAGCTGATAGAAGCCGTACGTGATGTCGCCGAACACGAACGTGAGCTGCCCCGCCGCGAACCAGTACCACATGGCCGGCCGGGCCGGGCGATGCAGGCGTACGGCCAGAAGCACCACCAGGGCCGAGACCAGCCCGATCGCGTCGTAGGCCAGCGACGCGGCGACCCCGTCGGCGGGCAGCACGTACTGCCCGATGATCGCGAGCGCTCCGGCCGCGAGCCACCAGCACCACACCCGTTCCCGCCTCACTCCCCGCCTGTTCGGCCGGAGGTAACGGAAGCTGAGACTTGTCGGGGCGGCAGCGCGAGGGGGCGGTCTCCGAGATCTCAGCGCCGAAGGAAAACGAGCCGGAGCGGGTCGTCGACGAGCTGCTGGTCACGACCACGTACGACGACGCGGACCGGGTCCGCTCGGTCGAGCCGGCGAAGGACTGGAGCTGAAGCCCTCGAAGAGCCGCCCGCCGTAACGGTCGAGAACGCCGTCCGCGAACGCGGCGGGCTCGTCCCGGGCCGCCAGCCAGTCGCCGGCCAGCGCCGGGTCGTACTCGCGGAGCTCCCGCAGCAACCACTTGCCGCCGCTGACCCAGCGCCCGGCGAAGGCCAGCGCGGCCCGCCCGGCGTCGGTCCAGACCGCCGCGGCGATGACGAGCCGCTCGCCGGGATCGGTTACGTGCTCGAGGTCGTCGAGCAGGTCGGTCAGGCCGTACCGAAGCCGGTCCTTCTCCTCCTGAGGCAGCGGCCCGGGCCCGTCGGCGAGAACGCGGGCGCAGCGCGCGGGCAGGTCACCCGGGTCGCCGAACAGGACGGCGCCCCGGGCCAGCATGCGATGGGTGCTGGGTTTGCGGGCGGCCAGCTCCCGCTCGAGAAACCCGGCCAGCCGCTCCGGGTTCTGCACGAACAGCTCCACCGGCCAGCCCCGGTAGCGCAGGCTCTCGCGAAACGCCGGCCCGCCCGGCCGCATCACGACGATGTCGAGATCGGACCCGGCGGTCCGCGCGGCGCTCAGAACACTGCCGGTGAGCATGGCCCACGAGGCGCCGGGAAAGCGTTGCCGCACGAGCTCGCGCGCGACGTCCACCGGTTCCATCGGGCAACTCTGCCACATGCTCGGCGGGAACACTCTGGTCAAGCAGGCACCGCTCGCCGCGTCATGTACCGGATCACGCTGGGGGGTGACGTCCCGCTAGGACCCATGGCCTGATCTCCGATATCCTCTCCAGGTGGCTGATGCGGCCCACCCGCCGCCGGTCCGGTTCCCGGCCCGGCGGCGGTCGCATTCTCGCTCCGCCTCCCCGTGTCCCGGCCCACCGTCGGCATTTTTTGCCTTCCGCTTTCTCGGCTTGCCCTTGGTGGTACGGCGGTAGCTTTCCGCCTGTCGCTGTTCACCTGCGCCACATCCGGAGCCGGCTTTGTTGATCTAGCGTTCGAGCCTCGCGGGTCCGTGATGCGGGGGAGGAACGGCGGATGAGGCGCTGGATCGCCGGGGTGGCGGTGGCGACGATCGGGGGCTGCGCCGGTCCGGGGAGCCCGGGCGCGGGGTACGGGCCTCCGACGCCACCGGACGAGCGGGCCCGGGAGATCCTGGCGCGGTACGACGAGGCGGTCCGGGTGAGCGGTGGCCGGCCCCGTCTAGTTCCGGCCGAGCCGCTGACCGGCTATGCCGGCCGGCTGGAGGAGCGCCACGAGCAGTACCAGAACGGCATCGACGCCGGACGGCTCGAGGCCGTGTCCAGCCTGCCGCCCGCGCGAACGGGCTCGGTGGTCTGGCGATCCGGTGGAAAGATCACCGTGCCGCTCCCCGGGGCGGCCGAAGCCCTGGCTGCGATGACGTCGGCTGGACCCGTACCGCCGCCGTGGAACTCGCCGGGCCGCTGGGCGGACGGGCCGTGCTGGACGTCGAGACCGGCACCCCCGTGCCCGTGGAAACCGGGCCTACGCCGGCCCGGTCGCGGTGACCGGGACCCGGACGGCCGCGTCGAAGAGATAGCCCAGGGTGTTGAAGCGGGCCACGTCCGGCTGGGTGTTGCCGCGCACGTCGGTGGCCCGGGCCAGCAGGACGTGGTCGCCGGCGGCGGGACGCCAGTCGAGTTCCCAGCGCTGCCAGGCCGCGTCGAGCGAGGGGCCGGTGAAGCGGGCCCGCCGCCACGTCGTGCCGCCGTCCGTGGACACCTCGACGCGCCGGATCCGGCCCGCCGCGGACCACGAGCGGCCGGTGAGACGGACCGGTTTTCCGGCCGGGAAGGCCGCGCCCGGGTCGAGTTCGAACGCGCTCTTGATGGACTGCCGGTCGAACGGCAGGCCCTCGGCCGGGAACTCGGGGCCGAACAGCCGGTAGAACTGGGTGTTCCAGGGCGAGAACAGCGGCACGTCGGAGACTTCGATCCGGCCCACCCACTTGATCGAGGCGATGCCGATCCAGGACGGGACGATCAGGCGTACGGGATACCCGTGATCCGGCGGCAGCGGCGCGCCGTTCATCTCGTACGCCAGGATGACGTCGTCCAGCGCCTTGCCGACCGGCAGCGGGCGGCGCACCGGGCCGAGGTCGACCCCGCCGGTCACGAAGGTGGCGTCCAGGCCGGAGGCCTGCACGTCGACCGCGTGGCGGCCGATGCCGGCGTGGCGCAGGACCGTCGACAGCCGTACGCCGCGCCACCGGCCGACGCCCACCGCGCCCAGGCCCCAGGCCGTGCCGGAGACGGTCTGGCCTTGTTGGGAGGTGAAGTAGCCGCGGCCGTTGCCGGCGCACTCGACGGTGACCGACCGGGTGACCGGCGGGAGGCGGCGCAGGTCGGCCAGGGAGAACGTGCGCGGGCCGCCGCGCAGGCCGGCGCCGAAGACTTCAAGCGCCCAGGTGGCACTGTCGATCAGCGGTGTACTCGTGTGGTTGCGGACGAAGAAGCGATCCACCGGCACGTGGTAGCCGACGTCCTTCAGCGCCGGCCAGCGGGTCTCCGCGTTGGTGCCGAAGACCTTGAACAGCTCGGGCGGCAGCGCCTTCACGATGGGCCCGGGCTCGGCGGCGGCCCGGGCGGGGGAGGGCGCTCCGGCCAGGGCGGCCGAGGCGGCGCCGGTCAGGGCGAGAAACGTGCGGCGGGAGAAGCCCCGGGCCTGCCCGGAGCGCCACTGGCGCAGCCGCGTCGAGTCGTATTCAAGCTCATCCATGACGCGTACCCTATCGGCTTGATAGGAGATGGGGATAGGGTGGCGCCCATGGACTTTCACTGGTTTCTGCCGACCAACGGCGACAGCCGCGACATCGTCGGCGGCGGCCACGGCGTGCCCGTCGGCGCCGCCGGTGGCGTGCGGCCCCTGACCATCGGCTACCTGGGGCAGATCGCGCGCAGCGCCGAACAGCTCGGCTTCGTCGGCGCGCTCACCCCGACCGGTGCCTGGTGCGAGGACGCCTGGATCACCACAGCCATGCTCAGCGAGGTCACCGAACGGCTCAAGTTCCTCGTCGCGTTCCGGCCCGGCCTCATCTCGCCCACCCTGGCCGCGCAGATGTCGTCGAGCTTCCAGCGGCTCTCCGGTGGCCGCCTGCTGCTCAACGTGGTCACCGGTGGGGAGTCGAAGGAGCAGCGCCAGTTCGGCGACTTCCTCGACAAGGATTCCCGGTACGCCCGTACGGCCGAATTCCTTCAGGTCGTGCGGGCGTTGTTCCGCGGCGAGACCGTCGACTTCGCCGGCGACCACGTGCGGGTCGAGGGGGCGAAGCTGACCAAGCTGCCCGGCACCACCCCGGACATCTACTTCGGCGGTTCCTCGCCGGCGGCCGGCCCGGTCGCGGCCGCGCACGCCGACGTCTACCTGACCTGGGGTGAGCCGCCCGCCTCGGTCGAACAGAAGCTCGACTGGATCAGGCAGCTCAAGCCGGACATGCGCTTCGGTATCCGGCTGCACGTGATCAGCCGGGACACGTCGGGGGCGGCGTGGCTCGAGGCGGACCGGTTGCTGAAGAACGTCGACGAGTCGGCGATCGCGGCCGTGCAGGCGGGCCTGCGCCAGAGCGAGTCCGAGGGCCAGCGCCGGATGCTCGAGCTGCACGGCGGCAACCGCGACGGCCTGGTCGTGGCGCCCAACCTGTGGGCGGGCGTCGGCCTGGTCCGCGGCGGCGCCGGCACCGCCCTGGTCGGCAGTCACACCGAGGTCGCCGACCGCATTCAGGAGTACGCGGAGCTGGGCATCAGCGAGTTCGTCCTGTCCGGCTACCCGCATCTGGAGGAGGCGTACTGGTTCGGCGAGGGCGTCCTGCCCGAGCTGGCCCGCCGGGGCGTGTGGCACCACCCCGGCGGACGCGACGTCAGCGCGACGACGGCGATCCCGTTCGCCGGCGTGCCCACCGCCACCCCGGCGGTCCGGGCTTAGCGGGACACCTTCTCCTTCGGGGCGATCGCCGCCGGGCGGCCGGGCCACCAGAAGCGGTCGCCGCAGATGGTGGCCAGGGCCGGGACCAGCACCGTGCGGACCAGCAGGGTGTCCAGGAGGACGCCGATGCCGACGATGATGCCGATCTGGGTCAGGGTGATGACCGGGAGGACGCCGAGGACCGCGAAGACCGCGGCCAGCAGGATGCCCGCGCTGGTGATCACGCCGCCGGTGACGGCCAGCGCGTGGACCATGCCGTCCTTCGTGCCGCGGGCCGGCGTCTCCTCGCGGGCCCGGGTGACCAGGAAGATGTTGTAGTCGACACCCAGGGCCACCAGGAACAGGAACGACAGCAGCGGTACGCCGGTGTCCAGCGCCCCGTAGTCGAGCACGTGCCGGAACAGCCACGAGCCCGCGCCGAGGGCGGCCGCGAAGCTCGCGATCACCGTGACGAGCAGCAGCACCGGGGCCACCAGCGCCCGCAGCAGGCCGATCAGCACCAGCAGCACCACGGCCAGGACCACCGGGACGATCACCTTGAAGTCGCGGCGGGCCGCGTCGCGGTCGTCCAGGTTGGCCGCCACGCTGCCGCCGACCAGGGCGTCCTCGGGGCCGACGCGGTCACGCAGGGCGGTGATCGTGTCGTACGCGGCGCCGGTGTCGGGCGCCGCCTCCAGCACGGCCGAGATGCTGGTCAGTGAGGACGTCTGCTCGCCGACGCGGGCCGACGCGACGCCGGGCGTCTTGGTGACCAGCGCCAGGACCTCCTCGGCCCGGGCCGGGGTGGTGATGATGGTGGCCGGGTCGGTGGCGCCGGCCGGGAAGAACTTGCCGACCGTCTCCAGGCCGTCGACCGACTCCGCCTCGACCCGGAACTGCTCGGTCTGCGAGAGTCCCAGCCGGGTACCGAACAGGCCCGAGGCCAGCGCGCCCAGGATGACCACCGAGACCATCAGCACCGCGACCGGCCGCTTGGCGACCCCGCGGCCCACCCGGGCCCAGACACCGCGCTCGGCCTCGACCCCGAGCTGGCCGACGCGCGGGATGAACGGCCAGAACAGGCCGCGCCCGCAGACCAGCAGGGCCGGCGGGAGCACGAGCAGAGCGAAGATCGCCGCGATGGCGATGCCGGCCGCGCCCGCGACGCCCAGCGCCACGTTGTTGCCGAGACTGGCCAGCAGCAGGGTGAGCAGCGACAGCACGACCGTGCCGGAGCTGGCCAGCACCGCCGGGCCGGCGCCCTTGAGCGCCTGGCGCATGGCCTCGAACCGGTCCTCGTACCGGTGCAGCTCCTCCCGGTAGCGCGAGATGATCAGCAGCGCGTAGTCGGTGCCGGCGCCGAACACCAGGACCGTGATGATGCCGTTGGTCGACGCGTCGATGGCCAGGCTCGTGTGCTGCGACAGCAGCGCCACGACCGAGCTGCTGAGCCGGTCGGCCAGGCCGACGACGGCCAGCGGCACCAGCCACAGGATCGGGCTTCGGTACGTCACGAGCAGCAGCAGAGCCACCACGACGACGGTGACGATCAGGAGCCGGGTGTTGGCGCCGGAGAAGCTGTCGGCCAGGTCGGCCGTGAAGCCGGCGCCGCCGGTGACCTGCGCGGTCACGCCGGGCGGGGTCTCGGCCTTGAGCTTGTCGCGCAACTGGGTGACGGCGTCGACCGTCTGCTCGGCCGAGTAGGAGGCGGGCAGCGGCTTCGAGACCAGCGCCGCGTCCTTCGCGGGGGCCAGGATCGGCGTACCGAAGCTCTCGATGGTCTTGAGCTCTTGCTCGGTGAACGCCCCGGAGTCCTTGGCGAACACGATCAGGGCCGGGTTGACCTGGCCGGACGGGAGTTGTTTCTCCAGCTCGGCGACCTTCGTCGACTCGGCGGAGGAGGGCAGGGTGGCGGTGGGGTCGTTGGCCGTCTCGAGGGGGCCGGCGAACCCGAGGACGGCACCCCCCAGCAAGACCGCGACCACGAGCGTCAGCCAGGCGCGTCGCATGAATCCTCCATGGTTAAGTATCTCGACAATCGAGAGTCTTACCCACCCGAGGGAAATCTGCAACACTGACACGGTGGAAGATCGGAAACAGCTGCAGGCCGAACTGGTGGATCTGCTGCGCCTCTACAGCATCGAGGCGCAGCACGTGGCGAACGCCTTCGCCCACCTCCAGGGCCTGCATCACACGGACCTGCAGGCCCTGGCCGCGGTCATGCACGCGGAGCGCCGTGACGACCCACTGACCCCGGGCCGCCTCGGTCAGCAGCTCGGGCTCTCGTCGGGGGCCACCACGGCGGTCATCGACCGCCTGGAGAAGGTCGGTCATCTGCGGCGTACGAGGGAGAGCGCCGACCGCCGGGTCGTTCATCTGCGCTACTCCGCGCCGGCGATGGCCCTGGCCCGGCAGTTCTTCGAGCCGCTCGGCGCCCGCAGCCACGCCGTGATGGACCAGTTCAGCGTGGACGAGCTGGCGATGGTCAGGCGGTTCCTGGCCGGGATGCTGGAGGCGGTCTCGGAGCATCATCGCTCCCTAACTCCTACCGGCGACGCCTGACCTGCACCCGGCCCGCGGCCGATCAGTCACACGGTCACGTCGAGGTGATTCTGTAGCGTGCGGCGGCTGTCCATGACGGCCGCCCGGTCGGCCGCGATGACCTTCTTGTCGGCCCGGGCGACCACGTCGGTGGTCAGTTGCAGGCAGTCCTTGCGCAGGTGAACCAGCGTCGCGTGGGTGGCCCAGGGGGAGGGGCCGATGCTCATGCTCATGGCGATTCCTTTCGCTCCACATTTGCAACCGCCTAGATCGGACGCCGTCCGCCCCGGTTGAACCCCCGTGCTCGTGGTCTGTGCCACTTTCCGGCTCGCTATATACCGGGTGTATACCCTCGGTGTAGATTTCGTGGGTATGAGCGTTCCATTGACGTTGCTGGGTCTGCTCGAACGCGAGCCGAGCCACGGATACGACCTCAAGCGCGACTACGACACGTATTTCGGCCGCGGCAAGTCCCTGCCGTTCGGCCAGGTCTACTCGACGCTGTCCCGGCTCGCCCGCGACGGCAAGGTGGTGATGGACGAGATCGCGGCCGGCGGCGGCCCCGACCGCAAGCGCTACGTCATCACCGAGTCCGGCGCCACCGAGGTGAACGCCTGGCTCACCGAGCCGGTCGCGGCCGAACCCCACCTGCAGAGCGTGCTGTTCGCCAAGGTGGTGCTGGCCCTCATGCTAGACCGCCCGGCGCAGGAGTACCTCGACACCCAGCGCCGGGCCCACCTGGCCCGGATGCGCGAGCTCACCGAGATCAAGCGGTCCGGCGGCCTCGTCGACGGCCTGCTGGCCGACCACGGCCTGTTCCACCTCGAGGCCGACCTGCGCTGGATCGACACGACCGCGGCCCGCCTGGACGCGCTGCGCGAGCAGGTGAGGTCGTGACGGCGGCACTGCGCGCGGAACGCGTGTCGCTCTCCTTCGGCGACACCCCGGCCCTGCGCGGGGCCGAGTTCGCGGCCGACCCGGGAGAGATCGTCGCCATCATAGGGCCGAGCGGCTCCGGCAAGTCGACGCTGCTGCACTGCCTGGCCGGCATCCTGGTGCCCGACGAGGGCGAGATCCGGGTGGACGGGCAGCGCCTCGACACCATGAGCGAGGCGGACCGCAGCGCCTTGCGCCGCGACCGGTTCGGCTTCGTCTTCCAGTTCGGCCAGCTCGTGCCCGAGCTGACCGCCGCCGAGAACGTCGCGCTTCCGCTGCTGCTGTCCGGGACGCGGCGCGGTGAGGCGGTGAAGCGCGCGGAGAAGGAGCTGTCCCGGCTCGGTCTGGACGGGCTGGGCGGGCGCCGCTCGGGCGAGCTGTCCGGCGGGCAGGCCCAGCGGGTGGCCCTGGCGCGAGCGCTCGCCGGATCGCCCCGGGTGATCTTCGCGGACGAGCCGACCGGATCGCTGGACTCGCTCACCGGCGAGCAGGTGATGGACCTGCTGGTCGGCACGGCCCGCGAGCAGGGCACCACCGTCGTCATCGTCACCCACGACGCCCGGGTGGCGGCCTACGCGGACCGCGAGGTGATGGTCCGCGACGGGCGCGTGACCTCACCGGTGGGGTTGTCGTGATCCGGCTCGGCCTGCGGATGGCGCTCGGTCGCGACGGCCTGGGGCGTCTCGGACTGATCGGCGGGGCCGTCGCGACCGGCGTCGCCATGCTGCTCGGCGTGCTCGCGGGGGTCAACGCCGTGCAGGCCCAGAACCTGCGCTACTCGTGGCTCAACAGCGGCGTGACCAGCGCCGCCACCGGCCCCGCGGCGAAAGACCCGGCTTGGTGGGCGCCTCGGCAGGACTACTTCCAGGGACGCTCCGTCATCCGGATCGACGTGGCGCCGACCGGTCCGTCGGGCCCGGTGCCGCCAGGGATGCCCGCGCTGCCGTCGGCCGGCTCCTACTACGCGTCGCCGGCGCTGACGAAACTGATCGCGACAACGCCGGCGGACCGGCTCGGCGACCGGTTCCCCGGGAGGCAGGCCGGCGTGATCGGCACGTCCGCCCTGCCGGGGCCGGATGCCCTGATCATCGTGGTCGGCCTGACGGAGGCCGAGGTCCGCGCGAGGGACGGCGCGGTCCGGATCGACCGGATCGTCTCGGCCTCCCCGTCGTCGTGCGACGGCTGCTACATCGGCATCGGCGGTGAGGCGCTCACCCTGACCCTGGGCGTCGTCGGGGTGGCGCTGCTCTTCCCGCTGCTCATGTTCGTCGGCACGGCCACCCGGCTCGCGGCGGCCCGGCGCGAGCAGCGCTTCGCCGCGATGCGGCTGCTCGGCGCGACACCGCGTCAGGTGTCCACATTGGCCACCGTGGAGTCGGCCGTGGCGGCCGGGCTGGGCACGGTGGCCGGGTTCGGGCTCTATGCGCCCGTACGGACGGGCCTGTCGCACATTCCGTTCACGGGCGAGCGCTTCTTCGCGTCCCACCTGACGCTCACCTGGGCCCAGATCGTGGCCGTGGCGATCGGGGTGCCGCTCGGCGCCGCCGTGGCGGCCCGGCTCGCCCTGCGCCGGGTCCGGATCTCCCCGCTCGGCGTGACCCGCCGGGCCACCCCGCGCCCGCCTCGCGCGTGGCGCCTGGTGCCCTTGGCGGCCGGGCTGGCCGAACTGGCCTGGTTCGTGGGGCGGCGGCCGTCCACCTCGGACGGGCAACTCCTCGCGTACCTCTCCGGAATCTTCGTGGTGATGACCGGCCTGGTCGTCGCCGGGCCCTATCTGACCCTGCTCGGCTCGAAGGCTATGGCCCGCTGGTCACGACACCCGGCCGGGCTGATCGCCGGGCGGCGCCTGGCCGACGATCCGCGCACCGGCTTCCGGGCGGTCAGCGGGCTGATGCTGGCTCTGTTCGTCACCAGCGTGGCCACCGGCGTCATCGGCACGATGGTGGCGGGGCAGGGCGACCGCTCGGACTCGGCCCGCAAACTGTCCATGACGTCCCTTCCGCACGATCAGGCGCCGGGGGAGAAGGACCTGGCCGCCCTCGCCGCGGTCGACGGTGTGGACCACGTCCAGATCGTGCGCTACGACGAGAACCGCGGCGAGAACGGCCTGCCCGGCCTGATCTCGTGCGCCGACCTGGCCGCCCTGCGCGACTACGGCCGCTGCGCGCCCGGGGCCGAGGTGGCCCGGGTCTTCTCCGACCTGAGCGCTCCCGACGGCGTACCCCCGCATTGGGAGACAGCCCCGGTGAGCGCGGCGTCCCTGGCCGCCCGCCCGGCATTGTCGCTGGTGGTCCTCACCGACGGATCGCCGGCGGCGGTCGAGCGCTCGCGCACCATCCTGGAATCGGCCTTCCCGGCGTCGCGCCCGCCGCTGACCGACCGGGAGTGGAACACCGACTTCGCCCGCACCCTGGTCCAGTTCCAGCGCCTGGCCGACATCGTCGTCGTCACCAGCCTGGTCATCGCCGGCTGCGCCCTGGCCGTGGCGGTCACCGGCGGGCTCAACGAACGCAGGCGCCCGTTCAGCCTGCTGCGCCTGGCCGACGTCCGGCTGGCCGAGCTCCGCCGCGTCGTGGCCCTGGAGAGCGCCGTCCCGCTGCTGGCCGTCTCCGTCGTGGCCATCGGGGCCGGCTTCCTGTCGGCCCACCTGTTCCTGCGCTCGCAGTTGCAGGACAACCTGGTCGCACCGCCCGCCTCCTACTACGCCCTGGTGAGTCTCGGCCTGGCCCTCTCCCTCGGGCTGATCACCTCCACCATGCCCCTGCTGCGGCGCGTCACCGGCCCCGACACCGTTCGCAACGAATAGCCGCGGGGAGCCGGGGTATGACCCCGGCTCCACCGGAGTTGCGAAGGAGTACCAGTGACCCCCCTTGCCCTGCCCGGCGTCGTGCTGGGCGCCGGCCTCGGCGGTTTCGTCGACGGCATCCTGCTGCACCAGCTGCTGCAATGGCATCACCTGCTCACCAGCACCGGCCGCTACCCGGCCGACACGGTCGAGGGCCTGAAGATGAACACCCTCGCCGACGGGCTCTTCCACACCCTCACCTGGCTGGCCGTCCTGATCGGCATCGGCCTGCTCTACTCCCGGGTGACCTCGAACCGGGGCCGCGCCTGGGCGTCGGGGGCGCTGTGGGGCTGGATCCTGGTCGGCTGGGGCGTGTTCAACCTCGTCGAAGGCCTCGTCGACCATCAGATCCTCGGCATCCACCACGTCCGCACCGGCCCCCACCAGCTCGCCTGGGACCTCGGCTTCCTCGCCTTCGGCGCCGCGCTGGTCGCGATCGGCTGGCTGGTGCAGCGGCGCGCGCCCGTCCTCGACCGCGCGTGACCCACGACCATCAGGCGAACGGCGGCCTGATCCTGCTGGCCGTCGCCGTCGGGTACGAAATCCTGGCCACTCTCGACCGGCGGCCCTGGCCGTGGTGGCGGACCGCCTTCTTCCTCACCGGCTGCGCCGCGCTGGCCGCCGGGTTCGCCCCGTGGCCACCCGATTTCCGCGCCCACATGCTGCAACACCTGCTCATCGGCATGCTGGCCCCGCTCTTGCTCGTCCTCGGCGCGCCGGTCACTCTCCTTCTGCGTACGCTGCCCCGCCCGGCCGCCCGCGCGGTCGGCCGCCTGATGCGCCACCGCTTCGTGCACGCCGTGGCCCACCCGGTCGTCGCCCTGACCCTCAACCTCGGCGGCCTGGCCCTCCTCTTCCTCACCCCGTTGTACGCCGCGACCAGGGATGAGCCTCGGCTGCATCTCCTCGTCCACCTCCACTTCCTGCTCGCCGGTTACCTGTTCGCGTGGGTGATCGCCGGCCCCGACCCCGCGCCGAAGCGCCCCTCGGTGCCCACCCGCCTCGTCATCCTCGGCGTCGCCATCGCCTTCCACTCGATCCTGTCCCAGCTGATGTACGCGGGCGTCCTCGTCGACCTGCCCGTCGGTGCGGATGAGCGCCGGGGCGGGGCCGAGCTCATGTACTACGGCGGCGACCTCGCCGAGCTGCTGCTGGCCGCCGCCCTGGTGGCCGGCTGGCGGCGGCTCCCCGACCGCACCCGGCCGCGACTCCACCGGGACCCGTACGCCACCGATCTCGGAGGGTGTGCTTAGCGAACTCGTTCTCGATCGTGCCGGTGACCTGCTCGGCAGCGGCCGCGCCGGCCAGGCCGCGTCCCTGCTGGCGCCCGTAGTGGGCCGCGAGCCGGGCAACGCCGGCGCCTGGCTGCTGCTGGCCCGGGCCCACCTGGCGCTCGGCCGGCCGGCCGACGCGCTCGAGGCGGCCCGGGCCGCGCTCGGCCTGCGCCCGGGCGGGATCGAGGCCCTCTACTGGGTGAGCGCGTCCTACACCGCCCTGGGCCGGCACGAGCTGGCCGTCACCGCGGCCGTCGCCGCCTGCGACGAGGACCCGGGCAACCCCCGGCTGGCCGAGCGGCACGGGCGGGCCCTGCTGGCCGCCGGCCGGGTCGCCGAGGCCGAGCTGGTGCTGGCCGCCCACGCCGAGTTCGCCCACTACGACGCGGAGCTGCGGGTCGCGTACGGAATGGCTCTGTTCGCCGCCGGCCGTCCGCTGAGCGCCCGCGAGGCGTACGGGAAAGCCCTGAATCTCGATCCCGGCAACGCGGTGGCCCTGGCCGAACTGCGCCGGCTGACCGCGGCCGAGCGGCGGATCACCGACGCCGGCTCGCTGGTCCGGGTGTGCGACGAGTTCGCCGAGGCGCTGCGCGTCCCGGCCGGCGGTCACCGGCCGCGGCCGGCGCGGGACGTGCTGTCCCACGTGGCCGCGGTGACCTTCGGGGTCAGCCTGGCCACCATGGTGGTGCTGGCCGTCCTGATCCGGCTGGCCGGGGCCGAGGTGCCGATGCCGTTGCTGATCGCCGTCTTCGCCCTCGCCGGCTCGGCGGCCTGCCTGACGGCCGTGACCCGCCGCCGTCAGCCCTCGTCGCGCAGCTTCTCCCGGGCCCGCGACAAGTCCTGACGGCTCAGCCGTCCTCGCGCAGCTTCTCCAGGACGCGCGACAAGTCCTGACGGTCGGCCGGGTCCAGGGCGGCGAACAGCCGCTCGCTCGCCGCCTGCCGGGCGGCCTGGATCTCGGTGTTCACCGCCGTGCCGTGCTCGGTCAGCGTGACCAGCACGGCCCGGCGGTCGGCCGGGTCGGGCCGCCGCTCGACCAGTCCCCGCTGCTGAAGGTCGTCGGCCACCTCGGTGGCCGAGCGGGGTGCGATCCGCAGGTGCTCGGCCAGGCTGCTCAGGCGCAGGTCGCCGTGGCGGGCCAGCACGTTCATGGCGCGGCCCTGCGACGGCGACAGGTCCCACGGCTCGAGCGCGACCCGCGTCCGGTGCCGTAGCCGCCGGGCCACCGCCCAGAAGGCCTCGGACAGACTCTCCTCCTCGTGCACGGGGAATACCGTACCAGCGATTACCGTTGTAGCCTCACGTTGAGGTAACCTCAGTAATCCGTACGGCATGAGAGAAGGTCGCACTTGGCCAGCCGCAAGAAACCCACCCAGGCCGAGATCGCGCAGGCGAAGAGTGTCTCCCTGCGCCGCATCGGCGCCCTGTTCACCGGACACCGCTGGCCCCTCGGGGTCGTCGTGTTCACCATCATCGCCTCGTCCCTCGTGGGCCTGGCCTCCCCGTTCCTGCTGCGCGAGGTCATCGACGTCGCGCTCCCGCACAACGACGTCCGCCTGCTGGTCTGGCTCGTCATCGGCATGGTCGTGGTCGCCGCCGTCACCGCCGCCCTCGGCGTCGTGCAGACGTGGATCTCCACCGCGATCGGCCAGAAGGTGATGCACCGGCTGCGCGTCGACGTCTTCGCGCACCTGCAGCGCCAGTCGATCGGGTTCTTCACCCGCACCCGCACCGGCGAGGTCCAGTCGCGCATCACCAACGACATCGGCGGCATGGAGTCGGTGGTCACCTCCACCGCCACCTCGATCGCCTCGAACCTCACCACGGTCGTCGCCACAGCGGTCGCCATGGCCGCCCTCAGCTGGCAACTCTCGCTGGTCACGCTCGTCGTGCTGCCGCCGGCCATCTGGCTGACGCGCCGCGTCGCGACCATGCGCCGCTCCATCACCGCCCAGCGCCAGCGGGAACTGGCCGACCTGAACGTCATCATCGAGGAGGGCCTGTCCATCGGCGGCGTACAGCTGTCGAAGACGATGGGCACCGGCCCGGCCCAGGTCGAGCGCTTCACCGCCTCGTCGAACCGGCTCATCGACCTCGAGCTGCGCTCCGAGCTGGCCGGCCGCTGGCGGATGGCCTCGATGAGCATCGTCTTCGCCGCCATCCCGGCGGTCATCTACCTCGCCGCGGGCCTGCCGTTCAGCGCCGGCTCGATGAGCATCGGCACCCTGGTCGCGTTCACCGCCCTGCAGTCGAGCATCTTCCGCCCGCTCATGGGCCTGCTCAACGTGCAGGTGACGGTCACCAGCTCGCTCGCCCTGTTCGCGCGCATCTTCGAATATCTCGACCTTCCGGTCGAGGTCGAGGAGCCGGCGGCGCCCGTGCGGCTGACGGCGGCGCGGGGCCACCTGCGCTTCGAGGACGTGACTTTCTCGTACGCCAACAGCGGCGCCGCCGCCATCGCCGGCGTCAACCTCGACGTCCCGGCCGGCAGCTCACTGGCCCTGGTGGGGGAGACCGGCAGCGGCAAGAGCACCCTCGCGGCGCTCATCGCCCGCCTCTACGACCCGACCTCGGGCCGGGTCACGATCGACGGCGTCGACCTGCGCGACCTGTCCTTCGCCGACCTGGCCGCCACCGTCGGCGTGGTCAGCCAGGAGACGTACCTGCTGCACACGACCGTGCGGGAGAACCTGCGCTACGCCAAGCCGGACGCCACCGACGCCGAGATCGAGACGGCCGCGAAGGCCGCACAGATCCACGACGTCATCGCGGCCCTGCCCGATGGCTACGACACCATGGTCGGCTCCCGCGGCCACCGGTTCTCCGGCGGCGAGAAACAGCGCATCGCCATCGCCCGGACCCTGCTGCGCGACCCGCGGATCCTCGTGCTCGACGAGGCCACGAGCGCGCTCGACAACGAGACCGAGCGCGCCGTGCAGAAAGCCTTCGACGAGCTCTCGCGGGGCCGGACCACGGTGACCATCGCGCACCGCCTCTCGACGATCCGCGACGCCGACCAGATCGCCGTGGTCGACCACGGGCGGATCCTCGAGTCCGGCACCCACGACAGCCTGCTCGGCGAGGGCGGCCGGTACGCCGTACTCACTTCTTCTTAGATTTCTTGCCCTTCTTGCCGCCGGGCTCGCCCGGCACCGGCAGCGGCGGCGCGCTCTTGGCGTAGTCCACGACGATCGGCATGCCGATCCGGACCAGTTCCTTGGCCCGCCGCTGCACGTCCTCGGCCGTCTGGGCCTGCGTCACCGGCACGTGAATGGCGACGTGGCCGACGAAGTTGACCAGGTCGTCGACGGTGCCGGGGAAGATGTGGCAGAGCTGGGCGGCGGCGAGCAGCTGCGATTCCGGTACGCCGGCGACGTGCTCGGCCATGCCGGCCTGCCACGCCGTCGGGTGCACCAGGTACCCGGCGGGCAGCCGGCCCGGGCCGCCGATGCCGGCCAGCGCGAGAGCCCGGTTGCCCTTGCCGGGCTTGCCGGCGCTCACGATGTAGAGGAAGCCGGCGCCGCCCAGGATCCCGCAGACGATCAGGGCGGCCGTCGCGTTGTTGGCCCCGGCCATGATGATCAGGAACAGCACGACGATGATGAGCGCGCCCGCCATCATCTCCGGGGTGCCGTCGCGGGCCTCGTCGTCCTCGGCGTTCGCGACGCAGCGTTCCAGGATGCCCTCGTAGATGCGGTCCTGGGGTTTCCAGTGGTCCTCGCGCACCGGCATCGCGCGCAGCGTCGTGGTCTGACCCATCCGTGGGTCCCCCTCCATCAGCGGTCCTTGTGACCACGGATATCGGGTACGGCGGCGCCGACCTTAGTCAGTTCTCCACGCAGAATTCGTTGCCTTCCGGGTCCCGCATGACGATCAGGCCGTGCGCCTCCCAGGCGAAGGTGGCGCCGAGCCCTTCGAGCCGCTCGCGCTCGGCCGGGATGTCGGCCGCCCGCAGGTCGAAGTGCATCCGAAGCTTGCCCGTCTTGGGCTCGGGGACGCGCTGGAACCACAGGTTGGGCCCACCCCAGCCGGGCGCCTCGACGTACGCCTTGTCGCTCGTCGAATCCTCGTCGAGCTCGCCGCCGAGGACCCCGGCCCAGAAGCGGGCCACCACCAGCGCGTCCTGGCAATCGAAGGTGATGCTCTTGACGTACGTCATGGCTCCGTACGGTAGCGCTCGGAGAACACGACCTCCTCCAGAGGCCGCCGCTTGGGCTGCGACCACTTGCCCCGAGCCGGGTAGCCGAGCGGGATGAGCGCCATGGTGAGCGCGTCGGCGGGAAGGCCGAGCAGGTCCCGTACGCCGTCCTCGTGTCCCATGTAGAGAGTGGTCAGCGTGGAGCCGATGCCGTACGCGCGGGCGGCCAGCATCAGCTGCTGCACGGCGCCGTAGATGGACGAGCCCAGCCGCGGGTTCTTGCTGGCGGCCGCGCCCAGCAGCACCGGGAAGATCCAGACCGGCGCCTCCTCGAGGTGGTTGGCGAGGTGGTCGGCGGCCCGGAAACTGGCGGCGCTCATCCCGTTCGGGTCGTCGTTGTTCAGGATCTCCTCCCGCCGGCGGCCGTAGCTGGCCTCCCAGCCCTCCCGGTACCAGCCGGCGATCCGCTTCTTGACCTCGGCGTCCCGCACGACGATCCAGGCCCAGCCCTGCCGGTTGCCGCCGCTGGGCCCCCGGATCGCGGCGTCGAGGATCGCCCGCACGATCTCATCGCTGATCGGCTCGGCGGACAGGTAACGGCGGGCGGGCGTGGTGTGCAGCGCCTCGAGCAACGGAAGATCATCGTTCGGCATGGCGCCTACAATTCCATCTTCCTGGCCACGAGGGCCATCTGCTCGGCATAGTGCTGGATGAATTCGGGGTTCTTCGGGTCGGTCTGGCAGAGCCCCGCGATGACCTGAGGGATCGTGGTCGGCGCCATGGCGGCGGCCATCAACATGACGAGCAGGCAGGCCGGGTCGACGTCCGGATCGTCAGCCGTCCGGGCCGCGATCTGCTCGACCCCACGAGCAAGCATGGCGGTCCGCTGCTCCCGCCCGGGATCGACGCCAACGCTGCTGCCGCTGCCGCTCCTGCCGCTCCTGCCGCTCCTGCTGCTGCCGCTGCCATCGGCATCGCCGCTGCTGCCATCGGCATCGCCGCTGCCATCGCCGCTGCCGTCGCCGTCGCCGTCGCCGTCGTATTGGAGGCCGGCCCAGGCGAGCATCCGTATGCCGTCCGGGTTGTGCAGGTTCTCCATCGCGTACCGCCGCAGCTGCTCGGGTAGCGGTGTGCCCGGTTCGGAGATCACGGCTTGCCGCTGCGCCCACTGCTCGTTCATCGCGCGGAACAGACCCTCCTTGCCGTCGAAGTAGTAGGAGAGCAGCTGCTGGTTGACGCCGGCACGTTCGGCGATGGCCCGAACGCGCGCGCCGGCATAGCCGTGCGCCGCGAACTCCTTGGCGGCCGCGTCCAAAATCTTCTGACGCGTGCGCTCGGCGTCGCGCTGACGCTCCTGCGGCTTCGGTGACCTGCGGGGACCTGGCACAGTCGCTCATTCTACGCATGAGCCAGTCAACCAAATGATTGATTAACTCAGGAACGCGTATGATACGGTGCGGCCATGCGAATACTCATCGCAGGCGCCGGCATAGGCGGTCTCGCCCTGGCCCACGCCTTGCGCCGGGGCGGCGCCGACGTCGCCATCTACGAACGCGACCCCTCACCGCGAACGCGCGACCAGGGTTACCGGCTCCACATCGACCCGAACGGCAACGCCGCCCTGCGCGCCTGCCTACCGACAGCGATCCTCGACCTGGCTCACCGAACCAGCGGCGCCTCCGGAGACCGGGTGGCGTTCTACACGCAGGACCTGATCGAGCTGTCGGCCCAGGTCTTCCCGAGCATCCCCCCGGCCGAAATCACCAACGTGGACCGCGCCACGTTCCGCCGAGCCCTGCTCACCGACCTGAACGTGACGTTCGGCCACACCGTGACCGGCTACGACATCACCCCATCCGGCCGCGTCCGCGTAGCCCTGAGCGCCACCGCGGCCGGCGCCGCCGGTGACACCCCCACGGCTGCTGCCGCGGCCGCCACCTCCAGCCCGGCCGCCACCTCCAGCCCGGCCGCCACCGCCACAGCCGTCTCCAACGCGGCTGCCACCGCCACAGCCACCTCCAGCGCAGCCGCCACCGCAAGCGTCAGCGCGGCCGCCACCGCTGGCGTCGCCAACACCGCCGCTGACAACAACGCTGGCGTCGCCGACACCGCCGCTGACCACACCGCTGGCGCGGCCGATATCGCTGCTTCAGCCAGTTCCCTTTCGGCGGGCGGCTCGCTCTCCGGCGACGGATCGTTCTTTGACGAAGGTGACCTGTTGGTCGGCGCGGATGGCGTCGGCTCGGCCGTGCGCCGGCAGTTGGCTCCGTCAGCCACCCTGCGCGATCTGGGCCTGCGATGTATCTACGGCCGGATGCCGCTGGCCGCCGCCGACCTTCCGCCGGACTTCGACCGAGGCTTCGCCTGGGTGTCCGGAGCGAACGGCTACGGTGCCGGGTTCGCCCCCGTGCGCTTTCGCACCCCGACCGGCGTCCCCGACTACCTGATGACCACCCTGGTCGCCCCCACCGCCGTACTGGGTGAGCTCGATCGTCCCTCCGAGGCGCTGCGGCAGATCTGTCTCGACGCGAGCGCGACCTGGCATCCGGCCGTCCGGCACCTGTTCGCCGCCGCCGACCCCACGTCGTTCTTCCCGATCGTCCTGCGCGCCGGCACGCGCCTCACCCCGTGGTCACCCGGCCCGGTGACTCTGCTCGGCGACGCCATCCACACCATGCCGCCGGCCGGCGGCGTCGGAGCCAACACCGCCCTGCAGGACGCCGCCCTGCTCGCGGCCGAACTGCTCTCCGGCAAGCCCCTTCTCGAAGCCGTGGCCGCGTATGAGTCAGTCATGCTTCCGCGTGGCTTCGACACCATCGACAGCTCCGTCCGCATGATCGGCCAGATGGTCCCGCCACCCAGCGCGCGCCCGTAGCCGCAGCAATGCACCGACCGCACAACAGGTCACCCCCGTGCCATCGTCACCTCAGTGCCGCCGGAGCGCCGCCCGTAACGGCGAAGCGCGCGAGCGCTCCTCACAGCGGCACGCGAGCGCCCCGGGCCCCAAGCGTTCCGCCCCGGATCGCAAATGATGCTGATGACCACCCCGCGCCAAGGGCTTCATCGTGCCCAGCGGCACCGTGCCCAGCGGCACCGTGCCCAGCGGCACCGTGCCCAGCGGCACCGTGCCCAGCGGCACCGTGCCCAGCGGCACCGTGCCTTGGGGAAGGCGCGCCTGAGAGGAAGGCTTGCCTGGACAACGGCGTACGACATCTAATCGCTGGATTGCCCGGGCTCGAACGCGGAGGCGGGCGAATCAGCCACCGGGGACAGGGCGATGGCAGCGGGTCATCTCCCTACGCCGGGTCGCGGCCGGCGTAGCGGCCGGCGGGCCGGAAGCGGGACGGACGGTCCCCGTACTCCTCAAGAGCGTGAGCCAGCCACCCGGCCGTCCGGGCCACCGCGAAGATCGTCTCGCCGGCGTCCGGCGTCATGCCCCGATCGAGGGTGAGCGCGGCCAGGGCCAGGTCGACATTGGGGTGTACGCCGGACCGGTCGCGCATCGCGGCGGCGATCCTCCGGGCGCGGGCCGCGGCCGGGCCGTCGCGGTCCAGCAGGACCTTCGCGCGCGGGTCGCCGTCCGGATAGAGGTGATGCCCGAAGCCGGGGATCGGCTCGCCCGCGCGCAGGCGGCTCGCCACGGCCTCGACCGGATCGCGCCGCGACAGGGCGTCGGCCAGCAGTTCGTGGGCCAGCCCGCTGGCGGCGCCGTGCAGCGGCCCGTCGAGGGCGGCCAGCCCGGCGCTCACCACCGCGTAGGGATGCGCCCGGGTGGACGCCGCGACCCGCGCCGCCAGGGTCGAGGCGGCGATGTCATGGTCGGCCAGCAGCACCAGGGCGGCGTTGAGCAGGTCATGGTCGGCCGCCGAGCCGCGCTCACCGGTGAGCCGCGTCCACAACTCGGCCGCGAGTGTTGTTCCGGGTCCTGTTCGGGCCGGGCCGGGCAGGGCGGCGACCATCGTGGCCAGCAGCGCGCGGCCGGTGCTCACCACCGAGGCCGGCGTGATGTCGAAGCGCAACGGGTCGGCCGCCGCGGCCGCCGCGACGATCACCCGCAGACGGTCGGTGTGGCGGGCGGCGGCGGGCAGGGGAGCGGTGACGGCGGTGGCCAGGCCGAGCAGACCTTCCGGTGGTACGAGGTCGTGGTGCTCCAGGGTTCCGGTCCAGAGCAGGGTGGCGACCGACTCGAACGTGGCCGTGGCGGCCAGATCGACGGCGTCCCGTCCGCGGTAGAAGAGCCGGCCCCCGCTGATCAACGTGATGCCGGTCTGGATGTTCGGGGTGCCGCGGCCCTTGCGCTTGGCCTCGAAGGCCTCCACGTCGGCCCGCGTGAACAAGCTGACCTTGCCGTCGCCGTTGCGGACGCTGCGCAGCAGGCCACGGCTGACATACGCGTAGATGGTCGCGGGTTTGACACCCAGTCGCTGGGCGACCTGGCCGGTGGTCAGCGTGTCCATGTGCACATCCTCTCATGTTGACTGCATCAACATTGACGTCAACATGACGTGGCAGCATGGTGAGAACATGCTGACTGTCAATCCAGGACTGGCCGGTGTCGTCGCCTTCGACACCGAGATCGCCGAACCCGACCGGGACGGCGGAGCGCTGCGCTACCGCGGCGTCGACCTGCGCTCGCTGGCCGGCGCCGTCGGCTTCGGCGACGTCTGGGGCCTGCTCACCGACGGCGACTTCGCCCACCCGCTGACGTCCGCCCCGGCGGTGCCGGGATCGGTGACGCCGGTGCGCACGGGGGACGCGCGGGTCGATGTGCAGGCGGCGGCAGCGGCTCTGGGACTGCGGCCGCTCATCGACGTCGACCACGCTCAGGCACGCGCCGACCTCGCGTACGCCACGGCGGCGATGCTGGATCAGGTGGCGGTCTCCGCCCGCGGTGACCGGCCGGCCGTGCCGCGGAGGCTGGTCGACGCCGGGCGGGACGTCACCGAACAGTTCATGATCCGGTGGCGGGGTGAGCCCGACCCGAGGCACGTGGCCGCGATCGACAGGTACTGGGTCTGCGCCGCCGAGCACGGCATGAACGCGTCCACCTTCACGGCCCGGGTCGTGGCCAGCACCGGCGCCGACGTCGGGGCCTGCCTCTCGGCCGCGGTGGCCGCACTGTCCGGCCCGCTGCACGGCGGCGCCCCGGCGCGGGCGCTGGGCATGGTCGAGGCCGTCGAGCGGGGCGAGGACGCCCGGCGCTACGTCAAACGGGTGCTTGACAGTGGCAACCGTCTGATGGGGTTCGGGCACGCCATCTACCGCGCCGAGGACCCGCGCGCCACCATCCTGCGTGACACCGCCCGGGAACTCGGGGCACCCCGCTACGAGGTGGCGCTCGAGCTGGAACGCGCGGCCCTGGCCGAACTCCGCGAGCGCAAACCGGACCGTGTCCTGGCCACCAACGTCGAGTTCTGGGCGGCGATCGTCCTCGACTTCGCCGAGGTGCCGGCCGGCCTGCTGGCCGCGATCTTCACCTGCGCCCGTACGGCCGGCTGGAGCGCCCACATCCTCGAACAGAAACGCCTGAACAAAATCATCCGCCCGTCCGCCGACTACGTGGGCCCACCCGAACGCGCCGCCACCGACCTCCCCGGCTGGCCCGACGCCCTCAAACGCCGCACGGTGTAGCCGGTCGGCTCCGCCACTCGCCGTTGGCGACGGCGACCGTGCAAACGGAGTGGCGCGGCAGATGCCGGCTGACCGAGCCCGGGATCAGCCCGCGCACGGCGCCGCGTCCGTGAGTGCCGACCACCAGGAGCTGCGCGTTCCTGCTGGCTTCGACCAGGGCCGCCGCGGGATGGGCCACCACGGCTTCGGCGGAGATGGTCAACTGGGGGTGCCCGTTCCGCCAACCGGCGACGAGCTCGTCGAACGGCCGCCGCTCCTTGTCCGTCACCGCGCCGGTGGCCATCTGGCTCTCTGCCCAGAGGCCGGTCACCGCCGGGTGACGAGGACCGGGCAGGCCGCGTGGTGCAGCAACTGCAGGGTCGTCGAGCCGAGGAACGCGCCGGCCAGCAGGCCGTGGCCCCGGTTGCCGACGACGATGGGCTTGGTGGTCATGGCCGTACCCCTCTCGCTCCGTCAACGCTGATCGCCCGGCCGCTTCGCTGCGGCCGGGCGATGGTGTCTGGTCGGTGCGGGGGCGTGGTGTCAGATGAGCCAGCGGTTCTTCTGGACGATGGGCAGGGAGGCCCACCACTTGCCCAGGCCCCAGGTGTGGCCGGCGTAGGTGAGGGCGAGGACGATGCCGGCGAGGGCGTAGATGATGTGGTAGTCGACGAGCGGGTTGGTCGACATGCTGGGTTCGCCGGCGGCGGTGGTCTTGTCGAGTGGCCATTCGGCGGCCCACATGAAGAGCATCATGAGCGCGCCGGCGCCGGCGGCGAGACGCATGCCGATGCCGAGCATGAAGGCGAGGCCGATGGCGAGCAGGCCGAGCATGAACAGCCAGTCGGCCCAGGGGTCGCCGGCGATGTTGTGGAAGAGGGTTTGCAGCCAGCCGGGGCCGACCTCGACGCCGGACAGGAAGCCCTTGGTGGGTGAGCCGCCGTTGATCCAGGCCCGGGCCGACGGGGTGGCGAAACCCCAGCCGAAGGTCTTGTCGAGGAATGCCCAGAGGAAGACGAAGCCGGTGGAGATACGCAGCACGGCCAGTGCCCTCGCGGCGGCCTTGGTGAGCATGGCGCCGGGCGCCTCGACCTGCTCCAGGTGGGCGGCGGTGTCCCGGCCGATGGTTGTCATGGCTCCTCCTTCATCGATGTCTATGCATTGAGCGTGCGCTCCGGGCGGCTTCGAATCCTGAGGCCATGGGCCCGAACGGGACGGGACGAAAGTCCCGAGCTTGACGTCGAGCAGCACAGGCCGGTCGCGCGGCGTCCGCAGGGCCGGATGTCCCTACCGGAGGGGGCCCGCGGCGGCCGAGGGTGGAACCGGGAACCCGGAAAGGAGCCGATCATGAAAGGGCTTGTGCGGACCGTGCTGGTGCTGGGCGGCGCGGGGCTGGTCGTGGCCGCGTCCCCCCTGGGCGCGCCGGCGCTTCGTCACCTGGGGCGCCACGGCCGGGGAGGCCGCCGGAACGCTGTCGGGCGACGATCTGCTGCCGGACGTCGGCCTGGTGTCGACCCGCGCCGTCACGATCGGCGCGCCGCCGTCGGCGGTCTGGCCCTGGCTGGTGCAGATGGGCAGTGGCCGCGGCGGCGCCTAAACGTACGACTGGATCGAAAATCTCTTCGGCCTGCGATCCCGAACGGACACTGGCGTTCCGTTCGGAGGACGGCGCCTGGGTGTGGATCTTCCACCTGCGCGTGCGGGGAGCGGGAACCCGGCTGATCAGCCGCAACCGCATCATCCCGCCGGGACCCAACCGGATGGTCCGGGCCCTGTACGACACGGTCATGGCACCCGGCAGCCTGATCATGGAACGCCGGATGCTGCGCGGCATCAAGCACCGGGCCGAGGGCCTTTCCGGGGCCGGCTCGGCTTGGCGGCCGGGCGTACGCTGCGGGTAGGTGTGCCGGGAAGTCTGGTCGGCGAGTCGCTGACCCGTGGAGGCGTCATGGTCGTCCCGCCCGCGCATCGATCCCACCTCCGCCGGCATCGGACTTCATCGCTCGTTCCCTCCTCAGAGGAGCTGCCATGACCGTGTCCACCGGGGCGGCGATCGCCGTCACCGCGCTGCGCAAGTCGTTCGGAGCCACCAAGGCCCTCGACGGGCTCGATCTGACGGTGGCCGGGGGACAGGTGCACGGCTTCCTCGGGCCCAACGGCAGTGGAAAGACCACCGCCATCCGGGTGCTGCTCGGGTTGTTGCGCGCCGACGCGGGCGAGGCGCGGCTGCTGGGTGGTGATCCGTGGCGCGACGCGGACAGCCTGCACCGCCGGCTGGCCTACGTGCCCGGTGATGTCACGCTGTGGCCGGGTATCAGCGGTGGGGAGGTCATCGACCTGCTCGGCCGGCTGCGTGGCGGCGTCGACCGCCGGCGGCGCGATGAGCTGCTCGAGCAGTTCGACCTGGACCCGCGCAAGAAGGCGCGCACCTATTCGAAGGGCAACCGGCAGAAGGTCGCGCTGGTGGCCGCGCTGGCGTCGAACGCCGAACTGTTCCTGCTCGACGAGCCCACCTCGGGACTGGACCCGCTCATGGAGTCGGTGTTCCAGCGGTGCGTCCACGAGCTCAAGCGCCAGGGCCGCACGGTTCTGCTGTCCAGCCACATCCTGGCCGAGGTGGAGGCGCTGTGCGATCGGGTGAGCATCGTCCGGCTCGGCCGTACGGTCGAGACCGGCACCTTGAGCGAGCTGCGCCACCTGACCCGTACGTCGATCGCCGTGGAAACCGCGCGGCCGGTCACCGGCCTCGACCGTCTGCCCGGTGTCCATGACGTGGTCGTCGCCGACCACCACGCCCGCTTCGACGTCGACACCGCGCAGCTCGACACCGTCGTCCGGGAGCTGGCGCCGCTCGGGGTGCGCAGCATGACCAGCTCACCACCCACGCTCGAGGAGCTGTTCCTGCGCCACTACGGCGACCAGGAGGCAGCCTCATGACCGGGACGGCGTCGTTGCTGCTGTTCCTGCTTCGCCGCGAGCGCCGGAGCCTGCCCTGGTGGCTGCTCGGGGTCACGCTGCTCGTGCTCGTGCAGTCGGCGCAGAGCCAGAGTCTGTACGGCACGCCCGAGGCTTTGCAGCGGCTGCGGCAGACGATCGGCGCCAACAACGCCGTGATCGCGATGAGCGGGCCGACCGACCTGCTCGCGTGATCGGCGGCGAGGTCGTCTTCGAGATCTTCGCGTTCGCCGCGATCGTGGTCGCGTTGATGAGCATGTTCCTGGTCGGCCGGCACACCCGCGCCGATGAGGAGGCCGGTCGCGCCGAGCTGGTCCGCTCGGCGCGGGTGGGCCGGCACGCCCCGCTCGCCGCCGCCCTGCTGCTCGCGGGTCTGGCCGATGCCGCCGCCGGCGTGCTGGTGGTCGCCGTGGCCGTCGGCACCGGTCTGCCGGTCGCCGGATCGGTCCTGTTCGGCGCCGCGATCACCGCCGTCGGTGTGGTCTTCGCGGGGTCGGCCGCGGTCGCGGCGCAGGTGTTCGAGAGTGTCCGGGCGGTGTACGGGACGGTGGCCGCCCTGCTCGGCGCCGCGTTCGCGGTGCGGGCCGCCGGGGACGTGGGTGACGGCGCGCTGTCGTGGGCCTCGCCCATCGGCTGGGGCCAGCGGACCCTTCCGTACGCCGGGGACCGCTGGTGGCCGGTGCTGTTGTCGCTGGCCGTGGCCGGCCTGCTGGGCGTCGCGGCGGTGGCGCTGTCGGCTCGGCGCGACTTCGGAGCCGGCCTCGTCGCGACCCGGCCGGGCCGGGCGCACGCCTCCCCGCTGCTGCGCGACACGTCCGCGCTCGCGTGGCGTCTGCAGCGCGGTGCCGTCGCGGGCTGGGCGGCCGGGCTGTTCCTGCTCGGGGTCGCCTACGGCTCGATCGGCGACAGCATCGAGCAGTACGTGCGCGACAACCCGGAGGTCGCACAGTTCTTGACCGGCGGCGCCGGCGACGTCCTGAACGCCTACCTGGCGGTGACCGCCGGGATGGCCGCTCTCCTGGTCGCCGCGTACGGGGTCACGAGTGTCCTGCGGGCGCGGAGCGAGGAGACCTCCGGCCGGGCCGAGGTCGTGCTGGCCGGCCCGACCAGCCGGGGGAGCTGGCTGGCCGGTCAGCTGAGCGTCAGCCTGGCCGGCACCGCGCTGGCCCTGGCCGCCTTCGGCCTCGGTGAGGGCCTGTCGTACGGGTTGACGGTGTCCGACCTGGGTCAGGTGCCGAGGCTGACCGGAGTGGCGCTCACCTACCTGCCCGCGGTCTGGCTGGTCGCCGGGGTCACGGTGCTGGCCTTCGGCTGGCTGCCCCGGCCGGCCGCGATCATCGCCTGGGTGATGGTCGCCTACTGCGCCGTCATCACGCTGTTCGCCGACTCGTTCGACCTGCCCGCCTGGTCGCGGCAGGCCTCACCGCTCGCGCACGTCCCGCAGGCGCCCCGGGACGACGTGACCGTCACACCGTTGCTCGTGCTCGCTGTGATCGCCGCGGCGCTCGTGGCGGCCGGATACGCCGGCCTGCGCCGCCGGGACGTCGGCTACTGAACGCGGGTGGTTCGATCCGTGGCGGGACCGGCCACCGGCCGGTCCCGCCACGGCGACGTGCTGCCGGACGGCTGCCTTAGTAGCGGCAGCGGAGAACCACCATGGTGTGGCCGGACACCTCGTACTGGCCGCCGGCTTTCGTGGTCTTGCGGCGGGCCGCCAGCAGGGGGTCGGCGGTGTTGACGACGACCTCCCAGGTGCGGCCGAATTGGCGGTCGGGGAGGGTAAAGGCGACGTGCTCGCCCAACGGGTTGAACAGGATCAGGAACGAGTCGTCGATGATCGCCTCGCCCAGGGCGTCCCGTTCCGGAATGCCGTGGCCGTTGAGGAAGACCGTCATGGTCATGCCGCTGCGGGTGTTCCAGTCGGCCTCGGTCATCGGCTGGCCGTCGCGGCGCAGCCAGGCGATGTCGGGGATCTTGTCGTCGGTCACCGGGTCGCCGGTGAAGAAGCGGCGGCGGCGGAAGATGGGATGCTTGGCCCGCAGTTCCAGCAGCCGGCTGGTGAAACCGGTCAGGATGTCCTGGTTGCGGGCGTCGACCCAGTCGACCCAGGCGATCTCGTTGTCCTGGCAGTAGACGTTGTTGTTGCCCATCTGGGTGCGGCCCAGCTCGTCGCCGTGGGCGATCATCGGGACGCCCTGGCTCAGCAGCAGGGTGGCCAGGAAATTGCGTTTCTGGCGTTCCCGCAGAGCGACGATCTCGGCGTCGTCGGTGGGCCCTTCGACACCGCAGTTCCAGGAGCGGTTGTGGCTTTCGCCGTCGCGGTTCTCCTCGCCGTTGGCGTCGTTGTGCTTCTCGTTGTACGACACCAGGTCGTTGAGGGTGAAGCCGTCGTGGGCGGTGACGAAGTTGATGGACGCGATCGGGCGGCGGCCGTCGATCTCGTACAGGTCGGAGCTGCCGGTGAACCGGGACGCGAACTCGCCCAGGCTCGACGGTTCGCCCCGCCAGAAATCGCGCACCGAATCGCGGTAGCGGCCGTTCCACTCGGTCCACAGCGGCGGGAACCCGCCGACCTGGTAGCCGCCGTCGCCGACGTCCCACGGCTCGGCGATGAGTTTGACCTGCGACACCACCGGGTCCTGGTTGACCAGGTCGAAGAACGCGGCCAGCCGGTCCACGGCGTGGAATTCGCGGGCCAGGGCGGCGGCGAGGTCGAACCGGAAGCCGTCGACGTGCATCTCGGTCACCCAGTACCGCAGCGAGTCCATGATGAGCCGCAGCGATTCGTGGTGGCGCACGTTGAGGCTGTTGCCGGTGCCGGTCGTGTCGTAGTAGTACTGCTTCTGGTCGTCGACCAGCCGGTAGTACGCGGGATTGTCGATGCCCCGGAACGACAGCGTCGGCCCCAGGTGGTTGCCCTCGGCGGTGTGGTTGTAGACCACGTCGAGGATGACCTCGATGCCGGCCTGGTGCAGCGCCTTCACCATCGACTTGAACTCCTGCACCTGACCGCCGTGCCCGTCGAACGAGGCGTAGCCGTTGTGCGGCGCGAAGAAGCCGATCGTGTTGTAGCCCCAGTAATTGGTGAGGCCCCGGTCGATGAGGGTGCTGTCGTGCACGAACTGGTGCACCGGCATGAGCTCGACCGCCGTGACGCCCAGCTTCTGCAAGTACTTGATCATCGCGGGGTGCGCGAGCCCGGAATAGGTGCCGCGGACATCCTCGGGAATGTCCGGGTGCCGCTGCGTCATGCCCTTCACGTGGGCCTCGTAGATGACCGTCTGGTGGAACGGAATCTTCAGCGGCCGGTCGTTGCCCCAGTCGAAGAACGGGTTGATGACGACCGACTTCTGCGCGTACGGCGCCGAGTCCTCGTCGTTCACCGAGTCCGGTTCGCCGAAGTTGTACGAGAAAAGAGCCTGATTCCAGTCGTTACGCCCGTCGATCGCCTTCGCATAAGGGTCGAGCAGCAACTTGTTCGGGTTGCACCGCAGCCCGTTCGCCGGATCGTACGGCCCGTGCACGCGATATCCGTACCGCTGCCCCGGAACGACCCGGGGCAGGTAGCCGTGCCAGACCAGCGCTTCCCGCTCCGGCAGGTCGATCCGCGTCTCGACGCCGTCGTCGTCGAAGAGACAGAGCTCGACCCGCTCGGCCACCTCCGAGAACAGCGCGAAATTGGTGCCCCCGCCGTCGTACGTCGCGCCCAGCGGGTAGGGGTTCCCGGGCCAGATTTTCATGCCGCCTAGCTTCCCCGTTGGGCGCTCGCTGAATCAGGTGCCGCACGTCACACTTACCCACCCGCGAACACGGGCGGCCGGCGCGCGGACGGCCATGCCTAGGACGGGCGCTGGGGGACGGCGTCCGGGACACCGGTCACCGGCCGGGGCGGCACTTCTGGATCACCTGGTAGGCGGCGCCACCAGGGGCGCGACGCCAGCGCGGCCAGCCCGGCCCCGGCGGCGTTGAGCAGGATGTCGTCCACCGAGGACACCCGGTCCAGGCGCAGGACGTACTGAAGCGTCTCGACCAGCAGCGAGCACGCGGCACCGAGCGCCAGCACGCGCGGCACCGACCTGAGCGCCGCGAACCGCAGCGGGCCGAAGAAGCCGAGCGCCGCGAACACCAGCAGGTTGCCGACGATCTGCACGGTCGCGGTCACCGGGCCGCCGGCCACCACGTGGATCAGGTCGCGGAACGGCACCAGGTTCGTCCGGGCCCGGTCGACGCCGTCACCGTCGTTCGGCAGCAGGATCATCCACACCCACGGGACCGTCCCGTAGACGACGCCGACCTCGGCCAGCGACCGGCGCCAGGCCCCGCCCCGCGTCCTGGCGAGCGCCCACGTCACGAGCGCGGCCGCCGGAAACGCCACCACGGTAAGGACGACCACCCCGGTGATCGTCGCGAACCATCCGTGCCAGCCCTCGAGCATGCGAACCCCCGCGTCGGTCGACACCGAATGCTAGCCAACCGCCGCCACAGCGCGGGACGGAAGCGCTAGGAGCGGCGGCGGCGTTCGATGTCGCGCAGCACCGTCGGGTCCCACCTCGAGGCGTCCCAGTCGTCGGCCGTGACCAGGGGCCGCCGGGCGCCCAGGGTGGCCTCGCCGGTCAGGCGGCGCATCCGGGACCGCACCGCGAGCACGCCCGCGATCAGCACGGCCGCGGCGCCCACGCGCAGGGCCGAGTCGGTGAGCGTCATCGCGACCACGGTCGGCACGCGCGCGGGCAGCACGTACGCGAGGGCGATCAGCACCGCCGCGAGCGCCACGGCCCCGTACCCCGGCACGCCCGGACCCGACGGCGTCAGCCGGTGTGCCGCCACGGCCCAGACCGTGACCGAGATCAGCAGGACCAGCGCGCACAGCAGGCCGATCAGGCCGGCCAGGCCGCCCACGAGCAGCACCGACGCCTGCGCCGTGACGGACGTCGGGTCGGTGGCGCCGCCGGTGACGACGGCCAGGGTGACGGCCCGCACGATCACCGCGAGGCCCGCGTAGACGGCCGCGAACAGGACGACGCGGCGGCCGGCGAGCGCGAAAGTGTTCATCAGAGGACGGTGAAACCCTTCGGCAGGGGCGCGCGGCCGGTGAGGGCGAACAGTACCGCGGGGCCGTCGCCCAGTGCGGCCGCGACCCGGGCCGCCAGCAGCGTGGCCTCGCTGACCGCGTCCGGCGGGAAGTCCGCCTCCAGGCCGGCCGCCGCCGCCACGTCGAGGCCGTGGACGACCAGTTCGAACGTCCGGGTGGGCATCCAGTCCCGCACGCGCATGCCGCCGACCGGGGTCGACACCACGTCGTCGTCACCGGCCGCGGCCAGCGCCTGGGTGGCCCGGCCGGCCAGGTCGCCGATCAGGCCGGCCGGGGCGGACGCCAACTCGGCCGCCGCCTGCCGGGCGAGCGTGGTCGAGGCGGCGACCGCCTCGGCGTACACCTCGGGCGGCACCGACCGGGCGAACGTCCAGTACGCCTCGGGGGAGGTCACCGCGGCGGTCTCGGCGCGGGCGCGCAGCACGCCCGGCACCTGGCGCAGCGCCGAGCCGGCCGTGTGCGCGACCAGTTCCCGCAGCGTCCACTCGCCGAGGCCGGGCGCGTCCCACCGGTCGGCCGGCACGCGGGAGACGAGGTCGACGAAGGTGACGGCGGCGGCGCGGTAGGTACGGCGGTAGTCCATGGTGACCAATCTGCCACCGGTCGCGGTTCAGGCGAAATTCGAGTCGTCCGGCTCGCTCGCCCGGTGCCGCCCGCGGTCGGGGGAGGAATTGTCGTCGTACGGCCGGGCGGCGTACCCGGGCGTCCGCGGGAACCGCTCGGTGGCGTCCTGGGTGTCGGCCGAGTGCCGTCCCGTGTAGGCCGGCGGCTCGGCCACCGGCAGCCCGGACGGGCGGCCCGGAGGTTCGGCCGCCGCCGGCGGCCGGGAGCCCGGCGCCGGCGGCCGGGACGGCAGGCCCGACGGCATCGGCCCCCGGGTCACCGGCGCCGGAGCCGGCTCGGGGGCGGCGTCGGGCGCGTCCGGCAGAGGGCTCGGCGGGGTGGGGAAGGGCGACCTCTCGGTGTGGGCGTCACCGGTCTCACCCGCGTACGGATCGGGAACGAACCGGGCGGCGAGCCGCCGCAGCCGGACCACCCGGCGCAGGCACACCAGGGCGTAGATCACGGCGAGGACGGGCAGGGCGAACAGGTAGTAGAAGGTGAACGGGTCGTCCGGCCGGGCGATGCCGAGATAGCCGGCGTAGCCGAGGAAGCCGAGCCCGAGCAGCGCGTCCACCCCGCGCAGGAAGCCGGACTGACCGAGACCCGCCACGCACAGGGCGAGCAGCACCAGGCCGCTGAACCCCAGCAGCCCGGTGTACGTCCAGAACTCACCGTCCGACACGCTTCAGCGTAGGACGGTTTGCGACCTTGTGTGCCGGGAACAGCTCAGACATGCCAGCACGCGAGGAGATGCCGGCGACGTTGAAGCGTTCGCCGAAGAAAGCACAGGACACGTTCGCCAAGACGCACGACTCGGCGGTCGAGCAGTACGGCGAGGGCGAGCGCGCCCACCGTACGGCCTTCTCCGCCGTCAAGCATTCGTTCGAGAAGGTCGGTGACCACTGGGAGCCGAAGGACAAGAAGGGCCCGAGCGACGCCAAGGCGGCCGGCGGACGGGGCACGAAGGCCGAGACGGCCGGCGGCGTCGACGCCAACGCCAGCAAGGCCCACCTGCTGCAGGTGGCCAGGAAACTCGACATCACGGGCCGCTCGCGGATGACCAAGCCCGAACTCGTCGAGGCCATCGAGAAGGCCAACAAGCGGGCCGACCGCAAAGCGTGAGGTGTGTCGCGGGTCGCGTGTCGGGGCCGTCGTTTCTGGGGAAACGACGGCCATGCAACCAGAGAAGATCACCCAGACCGAGTACGCCGCCGAGCTCAACCGCCTGCACACGCGCCGCGAGGAGCTCGAGGAGGCCGAGTCGACGCTGGTGAGCCACGATCACGGCGGTGGGCTGCCGCACGACCAGCAGAACCGGCTCGAGCGGGTCCGGGGCGAGCTCGCCGATGTGCTCCAGCAGATCGGCGACCTGCGGGACCGCTTCGCCGACAACGGCGGGGCCACGCCCGACCCGGACGGCGCGCTAGGCGAGTGACCTGGTGAACGACGCGAACTCGACCTGGTGGCTGACCTGGAAGCCCAGCCGCTCGTAGAGCCTGATCGCGCCCGCGTTCTCGGCGGTGACGTGCAGGAACGGCAGGTCGCCGCGTTCCAGGATGGCGGCCGCCACGGCCATGGTCAGCCGGGCGCCCAGGCCGCGGCCGCGGAAGGCCGGGTCGGTGCAGACGGCGCTGACCTCGGTCCAGCCGGGCAGCTGGAAGCGCTCGCCGGCCATGGCCACGAGCCGGCCCTCGTGCCGGATGCCCAGGTAGCGGCCGAGCTCGATGGTGCGCTTGCCGAACGGGCCGGGCTGGGCCCGTTCGACCAGGTCGAGGATCTCCGGCACGTCGGTCTCGCCGAGCGGCACCGCCTCGTCGTCGGGCACGCCGGTCATGCCGTGCCCGACCATCTGGGCGCCGGCCGTCACCCGGTGTGGTTCCCAGCCGGCCGGCGGCGTGATCCGCGGGCCGGTGAGGAACGCCTTGTCGGTGAGTTTCGCCAGGTCGGCCCAGGCGGCCGGGTCGGCCGGGTCGGCCACCGCGCAGAACGGCGAGACGTCGGGCTGATAGCGGGCGGCGTCACCGGACGCCTCGGCGAAGCAGGCCTGCGGCCCGGTCAGGGCGGCCCATACGGGATTCTCCAGCACGCCTCGACCCTGCACCGTGACCGCCCATGACCGCCAGCGATTAACCCGAATTACCCTCGCGCCGGGGATGACACCAGCCTCGCGGCGTCGTGGGCCAGAGCCGGGATCTCGTCCGGCCACACCGGCTTGGAGAACAGATAACCCTGGCCGTACGGGCAGTCCATGCCGGCCAGCGCGGCCCGCTGACCGGCGTCCTCGATGCCCTCGGCCACGACCGCCAGGTCGAGGTTGCGGGCCAGGGTGACGATCGCGTCGACCAGGGCCCGTTGCTGCTCGCTGCCGAGGATGTCGTCGATGAACGACTTGTCGACCTTGAGCACGTCGACCGGCATCTGCCGCAGGTAGCTCAGCGACGAGTAGCCCGTGCCGAAGTCGTCGATCGCGATCCGCACGCCCAGGGCCCGCAGCGTGCGCAGGTCGGCCGCGACCTGGTCGGCGTCGCGCAGCAGCAGGGACTCGGTGATCTCCAGCAGGAGCCACTCGGGGCGGGCCCCGGCCTGGGCGATGGCCTGGCGGACCTGGTCGACGAAGCCGGGCGTGCGGAACTGGCGGGCCGACACGTTCACGCTGACGTAGCGCAGGGTGGTCCGCGGGTCGGCCGTCTTCCAGGCCGCGAACTGGGCCAGGGCCTCGCGCAGCACCCAGCCGCCGATCGGCACGATGGCGCCGCTCTCCTCGGCGATCTCGATGAAGTGGTACGGCCCGAGCAGCCCCCGGGCCGGGTGCTGCCACCGGACCAGCGACTCCACCGCGACCATCTCGCCGGTGCGCAGGTCGACGATGGGCTGGTACATGACCCGCAGCTGGTTGTCGTCGATCGCCTCGTGCAGCGCGGCGCGGGTCTCCAGCCGCTGCACCATCTCGGTGTGCAGTTCCGGCTGGTACCGCTGCCAGGTGCCCTTGTCCGAGCCCTTGGCCTGGTAGAGCGCCAGGTCGGCGTGGCGCAGCAGCTCGGTCGGCGACTCGGCGGCGTCGTTGACGGCCACGCCGACGCTGGCCGCGCCGCTGACGATGTGGGTGCCGCCGAGACCGTCGCCGACCTCCACCGGGACGGCCAGGGCCTCGACGAGCCGGGCGGCCACGGCCTCGGCGTCGTCGGCGACCAGGACGGCGAACTCGTCGCCGCCCATCCGGGCCGCCGTGCCCGAGGTGCCGACGATCTCGTCGATCCGCCGGCCGACGGCGACCAGCAGCTCGTCGCCGACGGCGTGCCCCAGGGTGTCGTTGACCTCCTTGAAGTCGTCGAGGTCGACGAACAGGACCCCGACGGTCAGCCCGGACTCGGCGGCGGCGGCGAAGGCCTCGTCGAGCCGGTTGCGGAACAGCACCCGGTTGGCCAGCCCGGTCAGGCCGTCGTGGAAGGCCAGGTGGGACAGTTCCTTCTCGAGGCGGCGGCGCTCGGTGACGTCGCGGACGGTCAGCACCACGCCCCGCACGGTCGGGTCGTCGCGCAGGTCGCGCCCGGTGCACTCGACCTGGATCAGCGAGCCGTCGGCGCGCAGCACCGCGAGGTCGGGGGCGTCGAGCTCGCTCTGCCCGTCGCGCAGGCCGCCGAGGATCTCCCGCATCGCCTCGTGGTGGCTGACCGCTATCAACGCCGACAGTGGGGTGCCCTCGAGGTCGGGGTGCCCGAGCACGGCGGCCGCGGACGGGCTCGCGTAGCGGATCAGGTCGTCCTCGCCGACGATGAGGATGACGTCGGTGGCGTTCTGGATGAGGGTGCGGAAGTACGCCTCGCTCTCGCGCCGGTTGACCTCGCCGGTCAGGCCGATGCGCTGCATGACGACTTCGATCTGGGTGAGGTACGCCTCGAAGGACGGCAGCACTTCGCGCAGCACTGTGCCGTCGCCGCCGAGCAGCCCGGCGCCGAGGCGCCCGGTGCCCGGGAGCGGCATCGTCGCGTACAGGAAATGGTCGAAACCGTGCGAAGGCACCCCGGCCGGCAGCGAGTCGGCCGTGATGAGCCGCAGACCCGGCACGTGCTCGACGTCGCCCGCGTCCCCGGTCAGGCTCAGCCGGTAGGGCTTGCCCTCCGGCATCAGGGTGGCCACCGCGTCGCGCACGGCCCGGGCCGCGTCCTGCTCGGTGGCGGCCGAGAACAGCATGGCCCCGGCCTGGCGCAGCGCCCGCTCCCGGGCCCGGGCCTGCCGCTGCGCGCCGGCCAGCCCGTTGACCCGGGCCAGCACGAGCAGGAACATCAGCGCCGCGGCGGCGGCGATCACCGGGGCGTCGACGACGCCCTGGCGGGCCGCCTCGATCTCGCGGCCGTGCAGCCACTCGATGCAGAGCACCACCGGGGCGATCAGCGCGGCCGCGGCCATCCAGACGATGCGCCGGGTGCCCATGTCGCTGCTGGCCTGCGGCGGCTGCTCCTGGGAGAGCTCACGCATCGACGGCATCAGCGCGGTCAGGCCCATCACGGCGTAGAAGACGATCCAGCCGAAGTCGACCGGCCCGCCGAGCGTCCAGGCGCTGTTGAGCTGGGACTGGCCGTAGAAGATGTCGGAGACCAGCAGGCCCACGATGGCGACGCCGATCGCGGTCAGCGCCCGCGGCCGCCGGCCCGGGCCGGTCAGCATGCGCAGCGTCATGGCCAGCGCCAGCACGTCGCCCAGTGGGTAGCCGATCGAGACCAGCTTTTCCATCAGCGACAGGTCGTGCGAGCGGGTGAACGGCGCGATCCAGTAGACCCAGGACAGCAGGCCGAGGCCGACGGTGGGCACCAGCGAGTCGAGCAGGGCGGCGCGGTTGCTGCCGGTGCCGCGATAGCGGACGAACAGCAGGAAACCGGCCGTCAGCAGGGGGTAGACCAGCAGGTAGAACAGGTCGGCCAGGCCCGGGAAGCGCGGGGTGCGCCCGACCGCGACGATCAGGTTGTACCAGGTGTCGCCGGTGGTGAAGAAGGCGAGAGCGGCCGCGATCAGATACCACGGCAGGCGGTGCTGGGGGCGGTTGAGCCAGGCGCCGAGCAGGACCATGGCGGCGCTCGAGTAACCGATCAGGGCCCAGGTGTAGAGGTGACCGCCGGGGAAGGCGTAATAGAGGGCGGTCAGCGCGACGATCCACGCACAGAAGCCCACGCGAGCGGCTCGCGTCGTCATCCGCCCTCCGATCGGCTCCGTGGGACGGCTGTCTTGTGCCGTCCCGGTTCCCATCGGGAACCTTGGGCGATGATTTAGCTTAATTCCACGGCGGGGCGTCAACGGTCACCGTCTCACCACTGTCCGCCGCCTCCTCGATCGCCAGCGCGACCAGGTGGTCGTAGGCCCCGTCGGCCAGCGGGTACGGCGGCCGGCCCTCCCCGCGCACCCAGGCGGCCATCCGCTGGAGCAGGGTGGCGATGGCGATCTCCTCGTCGTTGAAGCGCCGGCCGGGGAACGGATTGCGGAACAGCACCCGTTCGCCGAACGTGATCGTGTCGGTGTCGAAGTCGTCGAGGTCCAGGTCGTAGCCGGTCTGGCGGCGGACCAGGGGCGTACGCACGATGGTGCGCGGCCCGGCGAGCCGGACGATCTCGTCGTCGCGCAGTTCGCCGTGGGTGCCGCGGACCAGGATCCGGCGGAACCGGAGCTGGTTGTGCCACTGGTTGCCGGTGAAGTCGTACAGCCCGGACCGCCCGTCCCCGAAGTCGAGGGTGGCGATGGTCGTGGTGGCCTCTTTCGCAATCTCGTCGTCGGTCCAGCCGTCGCGGGTGAGCGGGTCGACCAGCGGCGCCCGGGTCCGCGAGGCCCGCACGGTCACCGGACCCCGGCCCTGGCCGAGGTAGCCGCGGATCAGCGACACCGCGTGGTACATGTGCGTCGAGGAGACCTGCACCTGGGTCGGCTCGCCGATCAGCCCCGCCTGGACCGCCGCCAGCCGGGCCGCGTGGGCCGGCACGAGCAGGTACTGTTCGGCCACCTGCACGAGGCCGGTGTCGCCGGTGAGCTGCCACAGCGCGTGCAGCTTGGCCGCGTCCGGCGCCGGCGGCGTCTCGGCCAGCACCGGCAGGCCGCGCTGGACGGCCTGCAGGATCACGTCCGGGTTGGCCGCCCACGGCACGGCCGTGACCACGAAGTCGGGCCGGATCTCGTCCAGCGTCCCGAAGGTGGGAACGGGCAGGTCGCGAGGGGTGCGCACGACCGCGCCGACGCACTCGACGCCGGGCAGCGCGGCCGCCAGCCGCCAGAACATCTCGGCCCGCCACCCGGACCCGACCACTGCGAACGACGTCATGGGAGACACACTAGATCCACGGTTATGGCCCTTTCCAGAAGGGAAAGGTGAACCGGTGACATCGGATCCCCAGCGCTGGCGCGCGTTAGCCGTAGCCCTCGTCGCCGGCTTCATGACCCTGCTCGACGTCAGCATCGTCAACGTCGCCCTGCCCTCGATCCGCGACGAGCTGCACCTGAGCTCCGGTGAGCTGCAGTGGGTCCTGTCCGGTTACGCCCTCACCTTCGGCCTGCTGCTGGTGCCGGCCGGCCGGTTCGGCGACGCCCGCGGCCGCCGTAACGTCTTCATCGCCGGCCTGGTCGGCTTCACGCTGGCCAGCGCGGCCGCCGGCCTGGCCACCAGCGCGCTGTGGCTGATCGTCGCCCGGCTCGTGCAGGGCGCCGCCGCCGGCGTGATGACCCCGCAGATCACCGGCCTGATCCAGGAGATGTTCGAGCCGAAGGAGCGGGCCCGCCCGTTCGGCCTGTTCGGGGCGACGGTCGGCATCTCCACGGCGGTCGGCCCGCTGCTGGGCGGCCTGCTCATCGCCGGCATCGGCGAGTCCGAGGGCTGGCGCTGGATCTTCTACCTGAACATCCCGATCGGCGTCGTCGCGGTGATCCTGGGCCGCCTCTGGATCCCCGCCCGCACATCCGGCAAGCGCCACGAAAGCCTCGACCCGGTCGGTGTCGTCCTGCTCGGCGTGGGCGTGCTGTTGCTGCTGTTGCCCCTGGTGCAGGAGCGCGAGTGGCACGGCAGCGCCAAGTGGCTGCTCGCGGTGGCCGGCGTGCTCGTGCTGACCGTGTTCGTGGCCTGGGAGCGCCGGTTCGGCCGGCGGAGCACGGCGCTGGTCGAGCTGGGGCTGTTCAAGGTCCGGTCGTACGGGCTGGGCGCGCTTATCGGCCTGCTGTACTTCGCGGGCTTCACCACCATCTTCTTCATCTACACGCTGTACCTGCAGAGCGGCCTCGGCTACAGCGCGCTGCTGGCCGGTCTGGCCGTGACCCCGTTCGCGCTCGGCTCGGCCGTGGGCGCGGCGGTCTCCGGCCGCTTCGTCAACCGCTACGGCCGGCAGCTGGTGGTGCTGGGGCTGGTCATGGTGGTGGCCGGGCTGGCCGCCACCGACCTGGCGCTGACTCTGGTCGAGGGCGGCGGCGGGGGAGCGGCGGCCGCCGTGCCGCTGCTGATCGCCGGCCTGGGCAGCGGCCTGGTGATCAGCCCCAACCAGAACCTGTCGCTGTCCGAGGTCCCGGTGGCCCGCGCGGGCAGCGCCGGCGCGGTGCTGCAGACCGGCCAGCGGATCGGCACGGCCATGGGCATCGCGGCCGTCGGCAGCCTGTTCTTCGCCCGGCTCGCGGACAGTCGCGGCGACTGGGGCTCGGCCTTCCGCGGCGCCCTGTGGCTCACCGTCGCCTTCGTGGTGGTCGCGCTGGCCGCCGCGCTCACCGACGTGCTGTCCTCGCGCCGCAAGCAGTCCGAGCACGGCCGTCACGAGCCCGGCCGCCACGCGGCGGCCGCCCACGACTGAGACTCGCCGGCCCCGCGGCGAGCCTCAGCCCGCGGCCAGGGCGTCGACCAGGCGGCGGGCCGAGCCCGCGAGGTTCCAGCGTTCGGCCAGGGCCAGCAGCGCGTCCGGGTCCTTCGGGGCGCGGGGCATGGCCGGGTCGAAGTCGGGCAGTTTCACATCGAGGGCGACCTTGCAGACCGGCAGCGCCTTGTCGAGGTAGTCGCGGGCGGCGGCCAGCTTGGTCTTGAGGCCCGGCGCGAATCCCGCGCCGGGGTCCTCGAGGGCGGCCAGGATTTCGGTCACGCCGCCGTAGCGGTTGATCAGGCGGGCCGCTGTCTTCTCGCCGACGCCGGGCACGCCGGGCAGGCCGTCGCTCGGGTCGCCGCGCATGGCCGCGAAGTCGGCGTACCAGCGGGCGGGCACGCCGTACTTGCGCTCCACCAGGGCGTTGTCGGCGTCCTCGAGCTTGGCCACGCCGCGCCCGCAGTACAAAAGCCGCGTTTCACGTGAATCGTCAACGAGCTGGAAGAGGTCACGGTCGCCCGACACGACCTCCACCGGGGCCGGCTGGGTGGCCGCGAGGGTGCCCAGCACGTCGTCCGCCTCGTACCCCTCGACGCCGAAAGCGGGAATGCCCACCGCGGCCAAGGTCTCCAGCAGGATCGGGATCTGCCGCTCGAGCGAGGCCGGGACCTCCTCGACGTCGCCGTGCGCGACCCGGTGCTTCTTGTAGGACGGCACGAGCGCCACCCGCCAGGCCGGCCGCCAGCTCGCGTCGAGCGCGCACACCACCCGATCGGGGTGCCGCGTGCGGATCAGCTGGGCCAGCATGTCGAGGAAGCCGCGGATCGCGTTCACCGGCTCGCCGGCGCCGGTCCGCGCGGCTTTCTCCGGGATGCCGTGGAAGGCGCGAAAGTAGAGGCTGGGAGCGTCGACCGCGAGCAGAGGCTTCACGAGGCCACAATAGGGTATCGCGAACCTTAGTTAACGTTAGTTAAGCTGGCGGATGTGACGGTAGACCGGCTCCTGCCCACGCCCGAGGCCCACGACCTGCTCGACCTGACCCGCGAGCTCGCCACCCGCGAGCTGGCCGGAAAGGCGGCCGGCTTCGAGGCCCGCGGCGAGTTCCCCCGCGACGTGCTGCGCACGCTCGGCCGCTCCGGCCTGCTCGGCCTGCCCTACCCCGAGGACGTGGGTGGCGCCGGTCAGCCGTACGAGGTCTATCTTCAGGTCCTGGAGATCCTGGCCGGCTCCTGGCTGGCCATCGCCGAGTCGGTCAGCGTGCACACCCTCGCCTCCTACCCGGTGTACGCGCACGGCAGCGAACGCCAGCGCAAGATGCTGCCCGACCTGCTCGGCGGCGAGCTGCTCGGCGCGTACTGCCTGTCCGAGCCCCAGGGCGGCTCCGACGCGGCCAACCTGACCACGAAGGCGACCCGCGACGGCGACGGCTGGCGTCTCGACGGCACCAAGGCCTGGATCACCCACGCCGGCCAGGCCGACTTCTACAACGTCTTCTGCCGCACCGGCGGCCCCGGCGCCAAGGGCATCTCCTGCGTGCTGGTCGACGCCGGCGCCCCCGGCCTGCACCCGCAGAAGCCCGAGCGCACCATGGGCCTGCGCTCCTCCGCCCCGGCCCAGATCGTCCTCGACGGCTGCCACGCCGACGCCGACCGCCTCATCGGCGCCGAGGGCACCGGATTCACCATCGCCATGGAGGCCCTCGACGCCGGCCGGCTCGGCATCGCCGCCTGCGCCGTCGGGCTCGCCCAGGCCGCCCTCGACTACGCCTCGTCCTACGCCCGCGAGCGCGTCCAGTTCGGCCGGCCCATCGGCGACTTCCAGGGCGTCGGCTTCATGCTGGCCGACATGGCCACCCAGATCTCGGCCGCCCGCGCCCTGCTGCTGAACGCGGCCCGCCTCAAGGACGCCGGGCGCCCGTTCTCCATCGAGGCGGCCAAGGCCAAGCTGTTCGCCACCGACACCGCCATGCGCGTCACCACCGACGCCGTGCAGGTCCTCGGCGGCGCCGGCTACGTCGCCGACCACCCGGCCGAGCGCTGGTTCCGCGAGGCGAAGGTGCTGCAGATCGTCGAGGGCACCAATCAGATCCAGCGCCTGGTCATCAGTCGCTCCTTGACCCATGGGGTACGGAATTAGCGGTCCGCTCCCCGGTCCACGGACGCGAGCCGCGAGCGGGGTACGGCCTGCTGCCGCGTCTCACTGTCCAATCAGTGCTTACTCGCCTTGATCACGTAGTAGGCGGGCAGCGCCCCGGCCGTGTCCCCGAGTCCCGCGTACAGCGCCGGCTCGGGGGCCTCCCGGAAAGCGTCCAGCCGCAACCCGGCCCCGGTCAGCGCCATCACGACGTCACTGACCGGCCACACGAACATCGACAACTCGGGCGCGCCGGCCTGCCCACGTGCCCCCTCGGGCCGTTTCGCGTCGTCCTGCTGCCGGTTGGGGCGCCCGCGCCCGAAGTAGTCACCGGCCACCGCCAGCCGCCCCGGCTCCCGGACGGCCAGAACCTCCCACGCCGGATGGTGGTCGCACAGCAGCACGGCCCCACCCGGCCGCAGCCGCGCCGCGACCATGCGGGCGAAGGCGGTGAGGTCCCCGTACGAGCAAGCAAGCTGAACCACCCGCCGCCCCGTGACGTCCCCGGCCAGCTCCCGCTCGAAATCGGCGAGAGTGACCTCACCGGCCCGAAACCGCTCGACGGCGATCCCGTCCCGCCGGGGCGCGATGAGATTCCAGCCGGCCCGGTTGCCCTCGGCGAAGCCCGTCACCGGACCCCCTCCGGAAACCGCGGCGTGTCCCAGCCGGATCCGGCCCGAAAGCCCGTGTGCGTGCCGTCGAACGGGAAGTCCCCGGCCTCGATCAGCTTGACCACCCGGTCACCCTCGGCCCGGATCGCGGCGGCCCCCGCCCGGTCGTAGTAGAGCGGATCCCCGATGTGCCCGTCGAACTCCGCGGCGTCCTTCCACCGCCAGTCACGACCCGCCGTGACGACGATGTCGAGCACGGAGTCGGTGGTGACCACGCCACCGTCCACCCGGGCGTAGGGCGCCTCCAGATTGACGTACCACCCGTCGAAGACCCCGTCGGCGAACATCCACCACACCGAGTGCGCCGCCCCCGGACGCATCAGCATCAGCAGGTCGACGTGTTCCCACCGCCGGGAAACCAGCCGGGGCTCCCGCATCCGGGCCGGGCTGAGGTCGTGCCCGGTCTTCCCGTCGGCGTCCACAATGGTCGCGAAGTCCGCGCCCACCGGCTGCCACAGCACCAGCCCGTCATCGTCGTCCGCGACGACCCGCATGGCCTGAGCCCACGTACGCCACGACCCGCGCAGATAGCTCCTGACGATGGTCTGCCCCGATTCGAACCGCACGGCGGCAGGGTACCGGCCTACCTCGTCGCCTCTGTCGTCGCGGACGGTTCGCCGGTGAGATCCGGCAGCGGGCAGCCGGCGCCCGTGCAGTCGGTCAGGCTGTCGCAGCGGGCCTCGATGACCTCGGCCAGAGTCGCTCGAACCGCCGCGAGTTCGGCGATCCTCCGGTCGATCTCCGCCATCTTGCCGGCCGCCCGCTGCCGCAGATCCGGCGCCGGGCGCCGGTGCCCGCCGTCGAGAAGCCCGGCCACCTCATCCAGGCTGAACCCGAGCCGCTGCGCCGCCTTGATCACCCGGAGCAGCGCCACCGTCCCGTCCGGATAGAGCCGGTGCCCACCGTTCGACCGTGCCGGCTCCGCCAGCAGCCCCCGCCGCTCGTAGTACCGCAGCGTCTGAACGTTGAGGCCGGCCCGCTCGGCCACCTCCCCGCTCCGCAGAGCGCCCGTCACCGAACGGCCCCGATCAGCGCGGTCAGCACCCCGGCGTGGAGCTCCGGGACTTCCACGTCCAGGAACACGTCGTCGCCCGGGCCGGTGGTGACGGTGAAGGTGAAGAAGGAACAGCACGCGGTCTCGCGGGCGGCCAGGTCGCGAACCGGCGCCGCCGGCCCGGCCAGGCGCAGCCGCGCGTGGGTGGCGTCCGATCGGGTCACCTCGCGGAGCGCGGTCGTGAACAACCTGTCGAACTCGGCCAGTCGCGGGGGCTGCTCGGCCGTCGGCAGTGTGCAGGCATCCGGAACGACGAAGGACATGGCACGACCGTAAGCCTGTACCGGGGTACCGGATGCAATAGTGTCCGGCCCATGACGCCGGACGATCTCGTGAAGGCCGCCCTCGAGTCACCGGCGGACGGCGGCGCCGTCGCCGGCGACTGGCCGGTCAGCCCGGACCTGCCCTGGTACCGGCCGCCGGCGATCACCGCCGGGATCCGCCGGATCGAGGCCCGGGAGCAGTTTCGCCGGTACGCCGCCACCGCGCCGGACTCCGGGCTCCGCCGCTGGGCCGCGACCATGGCCGGCCGGCCCGATGGAAATGAGTAGCCCTCGGCGTCAGCGGGTTCGATACTGCGCCGATGACTTTGAAGCCGCTCCGGCCCCGCGCGCTGCGGGCGGGTGACCTCGTCGTCGTCGCGGCGCTGTCCGGGCCGCTGCCCGCCGCCTACGAGGTCAACGTCGAGCGGACGGTGGCGCTGTTCGAACGGATGGGCTTCCGCGTACGCCGGGCGCCTCTGCTCGAAGCCGGCCGGCACCGCTGGTGGAGTGCCGCGACCCCGGCGGAGATCGCCGCCGAGTTCAACCGGCTCCTGCGTGATCCCGAGGTTCGGGCGATCGTGGCGAGTGACGGCGGCCAGACCGTCTTCGGCTACCTCGACCTGATCGACTTCGACGCGGTCCGGGCCGACCCGAAACCGGTTCTCGGCTACAGCGACATCTCCCTGCTGCATCTCGCCCTGTACGCGCGTACCGGCCTGGCCGGATTTCACGCCGACATGGCGGTGCCCGGCTTCGGCGGGTGCTGGCCGGCCGCCCCGGCGCCGCGCCGGGCGGAACTCGAGGCGCTGTACTCGAGGTTGCTGACCTCCACCGAGGCGGCCGGCCTCCTGCCCGCGAGCCCGTCGTGGGAGTGCTGGCGGCCCGGGCGAGCCGAGGGCCCGCTGATCGGTGGCGTGATCAATCGCGTCGCGCTGGTGCAGGCCACGCCCTTCGCCGTGCCGCTCGAGCGGTTCGACGGCGCCATCCTGTTCTGGGAGGAGATGGGCGGCCTGGCCGCCTACGTCTGGACCTATCTGCACGTGCTGCGGCACAGCGGCGTCCTCGACCGGATCGCCGGGATGGTCGTGGGCGTGCCGCGGGAGATCGGCGGGCTCGGCACACCCGGCGAGCCGGGTCTGGCCGAGATCGTTCGGGACGTGCTCGGCGATCGCGACATCCCGGTGCTGGGCAACGTCGACATCGGCCACGCCGGGCCGAATCTTCCGGTGCCGATCGGCGTCCGCGCCGCCCTCGACGCCGGGGAGCGGACGTTGTCGCTGCTGGAACCGGCCGTTCGGTAGGGTGGCGGCCGTGGAAGAGATCGACCGGGCGATCGTGAGCGCCCTGACCGCCGACGGCCGCCTGTCGTACACCGATCTGGCCGAGCGGGTGGGGCTGAGCGTGTCGGCGGTGCACCAGCGGGTGCGGCGCCTCGAGCAGCGGGGCGTGATCTCGGGCTACACGGCCAAGGTCTCGTACGAGGCCCTGGAACTGCCGCTGACCGCGTTCGTGGCCATCCGGCCGTTCGACCCGTCGCAGCCCGACGACGCGCCCGAGCGGCTGGCGCACCTGCCCGAGATCGACTCCTGCTACTCGGTGGCGGGGGAGGACTTCTACATGCTTCTGGTACGGGTGGGCAGCCCCGCCGATCTGGAACGCCTGCTCCAGGAGATCCGCACCGCCGCGAACGTCACCACCCGGACCACGGTGGTGCTTTCCACGCCGTACGAGAATCGCCCGCCCCGCATCGCCCCGTCGGTGCCCGACGTCACCGCGGACAGCTGATGCCGCGGGCCGGCACCGTCACGTCGACGAGGTAGTCGTCGGCGATCTCGCGCATGCAGGCGCTGAGCGAGTACGACCCGTGCCCGGTTCCCTCGTACGTGACCAGCACGCCGCGCGAACCGAGTTGCCTTTCCACATTCCGCGCCCAGTTGATCCCGGTGGCCGGATCGTGCCGCGAATTGAGCAGCAGAAGCGGCACCCGGGTCCGTACGTCGAGATCGTGCTGCGGATTCGTGACGTGCGGCCACCCGAGGCACATGGTCAGCGCGAACGCTTGCGCCGGGAAATGGGTGTCCGGCGCGACCCGTTCGGCCTGCCGCAGAATGCGCCGATAGTCGGCGTACGAATGCACCGGCAGCGACCAGTCGGCACAGAACGCCGGAATGACAACGTCCAGGCGTACGTGCTGACCCTGCCCTGACTTGATGAGGGCGGCCAGTCTCTCGTACTCCCCGTCCTTGAGAAGCTTGTGCGTTATCGCGATCAGATCGAACCGCGTCATTCCGCCTCGTCCCGGATCGGCGTACAGCCGCTGCCACGGTTCGGCGCACTCCGGGCAGGTGGCGATGAAGTCGTCGAACGCGTCCTCGAAGGCCCAGGCCTGCGCGCTCAGGAACGACGCCGTGTCACGGCTGCTGTGGTCGGTGACGCTTTCCAGCACCATCGCCCGCACCCGGCCCGGATAACGGGACGCGTATTCCTGGCCCAGCAGGGTCCCGTACGAGCTGCCGTGGAACGTCAATTGCCGCTCCCCGAGCGCCTTGCGCAGCGCCTCCACATCCCGCACCGTGCTCAGCGTGTCCGCGTGCCGCCACACCGGCCCGGTCCGCCGTTCGCAGTCCGCCCACAATTCCCGGTTGTGGCGCAGCGTTTCCTGGAACTGCTTCGCCGAGGTCAGGACAGGGTCAGGGGCGGCTTGCATCAGTACGGGGTCACAGGTCATCGCCGAACTGCCGCCCACCCCGCGGGGGTCGAAACTGACGATGTCGAACCGCGCCCGCAGATCCCGGAACCGGCCCGCGTTGTCGACCACCCGGTCGACGCCGGAGTCACCGGGCCCGCCCGGCCCGAAAACGAGGGTGCCCACTTTGTGCGCCTGGTCGGTCGCCTCCCGTTTCGCGATTGCTATTCCGATGGTCGCCCCGCGCGGCCGCGCCCAGTCGACGGGAACGGTCAGCGTGGCGCAGGAGACGCCCTTCTCCGTACCGCACGGTTGCCAGTCCAATCCAGTGGTGGCCACCGGAACCGGCCCGGCGGCCACCATGACGAGAGCGAGAAGCGTATGCATGCCTCGATGCTTCTCGATCCCCACGGGCTCGCGGATCAGGAATGACCCCTAATCCTGTCCGGCACGACGGCGCTCGGCCGGGGGATCACAGGTCGAGGATGATCGGCTGGTCGGGTACGCCGTTGGTGAGCAGGGCGGCCAACGGCGTGACGAGTCCGCCGGGGCCGAACAGGTCGGGGCCGCGGTAGGAGGTGATCTCGGGAAGGGTCCACCAGCGCAGTTCGGTGATGTTCTCGGCGGCCAGTTGGGCGTCGGAGAAGGTGCCGCGCGGTGTGAACCTCGGCGTGCGTACGAGGAAATAGTCCTGGATCGCGCCGTCGTAACCGGCGATGTAGGCCGGGTCGACGACCTCGCGGTGCCACACGTGCGGCGGCGTCGTGTCGAGGGTGTAGCCGACCTCTTCCCGCAGCTCGCGGCGCAGCGCCTCGAGCAGGGTCTCGCCAGGCTCGACCTTTCCGCCGGGCATGGCCCACACCGCCCGGCCGGGCATGGCGTGGCGGCAGAGCAGGATCTGCTCGTCGCCGGTCAGCAGGAGGGCGCGGACCGCCGGGCGCAGCCTCATGCCGGCGTCAGGCAGGCGCGGGCGCATTCGGTGATGTACGGCAGCTGGAACTCGGTCCGGCCGACCAGCTCGGGGTGGGTCGCGATCAGCTTGCGGACCTCGCTGAGCAGGGCGGCGCGCTCGTCCGGGGCGAGCAGGATCACGTAGCTGCGCGAGGCGACCATGTCGATGAGACGTTCGGGGCCGATCAGCTCGGTCCATTCGAACCGTTCGATCTCGACCGGGCCGAAGGGGGCGCCGATCGTGGTGTCGCGGTCGCTCTCCGGGCTGTTGATGATCTCGCCGAGGCGGCGGACCCAGTCGGTGCGCTCGTCGCGCAGGTTCCACAGCAGGCCGAGACGGCCGCCGGGGGAGAGGACGCGGGCCACCTCGGGCGCGGCCTTGGCAGGGTCCACCCAGTGCCAGGCCTGGGCGACCAGCACGACGTCGGCCGAGCCGTCCGGCAGCGGGATCCGCTCGGCGCTGCCCAGCAACGCCGGAACCCCCGGAACCGACTTGCGCAGCTGCTCGAGCATTCCCTCGGACGGGTCGACCGCCGAGACCGGCAGCCCGCGTTCGAGCACCTGACGGGTCAGTTTCCCCGTGCCGGCCCCGAGGTCGATCACGCGCGGCTGCCCGGCGGGCAGGAGCCAGTCAAGAGCGGCTTGCGGGTACGAGGGCCGGCCCCGCTCATAGATGTCAGCGACGGGACCGAACGATTGGGCGTGCGCGGCGCGATCAGTCACAAAGGGATCTTATCTATCACAGTATCCTAGGATGCCTTACGCGCTGTGCGTCGCGACACGGCAAGCCCGCGAGTCACGGCCAACCCAAAAAGGAATCAACGACGTCCTTGATTCGGTCACGGATGGCATGGGTGGCGTGCGCGGATTGCTCAGCTCGGACGGGGCGGGGACCGCGGGGGATGCGCTGGAAAGACCGGGTTGCGAAGCCGGCCGGGCGGCTTCGGCGCTGCTCGCTGTGGATGCGCCGACAGAGCCGGTTGCGAAGCCGTCCGAGTCGGGGGAGCCAGCCCGTGGGACAGCTATGCCGGCTGGGGTGTGGGACCGACGGCGGAGCGGCCGAACCCGACGCCGACGGCGACGCGGGTGGTGGGGCCGCTGTTTCGAAAATGCGCGGGGTGGGCACGTTTGGGGCAGAACCGCACTACCACGGAGGTTGAACGATGAGCTTCACCGATAAGGTCAAGAATGAGGCCGAGGAGCTGACCGGCAAGGCCAAGCAGGCCGTGGGGCGGGCCACCGACAACGAGCGGCTCACCGCCGAGGGCGAGGCTCAAGAGACGGCGGCGCACGCCAAGCAGGCGGGCGAGCACGTGAAGGACGCCGGCAAGGATGTCCGCGACGCCTTCAAGTGAGCTGATGGAGACGCGGGACCGCAGCTTGCTGTGGGTTCCGAAGGAGGACGGCCCCCGGGGAGATCCCCGGGGGCCGTTGCCTTTTCACGCTGTTTCGTTGGCCTGCTGTTTGCGCCACCAGTCCTGGCCGGACTCGGGGAGCGTGTCGATCGGGTCGTAGTAGGCGTAGAGCTTCGACAGGGCTTCGCTGTCGTCCTGTTCGATGGAGGTGCGGTAGTTCTTCGTCCAGTACGAGATGCCGTGGTCGCGGTCGTACTCGGACACCATGTGCACCCAGCGTTTGCCGACGAACGGCACGTCGCAGACGATGCGCGGGGTGGCGTAGCCGGGCAGGTAGCCCATCATGTCGTGCTGGAGTTGCTGGGCGTGCCAGACGGGGACGCGCCAGTGTTCGGCGTGCGGGATCATGTCGCACATGTAGAAGTAGTACGGCAGGATGCCGGCCTCGCCTTGCAGGGCGAAGCAGAGGTCGAGCAGGTCGGCCGTGGTGGCGTTGACGCCGCGCATGAGGACGCCTTGGTTGCGGACGTCGCGGACGCCGACTTCCAGGAGTGTCTGGGCGGCGCGGGCGACGAGCGGGGTCAGCGAGTTCACGTGGTTGACGTGGGTGTGCACGGCCAGGTTGACGCCGCGGCGCTGGGCGGTGATGGCGACGCGGTGCAGGCCTTCGACGACGTCGTCCTGCAGCCAGTGCTGGGGCAGGCCCATCAGCGCTTTGGTGGCGAGGCGGATGTCGCGGACGGTGGGGACCGAGAGCAGGCCCATGAGGTACGTCTCGAGCTGCTTCCAGGGGACGTTGGCGACGTCGCCGCCGCTGACGACCACGTCGCGTACGCCCGGGTGGGCTTTGAGGTAGTCGAGGTGGGCCTGGTAGCGGTCGACCGGCTTGAGGGTGAGCTTGAGTTTGTCGACCGTCGGGGTGCTGTTGCCGACGAGGTCCATGCGGGTGCAGTGGCCGCAGTACTGCGGGCAGGTCGACAGGAGTTCGGCCAGGACCTTGGTGGGGTAGCGGTGGGTGAGGCCCTCGGCGACCCACATGTCGTGCTCGTGGAGGCTGTCGCGGGTGGCGTGCGGGTGTGACGGCCAGTCGAGGTGGCGGTCGGTGGCGACCGGGATCATGTAGCGGCGGATCGGGTCGGCGTAGAACGCGTCGGTGGTGACCTCGCCGGTGGGCACCATGGTGTTGAGCATCTGGGGCGGCACCAGCATGGACATGGTGGCCAGGCGCTGCTGGTCGGTTTCGAGGTCGGTGTAGAAGCGTTCGTCGAGCTTGTCGCCCATGACGGCGCGGAGCTGCTTGATGTTCTTGACGCAGTTGACCCGCTGCCATTGGGCGGATTCCCATTGGGCGGCGGTGACGTCGCGCCAGCCGGGGAACCGGGTCCAGTCCGGTTCGATCAGGGGGCGGCGCTCATAGAGATAAGGCTGGACGTCCAACGGTGCCTCCTGATCGATCGTTCGGACCGCCTCAACGTACCGGATGATTTTCGGTCTAGTGAAGGCATGGCCGGAGGATTTACGGTATGGATACGTGCCGGGTTCCTTGATTTTTACGTTGGGTGGGTGTGATGGGGTCTGTGGGGCTCGATCGGGTGCTGGCTCCCGAGGGTGTTCTGCCGCAGGCGGCGTGGCGCTTGGACGCCCGTCCGGAGGTCGGTGCGGACGAGGTTCGGGTGCGGGTGGAGCGGCTGAATCTGGACGCGGCGAGTTTCCGGCAGTTGTCGGAGAAGCACGGCGGTGACGGCGCGAAGGTGCGGGCCGAGGTGCTGGAGATCGTCGGGACGCGCGGGAAGATGCACAACCCGGTGACCGGTTCGGGCGGCATGCTGATCGGCGTGGTCGACGCGGTCGGCCCCGAGTCGCCGCTGGGCGTGAAGCCGGGGGACCGGGTCGCGACGCTGGTGTCCCTGACGCTGACCCCGCTGACGATCACCGATGGCCTCACGAACTGGGACGGGCTCAGTGAGCAGGTGCCGGCCGAGGGCACGGCGATCCTTTTCGGCCGCTCGATCGTCGGTGTGCTGCCGGATGATCTCGCGCCCGAGTTGGCTTTGGCGGTGTACGACGTGTGCGGTGCCCCGGCGCTGACCGACCGCGTTGTTCGTCGATATCCGGACAACCCGACGGTGGCCGTGCTCGGCGGCGCCGGTAAGAGCGGTTCCCTGGCGCTGACCGCGGCCCGGCTCGCCGGGGCCCGTACTGTCGGAATTGTCCGTAACGATGAAGAGCGGGCGAGCCTCGAGGACATCGCGGACGTCGCCATGATCGCCGACGCCCGGAATCCGGTCGAGGTCGCGCGGAAGGTCAGGGAAGCGCTGGGCGAGGAGGCCACGGTCACGGTGGTCTGCGTCGACGTGCCGGGATGCGAGCACGGTGCGATCCTCGCCACGGCCGAGGGCGGCACGGTGATCTTCTTCTCGATGGCGACGAGCTTCCCGGCGGCCGCGCTGGGCGCGGAAGGCCTGGCCGCGGACGTGACGATGCTGATCGGCAACGGCTACGTGCCCGGGCACGCCGCGTTCGCGGTCGATCTGCTGCGCCGCGTTCCGGCGGTCCGGTCCCTCTTCGAGGCCCGCGTCGCGGGAGACTAGCCCCCATGACTGAGGTCCTCTACACCAACGGCCGCCTCTACTCACCGGCTGACCCGAAGGCCACCGCCTTGCTGGTCCGCGACGGCAAGATCGCCTGGCTCGGCGCGAAGGACGACGCCCCCCGCGCCGACCAGACCGTGGATCTCGGCAACGCCCTGGTCACGCCCGCGTTCGTGGACTCTCACCTGCACGCCACGGACACGGGCCTGGCCGCCGAAGGCCTCGACCTGTCGCCGGTCCGTTCGGCGGGCGAGCTGGTGGACGCGGTGGCCGCGTTCGCCAAGACCCGGGCCGCCGACGCGGTCGTGCACGGGCACGGCTGGGACGAGTCGACCTGGGGCGCCGAGCAGACGCCGCCGACCGCGGACGAGCTCGAGCGGGCGGCCGGCGGCCGCCGCGTCTACCTGTCGCAGGCGTCGGTGCATTCCGCCCTGGCGAGCACGTCGCTTCTCGCGGCGGCCGAGAAAGGGCCCGGGTTCGACGCTTCCGGCTGGGTGCGGGAGCAGGCCCACCACGCCGTACGGGCGGTGGCGCTCGGCTCGCTGACCCCGGCCCAGCGCACGCGGGCGCAGCGGGCCGCCCTGGAGCTGGCGGCCTCGAAGGGTATCGCCGCGGTGCACGAGTGCGGCGGCCCCGGCACGTCCAGCGAACAGGACTTCCAGTCGGTCCTGGCGCTGTCGTCGGCCGGCCTGCCGAAGGTGTTCGGCTACTGGGGCGAGCTCGGCGCCGCCGAGAAGGCCCGGGACCTGGGCGCGGTCGGCGCGGCCGGTGACCTGTACGCGGACGGGGCGCTCGGCTCGCGTACGGCCTCGGTCCGTGAGCCCTTCCTGGACGGCGACCACGGGCACGGTGAGGCGTTCCTGACCGCCGAGCAGGCGGCCGAGCATCTGATCGACTGTGTGCGGGCCGGGGTGCAGGGCGGCTTCCACGCGATCGGCGACGCCGCCATCGAGACCGTGCTGGAGGGCTTCGCGATGGCCGCCAAGCGGGTCGGCGTGGACGCGCTGCGCGAGGGCCGGCACCGGATCGAGCACGTCGAGCTGATCGACAAGGCGATGATCGCGCGGATGGTCGAGTTCGGGGTGATCGCCTCGGTGCAGCCGGTCTTCGACGCGCTGTGGGGCGGCCCCGACAAGATGTACGCGCAGCGTCTGGGCGTGGAGCGGGCGATGGCGTCGAACCCGATCGGCGCGATGCACGCGACCGGGGTGCTGCTGGCGTTCGGCTCCGACTCGCCGGTGACCGCGCTGGACCCGTGGGCGATGGTGCGGGCGGCGGTCGCCCCGCACAACCCGGTCTACCGGATGAGTGTGCGGGCGGCGTTCGCGGCGTCGTCGCGCGGCGGCTGGCGGGCGGCCGGGGTGGACGGGGTGGGTGTGCTGGCGCCGGGCGCGTCGGCCACGTTCGCGGTCTGGGACACCCCGGACGGCGTACGGGAAGGGCTGCCGGTTCTGACCAGCTCGCCCGTGTGCCGGCGCACTGTTCTGCACGGCGAGACGATCTACGAAAAGGGATAAGAGGATGGCGGGGAAGCTGGATCTGGATCCGCGGGTGGTGCGTGAGGCGCGCGCGCTCGCGGCGCGGGCGGGTCAGCCCGTGGTCGACCTCGCGCGCTCGCACACGACGGTGTCGGTGGAGCGGGCGGTGCTGCGCCTGGCCGGGGTGCGCGGGGCCGACTCGGACGGCATCCCCTGGGTGAACCGGCTGGTCGACGCGGTGCGCGCGGACGTGGGGCTCGAGCACGGGGTGGCCGTGCCGGTGTTCCACGCGATGCGCGCCACCGGCGTCGACGACATCACGGTGCTCGCGCAGAAGGCCGCCGCGGGGGCCGTACGCTTCGGCGTACCCACCAGGAAAGCGGAAGCCACCGCGGCCCGCCGGGCCGCCAGAAGGGCGACCAACGACGGCCTGAAGACCATCGACCGGCGCCGGGCCGAACGCGACCGCCTGATCAAGCGGTACGGGGACCCCGAGCAGCGCCCGTGGATCTATCTGATCGTCGCCACCGGGGACATCCTGGAGGACATTCCGCAGGCCCAGGCGGCCGCGCGGGCCGGCGCCGACGTGATCGCGGTGATCCGCTCGACCGGGCAGTCGCTGCTGGACTACGTGCCGGAGGGCGCCACCCGGGAGGGCTTCGCCGGCACGTACGCGACGCAGGAGAACTTCCGGCTGATGCGGGCGGCCCTGGACGAGACGTCCAGGGAGCTGGGCCGGTACGTGCGGCTGACCAACTACGCGTCCGGGCTGTGCATGCCGGAGATCGCCGCGCTGGCCGGCCTGGAACGGCTCGACATGATGCTCAACGACTCGATGTACGGGATCCTGTTCCGCGACATCAACCCGATCCGCACCTTCGTCGACCAGCGGTTCAGCCGCCAGGTCCACGCCCGCGCCGGCATCATCATCAACACCGGCGAGGACAACTACCTGACCACGGCCGACGCGGTCGAGGCGGCCCACACGGTGACGGTGTCGCAGCTGCTCAACGAGTTCTTCGCGCACGAGGCCGGCCTGCAGAACTGGCAGCTCGGCCTCGGGCACGCGTTCGAGATCAATCCGGAGCTGCCGGAGTCGTTCCGCCTGGAGCTGGCGCACGCGCTGCTGGCCCGCGAGCTGTTCCCGGACGCCCCGCTGAAGTGGATGCCGCCGACCAAGCACATGACCGGCGACGTGTTCCGCGGCAACCTGCTGGACGGTTTCTTCAACCTGGTCGGCGCCCTGACCGGACAGGGCATCCTGCTGGTCGGCATGATGACCGAGGCGGTGGTCACCCCGTGGCTGTCCGACCGCGACATCGCCCTGCAGAACGTGCGCTACGTCCTGACCGGCGCCGGGAACCTGCACGAGGACTTCCTCCCCGCCCCGGGCGGCTTCATCCAGCAGCGCGCCCACGCCGTCCTCGGCGAGGCCATCGACCTGCTGCGCCGCATCGAGAACGACACCCTGCTCACGGCTATCGCCGACGGCACCTTCGGCATCATGAAGCGCCCCGCCGACCGCGGCAAGGGCCTCGACGGCGTCGCCCAGCACGCCGAGGACTACTACAACCCGGTGACGGAGGCGTTGGAGGCATGAGCATCGTTCGGCCCTATGGGGACACCACCGGGGACGGGATGGTGCAGCTGTCGTTCACGCTGCCCGTGCCGCATGACAAGCGGGCCGAAGGGGCCGCCGTGCAGTTGGCCAACAAGATGGGGATGGATCCGGCGCTGCTGGTGCACGCCAAGCCGATGGGCGACGGGTTCACGTTCTTCGTGGTCTACGGGCGGGTCAATCATCTGGTCGACACCGATCAGGTGCAGGTCGTCGAGCGGGACTTCCCGCTGCTGAGCGCCAAGGAGGTCAACGCCGTCATCAAGCGGCGGATGCGGCGGCGGCTCAACGTGGTGGGCGCCTGCATCGGCACCGACGCGCACACCGTGGGCATCGACGCGATCCTCAACGTCAAGGGGATCGCGGGGGAGAAGGGCCTGGAGTACTACCGGGAGCTGTCGGTGACCAACATGGGCGCTCAGGTGTCGGTGCCCGACCTGGTCGAGACGGCCCGCGCGCAGAAGGCCGACGCGGTGCTGGTGTCGCAGGTCGTCACCCAGCGCGACGCGCACCTGCAGAACACCCGGGCCATGTCGGCGGCGTTCCGTGAGGCGCTGCCGGCCGGGAAGCGGCCGCTGCTGATCGTGGGCGGCCCGCGCTTCGACGAGCTGATGGCGGCCGAGCTCGGCGTCGACCGGATCTTCGGGCGGGGTACGACCCCGCGCGAGGTTGCCTCGTATCTCGTTCACGCGCTAGTCGGGAGCCAGAATTGATCACTGTCACGCATCGCCGGTACGTGCCGTACTCGCACGCCCACTACGCCGGGAACCTGGTCGACGGCGCGTACTCGCTGGGGTTGTTCGGCGATGTGGCGACCGAGGTGTGCATTCAGCTCGACGGGGACGAGGGACTGTTCGCCTCGTACGACGACGTGCAGTTCAAGGCGCCCGTGCAGGCCGGCGACGTCCTGGAGGTCACGGCGACGGTCGTGCACATGGGCACCCGGTCGCGGAAGATCGCGTTCGAGTCGCGGGTGGTGTGCCGGGGGACCGGCGGGTCGTCGGCGATGGTTCTCGAGACGCCGATCGTCGCCGTGTCCGCCACGGGGACGGTCGTCGTGCCGCCGAAGAATTGAGCGACACCGTGGTGTGTGTGGACGTCGGGTCCACGTACACCAAAGCCGCTCTGATCTCTCTGTCGCCGGCGGCCCTGGTGCGCCGGGCCGAAGTGCCGACCACGTCCGCCGGCGACGTTCTGGCCGGGCTGGACGAGGCGGTCGCGGCGGTCGGCGGGCTCGGTTCCCCGTTGTACGTCTGTTCGTCCGCCGGCGGAGGCCTGCGGCTCGCCGTCGTCGGGTACGAGTCGCTGGTGACCGCCGAGGCCGGGCACCGGGTCGGCTTGTCGGCCGGCGCGCAGGTCGTGCACGTGGCCGCCGGTCCTCTCGATAAATCGGGAATGTCGGAACTGAGGGAGTCGCGGCCGGATGTGATCCTGCTCGTCGGCGGTACCGACGGCGGCGACGGTGACGTGCTGCTGCACAACGCCCGGCGGCTCGGCAACGCCCGGATCAGGGTGCCGGTGGTGGTGGCGGGCAACGCCGAGGTGCGCGACGAGGCCGCTTCCCTGCTGCACGGCCCGGTGACGCTCGCCGGCAACGTCCTGCCCCGGATCGGGGTGCTCGAGCCCGGGCCGGCCCGCGCGGCCATCCGCGACGTCTTCCTCCAGCACGTGATCGGCGGCAAACGTCTGTCCCGGGGCAAGCGCTTCACGTCCCTCGTCCGGGCGGCCACACCCGACGCCGTGCTCGCCGGCGTCGAACTGCTGGCCGACGTCACCGGGGCCGGTGTGCTCGTCGTCGACGTCGGCGGCGCCACCACCGACGTGTATTCGGCCCTGCTGCCGGACGCGGAGAGCGAGTCCGGCCCGCGCCGGGACGTGGCGGGTACCCTCTGGCGCTCCCGGACCGTGGAGGGCGATCTGGGGGTCGCCGTCGGCGCCCCCGGCACACTGGCCGCGGCGGCGGCCGAGAAATTGGCACTGACGCCTTCCGGTGACCGTGGGTTAGCCGCGGCCGCCGCCACGATCGCCCTGCGGCGGCACGCGCGTGGCCACTCGTCCGGTCCCGGTCAGCCCCGCACCGGCGGCCGGGACCTGCGCGACGTGCGCCTGGTGGTCGGCTCGGGCGGGGTGCTGCGGCACGGCGGCGGCGCATATGTGCTGGACGCGGTCCTGTCCGACACCGCCGGCGGCTGGGCCGCCCCGTCCGAGGCCCGCACCGTCGTCGACGAGCAGTACGTTCTGGCCGCGGCCGGGCTGCTCGCGAATGATCACCCTCACGTCGCGGCCACCCTCGTGAACAGCCTGTAGCCCGATCGGGTACAGGACATGACACGCCGGGGAACGCGACACGCCCGGGGCAGGGGGCGGCGGTTGACAGAGGGGCGGGGGAGCGACGTACCGTCGTCGAATCCTGAGCACGGCAGCGACTCTGTTCGCTCCGTTCCTCCGCCCACTGGCCGCAGTCCTCGCAGGGGTCGCGCGTTCAGCCAGGTCCAGGGGGTGGGGGTCGGCGGGGCGGCGGCGGACCGGTCGCGACCGCGGTGGAGCAGGGGAGTGAACGGCGCCAGTAGACAACGGCACGTCAGCGGGCAGCCAGCCCGGTGCGGGCCGGTCCGAAGGTGACCGCGACCTCCGGCTGTTCCACCGGCCGTGTCCAGGAGACGGAATCGATGAAACAGGCGCGGTCCCGCGGGGCCGCGCCTGTTTCCCGGTGGAGGCCGTGCCGTTATCCGGTGCGGGTAGCCTCTCGCGGGTGGAGATGACGTTGCAGCCCCCCGCTGCGCCGCTGGTCACGGCGCACACCGACCCGCCACGCCCCGTGCGGCGGCGGTACGCGTACGCGCTCACCGTGCTCGCGGGTCTCGCGCTTCTCCTCGCCCTGCCGCCGTACGGCCTGTGGTGGCTCGCCCCGGCCGGCGTGGCCCTGCTCGCCGCCGCCACCGGCCACCGCCGTCTCGGCGGCGCCTTCGGCATGGGTTTCCTGGCCGGGGCGGTGCTGTTCGTCCCCCTGCTCGACTGGACCCGGATCGCCGCCGGCTGGCTGCCCTGGATGCTGCTGGCGCTGGCCGAGGCCTGCTTCGTCGGCCTGACCGGGGTGGCCATCGCCTGGCTGGCGCCGCTGCTGGACCGCTGGCGGGCCCTGTGGCCGCCGGTGCTGGGCCTGCTCTGGGTGGCCCAGGAAGCGGCCCGCGACCGGGCGCCGTTCGGCGGCTTCCCGTGGGGGCGGCTCGCCTTCAGCCAGGACGAGGCCCCCGCGCTGCGGCTCGCCGCCTCAGGTGGCGCCCCGTTGGTCACGTTCGCCGTGGCGGCCGCCGGAGGGGCGCTTGTGGCCCTGCTGTGGCGCCGCCGATGGTCGTACGCCGCCCTCGGCTATCTCGCGGCCCTGGCCGCTCTGATCGCCGGCCCGCTGCTGGTGCCGGTGGCCGAGGCGAGCGGCCCCACCCAGACCGTCGCCGTCGTGCAGGGCAACGTGCCCCGCCTCGGCCTCGACTTCAACGCCCAGCGCCGCGCGGTGCTCGACAACCATGTCCGGGCCACCAAGCAGCTCGCCCTCGACGTCGCCGCCGGCAAGGCGCCCAAGCCCGACCTGGTCGTCTGGCCGGAGAACTCCAGCGACATCGACCCGCTGCGCAACGCCGACGCCGCCCAGCAGATCTCCGACGCCGCGAACGCGATCGACACGCCGATCCTGGTCGGCACGGTCCTGCGTACGGACAAGCCGGCCGACATCAAGAACGCCGGCATCCTGTGGAACCCGGGCACCGGCCCCGACCTGGCCCAGCAGTACGTCAAACGCCACCCGGTGCCGTTCGCCGAGTACGTGCCGCTGCGCTCGATCGCCCGCCTGGTCACCGACAAGGTCGACCTGGTGAGGAACATGCTCGCCGGTGACCACCCCGGCGTCATCCGATCGGGTGCGCTCACCATCGGCGACGTCATCTGCTTCGAGGTGGCGTACGACGACATCGTCCGCGACACTGTGGTGGGCGGCGCCCAGGTGCTGGCCGTGCAGACCAACAACGCGACCTTCAACGAGGCCGAGGCCCGCCAGCAGCTGGCCATGGTCCGGTTGCGGGCCGTCGAGCACGGCCGCGAGGCGCTGATGGTGTCCACCGTCGGGGTGTCGGCGTTCGCCGGCACGGCCGGTCAGGTGTACGACTCCAGCGGCTTCAACGTCGGCTCGGTGATGGTGCGTGACATGCACGTGGGCGATACGACTACGCTGGCGACTCGTTTGGGCCATTGGCCCGAGATGGTCATGGTCGCTTTGGCGATCGTGGCCGTGGCCGGTGCGTTCGTGATGCGACGCCGGCGGCGTACGACCAGCGACGATGCGGAGGCACGGTGAGCGAGGCGGAAGGCTACCCGGGGGTGGGGCGGGTCCTCGTGGTGATCCCGACCTACAACGAGGCGGACAACATCCGCCTGATCACCGAGCGGACCCGCCGTGCGGTCCCGTCGGTCGACATCCTCGTCGCCGACGACAACTCGCCGGACGGCACCGGCGCGATCGCCGACGAGATCTCGGCCGCCGACGACCACGTCTTCGTCCTGCACCGGGCCGGCAAGGAGGGTCTGGGCGCCGCCTACAAGGCCGGTTTCGCCTGGGCCAAGAACAAGGGGTACGACGCGGTCGTCGAGATGGACGCGGACGGCTCCCACGCGCCCGAGGAGCTGCCCAAGCTGCTCGACGCGCTGCGCGACACCGACGCGGTCCTGGGCACCCGCTACATCCCCGGCGGCAGCGTGCACAACTGGCCGCTGCACCGGCTGCTGCTCTCCCGCGGCGGCAACATCTACATCAAGATGGCGCTGGGCATGCCGTTCAAGGACGCCACCGGCGGCTACCGCGCCTACCGGATGCCGGTGCTCGACGCGATCAACGTCGACACGGTCGCCTCCACCGGCTACTCGTTCCAGGTCGAGCTGGCCTGGCGCTCGTACAAGGCGGGCTTCCGGATGGCCGAGGTGCCGATCACGTTCACCGAGCGCGAACACGGCGTCAGCAAGATGAGCGGCAACATCTTCAAGGAACAGCTGCTCAGGGTGACCCTGTGGGGCGTGCAGACCCGCCGTGAGGCGCTGCGGGCCCGGTTCGGCAAGAGCCGCCGCGAAGGTTCCACCTGGCCGTGACCGGGCACGGGCGTGTCATGCTTGGATTCTGACACCGGAGGTCCCTATGCGCCGTCGAGGCCTGGCTCTGCTTCCCGCGGGCCTGTCACTGCTGGCGATCGCCGAGATCGTCGTGTTCATCCTGGTCGCCCACGCGATCGGCGGCGGCTGGGCCATCCTGCTGGCCGCGGCCGCGAGCCTGGCCGGCATGGCGCTGCTGCGCCGCGAGGGCATGAAAGGCTGGCGCCGCTTCCAGGCCGCCTCGGTCGAGGGCCGCCCGCCGGGCGACGAGGTGATCCGCTCGCTGGTCGGCCTGGGCGGCGCCCTGCTGCTGGCCATCCCCGGCTTCATCACGGCGGTGGCCGGCCTGCTGCTCCTGCTCCCGCCGGGCCGCCAGCTGGCCCGCCGCGGCGTGGAACGCTACGCCAGCCGCTTCGTCGGCTTCGACGCGTTCGGTCCCCGCAAGGTCCGCGTCCGTCCCGGCGACCCCATCGTCGTGATCGACGACGACCGCCCGGCCACCCGGACCCCCGCCGCCGCCATCGAGGGCGAAATCGTCGAGGGCGAAGTCCTGCGCTGACCCTGGCGCGGTTCCCACGCCCGCACATGCGCGTCGCGCGCGCTACCGCTTCCCAACCAACGCGAAAGGGCCGTTCCGGAAATTTCCGGAACGGCCCTTTCGCGTTGTGGTGTTACCGGCCCCGACGGGTCCGGACCTCCTGAAGGCGCTCGTTGAGGATGTCCTCGAGCTCCGAGATCGAACGCCGCTCCAGGAGCATGTCCCAGTGGGTACGCGGCGGCTTCGCCTTCTTCTGCTCCGGCTCGCTGCCGTCGACCAGGCGGGCGACGCTGCCGTCGAACTTGCACTCCCAGGTGGTGGGCACCTCGGCGTCGACGGCGAACGGCACCTCGAACTGGTGACCCTTGACGCACAGGTACTCTCGGGTCTGCCGGGGCGCCAGCTCCGTGTTGCGGTCGGACTCGTAGCTGACCGCGCCAAGACGGCTGCCGCGCAGCATGCGTTCGCCCATGATTGGCTTCCCCTCGCTCGTGGTGCTGCTCTCGTTGGTGTAACGAAAGGGGCGGCCGCGGGATTCCTGCGGTCGCCGAGACTACAGCGTTCGATATGACAGCACTGCCGGTATGACAACACCGCCGTTGTGACGCCAGTGTTAACGCTACGAGCGTAGCCGCCCGAGGCCCTTACCCGGCATACCGCACCCCCGCCGAAGTGGACCTTGGTCCACTTTACGGTCTATGGGTGTTCTACAGGTGATGCGACTTCGGTCACCCGGTCGAGTAATTCCGCAAATCGGCACTCCCGTTCCGCTCCTCGCCGGTCAATATTCGTCCGCCGGTCGCTCAAGATGAGCACTCTTCACCCGGCTGCTCAGGCCGCCGTGTGGATTTGGTCACCCCTGTCCCTCAGGCCACAGGCGCGCGGGTCCATCGGCGGCGAGGAACTCCACTGACCGAATCCCGGCGTCGGCGACCAGGACGTCGATGCGGGCCCGTGCCCCGTGCGGCCTCGATCAGTGACCACCGACGTGGATGTCCGGCCAGGAGCCGGCCGCGGGCACCGGAGGATCTTCGTCTTCAGGCACTTGACGCGGTTCGCCTGGATGACGGCCGATTCAAGACCACCCCGCCGGCCAGGGCGACCGCTCCATACACGAACGTCGCGCCGGCGGTGCCGCGTCGAAGTCGGCCGTTTCGGTCTTGGTGAAGTCCACGGTTGCCGTGCGATCGGGAGGGGCTCGGCTGAAGCCTGTGCGGCGACGGCGAGTGCCGCCTTGAATCGTGTGGTTGCTCGCAGCGGATCCGGAGTTTGTCCGGGTCCCGCTTCGGGCGGCGGGACCAGCAGATCAGTTGTGGGTGGCCTGAGCCGGGGCGGGGCGGGTGCCGCCGAGGGACGCCAGGGCGGAGGCCAGGTCGCTGACCTGTGTGGACAGCTGCGCGGCCCGGGTCTGGGCGGCTTCGGCGTCGGACTGGGCGGTGGCGAGGCGGCGTTCGAGGTCGGCGCGGTCGCGGGCGGCCCGGTCCAGTTCGTCGCGCAGGCCTCGGAGGGTGTCGCGTTCGGCGCGGGCCTCGGCGGCATCACGCTGGGCTTGGGTGAGCTCGGCGCGGGCGTCGGCGGTGTCGCGGTGGGCTTGGGCCAGCTCGGCTTGGTGGGCTTCGCGGTCGGTGGCGGCGTTTCGCCGTACCTCGGCAAGGGTCTTGTCGGCGGCCGCGAGCTGCTCGGCGGCTTCGCGGCGGGCGGTGGCCAGCTCCGTGTCGAGGCGGCGGGCCTCGTCGCGGGCGGTGTCGCGCTCCCGGCGCAGCTCCTCGCCGCGCTGGGCGGCGGCTTCGGCGTCTCGCAGGGCGGTGGCCAGGTCACGTTCGGCGGCCTCGCGGTCGCGGCGTACGTCCTGAAGCTCCGTCCGGGTGACCGACAGCTCGTCGCGGGCCGCGTCCCGGTCGGCTTCGGCCCGTTCCTTGAGCGCCCCGGCCGCGGTGGCTTCCCGGCGCGCCTCGTCGCGTTCGGCGCGGGCCTGCTCGGCGTCGCGGCCGGCCTGCTCGGCGGCGCGCGCGGACTCCTCGGCCCGGTGCTGGGCCTCGTCGCGTTCGGCGGTGGCGGCCGCGGCCACCTGCTGCGCGGCCGACGCCTCGGTGGCGGCCCGTTCGGCGTCGCGGCGCGCGTCGTCGCGTTCGGTGTGCGCGGCCGCGATCTGCCCCGACGTCTCAGCCCGGATCTCGGCCACCTGGCGTTCCACGCCGGCGGGGGAGAGCTCGGAGTGCAGGGCCTCGGACAGCCCGGTGACGAGCTGGTCGAGCCGGTCGACCACCTCCCACGTACGGGCCACCTGCCCGGCCAGCCCCGGCGAGGCCCGGTGCCGCATGCGCACGTTGCGGGAGGCGCGCTGGCACTCCCCGTCGTTGTCCCGGCAGTAGCGGAACGGCCGCCCGGCGGACGAGCGCTGCGGAACCGGCCGTCCACAGTGAGCGCAGGGACGGGTCTCGGAGGCGGTGTCGTTCTCGTTCATCGCGACCCCACCCTAGGCCCCGCACCCCGGAAGATCGCGCCACCACACCGATCCCCACAAACATCCTAGGACGCTCTACGCGATGTGCGCCCCGTCACCGGTCACGGCCACAAGAAAACCAAAAAGGAATCAACGACATCCCACCAATTGCCTTTCGGCTTCTGCTCGGGTCAGAGATGGGCGTGGACGACCGCGTACATCAGCCGCCAGAGAGATGCCGTGAGGATCGCGGTGGGAATCGCGGTGATCAGCAAAAGCGGCCAGTGCCGCCAGAGGCGACGGGCGAAGACCAGCCCGACGAGTACGGCGAGGGGCAGCACCACCCGCACGAAGGCGGCGATCGCGACCCGCGAAAGAACTCGGCTTCGTCTCCGGCGCCCGACGGCAGATCCCACGGCGACACGGTCGGCATCCGGTACCAGCCTTCGCCGGACAGCAGCCCGTACGCGACACCGGCGGCGACCGCGGCCCGGCGCGTCCCCATGATCCGTCGCGGTGGCCCGCTCGCCTCCGTTCCCCGCGGCGGCTCCACCTCAGAGCCGAAACACCGCTGAAGGTGCGCCGGCGTGGTCGTAGGGGTCGTGGTCCGTGGCGTGTCGGGCGTGGAGTCGTTCGGCGAGGGACGGATCGCGTGGCCGAGGAGGCCGAGCAGTGGGCCGGCGACCAGCGAGCCGGTGAGCCAGATGGTGGTCATGATGGCGACGTTGAGCAGGCCGTGCAGGTCGCCTGAGCTGCCGCCGCTCCAGCGCCGGCTGACGAGCACGATCAGCAGGTAGTAGCCGAGGGTGGCGGTCACCAGGACTGTGGTGGCGGTGGCGGCGGCGTGCCGGGGGTTGCGGGCGTGGTGGCCGGTGAGCAGGGCGGCCAGGCCCCAGGCGAAGCCGCTGCTGGTGAGCGCGACCATGACGTGCCCGCCGATGCCGTCGACGTGGTCGGCGGTGAATGCCAGGAGGGCCAGCGCTGTTGCCGTGCCGGTGGCGGGGAGGACCGCGAGTGGTGTTCGTCGTGGTGGGGTGGTCGCGCGGTTCGCCAAGCCGTGTCTCCCTCGGTGTGCCGGCGGGTTTCAGGGGGTGTGGAGGGTGGTGAGGAAGTCGGTCCAGTTGGTGGGGTCGGGTTCGAAGGTTTCGTGGGCGGCGATCATGGGGCCGCGGTAGCCGCGGATGTAGCGGTGCAGGGCTGTGGGTGTTCGGATGCCGAGGGTGTGGTGACTGGCGTGGTAGACCTCGCCGCCGTTGCCGGTGTGGTCGCCGGGGCGGGGTTGGTGGGTGAGGCCGAGGGTTTTGTGCAGGGTGGTCCAGGCGGTGGGCCAGTCGGTGATGGGCGGGCCGAAGGCGGTGACGGGTGTGGCGGTGCGGCCGGGGAAGTGGTTGAGGTAGGTGGTGAGGGTGGCGTTGAACAGGGCGACGCCGTGGCTCATGGCCTCGTATTCGTCGGCCCAGTCGTCGCCGGGCAGGAAGCCGCTGGTGATGGCGCGCAGGGTGGTGGCGGATTGGTGGTGGCCTTCGATGAGGAATTCGAAGGCTTGGAAGCGGCCGTCGGGTGTGGTGTCGGTGCGGTAGGCGAAGTGGTGGGGTGGGTCGTTGGCGGTGATGGTGGCGGTGGGGAAGGTGGTGGTGCCGAAGGCCGTCCGGACGGTGTCGTGGTCGGTTTCGGTGTGGCCGATGTACCAGGAGGAGATGCCGGGTCCGGTGGCGATGGCGTTCCAGACGTGTTCGGGGTCGGTGTCGACGGTGGTGTCGAGTTCGATCTCGTATTCCTTGCCCATGGTCATTTCTTCTCGGCGGCGGAGTCGAGCGCGGGGTGGACGGCGAGGACGAGGCGGTGTTTGCGGCCGGTGTCGCTGTGGTAGCGGGCGAGCAGGCCGGTGACGGTGGCGGTGAGTTCTTCGGCGAAGGCGGCGCGGTCGGCGGGGGTGGCGAAGCGGATTTCGCCGTCGAGGGCGTAGGTGGCGAGGCGTTGTCTGCTGGTGGCGGCGCCGGTGATGAGGGCGCCGACGTCGCGGACGAGGCGGGCAGCGAGGGCGAGTAGCCAGCGGGCGGAGAGGCGGTCGGGGGCGCGGGTGGGGTCGGGGGCGACGGCGGGCAGGGCGTTGGGGGAGATGACGTAGGAGGCGGCGGTGGCTTGCATCAGGCGTTCGGTGACGTTGCCTTTGCGGCGTTCTTCGACGAGGTGGACGAGGCCGTGTTGTTCGAGGGTCCGCAGGTGGTAGTTGATTTTTTGCCGGGGCAGGCCGATTTTGCCGGCGAGGGTGGTGGCGGAGCCGGGTTGGGCGAGTTCGGCGAGGAGGCGGCTGCGGATGGGGTCGAGGGAGATCTCGGCGGTGGCGGGGTCCTCGATGACGGCGATGTCGTGCATGTGGTCGACCTTGGCACCGAAAAGAATTCTTGTCCAGGTGGGCGGGGGTGTATGCCGACGGAGGCGGGCTGGTCGGCGGGGAATCGGCGTGGTGGGCGTCTGGTCATGGCAGGGTGGCGGCGGTGAGGGCGCGGGTGAGGCGGGGGTCGGTCAGGACGTCGGTGCTGTCGATGATCTGGTCGGCGCAGCCGGTGGTGGGCAGGGCGCGCAGGGTGGGGTCGGTGATGGCGTCGCGGAGGGCGTCGGTGAAGCGGGCGGCGCCGATGACGGCGTAGCCGCGGTCGAAGAAGGGGCGGCGGGCCGGTGGTTGTTCGGCGCTGAGGCCGAGGTCGTTCTGGCGGAGGGCGGCGATTTCGAGGGCGGCGCAGAGCGCGTTCTCCCGGTCGTGTTCGTCGGTGGTGTAGAGGGCGGCGCGCAGGGCGGCGGCGGTGAGGTCGGCGGGCAGGGCGTGGGTGAGCCATTTGGCGTACGGGGGCCAGGTGCGTTCCTGGAGCAGGTGCAGGCGGGCCACTTCGCGGCAGAGGCGGGCGGTGAGCATGCGGGTGCCGAGGTCGTCGCCGTTTTCGGCGGCGCGGGCGGGGAACGCTTCTTCCTGGCTGATGCGGGCCCATTGGCAGGCGAGGATGTAGCGCCAGACGTCGGGTGGGTACCAGCCCAGGCCTTCGCGGGCGGCGGTGAGGACGTTGCCGGGGTCGTGGAAGACGTCGCCGCGGGTGAATTCGGCGAGGCGTTGCCAGGGGGTGGCGAGCCAGTCGAGCAGGCCGATGCCGTCGGCGGGGTCGAAGCCGAGGAGGTCGCGGCACCAGGTGGGGAAGGGCTGGATGCGGACGTAGTGGTCGACGTCGCCGTCGGTGTGGGCCATGCTGCGGACGCGGGCGCCGGGTGGTTCGAAGTGGGTGGGCCAGCCGCGGACGTGTTTGGGCAGGCGGCGGGCGAGAAGTTGGTGCAGGTCGCCGGGGTTGTCAACGAACAGTTCGAGGCGGGGTCCCCAGTCGTGGTCGGTGGAGCGTTCGGTGTCGTAGCCGAGGACGTCGGAGCCGGGGCCGAGCCGGGCGGCCGCGTGGGGCAGGTCGCCGAGCAGGGGGCGTACGGCTTCGAAGTAGAAGTGGCGGGCGAGGGTGAGGCCGGGCAGGAATTCAGGCATGCCTCGCAAGGTAGCGGCGGTCGCTGGCATGATCCGGGGTTGTCCACAGGAACGTGGTTGTCCACAGCGGTCACCTTGGGCCTACTAGTGTTGTGGTAGTGCCGATTCCCGAGGATCTGATGCGACCGGGGTGGACTGTCGAGGAGCTGGTGCACAGCACCGCGAACGAGGTCACCGGCGGGGTGTGGCGGTTGCGCCGGGAGGGTTCGTCGGTGGTGGTGAAGGTGGCCGCGCCGCGGCGGGCGGGCGCGGCGGCTCATCTGGCGGCCAGTGACGATCCTGGTCACTTCAACTATTGGCGGCGTGAGGTCGAGGCGTACGCGTCGGGGCTGGCGGGTCGGGCTTTCCCGGGTTTGCGGGGGCCGGAGTTGGTGGAGGTGGTGTCGCGGTCGGACGGGTCGGTGGCGCTGTGGCTCGAGGATGTCCGGGGCCGGCCGGGCACGAGCGGCGGCCCGGGTGATCTGGGGGAGGTGGCGTTTCGGCTCGGCGCCGCGCAGAAGCAGTGGCTGGGTGGGCGGCCGCAGGACGGTTGGCTGGCCCGGGATTGGTTGCGGGATTACACGCTGGCGCAGCCGGTGGGTGGTGAGCTCGACTGGGGGCATCCGGCGATCGTGGCGGGCTGGCCGAAGCCGGTGCGCGACGGGTTGCGGCGGTTGTGGCAGCGGCGGCACGAGATCCTGGCGGTGACCGACGGGTTGCCCCGGACGTTGTGTCACCACGATGTGTGGCCGATGAATCTGGTTTTCGCGGCGCCGGGGCCGGTGTTGCTGGACTGGGCGTTCGTGGGGCCGGGGGCGGTCGGGGAGGACGCGGCGAATCTGGCCTTGGACGCGTTTTTCGACGGGCTGGTCGACATCGCGATGCTGGACGAGGTGCTGGCCGTTGTGGCGCGGCAGTATTGCCGTGGCCTCGACGGTGCGGTCGACGAGGCCACGGTGCGGCGGGCTGTCATGGCGTGTGGGGCGGCGAAGTATTTCTGGCTGGCGCCGCGGATGGTGTCGGCCGCCGCGGCGGGCTGGGCCCGGAGGCCGGGGTACGACAGCCGCGGGATCGAGGCGATGGTGGCCGGCCGGGGTCCGGTGCTGGCGGTGGTCGCCCGGTGGGCGGACGAGGTGCTGTGAGGGCTAGCCGGAGGTGACTTTCTCGTGGTCCGGCTGGGTGGCCGGGGTGCGGCGGGCGTTGAGCAGGGCGGCGAAGGCGAGGCCGAGGGCCGTCCAGAGCAGGACCTGGGTGCCCAGTGAGGCGAGGCGGAAGTCCCACAGCAGGTCGGCTGGGAAGGTGTCCGGCACTTCGTCGACGGTGGGCAGCAGGGTGTAGCCGACGGTGACCACGATGAGGAACGCGGTGGCGGCGGCGAGGGCCTGGCGCCACTCGGCGCGCTGGGTGCGGGCCGCGACCACGGACGCCCAGACGGCGACCAGGCCCAGCACGAGGATGGCCAGGTAGCTGATGGTGCGCTGGTCGATGGTGGCGGGGTTGCCGACCGCCGGTGGGTTGGGCGGGTATTTGACGTACGGGATCAGCACGATGCCGAGCAGGGCGGCGCCGGCCAGGCTGAGCGCGGCGCGGGTGTCGCTCGGGGTGCGCAGGCGGCGGCGCAGCAGGGTGTACGCGGTGGCGAGCAGCCCGCCCATGGCCGCGCCGTACAGGCCGGTGGCCAGGAACAGGCCGCCTTTCTGCCCGTCGCGGCTGACCAGTTCCTCGTCGTGGTGGTCGCTGCCGGGGGTGGCGTGGGCGTTCGCCTCTTCGATGGCGATGGCCGCGTCGACCTTCGGTTCGCCCACCGCGTACGCGAAGCAGCCGGCCAGCAGGCCGGCGACGAGGCCGGCGAGCAGGCCTCGCAGCAGGAGTGCGCCGTAGCCGGGCGCGGGTTTCGCGGCGGTCAGTGGCACGGGACGCCGAGCAGGTGGCGGCCGTCGTGCATGAGCTCGTGCAGGTACATGCCGCTGCGGGAGACCGCGCCCTGGTCGAAGGCGACCAGGTAGGCGACGAGCAGCATGAGGGCGACGACGGCGAGAGCGGTCCAGAGCAGCCGCGCGGAGACGGCGGGGGTGCTCAGCGGACGGATCGGCTGTGCCTTGGGCATGGTGGGGGAACCTCCTGCCGGGATGACGCGTCCCGTTCGAACGGACTGCGACGCGTGAGCGTCCTGACTCACGGTTCCCGTCGCCGGGTTCCGTTCACAGTGGCGCGACCGCACCGGAGTTGCACCGGTTTCCCTCACGACGCCGCAGATGGTTTCCACAACCTAGCTGTGAGCGACCTGAACGCACAACCTTGTCGCACCGTCCCGATACCATCCAGCCGAGTCGTTGAAGGAGGGTGCGCGATGCGGTGGCGGGAGGTTCTGGCCGCGGTGGCGGTGGCCGCCGCGACGCTGAGCGTGCCGGCGCCGGCGGGGGCGGCTGTGGTGTGCCAGCGGACGACGGCTCCCGGTAAGGTCGCCGCGGGTGTGCCGGTCGAGGATCAGGTGTACGCGCCGAAGCGGCTGGCCGGTTTCGCGACCGGTAAGGGTGTGCGGGTGGCGGTGATCGATTCCGGTGTGGACGGCGATCATCCCCAGTTGCGCGGGCGCGTGACGCCGGGCGCTGATTTCCTGCACGGCGACGACAGCGGCCGGCAGGACTGCCAGGGCCACGGCACGTTGGTGGCGAGCATCATCGCGGCGGCGCCGGCCCGTAACACGGGTTTTCAGGGGCTCGCGCCGGAGGCGGCGATCCTGCCGTTCCGGATCACCGAGCAGGAGGTCATCGACGGCGAGGCGGTCGGTGACAAGGGTTCCCCGGCGCAGTTCGCCCAGGCGATCGATCTGGCCGTCGAGCAGGGCGCCGACGTGATCAACATTTCGCTGGTGATGACTTCGGACAACGCGGCCGTACGGGCGGCGGTCGCGCGCGCCGTCCGGGCCGGTGTGGTGGTGGTGGCCGCCGCCGGCAACAACGCCCGGCAGGGCAATCCCGACCCGTTCCCGGCGAAGTATCCGGGGGTCATCGGTGTGGGCGCGGTCGGGGCGGACGGTACCGTGGCCGACTATTCGCAGCACGGCGAGTATGTCGACCTGGTCGCGATCGGCAACGGGGTGACCGGCGCCGACGCCGGCGGCACCGGGCACACCTCGCAGTCCGGTACCAGTTTCGCGGCGCCGTTCGTGTCGGCCACGGCTGCCCTGATCAAGCAGCGTTTCCCGCGGTTGAGCCCGGCCGGGGTTCGGCAGCGGCTGATCGCCACCGCCGATCCCGCCCCGGGCGGCAGCGTGAGCGCCGAGTACGGGTTCGGGCTGCTCAACCCGTACCGGGCGCTGACCGAGACGCTGGGCCCGAGGCAGCAGGCGCAGCCGGCCCCGGAGTCGATGACCATGCAGGATCCGGCCGTGGCGGCGCTGGCCGCCCGCCGCGCCGCCTCCCGTGACCGGGCCCTGGTGTTCGCCGGGATCGGCGCCGGCATCGTCGTGCTGCTGGCTCTGACCGCGATCGTCGTCCGGCAGGGCCGCCGGCGCGGGTGGCATCCCGCTGGATAGTTCAGCGCCGCTACATCGTCGCGGGAGGACAATTTAATAGACCTTAGCGGTACGGGTTTGGCACGGTGGCCGGATGCTGACCGGTCTGTACGTCCCGTTGATCACCCCGTTCGACGCCGCCGGCGAGGTCGCCGTCGAGGCCCTGAGCAGGCTCGCCCACGATGTGCTGGACGGCGGCGCGGCCGGGCTGGTCGCCTTGGGCACCACCGGCGAACCGTCCACGCTGACCGGGGCCGAACGCGGCACCGTTCTGCGTACGCTCGCCGCCACCGGCGCGCCGCTCATCGTCGGCGCGAACGACGCGACAGCCCTGGCCGGCCTGGGCGCCACCGCGACGGCGGCCCTGACGCTGGTGCCGCCGTTCGTGCGGGCCGGCGAGGACGGGGTGATCGCCCACCTGGGCGCCCTGGCGAAGACCAGCCCGGTGCCCCTGGTCGTCTACCACGTGCCGTACCGGACGGCTCAGACCTTGTCCGCCGGAGCGCTGCGCCGCATCGCCGCTCTGCCGAACGTGGCCGGGCTGAAACTCGCGGCCGGCGGCATCGACGCCGACACCATGGACCTGCTGGCGGACCCACCCCCGGATTTCGCCGTCCTCGGCGGTGACGACCTCTACATCTCGCCGCTGCTGGCTCTGGGCGCGCACGGGGGCATCCTCGCCTCGGCCCAGGTCGACACCGCGGCCTACGCGGGCCTGATCACGGCCTGGCGTGCCGGTGACGCCGGCCGCGCCCGGCCGCTCGGCCACCGGCTGGCGCGGCTGTCGGCGGCCCTGTTCGCCGAGCCGAACCCGGCCGTCATCAAGGCGGTGCTGCACGCGCGGGGCCGGATCCCCACCCCGGACGTGCGGTTGCCGTTGCTGCCGGCCTCGGCCGCCGCGGTCAGCGCGGCTCTGGCCGCCGGGCCGGTCCAGCGGCTGGAGTTCCGCGCCGCCCACCTCACGGCCGTCCGCGACGGGCGCAAGAGGGTGACGATGCGCTTCAACGACCCTGTGGAGGCCGGCCCGGCACTGCTCGTCTTCGGCGGCGAAGCCATCCTGCCGGGCCGCATCACGTCCACGGTCACGAAGCCGGTCAGCGCCGTCACCGACGCCGAGGCCCGCGAGGACGGCTTCGCCGGCGCCGCCGACGTCCTGCCCGGGCTGCGCGACTACTACCCCCAGCTGCGCCCCGGCGACGAGATCGTCATAGTCCGCTTCGAACTGACCTCTTCCTGATCCGGTGGCCTACACGTCGGCGACCGCGACGGCGATGTTGTCCGGGGCGCCCGCGCTGTGGGCCAGGGCGATCAGATCGGCCACCGCCTGCTCGGGGCCGGCGGCGCCGGCCAGGGTGCGGTGCAGGGCCTCGGCCGCCACCACCGCGGACAGGCCGTCGGAGCAAAGCAGGTAGCGGTCGCCGGGTACGGCCGTACGCAATCCCAGGTCTGCCTCTCCTTCCGGGCCCCAGCCCAGGGCCCGGGCCAGCAGCGCCCGCTCGGGATGGCCGACGGCCTCGGCCGGGGTGAGTTTCCCCTGGTCGACCTGCGTGCGTACCCACGTGTGGTCCTGGGTCAGCTGGGTCAGCTCGCCGTTGCGCAGCAGGTAGGCGCGGCTGTCGCCGACATGCACCAGCGCCATCCGCATGCCCTGCCGCAGCAGCGCGGTCAGCGTGGTCACCGGCTGACCCTGCGCGCCGGTGGCGAGGGCGCGGATGGCCCGGTCGGCCTCCGTGACGGCGCCGGCCAACAGGGTCAGCAGGTCGGGGCCGGACGCGGTGGCCGGGTCGAGGGCGCGGACGGCTTGCAGAGCGGTGGCCGCGGCCTGGGCGCCGCCCGGACCGCGGGTTCCGTCGGCCACCGCGAGCAGGTGCGGGCCGGCGTACGCCGCGTCCTCGTTGGTGTCGCGGCCCCGGCCGGGATCCGTCGCGGCGGCGAAACGGAAGTCGCTGTCAGGCATGGTGGTGGTCCCTCCGGTCAGGTCAGCCACGAGGAGGGAGGTCAGCCGGGCCCGCGCCGCCGTGTCGGCGGTGACCCGGCGCCAGAACGCGGTGACCGCCTCGGCGGCGGCCGCCGGCTCGAGTGCGCACACGCCGGCGATCTCGGCCAGCGGCATGCCGATGCGGCGCAGCTCGGCGATCAGGTGGGCCCGGCGCAGCTGGCTCGGCTCGTAGAACCGGTACCCGGTCTCCGCGTCCACGGCGGCCGGGCGCAGCAGGCCCATCTCGTCGTAGAGGCGCAGCGCTTTCGGGGTGAGCCGAGCCTGCCGCGCGAACGCGCCGATCGTCACCAGAGCCACCGGCTTTTCCTCCTCGCACCGGCCACGGCGGCCGGTGCCACCCAGGCTCGGCCTTACCCGAAGGTGAAGGTCAAGACCTTCGTCACTGATGCAGCCGGCCACCGACGGCGACGGGCGGCACGTGCCCGGTCGCCGGTCGCTCGCGGACCAGGGCCAGACCGGTGTCGACGATCACGGAACGGTCCAGGGAGGGCACCTCGGACAGGGGGATCCAGCGGGCCTGGTCGGTCGAGCCGCCGGTCTCGTCGCGCAGGACGCCGCCGGTCAGCGTGACCTCGTACAAGACGCAGACCGCGTGCAGCAACCGGCCCGGCGGGTCGCTGTAGTCCATGACGATCACGCGGGAGTCGACACCGAGCAGGGCGCTGACCTCGGCGGTGTAGCCCGTCTCCTCCTCGACCTCGCGGACCACGGCGTCGTACGGGTCCTCGCGCTCGTCGACCCCGCCGCCGGGCAGGGTCCAGTGCGCGCGGGCGCCGTCGGGGGAGACCCAGTGGGCCAGCAGGATGCTGTCGGGGCGCAGGCAGAGTGCGTACGCGGCAAGTCGTTGCATGGTCACCATCCGATCAGGGTGAGCAGGTCGCCGTGGGTCCGCGCGTCGGCGGCGACCAGCAGGCCGCCGGCGCCGGTGTGCACCGGGTTGCCGTCGAGGCCGGTGACGACGCAGCCGGCCGCGCGGCACAGGGCGATGCCGGCGGCGAAATGGACGCTGTCGCGCAGGTGGCCGTCGGTCACGTAGGCGGCGCGGCGGCCGGCGGCGACCCACGCCACGGCCAGGGTGGTGGAGACGACGCGGGGCCGGAAAAGGGCGGCGAATCCGCGGTGGGCGAGCAGATCGGCCGCCCGGAAACGGGGGTCGTTGGGAAACGGCGGATCGAGATTGACGTCGACCAGCCGCGAGGAAGCGGACGGGGTCAAGGGCTCGTCGGTGCCGTCACGGCGTACCCAAGCGGAATTGCCGTCGGTCCAGAAAACCTCACCGGTGTACGGGTCGGCCTGCGCGGCGGCCGTCACCTCGTCACGGCAACGCAAGGCGACATTGACGGAAACCAGCAGATTGCGTACGGCGTAATTGAGCGTTCCGCAGAGCGGGTCGACCAGCCAGGTCCGCGGCGCCGGGGTGCCGGTGTGGCCGCTTTCCTCGCCGAGCACGGCGTCCTTGGGGCGGTGCTCGCGCAGCAGTTCGACGATGACCCGTTCCGCTTCCAGATCAGCGACGGTGGCGAAATCACCGCCGCCTTTGTCCACGCGCTTGTGCCCGCCGATGTCGGTGTCGCGCACGACGTGGGCCCCCGCTTGCGCGGCGGCGATGGCCAGCTCCCCGTCAGTGATCATCGAGGCAGGATAGCCGGATTCCGCCAATCAGAGTTGTCGATGACCACGCCGGCGCGCGCCCGCGGATCGCAGGCGGCGAAATACCGTCGCTGACCGCCGACATAGCGGGCTTGACTCGGATGGTCCGGATCGGGGTGCGAGCCGTCACGCGCCGCCATTCGCGGCACGGTGACATCGAACGGCGCGTGCAGGAAAACGGAGAACTCCCACCGGCCGGCGAGTTCGTCGCGGTGCAGGAAAAGCCCGTCGACAATCAGCACCGAACCGGGCGGCGCCACTTCAAAGGCAGGGGCCAGGGCTTGGTCGGTACGCACGTCGTGGGCGGCCCGCCGGAATCGGCGTGACCCGCCCGGCGCGAACGGTTCGAGCACGTCGCGCACGAGCGCCGGATAGTCGTAGCTGTCGAGGAAGAAACCCTCCGGCGAATCACGGCCGCGGCGGTACCGCACGTCGCGGCAATGGTGGAAATCGTCGGCCGAGACGTGCACGACCGGGCGTCCCCGGCCGCTCAACTCGCCGGCCAGATGGCGGGCGAACGTCGATTTGCCCACCCCGTCGACGCCGTCGACAGCGACCCGCACGCTGTCGGGGCCGGCCGGTACAAGATCAGCGATTCGGGTGATCAGAGCTGGTCTCACGGCCGAAGCCTAACCGAAGCTGATCTTGCAGAATGACCCGGTGAAGGATGCCGCGGGTAAGGTCGCTCTGTTGTTCATACCGCTGATTCTGATCAGCGCGTGGTTGGGCGGCAGCCTCACGATCCCGCTGACGCCGACCGGCGTGACCGGAGCGGTGCTGCTCATCGTGACCCTGATGGCGGCGCAGGTGCTGCCCCGGGTGGCGTGGGCGTTCGGCACGACCGCGGCGCTGGCCGTGGTGACCGCCGTGGCGTTCACCCAGCTGCCCGGCACCCGGTTCGGATCGGTACCGGCGCTGGTCCTGCTCGCGGTGGCGGCCGGGCTGAGCTGGCTGCTCACGCGCCCACCCCGCCGGCAGAGCCCGGAGGAGGCCTGGCTGACCCGGCTCGACGGGCTGCTGGTGGGCCGCTACGACGTGCCCCGCAGCCGGTCCGCCGAACTGGTCGCGCGGGCCCGCGCCGAGGGCGCCCCGAGCGGCCCGACACCGGTGGCCCGCTACGCCCGGGAGGCCGCCGCCGTGGAACCGGCCCGCCGCCGCAGCGGCCGCTACCTGCTCTCGGTGATGATCGGGACCGCGGTGGTGGGCGCGGCCGTGAACGCGCAGTGGGTGCTGGCCGGAGCCGGCGCGGTCGTGCTGGCCTGGTCGCTCTGGGACGTGAGGACGACCCTGCGCCGGTCGTGACGGCGCTGCCGTTAGATCTGCGGCGGCACCACCGTCGCCGGCGAGTTCGGAGCCGTTGACGGAGCCGGACGCGTCCGAGGCGAGGAAGACGGCCTGCCGTTCACTTCGGATGCGCACATCCCTGTTCGCTGTGCTCGGCGTCCCTGCACTGCCGGCTCCGTCAGGCGGCGGTACGGGCACGATTCTGCTCGAGCGTGACCGCACCACATTGCCCAGCGATTCCTCACCGGGGAACGCGCGCCGTTGCCGAGTGCCGGTCGGCTGCGGCGTCCCGCGAAAGGCCGGCTACAACACCGCTTGTGCGGAACAGGCGTCAGAGCAGCCGGGTCAGCAAGGGGCGTAACGCGTCCGCGCGGGCGCGGCGCCAAGCGGCGATGGGCCGGACCGCGTCGGGGACCGTGGCGGCGCGCCAGCGCCACATGCCGGCCAGGCCGACCACGAACCGGGACGCGTCCGGCGGCAACGAGCGGAGCAGCTGGTGCGCCCGGTCGGTGGCCACCTCCGGGCCGCGCTCGTGGCCGGTGGCTACCACGTCGGCCGCCAGCTGCGCTTGGTCGATCCAGGGGGCGCCGGACGCCGCGTACGCCCAATCGAGCAGCACCGCCTTCCCGGCCCGCGCCGTGTTGTCCAGTCGGATGTCGCGGTGCACCAGCGCGTTGCCGGCCGTCCAGCGTTCCCACCCGGCCACCATGGCGGCCGCCCGGCCCGCATGCGCCTGCTCGACCCCGAGCTCCAGCAGGCGCTCCCAGCCGTCGAAACCGGCCAGGCGCTCGGCCACCGGCACCAGCGCCGGCGGAGCCCGATGCGCGCTCGCGGCCCGGCAGGCCCGCACCACGGCCGCGATCGACGTGTCGGACCACAGCCCGCCGGTGGTGCCGGGCGCCCAGGTCGTCACCAGCGCGGCCCAGTGCCCCCATGCGACGGTGGCCAGTCGCCGCGGCGCCGGCACGGACGGCGGCAGCACGTCCAGGATGGCGGCCTCCCGCAGGACCATCGCGTGGTTGTGCGACCGCACCTGAGCCGACTCGGCCTTGACGAAGACCCGCCGGCCGTCGGCGAGCCGCAACCCGACGGCCGGGCCCGGCGACATGCCACCGCGCAGATCCCGATGATCGGACACCGCCGCCCCCAGCGCCTCGGCCACGGCCGCCCGCAAAGGTTCCGGCGTGTCGGCCCACGCGGTCCTCACGCCGGCAGGTCGATCACGGAGAACAGCAGGGCGCCCCGCTCGTCGTGTTCGGTCCGCTCGACGCGCAGAGCCAGCGCTTCCACGATCCGCCGCGACGCGGCGTTACCCGGCCGGACGCTCGACCAGACCCGGCCGAACCCGGCCGCCCGGCACTCGTGCAGCACGGCCCGCGCCGCCTCCGAGGCGAAACCCCGCCCCCGGAACGACCGCCCGATCAGATAGCCGATCTCCGGTTCGGCCGGCCCGGTCCGCCCCGTCAACATTCCGCAGTTGCCGACCAGCACACCGGATTCGGCGTCCCGGACGGCGTACCAGCACAAGCCATGCTCCTCGAAGGCGCGGCCCCGGTTGCGGATCCACTGTTCGGTGCGCGCCAACTCGGTGAACGGGCCGCCGCCGATCGTGTGCGTCAACGGATCGGAGAACAACCCGTGCAACTCCGGGGCGTCCCCCGCGACGAAGTGGCGCAGGCGCAGCCGCGGCGTACTCAACGAGGTTCGCATCAGCCCTCCCGCCGGAAGACAACCACGCCACCGGCCCGCACGGCTACCGGATATCCGTGCGCCCTGCCGGCCGGGCCGGGCGCCGCGGCGCCTGGACGCGGTAGACACCGGCGTGCGGTCGGTGGTGAACGAGCTGATCGGTGAAAGGTGCCGCGGCGAAACCTCAGGAGGATCGTTCTGACAGAACCGGCCGGGTGTGCGGGATCAGGTGCATTCGGTGTCGCTGAAGCGGCCGGCGAGCAGGTAGGCGCCGTGGTTGTCGAGCTGGTCGCGGCGGCGGTCGTAGCGGCGGGTGGTTCGCGGGTCGGCGTGGCCGGCGAAGTCCTGGGCGCGGCGCAGGTCGCCGTTGGTGGCGTCGAGGATTTCGGTGATCGCGGTGTGGCGCAGCGAGTGTGGGCTCAGCGCGCCGGCCGCGGCGAGGCCGGCGCGGCCGGCCAGGCGGCGGATCAGGCGGTGCACGTACAGCTCGTAGATGCGCAGTCCGGACTGGGTCAGAAACAGCGGGCCCTCGGCCGGGGTGCCGCGTTCGGCGAGCATTTCGTCGATCGCGTGCGACAGCACCGGCGGCAAGGGGATCCGGCGGCGGCGGCCGCCCTTGACGGTCAGGTCGAGTACCCGGTGGCCCCTGTCGTAGCCGAGGTCTTCGACGCGGGCGCTGATCGCGGAGCCGACTCGCAGGCCGGCGACCAGAAGCAGCAGGAGCAGGGCGTGGCTGGTCCGGGAGTCGGCGCGGGCCTCGGCGAGCAGCCGGTCGGCTTCGGGGCGTTCGAGGCCGACGGTGCTGCTGTCGTCCGGGTCGATGCGGGGGCGGGCGGCGGCCTGGGCCGGGTTGTACCGGATCAGAGGTTCCGGGTCGGCGGCGGTGTTGACCACCAGGTAGTCGTACCAGGAGGCGACCGCGGACAGCCGGCGGGCGATCGTGGACTCGGCGGCGGGTTTGCCGCGGGCGCCGGTCGCGCGCTGCTCGACGATCCACGCGTCGAGATCGGCGGCCCGGGCGGTCAGCGGGTCCCGGCCGGTGGACGCGCACCAGTCGACCCACTGCCACAGGTCCCGCCGGTAGGCGGTGCGGGTGTGCACGGATCGTTGCCGGCTCAGCCACATCGTGGTCAGTTCGGAAATCCGGGCCGGCGCGGCCGTCGCGATCGCGGGCAGCGCGGCCGGGTCGCTCACGACGAGTTCGCCGTCCAGAGGTTCGTCCGTCACACCAAGATCCTACATGAAGGATAACGGTCATTATTTTACGCCCCCGATGGGGCCACTCTGGATTATTGGATTGCTGATATTAGTAATCCAGTAATCCAGAGCAGGTCGGGCGATGACGGCTTGGCCGAACCCAGGGGTGTTGGTGAGGGCGGGCATCAACCGGCGCCTCCGCGGCGGCCGATGGGCTGGTGGCAGAACGGCGAACTATCGCCGACCTCGGCCCAGCAACGCCCCCACTCGACCTGGAGCACAGCCTCATCGTGGTCCGGCTCCGCGCGGCAGCCAGGCAAACGATGGTGATAGCGATCGCGGGTGGACCGCCTTGCCGCCTACCGGCGCTGTCGCCCGGACGCCGGTGTCGGAGGCTCGCAACGTTTGGTGCTGGTGAGGTTTCTTCCCGGCGTTCCAAGTGCCGCTCTGGCCGAGCGGCTCATCTGTCCCGCCGCTGATCTCACCGACGGATGACGCTGGGCCGGGGACAGATGGATGTCCACGATGGACATCGGCGGCCGCAGGACCGCCGATGACGATCGCCGAGAGGATGCCGTCGATGAACCGACGCGAATTGCTGACCCTTCCTCTGCTGGGGGCGGCCGCCGCCGGGACGGGTGCGCTGAGTCTTCCCGGCGCGGCTCTCGCCGCACCGGTGAAGATCCCGCTGATCTGGCAGACGCAGCTGGAGGACTACTGGTGCGGGCCGGCGTCCCTGCGCATCGCGTCCTCCGCTTGGTTCGACGAGGACGAGATGCCCGGGCAGAGAGAGCTCGCGAACCATATCGGCACCGACTCGAACGGCTCCACCCGCCACCAGATGCTGTACGGCACGGAATACATCTTCGGGCGGTACGTCTACGAGCTTGAGGACGTCAAGAGCCGGGGCGCACCTGGCCGTTCGCGGCGCGCATTCCCGCCGCGAACGGCCAGGTGCGGCTGTCCCGTGTCCGAGGTCAGCACGATGCGGGAACCGTAGGACTGCGCCGGATCGAACCCGGCGATCTCGAAGAACTGCAGATTCAGATCTTCACGTCGCAGCCCCACGGCCGGGTGGGGTTGCGCTGCTTGTACGTGGTGTGGAAACCGGGCACCGTGGAGAAGGCGACGGAGGACCGAACGGCCGGGTCAGTCCTTGCGGGCGGCTTCGCGCTTGCCTCGTTTGCCCAGGGGGATCTCGGCGACGTCGACGGTCTGGGAGGTGAGCTTCTTGACGGGGTAGCCGCGCTCGGCCATCCAGGCGGTGGCCTTGGCTTCGGCTCGGGCGGCCGCCTGCGGGATGTCGGCCTCGTCGGTGGCCTGCTCAGCGAAGCGGAACGTGAAGAACGGCCGGGCCGGCAGGTCGTACGTCAGGTGGCCCTCGGGGGTGTACTGGGTGTGCAGGAAGTCGTGGGCGCCCTGGGCCGCCACCAGCTCGGCGAGCTGGGTGTCGGTCAGGTTGTCGAAACTGCCACGCACGGTGACCCTGATGGTGCGGCTCATGACGGTGAAGTATCCCGGCGCGGGAGATCTAGGGCCACTGGATTTCGTCCAGGAACTCCTCCACGGCCACCACGATGCGGGCGAGCACGGCGATCGAGTCGGTCAGCGGCCCGGGTACGAACATGCCGTGGTCGGCGGTGGGTACCTCGACCACGTACGGGCTGAGCCGGCGGGCCGTGGCGCTGTGCCAGTGTTTGTCGGCGGTGCCGCCGACCAGCAGGCAGGGGGCGGTGGCGTGGTGCAGGGCTTCGACGATCCAAGGGCAGTGCAGCAGCGGGGTGAGCCAGACGGCGGGCAGGCCGCGGTCGGCCGCGACGCGGGCGGCGTTGCTGCCCAGGGACTTGCCGATCAGCAGGGCCGGGCCGGCGAGGCTGTCGAGGACGGGGCTGACCTGGTCGCGTACCCAGGTCTCGATCTCTTGATCGTCGAAGGGGGGCGGGGTGGTGGTCCACTCGTGGGCGTGGGCGGTGGCGCCGCGTTTCTCGGGGACGGTGCCGGCGTAGGCGAGCAGGCCGGCGACGGGGCCGTAGCGTGCTCCGGGGATGACCACTGCGTCTGCCATGATTCACGCTAACCGGGGCCGAAGCGGAACGCGATGCCTCTCGGGTCGTCGATTTCGATCAAGCCGGTGGTGTCGGTGTGCCCGGCGAGGCGCCTGAGGGCGTCGGCGGGGCCGGCGACGCCGCGCAGTTGCACGGTGATGCCGGTGAACCGCAGGGCCGCGGTGCAGGTGATCTCGTCGGGTCCGAGGCCGTCCAGGTCGCCGGCGAGGGTCACCGCGGCGGTGACGGACGGGCCGTCCTGGGCGGTGATCGTCACGTCGGCGCGGTCGTAGCGGTGGTGGCCGTGGTGGTGGATGACGGCTTCGGCCGGGTCGGCGAACGCCTTGCTGGTCACGTCGAGCCCGTCGAGGTGGCGCCAGCCGGTGGTGGTGTCGGGCAGCCATTCGATCTCGAGCAGCACCGGGTCGCCGCCGACCGGCGCGAACGGGATCCGCAGCGTCCAGGTCAGGGCCGGTTCCAGGCCGACGACCGGGTTGTCGAACAGCAGCCCGGAGCATTCGCCGCCATCGACGGCGATCAGTTCGCGGGTCAGCCGCCCGCCCGTTTCGTCACCCACGGCGGGAGTCTGCCACAACGCGGGTGTGCCCCGATCGGTCAGGGGCGGGTGGCGATGGTGAGCTGGTGGTTGCTGGCGCCGAGCAGGGTCGGCTCCTCCTCGACGGTGCGCAGCATCTCGAGCATCAGCGCGGTTTCGGCCGGGTCGGCGAGGATTTCCGTGAGGCGCGGGCCGAGCAGGCCCAGGGGTCCTTCGACGCCGACGCGGCGGCGCACGCTCAGGCCGGCGGCGACGGCCTCGGCCGGGGGTTCGGTCGGGTGGTGCAGGTAGGAGCTGGTGAACCAGCCGTTGCCGAGCTCGCCGACGGCTTCCTGCCGGCCGTCGTCGAGGACCCGGTCGACGCGGGGCCGGAAGCGCGGGTCGAGGGCGTAGTTCTTGACGAAGCCGTCGAACAGTGACGCGTAGCGGCTGATGGTGGCGGCGATGACGACGCCGCCGGGGCGTACGACGCGGGCGGCTTCGCGCCAGGCGGTGAGGCGTTCGTCGTAGTCGAGCAGGTGGTACAGCGGGCCGAGGAGCAGGACGGCGTCCACGCTGGAGTCGTCGGCGGGCAGGTCGCGGGCGTCGCCGACGGTGGCGGTGACGCCGGGGCGGGCGGCGGCGTCGCGCACGTGGGCGGGCACCGGGTCGATGACGTGGACGTGGTAGCCGGCGGCGGCCAGGGGTTCGGCGTAGACGCCGGTGGCGCCGCCGACGTCGAGTACGGACGCCGACGGGGCGGGCAGTTCGCGGTTGAGCACGTCGAAGGTGCGCAGGAACTCGAGCCGGCCGGTGCCGGCGGCCAGGCGGTTGGTCTCGCCGCCGAGTTCGTAGTAGTCGAGGATTTCGGGTCGCATGCCGTCGATCCTTCTGCGGCCGGTGGCCGGCGGCAACGCAATATCAGCCGAGCGGGAACTCGGCGCGGGTCGCCCACGTGCCGCCCGGTTCGGGTCGCCCGGTGATCAGCCGCAGGGACGAGATCCTGGCGTGGATCGGCAGGTGCGCGGTGATGTCGGCGGCGGCCGCTTCGAGGTCGGCCCGGGGGTGGTCGTGGCCGATCGTCAGGTGGGGCACGATCTCGGTGAACTGTCCGCCGTACGGCTGGCAGCCGGGGAAGTGGGCCGCGACGGCGGCGGTGAGGGTGACGATCGGCGTGGCCGGCGCCGGGGCGAGCCACAGGACGCTGTCACCGAACCAGTCGACCCGCTCCAGGGCGCAGAAGAAGGCCGGCACCGACGCGGCGGTGCCGGTCAGCACGGCCAGGACGTGCTCGTCGATGTCGGCGGGCGGCAGGAACGGGTACAGCACGGTGATGTGGGCGGGCACGCCCCAGCCGGCGGCGGCGTCGAGGCGTTCGCGGTGCGCGGCGACGACGGGTTCGGCCTCGCCGACCGCGAGGATGAGGGCGCTGTGAGTCGGGTGCACCACGCCATTGTGGATGACGGATGTCATGGGCGGGTCGTGACGGGCGGCCCAGCCGCGCGCGCCGGGTGGGTCCGAGCATTGTTCGCATGACCCTTACGGCTTCACCTGATCTGACGACCGCGGCTGCGGTCGAGCTCGACGGTGTCATCAAGCGCTTCGGTGCGGTCACCGCCGTCGACGGCATCAGCCTGACCATCCGGCCGGGCGAGGTGGTCGCGCTGCTGGGCCCGAACGGGGCCGGTAAGACCACGACAGTTGACATGCTGCTCGGTTTGCAGCGGCCCACCGGCGGCACGGTCCGGGTGTACGGGCGGGCGCCGCACGAGGCGGTCGAGCTCGGCCTGGTCTCGGCCGTCATGCAGACCGGGGCGCTGCTCAAGGACTACACCGTCGAGGAGACGGTGCGCTTGACGGCGGTGTTGTTCGGCCGTTCCCGCGCCGACGCGGAGGCGGCGCTGGAGCGGGCCGGGCTGACCGAGGTCGGTAAGCGGCTGGTCGGTAAGTGTTCGGGCGGGCAGCAGCAGCGGCTGCGGTTCGCGATGGCTCTGCTGCCGGATCCGGAGTTGCTGATCCTGGACGAGCCGACGACCGGTATGGACGTGGGCGGGCGGCACGAGTTCTGGTCGGCGATCCGGGAGGACACCAGCCGCGGCCGGACGGTCATCTTCGCCACGCACTATCTGGAGGAGGCCGACGCGTACGCGGACCGGGTGGTGTTCGTGCGCCGGGGCCGGGTGGTCGCCGACGGCACGGCTTCGGAGGTCAAGGCCCTGGCTTCCGGCCGTACGGTGCGGGCGACGCTGCCGGGGGCGGTCGAGGGTGACCTGCTGGCGATCGCCGGCGTGGACAAGGCCGAGGTCCGCGGCGAGACGATCTTCCTGCACGGCCGGGACAGCGACGAGATCGCCCGGTACCTGCTCACCCGTACCGCGGCCCGGGACCTGGAGATCACCAGCCGCAACCTCGAAGACGCTTTCCTGGCCCTGACCGCTGATGAGGTGTCGAAATGACCGTGATGACGCGCACGCTGCCCCGGTTCGGCGGTTTCTCCCTCGGGATGATCAAGCTGGAGTTGCGGCGGGTGCTCCGCAACAAACGCACGGTGATCTTCACGCTGGTCTTCCCGGCGGTGTTCTTCCTGCTCTTCGGCACCAGCGCCGATTACAAGACCGAACGGGTCGGTGGGGGCAACCTCACCGGCTACGTCCTGGTCAGCATGGCCGTGTACGGGGCGATGCTGGCCACCACCAGCGGCGGCGCGATGGTTTCGATCGAGCGGGCCGCCGGGTGGAGCCGGCAGCTGCGGCTGACCCCGTTGCGCCCGTACGCCTACATCGCCACCAAGATCGTCATCGCGATGATCATCGGGGCGGTGTCGGTGGTCGTGGCCTTCGCGGTCGGCGCCGTCTCGGGGGCGAAGCTGCCGGCTTCCGCGTGGATCCTGTGCGGGCTGCTGGCCTGGGCGTGCGCGCTCGTGTTCGCCGCGTTCGGCCTGTTCATGGGCTACCTGCTGCCCAGTGAGAACGTCATGCAGATCCTCGGCCCGGTGCTGGCGGTGCTCTCGTTCGCCGGTGGGCTGTTCGTGCCGGTCGACGAGCTCGGCAGCACGTTCGCCACGATCGCGAAGTTCACCCCGGTGTACGGGGTCGGTGAGCTGGCCCGCTATCCGCTGACCCACGACGGGAACCTGTGGCTGGCCACGCTGAATGTGCTCGTCTGGACGGGGTTGTTCGCGGCCGGGGCGATGTGGCGGTTCCGCCGCGACACGGCCCGGGTCTGAGCAGCGGTAGGTTCACAGCCATGACAGCCGCACGTTTCGGTCCGCTGTTCGCCGCTGTCTGGCTGTTCTACCTCAGTGAGAACGTCAAGGCGCTGCTCACGACCGAGGATCTTTGGTGGCGGTACGCGGGCCTGGTCGCCGTGGTGGCGTTCGCGCTCTGCTACGCGGTGCTGGCGAACCGGGCCCGGCTCTCGCGCCAGCAGCCGCCACCGCCGCGGTTCGTGCCGCGGATGTGGCTCGGCATCGCGCTGATGATGGCCCTGTTCGCCCTGCAGATCCCCGGCGCCGGCAACCACGCCCTGCCCTGCCTGGTCTACATGGCGGCGCTGGCCATGATCTGTCTGCCGATCCGGCAGGCGCTGCCGTTCGCGGTGGCCCTGTTCGTGCTGGCCGAGGCGCTGCCGCTGCTGGTGCCGGGCTGGAACGACAACGGCTACGGCCTGGCCGTGCTGCTCGGCTCGGCCGCCACGTACGGGCTGCGGCTGGCCGTGGAGCGTCAGCGCAGCCTGCTGGCCGCCCAGCGGGAGCTGGCCGAGCTGGCGGTGCAGAACGAGCGGGCCCGTATCGCGGCCGACCTGCACGACATCCTCGGGCATTCGCTGACCGTGGTCGCGGTCAAGGCCGAGCTGGCCCAGCGGCTGCTCGACGTCGACGTCGAGCGGGCCCGCACCGAGCTGCGCGACCTGGAGGCCCTGTCGCGTGACGCGCTGGCCGACGTGCGGGCCACGGCCATGGGGATGCGCGGCATCTCGCTGCCCGGGGAGATCGCCGCCGCCCGGGAGGCCCTGACCGCGGCGAACGTGGAGGCGGAGCTGCCCGGGGTGGCCGACGAGGTGCCCAGCCGCAACCGGGAGCTGTTCGCCTGGACGATCCGGGAGGCGGTCACCAACATCGTGCGGCACAGCCACGCCACCCACGCCCAGGTGCGCGTCGGTCCCGGCAGCGTCGAGATCCTCGACGACGGCCCCTGTCCCGACCGTCCGCCGGGCGCCGGGCAGGGGCTGGCCGGGCTGCGCCGTCGTGCCGAGGCGGCCGGTGCGACGTTCACCGCCGGACGTCGTGAAGATCATCCCGGCTTCCGGGTACGCGTGGAGGTACCGACATGATCAAGTTGTTGCTCGCCGACGATCAGGCTCTGGTCCGCGGGGCGATGGCGGCCCTGCTCGACATGGAGAACGACCTGAAGGTGGTGGCCGAGGTCGGCCGGGGCGACGAGGTCGTGGCGGCCGCGCTCGCCCACGAGCCGGACGTGGCGCTGCTGGACGTGGAGATGCCGGGCCTGGACGGTATCGCCGCCTGCCGGGCCCTGCGCGTGGCCCGCCCCGGCTGCCGGGTGCTGATGGTGACCACGTTCGGCCGGGCCGGCTACCTGCGCCAGGCCATGGCGGCCGGCGCCGGCGGGTTCATCGTCAAGGACACCCCGGCCCGGCAGCTGGCCGACGCGGTCCGCCGCGTGCACGACGGGCTGCGGGTGGTCGACCCGGCCCTGGCCGCCCAGTCGCTCGCGCAGGGCGACTCGCCGCTGACCGACCGCGAGACCGGGGTGCTGCGCGCCGCCCGCGACGGCGGCACCGTCGCCGACATCGCTCGTGAGCTGCACCTTTCCGAGGGAACGGTGCGGAACCACCTGTCCTCGGCGATCGGTAAGACCGGCGCCCGTACGCGGGCCGAGGCGGTGCGGCTGGCCGTGGAGAACGGCTGGCTGCTCACTTGAGAAGAAATTCCGAGTGCAACCGAGCGGCAACCGTAAGTAGTCTCCGGCTGCACCCGTAGGCCGAAAAAGTTCTCCCCGTCAGCAACGACAGGGGGGAACCACCATGAACAGCTCGACCATCACGACCGTCACCCGCGCCCAGGAGACCCTGATCCGCGAGAACATGGCCCTGGTCGGCCACATGGTCCGCGAGATGCTGTTCAAGGTTCCGGCCCACGTGCACCGCGACGACCTCGCCTCGGCCGGCTACGCCGCCCTGGTCACCGCGGTCAAGGCGTACGACCCGCGGCGGGGGATCCCGTTCGGCCGCTTCGCCGCCGCCCGCGTCCGCGGCGCCCTGCTCGACGAGCTGCGCGGCATGGACTGGGCCAGCCGCTCGGTGCGGGCCCGGGCCCGCCGCGCCGAGCAGGCCCGCCAGGAGCTGACCGCCCAGCTGGGCCGCACCCCCAGCGACACCGAGCTGGCCGAGCTGCTCGGCGTCGCCGTGGCCGAGCTGGCCACCATCGACGACGACGTGCAGCGCGCCGCCGTCCTGTCGCTGCAGGGCTTCGCCGCCGGCACGGCCGAGGACATGGTCACCGAGACCGCCCTGAACCCCGAGGAGATGCTGCTGCACCGCGAGCGCATCGGCTACCTGCACGACGCGGTCGCCGTGCTGCCCGAGCGGCTGCGCTTCGTCGTGGAGGCCTCCTTCCTGCGCGAGCGCCCGCTCTCGGAGGTCGCCGCCGAGCTGGGCGTCACCGAGTCGCGGGTCTCGCAGCTGCGTACCGAGGCCCTGGCCCTGCTCAAGGACGGCCTGAGCACCCACATGGAGCAGAAGGACAACGGCGCCGCCCGTAACGGCGCCGTGGCCCGCCGCCGCGCCGTCTACGCGGCCCAGATCGGCGCCCGCTCCACCATGACCACCCGCCTGCGCGCCACCACCGCCCAGGGGCTGCTCGCCGCGGCCTGACCGCATGCGGCGATGATGGGCCGATGCTGGAGAGGATCAATCCGTCCACCGTCCACGAGCCGGCCGGCTACAGCCACGTGACCATCTCCGAGGCGGGCCGGCTGGCCCACCTGGCCGGGCAGTGCCCGCTCGACGTGTCCGGCGCCGTCGCCGGCGCGCCCGGCGACTACACGGCCCAGACCGCCCAGGTGATCACCAACTGCCTGCGGGTCCTCGAAGCGGCCGGCGCGGCACCGGCCGACGTGGTCCGCTCGGTCGTCTACGTCGTCAGCCCCGACAGCGCCGTGCTGGCCGCCGTGTGGCAACAGCTCACCGCGTCACCGCTGGGCGACGCGTTCACCACCGCCAGCACCCTGCTCGGGGTGGCGTCGCTGGGCTATCAGGGGCAGCTCGTCGAGGTCGACCTGACCGCCGCCCTGTGACCTGGCTCAGCGCACCGACCGAGCCGGCCCTGCGGGCCGCTCTGCGCCGGGTGGCGCCGGAACTCGCCGACGGCCCCCTAGTGCTGCGCGGGGTCGAGCCGGACGCCGGCCCGCAGTGGCGTGCGGCGACCGCTGTCGTCGACGGCCGGTACGTGGTGAAGTTCGCCTGGGCCGAGCCACCCGCCCGGCGCCTCCGGCACGAGATCCGGGTGATCGCGGCGCTGCGCGCGGCCGCGCCCGAGGTGCCGCTGCCCGCCGTGGCGGCGACGTCCCAGGACCCCGTCCTGCTGATCACGCACCGGGCCGACGCGGTCCCGTTCTTCCAGTTCCGGTCACCGGCCGCGGCGGCCGAGCTCGCCGCCGCGCTGGCCGCCCTGCACCATCCGCGGGTCCTCGCCGCGTTGCGCCCACTGCCACCCTCCACCCCGCCCACCACCACGGACACCCTGCGCGCCGGTCTCGACTCCTGGATCCGGGCCGACCAGCGCGACCTCGTGCGGGCGTGGTGCGACCGGGCCGACCGGATCCTGGCCACCCCGGGCCGCCAGGTCGTCGTGCACGGCGACCTGCACGGCGACAACCACCTGTGGGATCCGGTGTCGTCGCGGCTGCGCCTGGTCGTCGACTGGGAGACCGCCGGCCTCGGCGAACCCGAGTTCGACCTGCGCTGCCTGCCCGGCGACGCCGGCGTGGACCTGTTCACCGCGACCGTCGCCGCCTACCAGCGGATCGCCGGCACCGCCCTCGACGTCGACCGGATCCTGGCCTGGCACGTGCGCACCGTGCTGGGCGACGCCCGGTGGCGAGCCGAGGCCCAGGTGACGCTGCCCGGCGGCCGTACCCCCGAGCAGTGGGTCGACGACCTGCACGCCCGGCTCACCGCGCCGTCACTAGGATCGGCGCCATGGTGACATTGCAGGACGTCAGGGAAGCCGCCAAGCGCATCGACGGGGTCGCCCACCGCACCCCGGTCATCCACTCGCGGACGCTGGACGCGCGGGTCGGGGCGACGGTGTACCTGAAGGCGGAGAACCTCCAGCGGATCGGGGCGTTCAAATTCCGCGGCGCCTACAACGCCATCGCCCGGCTCTCACCCGAGCAGCTGGCCCGGGGGATCGCCGCCTACTCGTCGGGCAACCACGCGCAGGCCGTCGCCCTGTCCGCCCGCCAGCTCGGCTCCACCGCCGTGATCATCATGCCGGCCGACACCCCGGCCTCCAAACTCGACGCCGTCCGCGAATACGGCGCCGAGATCATCACCTACGACCGGTACACCGAGGACCGGGTCGCCATCGGCAACCAGCTCGCCGCCGACCGCGGGCTCGCCCTGATCCCGCCCTACGAGCACCCCGACGTCATCGCCGGGCAGGGCACCGCCGCGCTCGAGCTGCTGGAGGAGGTCGGCGAGCTCGACGCGATCGTCGTGCCGGTCGGCGGGGGCGGGCTCATCGCCGGCAGCGCCGTCGCCGCCAAGGGCCTGCACCCCGGCATCGAGGTCATCGGCGTCGAACCGGCCGAGGGCGACGACACCAAACGCTCCCTGGAAGCGGGGGAGCGGGTCACCATCGCCGTGCCGCGCACCATCGCCGACGGTCAGGCCGCCCCCACCCCGGGCGAACTCACCTTCTCGATAAACAAAGACCTCGTCGACCGGATCGTGCTGGTCACCGACGACGAGCTGCGCGACGCCCTGCGCTTCGCGGTCGACCGCCTCAAGCAGGTCATGGAGCCCAGCGGGGCCAGCGGCCTGGCCGCCCTGCTCGCCGGGCGCCTCGACCCGCCGCCGGCCCGCATCGGCGTCATCGTCTCCGGCGGCAACGTCGGCGCCGCCCGCCTGGCCGCCCTACTCGCCGAGTAACTCCCGTTCCACCGCCGGATCGAGACCCACGCGGGGGCGGTCGTCGCGCTGCGGCGCCGGCTGCCCCAGCGAGCGCAGCCACGACCAGGTGTCAACAACGGTTTCCCGTACGGGCCGGCAGCGCATCCCGGCCCGTACCGCCGGGCCGACCTCGGCGGTGTTCATGAACTCGTGCTCCGGGCCCGGCGGGAACCAGATCGGCAGCTGCGTCCACGGCTCGACCCCCTTGGCCACGATCACCTCGGGGCCGGTCCACCGCAGCTCCGCGTGCCCGCCGGTGACCTCGTTCGCCGTCTCCAGCAGCTCACCCATGGTGGTGTGCCCGGGCTCGCTGACCAGGTTGTACGGCCCGTCCAGCCGCGCGGCGGCGGCGTCGAGCACGAACGCGGCCAGATCCCGCACGTCGATGTACTGCAACGGCAGCTCCCGCGGCCCCGGCGCCAGCGTCGGCCCGCCCCGCGCGATCCGGTTCAGCCACCACGGCAGCCGCCCGACATCCTCGTACGGACCCAGAATCAGCCCGGCCCGGGCCAGCAGCACCGGCCCGCCGAACGCGGCCGCACCCCGCTCACCGCGCAGCTTGTCACCGGCGTACCCCGGCTCGGTCTCCTCGACCAGCGCCGCCGCCTCGCTCAGCGGCCCCGGCGTCAGCCACCGGTAGACCGACCGGCTCGAGATGTACGTGTAATGCCCGGCCCGCCCGCGCAGCAGCTCGGCCGTGCGCCGCACCGCCTGCCCGTCGGCCGACCACGTGTCGACCACCGCGTCCCACTCGCCGGTCTCCAGGGCCTTCAGACCATCCGGGGCCAGCCGGTCACCGACCAGTGAGGCACCACCGCGGCGGCCCCGGTTGAACAACGTCACCTCGTCGCCACGGCGGGCGGCCTGCTCAGCGACCGCTCGCCCCGCGAACCCCGTACCACCGAGAACCAAGACCCTCATGCCCCGCGACTCTGCTCACCCGGGCCCCGCGAGGGAAGGTTTCATCGCTCAGAGCGAAAGGAACTCCCGCACGACCTCCACCACCAGGGCGTGATCGTCGGCCTGCGGCAGACCGGAAACGGTCACCACACCCACCACACCCACATCGGTGATCCGAATCGGGAACGCCCCGCCGTGCGCCGCGTACAGGGCCGGCTCGACACCCATACCCGCGTCCAGCTGCTGACCCTTCGCGGCCAGCCGCCGGCCCACCAGGTACGACGACGCGCCGTAGCGCTCCACCACCCGCACCTTCCGGTCGATCCACGTGTCGTTGTCGGCCACACTGCCCGGCAACGCCGCGTGGAACAGCTGCTGCGTACCCCGGCGGATGTCCACCACCACCGGCAGCCCCCGCCGCTTCGCCGTAGCCACCAGCAGACTGCCCAGGCGCCACGCGTCGTCGTTGTCGAACCGCGCGAACACCAGCTCGCGCTCCTGCTGCTCCAGCCCGGCGATCAGATCGTCACTCATGGCCAGCATTATCGGTCGCGCCGCCGCCGCAGCCAGATCCCCAGCGACCCCACTGCGATAAAGATCATCATCGAGCAGCAGAGCATCTTGATGAACACGGCGGCCTCCTCGTTGGCTAGGGTTCGTAATCGTGCGCCTGGCCACCTTCAACCTTCTGCACGGCCGATCACTGTCCGACGGGACGGTACACGCCGACCGCGTCGCCACCGCGGTCGCGCAACTCGACGCCGACGTCCTCGGCCTGCAAGAGGTCGACAAGGCCCAGCCCCGCAGCGGCCTGCTCGACCTCACCGCCGTCGCCGCCGAGGCCATGGGCGCCACCGTGCACCGCTTCGCGGCCGCCGTCGTCGGCACACCGGGGGAGCAGTGGCAACCCTGGCGCAGCGACGACGACAACACCCACCCGCTGTACGGCATCGCCCTGGTCAGCCGCTACCCGGTGACCCGCTGGCAGATCACCGCGCTGCCGGCCGCACCCATCCGGTCCCCGCTCTACGACCCCGAGAACGGCCTGCGGCTGCTCAAGGACGAACCCCGGGTGCTGCTCGCCGCCGTGCTGTCCACCCCGCGAGGACCGTTGACCGTCGCGACGACCCACCTCTCATTCGTCCCAGGGTGGAATCTGCGCCAATTACGACATGCCGTCCGTGCGCTCCGCGGGCTGCCCGGACCCCGCGTCCTGCTGGGCGACCTGAACATGCCGGCGCGGCCCGTCCGGGCCGTCACCGGCTGGCGCCCGCTGGCCCGGGCCGCGACGTTCCCCTCGTTCTCCCCGCGCGCCCAGCTCGACCACATCCTCGCCGACCCGCGCGACCTTCCCACCCTGGGCCGCGTCGTCCAGGTCGCCACGCCGCGCGCCGCGATCTCCGACCATCTACCCCTGCTCGTGCACCTCGACCGGCCGTAGGTAGACGTCCTCCAGACCGTCCTCCGGATCCCACTGCTCACCGATCTTCTTGAACCCGAACCCGGCGATCGTCGCCTTCGACCCCACATTGTCGGGCCGGATGCTCGCCCGCACCGCCGTCACCCCCGGCTCGGCCGCCGCCCGCTCCAGCAGCGCCCGCAGCATCGCCTTGGCATAACCCCGGCGGCGGTACGCGGGATCGACCGAGTACGCCACCTCGATGACCCCGTTCTCGTCCGGCGGCCCGTGGAAACCACCGTGCCCGACCACCACGCCGTCGGCCACCGCGGCCCGCGCGATCCAGCGCGCGGCCTCGGGATTCTTCGCGATGTCCGCCAAGCGCACCCGCCACAGCCAGGACTCCTGCACGAGGTACTGACTCAGCGGCTGCCCGGCGACGGCACTGGCGGTTTCCAGGTCCCCGTCGACCAGAGCGGTCAGCACGGCGGGGGAGAGCTCTACAAAACGGATATCCGGCACGCGCCGATGATCACACAGCGTGGCCATCCTTTCTAGTTGCGCACAACTCAATTGCGCACTACCGTTTCCGCATGGTCGAACCCACCGGACTCGAGCAAATGGTGTGCTTCCAGCTCTACGCCGCCAGCCGCGCCATGACCGCCATCTACCGGCCCACGCTCGACACCCTCGGCCTGACCTACCCCCAATACCTCGCCCTGCGCGTCCTCTGGCACCGCGGACCCACCACCGTCCGCGAACTCGGCACCATCCTCGACCTCGACAGCGGAACCCTCTCCCCACTGCTCAAAAGACTCGAGAATCAAGGACACGTCCGCCGTACGCGCGGCATCCACGACGAACGCACCGTCGTCATCCACCTCACCGACCAAGGAAACGCCCTGCGCACCGCCACCGCCGACCTACCCGCCCAAGTGGCCTGCGCCGTCGACCTCACCGAAGACGAATTCGCCCAACTGCACCACCTGCTCGGCAAAGTCCGAGCATCCGCACCCCTCTGAAAGGAACACCACATGCCGGCGATCTACACCGCCTCCGCCACCGCCACCGGCGACGGCCGCAACGGACACGTCCGCTCCAGCGACGGCGTCCTCGACTTCGACCTCGCCGTCCCCAAGGAGATGGGCGGCCCCGGCGGCGCCCTCACCAACCCCGAACAACTCTTCGCCGCCGGCTACGCCGCCTGCTTCCACAGCGCCATCAAACTCGTCGCCCGCTCCCAGAAAATCACCCTCACCGACACCGCCATCACCATCGACGTCGGCGTCGCCCCCCACACCGACGGCCCCGGCTTCGTCCTGACGGTCGGCATCGAAGCCGAAATCCCCGGCCTCGACGAAGACCAGGCCCGCGCCCTGCTCGAAGCCGCCCACCAGGTCTGCCCGTACTCCAACGCCACCCGCGGCAACGTCGAGGTCACCCTCACCGTCGCCTGATCACCCTTCAAGCAAGACCCCGCAGCGCGCGGTTGGTGCGATTCGCCCGCACCGCCGCGCGCTGCTGCGCCGCCGTCACCTCGATGTAGTTCTGCGACGTCGCCAAAGACGCATGCCCCAACAACCGCATGATCTCCGACGCGTTCGCCCCATCCTCAGCCAGCCGCGTCGCGAACGTATGCCGCAAAGCATGCAACTGAGCACCCCGCGGCACCCGATCATTGATCCCCGCCCGCCGATAGCAGGACTGCACCAGATACTGCAGCCCACCCCGCTGCAACGGCGCCCCACGCCGATCCACCAGCATCGGCTCATCCGCGTCGGCCCGCCCGAACCGCACACGCCGGCTCGCCACATACCGATCCACCACCGCGTCCAACTCCGGCTCGATCGGCACACTGCGCGGCCGCCCACCCTTACCGGCCACCTCCACCCAGCGCTCACCGGGCCGCCCCATCACCGACCCGATCCGCAACGCCAGCAACTCGGAAAGCCGCAAACCAGCACACAAGGCCAGAGCCAGCACGGCCAGATCCCGCTCCGGCCACGGATCACGCTGCCGCTCATCGGCTCGGCTCACCGCATCAAGCAGCTGCTCCGGAGTGTCGGAACCCCGCAACGGCTTAGGGGAGTGGGCCGCCGGCCGCGGCTTGTCCACCGCCGACATCGGATTCCCGGCCACCACCTGCTCCGTCACCAGAAACGTGAAGAACGCGTTCCACGACGACCAGGCGCGGGCCACCGAGGCGGGGGCCCGCTCACCGGCGAACTTCGCAAAAGCCCCCCGCAGCGCCCTGGGGGAGAGGTCACGCAGAGTTACCCCTTCCTCGCCGATCAGTCCGACGATCAGACCCAGGTCCCGCTCGTACGCCTTCAACGTGTGCACCGACGGCTTCCGCGTAGCCCGGGCCGCCAAAAAGTCGTCGATGAGCTCTCTGACTGGTAAATCACCACTTTGCTGCATATGAGATATTATCCACCAATTGTACGGACGTCGCGAGGCGCGAGCGTTGCCAAGTTCGTCGACATGGCTGGCAACACCGCAGGACACCCAAACCGGCCTGCCCGGCGAATACTCAGCGCATGTCAGTGCACTCCGACGACGACTCGTCGCTAGACACCGGGACCAGAATCTGTTCGGGGAAGGGCGGATGCGGCGCCGCCAAGCAGCGCGGGGAGTTCGGCCGGCGCGCGAGCGGACTGGATTCCGTGTGTAAGGAATGTCGGCGGCGAGAGACCTCCGCGTGGCGCCGCGCGAACCCGGATGCGGTGCGGCGCATGAACCTGTGGAGGTTGTATCGCATCCGCGCGGACGAGTACGACAGGATGCGCGCCGAGCAGGACTTCAGATGTGCGGCCTGCGGAACCCACGAGACCGAAATTGACACACCAATGCTTGGACGGCCCCGTGCAGATGGCCACAGAACGCCTGCGGTGCCACTGCAGGTGGATCACTGCCATGCCTCGGGTGCGGTTCGCGGGCTGCTCTGTGGGCGGTGCAACAGGATCATCGGTATCGCCAGGGCTGCATATCACCTACCTTCAAAAAGCCGTTACTTAACATAATGTGAACTATCGACCTGGCATGTCTTCGATGGATCAGCGCCGTCATGATGGTTCTATGGGCGAGCAGGCTGTCACCGCGGCGATCTATGAGACCTTCGGCTTCCCCGAGCTGATCGCGCCGGTGACTGCGGCGCTGACGCAGCAGTCACCGGGCCCCCGCCGGACGCTGGCGCGGTCGGACGAGCTGTGGATGTGGATGTGCCCGCCTCGCCGGCGCGGTGGCGATCTGGCCATCGCCGGGTCCGGTTCGCGTCTGGGTGCCGTCGTCGAGGTCAAACTCGCCCATGGTCCGGCTCAGTGGTCACTCGCGTCGTTCGCGCGGCCTGAGGCGGTGCGTGACGATCCGGCCGCTCGGCGGTACGCGGACCGTCTTGCCCGGGCCGTCGCCGACCCGTTGCAGATGCCGTACGGGACGCGGCCGCATGACCTGTCCGACTGTGGCTGCACGTGGGCGGACGGCTATCACGGCAAGGCGTACGGCGGCGGTTGGGCCTGTGGGATCCCGCAGCTGGACTATTACTGCTATTTCAACAACTGGCTGCCCTCGTGGATCCGCGACAGCCCGGCGGACGACGTGGCCTGGGTGTTCCTGTCGGCGGTGCCGGTCGTGCTTTCGGAGAAGTACCCCGGTTTGGACTCGGTCGACCGGTGGCGGGTGGTCACGTTCGCTGCCTTTCTCAACGAGCTCGTCGACGGGCTGCCCGTTGGGCGTTTGTCGCCGGACGGCGCGGCCGCGGTCGACCGCCTCTGCCAGGTGATGTGGGAGCAAATGCCTTGGCCGGAGGTGGACCGGCTGCTCCCGCAGGCCCGGCGAAGAGCCACGGCCGGGGGCGGGAAGTAGCGGTGCTACTCCCCTGCCGTGCTGGTCATGGGAGTTGGGACTGCAGCGTGTGGGTGGCTTGGAGGAGGGCTGTCCGGTGTCTGGCCGCTTTGAGCCATGCGGGGAGCTGTTCGAGCATGCTCATGTCGCAGCAGCTTCGGAGGTGGGCCCGTTCGCGCAGGTGGGCGGTCAGGTATTGCTGGAGCAGGGTGAGGTGTGCGGCGTTGTAGGCCCACAGGGTGTGGCCGCGGAAGTCGGTGCGCAGCCAGAGTGGGCGGTTGAAGTACGGGTCGTTCGGGCCGCTCAGGTGTGGCAGGAGGTGGCCGGCGCCGTGGCGTGGTGCCGTCCAGGTGGCGGTGTGTGCGCAGTTGGTGCAGGTCAGTCGTCGGTGTAGTCGGGTGTTGTGGGGGCGCACGGTGGCGGGGCCGTCGCAGGCCGGGCAGTGGACGAGGATGTCGTCGCCGACGTGGCTGAGGCGGGCGCCGGTGTCACGGAATCGGGTTGGGGGCATCAAGAGGCTTTCGTCGTACGCAGCAGGAGTGCGGGCAGGAGCAGCTGCCGGCCGGCGTCGTCGGCGGTGATCTGGGTGTGTTCGATGGTGGTGGCTGTCCAGGTGGGTTCGGGGAAGGCGGTGTTCAGGTCGTGTTCGGTGAGTCCCCAGTCCTGGCTGCCTTCGCGGGAGATGGCCAGGACGATGAGGGCGGCGCCGGGTGCGGCGAGTTCGGGTAGCCGTGCGATGTAGGCGTCGGCGTGGCCGCGGCGGTGCAGGTTGTGCAGCAGGCCGCAGTCGATGAGCGTGTTGTAGGTGGTGGGCAGGGTCAGGGCGGTGGCGTCCTGGACTTCGAAGTGGAGGGGTAGTCCCCCGGCTTTGGCGCGGGCGGTGTCGATGGCGACGGTGGAGACGTCGACGGCGGTGACGTCGTAGCCGCGGCGGGCGAGGGTGATGGCGAGGTCGCCGGTGCCGCAGCCGAGGTCGAGGATCTTGGGGCCGGGCAGATCTGATTGGAGTACGGCGGTGAGCGCGGGCTGGATGCGGCCGATCTCCCAGGGTGGGTGGCCGGGGGCGTTGTAGAGGGCGTCGAATTCGTCGGCGTCGGTCATGGTTGCTCCCTGGTGGTGAGCCGGACGGTGTCGGGCCATCCGGGGTGCTCCCCCGGTCGGCGGTGCGGTTCGGTGAGGCCGTGTGCGATGTAGTCGGTGCCGGCGAAGGCGTACGTCGCAGGCCGGGTCTTCGCGCCGATCTCGGCGATGGCGGGGATGTCGTCGGGGGTGGCCGGATGCGCATGGGCCGTATTGTTCCGGGTTCGGTGCCGGGTGTGGGGGTGGCTGTGGTGCGGGTGCGGTGGGTGACGGGGTTTCTGGATTCGCCGTCGCGGGTGGCGGAGCCGTTCTGGGAGGCGGTGACGGGGTCGCGGTTGTCGGCGCGGCGGGGTGCGGCGGGTGAGTTCGCGACGTTGGTGCCGCCGGCGGGTGACGCGTATCTGCGGGTGCAGGTGCTGGCGGGTTCTCCCCCGCGTACACACCTGGATTTGCATGTCGACGACGTGGCGGAGGCTGTGGTCGAGGCGGTCGGGCGGGGCGCGGTCGTGGTGTTCGACGAGGGGGATCTGGTGGTGGTGCGCTCCCCCGCCGGGGTGGTGTTCTGCCTGGTGTCGTGGCGGGGCGAGGCGCGGCGGCCGGGTGGGCGTGGCGGTGGGGTGGATCAGTTGTGTGTGGATGTGCCGTCGGGGTTGTTCGAGCCGGAGATCGAGTTTTGGCGGGGGCTGACGGGCTGGGAGCGGCGGCCGTCGGATCGGCCGGAGTTCGAGCATTTGGAGCGCGGGCCCGGGATGCCGTTGAAGTTGCTGGTGCAGCGGGTCGGTTCGGCGGTGGCGGGGATGCATGTGGATTTGGCCTGTACGGACGTGGACGCCGAGGTGGCGCGGCATGTCGGGTGGGGTGCGTCGGTGGTGCGGCGGGTGCCGGGTGAGTGGACGACGTTGCGTGATCCGGTGGGGCGTGAGTATTGCGTGACGGGCCGCGCCCCGCTGCCGGAAAGTGTCGGAGGGGCCTGATAGAACTGTTCAAACAAACGTTCGAAGAGGTGGGGTCGAGATGGTGGCGACGGCGCAGGCGGGGTTGAGCGGCGAGGAGCTGCAGGCGTTTCGGGATCAGCTGGCGGCCGGGCGTAAGCCGCGGGTGCAGTTCACCGAGGCGGCCGGGCAGATCGCCGGTCAGATCGGCCAGGTGGTGGGCCTGGGCGATCCGGCGGAGTCCGACGAGTTCGTGGTGGTGCGTTTCGGTAAGGACGAGTTGCCCTTCTCCCCCGCCGACCTTCGGGTGGCGCCGCGCGGCGCCGCGGCGAAGAAGGCGGCGCCGGCCCCCGAGCCGGAGCCGGCGAAGCCGGCCGGTCCGCCGTTCGTGCTGGACCAGCCGGTGAAGGCGCCGCCCGCTCCGCGCAGGGCCGAGGAGCCGCCTTCGGCGGCCGCGGTTCCGGCTCCCGCGCCGAAGAAGGCGGCGGCGCGCCCGGCGAAGGCGAAACCGGCTCCGGGCCTGACGGTGACGTTGGCGTACGCCGAGGGTGAGTGGACGGTCGCGGCCAACCAGGGCGTAAAGGCTCTGGCCAAGCCGTACGTGATCCGCCCGGCCGAGGCGCTGCGCATGGTGTCGCTGGTGGACGTGCCCGGGGTGCAGGAGGCCGTGGAGCAGATTCTGGCCGCGGAGCGGGCCGAGGCGGAGGCCCAGGCGCAGCGCCTGCGAGCCGAGCTGGCCGAGGTCGAGGCCCGTCTGGCCGAGTTAGGCGAGGCCGGCTGACCTCCCGGCTGACCTCCCGGCTGACCTCCCGGCTGACCTCCCGGCGCCAGGGCGAGCGGCGCCAGGGCGAGCGGCGCCAGGGCGAGCGGCGCCAGGGCGAGCGGCGCCAGGGCGAGCGGCGCCGAGCTGGCGCTGACCTCTCGGCGCCCCTTTTCGGCGTCGAGCTGGCTCGCATAGGGCTGGCCTCTCAGGGCCACCCTTCCCAGCGCCGAGCTTGCTCTCTGCGAGCGGTCGTGTCGGCTGCCCGTTACCTCGGGGCAGCCAGGGCCGGCCGGTCCCGAGTTTCGGTTGTCGACGCGAGCCTTCCCGGGACGGCTTGTCTGGCGCCCGTTTGTGCGGAGCCAGCGGTTCGGGACGGCTGTTCGACGCTGGCTTTCCGCGCCGGCTTGTTTGGGCGTTGCCTTCACGGCTGGGCCTTCTCCGTGTCGGCGTTGTCGGTGTTGGCCCGCTCGGGATGGGCTTGCCCGGTGTCGGCTGGGCCGATGTCGGCTGGGCCGATGTCGGCTGGGCCGATGTCGGCTGGGCCGGGATGGACTGGGCCGGGATGGGCTGCTGGGCCGGGATGGGTCTCCTCCGAGTGGGCTTGGCCGGGATGGGCTGGGCCGGCGTTGGCCTGCTCGGGTGGGGCCTTGTCGGGGTGGGCGGGGCGGCGGGGGCGGACGCGGGACGGGTCCGGGGGGCGGGTGGTGTCGACGTGGTGTGGGGTCTGCATTTCGGTGGGGCGTAGGGCGGCGAGGGTGTCGTGGATGCCGTCCATGATGAGCCGGGTGGCCTGCATGGCTTGGGCGCCGGGGGTGCCGGTGACGCCGGACAGGTCGATCGGGGTGTCGCCGAAGCGGACGTGGACGACGGGGCGGCGGCGGATGGCGTGCAGCAGGGAGCGCAGGAGGTGTTCGGGGGTGGTGTAGGGCAGGACGGCGTGTGCGCCCCACTGGGCGACGGGCAGGACGGGGGCGCCGGCTGCGGCGGCCATGCGGGCGACGCCGGTTTTGCCGCGTTCGGGCCACATCCAGGGGTCGAGGCCGATGCGGCCCTCCGGGTAGAGCAGCACCATGGCGCCGTCGCGCAGGGCCTGGGTGGCGGCGGGCAGGGCGTCGGCGACGCGGGTGGTGTTGCGGTCGACGCGGATGTGCCCGGCGGCGCGCATGGCGGGGCCGGCGATCGGCGCGTCGAACAGGCCGCCGGTGGCCATGATGCGTGGGGCGATGCCGGCTTTGTGACAGGCGGCGGTCATGACGATCGGGTCGAACGGGCTGACGTGGTTGGCGGCCAGGATCAGCGGCCGGCCGCGCAGGTCGGCGGGCACGGTGCCGCTGACCCGCAGCCGGCACAGGGGCAGGACGACCAGGCGGGCGAGCAGAAGCATGAACCGCCACATGAGCGGCGTCCGCGGAGGGGGTGTGCTGTCCATCAGGCCGGTAATACTCGCATGGCTCCCCGCGCGGCGGGGGTGGGCTGTTGATCACATCGAATGGGCCGGGAGCACCGCGTCGCCGCCTCGGGACCTTCCGCGCGGCGAGTAGCGGAATCCCGACCCCTGCCCGGGGGTCGGCCGGTGGACGGCTTACGGGTCGCCACGGTGGGATCCCTCGGCCGCGGTCAGGCCCGGGAACAGGATGAGGTCAGGCGGGTGAGGCGGGCCCGGTTCAGGTGACGGCGGTCCGCGAGGCGGTCACCTCGAAGGGCACGAGGTGTGGCCGCCGGGCAACTCGCCGTCAGGGGCGCTTCGCCGGGCGGGCCTTGAGCTGTTCGGAGCCGGCCTGATCGTCGGTGCGCGGCGCGTCGGTGTGGGCCACGTCCACCGGGGGCCGGGATCACCGGATCGTCTCCCGCCCCGCCCGGGCGAATCTCCCACTGGGCTTGGGGGCGTTCAATTCCGATTCACTCCGCTCCCGCGATCGGGGGACGTGGCGGGTGGGCTGGCCTGGGAGGACAGCCTTTTCGATAATCAGGTGGCGGGATTGCCGGGGAGCCGTGAGGCTGCTGGGGCGGTGATACTGCGGCCATGAGTCAGGTGCTTGCCGGGTTGATGGATGAGGTGCGTGACGATCCTGGGGTGGCGGGGCTGGTGTTGGCCGGCTCCCACGCGCGGGGTGTGGCGACGGCGGGTTCGGATGTGGACGCGTATGTGATCACGGGGTCGCCGGGGCGGTGGCGGCCGGTGTCGAGGGTGCCGCGGCTGGATCTGGCGGTGTTGTCGGTTGAGGAGTTGGCCGACGTGTCGGATCGGTGGCGGCGGTACTCGTACCGTGGGGCGCGGGTTTTGCTGGACCGGCTCGACGGGCGGATCGCTGAGCTCGTACGGCGGCAAGGGTCTTTGTCGTCGGAGGAGGCCGAGGTGATGGCCCGGGAGCAGCTCGACGGGTATGTGAGCGCGGTGTCGCGGGCGGTGCGCAGCCGGCGGGACGGGCGGGCCGAGGTGGCGCGGCTGGAGGAGATGGAGGCGGCCGGCTGGTGTCTGGGCGCGTTGTTCGCGTTGTTCGGGCGGGTGCGGCCGTACCACCGGTATCTGCGGTGGGAGCTGGACCATCATCCGTTGCCGGATCCGTGGACGGCGGATTTTGTGATCTCGCGGGTGGTGGAGCGGCCGTCGATGCTTGCCGGGGCGTTGGAGGTGGAGGCGCGCTCGCGGGGGTTCGGTGACGTGTTCGATTCAGCTCAGGCCTGATTCGGCGACGTCGAGCCAGTGGTCGACGGTGGCGTCGTCGTGGTGGCGGATGGACCAGTCGACCAGGCGCAGGCTCATGTGGGCCCAGTAGGCGCGCCGGCGGCGTTCGGAGATGGCTTCCAGGCGCTCGTCGAGCAGGCGTACGGCGCAAGGGTCTTGACCGGTCAGCATGAAACGCAGGGTGACCAGGTCGAAGTGGCGGTCGCCGCGGGTGGCGCCGTCCCAGTCGATGACGCCGGTGAGGCGGCCGCCGACGACCAGGACGTTGCCGGGGTGGAAGTCGAGGTGCACGAGGTCGTCGCCGAGCATGGCCGGGTGGGTCTCGCCGATGGCGTGGACGCGGTCGAGCAGGCGGGCGGTGCGGTCGCTGTGCTGGCGCAGGGGTTCGTGCAGGCAGAAGCCGGGGCCGTCGGCGGTGAGGTGCAGGTCGGCGGGTCTCGGGTTCGGTTCGGTGGCGAGCAGCCCGGCGAGCCGGTCGTTGACGGCGATCATCTGCCCGACCAGGGCGGCGTCGACGACCTGGGGTGGGTGGCCGGGCAGGCGTTGCTGGACGATGACGCGGGCGCCGTCGACGTGCGCGGCGAGCTCTTGGCGGGCGGTGGGTACGCCGGCGGCGCGGGCCTTGTCGACCAGGGGGCCGGTGCGGGATCGGCCCTCGGTCAGGACGGAGCGGCGCCCGTCGGGCCAGCGCACGTAGGCGGCGCCGACTTCCCCGCCGGGGGCGGCGCCTTCGAGTTCGAGGCGTACGCCGGTGATGTCGGCGATGCGCTCGAGGACGTGGGTGGCGTCGATGCGTGAGGTGCGCGGCCACTCCTGCGTGGCCACACGGTCGGCACGTCGCACACCAGCCCCCATGACGGTAAACGCTCTCCCGACCCATGACCGTAGCGCCGCGGTCAAGCCGTTTTTGTCGCCTACCGGACTCTGTGGATCTTCAAACAGTGGCTGACCTGGTCGGTCAGTTCCTCTTCGGTCAGGCCGGGTTCCACGGTGATCGCGGGCAGGTCCTCGCGGGTGAGTTCGTCGCGCAGCCGTTCGGTGAACAGGCGGTCGCGTTCGAGCAGGTTGGCCAGGGCCCGTTCGGGGTCGCTGGTGCGCCCGGCGATCTGCCAGGTCGAGCCGCGGCTGTCGAAGGCGGCGCGGCGGAACGCCGGGGTCGGCAGGAGCCACACCGCTGGCGTCGAGGAGGGCAGGTGCGGCCGTACGAGGTGGGGCAGCAACCGGAAGCCCTCGGCGATGATCCCGGGTTCGGTGGGCAGGCGGCGCAGATCCTCGATGATCAGGTCGAAGGCTTCGCCGCGGTACCAGTGGAAGGTGTCCAGCATGACCTGGGGGCTGCGGTCGACCCAGCGTTCGTCCATGCTCATCGCCAGGAACGCGCTCAGCTGCGGTTCGGTGCTGCGGGCGGCGTGCTCGCGCATCACCGCGTCGGTGTCGTAGAGGCGCAGGCCGTGCCGGGCGGCGAGGGTACGGGCGATGGTGCTCTTGCCGGCGCCGCTGGCGCCGCCGATCCAGTACACGTGCGGCAGGGACATCCGGAAATTGTCGTACCCCCGGGGCAGGATGCGGGCATCACCTCAACGACGAGGAGGCACCCGTGTTCGACGAGCTGTTCCCCATTCTGACGACGCCCGATCTGGCCCGCAGCCTGCGCTTCTACCGTGATCTGCTGGGCGGCGAGGTGACCTACCGGTTCCCGGCCGACGGCGAGCCGGCCTACGTCAGCGTCAAAATCGGGGGTTCACACCTGGGCATCGGCCGGCAGGACGAGCCGGGCACCCGGGCCAACGAGCGGGTCACCTTGTGGGTGTACGCGCGTGAGTGCGACGCCGGTCTGGCCCGGCTCCGCGACGGCGGGGTCGAGGTGGTGCAGGAGCCGGCCGATCAGCCGTGGGGTGAGCGCATGGCCATGGTCGCCGACCCGGACGGCAACCGGGTGATCATCGCTTCCCGAGCGCCCGGGTGACCTGTGCCCGCGGTGCCGCGACGAGGTCGGGGAAGCGCAGGGCGGCCCAGAACTCGGCGGGCTCGCCGGTGATCAGCGCGTGGGTGCTGAGCCAGCAGGTCAGGGCCATGCCGTGGGTGGCCACGACCAGGGTGCGGTTCCCGGCTCGGGTCAGGTGGCGTTCGACGGCGGCGCTGAAGCGGGCGGTCACCGCGGCCGGCGGCTCCCAGCCGTCGGGGACGTGGGTGCCGGCGACGTAGGCGCGGGCGAGGGCCCGGTGGTCCGGCTGCCATGCGGGTGGCCGGCGGACCTCACCGAAGCCGGGGTCCTGGTGCACGGGGGCGCCGGGGACGGCGTACCGCAAAGTCTCGGCGGCTTTGGGTTCGTCGCTGGCGACGAGGTAGGCCCGCTCCGGCAGGCGCAGGGCGCGGGCGGCGGTGCGGCCCTGGGCGCTCAGCGGCCACGCGGTCGGCGGCGTGGCGGGGTCCAGGGTGGGCATGGCGTGCCGGACGAAGATCATGAGGGGGTGAGCACGGCCGGCAGGGCGGTGAGGTCGTCGACCGACCACGGCGGCCGCCAGGTGTCGGGGTCGTCGCGCAGGGCGGCGGCGTGCGGGTGGGCGGCGTTGGTGACCAGGACCGGGCGCATGCCGGCGAGGTGGGCGCCCCGGTGTTCGCGGCTGCCGCCGTCGCCGACGAACCAGCACGATGCGGCGGGTACGCCCAGGCGGGCGGCCGCGGTGGCGTACAGGCGCGGGTCGGGTTTGCGGTGACCCTCCTGCCAGGAGAACACGGTGGCGTCCACGCGGGCGGCGAACGGGGTGGTGGGCCAGGCTTCGACGAGTTCGCTGGCGCAGTCGCTGAGCACGGCCAGGCGCCAACCGGCGCGGCGCAGGCCGTCGAGCAGGTCCAGGGCGCCCGGGCGGGGGCGGCGGGCCGACGCGGCGCCGGCGTGCTGAACCCGTACGGCCGACCGCAGTTGATCGTCGGTGGGGTCGGCGCCGCAGCGGCGGGCCATCGCGAGCAGGGTCGCGCGGGTGTCGCCGTGCACGCCGGTGGCGCGTTCGGCGAACGAGGTGGACATCGCCGCCCAGAACGCGGCGGCGGGCACACCCAGCGCGGCGGCGGTGGCGGCGAACGACGCCCGGCGGCCGGACTCGGCGGCGGGATCGGTCAGGGTGCCGAAGAAGTCGAAGACGATCGCCCGCATCAGCGTGGCGGTGGGGCGCTGCCGCGCTGGCGCAGGTAGGCCAGGACGGCCTCGCGGGTGGTGCGCACCCCGAACAGGGCGCGGGCCTCGGCGATCCGGCGGTTCGCGGTGCGCAGCGACAGGAACTCGGCCGCGGCCGCCGCGGCGATGGTGTCACCGGCGGCCAGCCGGTCGAGCAGGGCCCGCTGCTCGGGAACCAGCTCGGTCACGGAACCACCACCGCCGGCGGGCACCGGGTCGGCGACGCCGTGCTGCACGGGACCCAGCCGGGACAGGTCGTCGACCAGGGCGCGGCCCAGCGGCGACTCGGCGTCGCAGACGGCCACAATGCCGGCGCCGCGGGCGGCGGCCAGCAACGCCAGCTGCAGGGTGTCGGCGTCACCGATACGGCCGTGCAGGACCAGGCGGGTGCTGGTCACATCCCAGCCCGGGTCGGTGAGGGCGAAGCCGTCGCGCGCCACCCAGCCGTCACGGGTGAGCCGGCGCAGCACGGTGTCGGCGTCGCCGGGGGTGGCGACGACGTGGCGAGGGGCGTCGGTCTGTCTGGTCACCGGCCATCCTTGTCAGACGTGTCGGGACGGGCAAAAGCGAGGGCGGCGGCTTCCGTACGGGTTCGGGCGCCGAGCTTGCGCATACCGGCGCGGATATGGGTGTCGACAGTCTCGGCGGAAATACCCAGCTGCCCGGCGATCCGGCGGGTCGGCTCCCCCGCCGCGACCAGCCGCAGAACATCGGTCTCCCGGCGGGTCAGCTGATCACCGGAACGCTTGCCCCGCGTGTCGCGGTGCACCCGGTGCCGGCGCAGCCCCCGGCGGGCCCGCCCGGCCAGCACGGTCAACCCGGCCGCGTCGGCCAGCCGCTCCGCGCTCAGCAGAGCCTCGACCGCCCGCGCCGGGTCGGTGTCGGTCAGTCCCGCCGCCAGCAGACACCGGATCCGCTCCCGCAACGCGATGGGCCGCCACCCATCGGCCGCGGCCGTGAACCCGGTCCCGGTCGCCCAGGCGGTCAGCGTACGCCGAGCGGCCGACGGCAGCCCGCCCGCGATCACCGGCGCCGCCTCCGACCCCAGATCGTGCGCGGCCCACTGAGCCGTGATCGCCCGCAGCCCGGCCAGCAGCCCACCGTCGTCGTCCCCGCCGGAGGCGACGGCCCGGTCCTGTTGCCCGTCGAGCCACGCGGTCTCCTGGGCCACCCACGACACAGCCGGATGCGCGGGCCCGCCGTCGAGATGGGCCCGGGCGGCGGCGAGCAGCCCGGTGTCGGCCTCGATCAGCGCGGTGGCCGCGGTCGCGTAGCCCCGAGCCTCATCGGGCAGCGCCCGGTCGGTGAGGTTGGCGGCCCGGCGCAACACCCCGTCCGTGCCGTCCCACAGCTCGGCGACGACGTCCCCGGGATGAGTCGACGCAGGCGCGGTGGCCGCGCCGTAGATGCCACCCGGCCGCATGTGACCCAAACCCCGCGGATGGTCGGTCGGCGCCGGGGAACCGCTGGTGGTGGCCGACTCGCCGCGGTGGCGACCGGCAGCCTGGGCACCGCCCGGGTCAGCGGTAGCGGTAACTCGTTCATGAGGCGGCACGACGTCTGCAGCGCGGCTGCCGTCTTGACCGCCGACACCGCGGGCCGGGGGCGTCGGCGCGAGGGCCGGCCCGGCGGTGGCCGAGAAGGCGGGAGTTGTGGTGGCAGGGCCCGGCGCGGCCGCGGGCGAGTAGGGGCGAATTGTCGTGGCGGGGGCCGAAGCCGGGTCGGCGGGAATTGGCTCCGGGGGGACCGCGTGCGCAGGGGCGGAGCCCGCCTTGGCCGGGTCGGCGGGAGGGTTGGTCGGCCCAGGAGGTTCGGCGAGCCCGGAACCGGGGGCCGTCGTGGGATCGGCGGGAGTGTTGGTGGGGGCCACGTCTGTGGTCGAGCCGTGCAGGGCCAGGGCCCAGTCGGCGGCCGCGGCGAAGCGGGTCTGCCAGCCGTACGCGAGGTCGGCGGCGCTGTCACGGGCCGCGCGCAGGGCCACCGACGCCGATTCGGTCAGGCGGCCGTCGGCGGCCAGTTCCTCGACGAGCAGCCACGCCGACCAGCGGGTGATCAGCGGGTCTCCCCCGGCGGTGGCGGCCGCGGCCAGCGCCGTGTCCCAGCCGGGGGTACGGAAGTGGGCCTGTACCGCGGCGAGGGCGGCCGCCACCCCGGCGGACGGCCGCGGATGCCGGGCGGCGATCTTGTCGGCGAGGTCGCGGGCCGCGGCCGGGTCGGTGGCCAGTTCGGCCAGCAGCAGCACCCGGTCGCGCCCGGCCATCACGAGAGGCGACGCGGCGTCGGGCACGGCCCGCACAGCGGCCCGGGCGGCTTCCGGGTTCCCGGCTTGCAGGAGGGCTTCGCCTCGCAGCACGTCGGCTTCCAGCCGCAGTGAGCGCAGCGCGTCGACGTCCACGGATCGGGCGGCCCCCGACGCCGCGCGGGACCGGGAATCCAGCCCCGGGGATGAATCCGGCTCGCCGGCCGGCTGCGGCGGGTTCGGTCCCGGCCGGCCGGCGGGTGAGTCGGTGAAGTCCAGGTCGGTGCCGGAACGCTCGCCCGGCGGGTGGGGGAAGCCGAGTTCGGCGCTGAACGGGTCCGTTCCGACGCTGTCGAACTGGCCGGCGGCGTCGGAGGCTCGGTGGCCAGTGGCGTAGGCGAGCTGGTCGTCGAAGGTCAGGACGCGGGCGGCGGCGGCGGGGCGGCCCACGGACAGCAGGGCGTCGGCGGCGGCCAGGCGGACGCGGGGGTCGATGGGGGTGTCGAGTTCGCAGGCGAACAGCAGCAGGGCGGCCCGGTCGCCGCCGGTGGTGTGGTCGGCGGCCAGCAGGGCCTGGCGGTGGGCGCCTCGCGGGTCGCCGGCGGCGGCCAGGTGGCGGGCGGCCTCGGCCGGTGGGGTCAGTTCGGCCAGGCGGGTGTGCAGGTCGGTGCGGGCGGCGGCGTCGAGCAGGCCGGCGGCGGTTTCGGCCACGTAGGTCGAGACCGGTAGCAGGGTGCCGTCCGGGGCGGCGGTGATCAGGCCGGCGGCCTGCAGGTCGGTGGCGCCGGGGCCGAGCAGGGCGGCGGGGGCGGGGCGGCCGAGCAGGCCCAGCGCGGCCAGGGCCGTGCGGGCGGGTCGGGGCAGGTCGGCCAGGGCGGTCGCGATCGCATACGCCACCTGGTCGATGTCGCCGCCACCGGACGCCGGCCGGGAGCCGGCACTGGACGCCGGTCGGGAGCCGGCGCCGCCGGCCGGGCGGAAGTCGCCGGGGCCGGCCGGGCGGAAGCTGTCGGGGTCGGCCGGCCAGGACCCGGCCGCGCCGGAAGGAGAGGTAGCGCCGCCGGCGGCGGAGCGGGCGCCGGCGGCCGCGTTGCGGGCCAGGGCGGTCACGGCCAGGGGGTTGCCGCCGGCCCGGTCGACGACGGCGGTCAGGGTGGCCTGGTCGAGGTGGGGGGTGGTGCGCCGGGCCAGGTCGGCGGCCTCGGCCGGGGTCAGGGGCGGCACCGGGATCCAGGCGGTGGCCGCGGCGCGCAGCGCGGCCTCGGTGGCCGGGGGCAGCCGGTGCGGGGTGCGCACGGCGGTCAGGACCCGGCAGTGGGCCGCCAGCAGCGGCAGCGCGGCCAGGGTGGCCGGGTCGGTGTAGTGCAGGTCGTCGATGACCAGCAGGCCGCCGCGGACGCGGGAGCGGACCGCCTCGGCGAGCAGGTGGACGTCGTACGCGGGAAGCTTGGCCTTGACCGCCCTGGACAGGGCCAGCGCGGGCACCGTCTGCAGCATGGCCAGCCCGCCGCCGGCGTGGACCGGGCCGCTGACCGTCGCGCTGAGCCGGCGCAGCAGGGTGGTGCGGCCGCAGCCGGGCGGGCCGGTCAGCACGACGAGACCGGGGCGTTGCAGCATGGCGGCGGCCGGGTGCAGCGCTTCCGCCACCTGATCCCCTCCCCTTGGTCGGCGTGTGCCTGGCACGAACACGGGATCCCGTGTCCTCCCGCCTTCCGTAGGCTGGTGCCCGCGGCGGGAGCCCGCCCCCGCACGAGATGGAGAGGACGGCCGTGGTCTGCACATTCTCACCGACAGTGTGCCCGGCTGACGAGTCGCGGTGAGCGGCCCGTTGAGCGTCAGCCTAGCGACGCTGTGTGATCAACTGGGTGGTCGTGTCGGCCCGGAGGCCGGTTACCAGCTCAGACAGATCCACGATCGTCTCGGTGAGCCGTTGCGGGTGGCCATCGCCGGCCGTCTGAAAGCCGGAAAGTCGACACTCGTCAACGCGCTGATCGGGCGCCGGGTCGCTCCGACGGCGGTCGGCGAGTGCACCCGGGTGGTGACCCGGTTCCGGTACGGGACGGCCGACCGGGTCGACGTGGTGTGCCGCGACGGGCAGCGGCGCAGCCTGCCGCTGGACGACGACGGCATGATCCCGCAGCGGCTCGGGGTGCCGCTGGCCCGGGTCGCGTACGTCGATGTGACCTTGACCAGTGAGAAGCTGCGTGACCTGACCGTGGTGGACACGCCGGGGCTGGCCTCGACCGACACCGTGGTCAGTGACCGGGCCGCCGAGGCGGTCGGCACGGCCCCGTTCGACGCGGACATCGACGCCGACTCCGCGTCCGAGGTGGCCGCCGCCGAGGCCGTGGTCTACGTGTTCACCCAGGCCGTGCGGGCCGACGACGTGCGGGCGCTGGAGGCGTTCCGGGACGCGTCGGCGCGGCTCGCGTCGAGCCCGATCAACGCGCTGGGCGTGTTCGGCAAGGCCGACACGCTGGTCGGCGGGGCCGGTGACCCGTGGCCGGTGGCCGAGCCGCTCGCCGAGAGCCAGGCGCGGCTGCTGGCCCGTACCGTCTCCGATGTGGTTCCGGTGGTCGGGTTGCTGGCCGAGACCGGTGAGGCGGGCCGGCTCACCGGCGCCGACCGTGACGCCTTGCGGCGTCTGAGCACGCTGCCGGCGGGCGAGTCGCGCTTGCTGCTGGCTTCGGCCGATCTTTTCCGTACGCGGCCGGCGCCGGTTCCGGCCGATCAGCGGGAGCGGCTGCTGAGCCTGCTGGATCTGTACGGGATCGGGTTCGCCCTGGCCCAGCTGGCCGCCGAACCCGGCTTGCCGACCGGTGAGCTGGTGCGGCGGCTGGTCACCGTGTCGGGGTTCCCGCGGCTGCGGCACACCGTGGAGCAGACGTTCCGGTGGCGGTCCGACGCGATCAAGGCCGGGTGGGCGCTGGGCCGGCTCGAGCGGCTGGCCGGGCACAGCCGTGACCCCCGCGACCGGGAGACGCTGCGCGACGCCGTCGAGGGGCTGCTGCGCGATCCGGCGTACCACCGGCTGCGGCTGCTCGACGCCGCCCAGCGTGTCGCCACCGGCGCGGTGGCGCTGCCCGTCGAATGGGAGCAGGAGTTGACCCGGTTGGCCACCTCGGAGGACCCCCGCTGGATTCTGCGGCTGCCCGAGGCGGGCCCGGACGAGCTGGCCGCGGCGGCGGTCGCCGCCGCCAACCGGTGGCGGGTGTACGCGGTCGCCGGCGCCGGCCCGGCCCAGTCCCGCGTCGCCCAGGTCGCGCACCGCGGTTTCCACCTGCTGGCCCAGCGGGTGCGCTCGTGAGCCGGCCCGGCGGTGATCTCGCGAGCGTTCTCGACGCGTGTGTGCGCGACACTCTCGCGTACGTCAAAAGCCAGGATCCCGACGCCGGCGCCGAACTGGCGCAGCTGCTGCGGGTGCGGGTGACCCGGCCGCAGGTGGTGATCGTCGGTGAGACCAAACGCGGCAAGAGTTCCCTGATCAACGCGCTGCTCGGCGTGCCCGGCCTGTCGCCGGTGGACGCGGCGGTGGCGACCGCCACGTATCTGCAGTTCGTGCCCGGCGAGTACGCGGTGCGGGCCTGGCCGCCCGGCGCGGGCGAGCCGGTCGCCGTCGACGACCTGGCCGAGTGGGCCACCGGGCAGCGGCGGGCCCGGCGGATCGAGGTGGCGCATCCGGCGCCGCTGCTGCGCTACGTCAGCCTGCTCGACACGCCCGGGGTCGGTGGTCTCGACCCGGCGCACGCCACTGTCGCGCTGGCCGCTGTGGAGCGGGCCACCGCGCTGATGTTCGTGGCCGACGCGTCGGCGCCGCTGTCGCAGCCGGAGCTGGATTTCCTGGTGGCGGCCAGCGAGCGGGTCGACGCGGTGGTCTTCGCCCTCACCAAGATCGACGCTTTTCCGGGGTGGCGGCGCATCGCCGAGGACAACCAGGAGCTGCTGCGCGCGCACGCGCCGCGTTTCGCCGGGGCGCCCTGGTTCCCGGTGTCGTCGCTGCTGGCCGAGCTGGCCGTGCAGTCCGGCCCGGCCGAGCAGGCCGCGCTGGTGGAGGCGTCGCGGATCGCCGAGCTGCAGCACGCCCTGGTCGAGCTGGCCGGGCGCGGGCATCAGCTGCAACTGGCCAACGTGCTGCGCGCCTCCCGGGCCGACCTGCTGCGGCTGCGGGAGGCCGCCGACGACCGGGTGCGGGCCGCCGACGCCGACCCGGTGCGCCTGGCGCAGGTCCGCGCGGAACGGGCGGCGCTGGCCGCCCGGAAACGTACCGAGTCGCGGCAGTGGACGCTGCTGCTGTCCACCGAGACGCAGCGGGCGCGGGTGGAGACCGTCGGGCATCTGCGCACCCGGATCGCGGCGGTGCAGCAGGAGTTCTCCACCCGCATCGACTCCGGCCGCGGGGAGGTGCTGGCCCAGCTGCCGCAGGCGCTCGACGCGGAACTTCAGGCCGTCGCGGTGCAACTGTCGCAGCGGCTGGAGGAGACGTTCGCGCAGGTCGGTGACCGGGTGCTGGCGTCGGTGTTCGACGAGGCCGAACGCGGCGCCATGCTGGGGCAGCTCAACGCGTCGCTGCGGCACGCGATGGACGCGGCCCCGCCGCGCGACGGCTCGGCCGACAATCTGCTCATCGCGTTGTCGGCCGGCGGGATCGCGTTCATGGCCGGCCGCGGCGCCATCCTCGGCGTGTCGGTGTTCGCCGCCGGGGGGCTGCTCGTGCCGGTCGCCGGGATCGGGCTGGGCCTGGCCGCCGGTGGTTACGTGCTGTACCGGCGGCGGGTGCAGCAGGACCGGCAGCAGGCGCGGATCTGGCTGCGTGACGTGCTCGGCGAGGCCCGGGCCGCGCTCGCCGACGAGATCGCCAACCGGTTCACCGACCTGCAGTACGCGCTGTCGGTGGCCGTCGACGACGCCGTGGAGAAGAGGCTGCGCGACCTGGACGCGCACATCGCCGAGATCGACGCGGCGGCCGCCGAGGACGCGGCCGGGCGCGCCAAGCGGCGCGCCGCCGCCCAGCAGGAGCTCGACACCGTCCGGGCGCGACTGCGCGCCGCCGACGCCGTACTCGCACGGGCCCGGGCCTTGACGCCCGTCCCACACGACGAGGAGAACCGATGACGGATCACCACGACTTCGGCGACCACGAAGACGACCTCCCGGTCTTCGACGACCATCAGCTGCCGGAGCACGCCGAGCCGCTGCCGTACGACGATCACCTCTTCTCGTACGACGAGCACGACCCGTACGAGCCGCCGGTCTTCGACGGCCACCTCGAGCACGTGGACACCGTCGACGAGCCGGTGCACGAGGTGGCCGAGCTGCCCGCCGAGGACCCGGTCGACGTGTTCCCGCCCCAGGTGGACGTGGGTGAACTGCCGGAGCCGGTGGACGGCTTCCCGTGGATCGACACCGGCAGCCTCGGCGTGGTGCCGGCCGGCGCGCCGGACACACCCGTCGACCCCGTACAGCCGCAAGAACTCGCCGACTACGCCGGTGAGCAGCTGCCGCCCGGGGTGGACCCGTGGGCGGCCCTGGCCGACTCGGAGGACCCGGCCACCTCCACCCTGGCCCGCTGGTGGGCGCCGGACAACTGAGGGGCCGCCATCGACGACGGCCCTTGGCCCGGTGCCCAGGGCGGCGGCGCGCCCGGGCCGTTGGCCGCGCGGAGACGGTCCGCTAGTCTCCTGCGCGTGCGGGCTGGAAACGCCCGGTACTTACCGGTACGCAAGGGAGCCAACCCGCATGGATGTCGCTGAGTCTTCGCAGGTGGATCGCGGTGGCAACGGAGCCGGCCGGCGGGAGCGCCGCGGCTGGTACATGTACGACTGGGCCAACTCGGCGTTTCAGACCACCGTCATCACCGTGTTCCTGGGACCGTTTTTGACGACGGTGACCAAGACCGCCGCCGGCTGCGAGGTCGGCGCGACCAACTGCCTGGGCTGGGTGCACCCGTTCGGCGTCAAGGTCGCGGCCGGGTCCTTCTACCCGTACGTGGTGTCCCTGTCGGTCCTGCTGACCGTGTTCGTGCTGCCGGTGACGGGCGCCGTCGCCGACCGGGCGCCCCGCAAGAAACCGCTGCTGGCCGCGGCCGCGTTCACCGGGTCCGGGGCGACCATCGCCATGGCGTTCGTGACCGGCGACCGCTACCTGCTCGGCGGGTTCCTGTTCCTGATCGCCAACATCTCGTTCGGCGCGGCGATCGTCGTCTACAACTCGTTCCTGCCGCAACTGGCCGGCCCCGACGATCGTGACAAGCTGTCCAGCCGCGGCTGGGCCATCGGCTACCTGGGCGGCGGGCTGCTGCTCGCGTTCAACCTGGTCGCCGTCACCGTCCTGTCGGTCGACGGCGACGACCAGCGGACCCTGGACATCGCCCGCTGGTGCATCGTGTCGGCCGGCCTGTGGTGGGCGCTGTTCACCGTCGTACCGCTGCTGTGGCTCAAAGAGCACCCCGGCCGGGCCGCCCTCGCCGGCAACGGCAACGTGCTCACCGACGGGTTCCGGCAACTGGGCCGTACGATCCGCGGGATCCGCGCGTACCCACTGACCCTGTTCTTCCTGCTCTCCTACCTGATCTACAACGACGGCATCCAGACCGTGATCACCTTGGCCAGCCAGTACGGCACCGAGGAACTCGACCTCGAACAGTCCACCCTGATCATCACGATCCTGATCGTGCAGTTCCTGGCCTTCGGCGGCGCGCTGCTGCTCGGCGCCCTCGCCGCCCGCATCGGCGCGAAACGCACCGTGCTGTTCAGCCTGGCCCTGTGGCTCGCCGTGATCATCGCCGCGTACTGGCTGCCGGCCGGCCAGCCACTGCCGTTCATGCTGCTGGGCGCCGGTATCGGCCTGGTCCTCGGCGGCAGCCAGGCCCTGTCCCGCAGCCTGTTCTCCCAGCTGATCCCGGCCGGTAAGGAAGGCGAGTACTACGGCTTCTACGAGATCAGCGACAAGGGCACCAGCTGGCTCGGCCCGCTCGCGTTCGGCCTGATCTTCCAGCTGACCAACAGCTACCGCGTCGGCATCGTCTCCCTGGTCGTGTTCTTCCTCGTCGGGGGAATCCTGCTCGCCCTGGTCCCGATGCGCCGGGCCATCGCCGAAGCCGGCAACACACCCCCGAAACTGATCTGATGGACATCACCGTCGACCCCGGCTCCCCCGTCCCGCCGTACGAGCAGGTCCGGCTGCGCATCGCCGAACTCGCCGCTGCCGGCACCCTGACCGCCGGTGAGAAACTGCCGCCGGTACGCGCCCTGGCCACCGAGCTCGGCCTGGCCGCGAACACGGTGGCCCGCGCCTACCGCGAGCTGGAGACGGCCGGTCTCGTCGAAACCCGCGGCCGGGCCGGCACCGTGATCACGTCCCGCGCCGCCGGCACGTCGGTTCAGGCGCAAAAAGCCGCTTCGCTGTACGCCGAGAAGACCCGCGCCCTGGGCGTCGACCCGCAGACCGCGCTGAGCCTGGTACGGGCGGCCCTGGGCCTGTGACCCGTCAGGCGCCGGGCGGGGCGAACCAGGGCGGCCCGTCCGGCGCCGTGGTGGTCTCGATCCGCAGCGTCGTCAGATCACTGACCGGCGGCAACTGACCCACCTCGAACCAGCCGACCTCAAGCGACTCGTCCCCGTCGGGCCGGGCCCGCCCGCCGGCGGCCCGGCACCGGAACCACACGCTCAGATACGAGCAGTGGTCCCCGTTCGGATACACGGTCTCGTGCACGGCCACACCGGCCAGCCGCTCGACCACGGCCCGCACACCCGTCTCCTCGTAGATCTCCCGCAGCACCGCCTCAGCCGGCTGCTCCCCCGGCTCGACCATCCCGGCCGGCAGCGCCCACTGCCCGTTGTCGGAGCGCCGCAACAGCAGAACCCGCCCCTGCTCGTCCCGCACGACACCGCTGGCACCGGGAAGCAACAGCAGCTCATGCCCCACGTGCGCCCGCAGCTTGCTCACATACTCCGAAACCGCCATAGCGCGCACGGTATCCGGTGAGCCACTCCCGCCCCCGTTCTGGTTCAGACGGCGTCGGCCCAGGCGTCGCCGATGTTGCTCTCTTCGTAGTCCCACCAGCCAAGTTCGGCGCCGTCGCGGAGCAGCCGCTTGACGGCGGACAGGTCGACGGTCGGTGGGACATCGAGCGCGACGATGTTGTACTGCTCGATGCCTTCGCCGGTTACGCCGACGCCGGCGAACTCGTCGAGCACTCTTTGGCGATCGCCCTGTAGTGGGCCGGCGCGGAATGGCACCACCCGCACGGTGCACCGTTGGGACCACTCGACAACCTCGACGGCGGTCAGCGTGCCGTCGTCGTCGCGGACGACCCTGACGTGGTCACCGCACGAAACCCCGCGGGCGAAGAACGGAACGTTGTCGAGCTCGACAACGTCGTCGGATACCGGCCCCGCCCACATGGATTCGGTGCCGACGGGTGGCCAGCCATCTTCCACCCGTATGTGAAAGAACACTTTGACCAGGCCGGCGCGGTCGTCAGCATCGCTCCGCTTCATGATCAACATTGTGGCCTCTGTGGGAGGTCGTGTTCCTGGAGCAGGCGGGTGATCGCCGGATGGCCGGCGAGTTCGCTGCTCAGGATCGCCTGGGTGGCGGCCTGCCGCTGTGGTGACGGGCCGTCCGGGAACGTGAGGCCGAGCAGCAGGCGTACGGCGTAATAGAAGCGGTTGCCGTCGTCGCAGCCGGCGGCCAGCCGGTCGGTCAGCATGGCGGCCAGGCCGGGCACGGAGGCGGCCGGTAGGTCGCCGAGGGCGAGCGCGGCGCCCAGGACCGGGCTTTCGTGGTGCAAGGTCCATCCGTAGACGTTGCCGGGGCCGTGGAACAGGCAGTCGCACAGTTGCTCGAGCATGTCCGGGTCCGGGGTCTCGACGAGGCGGACCAGGCCCATCAGGACCGTCCAGCGGTTGATCCGGTGCGGCTGGTCGCGCCAGCGGGCCACCGCGGCGGCCAGGCCGGTGTCGTGCGGGCCGCCGATGGTTCCCGCGGTCAGGCAGAGGAACGAGGCGACCACCCGGTCCGTTTCGGCGGCGAGCCGGGCGGTGAGGGCCGGGGTGACCTGCGGCGCCGCTTCGGGGAAGAAGCTGAGCAGGTGGGCGCTCAATCCGCGGGCGTTACGGTCGGGGTCGTCGAGCAGGCGCAGGTAGGTGGGCACTCCGGCCCGTACGGCCTGGTGTGCCTGCCGGTGTATCGGTTCGGACTTTTCCTCGGGCAGGATCTCGGTCAGCAGTTCGTGTCCGAGGGTGCGGTCGGGCGCGGTGTCGTCGGCGAGCAGGTCGATCAGGTGCGGCACGGCGGCGACGGCGGCCGGGTAGAGGGAGTCCTGGTGCAGGGCCCGGGCTCGGAACTGCTCCATGGCGGCGGTGCGGCGCTGCTCGTCCGGGGCGCGCAGGGACGCCGGGAGGTCGGGCAGGAAGGTGGCCGGCCCGTAGGCGTCGTGCGGGTGGGAAGGCACGCGGGCACCTTACTGGTGCAGGGCGGGCAGCAGTTTGGCGGTGACGGCGCGCAGCTGGGCGATGTCGTCGGCGGTGAGATGGTCGAAGATGAGGCGGCGGACCTCGGCGACGTGGCCGGGGGCGGCGGCTTCGAGGGTGGCCAGGCCGGCGTCGGTGAGGTGGGCCATCTGGCCGCGTTTGTCGGTGGGGCAGGCGCGGCGTTGCAGCCAGCCGCGCTGTTCGAGGCTGGTGACCGCGTGCGACAGCCGGCTCAGGGTGGTGCCGACGGCTTTGGCCAGGTCGGTCATGCGCATGCACCGGTCCGGTGCGGCGCTGAGGGTGGCCAGGATCTGGTAGTAGGCGTGCGGGATGCCGGTGTCCTCGCGTAGCTGCCGGTCGAGCGCGGCCGGCATGAGCATGAGGATCTGGGCGATGTCGAGCCAGGCGCCCATCTCGTCGTCGTCGAGCCAGCGCGGGGTGCTCATGTGGTTTGGAAGGAGCGCTTGGCGAAGCCCATCGAGTAGCCGTCGATCGCCGTGCGGATGGGCCCGGTGGGGTCGGTGGCGGCGCCGAGGGTGACGAACAGCGGGGTGAAGTGTTCGACGGTGGGGTGCGCGTACGGCATGCCGGGGGCGCGGTCGCGGAAGGCGGCCAGTTCGTCGACGTCGCCGCGGGCGAGGGCGTCGGCCGCCCAGTGGTCGAAGTCGGACGACCAGCCGGGTACGTGCCCGGCCAGCATGGCCCGGGTCATGAACTGCAGACCGTGTGTCATGAAGCCGGACCCGACGACCAGCACGCCCTGCTCGCGCAGCGGGCGCAGGCGCTCGCCGAGGGACATCAGGGTCCCGGCGTCGTGGGTGGGGATGCTCAGTTGCAGGACCGGGACGTCCGCTTCCGGGTACATGATTTTCAGGGGCACCCAGGCGCCGTGGTCGAGGCCGCGCCCGCCGTGCTCGTGCACGGCCCGCGGCATCAGGGCGGTCACCTGCCGCGCCAGGTCACCGGCGTCCGGGGTGTCGTAGCGCATGCGGTAGTAGACGGGGCTGAAGCCGCCGAAGTCGTACACCAGATCGGTGTTGGCCCGGGAACTGGAGATGGCCAGCGGCGCGGACTCCCAGTGGGCGCTGACGATCAGGACCGCGGTGGGGCGGGGCAGGTCGCGGGCCCAGTCGTGCAGCTGCCGCATCCAGGCTTCGTCCTCGAAGGTGGGCGGGGCCCCGTGGCTCAGGTACAGCGACGGCAGCGGGCCGTCGGCCGGGGTCCACCGCCGGTGCGCGCCGAGGGTGGCGACCCGGTCGAGGTGACGGCGGAACGGGTGGGCGGCGGGTATCAGGGTGTCCACGGCGGTCCTCACGCGGTGCGCTGGCTCGGCAGGTTCAGGGTGTGCGCGGTGTGGTCGCGTTTGGTGGCCAGGTAGCGGGCGTTGGCGTCGGACAGGTGCACGCCGGTGGGGATCTGCTCGGCGATGGTGATGCCGAGCCGGCCGAGCTGGGTGGCCTTGTCGGGGTTATTGCTCAGCAGCCGGATCGTGTCGGCGCCGAGGGTGTGCAGCATCTGCGCGGCGGCCGTGTAGTCGCGTTCGTCCTCGCCGTGGCCCAGGGCCAGGTTCGCCTCGTACGTGTCCAGGCCGGTGTCCTGCAGCGCGTAGGCGTCCAGTTTCGCGTACAGGCCGATCCCGCGGCCTTCCTGGCGCAGGTAGAGCAGGAACCCGCCGGCGGTGGTGATCCGCTCGGCGGCCTCCCGCAGTTGGGGGCCGCAGTCGCAGCGGCGGCTGCCGAACACGTCACCGGTCAGGCATTCGCTGTGCGGGCGGACGAGGGGGACCTCGGTGTCGCGCCACGGGCCGAGGCCGAGGGCGAGGTGTTCACGGCCGTCGGCCAGCCCGGTGAAGGTGAACACGTCGGCCGTGGTGGTGTAGCCGTCGGGGAAGCGCAGCGGAACCACGACGCTGGTACGGACCGTCATGCGCTCAAGCATCGCCGCCGAATGTTGAAACATCAACAACGCGTGCGGTGTCGTACGCCACCCGCGCCCCGGCGTAGATTCGCGCGCATGAATTACCGGACCTTGGGCGCGAGCGGGCTGCGCGTCTCGGAGCTGATCCTGGGCACGATGACCTTCCAGGAACCGTACGACGAATGCGCCCGCGTCCTCGACGCGTACGCCGAAGCGGGCGGCAACACGATCGACACGGCAGTCAACTACCGCGACGGAGCCAGCGAGGAGATCCTCGGCAAACTCCTGACCGGGCGCCGCGAACAGTTCGTGCTAGGAAGCAAATACACGGTGTCGCGCGACCGGCGCGACCCGAACGCCGCCGGCAACGCCCGCAAAAACCTGCGAGCCTCGCTCGAGACCAGCCTGCGCCGCCTCGGCACCGACTACCTCGACCTGTACTGGGTGCACATGTGGGACCAGGCCACCCCGATCGAGGAGACGATGCGCGCCCTGGACGACGCGGTACGGGCCGGGAAGATCCTGTACGTGGGCATCTCCGACGCCCCCGCCTGGGTGGTGGCCCGCGCGAACACCCTGGCCGAGTGGCGCGGCTGGAGCCCGTTCGTGGGCTTGCAGGTCCCCTACAGCCTGCTGCAACGTGACGTGGAACGCGAACTGCTGCCGATGGCCGCCGCCCTGAACCTGGGCGTGACCGCATGGAGCCCCCTGGCGGGCGGCGTACTGACCGGCAAATACAGCACGGGCGTACGCCCGGAGCAGTCCCGCTTCGACCCCGACGGTCTCGGCGACCGCGCCCACACGGTGGCCCGCACAGTCAGCGAGGTAGCGGCCGCCCGCGGCGTCCCAGCGGCCCAGATCGCCATCGCCTGGACCCGAGCCCGCCACCGCGACATCTTCCCCATCATCGGCGCCCGCCGAGCAGACCAACTACAGGACAACCTGGGTGCCGTACGCCTGCAGCTGACCCCCGAGGAGCTGACACGCCTGGAGGCGCCCACCGCTTTCGAGGCCGGCTTCCCCCAGGACTTCATAGCCCAGACCTCCGACTGGGTCCTAGGAGCAGCCCGCGTCTGACGGCTCCCCCCGTCCCACGTCGGCGAAGAAGGCCGCGACAGGATAGTTCGCGATACGGCGAGCCAAGCCGACCGGTGTGTTCCCGTGCCGCTCAAGGAGGAGCCCCAAGCGGGACCGGCGGGACCGGCGGGACGGGCCAATCGGGTTCCCGAAGTCGGGTTCCGTTCAGGCTGGAGCGTCCCGCATTGCCTGGAGCAACGCCTGGCGGACGAGGTCGTGCGCGAGGGGCGGCAGCTCCTCCGGCCGGAACCAGCCGATCTCGTCATGCTCCTCGGGGGCGGCGTTCGCCGGCGTCCCCGACCACTCACCGACCATCCACGCGCTGAGCCGGATGGCGCCCCACCCGCCGTCCGCCTCCAACCGGCACAGACGCACGGCCGAGGCCGCCGCTATCCGGACACCCAACTCCTCACGCATCTCCCGGGCCAGGGCGGCCAGCTCCGCCTCACCCGGCTCGACGTGCCCGCCGGCCAGATCCCACACATCCGGGTAGGCGTGACGGCTCGGACTGCGGTGCACGAGCAGGACCCGCCCCGCCCGCACCAGCGCCCCGGCCACGATCTCGCGCACCTAAACCGCCGGCTCGCCGCGCAGGACCAGGATGTGCCACACATACTTCAGCAACTGCAACACCTCGGCGCGGTCACCGAACGACGACCACACCGACGGCTCGCGGGCAGCACGGCCCACCACCTCCGCGTCGAGCACGTCCCGGCCGAAATACGCGGCCACGGCCGCCGCCAGCGCCGGCACCTCAGAACCCCGCAAACCGGCCGGGAAATCGGCCGCCGCCAGACGGAAACCCGGCGACCAGCGCAGCGGCGGACCCAACGCGCCCAGCTGCGCCTGAACCGGCGTACCCCGGAACGAAGGGTCGACCACAACGGCCGTGACGTCCGCGGCGACCGTCACACCCCCATGGATCTGCGCCTCGACGTAGTCGTTCATCGCCCGGCCCGCCGCCGTACGCGGCACCCCCAACGCCCGCACCCACTCCGCCGGAGACGACGCCGGCACATTCAACGCCTGGCCCGTCCGCGCCACCTCCGACAACAACGACTCCCACACCCCACGGAACGTCGTCGCCGTACCCACCACCGCCGGCTCCGAGGCACTGTCACCGTGACTGAACGTCGCGCGCGACGACACCTCCTCCGCCAACACCAGATGACAGCTGCCGAACCTCGGCGACGCCCCATCCGGATAACCCGCCAGATTCAGCCCGCCATAAATCGGCCGCCCGGCCGTACCCGTGTACGCGCCGCCGAACATGCGATGCTCCCACCGCTCCCGGTCACCACCCGGATACGCCGTCAACCCACCGTTGGAGATACCCGTCTCGAACTGACTGCGATACACACCCTCGGCCGCCAAACACTCCGCCACCGTCGCGCCGCCGGCCAGCAGCCGATCCGGGTGGAAACTGACCGTGATCGGGGCCGCCGGCACCGGCGACGCCTCCGGGAACAACCCCCGCACATGCGCCAGCGCCCGCAACCCCGCCGACGTCACTGCGCCTCGATCGTGCCCGTGACCAGCAGCACCATCAGCAGCAGACCCAGCACCACCCGATAGAAAATGAAAATGCTGTACGAATGCCGCGAAATGAACTTCAACAACCAGTTCACCGAGAAATACGCCACCACGAAACTCACCGCGGTCGCCACCAGCGTATTCACCCAGCCCACACCATTCGCGATGTTGCCGGCCTCCTCATAGCCCTGCAACAACGACGCACCCAGCAGAGCCGGAATCGACAGGAAGAACGACAACTTCGTCACCGTCACCCGATCGAAATCCCGCAACAGACCCGCCGACATCGTCGCCCCCGACCGCGACACACCCGGAATCAGCGCCAGACACTGCACCACACCGATGATCAGCGAATCCTTCCACGTCACATCGTCCTCATGACGCACCTGCGTGGCCGCGTGATCAGCGAACGCCATCACCCCGCTCCACAGGATCAACGCACCCGCCACGAACCACAGGCTCCGCAGCGTCGTCTCCACCTGATCCTTGAACAACAACGCCGCGATCACGATCGGAATCGCACCCAGAATCACCGCCCACCCGAACCGGTAATCCTGATTGTCACGCTTCGCCTTGCTGAACAGACCACCCAGGAACGCCGGAACGATCCGCGCGATGTCCTTACGCAGATACAGGATCGTCGCCAGCACCGCACCCGACTGAATGATCACCGTGAACGCGGTGATGTCCGGATCATCCAGCTGATAACCGAGCAACTTCTCCAGGATCGTCAGATGGCCGGTACTCGACACGGGCAGGAACTCGGTGAAACCCTCAACCGCCCCTAGTAACACCGCTTCGATGATGTTCAAGACCTATGCCCACCCTTGATCCGCTTTGACGCCGCGGCACAGCATAGGGGCAACTGTCACGCCCCGCTGCGATCGGGTCAGCTCTCGACCACCCGGCCCGCCGCGACATGCCAGCGCCGCCCGAACCCCACCGCATCCGCGAAATACCGGTCATGCGTCACCACCACCAAAGTCCCCCGGTACCGCCGCAACGCCTCCTCCACCACATCCAGCGCGTCGAAGTCCAAAAAGTTCGTCGGCTCGTCCAGCAACAACACCCGCGCCGGACTGTTCACCAACACCGCCAACAGCAACCGCCGCAACTCACCGGCCGACAAACTCCGCAACCGCGCATCCCACTGATCAGCCCCGAACTGATGCCCCAACAACAACGCCTCGGCATCATCCAGATACACCGGAACCCGCTCCCGGAAGAACCCCATCACCGTCTGATCCGTGCGCAGCCCATCCGAGGTCTGCGGCAACACCGCCGCCTCGATCCCCTCACCCAGCGCGTTCAGCAACGTCGTCTTCCCCGCACCGTTCCGCCCCGTGATCAAAACCCGGTCCCCCCGGCGAACCGACAGATCGACACCGTCCAACAACACCCGATCCCCCGCCGTCACGACCAGACCCTCAGCCCGCAGAACCACCTCACCCGGATCACCGGCATCCTGCGGAAAAGCCAACGTCAACGGCGGCCGCGTACGCGGTTTCGCGATCCACCGCACCGACTCCATCTGCCGCCGCAACCGCCGCTCACGAACCTTCGCCTTCCGCGCCACCAGACGAGCCACCCGCCGCAGATGAGGCGCCTCCGCCCCCGACCGAACCGAGTTCTCCACACCCCGCGAGAACTCCTTCGTCCGCTCGATATCCGACTCCCACCGCCGGCGATCCTTCTCCTGCGCCTCGAAATCCAGCAGAAGCCGCTCCCACCGCCGCTGCTTCTCCACCCGAAACGCCGAATAACCACCACCCGGATAGTCCTGCGGCTGCTCGTCGATCCCGTCCAACTCGACGATCCGCGACACCACGGCATCCAGAAAAGCCCGGTCATGACTCACGGTCAAAACCCCGCCCGGGTACGCCGTGAGCCACCCCTGCAACCACGCCACCCCCTCCGCGTCCAGATGGTTGGTCGGCTCATCCAGCAACAACACATCCGGCTCGGCCAGCAACGCCCGCGCCAGCAACAACCGCGCCTGCTCACCACCACTGACCGAACGCAACGGCAACTCATCGGACAGATCAGCGATGTCCAGGCGCTGCCGAACCTCACCGACCCGCGCCTGCGCCGTCCACCCCTCCAACGCGGTCCACCGCTCCTGCACGGCCCCGTACTCACCGAGCACGTCCTCACCGGCGGCCAGCCGCGCCTCCAGCACCCGCATCCGCGCGGTCACCTCGGCCAGCTCCCCCAGACCGCCGGTCAGGAAAGCACCGACGGTCCCCCGCGGATCCGGCATCTGCTGAGCGACATAACCCACCCGGGTACCCGGCCCGTACGTGACGCTGCCGCTCACCGGCTTGAGCTCACCGGCCAGCACCCGCAGCAGGGTCGTCTTGCCGGCCCCGTTCGGCCCGACCACCCCGATCCGGTCACCCTCACCGAGCACCAGATCGAAACCGGAGAACAGAGCATCGCCGTCGTGGGCGCAACTGAGCGAGACAGCTTTCAACAAGGGGCCCTCCAAGGAGCAGACACCGACAGGGGTACGCGCAAGCCGGGTCGCATCACATGAAGAAGAGCACTCCTCGAGCCGTCGACAGGAACGCCACCACCCTGCCCCGCGCCTCCGGCTCTCGCAACCGTTTTACCCGAGCTCGAACCAAAGGCGGGGATGCCGTTGATTCCTTTTTGTTTTGGGTTCTGTGTGCGCGGGCGCACACCCGGTAAGGCATCCTAGGATGATGGTGGGGTTTCCTGCGTTGTCGATCACGGCGGGGCTTGCCCGGGACGGGTGGGGTGTGCGGTTGACGGAGAATGGGCCTCGTGCCGCGACCTATCCCCAGCGACCCGTCCGGCCGGCACACCGCCGGTCCCCTTCGGACTCGTGAGGAGCTTCGAGACCTTCGCCCTGACCTGCTGGAACGCTACGACGCCGAACTGCCGGGCGCCCGCGCGGCCATCCTCGGCCGGCTGCTGGGCGCCGTCGACCGGGAAGCGCTGCCGGGTCTGACCGGCCGCCGTCGCGGCGAGGCGAGCTTCGCCCGCACCCCCGACGGGCGGATCGGCACGCTGTGGCTCGGCGGCCCTGAACAGCGGCCCGGCGCGGCCGGCATTCGTGCCGGCGCCGGCACGCCGCCCAGCGCGGCAGGAGAGCCAGGCGACGCGGCCGGCCTGTGGGCCGGCGCGGCAGGGCGTCCAGCCGATACGGCGGACCGGGCAGCCGACGCGGCGGGACGGGCTGCGGGACGGGCAGCCGACGCGGCGGGCTGGGAAGCAGGCAGCGCCGGCTGGCGAGCAGACATGGCAGGACGGTGGGCCGGCGCGGGAGACGGGCGCGCCGGTACAACGGAGGGGAGCACGGGCGCCGGCTATCCGGAGCGATCGGCTGGGACGATTCCCGACATGGCGGTAATGGGCGAGGTTGTGCTGCGGTACTCGCCGGAGGCCGCGGCGCCGTTCTTCCGGGGGGTGGCGGGGCTCGCCGTCGACGTTGAACTGGCTGGTTCCGGGCAGGTCACGCGCAACACCGACCCGGGTGCGCTCGTCCGGCTGCTCTGGGGGGACGTCCCGTTCGCCGCCGAAGTGGACAACAGCGTCGCCAACCTCGCCCTCGCCCGGGCCGCCCAGACACGCGAGCCGCACCTGCCGCCCGCCGGGCCCGACGCGCTCGGGCTGGTCGAGCAGCAGATCGTCGACGGGCATCCGCTGCACCCCGGGTGCCGCACGCGGGGCGGGATGAGCGTCGCCGACGTGCTCGCCTACGCGCCCGAGCACTCCCCCGTCATCCGCCTGCGCCGGCTCGCCGTGCCGGCCGACCGGTGGTTCGGGGACGGGCCGCCCGTGCTCTACGCCCACCCCTGGCAGGCCGATCACCTGCGCGACCGCTATCCGTGGCTGCGCGACGACGGCGAGACCGGTCCCGTACGGCCGCTGATGTCGCTGCGAACCGTCGCCCCCCTCGACGGCGGGCCGCACGTCAAGACCGCCGTCGACATTCAGATGACCTCGGCCGTACGCACGGTGTCCCCGGCCGCCGTGCACAACGGCCCCCTGCTGTCGCGGCTGCTGCGGGAGCTCACCGCCGACCTGCCGATCGAGATCCTGGCCGAGACCGGCGCCGGGGCGGTCATCGCCGACGGGCAACCCCAACGGCATCTGGCCCACCTGTTCCGCGCCGCGCCCCGCCTGGCCCGCGGCGAGGTCGCCGTCCCGCTCGCGTGGCCCGGGGCGGCGCCCCTGCCCCTGGGACGCGGCGACGACCCGTACCAAATTATGGGGTTGATCTCGAAGGTCCTTTTCGGGCCCGTCGTACGGCTGCTCGCGCGCGGGGTCGCGCTGGAGGCGCACGGGCAGAACACGCTGCTGGTGCTCAAGGACGGACGGCCGGCGCGCATCCTGTACCGCGACCTCGGCGGGGTGCGGGTCAGCCCGGCCCGGCTGCGCGCGGCCGGGGTCGAGGCGCCGCCGCTGAAGGGCGACCTGCCCAGCGACGACCCGCGGGTCCTGCGCACGAAGCTGTCCGCGGCCGCCTTCGGGACTGTCGCGCAGGAGCTGGTCACCGCGTTCCACCGGTGGCACGGCGCGGACCGCGGGCGGCTGTGGGGCATCGTCGCCGCCGCGGTGCGGGACACCGGCACCGTCGACGCGCCGCACCTGCTGCGCGACCCGCTGCCGGTCAAGGCCACCACCGCGATGCGGCTGGCCGCCGACCCGCTCGACGACCTTTGGGCCCACCTCGACAACCCGATGGCGGAACACGCATGAATCGCAGCGTTATGCGCACCGAACGGATCGCGCACACCGAGGCCGCTCTCGCGGTGCACGCGCCCGAGCTGGTGCCCGGTTTCCTGGCCAGCCTGCCCGAGGCGGCCGACACCGTGGGCCGGCGGCTGCGCGGCGCCCTGGTCCGCGAGGGCCTGCGCGACATGGGCCCGGGCCTGCGGCACGGGTTCGGCCGGGTCGAGTACGCCACGAGCGGGGTGGCCGATCCGGTCGACCTGCTCGGCGACATCGAGGCGCCTGGGTTCGCGGCGGAGCTGCGCAACGCCGTACTCAATCTGGCGGTGGCCATGGCCCGCCCGGCCGCACCCGTCGATGACGACCCGGACGCTCAGGCGATCGGCCTCGAGCGCCTGGCCGTGGCCGGGCACAACCTGCATCCCTGCGGGCGGACCCGGCTCGGCTGGGACACCGGTGACGTCCTCGCCCACGATCTGGAGGCGGCCAGGACCAGGATCGGATTCGTCGCCGTACGCGAGGACCTGCACCTGGGAGACGATCTCTTCCCCGACATGCCGGGCAACGTGGTGCCCGTCCATGTGTGGCAGCGCGACAACGTCATCGTCTCGCGCTACGCCGACCTGATCCGCGACGGCGCCCTCAAGATCCTCGACCACGAGATCGACGCGATCCCCACGGCGGCCCTGCGCACGCTGCTGCTGCCCGGCACCGGCCACTACCTGAAGGTCTCCCTGGACATCCAGGTCACCTCGACCCGGCGCAGCATCAGCGTCGCCAGCACCCGCAACGGCCCGGCCGTGTCCACCCTGCTGCACCGCCTGGTCGCCGACGACCCGGCCGGCGACCGCCTGCTGCTGATGGCTGAGACCGCCGGCGCCGCCGTTCCCGTCGGCTCCGGCCGCGACCTGTCGGCGATCCGCCGCGACGGCCTCACCGGCCGCCTGGCGCCGGGCGAGCGGGCCATCCCCGGCGGCGCCCTGCCGTTCCTGCTCGACGAGCTCGTCACCGGCGACCCCGCCACCTGGCTGCGCGAGTACGCCGAACTGCTGCTGCCCCCGCTGCTGCGCTTCACCGCCCGGGGCGTCGCCCTCGAAGCCCACCTGCAGAACTGCCTGCCCACCTTCGTCGACGGCCGCCCGCACCGCCTGGCTCTGCGCGATTTCGCCGGCCTGCGCCTGCACCCGGGCCGGCTGCGCGCCGCCGGGCACGACATCGTCCTGTGGCCCGGCTCGGTGGTCGGCACCGGCGACCTCGACGTGCTCCGCGCGAAGATCGGCTACACCATGTTCCAGGCCCACCTGGGCGAGTTGATCATGCGCCTGGATCTGGACGAGGACCGCGCCTGGCGGATCGTCCGCGGCGTCGTCGACGAGCACGCCACCGGCGACGACCACGCCGCGTTCACCGCGCCCACCGTGCCGCACAAGGCCCTCGTGCGGATGCGCCTGGCCGGCGAGGGCGACATCTACGTCCCGGTGAGGAACCCGCTGCATGCTGCCGCCTGACCTGCCCCGGCCCGTCTGCGCCTACCTCTACGACACCGCCACGCTGCGCGCCCGGGCAGCCCTGGTCCGGCGGTCGCTTCCGGCTGGGGCTTCCCTGATGTACGCCGTGAAAGCCAACGGCCATCCGGCGGTCCTGGAGACGCTCGCCCGGGAGTGCGACGGCCTGGAGGTCGCCTCCGGCGGCGAACTGGCCCTGGCCCGTGCGGCCGGCGCCCGCCGGATCGTGTTCGGCGGCCCGGCCAAGACCGACGCCGAGCTGCGCGCCGCCCTGGACGCCGGCGTCCTGATCAACGCCGAGAGCGTCCACGAACTGCACCGCATCGCCGCCCTCGCGCCGAGCCCGCCCGAGGTGGTGCTGCGCGTCAACCGCCCCGGCAGTCCGCTGCGGGGCAGCCACACCATGACCGGCACCCCGACCCCGTTCGGCGTGCCGGCCTCCGACGTGGCGACCGCCCTGTCCGTTCCCGGCGTGACCGTCATCGGCTTCCACCTGCACGCCGTCTCCAACAACCTGGACGGCCACGCCCACGCCGCGTTCGTCCGCGACTGCCTGCGCTGGTCCCAGGCCCAGAACCTGCCCGGCCTGCGCGTCGTCAACGTCGGCGGCGGCTTCGGCGTCGACTACCTGTCCGGCGCGTCCATGGACCTGTCCCCGCTGCGCGCCATCGAGATCCCGCCCGGCCTCGACCTGATCTTCGAACCGGGCCGTTTCCTGGCCGCCGACGCCGGCCGCTACGCCGCCGAGGTGATCGACGTCAAGACCACCCACGGGCGCACGTTCGCGGTGCTGCGCGGCGGCACCCACCACTTCCGCCTGCCGGCCGCCTGGGGCTACTCCCACCCGTTCACCGTCGTCCCCGTCGACGACTGGCCGCACCCGTACCCACGCCCGTCGGTGACCGACACCGAGGTCGACGCCGTGGGCGAGCTCTGCACCCCCCGCGACGTGCTCACCCGCGGCCAGCACGTCACCCGGCTGCGGGCCGGCGACATCCTGGTCTTCGGCCGCGCCGGCGCCTACGGCTGGGACATCTCGCACCACGACTTCCTGCGCCACGACCCACCCACGTTCGTCATCACCTGACACTTCGGCCGTGACCGAAGCACCGCCCGGGCATCATCGTCGAATGGACGACGCCTCTTCCCTGGCCGCCTGGGCGGCCCTGCTGGCCGACCGCACCCGGGCCGCCTTCTGCCTGGCCCTGATGGACGGCCGGGCCTGGACCGTCGGCGAGCTGGCCCGCCACGCCGGCGTGGCGATGTCCACCGCCAGCGAACACGCCGGCCGCCTGGTCACCGGCGGCCTGCTGACCGAACATCGCCAGGGCCGCCACCGCTACCTGGCCCTGGCCACCCCCGAGGTGGCCACGCTGATCGAGACGGTCACGGCCGCGACAGATCAAAGGCCTTCCCCCGTACGCTCGTTGAGCGCCGCCCACCGCGGGCGCAACCTCGCGTACGCCCGCACCTGCTACGACCACCTGGCCGGCACCGTGGGCGTGGCCCTGGCCGACGGCATGACCGCCACCGGCATGCTGACCAGGCAGAACGGCCTGTCCCTGACCCCTGCCGGCCGCACCCGCCTGACCGCCCTCGGCGTCACCCTGGACACCCCGGGCCGCCGCCCCCTGCTCCGCGACTGCCTCGACTGGACCGAACGCCGCCCCCACCTGGCCGGCACCACCGGCGCCGCCCTCCTGCGACACGCCCTGGCCGCCGCCTGGCTGATCCGCATAGGCACCGGCCGCGCCCTGCGCCTGACCGAGCGAGGCCACACCGCCTTCACCACCCACTTCGGCGCCGTCCTGGACTCTCCCGCCGCCCCGAAGCCCCGTCTCTAGCGGTCGCCGTCCAGGGTCACCGGGGTGAGGCTCTGGCCGGTGCCGACCGCCTCGCTGAGCCGCCGCCCGCCCTGGACAGCGAGGAAATGCGGGGCCTCATGGCGTACGACGATGTCGCCGTCCTCGGCCGTCGACTCGTCCCGGCGTACCCGGGCGGGGTCGAGGTAGCATCGGGGGCCGGCGGCGCCCTCGGCCCGGGACTGGATGAGCGCGACGACCCGCTCCGGCTCCGCGCGGGTGGTGTCGCAGACCAGGTCGTAGTTGGTCAGGCGGGTCTTGTCGACGCCGTACCGGGAAAGGAACCTCTGCCGTTCGCTTTCGCTGCGCTCGGCCAGATGGCGGCAGGCCTCGTCCAGGCTGCGGTAGCTCTCGACCGCGTCACCCGGTCGCCCGAACGCCCGCCGCGCCGCCACCAGCGGATCGGCGATCAGATGAACCTTCACCGCCCCGGCGAAGAAGTGCCACGCCAGCCGGCTGTCCACGACGAGCCGCTCACCGGACGCCGCGATGTCGTGCTGCAGCTGATCGATGTAGTGGTCGACCTTGTCGTCGAGCTCGGCGTGCACGTTGAGCTGCAGCGCCGTCATGCCCCGCTCGGCCGCCAGCCGCCGGTAGAGATCACCGATGCTGACCCGCCGCACCCCCAGCCGCCGGGCCAGCATCACCGACACGGTCGTCTTCCCACTGCCGAGATCACCGTTGAACACCACCGACGGAAGCGTCTCCATCGACCAACCCTATTCCGGCGTCGCTACCGTCTCCCGGCGCCGCCCCCGCCGGTACAGGCGTTCGGTGGCGGCCGCGACATCAAGCTGCCGCACCCTTCCGGCGAATCTCTCGTAGGAGTTCAGAAACGAGGTCTCCGACCCGCGGATCTCCCGCTCCGCGCGGACGTACGGCTCGATGCAGCTCCAGGTGCGCAGCATGCGATATTCGACCTGAACGGCGATGAAGTCCCAGTCGGCCACGCCGTACTCGGCCAGGCAGCCCAGGTGCTGGTAGTAACACGCGATGTCGAAGGCGTGACCGCGCAGCGGCTCCGGCAGACGCATGAAGCCGAGCGCGGGGTCCTGCCGAGGCAGTTCCTCCCAGAGTTGCGCTTCCTTCCGGGTGAAGTCCGCGGTCCTCTGGGCCTTCAGGGCGTCGAGCACGATGGGAAGGTGGTTGGCGTTGTGATTCAGCCGCAGCGCACGCCACGTCAGGATCGACGACGTGATGACGGCGGCCAGCGCGACCAGCAGGGCCATTACATTGATCATTTGCGACATGGGCACCGCCGACTCTGGGAAACTCACCCTTGTCGGCAGGGTAGGTACGTGACGCAAGACCTCGGGTCAGCGGCCGGGTGGGGTGGGCCGGACGCGGCGCAGTTCGCGCAGGGCCTGGCGGCGGACGTCGCCGGTGAGGGTGTCGATGTAGAGCTTGCCGGCCAGGTGATCGGTCTCGTGTTGCAGGGCGCGGGCCAGGAATCCCGTGCCGGGAATGACGATGGGCTCGCCGTGGCGGTCGAAGCCGCGGGCCGTCACCGACAGGGCGCGCTTGGTCGGGAAGCCCAGGCCGGGCAGGGAGAGGCAGGCCTCCTCGTCGTCCTGCTCGCCGGCGAAGTCGCTGAGCACCGGATTGATCATGTGGCCCACGACGCCGCCCACGTTGTACGAGAAGGCGCGCAGGCTGACGCCGATCTGCGGTGCGGCGACGCCGGCGCGGCCGGGAACCCGCACCGTGTCCTCGAGATCGTCGATCAGGGCGCCCAGCTCGGCGTCGAACGAGGTCACCGGGTCGGCCTCGGTACGCAGCACCGCGTCGCCGAAGATCCGAATAGGCCGTACTGTCATGCCTTGAAGCCTATCCGGTCGTTACCCGCCGCTGGGTCACGATCCTCACCCCGTCGTCCACGCCCGCCTACTGGCACGCCGGACGATTTTGTCGTACCCCCGTGGCAGGGTCATCGGCGTGCCGAAGACGCAGTACTTCACCGCGACCACGCTCGACGGGTACATCGCCGACGAGCACAACCGTCTCGACTGGCTCTTCGAGGTCGGCGAGAGCCGCGCCGACGAGACCGGCGCCGCCCCGTTCGAGACCTTCTTCACCGGCGTCGGCGCCTTCGCCATGGGCGCGACGACCTACGAGTGGATCCTCGGCCACGACGCCCTGCTCGACAACCCGGCCAAGTGGGCGGACTACTACGGCGACACCCCGGCCTGGGTCTTCACCCATCGCGACCTGCCCCCGATCCCCGGCGCCGCCCTGAGTTTCGTGCGCGGCGACGTCCGCCCGGTCCACGAGGCCATGACCACCGCCGCCGCCGGCAAGAACATCTGGCTGGTCGGCGGCGGCGACCTGGCCGGCGCCTTCGCCGACGCCGGCCTCCTCGACGAACTCATCCTCGGCGTGGCCCCGGTGACCCTGGGCGCCGGCGCCCCGCTGCTGCCCCGCCGCCTGACCTCGAAACGCCTGACTTTGACCGGCCTGAGCCAGCGGGGCCAGTTCGCCTATTTGACGTACGCCGTCGGCCCGCCCACCAGCTGACCCTCCCCCGCCCACCTGTCCACCACTCCTCCTGCGGCACAGCTTTGCCCAGGGAGCGGGACGTCGCAGATGGCCTGCCTTCGACTGGTTTCGCTCTTGACGCTGTCCCGCACGGCGCCGAGGGACGACGACCCGAAGCAGCCGCCTCTCGCCGCCTCGCCGACGGTGCGGTCAGCCTCGGCCAAAGCGGCGCGGAGGGCCGAGGGCCCGACCGTAGCCGGGAGCCGGCGGTTCGACCGAGCCCCCCGGCGGTGGTCAGGCGATCAGGCGCCGCCGCGCGACCGGTTTCGGCGGGCCGAGGCGGAGGGTGACCTGCCGGACGACGCCGATCCGGAGAGGATCGGCCGCGACGTCATGACGATCGCCGACGGCCTCGCCTTTCAGGCCGCCGACGGTGCGACGTCCGATGAACTGAGACACGTGGCCGACGCGGCGCTACGGAACTGGCCGATCAGCGCGGCTTGGCGGTCGGGGTCAGGTGGGGGCCAGGGCGGCGCGGAGGGGTGCGGCCTTGGCGGCGGCCTCGGCCACCTCGGCGGTGGGGTCGCTGTCCCAGGTGATGCCGCCGCCGGCCCAGGCGTGCAGGCGGTGGCCGTCGGCCGCGACCGTGCGGATGGTCAGGCCCAGGTCCAGGTGATCGTGGCCCAGCCAGCCGACGGCGCCCATGGAGACGCCGCGGCCCACCGGCTCCAGGGTGGCGATCTCGGCCAGGGCGGCCAGTTTCGGCGCGCCCGTCACCGAGCCGCCGGGGCAGACGGCGCGGAGCAGGTCGGCCAGGTCGAGGCGGCCCACGATCGGCGCCGAGACGACTGATTCGGCCTGCCAGAGGTCGACCCATCGGCGTACGGCGAAAAGCTCGTCGACCGTCACCGGGCCCAGGCCGGGCAGGCGGGCCAGGTCGTTGCGCTCCAAGTCGACGATCATGACGTGTTCGGCGCGTTCCTTGGCCGAGGCCAGCAGTTCGCGGCGGCCCTCGGGGGTGGCCGGGCGGGTGCCTTTGATCGGGCGGGTGATGACCCGGCCGTGGCGGACCTCGACCAGGGTCTCCGGCGACGCCGTGGCCAGGGACCAGCCGTCGCCGGACAGGACGCCGCCGTAGCGGGCGCCGGGCAGCGTGGCCACCCGGCGCAGGGCCGCGGTGGGATCGCCCTCGTACGGGGCGCTCGCGTGGCCCACCACGTTGGCCTGGTAGACGTCGCCCCGGCCGATGGCCTCGCGGACGGCCTGAACCGCTTCAGCGTGGGCCCGCGGGGACCAGCTCGGCGTCCACGCTCCCAGGGCGTAGTGAACCGGTGACGGCGGCTGTTCGTGAGTGGAGGTGTGGACGTAGACAACCGCGTAGACGTCGGGAATCCCCGGTACCGGGGTGGGCGCGCCCGGCACGCCGCCGGCCATCACGCAACCGGCATCCGCCGACACGTACAGTGCGGCCCCGCACACCGAGCCAGCGCCAGTCGGGCGAATCTGGGTGGCCGTTCGGCCAATGTTTCGCACCGGCAGTCCGTTGGCTTCCAAGTACCTGGCGACAAGCTCGGCAGGGTCACCACCGTCACACCGGTACCACTGGAACACTGTTGACGCACGGTGACGGCCCTGGCAGGACCCCGGAGCACCCGGCGGCGGCACCGAAAGAGGGTGGGGGAAGTGGTCGATCGGAGGAGTTCCGTGGACCATCGGAACCGAGGATTCTTTCAATGGGACGCCGTCACCCGCCCGATCCAAGGTCGTTCGGATTCAGGTAACGTCCGTCACCGTCGTTGTGAGTCTTCACACAACCCCCGACCGGAGAATCGCAATGTTGTGCCAGCACACGAACCAATGTCCCAACGCTGAGGCCGTCGACCGCGAGGCCGCCCGGACTGTCGCCACCTTCCGCGAGCAAGGCTGGAGCCTGCTCTGCAACGGCGTCATCGTCTTCGAGGACACCGGTGAGATCCTCCCCGACGGCACCATGATCGAACCGCACCGGGGCCCCGCCCGGCACGCCCTCGCGGCGTAGCGGAAACAAGCCGCCCTTCGGCTACTGAGCGTAACCGAAGGGCGACAGGTCAATCCCGGATCAGTCCTCGAACGCCGACGGGTCCGGGCAGGAGCACACCAGGTTGCGGTCGCCGTAGGCGCCGTCGATCCGGCGCACCGGCGGCCAGTACTTCGCCGTCTTGTCGACGCCGGGCGGGAAACCCGCCACCGAGCGCGGGTACGGGTGCTCCCAGACGTCCGCCGTCACCGCGGCCGCCGTGTGCGGCGCGTTGGCGAGGGGGTTGTCGCCGGCCGGCCACTCGCCCGCCGCCACCCGGTCGATCTCCCCCTTGATCGCGATCATCGCGTCGCAGAACCGGTCCAGCTCGGCCAGGTCCTCGCTCTCGGTCGGCTCCACCATCAGGGTGCCGGCCACCGGGAACGACATCGTCGGCGCGTGGAAGCCGTAGTCGATGAGCCGCTTGGCCACGTCGTCGACCGACACACCGGTCGCCTTCGTGATCGGCCGCAGGTCGAGGATGCACTCGTGCGCGACCAGGCCGTTGTTGCCGGCGTAGAGCACCGGGTAGTGCTCGCTGAGCCGCGCGGCCACGTAGTTGGCGGCCAGCACGGCGGCGCCGGTCGCCGCGACCAGGCCGTCGGGGCCCATCATCCGCAGGTACGCCCACGAGATCGGCAGAATGCCGGCCGAGCCGTGGGCGGCCGCGGAGACGGCGTGGTGATCGCCGGTGGCGAGCGGGTCGCCCGGCAGGAACTCCGACAGGTGGGCGCGCACGGCCACCGGGCCCACGCCCGGGCCGCCGCCACCGTGCGGGATGCAGAACGTCTTGTGCAGGTTCAAATGCGACACGTCGGCGCCGAAGCGGCCCGGCCGGGCGTAGCCGACCAGCGCGTTCAGGTTCGCCCCGTCCACGTACACCTGACCGCCGGCGTCGTGCACCGCCGCGCACAGGTCGGCGATCGACGTCTCGTACACACCATGGGTCGAGGGGTAGGTGACCATGATCGCGGCCAGGTTCGCGGCGTGCGCCGCGATCTTGGCGTGCAGGTCGGACATGTCCACGTTGCCGTTCTCGTCGCAGGCGACGACCACGACCTTCATGCCGGCCATGACCGCGCTGGCCGCGTTCGTGCCGTGCGCGCTCGACGGGATCAGGCACACGGTGCGGTGCTCCTCGCCCCGCGAACGGTGGTAGCCGCGGATCGCCAGCAGACCGGCCAGCTCACCCTGCGAACCCGCGTTCGGCTGCACGCTCACCGCGTCGTACCCGGTGATCTCGGCCAGCCAGCCCTCCAGCGACGACACCAGGTGCTCGTAGCCGGCCGTCCGCGACGCCGGGGCGTACGGGTGGATGTTGGCGAACTCGGGCCAGGTCACCGGCTCCATCTCGGTGGTGGCGTTGAGCTTCATCGTGCACGACCCCAGCGGGATCATGCCCCGGTCCAGCGCGTAGTCCCGGTCCGACAGCTTGCGCAGGTACCGCAGCATGCTCGTCTCGGAGTGGTGCGATCCGAAGACCGGGTGGGTCAGGAATTCGGTGGTACGCCCGAGCGGCTTCGCGCCGCACGACGCCGGCGCGGAGGCCGGCACGCCGAAGGCGGTCAACACCGTGGCGACGTGCGCCGCCGTGGTCGTCTCGTCGCAGGCCACCGACACGTGGTCGGCGTCGACCAGCCGCAGGTCGACACCCTCGGCCGCGGCGGCCTCGACGATCGCGGCGGCCCGGCCCGGCACCACGGCGGTCACCGTGTCGAAGAACGCGTCGCTGGTCACCGAGATGCCGGCCGCGGTCAGGCTGCCGGCCACGGTCAGCGCGTGATCATGCACCCGCTTGGCGATGGCCTTCAGACCGGCCGGGCCGTGGTACACCGCGTACATGCTCGCCATGACCGCCAGCAGCACCTGCGCGGTGCAAATGTTGCTGGTCGCCTTCTCCCGGCGGATGTGCTGCTCACGGGTCTGCAACGCCAGCCGGTAAGCCGGGGCGCCGTCCGCGTCCTTCGACACACCGACCAGCCGGCCCGGCAGCGACCGCTCGAGCCCGGCCCGCACCGCGAGGTAGCCGGCGTGCGGGCCACCGAAGCCCAGCGGAACACCGAACCGCTGCGTGGTGCCGGCCGCGATGTCGGCGCCGATCTCCCCCGGCGCCCGCAGCAGCGTCAGCGCGAGAAGGTCGGCCGCCACCGTGACCAGCGCGCCCGCGGCGTGCGCCTGCTCGATCAGGGCGGCGTGATCCCGCACCGCACCCGAAGCACCCGGGTATTGCAGGTGAAGCCCGAAATACCCGTCCGGCAACGACGCGCCACCGTCAAGATCAACGAGCTCGATGACGATGCCGAGCGGCTCCGCCCGGGTCCGCAGAACGGACAGCGTCTGCGGCAGGGTGTCGGCGTCGACGACGTACACCGGAGACTTGGACTTCGAAGCCCGCCGGGCCAACGTCATCGCCTCGGCCACGGCGGTGCCCTCGTCCAGCATCGACGCGTTCGCGGTGGTCAGCCCGGTCAGATCGGTGACCATCGTCTGAAAGTTCAGCAGAGCCTCGAGCCGGCCCTGACTGATCTCCGGTTGATACGGCGTGTACGCCGTGTACCAGGCCGGGTTCTCCAGCACGTTCCGCTTGATCACCGCCGGGGTGTGCGTGCCGTAGTACCCCAACCCGATCATCGAGGTCGTCACCGTGTTCCGCGACGCGATCGCCCGCAACTCGGCGATCGTCTCCTCCTCGGAGGCGGCGGCCGGCAGATCGAGCGTGCCGTGCCAGCGGATCACCTCGGGGATCGCGGCGTCCATCAGGGCGTCCAACGACGCGTACCCGATGTTCTTGAGCATATGGGTCTGCTCGTCCTGGTCCGGGCCGATGTGCCGGGATGCGAACGTCATGACGGCTCCTACAGAGAGGTCGACAAGGCGGCCTCCCCCTCTGTCACGTCCACCAGCACGCTTCAGAGTCGCCTGCCCATGCGGTCCTTTTGCCTGAGAGGTTCCGGGGAGGATTTGCCCCTTCGGCGCCACCGACTAACCCTGGTGATCTCTCCCGCATGGCTAGGTACCAAACTACCAGTGGATAAAGCACAGCCAGGAAACCGGAAGGGTAGGACTGTGACCTACACCCCCGCGGAAGACCGCTACGACACCATGACCTACCGGCGTACGGGCCGCAGCGGACTCAAGCTCCCCGTGATCTCGCTCGGCCTCTGGCACAACTTCGGCGACGAGCGCCCCTGGCAGCGTCAGCGCGACATCGTCCGCCGCGCCTTCGACCTCGGCGTCACCCACTTCGACCTGGCCAACAACTACGGCCCGCCGGCCGGCAGCGCCGAATCGAACTTCGGCCGCATCCTCGGCACCGACCTCAAGGCGCACCGGGACGAGATCGTCGTCTCCACCAAAGCCGGCTACTACATGTGGCCCGGCCCCTACGGCGAGTGGGGAAGCCGCAAATACCTGGTCAGCAGCCTCGACCAGTCCCTGCAGCGCCTCGGCCTCGACTACGTCGACATCTTCTACCACCACCGGCCCGACCCGGACACCCCGCTCGAGGAGACGATGGGCGCCCTCGACGCCATCGTCCGCGCCGGCAAGGCCCAGTACGTCGGCCTCTCCAACTACAAGTCCGCCGAGACCGCCGAAGCCGCCCGCATCCTGCGCGAACTCGGCACCCCGCTGCTGATCCACCAGCCGTCGTACTCGATCCTCAACCGCTGGATCGAGAAGGACAACCTGCTCGACACCCTCGAGACGGCCGGCGCCGGCGCCATCGCCTACAGCCCCCTGCAGCAGGGCCTGCTCACCGACCGCTACCTCGGCGGCATCCCCGACGACAGCCGCGTGCGCACCAGCAACTTCCTCAACGAGAGCGACCTGGACAAGGACACCCTCGCCCGCATCCACGCCCTCAACGACATCGCCCGCCGGCGCGGCCAGTCCCTGGCCCAGATGGCCCTGGCCTGGGCCCTGCGCGATGAGCGCATGACCAGCCTCATCATCGGCGCCAGCAGCGTCCAGCAGCTCGAGAACAACGTCGCCGCCATCACCAACCTCCCGCTCAGCGACGAGGAGATCGGCGAGATCGACGGCACGGTCCTCGACCTGTAATGACCACCATCCTCGGAGTCGTGGTCGGCTCCCGCGCGTACGGCCTCGCCGGCCCGCGGTCCGACCACGACCGCCGCGGCGTCTACGCCGCACCCACCCGCCTGTTCTGGCACCTCGACAAGCCACCCACCCACCGCGACGGCCCCCGCGAGGAAGAGTTCTCCTGGGAGATCGAGCGCTTCTGCACGCTCGCCCTGCAGGCCAACCCGACGGTGCTCGAAGTGCTCTGGTCACCCCTGATCGAAACCGTCACCCCCGACGGCGAGGACCTGCTGTCGGTACGGCAGGCGTTCCTGTCACGCCGGGTCGCCGACACGTACGGGTCGTACGCCCGCGACCAGCTCACCCGCGTCGCCGCCCGCCGCGACCGCACCGGCCAGACCAACCACAAACAGGCCATGCACATGATCCGCCTGCTCATGGCGGGCGCCCACGTCCTGCGCACCGGCGACATCCTGCTCGACGTCAGCCCCTTCCGCGATCAACTGCTCGCGATCAAACGGGGCGACGTCGCGTGGCCGTCGGTGACCGGCTGGGCCGCCGAACTCCAGCAGGATCTCGCCGCCGCGGCCTCGGAAACCACGTTGCCCTCCGAGCCGGATCGCACCACCATCGACCAGTTGCTCGTCCGCGTACGGGAAAGAGGCCTCCGATGACCATCGAGGTACCGGACTGGTCGGCCGAGATCGTCGCCACCCTCCCCCACCAGGTGATCTTCGCGACGGTCAGCGGCGCCCACCTTTACGGCTTCGCCTCCGTCGACTCCGACCTCGACCTGCGCGCCGCCCACCTGCTCCCCGCGGCCGAGGTGGTGGGCCTGCGCACCGGCCCCGAAACCCTGCAGAGCGGCGGCTACCGCGACGGCGTCGAACTCGACGTGGTCAGCCACGACCTGCTCAAGTTCGCCCGCCTGCTCAACAGCCGCAACGGCTACGTCCTCGAACAGCTGCTCTCCCCGCTGATCGTCACGACGACGCCGTTGCACGCGGCCCTGACGGAACTGGCCCCGAGCTTCGTCACAAGCAACCACGCCCACCACTATCTGGGTTTCGCCGCCACCCAGGAACGGCTTTTCGCCAAGACCGGCGACCTGAAACCGGCGCTGTATCTGCTGCGGGTCCTGCTCACCGGACAGCATCTGATGCGCACGGGCACACTCGAAACCGACCTGAATGTGCTCGGGAACGGCCTGGATTACGTACGGGATCTGATCGCCCTCAAGCGCGACGCGGAGCACGGACCATTCCCCACGGCTTTGACGTCGCGATTGCTGAAGGACGCCGCCGCCCTGCGGGACGCCCTGGAAGCGGCCCGGGACAGTTCCGCATTGCCGGCCACCCCGCCGGCTTCGGCGGTTTCCGCATTGCACGAGCTCGTGGTGAACGCACGCCTCGCGACCGTTTGAGTTCGGTGGCCGGCGAAGCCGTCGTATTTGTTCGAGGTGCGGCTTGCCGCACTGCCGCTAAAGCATCCTAGGAATCTAGGAATTACGTTTCGGAGGCGGGGTCGGTTTACGCTGATCGCATGAGCGCCACCCTTGCCCCCGTCCATCTGGCCCGGCCCCACCGGCCGGTCCTCGTGGCCGGCACCCTCGGCGAGTTGCGCGGGCCCACCGCCGGCCTGGTCGAGTTGCCGCTGCGGCTGTGGTGGGGCCCCCAGCGGGCGTTCGACCTGGCCGAGCCGACCATGCTTGCCTGGATGTACGAGAACGTCCTGCGCGAGGCCATCCGCGTCACCGAGCTCCGCGCCTACCTCGACGGCCCGACCCTGGTCCGCGTCTGGCCCGACCTGAACCTCCCCCGCGCCGTCCGCGCGGCCTGGGAGACCCGGCACCCCCGCCTGCGGCTGGCCGCCGCCCGCCGCGCCGCCGACCAGCTCGCCGCGGGCGCCGTCACCGCCTGAACCGACGTCGCGGCACCTCGACCGCCGCCCGCCGCGCCGCCGACCAGCTCGCCGCCGGCGCCCTCACCGCCTGAACCGACGTCGCGGCACCTCGACCGCCGCCCGCCGCGCGGACGACCAGCTCGCCGCGGGCGCCCTCACCGCCTGAACCGACGGGATACCTCGGCCGCCGCACCGCCGAACGGTCGCGGCCAGCGCCGGAACCGACGCCGCTGCACTCCGGCCACCGCACCTCGGAACAGGCCGCGCGTACGAGGGTGGGCTCCACCTGGCCGGTCGAGGGCCAGGCGGCCGGCAGACCGAAACCGCCGGCGAGCGCTCTCCGGCGGCAACTCCGCGAGCGCGAGCGGGTTGCCGCGCGTGAACCGACATCACTGCCCTCGGCCGCCGCAACCCCGAACGGTCGCAGCGGCTCACTCACCGCCTGAGCTGACGCTGGCCGAGTCAGGCTCGGGCCGCGGTCTCGACCGGCGCCGCCTCACGTTCGTCTCCTTCCGCTCGACGGCGAGTGGTGATCGCGCGCGGCGCGAGGGCAACCGGCCGCAGGGGGCCGACAGGGGGCCGACAGGGCATCGGACAGCCGGCTGGTTCGTGTGGGATCCGGTGTCGTCGCGGCTGCGCCTGGTCGTCGACTGGGAGACCGGTCCCCAGGGCCTTCAGACCATCCGGGGCCAGCCGGCGGTGAGCACATCGCTGCTCCCCCATCGCGTCACGATCGCTGCCCGCCGTCGGCCGAGCCGGATCGGCGGGCCTTCGCCGCGCCCGCCGAGGCCAGGACGGCGCCGACCAGGGTCATCGCGGCGAAGCCGGCCAGCTGAGCGGCGAATCCGCCCGGCAGCCAGCGCAGGACGCCGGCGTTGTCGTGGTCGGCCAGCAGGCGGATACCGCCCTGAGCTCCCACCACCAACAGGACCATGCCCACGACCAGCACGAAGACACGCCTCATCGCGATCTCTCCTCCTTCGTCGCTCGCGTTATGGTTCGATCGGACCATAACAGATTTTGGTACGATCGGACCACCACCCGCGAGCCGCCGAGGACCAGCCGCATGCCCCGACACGTCGATCACGAGGAACGCCGGCATCGGCTCGCCGAGGCCGTGTGGCGGCTCGCCGCCCGCGGCGGCCTCGAGGACGTCACGTTGCGCCACGTCGCCGCCGAAGCGGGCGTGCCGGCGCGGCAGTTGCAGTACTACTTCGGCACCCGCGAGCACCTGCTGCTGGGCGCCTTGGAGATCCTGAACGCCGACGCCGAACGGCGTGCGGCCGAGCGGATGAGCGACCTCGGTCCCGACCCGTCACCGCGAGCCGTGGTCCGGGCGATCCTGCTGGAACTGCTCCCCCTGGACGAGGAGAGGCGCCGCACGCAGGTGGTGCACGCCGCGTACTTCACGCGGTTCTTGACCGATGCCACCCTGGCCCGTTCCGTGCGGGACAGCCCGCACGGACTCGAAGACCTCATCGCGTCGCTGCTGCGCCAGGGCCAGGAGTTGGGCCACGTGCGCCCGGACCTGGACCCGCGGGCCGAAGCGGCCTTCCTCGTGGCCGGCGCACAGGGACTGCAGCCGCCCGTCCTGCTGGGGCAACACACACCGCAGTACGCCGTGGACCTGATCGACCACCAGGTCGACCGGCTCTTCCACGCGGGGTGACCGAGCGCGCCGTGCTACATTCGTCGTATCGGCGATACGGATCAAAGATATCGCCACTAACGCAGTGGACAAGGAAGACCTGTCATGCCGTTCGCCAACCTGAAGGTTCCCGCCGACACCCTGACCCCGGAGTCGAAGAAGAAGCTGATCGACGCCGTCACCGACGCCTACGCCGACGTGTACGGCGAACGGGCCCGCGCCACCACCCTCGTCCTGGTCGAGGAGGTCACCGAAGGCGGCTGGGGTCTGGGCGGCACCGTCCTGACCGCCGACATGCTCGGCCGCAGCTAGGGCTGGTAGCGGTAGCCCATGCCGGGCTCGGTGATGAGGTGGCGGGGGCGGGTCGGATCGTCCTCGAGTTTGCGGCGCAGGCGGGCCATGTACTGGCGCAGGTAGTTCGTCTCCGTGCCGTACTGCGGGCCCCACACGTCGTGCAGCAGGCTGCGCTGGGTGATCAGCTTGCCCGGGTTGCGCAGCAGGCGTTCCAGCAGCTGCCACTCGGTCGGGGTGAGCCGCTGCTCGGGGGTGATCGTGTGGCCGGACAGGTCGATCGTGTACTGGCCCAGGGTGACCGTGGCCGGTCCACTGCCCTCCGCCGTGTGGGCGCGGCGGGTCACCGCACGAATGCGAGCCAGCAGCTCGTCCACCCCGAACGGCTTGGTCACGTAGTCGTCGGCGCCGGCGTCGAGGGCGGCCACCTTGTCGGTGCCCTCGGCCCGGCCGGACAGCACGATGATCGGCACGGTGGTCCAGCCGCGCAGCCCGCGGATCACCTCGGCCCCGTCCATGTCGGGCAGGCCCAGGTCGAGCACGACCAGGTCGGGCGGGTGGGCGGCGGCCGCCTTGAGCGCGCCGGCGCCGTCGGGGGCGACGTCGACGTCGTACTGCCGGGCCCGGAGGTTGATCCGCAGGGCCCGGACGATCTGCGGGTCGTCGTCGACGACCAGGATGCGCGTCACGTCGCACTCATCGGCAAGCTGAGGACCATGGTGAGGCCGCCTCCGGGTGTGTCCTCGAGGGTCAGGGTCCCGCCCATCGCCTCGGTCAGGCCGCGGGACAGGGCCAGGCCGAGCCCGACCCCGGTGTGGTTGTCACGGTCGCCGAGCCGCTGGAACGGCAGGAACACCCGGTCGCGGTCGGCGGCCGGGATGCCCGGGCCGTGGTCGACCACGCGCAGCTCGACCCGCCCGTCCGCGACCCGCCCGGTGATCGTGGGCGGCCGCTCGGCCGGCGAGTACCGCAACGCGTTGCCGACGATGTTCACCAGCACGCGGTCCAGCAGGCCGGGGTCGGCCCGGACCGCGGCCAGGTCGTCGGGCAGCTGGACGGCGACCCGGCGCCCGGGCGGGCCGAGCTCGTCCAGCGCGCGCGGCACCACGTCCTCGAGACCGACGTCGGCCGGGACCATGCCGAGCGTGCCCGCCTGCAGGCGGCTCATGTCGAGCAGGTTCGAGACCAGGGCGGCCAGCCGGTCGAGGGATTCGTCGGCGGTCTCCAGCAGCTCGTGCCGGTCGGCCGCGTCGAACTCGACCTCCTCGCTGAGCAGGCCGGCCACGGCCGCCTTGGCCGACGCGAGCGGGGTCCGCAGGTCGTGGCCGACGGCGGCCAGCAGGGCGGTGCGGACCCGGTCGCCCTCGGCCGCGATGGCCAGTCGCTGCTGGCGCAGGGCGACCGCGGCCTGGGCGGCGAAGGCCTGCACCACCTGCCACTGGTCCGGCGACGGTGCGTGCCCGCGCAGGACCAGGGAGAGCGAGCCGTCCACGGCGACGGTCGCGTCCCCGTGGATCGCGGCCTCACCGGCGGCGGCCACCGGCACGCCGTCCTCGAGCAGGGTCACCGACGACAGCCCGAAACTGTCGCGGAGCTGGCCGAGGAGCCCGTTCAGCGGGTCGGGGCCGGTCAGCACGCCGCCGGCCACCGCGGCCAGGGTGCGGGCGTCGGCGGCGGCCCGGTCGGCCTGCCGGGTGCGGCGCGCGGCCAGGTCGACCACCCACGAGACGCTGAAGGCGACGCCGAAGAAGACGACCAGCGCCAGCAGGCCCTCACCGGTGTTGACCTCGAGCGAGTACAGCGGGGCGGTGAAGTAGAAGTTCAGCAGCAGGAAACCGCCGACCGCGGCCAGCAGCGCCGGCCACAGGCCGCCGAGCAGGGCCACGGCCACGACCGCGGCGACCAGGATCAGCACCACGTCCGGCAGGGCGAGATCGATCCCGTACGAGACGAGGGTGAGCAGTGGCACCCCGGCCGCGGCGGCGGCGAACCCCCCGATCCGCCGGGGCCGCGACAGCATCAATGCGGGCCGACGGCCGTGACCACGATCGCCGCCGCGCCCGCCTCGTCCGAGGCGGCCAGGTCGATGGTGGCGTCGATGCCCCAGTCGTGGTCGCCCTCCGGGTCCTCGAAGACCTGGCGGACGTTCCACGCCGTCGGGGTGATGTCGATGTGCAGGAACGCCGGGCCGCGCGCGGCCGGCCCGGTGCCGATCTCGTCGTACTCGTCGAAGTAGTCCTCGATGGCGTCCTGCCAGCGCTGCGCGGTCCAGCCGTGCTCGCCGTCCATCTCGCCCAGCAGGTCCCAGCGGCGCAGGGCGGCCAGCTCGACCCGGCGGAACATCGCGTTGCGGACCAGCACCCGGAACGCGCGGGTGTTGCGCGTGACCGCGGGCGGCTTGTCGTCGAGGCGTACCTCCTCGATGTCGAAGTTGGGGTTGCGCAAGCGTTCCCATTCGTCGAGCAGGCTCGAGTCGACCTGCCGGACGAGCTCGCCGAGCCACTCGATGAGGTCGGTGAGTTCTTCGGTACGCCGGTCCTCGGGCACGGTCTGCCGCAGCGCCCGGAACGCGTCGGCCAGGTAGCGCAGCACGATCCCCTCGGAGCGCGACAGGCCGTAGAACGACACGTACTCGGTGAAGGTCATCGCCCGCTCGTACATGTCCCGCACCACGCTCTTGGGCTTGAGCTCGTAGTCGGCCACCCACGGGTGGCCACGGCGGTACGTCTCGTACGCGGCCTCCAGCAGCTCCAGCAGCGGCCGCGGGTGGGTGACGTCCTCCAGGAGCGCCATCCGTTCCTCGTACTCGATGCCCTCGGCCTTCATCGCGTTGACGGCCTCGCCGCGGGCCTTCTGCCGCTGCGCCGACAACACCTGCCGCGGGTCCTCGAGGGTCGACTCGATCACCGAGACGACGTCGAGCGCGTACGACGGGTCCTCCGGGTCGAGCAGTTCCAGGCTGGCCAGCGCGAAAGGTGACAGGGCCTGGTTGAGCGCGAAGTCCAGTTGAAGATCCTCGGTCAGCCGGTACGTGCCCTCGGGCGTCCGCTCGATGACCCCGCCGGCCAGCAGCGCCCGGGCGATCGCGATGGCCCGCCGGATGTGCTTGCGCTGGGCGGCCGGCTCCTCGTGGTTCTCGGTCAGCAGGTGCCGCATGGCCGCGAACGGGTCGCCACCACGCGAGATGACGTTGAGCAGCATCGCGTGCGACACCTGGAAGGAGCTGTTCAGCGGCTCCGGCTCGGCCGCGACCAGGCGGTCGAACGTGGGCTGGCCCCAGCCGATGGTGCCCTCGGGCGGTTTCTTGCGGACGACCTTGCGCCGTTTCTTCGGGTCGTCGCCGGCCTTGGCGAGGGCGCGCTCGTTGTCGATGACGTGCTCGGGGGCCTGCACGATGACCGTACCCAGAGTGTCGAACCCGGCCCGGCCGGCCCGCCCGGCGATCTGGTGGAACTCGCGTGCCTTGAGCAGCCGGGTCTTGACCCCGTCGTATTTCGACAGCCCGGTGAACAGCACGGTGCGGATCGGCACGTTGATGCCGACGCCGAGCGTGTCCGTCCCGCAGATCACCTTGAGCAGACCGGCCTGGGCCAGGGTCTCCACCAGACGGCGATATTTGGGCAGCATGCCGGCGTGGTGCACGCCGATGCCGTGCCGGACCAGCCGGGAGAGCGTACGGCCGAAGCCCGCGGCGAACCGGAAGTTCCCGATCGCGGCGGCGATCTTGTCCTTCTCCTCGCGGGTGGCCATGTTGATGCTCATCAGCGACTGCGCCCGCTCCAGGGCGGCCGCCTGGGTGAAATGCACGATGTAGACCGGCGCCTGCCTGGTCTGCAGGAGCTCCTCGATCGTCTCGTGCAGCGGCGTCATGGCGTACGAGAAAAGCAGGGGAACCGGCCGTTCGACGCTGCTCACCACGGCGGTGGGCCGCCCGGTGCGCTGAGACAGGTCGTCGACGAAGCGGGTGGTGTCGCCCAGCGTGGCCGACATGAGAATGAACTGCGCCTGCGGCAGCTCGATCAGCGGCACCTGCCAGGCCCAGCCCCGGTCGGGCTCGCTGTAGAAGTGGAACTCGTCCATCACGACCTGGCCGACGTCGGCGTCCGCGCCCTCGCGCAGCGCGAGATTGGCCAGCACCTCGGCCGTGCAGCAGATGATCGGGGCGTCCGCGTTGACGCTGGCGTCGCCGGTGAGCATGCCGACGTTGTGCGCCCCGAAGATCGCGCACAGGGCGAAGAACTTCTCGCTGACCAGGGCCTTGATCGGCGCGGTGTAGAAGGTGGTGCGCCCGTCGGCGAGCGCCACGAAGTGCGCGCCGGTGGCGACGAGGCTCTTACCGGAGCCGGTGGGGGTGTTCAGAATGACGTTCGCCCCCGTGGCGACCTCGATGAGCGCCTCTTCCTGGTGGGTGTAGAGCGCCAGCCCCTGCTCGGTCGCCCACTTCTGGAAGGCGTCGAACACGGCGTCGGGCTCGCTGGTGCCGGGAAGACGATCGGTCAATGTCATGATCTGACAATCATATGATGGCCCTGACCGCGCCTGTTCTGCCCGCTCGTGGTTACCCAGCCGGGGAGGTTCATCGTCGTGGCCCTCGCGCCACCGCCACCAGCCGGCCCGGCCCGGCCGAGATCGGGGTGCGGCTGGACCACGTGCCGTTCCGGCGGCCTCAGCGGCTGATCGTGGTCTGGTACTCGTCGGCGGTGAGCAGCAGGCCGGCCTCGTCCGGGTCGGACAGCCTCACCTTGACCGTCCAGCCCCGGCCGTAGGGGTCCTGGTTGAGGGCGGCGGCACCGTCGGCGAGGGCGGTGTTGACCTCCAGGATCACCCCGGACAGCGGCGCGTCGACGTCGGAGACCGCCTTGACCGATTCGATCTCGCCGTACGGCTCGTCCCGGGCCACCGCGTCGCCGACGGCCCGGGCGTCGAAGTAGACGATCTCCTGCAGGTTGTCCTGAGCGAACCAGGTGATGCCGAAGGTGGCGGTGTCATCCTCGATCCGGGCCCAGTTGTGCTGCCGGTGGTAGCGCAGATCGGCCGGGTAGCTCTCGCCGGTCATCGGCCCGCTCCTCTGGTGAACGGCGGAACGCACAGGTCAGTCGGCATGGGCCTGGTCCTCCTCGGCGGTCCGCAGGCCCGGCTCGAGGTCCACGTCGTGGAAGAACCGTGAGTGGTCGCCCGCCTCCCAGTCCTCGCGCAACCCGGGCGCGGCCAGGTCCCAGTCCGGGCGGATCTGTTCGGTGACCTCGCGCAGGTCGTGACGGAGGTCCTCCACCGAGGGCCGTCCCCAGTACCAGTAGCCGTTGTAGATCCGATGGATGATCAGGCCGGGCTTGAGCACCAGGGTGTGCGGGATCATCGGATCGTGGTACGGATCCGTGTACTCCCGGAGGTCGAGATCTTTCTGGATCTTGCGTCCGGCGTCGGACAGGAAGGTCCAGTGCGCGCCCACGGAGGCCCGGAACTCGCGGGTCACGGCGATGTTGTCGGTGGAGATCGTCACGAGGCGCGTGTAGCCGACACCGATCTCCGGCTGGAACGCGGCCAGCTGCCGGTGCTGTTGCTGGTCCTTCGGGCAGTAGTGGCCCCGGGCCAGCACCAGGATCATCGGGTCGTCGCCCTGCAGGTCGCTGAGCCGGCGGCGCTTCTTCGTGTGGTCGGTGAGCTGGTAGTCGGGGAACTTCGCGCCCCGGATGATGTCGGCACGCACAGCGGGCTCCTCTCCGGCGCCGTTCAGACCCGGCCGGGAAGCCGTTCGGTTATCTCCTGCAGTTGCCACTGGTTGCCGTCGGGGTCCTCGAAGGCGGCCCGGCTGGCGTACGAGCGCCGCTTCGGGTCGAGACCCGGCGCCGGGCCCCGGCCCGGCTCCATGTGGAAGATCTCCCCCACGTCGACTCCGCGGCCGATCAGGTCCGCGCGGGCGGCTTCGATGTCGTCCACGATCAGCAGCAGGCCGCGCAGTGGACCGGGCGCGGGCTTCGCCGCTCCCGAGCCGAACTGGATCGAGGCGGCCGAGCCGGGCGGGGTGAACTGGACACCGCGGACGCCGGGGCTGGGCTCGAAGTCGATGTCGAGCCGCCACCCCAGCTGTTGGTAGAACGCCTTGGCGCGGTCGACGTCGGTCACCGGCAGGGCGGTCACCTCGAAGCGCGTCGGTACGGTCGGTTCGCCGTTGTCGTTGCTGGTCATCAGGGCTCCTTCGGTCGGCTGCGGTCAGGATCGGGCGGCCCGGTAGGGGGCCAGGAACTGCGTCATCGCCGCCAGCATCGGCTGGGGCGCCTGCTCGGCCACCCAGTGGCCGGCGCCGGGGAGGACGACGGTCCGGACGTCGGTCGCGGCGTCGCGCATCGCGTCGCCGGGCCGCTGCGCCCAGCTGTTCGCTCCGCCGATTCCCAGGACCGGAATGGTCAAGAGGTTCTTCTTGCGCTCCACGTTCTGCGTCAGCGTGGTGAACCACGCCCGGTAGAGGCCGAAACTGGCCCGCAGCGAGTCCCGGCTGCGTCCGTAGAGCCGGGTGTAGTAGTCGACGGCGTAGCCGGGCAGGGGTACGCCACCGCTTTGGATTTTGAACTCGTACCCGTAGAACGCGGCCTCGTTGCCGCGCACCATGTCGACGATGAGCTCGTCGTCGACCCGGTTGAAGGGGATGTGCCAGACCCGGTTGTTGACGACGTCAGCCGGGAACAGCGACGGCGCCTCGACCACGCCGGGAGGCCCGGGGATCTCGGCCACGATCAGGCGCTCGACGCGGTCGCGGTGATCGGCGGCGAGGGCGTACGCGATGATGTAGCCGGTGTCGTGGCCGGCGACCGCGAACCGGTCGTGGCCGAGCTCGGTCATCAGCGCGGCCAGGTCGTCGGCGAGGGTCGCGCTGTCGTAACCGCCCGCCGGCTTGTCCGTGAGCCCGATGCCCCTTTGATCGACCGCGATGACGGTGTGGTCGCGGGCCAGCGCCGGCATCAGCCGCCGCCACGCGTACCAGTTCTGCGGCCAGCCGTGCACCAGCAGCAGCGCCGGCCCCTCGCCGCCGATGACGACGTGCTGGCGGATTCCGCCGGCCCGGACGAGGCGGCTGCGGAAGGTCCGGCCGAATTCGGCCGGCAAATGGGGGCCCAGGGCGGTGTGGGCGCCGGCCGGTGACGGCCAGGCGCCGGTCAGCGACAGGGCGGTGGCGGCGGCCGCGCCGCCGGTGAACGCACGCCGTGACAGGCGCGGCCGGGCGTCGGACGGGTCCGGTTCGGGGTGGGCTGACATCGTGTGGCTCCTCGGCTTGTCAGGCGGGTGTGGCCGCCGAGGCCTCCCGGGCGGCCTCTTCCGGGCTGCGCCCCAGGCGGCGGGCGGCGATGTAGGGCGCGTACCAGTTCCATTTGCCGGCCTCGTCGGGGCGGCCGTGGCGTTGCTCGGCCTCGCCCAGGAGGTCGGCGAGAACGGCGACGTCGGTGCCGAAGTCCGACCAGAGCCGGCCGGGCAGCCGGGTGGTCACCTCCTGCAGGACCCAGCCGTTGCCGTCCGGGTCGGCGAAGGCGGCGTACGACGCGTACGTCCGCCGCTCGGGGTCCGGCCCGGGGACCCGCGCGGCCGTGCCCGCGTGATAAAAGATCCCGCCGGCGTCGTGATAGACGTCGCTGATGTCGACACCGAGCCCGAGCAGGCCGGACTGCGCCGCTTCGATGTCGTCGACCGCCAGCACCAGGTCCTGCGCGGAGCCGGGCCGGGCCGACGTGACGCCGGTGCCGAAGATGACCGAGCAGGGCGAGCCGGGCGGCGTCACCTGGATGACCCGGAAGTCGGGCCCGGTGACGAAATCGGCGTCCTCGCGCCATCCCAGTCTCTTGTAGAAGTCCTTCGCACGGTCGACGTCGGACACGGGAATGACGATGACCTCGAGCTTCTGGTCCATGGTGAACTCCTCGTCCGCGGATCACTGCCGGTGCCCTCACTGTGGCCCGGCCGCGGGGATCACCACCCCGGGAAACTCCCGGGCCGGATACCGGGTCGGCGGGGGCGCCCACCGGTGACCCCGGGCCCGCCGCCGGGGCCTAGCGCTCGCCGGCGTCCATCTCGGCCAGGGCCAGCCGCAGCCGGCCGCGGGCGGGAACGCGGAGCTTGATGTAGATCGTCCCGAGATGCCACTCCACGGTCCGCGCGCTGATCGACAGGGCGGCGCCGATCTCGCCGTTGGTGAGTCCCTGGGCGGCGAGCCGCGCGATGTGGGTCTCCTGGGCGGTGAGCACGGCCGAGGCCGGGCCGGCGTCCCGGCGCGGGCCTCCGCCGGCCGCCAGGAGCTCGTGCCGGGCGCGTTCGGCGAACGGGCCGGCGCCCATCGCGGCGAACGCCGCGTGCGCCGTACGGAGCTGATCGAGGGCGTGCCGCCGCCGAGCCTGCCGCCGGAGCCACTCGCCGTAGCGCAACTGCTCGCGGGCGAGGTCGAGCCGCAGCCGGGTCCGGCCCAGCCGCTCCACCGCCTCCCGGTAGTCGTCCTCGGCGTCCGCGTCTCCGGCGATCAGTGCCCGCCGGCCGGCCAGGATCCCGAGCGCCCAGTCGGTGCCGGCGGCGTGCGCCATGTCGGACAGCTGATCCAGCGCCTCGCGCGCGGCCCGCGTGGCGCCGATCCGGGCGCCGGCCTCGACGACCTCGGCCAGGGCCCACTGCGGCGGGCCCACCGGTGAGCGATCCTCGGCCGCCCGCCGGGCCGCTCGCAGCGCCTCGGGGTACCGGCCGTGCGCGTTGGACAGCAGGGCTTGGGCGAGGTCCCGCATCGGAGCGTCGGTGCCGGTGTCCGGCGACGAGCGCCCGTGGGCGGAACCCCGCACACTTTCCAGGATCATCGCGCCGCAGGGCACGAGCCCGCCGGATTCCGGGCCGAGCCGGTCCGCCTCGTGGATCAGCGTGGCCGCCTGCGCCGTCTCACCGGCGAAGACCCGCATCACCGCGCGGGCGTGCAGGGCGCGCGGGAGCACGCCGAGCGCCCCCGCGCGGCGCGCCGTCTCGAGGTGGCGCCGGCTCAGCAGGTCCCAGCCGGCGTCGTCCCACAGGCCGGCCGCCGCCGCGGCGGCCAGGCCCGTGCAGCGCAGCGCGCTCTCGAGGTCTTGCTCGGGGCGGGCCAGCGTTCCCACCGCTTCGCGCCACCGGAGCGCGGCGTGCCGAGGTCCCTCGGTGAGCAGCGCGCCCAGGGTCTCGAGCAGCGCGTGACCCGCGGGGGTCCCGGCCGGCGGTGCGGCGCGGGCCGCCCGGACGACGTCGCACGCCGGCGCGCCCGACCCCGCGCGCCCGGTGAGCAGCACCGCGGCCAGGGCCTCCAGGTACATGTCGCGGGCCGTCCGCGCGTCAACCGTCTCCCACCGCCGGGCGACGGCCAGCAGGCGGGCCACCGCATCGCCGTCGCGGCCGGTGGCCACCGCGACCTCCGCCTCCAGCCGTTCGATCAGCAGCCGCCCGGTTTCGTCGAGCGGACCGGCGCGCGCCGACGCCGCCAGCTGAGCGGCCTGGACGAGCGCCCCGGCCCGCAGCTTGGTCCGGGCGGCGGCGAGGCAGCGCCGGGCTCGCCGGGCCGGCTCGGGCGTCAACGCGGCGGCCCGTTCCAGGAAGGTCGCGGCGGCGCCGAGGCCGCCGTGGGCGAGTGCCCGTCCCGCTGACCGCTCGAGATCGGCCGCGACCGCCTCGTCCGGCCGCACGGCGGCACGGGCGTGGTGCCAGGCCCGCCGGTCCGGCTCGCGGTGCGGGTCCGTCACTTCGGCGAGGGCCCGGTGCGCGGCGCGGCGCTCGGCCGGCGCGGCCGAGCGGTAGACGGCCGAGCGCACCAGCGGATGCTGGAACAGCACCCGCGGGCCGGCCACGCTGAGCAGCCCGCCGCACTCGGCCGCCACCGCCGGCGGCCAGGCCGAGCCGATCCGCTGGGCCGCCCGGCGCAGCACCGCCACGTCGCCGGCCGGTTCCGCCGCCGCCAGCAGCAGCAACCGCCGGGCCGGGCCGGGCAGCGCGCCGACCCGCCGCTCGAATTCCCGCTCCAGCCGCCCGGTCGGTGGCCCGGCGCCCATGGACGCCAGCTCCGGCATGGGGACCGCGCGGGCCGCCGCCAGCAGCGCCAGCGGGTTGCCGTCGCTCTCGGCCAGCAGACGGGCCAGGACGCGGGGATCGGGCACACCGGCCAGCGTCCGGTCCAGCAGGACCGCCGCGTCGTGACTGTCCAGCCGGGAAACGGCCAGTTCGGGCAGACCCCGCGGCCACGCCCCGGCGGGGTCCCGGACGGCCACGACCAGGCCCACCGGCCCGGCGGCCAGCCGGTGGGCCATGCTCCGGAGCGCCGCGGCCGAGGCGTCGTCGAGCCACTGGGCGTCGTCCACCACCAGCAGCAGCGGGCCTTCCCGGGCCACCTCGGTCATCAGCGTCTGCACGGCTCGCCCGGCGAGCCACGGATCCGGCGGCTGGCCGGCCGACAACCCGAACGCCACCTCGAGGGTCTCCCGCTGCCGGGCCGGCAGCCCGGCCAGCCGTTCGAGGTGGGGAAGACAGAGCTGGTGCAGGGCGGCGTAGCCGAGGTTGCGCTCCGACCGGGCACCGCCGGCCCGCACGATCCGGCACGCCCCGGCCCGGTCGGTCAGGAACCGCAGCAGCGCGGTCTTGCCCGTGCCGGGCCCGCCGCGCACCACCAGGACCCGGCTGTGGCCCGCCCGCGCGGCGGCCAGCAGCTCATCGAGCCGGGCGCATTCGCGCCGGCGCCCTACCAGCGGCGGGGCGGCCATCACGGCGTCGCGAACAGCGGGGAGGAGTCGGGCAGGTCACGCAGCTCCCGCCGGGAGGTCACGCCCAGCTTCGTGAAGACCTTCCGCAGGTGCCATTCCACGGTCCGGGCGCTGAGGAACAGCTGCGCGCCGATCTCCGGGTTGGACAGGCCCTTGCGGACCAGGCCGGCGATGTGGGCTTCCTGGACGGTCAGGGCATGGTGCGACTCGGCGGCCCGGCGGTCGGCGCCGCCGGCGGCGACCAGCTCGTGTTCGGCCCGCGCCGCGAAACCGGCCATCCCGGCGGTGGTGAAGATGTCGTACGCCGCTCGCAGCTCCCGCTGGGCGGCGCGTTCGTGTTTGGTCCGCCGCAACCACTCGCCGTACAGCAGATGGGCCCGGGCCAGCTCGGCCCGCACCCCGGCGGCACTGAGCCGGTTGACGGCTTGGCGGTACCAGTGTTCGGCCGTCTCACCGGAGCTCGACAACGCCCGGCACCGGGCTTCGATCCCGAGCGCCCACGGCGTGCCGCTCGCTGTCGCCCGGGCCGTCAGCCGGGGCAGGGCCTCCTCGGCCAGATCGGAACGCCCGCACCGTACCGCCGCCTCGATCAGCTCCGGCAGGGCCTGGTGGCACACCACCATCTCCCGGTCGTCGAGGCAGGCGCGGCGGGCGGCCGGCAGAGCCTGGTCGTACCGGCCCAGGCTGTTGCCCAGCACCGACTCGCAGTAGTCGCTGACGGCGACGCCAAGGCCCTCACCCCGGGCGAGGGCCGCGCGCCGGGCCTCCTCGGCCAGGGCGCGGGCCGGCCGGGCGTCGCCGCGCCAGGCGGCCAGGACCAGGGCGCCGGCGGGAGCGGCGTCGATCCCGGCGGCGGCGTGCACCGACGCGGCCTCCTCGGCCCGGGCCGAGGCGCCGGCGCAGTCCCCGCGCAGGACCAGGATCCAGGTACGGCAGTCCAGGCCGAGCGCCAGCTCGGTCAGCGAGCCGGTCTCGCGGGCCACCCGCAGGTGCTCCCCGGACAGCAGATACGCGCTCTCGTCGTCCCACAGGTCCAGGGCGAGCACCGCACCCTGCCAGAGCCAGCGCAGCCGGTCGCCGGACGGCTCCGGTTCCCGGCGCAGCTCCGCCAGCGCCCGGCGGCCCAGCCGGACGGCCGCGGAGTAGTCGTCGGTGCGGGCCGTGAACGCGCCGAGGAGGTGGTCTCCGGCCGTCCCCCGGTCCGCCTCCGGCGCCGGCGCGGCCCGGGCGGCTCGCGTCACCTGCACGACGCCGGTCTCGGCGGGCAGCCGCGCCGCGAAGTGGGCGGCCGACAACGCGTCGAGGTACGCCCGGCGGGCCAGGATCTCATCGAACGGCTGCAGGCGCCGCGCGGCCGCCAGCAGCATCGCGGGCGCCTGGTTGCTCCGGCTCGACGCGAAGGCGAGCTGGGCCGCGATCAGGTCGATCCGGGCGCGCTCCGGTTCGCCGGGCGCTCCGTCGGCGGCGACGGCGAGCATGGCGCGGGCGGCCCCGAAGGCGGCCGCCTCGACGCCGGCGGCCGCGGCGGCCAGGGCGCGCCGGACCCGTGCCGACGGATCGGCCGTGAGCTCGGCGGCGCGGGTGAGGAACGCGGCGCCGGCGCCGAGCCCGCCGCGGGCCCGCGCCCGGCCGGCCGATCGTTCGAGCTCCGCCGCCACGTCCTCGTCCGGGCCGATCGCCGCCTGAGCGCGGTGCCAGGCGCGGCGGTCGCCGTCCGGGCCGGCCTCGATGGACTCGGCCAGCGCGCGATGGACGCGACCGCGGTCGGCGGACCTGGCCGCGCGGTAGACGGCCGACCGAACGGCGGGATGCGCGAACTCCACTCGTCCGTTCAGTCTCAGGACCCCCGCGTCCACCGCCGCGACGATGGCCGGCATGCCGATGCCGAGCCGCTCGACCGCCCTCTCCAGCAGGGCGGAGTCACCGGTCGGCTCGGCCGCGGCGGCCAGCACGAGCAGGCGGGTGCCGGCCGGCAGGCAACGCAGCCGGCGGAGGAGGGTGGGCTCCGCCTGGCCGGTCGAGGGCCAGGCGGCGGGCAGACCGAAACCGCCGGCGAGCGCTCCCGGGCGCCATCCGCGCGGCAACTCCGCGAGCGTGAGCGGGTTGCCGCGGCTCTCGGCCACGATGCGCCCGGCCACCGCCTCGTCGAACGGCTCGTGGATCTGGGCCAGCAGCAGCGTGCGGGCGTGCTGGTCGGTGAGCCCGGGAACCGTCTGCTCGGGCAGGCCTTCGAGGGGGTGCTCGCCGGAGGTCTCGCGCACCGCGCCGACCAGGGCCACCCGTTCGGTGGACCACCGGCGGGCGACAAAAGCGAGGATCTGCGCCGACGCCGGGTCCAGCCATTGGAGGTCGTCGACGAGGCAGAGCACCGGGCCTTCGTCGGCCGCCCGTGCGATCAGGCTCAGGCTGGCCAGGCCGACCAGGAACCGGTCGGGCGCGGGCCCGCGCCGCAGGCCGAAGACGGTGCCGAGCGCGTCGGCCTGCGGCGCCGGGAGCCGGCTCAGATGCGCCAGCAGCGGCTTGTACAGCTGGTGGAGTCCGCTGTAGGCCATGTCCCGCTCGCTCTCCGTCCCGGCGGCGGACAGCACCTGCCAGTCGGCGGCCCGGTCCGCCAGGTGGGCGAGCAGCGCGCTCTTGCCCACGCCGGGCTCTCCCCGCAGAACCAGCACCTGGGACCGTCCCGCGGTCACCTCCGCGAGCAGGCCGTCGAGCGCCGCGCATTCGGCCTCCCGGCCGATCAGGCGGCCGCCCGGCCGATCGGCCGGGCGGGTGGTGACTGCACCCACGTCTACGCGCCCCCTGCGTGTGCGGGTCTTTCCGTCGGCGCCGTTACCCGGTGCCGTGTCCGGCCTATCGATCTGACCTTTGCCGCCGCGTTTGTCCTGGCAGGACGCTCGCGAACGACTGATAGTGTCTATCAATACCGCCCGGCAGGCTACCCCCTCCGGCGATGAATCCGTTTTGTGAATCGCTTCCGCCCCGTGTCATGATGCGGCGCGCCGAACGGACCCTCGGCTGGAGAGAGGACGAGCCACCGATGGGCAGGACCGCTGACGGCCGACCGGCCACGAGCGACAGTGCCAGCCGGCGCGAGCGGTCACGGGTCAGCGTCGAGCGGACCGCCCTCGCGCTGTTTCGCAGCCGCGGCTACGACGCCGTCACCGTCGAGGACATCAGCGCCGCGGCCGGCATCGGACCGGCCACTTTCTACCGGTACTTCGGGAGCAAGAGAGAGGTCCTGTTCGCCTATCAGCCGTACCTGCTGGACGGGATCCGCGAGGCCGCCGAGCGCATGGACGTCACTCAGGCCCGGCCCGCTCAACTGCTCGAAGTGCTCACCGCCTTCGCCGCCCATCTGGCCGCGCAGGCCAAGGCCATGGCCGCGCGGGACGAGATCGTCGCCGCGAACCCGGCGCTGCTGCCGTACACCTTGGCCGTGCAGCGCGACTGGGAGACACACCTGGCGCAGCATCTGGCCCGGCGCCGCGGTCTCGACGAGCCCGACCTCGCCGCCCGGGCGGACGCGGCGCTGATCCTGGTGGTCATCCGGCTGGCGTTCCGGCAGTGGCGGGCCGGCCGGAGCCCGGGACTCGGCGAGGCGGTCGGCGTCGTCTTCGCCGAGGTCGGCCGGGCCCTCGGCGACAGCCCGCCGGCCGGCCCTCAGTGAGCGGGGCTCAGCGCCGGGGCCAGGACGCCAGCCGCCGCCGCAGCGCCGCGATCTCCGCCGCGCCCAGCCCGTAGAGGGCGAACCGCGCGTCGTCCAGCCGGTCCAGATAGCGTCCCGCGTCCGCGATGTCATCGGGATCGAGGGCCGGGTCGGCGTTGCGGGCCAGCTCCATGACCTCGGCCAGCGAATAGCGCTCGAGCGCCGCCGCCACGTCGATGTAGTCCCTGACCTCGCGCCGGTTGACCAGGGCGGCGACCTTCGTGGCGACGAGATCGTCCAGATGCATGACCGGGCCGAGGTCCATCACGACGGGGGCCTTCTGCCGATCCAGTCGGCACAGCGTCAGCCGAAGCGCCTTGTGCGCGTCCGCGACCAGGAATTCCTGGATGTCGGCGGACATGCCCTCGAAGAGCTCGTCGCCCTCCTCGGCCACCACCCGGAAGCCGGACTTCCGCAGCGCGGCGGTGACCTCACCGGCGGCCGCGGCCACGCCGCCGGGGGCGTCGGTGAACAGGTCGACGTCCTCGGTGGGGCGGGCCACCAGGCCGTTGACCAGCCAGGCGACACCGCCCCCGAGAACGAAGCCGTGCTTGGTGGCGACCGCGAGCGCTATCCGCGCGACATCACGGTAGAAGTCGTCGACGCTCGCCACCGGGGTAGGTTATCCGCCTATCCGCTGCAGCACGAACCGCTGGGCCACGGTGTTGTACTTGCGCGTGTAACCCAGGTGCGTGGCCAGGCTCGCCCCGCGCGCGCAGAAGTTGTCGCCCGTGTCGCAGTAGGACTGGATCTTCGCCGCGAACCCGTCCAGCGCCGCGTCGTTGCCCCGCGCGAACAGCCCGTTGGTGCGGCTCGTGCCCGCGTTGAACGACTTGCCGGCCACGTAGCGCGGATCACCCATCAGGATCACCGCCGTGACCTTGGCCGCCAGCCGCGCGTCGAGGGCCTGATTCGGCGTCGACACCGCCTGGCGCCCACTGCCGGCCAGCACGTCACCGATCACATGCGCGCCCTGCGAGTAGCCCATCAGCACGAGCTTGGTGTCCGGGCAGGCCGCCGCCTTGGCCGTGATCTGCCCGGTCAGCGCCCGCACCCCGGCCGACACGCTCGGCCCGTACGGGTTGAGCACCGCCGGATAGTCGGTCGCCTCGGTGCTCACCGTCTGCCGGCTCGCCCGCTGCACGCTGCTGACCAGCGATCCGATGATTCCCGCCCCGGGCCGCTCGGTCGACGCCCGCGTCGCGATGATGTGCACGGCCGCGCAATTCGCCGCGGCCGTCGTCGTCCCGCCGAACGCCTGTGGCGCGACGACGAGCCCGGCCGCGACCAGCGCCGCGCCCGCCCCGATCGTGGCGATCTTCGCCTTGTTTCCGCTTCCGCGCATCCTGCTGCCCCTTCCGCCAAAAAGCACTGCCAGTGCAGATAGCTGCCCGGTGATACGCAGCGTGGCGGCCCGACGGTTCAAAAGCGAGAAGAACCTCGGCTTACTCACTCTGGGTGACATAGAAGGTTCAAGAGGAAGACGTACGCTTTCTCCCCACCGACCGGGAAGCTCGACGCGGCCCGCGCGGTGGTCCGGGCCGTCAGGCGCGTCTCGCGCGAATCGGTGACCCTAGGCTGTGGCCATGGCCTGGTGGTGGCAAGCGCTGATCGGACTCGCCGTGGGGCTGCTGGTGATCTGGGCCGCGCTGCTCGTCGCGCTGATGGTGGCGAAACCCGGCACGGCGCAGCTCAAGGAGGCGCTGCGGCTGCTGCCCGATCTGTTGCGGCTGCTCAAGCGGCTCGCTGGGGACCGGACGCTGCCGCGCGGGGTGCGGATTCGGCTGGGGCTGCTGCTGGCCTATCTGGCGGTGCCGTTCGATGTCGTTCCCGACTTCATCCCGGTGCTGGGGTACGCCGACGACGCGATCATCGTGACCCTGGTGCTGCGGTCGGCCGTCCGCCGGGCCGGGCTGGACGCGGTGCGGCGGCACTGGCCGGGCAGCGACGACGGATTCGCCGCACTCAGCCGCCTGACCGGCCTGAGATGAGAATCCACAGGCCCAGGCCGATCAACACCAGGGGCAGGACGACGTGGCCCCACCGGCTGAGCGCGCGGGCGATCACCGGGCGGGTGGCGAAGAAGCGGCCGGCCGCCACCCAGACGGCGACCAGCACGAGAAACACCAGCACGTAGACGGTCATGCCGGCCGCGCCGGCGGTGGCGAACACCGGGACGTACACCCCGATGTTGTCGCCGCCGTTGGCGAACGTCACCGCGGCCACCTCGAGGCTCTGCGGGCCGCCACCAGGCGAGCCGCCGGACTCCTCGCCGTCGCCGCGGTGGCGCCACGCCTGCACGCCGGCTTTGACGCCGAGCGCGATCGGGAGCAGCCCGAGGTAGGGCAGGACCGGCTCGGGCAGGAACGTGGCGCCGAACCCGGCGGCCACCGCGACCGCGAGGATCCCGGCGAAGCCGAGGTACTGCCCGATAGCGATGGTCCGCGTGAGGTGCCGGCGGCCGGCGCCCTGGGCGAAGAACAGCGCCAGGATCAGGATGTCGTCGATGTTGGTGACGGCGAACAGGACGACCGCCTGGCCGAGGAGCATGGTCAGAGATCTTAGGGTGCCTCGGAGAACGCCGCGTTGGCCTGCCCGATGCCGACCGGCGAGCCGGCCGACCAGCCGCCGTCGACGACGAACTCGGATCCGGTCGAGTATCCGGCCTCGTCGGACGCCACGAACAACACCATCCGGGTGACCTCCTCGGGCGCGGCCATGCGGTCCAGGGCGACCTTGCCGTGCACGACCTCGTCGCCGAGAGGGCCGAGGATCGGCGTACGGATGTAGCCGGGGTGCACCGAGTTGACCCGGATGCCGTGGGCCGCGACCTCCATGGCCACCGCCTTGGTGAAGCCGCGTACCGCGAATTTGCTCGTCGTGTAGTCGGCCGCGTGGGGCGTGCCGATGAGCCCGGCGAACGACGAGATGTTGACGATGGCCCCACCGCCGGCCGCCTTCATGCCGGGGATGACAGCGCGGGTGCCGAGGAACACGCCGTCGAGGTTGACCGCGAGCAGGCGCCGCCAGTCCTCGAGCGTCTCGTCCTCGACGAGGGCGCCCTTGCCGCCGATCCCGGCGTTGTTGATGAGCACGGTCGGCGCGCCGAAGACCGCGTTGGTCTCCTCGATCAGCCGCGCCCACTCCCGCTCATGCGTGACGTCGAGGTGCCGGTAGATCGCCGCGTCGCCGAGCTCCTTCGCGAGCGTCTCGCCTTCGGCGTCGAGCACGTCGGCGATGACGACGCGCGCACCCTCGGCCACGAATCCGCGCGAGTGCGTGGCGCCCATCCCGCGGGCTCCGCCGGTGACGATGACGGTCCTTCCGTCGAACCTGGCCATGGTGTACCTCCCCTTGCCGGCCCGGCGGCCGGCGCCCTTCGAGCATACGTCGCTATCTGACAAGTGTCAGATAGGGCTCGGCCGCTATAGTTCCGCGAATGGACCCGCGCTTTCGACGCTCGCGGGAGGCCCTGCGCGCCGCCGTCTACCGGCTGGCCGGCCGGCGGCCCATCACCGAGGTCACCGTCACCGAGCTGTGCCACGAGGCCGGCGTCACCCGCGACACCTTCTACCGGCACGCGGCGTCCCCGGTGGAGCTGCTGGCCGCCGTACTGCGGGAAGAGCTGGAGACGATCGCCGCGAGCCACCCCGACCTGGCCGGCGGCCCGCACACCGACTCGGGCATGCGGGCCGGCGTCCACGCTCTCTGCGCCCACGTGGCCGAGCACGCCGAGGTCTACCGCCACGCGGCCCGCCCTCACCTGCTGCCGCCCCTGCGCGAAAACCTGGAGATCGTCGTACGCCAGTCGCTGGAGGCCCACGCCCACGCGTACCCGGAGATCCTGCCGCCCGGCACCGGCGCCCCCGGCGACATCCGGGTCCTGGCCGCCTACGCGGCGTCCGGCACCGCCGGAGCGGTCGAGGCCTGGCTGCCCACCGACCCGCTGGACGTGGCCCGGGGCGTCCGTCTGATCATGGCGGCGTCACCGGCGTTCTGGCACGGCCCCGATCGCGGCTAGCGCCGCCCGCTCGACCACGGCCCGGTGCGCCGCACGCGCCGCGGTGTCGGCCGGCCGCTCCTGCTCGGCCAGCACACCGGTCCGGCCGTCAAGCCCCTCGCGCAGAATGTCGGCGTGCCCGGCGTGCCGCGTGGTGTCCTGCAGCACGTGCACCAGGACGCCGAAGAGCTTGACGTGCGGGCGCGGCCACCACGGCACGTGGCCGGGAGCGTCGAGCGGCAGCTCCCTGATGGTCGCGTCGGCGTGTGCGCAGGCCCGCCGGTAGAAGTCGACGATCTGCTCGCGGGTCTCGGCGGCGGTCACCCAGTGGTCACTGCCGTCCGCGTCCTGCCACCGCGGCAGCGGCTCCGGGAACGGCCGGCCGAAGACCTCCCCGAGGTAGCGCGCCTCCCCCGTGGCCCGGTGTTTGACCAGCCCGAGAAGGTTGGTGCCGGTCACGGTCAGGGGCCGCCTGATGTCGTACTCGCAAAGCCCGTCGAGCTTCCAGACGAGCGCCGCCCGGGAGTCGTTGAGCTCCTCGTGCAGACAGTCCTTCGCGAAGTCGTCGATCACGAGGCCCGAGCCTGATGGGACCACTCGTCGAGGGTGGCGGCCATGCGGCGGGTGAAACGGGTGCCCGCCTCGGTGAGCCGGTCGCCGGTGAGCAGGGTGTCGATGGCCTCCGCGGTCCAGTCGCGGTAGCGGCGGTAGACGCCGCGGCTCGCCGGGTCGCCGGTGGACAGTGCCCGGTGCCGCCACACGTCGGCCACGGCCAGGTGGGCGTAGGCGCCGCGCAGGGCCGCCTCGACCGGGCGCGGGTCGTCGTGCCAGCCCACCGCCAGGCGTTCGGACACGGCGTCCTCGGGCACCAGGTCGATCAGGTCGAGGACGGCACCGATCTTGGTCAGCTGGAACTCGCGGACGAGCAGCAGCGCGGCCTCGCCGGGGTCGGCCGTGGGCGAGAGCCCGACCGCGCCGAACGCGTGGCGGGAGGTGGCGCCGCGCGGGGTGCCGTCGGGGGCCGCGGCCAGCGGGACGATCGCGCGGAGCCCGCCGCGCAGGCCGTCGAGCTGGGCCGGGGCGTCGGCGGCGAGCCGTTCCCAGGTCGCCGCCAGCCGGGCCGCCCAGGCGCGTTCGCCGTCGGCGTCCAGCCAGGCCGGGTCGGCGAACTCGAGGCGGTCGCGGTACGGGTCGGCGTCGTCGAGCAGAACCCGTACCCCGTCAAGCGAGACCCACCGGCAAGCGTGCCAGCCCGGAATCTGCCGGTCGCCAGCCGGCAGCTCGGCCCGGCCGCCCGGCCAGCGCAGGACCACCGACGACCGGCCCGCCGTGACCCGGACCTGCTCGGCCGGCGCCGCGAAGACCCCGACCGTGGGCAGGTGGATCAGGCCGTCGTGGGCGTGCACCTGCACGTCGGCGTCGGCGCCGGCCCGGACGGCGACGGCCGCCGCGATGGCCGCCGCCCGGTCGGGTTCGGCGTCCTTGCCCTCCAGGCAGGCCACCGCCCACGAGCGGACGAACGGATGGCTCAGGACGGCGTCGAAGGCGGCCGGCGCGGCCCGTTCGAGCTCGGCCAGCAGCTCGCCGCCGGCCGCCGTCTCGCCCAGGATCTCGCTGACCAGAGCCCGGTTGACGGCCAGCTCGGCGTCGGCCAGCAGGCCCACGGCCGCGGCGTCGCCGTAACCGGCGGCCACCCGGTCGAAGACGTCGGCCGGCAGCGCGCCGAGATCACCCGCGACCGGGGCCGGGCGTTCGTTGAGCACGCCGGAGGTCAGAAGCCCGAGCGGCGCAGGATGCGGCGCACCACGGAGGCGGCCTGCTTATGGTCGATGCGGTCGATCGGCGTCCGGCGGATCTCGTCCAAGGGTGTCTTTTCCACCACGCCTCCCCCTACCGGCAGTGAATGCCAAGCCAAGACGAAGCATAGAAGACACTCGAGGTCATGTCACGGGCACATCACGTGCACCTCTCAGTGCCGGTTCGTCCCGATCACCCGGAAGGTTCCCGTCAGCTCCAGCACCCGTGGCTCCTCCACGTCGTTGTCGCAGAGCAGGGCCACCGGCTGCCGGGGAAGGTTCGACACCTTGTCCGGCAGCCAGCCCACCACCAGCCAGATCTTGTCGTCGGCCGGGGTCGCGCCGGTCTCCCGAAGGTAGAGCGGATAGTGCTGCGGGATCATGACCTGACGGTACGCGGCCGACCCGCTACAGATCTTCGAAACGGCCACGCCGCTGGTTGAAGACCTTCGTGGGCACGGCGGCCACGCGCGTCCCGGCCGCAAGGGCGTCGAACAGGGCAACGTCGATCTCCTCGTCTCGCCCCGGCATCGGATCCCACTCGTCCCAGGGCAACGTCGCCACCCCCTGACGGGTCACAAGATCCTTGGGGACGTCCCCGGCGATGAACCAGTCGCCTTTCCACTCGGCGTCGTGACCGAAGGTGTCCGGGTCGGCGTCGCCCCGGCGGACGAGTTGCCAGGCCTCGGGCGCGGTGAGGAACGCGCCCGGCGGCAGGTCGAGGGTGTCGAAGTCGATGCCGAGCGCGCCCCTCTGGAGGTCGTCGATCTGCGCGTCGGCCCACCGGCCGTCCCCGTACTCGACGACCCAGTGGCTCTCGTACCAGCCCTTCTGGAAGTACGTGGCATAACCGCACCGGGCCTGGGCCGGGATGCCGCGCTCACGCAGCCTCAGGGCCAGCATCTCGGAGTATCCCTGGCACATGGTCGCCACCTTCTCCCCCGGCCTCGCCAGGGCCAGGAGGTCACCGGGACGGCGTACGTGAATCGAGTCCGGATCCGGGCCGACGTCCACTCCGTACGCGTCGGCCCAGGCCTCGTGGATGTAGTGGTCCTGAAGGAAGCGGGTGATCTCGGCGACGGCCTCTTTCTCGGTCATGCGCCCATCGAAGCGCCTGACACTGTGTCAGGGTCAAGCGCCGCGGCGGAGCTTGACCGTGCTGTCCGTACGGATCAGGCCGTTGTGCTCACGAGGATGCTCCTCGGCCCGCAGCGTCTCCCAGCCCTCGCCCAACCGGAGCAGCGCGACGATCTCGGCGGGCGTCTCCAGGACCAGGCCGGTGTGCCGGTTCGACGGGTCGTCCATGTGGCCCTCGATCAGGAGGATGCCGCCCGGTGCGACGGCGGCGGTCGCGCGGCGCAGCACGGCGGCCCGGTCGAACTCGCCCCAGTGGTACAGGAACTGGCAGCTGACCAGGTCGTACTCGCCGGGTGGGAAGTCCTGGACCAGGTCGCGGCGCTGCCAGTCGATGCTCAGATCGCCCGCGTGCGACCTCGCCCGTTCCAGGGCGACACCGGAGACGTCGACCGCGGTCACCTGCCAGCCCCGGCGGGCCAGCCAGATCGCGTCGGCGCCCTCGCCGCACCCCAGATCGAGGGCGCGGCCGGGCGGCAGGTCACTGACCTCGCGGACGAGGACCACGTTGGGGTTGCCGCTCCAGACGCGGTCACTCTCGGCGTATCGGGCGTCCCATTCAGCTTCGATGCTCATGGGACGAGCGTGCGGCGCCGCGTCGCTGACGGCAATGTTCCTTGCCGGAACGGCAAACCTCAGCCGGCTCGGCGGCGGGCCCGGCGGGCGGCCAGCTCGTCACCGGCGGCCGGCTCCGGAGCGGGACCGACGGGCGACGGCACGGCCGGCTCGGCCGGCAGGTTGAGCAGCGAGCCCTGGATCTCTTTGAAGGCACCGCCGATCGCGATGCCGAACACGCCCTGCCCGCCCTGGAGCAGGTCGACGACCTCCTCCGGCGACCGGCACTCGTACACCGTCGTGCCGTCGGAGATCAGCGTGATGCCGGCCAGATCCGCCACGCCGCGCGAGCGCAGCGTCTCGATCGCCCGGCGAATGTTCTGCAGCGAGACGCCCGCGTCAAGCAGGCGCTTCACCACCTTGAGAACGACCAGGTCGCGGAACGAGTAGAGGCGCTGGGTGCCGGAGCCCTCAGCGTCGCGGATGCTCGGGACCACGAGCGTCGTCCGCGCCCAGTAATCCAACTGGCGGTAACTGATGCCGACCGCCTGGCACGCCGTCACCCCGCGATACCCGACTGAGCCGTCCTCGCCGACGAGGGGGCCCTCCTGATGTTCAAGAGGCTGCTCGTGCACGCGACCACCTCCCCGCTGCGCGGTGCCGCCGCTTCACCTGGACTTCACGAGCGTATATCTCAGGCGTCGCGGAAACAGGTAGGTAACGCCACGACACGCCGCGTCCGAGCGAGGTAAGTATCGATCTTCAACCGCTTCGAGTGCGTTTTATCCGGCAAAATCTTCGGGGCGCACCTGGTCGAGGAACTCGCGGAACTTCTCGACCTCGTCCTCCTGCTCGTCCGGGATGACGATGCCGGCCTCGGTCAGCACCTCGTCGGCGCAGCGGATCGGCGCGCCCACCCGCAGCGCCAGCGCGATCGAGTCACTCGGCCGGGCCGACACCCGCAGGCCGTCACCGATCAGCAGATCGGCGTAGAAGACGTTGTCTTTCAGCTCGGTGATCTCGACCGCGGTCAACGGCGCCTCGACGGCGGCCAGGATGTCCCGCAGGAGATCGTGGGTCAGCGGGCGAGCGGGCTTGACACCCTGTTGCTCGTACGCGATCGCGGTGGCCTCGACGGCACCGATCCAGATCGGCAGGTACCGATCGCCGTCGACCTCCCGCAGCAGGACGATCGGCTGGTTGCTGGGGAGCTCCACTCGAACTCCGACCACGCTCAGCTCGCGCACCGCCCGCCTCCGTGTCGTCTTGTTACTGCGCCGCCCCCGCAACGGCCGCCCCTATCCTGCACGGTACACGCACCCCGTCCGGATCCCACGAGTGCGGCATACCCACCTCGCCGCCGCCGAACCGGCGTCAGCGACCCAGTTCTCCCCGCAGCCCCGCGCGCACCAGAGCCGCGTGCAGACGCTGCGAGAGCGCCTGCAGGTCCCGCGCCGTCTCCTGCGCACGGGCACGCGCCGCCGGGTCGCTCTGGCGCACCAGGGGCGCCAGGAGCTGGGTGAACAGCCCGACCTCACGGTCGGAGGCGGCCCGGAACCCGCGCAGATGGCGAACCTCCAGGCCGTATTTCGTCAACCCGACCACGGCCTCCACGATGACCACGGCGTCGCCGTCGTACCACCCCGGTGGCCGCGCCGTGACCAGGCCCATGCGCTCGAGCTCGTCGAGCAGCTCGGCCGGAGCGCCCGTGCGTTCGATCACATCCTCCCGGGGGACCCGGGTGTCGGACGGATCGGCCGCCTTCTCGGCGCCCACCGCGACCAGGTTCGGCCGCGCCGGCGGCGCCGGCTCGGCCTCCATCCGGTCCAGCTGCTCCCGGATCACCCGCAACGGCAGGTACTGATCGCGCTGCGCCGTGAGCACGAACCGCAGCCGCGCCACGTCGTTCCACGAGTACTTGCGGTACCCGGAGGCGGTGCGCTGGGGATCGACCAGCCCCTCCGCCTCCAGGAAGCGCAACTTGGAGATCGTGGTGTCGGGGAATTCGGTGCGCAGATGGGCCAGCACCTCCCCGATGCTCATCAGCGCAGGCTCGCGCCCACCCTGGGGACGCGAGGCCCCCGGGTCGCGCGCGGCCGCCCCCGACGAGTTCACGCCCCGCTACCCTCGCCCTCCGGCCGCGGGCCGGCGATGAACACCAGGCGGAACTTGCCGATCTGGACCTCGTCGCCGTTGCTCAGCGTCGCCGCCTCGACCCGCTCCCGGTTCACGTAGGTGCCGTTGAGCGAGCCGACGTCGCGCACCGTGAAAGTGCCGCCGTCGCGGTGGAACTCGGCGTGCCGGCGGGACACCGTCACATCGTCGAGGAAGATGTCACTGTCGGGGTGCCGGCCACTGGTCGTCACGTCGTGATCGAGCAGGAACCGCGCGCCCGCGTTGGGGCCCCGGCGCACCACGAGCAGCGCCATTCCGGGCGGGAGCGAGCCGGACATACGGCTCGGCACCACGTCGTTCTCCGGCGCCTCGAGCAGCTCGTCGAGCGCACCGAGGTTGAGTGTGGACGTGACGTCGAGTGGGGGGAACTCGTCGTCTGGGCGCGTCATCGGACCACCTCACGGATCAGTTGGTCGCCGCCATGCGGCAAGGATTCACTCCCGCCGCGGCCATATGGCCCGGACACACGACTATCGGTTTCAAAGGCATAACATTTGTTGTGCCCCGCGAGCCTAGTGAAGGCGAATATCGCGGGGCAACCGGACGCGCGGACGTAACGTTCACGCACCGGAAAAGCCGGACTACATAGACGAGAGACTCAGCTCTCGGTGATCGCCTGATAAGCGCTCGCGTCGAGCAGACCCTCGAGTTCCTTCGGGTCGGACGGCGCGATCTCGACGAGCCAGCCCGCCGCGTACGGCTCGGCGTTGATGAGCTCGGGCTCATCGGTCAGAGACGCGTTCTTGGCGACCACGGTGCCCGCGATGGGCGCGTAGATCTCCGACACGCTCTTGGTCGACTCGATCTCACCGAGCGAGTCACCGGCCGCCAGCTCCGTGCCCTCCTCGGGCAGGTCGACGAAGACGATGTCGCCCAGCGCATCCTGCGCGAAGTGGGTGATGCCCACCCGCACGGGCCCGCTGCCGTCTCCGGCCACCCACTCATGTTCAGCCGTGTACCGCAGGTCCTCAGGAATCACGCCATCTCTCCCGTGCACATATATCCGTCAGTAGCGCGGAGGCTAAGAAGCCGGCCGCGCGTATCGCAATGTGGTGGCGTCGCGCACCGCGGTCACGTCGACCAAGGTGCGTTGTTCCAACGTCACGCTACCGCCGCCGCTGTTCACCGACGCGACCACCCCGCCGGGGATTTGCAACGCGGTTTGCATCGTCTGCGGCACACCGATCACGGTGAGCACGTAGGGGCCGGTGAGACGCTGCCCGTCGGCGATGATCCCGCCGCCCTCGGCGTCCACGAAATAGCTGGACGCGACGATTCTCACGGCCCCGCCACCGGACCCGGCGATCTGCATCACCTCACCGCCGGCGCCGCGCAACTCCTGCACGGCGTTGAGGATCGCCGACGCCTTCACCTTGTCGACGGTGATGACCAGGCCCGTGCCCCGGCCCGGCAGGGTTCCGGCGAGCAGACCCAGTTCGTCGGTACGCCGGTCCGCCTCGTCCAGGGCGGCCTGCCGGCCCGCCACACCGGAGGTGAGCTGCCGCTGGCTGGTCTCCAGAGCGTTGATCTCGGACTGAAGGCGGCTGTCGCGGGCCTCCAGGTCCGACAGGATCCGCACCAAGTCCTCCTGCCGCGCGGTGGCCAGCCCCTCGTCGTCGTTGTTGCTGCGCAACTGCACGACCAGCGTGAAACCGAAGAGCGCGAGGAGTACGGCGATCAGTGCTCCGGCTCCGGACATCTTCCGGCGGAGCACCGATCCGGAGGTGGCCGTCACCGGATCGGGTGACGCGGGGGTGACCTCGGAACGGCTCAGCGGCCGGGTCGGCCCGTCGGGATCGGGTGGCGGTTCCGGCCGTGCCGTCTCCACGGTCGGGCCCTCATCGCCGGTGTGCGCCGGCTTCTCGTCCCCCACACCACTCATCCCCGTCACGCCCGGAACAGGTGGCGGCGGATGGCGGCGACGTTCCCGAACAGCCGTACGCCGAGGACGACCACCACACCGGTGGAGAGCTGACCGCCCACGCCCAGCTGGTCGCCCAGATAGACGATGAGCGCGGCCACGAGCACGTTCGCGATGAACGAGATCACGAACTGTTTGTCGTCGAAGATCCCGTCCAGTTTCGCCCGCACCCCGCCGAACACGGCGTCGAGCGCGGCGACCACCGCGATCGGCAGGTACGGCTGCAACGCGATCGGAACCGCGGGTTGGAACACGATGCCCAGGACGGCACCGGCGACCAGAGCGAGTACGGCGATCATCGCCCGCCTTCCGACGAGGAGCTCACGTCCGGCGTGGCGGACGAGGGCAGGGGTGGGAGAGAACCGGAGGGCGCGGGCGGCGGCGTCGAAGGCTGGGCCACCCGCAGCTTGAGCTCGGTAGCGGCCGGCAACGTCACGTCGTCCACCTCCTTGGACTGGAAGGACATCCCGTACTTGGCACCCAGCTGCTCGAAGAACTTGCCGGCATACCCTTCCCGAAAATCCTTGGCAAGATCGTCAGGCCCGATCGCCACAACCTCGTACGGGCTGGTCACCGGCCGAAAGTCGACCAGAATCGCCTCACCTGCCTGCCGAATCGTCGACGTCGCGGTGAGCCGCTGCCCGTTGATGGCGATGGCCTCGGCCCCGAGCGACCAGAGCGCGTTGGTGGCCAGCTGCAGATCACTGTCCTTGACCCGCGCGACAGTGTTCCGCTCCCCCGTCACCGGGTTGATCGGCGTCGGCCCGTCGGCCACGGTGATCCGCGCCCCCGACCCGGTGACCTGGGCCAGCCCGGTCGCCGCCTCAAGATTCCGCAGCCGCTGCACGGTGGTGCTGCTCAGCTCCCGCTCCCGAAGCCCGGCGACTTCGTCGCTGAGCGCCTCGGCCCGGTCCTGCAGATGAGAGGTCTCTTCCCGCCGCTTCTGCACCTGCTCGACCAGCTCGGCCCGCGCGGTGGTCCGGGCGGGCTCATCGGCCACGGTCTGCTGGTAGGCCACCACAAGCAGAAAACCGAGCGCGACCAGGGTGACCACGAGAAGCCCACTGGAGAAGGCCTTCCGCACGCCGGTGGGCTCACCGTCCCGAGCCTTACGTGCGGCCGCGTCCGCATAGCCGGGATCAAGCGGGTTCCGGAAGAGCTCGGTGAGGAAGTCAGGCGCGTACACCCGCTTAGGCGCCGCACCCGATCCCGCTTCACCCGCCTGCTCGCCGCCCGCTGCGTCGCCGCCGGCCCCCGCACCCGCAAGATGAGCGTCTGCCACGTTGTTACTGGCCGCCGCACCCGCATACTCGGCGTCCGCCACATCGTTACTGGCTGCCGCGCCCGCGTGCTCGGCGTCCGCTGCGCCGCTATTGGCTGCCGCGCCCGCATGCCGCCCACTGAATTTGCCGGTGCTCGCGTGAGCCTCGCCGACGGCGTCCACGTGCACCCCAGCCGCTGGCGCGCCAGCTAGCTGTTCGGCGCCCGCTTCCGCTCCACCGACCTGGTCAGCGTCCGCTTGCTCAGCGTCCCGACGCCCGCGGCCCGCTTCGACTCGGTCGACGTGCTCGCCGCTCTGTCGCTCGCCGGCAGGCTGCTCGCCGAACCACTCGCCACCGGCCCACTGCTCGCCCGCAGGCAGGGCACTCGCTTGTCCGCCGCCCGTTTGCCAGGCGCCCGTGCCCGCCGCGCCGGCATGCTCACCGCCCGCGTCTACCGCGTCCTTGTGGTCGCCGGCTACCTGCGCCTCGCGGACCTGGCCGCCGCTCGCGTGTACTGCGTCAGTCTGCTCAGCCTGCCACTGCGCGGCGCCCGCCCGCCTGTCGCTGACATGGTCACCGCTCGCGTGCACGGCGTCCGGCACGTCGCTGACCTGGTTGCCGCTTACGTGCGCGGCGCCCGCCTGCCCCACGTTCCACTGCGCGGCCCCCGCCTGCCTGGCGCTGACCTGATCACCACTTGCGGGTGCGTCCGTCAGCTCGGCGCCCGTTTGCGGTTCGGCGATGTGGTCGTGGCTCGTATACGACGCACCCGCTTCCCGGGCGTGCCGCTGTTGAGCGCTCTCCGGCGCCGCCATGTCCGACATTTCAGATTTGTCGGGTGCGGGCACGGTGTTGGGCGGGTCGTCGGGTTGGCGGCGATCCGGGGAGTGCGGCGCGGTCATGCCGTCCGCGCTCCGGGCGCCAGCCGGTCGGCCCTCAGCAGGCGGACGGTCTGAATCAGGTAGAGGGCGCCGGCCGCCCAGTACAGGGCGAGCGCCCACCAGGCGAGGCCCCAGCCCACGGCGCCGGCCCAGCCGTCCCAGGACGGCACGGCCTTGCCCAGCAGGATGATCGGGAACGCGGCGAGCAGCACGAACGTGCCGGTCTTGCCGACGTAGTGCACGGGCGGCGGACCGTAGCCGTGCCGGCGCAGCACGAGCAGGGCGATGCCCAGCACGACTTCGCGCAGCAGGAGGGCGCCGGTCAGCCAGTACGGGACGACGCCGCGGATCGTGAAGCCGATCAACGTCGCCAGGATGTAGAGCCGGTCGGCGAACGGGTCGAGCAGCGTGCCCAGCCGGCTCACCGAGTTCATCCGCCGGGCCACGTAACCGTCGACCCAGTCGGTCGTCCCGCCGACCGCGATCACGATCACCGCGGCGACGTCGTGGTGCGGCCCCAGCAGCAGATACAGGAAGAGCGGCACCCCGAGCAGCCGGATGAAGCTGATCACGTTGGGGATCGTCCAGATCCGATCGGAGGCAGCGATGGACGGCGCAGGCTGCTGCGACATCGCGGTTTCCTCTCCCCCTACGGCGCGGGCACGGCCGGTCCCCCGGCCACACTCCACGCCCAGCCCACCAGTGAGCCGACCATGCACCCAGCCGGGTGGCTGTGTCCCGCGAACGCCCGGACCCCCTGCCCGGCCACTCGCCGAGCAACTATAACCAGCCGCACGTCCCCGCTCACGGACCCGTCGCGCGTCGCACAGCGTGTCCGCCATCCTAGGAACCTAGTTTTCCTTCCCTCTCAGCGGGGTCAAAGACGCCGACATCCGGCTCGGCTGAGGTCCCGCGAAGGGACTGCGGACGGGCGGAGGGAACGGGCAGGCGGGCAGGCGGGCAGGCGGGCAGGCGGGCAGGCGGGCAGGCGGGCAGGCGGGCAGGCGGGCAGGCGGGCAGGCGGACGGGCAGGCGGACGGGCAGGCGGACGGGCAGGCGGACGGACGGACGGACGGACGGACGCGCCGAAAGCAGCCTCAGCGGGTGTCGAGAAGCGGCGGCTCTGGAATGGGCGCGGCGAGGTAAGTCCCGCAAATGCGCTGGAACTCTAGGAGCCGGTGCGGCAAGGAGGCGGCGAGGCGGCGAGGTTCCGACAGTGGGCGCCCGGCAAGGCCATCGAGGCGCCGAGCGCGAGCGCGACCGCCGGGCACGAAAGGGCGGCCAGCGGGGAGGAAAGGGCGGCCAGCGGGGGGCTAGCGCGGCATAGGTGCTCAACGCGAACACGAACAGCCGGACAACGAGCGCGCCGGGCATTGAGCGCGCGCACCGCGAGCCGGCGGGGAGCGGGCAGCGGCCTTGAGCGCGAGCACCGGGAGCGGGCAGCGGCCTGAGCGCAATCGACAGCATGCCCGGTGAGTGGGGGCTCTGAGCGCGAGTACGCAGAGGCGCGAAACGCGCCGCACGCGCGGAACCCACCGCTCGGGTCGCGCCCGAGTGGTGGGTTCCGGGATGTTCCGCGTGGTCGGCCGACCACGCGTACCTCGGCAAAGGTTTAGCGCCCCCGCCTGGCCCTCACGTAATCGTCGACTACGTAGCGGCCCAGCTCCTCGGCGTCGGGGCTGAAGACGCGGCCGCCGTTGCGTTCCGCGACCGCCGCCACGAAGCGCTGGAGGCCGGGGTCCTCGCCGAGCATGAAGAAATTCAGCGTGGCGCCGAAGCGGGTCAGGTGGTCGACCTCGTGGATCGTCGCCCGCACCGTTTCCGGCAGCGGCGGCCACCAGAACATGGCCTCGCCGTCGGGCTCCAGGTGGGCCGTGGGCTCGCCGTCGGTGACCACCAGCACGACCGGCTCCGAGCCCGGATGGCGGCGCAGGTGGCGGGCCGCGAGCTTGAGGGCGTGCTGGAGGTTCGTGCCCTTCTCCATGCTCGGGTCGATGGCCGCCAGCTCGCCCTGCGACAGCGCCGCCGCGTGCAGGCCGAAGCCGATGATCTGCAGGGAGTCCTGCGGGAACTGGGTCGCGACCAGGTGGGACAGCGCCAGCGCCGTCTGTTTCATCGGGCCCCAGCGGCCGTCCGCGTACATCGAGTAGGACAGGTCGACCAGCAGGGCCACCGCGGCCGAGGCCCGGCGTTCGGTCTCGGCCACCTCGAAGTCGTCCGGTTCCAGGCGCACCGGCAGGACGCCGACGCCACCCGAGGCGGCCTGCCGGCGCACCGCGTTGCCGATCGTGCGGACGACGTCGAGCGGCTGCTCGTCGCCGAACTCCCAGCGCCGCGACGAGCCGATGAGGTCGCCCGCCGCGCCCGCGTCGCGCAGGTCGTGCTGACCCTGCTTGCGGCCGGACAGATCGTCGAAGACCGTGGCCAGCGCCGTACGGCCGAGCCGGCGCAGCGCCTTCGGTGAGAGCGTCAGGCCCTCGGCGTCGCGGGTCACCCAGCCCTGACGGCTCAGCTCCCGTTCCAGCTCGCGCAGCCGCCGCACGTCGTCGGCGGCCGAGCGGCCGAGCTGGCGCTCCACCATCTCCACGTCGACGTCGTCGAGGGTGGCACCCGGATGTTCCTGGCCGAGCTGGTCGAGCAGTTCGTCCAGCTCACCGATCTCGCCCAGGGCGGCCGCCGCGTCGCCGTAGCCCAGGTCGTTCGGCCCGCGCATCCGCTCGCCGCGACCCCAGTTGAGCTGGGGGCGCAGCGCCCGCAGGTTGTCGGTCAGCTCGGCCATCCGGCCCCGCAGCGGGCCGTCGCCGAGCGCCTGGTCCATCAGGCGCGACAGCTCCTCCTGCTGCTGCGGCGAGAGCGACCGCATGAGCCGCTCGGCCGCCGCGGCCCGCCGGGCCAGCGAGTCGATCAGCTCGTCGATGTCCTTCGGGTTCTCCGGGAAGAACTGGCCGTGCTTGTCCATGAACTGCTGGAACGCGTCGGACGTGTCCTCGCCCCGTGCGTGTTTCTCGAGCAGCTGGTTGAGGTCGGCGACCATCTCCTCGACGCCGGCGAAGTCGCCGTTCTCCAGCGCTTGCTTCATGCCCGCGAAGCGCTGCTCGACGACCTCCCGCCGGAGCCCGTCGAGGATCTGCTGGTACAAGTCCCGGGCTTCCGATGATGTCCAGTTGTATTCGGACAATTCCTCGACGGCCCGCGATGTCGACCTGGGCAGATTGTCCAGAACAGCCTCGTCGAAGCGGGCCTCGACGTCATCCCGCGCCCGCAACGCGTCGCGCTCCGTCGCCACGGCTTGGTCAAGCAGCTGCTGCGCCCGGGTGACCGCCCCGTCGAGGTTGCCCCGCCTGAGCGCGTCACGGCGCATGCGACGAGCCCGGTCACGCAACTCGTCCAGCCCGCGCCCCGACCGCGGCCCCCGCCGCACGAGATCGCGGAGCACGTCGCGCAGGCTGTCGCCGGCGAGCACCCGCTCCCCCACCTCGTCGACCGCGGCCCGCACGTCGTAGGGCGGCGCGAGCGGATCGGGCCCGTCGCGCCACGCCCCGTACCGGAACCTGTTTCCCGCCATCGTCAGCTCCCGTAGAGGGTGCGGCCGTCGTCGGTGAGCTCTTTCGCCAGCCGCCGGGTCAGATGAAGGCCCTCGAGCACGAACTCGATGCCCGAGGCGGCCTGCCCCGGCGAGGGGGCGTCGCCCAGCCCGAGCCGGTCGAGCACCTTGGCCAGCCCCGGCACCGGCCCGATCTGCCCGAGCAGTTCCTCGGCGCTGACCAGGTCACCGGTCTCGATGATGGCGCCCTCGGCGACCAGCGACGTGAAACCGGACAGGTCGAGCCCGCCCAGCCGGTCGCGGAACGTCTCGGCCGTGGCCACCCGCAGCAGGTGGGCCAGGACCTCGGTCTCGCGCCCCTCCTCGCCGCTCTCGAACTCGACCTTGCCGCGCAGCGTGGACGTCACCGACGGCGTGTCACCGATGCGGGCGACGGCCTCCTTCTCGTTGCGCAGCCCGGACCGGCGCAGCGCGGACGCCGCCACCGTCTCGGCCGCCGCGATCGCGAACCGGGCCGAGATGCCCGAGCGGGCGTCCACGGCCGGCGACTCACGCACGGCCCGCGTGTAGCGCGCGAGCACGTCGATCAGGTGATCGGGCACGGCGGCGACCAGGTCGGCCTCCTGCCGGATCAGCGCGGTCTCGAGCGACAGCTCGACCGGGTAGTGGGTGCGGATCTCGGCGCCGAACCGGTCCTTGAGCGGCGTGATGATCCGGCCCCGGTTGGTGTAGTCCTCCGGGTTGGCCGAGGCCACGAGCAGCAGGTCGAGCGGCAGCCGCAGCTGGTAGCCACGAACCTGGATGTCACGCTCCTCGAGCACGTTGAGCAGCGACACCTGGATCCGCTCGGCCAGGTCGGGCAGCTCGTTGACCGCGAAGATGCCCCGGTTGGTGCGCGGCACGAGGCCGAAGTGAATGGTCTCGGGGTCGCCCAGGGCACGCCCCTCGGCCACCTTGATCGGGTCGACGTCGCCGATCAGGTCACCGACGCTGGTGTCCGGGGTGGCGAGCTTCTCGCCGTACCGCTCGGAGCGATGCAGCCAGGAGATCGGCAGCAGGTCGCCGGTCTCGGCCGCCAGCCGCCGCGAGGCCGGGGTCAGTGGATGGTAGGGATGTTCGTGCAGCTCGGAGCCGGCGATGAACGGCGTCCACTCGTCGAGCAGGCCGATCAGCCCACGGATGAGCCGGGTCTTGCCCTGGCCACGCTCGCCGAGCAGCACCATGTCGTGCCCGGCGAGCAGGGCACGCTCGACCTCGGGCAGCACCGTGTCGTCATAACCCACGATGCCCGGGAATCGCGGCGCGCCGGTGCGCAGCCGCTCGAGCAGGTTGTCGCGCAGCTCCTGCTTCACACCGCGGTAGGCATGGCCGATGGCCCGAAGCTCACCCAGGGTGCGCGGAAGGTCGGAGGGAATCTCGGGCGTGATCGCAACTGGTGCATCTGTCACCGGAAAGACGCTACTCCCACGGTGTGACAAGTTCATGTGACGAAGATCCAGTCATCAGGTACGCCGGCTCCCCGCACCGCCGAATCCGGGCCCACCCGCGGCCCGGGCGCGACCGCCGGGTGGGTCACGGCCATAGCGCGACTCTCGCGTGGGGCGGTGGGTCAGGCCAAAAAGCCGGACCCATACTTTTGGCTCTGGCGCCCCCCGCAGGCCCACCGGGAAGCTTGCCCCCATGACGGAAATCGAACGGTGGGTGGCCTTCAGCGACGACCCGAAAGGCGGCAACCCCGCGGGAGTGGTGCTCGACGCCGCGGCCCTGGACGACGCCGCGATGCTGAGCATCGCGGCCGAGATCGGCTATTCGGAGACGGCGTTCGTGACGTCCGACCTGGGCGCCGGCCGAAAACGCGTGCGCTACTTCAGCCCCTTGGCCGAGGTCCCGTTCTGCGGCCACGCGACGGTCGCGACAGCGGTGGCCCTGGGCCCCGGCGAGCACATCTTCGTGACCAACGCCGGCGAGGTCCCCGTCACGGTCACCGACGGCGTGGCCACCCTGACCAGCGTGGCCACGTCGGTGACCCCGCTGGAGCCGGAGGACGTCGAGGCGCTGCTGGCCGCCCTGGGCTGGTCGATCGACGAGCTGGACACCCTGCTCCCGCCGAAGCTCGCCTACGCCGGCGCCTATCACCCGATCGTGGCCGCCGCGACCCGCCGCCGCCTGGCCGAGCTCGACTACGACGTGCCCACCCTCAAGGCCCTGATGGAGTCCAAGGGCTGGACCACCATCCAGCTGATCCACCGCACCGCCCCCGGCGCCTTCGACGTCCGCAACCCGTTCCCGATCGGCGGCGTCTACGAGGACCCGGCCACAGGCGCCGCCGCGGCAGCCTTGGGCGGCTACCTGCGAGCCCAGGGCCTGGCCCACGACGGCGCCACCATCGCCCTGAGCCAGGGCGACGACATGGGCCGCCCCAGCCGCCTCACCGTCGAACTGCACGCGGGCGAGCCCGGAGTCCGCGTCCGCGGAACAGCAGTCCCCCTGACCCCCTGACCCCACCACCCGGCCGCCCTGTGCTGCCGGCACGGCCCGGCCCCGCCCACCGACGACGGCGGACAGCTTCTGACCCACAGCGTTCGCGCACTCGGCGGATGGATGGCCGCGCTCCCTCGCTTGCTGTCAACCCGGGCGGACCCGAGGGACTCGGGGATCCCGGCGCCTACTTCTCATGCGCCGGATCCCGAGCCAGTGGCCGGGGTTCGTACCGACGCGGCGGCCCTCGTCGACGCCGTGCCCGAAACCCGGCCTTGGGTTAGGCGGCCGGACATCAGGGGGCCAATACCGGGCACGGGGCCCCACGGGCGGTCACACACCAGCGGCGCAGGCCGTCGGGGCGGGTGCGTGCCGCCTCGTCGAGCGCCGGAACGGCGTGGACGGGAACGGCGCGAGCGGAAAGCGGGCTCGGCGCGGTCAACGAGCCGTCAAACGGCGAGGCGGTGAAACGCCGCAAGCGGGAAGCGGGCGCAGGCCCAAAACGAGCACGGCGGCGAAGCGGGCTCGGCGCGGTCAACAAGCCGTCAAACGGCGAGGCGGTGAAACGGCGCAAGCGGGAAGCGGGCGCGAGCGCCAAACCGAGCGTGAGCGCAAACAAGTGCGGGCGCGAAGCGAGCACGGCGGCGAAGCGGGCGCGGCGCGGTCGACGAGCTGTCAGACGGTTGAGCCGTAGAAGGACCGTGCCCACACCGATGACCCCCGGGTACTTCGCGGGGAATGGTCGGGATTGCCCTGCCGGGCGTTGTTGTGAGGACGCGAAACGGGCGCGGCGAGGAGCGGTCGGAGCGTGGGCGGCGGAGCGGCGCGGCGGGGAGCGGTCCGAGCGTGAGCGGCGGAGCGGCGCGGCGAGGAGCGGTCCGAGCGCGGGGCAGCGGAGCGGCGCGGCGTCAGCGCGGGGCAGCGGAGCGGCGCGGCGTGAGCGCGGGCGGAGGACGGTGGGGGCGGTCGCAGGGTGCGGGCTGCGGAAGCGGGCGGGCGTGCGGTGGCGGGAAGGGTGGAAGGGCGGTGGTGCGGATAAGCGGTTGTGGGGAGCCATAGGATCTGGGGCGAGATGAGTGCCACGATGATTGCCCGCGAGCTTGCCGCGGGGCACGGTGACCGGAACCTGTTCAGTGGGCTTGACCTTGTGGTCGCGCCCGGCGATGTGATCGGGCTGGTGGGGGTCAACGGGGCGGGGAAGACGACGCTGCTGCGGACGCTGGCGGGGATTCTGCCGGTGGAAAGCGGAACGGTGTCCCTGAGCCCGCCGAGCGCCAACGTCGGTTACCTGCCGCAGGAAAGGGAGCGGCGCTCCGGGGAGAACGTTCGGGACTTTCTGGCCCGGCGTACGGGGGTCGGGCCGGCCCAGGTGGCCCTGGATGAGGCGACCGAGGCGCTCACCGAGGGGCGGGCCGGTGCCGACGACGCCTACTCGGTGGCGTTGGAGCGGTGGCTCGATCTTGGGGGTGCCGACCTGGACGAGCGGGCGGTGCAGGTGGCGGCCGATCTGGGGCTTGACGTGGCGCTCGACCATCCCATGACGGCGCTCTCCGGTGGGCAGGCGGCTCGCGCGGGCATGGCTTCACTGCTCTTGAGCCGGTACGACATCTTCCTGCTGGACGAGCCGACCAACGACCTCGACCTGGACGGGCTGCGGCGGCTCGAGGAGTTCGTGACCGGGCTTCGGGCCGGGACGCTGCTCGTCAGTCACGATCGGGAGTTCCTGGCCCGTACGGTGACCAAGGTCTTGGAACTCGACCTGGCCCAGCAGAAGGTCAACCTGTTCGGGGGTGGGTACACCGCCTACCTCGAGGAGCGGGAGCGGGCGCGGGCGCATGCCCGGGAGCAGTACGAGGAGTACGCCGACAAGAAGGACGACCTGCTCGAGCGGGCGCGCATGCAGCGGGCCTGGATGGAGAAGGGCGTCAAGAACGCGCACCGCAAGGCGCCCGACAACGACAAGATCGGGAAGAAGTACCGGGCCGAGTCGAGCGAGAAGCAGGCGGCCAAGGCGCGGCAGACCGAGAAGCTCATCGAGCGGCTCGAGGTGGTCGAGGAGCCCCGCAAGGAGTGGGACCTGCGGATGGAGATCGCCGTGGCGCCGCGGGCCGGCGCGGTCGTGGCGACCCTGCGCGACGCCGTGGTGCGGCGGGGCGGGTTCACGCTGGGGCCGGTGACGCTCCAGATCGACTGGGCCGACCGGGTGGCGATCACCGGAGCGAACGGGTCGGGCAAGTCCACGCTGCTCGCGGCGATGCTGGGGCGGCTTCCGCTCGACGAGGGCAGCGCGGCGCTCGGGCCGGGCGTGGTGGTCGGCGAGATCGATCAGGCGCGGGGGCTGTTCCTGGGCGACGAGGCCCTGGCCCGGGCGTTCGGCGAGGCGGTGCCCGAGCTCTCCGACGCCGACGTGCGGACGCTGCTGGCGAAATTCGGGCTCAAGGCCGCGCACGTGCTGCGGCCCGCGGCCACGCTGTCGCCGGGTGAGCGCACCCGGGCCGCCCTGGCGCTGCTCCAGGCGCGCGGGGTCAACCTGCTCGTGCTGGACGAGCCGACCAACCACCTCGACCTGGCCGCCATCGAGCAGCTGGAGTCGGCGCTCGGCTCGTACACGGGAACGCTCCTTCTCGTCACCCACGACCGGCGGATGCTGGAGGCGGTCAGCACCACCCGCCACCTCGAGGTCGCCGGCGGCAAGGTCATCGGCTGACGATCACCCGGACGGCGTCGCGGAACAGATCGTCTGCCGTACGGCCGTCGAGCAGGTAGTCGCCGATCGCGGCGACCAGCGTGGGATGGCGTTCGGTGAAGGCGTCCACGTCGAACGGGTCGGCCGGGCGCGGTGACTGCTCGTCCAGGACGTGGCCGATCGTGAACCGCACCATCACCAGCACCGTCAGGCGGGCTTGACGCAGCGGCAGGCCATGCGTGAAAAGCGACCTGATGGCGAGCTCGGACACACCCGCCAGCGTCTCGGACAGCGGCGCCGCCGAGACGACCCGGGCGCCGTCCGGGTGGGCGATCATCGCGGTCCGCAGCCGCTCGGCCACGCCGATCAGCCAGTCGTCCCACTGCTCCCCCGCGGCCGGCCGGCGCAGGTCGCGGAGGTCGCTCAGGATCGCCTCGGCCAGCGCGGTGATCAGTGCCGCCTTGTCCTTCACATGCCAGTAGAGGGTGGGGGCGCGTACGCCCAGCCGGTCGGCCAGCCGGCGCAGCGTCAGGCCGTCGAGGCCGCCCTCGTCCAGCAGTTCCACCGCGGCGGCGATGACCTTCTCCCTGTCCAGCGCCAACCCTCAAGCTCCTCTCTAACACCGTTCGACTCTCACTCTAACGGTGTTAGATTCAGCTGGTCAGGGCGCCCTTGAGGGTGTCGAAACGGTCCTGCCAGTAGTCGACGACGGCCACCGCCCGGGTCTTGTCGGCGACGGTCGCGGCCGGGTCGGCCAGCAGGGCGCGGTAGCCGGCGATGGCGGCCGACAGGTAGGCGTCGGCGCCCCAGAGCTCGAGCTTCGGGTGCCGGGCGTTCGGGTTGCCGGCCTTGAGGTCGGCGAGGTGGGTCTGCGCGGCGGCCAGCTCGTAGAGGGCGACGTCGCGCTGGGCGAGGGTGGCCGTCGGGGAGACCACCAGCCGCCGGTAGACAGCGGCGGCTTCGGCGACCCGCGCCTGGGACTGGGCGATCTCCGTGGGGGTGGCCTTGTAGGGGGTCTGGGCCGCGGACGGAGCACCGGTTCGCCCGTCGGCCGGAGCCGGGGACGGCCCGGGGGAACGCCCGGCGGAGGGAGTCGCGGTCGGCGCAGTGGAGTGCCCAGCGCCGGGCTTCGAGGACGGACTGGTGGCGCGTCCAGCGCCGGGATTCGAGGACGGAGCGTTGTTCCGTGTGCTGCCCGGGGAAGAGCCGGTCGAGAGGGAGCCGCCCGCGGAGTCTGCTGCGGAGCGGCCGCCCGGATTGGTGCCAGTGGAAGAGGAGCCGGTCGAGGAAGAACCGGCTGGAGGCGGGGTGGCCGGAGCCGCACCGGCCGGGGCAGAGGCGGACGGGATGGCGACGATGGGCGTGATCGAGGCGGCCAGGGACGCCTCCTCGCCGGGGAAGAGCACGCCGACCACGGGCAGGTTGCAGGACGCTTGCGCTGTCCGCGCCCGGCTCTCGATGTTGTCGTCGACGGTGAGGCCGGCCTGGACGGTCTCGGCCGTGACCTCCCGGGCGGCCAGGGTCTGGCGGCGGCGTTCGTCGGCGGCGAGTCCACGGACCGCGTGGCGCAGGTCGCTGTGCAGCAGGAGCAGGCTCGCGTGGCGGGCGAAGTTCGCCTTGACGCTGTCGTAGCCCTCGCCGGCCAGGCCGATTCCGCTGATCTCGTCGCAGGTCGACTGAGTGGCGTACGTGTCGGCCAGGAACACCCCGGCGCCGGACACGCCGAGGGCCACCGCGGCCACCGCCAGTCCGGCTCGCTGCCACGCCGGGCGTGGGCCCCGCGTGAGCGCGCCCGGCGTACGCACCTGATCCCGCCCTGCTGCCATGTGCCCTCCCCCGGTCGGACACTCCCTGTCGGCGCCAGGTCCCGGCCACTTGAGAACCCCGGCCGGTCAAGCCGGGGGTTCTCAGAGTCAAGGACGCCGAGGAAGAAGCGGGCTCGAGGAGGGAGGCGCGCGGAAGAGGCGGGAGCGAGGGGGCGGATGCCAGGAGGATGAGGTGGTCAAGCGAGGTGACGCGAAGGAGAGGCGGTCAGGCCGGGATCGTGCGGGCCAGGCGGAAGCCCACGTCGTCGACGCGGAAGGTGGGGTGGCTGCGGCGGCGTACCGAGGCGCGGCAGCTCCAGTGTTCGTCGAACCAGCCGCCGCCGCGGAGCACTCGGTAGATGCCGTACACCGAGGGGTCGTACAGGTCCCAGCACCAGTTCCAGACATTTCCGATCATGTCGTGCAGGCCCCAGGCGTTCGGGGCGCGCGTGCCCACCTCGCGCGGCCGCCCGCCCGAATTGTCCCGGTACCAGGCGATGTCGTCGAGTTCACCGTATCGCGGGCCCTCCGTGCCGGCGCGGCACGCGAACTCCCACTCCGCCTCGGTCGGCAACCGGTAGCCGTCGGCCGACCGGTCCCATTCCACCTGGTCACCCCTGATGTCGTACGCCGGGGCCAGCCCCTCGAGCTCGGAACGGCCGTTGCAGTGACGCGCCGCGTCGAACCACGACACCTCCGCCGCCGGCAGCCGCGAGTCGGGGACCGAGCCGTACTCCCCCTCGGTGACCGGCAGCGCCGCGATCGCGAACGGCCCCAGATCGACCTGCCACTGGCGCTGGGTGCGCCGGTCGGCGAGCACCACCCGGCCCGGGGCCACCTCGATCACGGGTCGAGCCGGTTCAGCGGGACGACCGCCCGGTGGGCCGGGATGCCCGCGGCCGGCCACGCCACCAGCAGGTGCAGCGCCTCGGCGCTGGCCACCGCGAACTCCTCGGTGGCGTGGAACGTGCCCGCGCCGCCGCTGTAGCCGCCCTCGTAGGCGCGCAGCGGGAACGCCGTGGCGCCGTGCAGCAGGGCCACCGTGGGGCGGACCCGCACGAAGTCGTCGCGGTGCGGCAGTTCGACCTGTTCGAGGCGGCTGGCCGCCTCGCCGCGGGCCAGGCTCTCCACCTCGAGGGCCAGGATCGGGCCGGAGCGGGTCACCCGGGACAGCACGATCACCGCGTCGCGGTCGCGGACCAGCACGCACGGGTCGGCGACGAGCCGGCCGGCCTCGATGCGCGGCGAGCCGGGATCGCCCAGCAGCGGCGGCTCGGGCAGCATCGACGTGTCGCCGGGCGGGGTCGTGCCCGCGGCCAGCGTGGCCACCGGCGGCGCCTCCCACACCGAGAACGTGCCGCGCTGCACGGTGGCCCGGCCCGGCAGGGACAGGCCGATCACCGCTTCCGGGAAGCCGATCTCGGGCCAGGCCAGCACCAGGTCGACGTGGTCGAACACGGGCGGCAGCACGACGGTGGTCCGCACCTCGACGTAGCGCCCGGAGTAGACCGAGGTCGACCCGTAGACCCAGTGGGCCCGGCCCGCCTGGTCGAGGCTGCCCACCCGCAGGTGCATACCTTCGTCGTACTCGGGCAGCAGCACCCGCGCCGCCGGTTCGACCCCGGCCGGCCCCGGCCGCAACTCGCCCCACTCGTCCAGCCCGGGCGGCACGTCGCCGGGTTCGGCCGGGTGGCGGGCGGCCAGCCGGACCTCCAGGCCGGTCGGCCGGGAGACGATCAGGGACACGCCGACGCTCAACTCGGGACGATCGACCAGCAGGCCGCCGGGGTGGGCGACGACGCCGAGAGTTTCGCTCACCACCATGTCGACCAATCTAGTGGCACAGTACGACGGTGTTCACGCAGCGTCCGGCTTGGGCGGAAGCGCCCGTGTCGCTCCGGCGGACGGTGGCGTCGATCACGGGCGCACGAGTGGTGAGCAGCCGCGATGGGCACGGCGGGATGACGCCGAGGCCGGCGGAGGGTTCGCGCTGATCATGACGCGCGTCGCGGACGGGCCCGCGCCCTCGTGGACAGCCTGCCCACGTTGGAGGGTTGCGGGGGTGGCCGGCGGCCCGGGCCGGGGCGCCGCGGCCGCTGCTGGCGCGGCTCGCCGGGTGACCCCCCACATGGCCGGATGCTCGCGTACGGCCTCGCGGTGCACCCAGGCCGGCGCTACGGCGGGTGCTTGCCTCAATCCCGTACCTCTGAAGTGGCCTGAAGCGGGGTATAAGGGTGCCGGGAGGATTGATGTCGGTGAAGGCGTGGCGGCTGTTCGCGGTCGTGGTCGTGGTGATGGTGGCGGCGTGTTCGTTCCCTTCGCTGGAGGACGAGCCGTCCCCGCGGAAGGCGTCCGAATCGGTGACGCGGGCCTTGAAGGATGTCGAGCGATTCTGGGGTGAGCAGTTCCCGAAACTGACCGGCGGGCGGGAGTTCCAGCCCATTCAGGGCGGCTATTTCCCGTACACCGAGAGCGATCCGCCGCCGGCCTGCGGCGGTCAGCAGGCCGGGTATTCGCCGAACGCCTTCTACTGCCCGGACCAGGATTTCATCGCCTGGGACGCGCAGACGCTGATTCCGTCGCTGGAGGCGGACTACGGGCCGGCCCTGGTCGGTGTGGTGATGGCGCACGAATACGGGCACGCCATTCAGCAGCGGATCGGGCCTGATGATCAGCCGACGGTCGTGCTGGAGCAGCAGGCCGACTGCTATGCCGGCGCGTGGCTGGCCGATGTGCTCGCCGGGCGTTCGGAGGCGTTCAAGAAATTGACGCCGGAGCAGTTGGACACGACGGTGGCCGGGCTTCTGCTGCTGCGCGACCAGCCGGGCACGCCGGCTGCGGCCGAGGGGGCGCACGGGAACGCGTTCGACCGGATCCGGGCCCTTCAGGAGGGCGTGGAGGATGGCGCCGGTCAATGCGCCAAGTACCGGGCGAACAATCTGCCGGTGACCGAGGTGCCGTTCAGCACCCGCCAGGAGGCGGCGACCGGCGGCGATCTGCCGTACGACGACGCGGTCCAGGCGCTGGCGGCCGACGCCCAGGGCTATTGGCAGCGTACGTATCCGCAGCTCGCCGGGAATCAGTGGCCGCAGCTGCCGGTGCGGGCGTTCGAGGCGGGCTCGCCGCCGGCCTGCGACAAGCCGGACGCGTCGGCCGGCGGGGCGGCTTTCTACTGCCCGGACGGCGACTTCGCGGCGTTCGACACGACCGAGCTCGGGCCGCAGCTGCACGAGCGGATCGGTGACTACGCGGTCGGCATGCTGCTGGGCGACCTGTTCGCGCGGGCCGCGCAGGACCGGCGCGGCGCCGAGACCCGCGACCGGGCCGGCCAGCTGGCGGTCGACTGCCTGGCCGGTTCGTGGACGAACGACCTGCTCACCCGCCAGGACCAGGACTCGCTGCGGCTGTCGCCGGGCGACCTGGACGAGGCGGTGTCGGCGCTGCTGGCGTTCGGCCGGGCCTCGGACGGCAGCGGGCCGACGGCGTTCGACCGGATCGCCGCCTACCGGTCCGGAGTGCTGAAGGGCCTGTCCGCCTGCCAGGCCTAAGATTCCGGGGTGCCGGAGATCGCCGAACTGCTCGCGTCGCCCGTTCACCGCTTCGAGGGGCGGCCGGGCGACGGTCCGGCGCCGGCACCCCCGGGCGAGCTGGTTCCGTTCGTCGAGGTCCGCAAGGGTCTGGGCATCGTCGGCGACCGGTACTACGCCAAGCCGGCCCACCGCGACGCGAGCATCACGGTGATGAGTCAGGAGTGGTTGCCGACGGGCAAAGGCTTGCTTGAGGTACGGCGTAACGTGCTCATCGCGGGCCTGATCGTCGACGACTTGATCGGGCAGGTGCTGACGCTCGACTCGGGTGACGGGCCGGTGCGGCTGAAGGTCAACCGGAGGGCGCATCCGTGCGCGTGGATGGACGTGACCGTCGGGCCGGGCGCGTGGAAGGCGCTGCGCGGCAAGGGCGGCATCCGCTGCGAGCCCTTGGACGACGGGATCCTGCGGGTCGGCCCGGTGACCGTCAGCTGATCGCCTTGACGAAGGCGGTCAGCTGCTCCCCCACCACCGCCGGATCACAGTCCCGCCGGATTTCGATCATGACAGCTTGCACCATGTTGTTCCGGCGGTAGTACTCGAGCGGCACGTAACAGCCCGCGAAAGGCGTGTTGAGCAGCATTCCCGGAAACACCGCCTGCGCGGCGGCGACGATCGCGGTCGGCGTGTGGAAGTCGTCGGTGCCGAGGCAGATCGGCGGACGCGGGCCGTCGCCGTGAAGCTCATACGGGAGTGCTTCCCGCGGATAGGAATGCACGTCGACGACGATCGCCCGGCCGGCCGCCGCCAGGCGCTCCCCGACGAGATCGGTCATTCCCCGGGCGTACGGCCGGAAATGCTCCTCGATGAGCCGGCGATCCCGATCCGGATCACTGCTCCGGAGCCGCCGTCCCGCGTACCCGTGCGTATAGACCGCCCCCATCCCGGCCGCGAGCATCTCCTCGCGCTCGTCGGGGAACCGCTCCGGATCCACCACCAGCCGCGACCAGCGGTTCCGGAACTCCCACACCCCCGGCACCCGGGCCGCGATCTCCGCGGTGTGCGCGTCGGTGAGGTTGTCCAGCTCCTCGGCCAGTTCCTCGTCGCCGAGCATGATCGAGGCCCGGGCCTCCGCCGTCAGCTCCCGCGACGCGTGCGGCACGTGCAGGATCACCGGCGAGGCCGGATCACCGGGCCGGATGTCGAAGATCACCGGCGGCCTCCCCCGTACGCCCGGAAGGCGTGACCACCTCCCGGGCGTAACGCTACGTCAGGCCAGGGCCGAGCAGATCGTGTTGATCAGCAGGCGGGTGACGACGTACGGGTCGCAGTTGGCGTTCGGGCGGCGGTCCTCGATGTAGCCCTTGCCGTCCTTCTCGACCTGCCACGGGATGCGCACCGAGGCGGCCCGGTCCGAGACGCCGTAGCTGTACTCGCTCCACGGGGCGGTCTCGTGCATGCCGGTCAGCCGGTGCTGGATGTCGGCGCCGTAGCCGGCGATGTGCTCGGCGACCTTGCCGTCCTTGCCCAGGGACTCGGCCGCGGTGATGATCGCGTCGTAGTTCTCGCGCATGGCCTTGGTCGAGAAGTTGGTGTGCGCGCCGGCGCCGTTCCAGTCGCCCTTGACCGGCTTCGGGTCGAGGGTGGCGCTGACGTTGAAGTCCTCGGCGATGCGGTAGAGCAGCCAGCGGGCCACCCACAGCTCGTCGGCGACCTGCGGCGCGGCCACCGGGCCGATCTGGAACTCCCACTGCCCGGGCATGACCTCGGCGTTGATGCCGGACAGGTGCAGGCCGGCCTCCAGGCACAGGTCCATGTGCTTCTCGACGATGTCGCGGCCGAAGACCTCGTCGGCGCCGACGCCGCAGTAGTAGCCGCCCTGCGGGGCGGGGAAGCCGCCGCCGAGGGGGAAGCCGAGCGGGCGGCCGTCCTGGAAGAAGGTGTACTCCTGCTCGATACCGAAGATCGGCTCCTGGCCGGCGTACTTCTCGGCGATCTCGGCGCACTCGGCGCGGGTGTTCGTCGGGTGCGGCTTGCCGTCGATCAGCAGGACCTCGCACAGGACCAGCTTGTTGTCGCCGCCGCGGATCGGGTCGGGACACACGAAGACCGGCTTGAGCACGCAGTCCGACTTGTCGCCGGGCGCCTGGTTGGTGCTGGAGCCGTCGAAGCCCCAGATCGGCAGCTCGGCGCCGTCCTCGACGATCTTCGTCTTCGACCGGAGCTTGGCGGTCGGCTCGGTGCCGTCGATCCAGATGTACTCAGCCTTGAACGGCATGCAATCGCTCCTTGGAACATGAAGGGGAACGACGGGCGATGCTACCGAGCGGTGCTCACCTTGAGTGCATCCCGACGGTGAGAGGATCAACACCGTCCGCGTTAACAGCACGGAAATAACGGTGCGTATCGCGGCGACGTGCCGGTTGCTGGGGTTTTGGCGAATTTCGCCCCACTTAGTGAGTGTGGATCTACGGTTGTTCCGTCGGTCCTGCTCCGAGGGGGAAGTGCGATGCCCGATCGCGGTGGATTCGCGACCACGATTGACCGCAAGCCGCTCACGGCGTATTTCGCCGACCGCAGCATGCTGGCCAAGACCATCGCCGCCGCCGTCTGCATGGCGGTCGTGGCGATCGCGGTCACCGTCATCTCGATTAACCGGATGGCCACCCTCGGTGACGACCTGAAGGTGATGAAATCCCAGCACGTCGACAGCCTCCAGCAGGTCGCGAACGTGCGCGGCGGCCTGGCCGAGATGTTCCGCGGCATGATCCAGGTCTCCAGCGCCAAGACCGACGCCGCGAAGGCCGCGGGCCGGGAGACGATCAGGTCCGGGGACGCCAACACCGACGACGCCCTGACCGCCTACACGTCGATCACCAGCGGCTCGGCCACCCGCACGAAGGTGCTGACCGAGTTCACCGACGCGCTCGGGAACTACCGGGCGCTGCGTGACTACGCCTTCTTCGGCGAGGCGATCCCGTCGAAGTACGAGACTCCGGCCCCCGCCGACATCCTCTCCGCGTTCTCGGACACCGAGAAGACGATGACCGCGGACATCAAGAAGCTCCAGGAGGTCGAGGACACCGAGGCCGACGCCATGGCCGCGGCCGGTGAGGCCGCGTACAAGAAGGCGCGCGGGGTGACCCTGACCGGCCTGGGCATCGGACTGGTGCTCGCCCTGCTGGTCTGCGTCGGCGTCATCCGGCTGATCCGGCCGCAGCTGGCCACGGTCTCCAAGGCCCTGGACGCGGTGGCCGAGGGTGACCTGACGGTCCCGGCCGAGGTGCGCTCGCGCGACGAGCTCGGCGCCATGGCGTACGCGGTGAACCGCGCCCGCGACGGCCTGCGCCAGACCGTCGACGCCCTCAACCACGGCGCGACCACCCTGGGTGAGGGCACCCAGCGGCTCGCGAGCATCAGCACCCGCCTCGCCGAGGGCGCGCGCGAGGCCGCCGAGCAGGCGAACGTCGTGGCCAACGGCGCCGGCGACGTGTCCACCAGCGTGCAGTCGGTGGCCGCCGGCAGCGACGAGATGGGTGTCTCGATCCGCGAGATCGCCGAGAACGCCAACAACGCGGCCCAGGTCGCCTCGCGGGCGGTCGGCGTCGCCCAGAGCACGAACGACACCGTGGCCAAACTCGGCACCTCGTCCGAGGAGATCGGCAACGTGGTCAAGGTGATCACCCAGATCGCCGAGCAGACCAACCTGCTCGCCCTCAACGCGACGATCGAGGCGGCCCGCGCGGGCGAGTCCGGCAAGGGCTTCGCGGTGGTGGCGACCGAGGTCAAGGATCTGGCCCAGGAGACCGCGAAGGCCACCGAGGACATCTCGCGCCGGGTCGAGGCCATCCAGGACGACACCTCCCGCGCGGTCGACGCGATCGGTGAGATCTCCCGGATCATCTCCGAGATCAACGACTACCAGGTGACCATCGCCTCGGCCGTCGAGGAGCAGACGGCCACCACCAACGAGATGAGCCGCAGCATCGGCGACGCGGCGAGCGGCAGCTCGAACATCGCCGGCAACATCAATGTGGTCGCCGAGGCCGTGCAGGCCCAGACCAGCGCCCTGACCGAGGCCGACGCCTCGGTGAACGAGCTGTCCCGGGTCTCCGACGAGCTCCGGTCGGCGGTCGCCCGCTTCCGCGTCTGAGAGGTAGTCGATACGCATGCTCGGCAACATCAAGATCGGGATGCGGCTGGGCGGCGCGTTCACCGGCGTCTGCGTCTGCATGATCATCGCTCTCGGGATCGGCCTGTGGGGCCAGAACACCGCCGAGAACGCGACCGAGAGGCTGGCCACCGCGGCCGGCATGCGCGCGGACGCGCTCACCGCGAAGTTCCGGACCGCCGACTTCAACGGCTGGCAGACCGGGTACGCCTTCGACGCGCTGCGCGGGGTCGCGAACGCCACCTCCGACTCGGCCGGTCAGCGCAAGAACTTCCTGGCCTCGACCGCGGCCTTCCAGCAGGACCTGGAGAAATTGCGAGCGGACGACCTGCCGCCCGCCGAGGCGTCGGCGGTGTCCGCCGCCGACAAGGCGTTCACCGAGTTCATCGCCGTGGACGACCGGGTCGTCGCGCTCTACCGGACCGGGACGGCGACCGCGACCAGACAGGCCAACGCCCTCGTGGCCGGTTCCGCGCTCGAACTGATGGACACGATCATCGCCGCCATCGACCAGGTCACCGCGTCGACCACCGCCCGGTCCGAGGCCGCGAAGACCGAGGCCGGCGACGCCGCCGCCACCGCCCGTACCTTCATGATCGTGGCCGGGATCCTGGCCCTGGCCCTGGCCGCGCTGCTCGCCGCGCTGGTCACCCGCAGCATCACCCGCCCGCTCAGCGCCACCGTCGACACGCTGCGCTCGGTCGCCGGCAAGGACCTGACGGTACGGGCGCCGGAGAGCGGCCGCGACGAGCTGGCCACCATGGGCCGGGCGGTGAACAGCACCCTCGAGGTGCTGGCGGCCGCGTTCCACCGGATCAGCGACCACAGCCGTACCCTGGCCGGCGCCTCGCACGAGCTCACCGCGGCCTCGGGCCGGATCGCCGACGCCGCCGCCGGCGCGTCCGAGCAGTCGGGCCGGGTCGCCACGGCCGCCGAGGAGGTCTCGACGAGCGTGCAGACCGTGGCCGCCGGCACCGAGCAGATGAACGCGGCCATCCGCGAGATCTCCGGCAGCGCCAGCCAGGCCGCTGGGGTGGCGGCCAGCGGCGTCGACAGCGCCCGCGAGGCCGGCGAGACCATCGGGCAGCTCGGCCGCTCCAGCGCCGAGATCGGCGAGGTGGTCAAGCTGATCACCTCGATCGCCGAGCAGACCAACCTGCTCGCGCTCAACGCGACGATCGAGGCGGCCCGGGCCGGCGAGTCCGGCAAGGGATTCGCCGTGGTCGCCTCCGAGGTCAAGGACCTGGCCCAGGAGACCGCGAAGGCCACCGAGTCGATCGCGGCCCGGGTGACGGCCATCCAGCACGACACCACCGCCGCGATCGGCGCCATCGACCGCATCACCGGCATCATCGCCCAGGTCAACGAGCATTCGACGACGATCGCGGCCGCGGTCGAGCAGCAGACGGCGACGACCGCCGAGATGGGCCGCAACATCACCGAGGCCGCGACCGGCTCGGGCGAGATCGCCGAGGGCGTTTCCGGGGTGGCCACCTCGGCCCAGGTGACCAAAGACGGCGTGGCCGAGGCCCAGGAGACGGCCGAGAACCTCGAGCTGATGTCCCGCGAGCTGCAGGAGATCGTGGACCAGTTCCAGCTCGCCCGCAAATAGCTCGCCCGGAAATAGCGGGCCGCCGCCGCGGGTTGGTCAGCGACGTGAAGAAGAAGATCGGTTTCCTGTCCTTCGGGCACTGGCGTGACGCCGCCGGGTCGCAGACCCGCACCGGAGCCGACGCCCTGCTGCAGACCATCGAGCTGGCCGAGGCGGCCGAGGAACTGGGCGTCGACGGCGCGTTCGTCCGGGTGCACCACTTCGAGCGTCAGCTCGCCTCGCCGTTCCCGCTGCTGGCCGCGATCGGCGCCCGCACGAAGCGCATCGAGATCGGCACCGGCGTCATCGACATGCGCTACGAGAACCCGCTCTACATGGCCGAGGAGGCGGCGGCGGCCGACCTGATCAGCGGCGGGCGCCTGCAGCTGGGCGTCTCGCGCGGATCCCCCGAGACCGCGCTGAACGGCGCCCACCAGTTCGGCTACATCCCGCCCGAGGGCACGACCGCGGCCGACCTGGCCCGCTCGAAGACCGAGATCTTCCTGTCCGCCATCTCGGGCGAGGCGGTGGCCCGCACGGACCCGGCCCGCACCGGCGGCGTCAGCGCCGGCCTGGCCATCCAGCCCCAGGCCCCCGGCCTGCGCGACCGCGTCTGGTGGGGCGCCGGCACGAGGGCGACGGCCCAGTGGGCGGCCGAGCTCGGCGTGAACCTGCAGAGCTCGACGCTGCTGTCCGAGGACACCGGCGTGCCCTTCGACGAGCTGCAGGCGGAGCAGATCGCCCTTTACCGCGACGCGTGGAAGCAAGCCGGCCACTCCCGGACCCCGCGCGTGTCGATCTCCCGCAGCGTCCTGCCGATCACCGAGGAGATCGACCGGATCTACTTCGGCAACCAGGGCCAGGACGACCAGGTGGGGCTTCTCGAGGGGGTGCGGTCGCGCTTCGGCCGTACGTACGCCGGTGAGCCCGACCGCATCGCCCAGGAGCTCGCCGCGGACGCCGCCGTGCAGTCGGCCGACACGATCCTGTTCACGGTGCCGAACCAGCTGGGCGTCGCCTACAACGCCCGCATCCTGGAGACGATCACCAAGCACATCGCCCCGGCGATCGGCTGGACCGCCGCCTGATTACATAATTACCTTGCAACACCAGTCTACGGTGGACGCATGACCGTCGAGTACATCCGGTACCGCGTTCCCGGCGACCCTGACGAGTTCGAGCAGGCGTACGCCCGTGCGGCGCGCTTCCTGGCAAGCGCGCCGCAGTGCCTCGACTACGAGTTGAGCCGCTGCACCGACGAGCCCGCCGTCTACATTCTGCGGATCACGTGGACGTCGCCCACCGACCATCTCGAGGGTTTCCGGGGCGGCGACCTGTTCCCCGGGTTCCTGGCCGAGATCCGCCCGTACATCGAGGCCATCGACGAGATGCGCCACTACGAGCCGACGGCGGTCCGCGGTTCCGGCGGCGCCGTCCCGAGTCTGTACGACTGGGCCGGCGGCACCGGGGCGCTCGAGCGCCTGACCATCCGCTTCTACCAGTTGGTGGCCGAGGACGACCTGATCGGCCCGCTGTTCGCCCACATGGACGCCGACCATCCGCGGTACGTGGCGATGTGGCTGTCCGAGGTTTTCGGCGGCCCCGCCCGCTACACCGCCGACCGCGGCGGCTACCCCCACATGCTGGCCCACCACGTCGGCAAGGCCATCACCGAGCCGCAGCGCCGCCGCTGGGTGAGCCTGCTGGCGGACGCCGCCGACGAGGTCGGCCTGCCCGGCGATCCCGAGTTCCGGTCGGCGTTCACGGCCTACATCGAGTGGGGCACCCGCCTGGCCGTGGCCAACTCCCAGCCCGGCGCGACCCCACCCGGCCGGGCCCCGGTCCCGCACTGGGGCTGGGGCGTGGCGCCGCCGTACCAGGGCTAGCTAGGCCCTGCCCCACAGGTCGTAGGGTCTCCGGCCCGGCCGGAACCCGTAGGCCTCGGCCATCCGGGCCGCCTCGGCGAACCCGTGCCCGACAAGCTCGGGCAGGTGGGCGTCGCTGCCGAAGCTGACCGCGTCCCCGCCCACGTCGTGCCACCAGCGCAGAATCGTGGCGTGCAGCGGAATCCGGGTATTGATCTCCAACGCCCGCCCCGACTCGGCGGTGGCCCACAGGGCGTACCGGAACTCCTCCTCGAAGTCGGCCGGCTCGAAACGCCCCGGCCACGACCGAACCGGATAGTCGATGTGCGCCAGCACGGCGAACGGCGAGTCACTGCCGACCATGACCGCGACCGCCGCCAGGTACTCCCGCATCACCTCGGCCGGATCCCGATGCGGATAGATCCCCCACGGCTCGGCGTAGACCCCGTCGTCGGGGAGCGCGTGCAGCGACCCGAGCAGCCGATCGAACGGCCCCGCCGCGAGAACCCGCCGGCAGGCCTCGGCGTGCCAGTGCGGCTCCCCCATCTCCAGCCCACTGAGGATCCGCAGTCGCGGGAACCGCTCCCGGCACCGCTCGACCGCCGCCAGATACCCCACGGCGTCGAACCGCGGCGGCGTCAGCATCCGGTCCGCCCCCGCCCGCGAGGTCAGAACGTCCAGCGCGTACGGTCCCTCAACCTCGATCCGCCACACGGTGTGATCCAGATGCTCGGTGAAGGCCACGGCCGGCAGCCCGACCTCGACGGCCCGGGCACAGGTCGCCTCCATGTCCCCGCCGGACGCGTCCCACGACCATTCGCTGTGGACGTGGGAGTCCCCCGGAAGCCCGCTCACAGCTGCCTCAGAACCGCGACGACACGGCCCAGCACAACCACGTCCCCCCTGCCGGCGACCTGATCGACAACGCGCACCGTAGCCTCACCGTCAACGAGAGCGGCAACGATCTCACCGGCCTCGGCCCCGGCCTGCCGCCGCACGACCACCAGGTCACCGGCCCGAATCTCCGCGCCGGCCATGACATCGTCGCGGACCCGCAGCATGAAATGCTCCCCGTCCCCGACGACGGCCCGCGGCAGGGCCAGCCGCCCATCCCGAGCCGCCGCCCCGATCACCCCCACCGCGGGAACCTGGCCAAGAAGCCCGGCGGCTCCCGCTCCCCCGGCCCACGCGTTCCCCTGACGCGCGGCGTTCCCGGCCTCGCTCACACCACCCCCGCCGGCGCGCCTTTCAGCACCCCCGCGGTCGCGGCCCGTCCGCCTTTCCGCACTCCCGCCAGCCCGGCCCGCGCGCCTTCCGGCAACGCCGTCGCCCGCGCTCGCCCGCCTTTCAGCACCCCCGCCAGCCCGGCCCGCGCGCCTTCCGGCAACGCCGTCGCCCGCGCTCGCCCGCCTTTTGACAACGCCGTCGCCCGCGCTCGCCCGGCCGGCGCCCGCTCCACCGGTGCTGCTCTCGCCCGCACCGGATCTTCCAGCGGTCGCTTCCCGCACGCCGCTGTCGCCCGCACTCGACTCGCCGACGCGCGCGCCGCCCCCGCCGGACCGGCTGAAGCCCTTCTCCCCCGAACTCCCGCCGCCCTCGCCGGACCGGCTGAAGCCCTTTTCTCGCGAACTCCCGCCGGACCGGCCGAAGCCCTCTCCACCCGAACCCCCGCCGCCCATGTCGGACCGGCCGAAGCGTTCCTCCCCCGAACTCCCGCCGCCCCCGTTGGACCGGTCGGCGCGCGCTCCTCCCCCTTCGCTGCCGCCCGCAATCGTCCGGCCGGCGGGCGGTCGAGCCGCGTCTGTCCCGCCGGAACCCGGCTGTGCCGATCGGATGGCCGAGGCGGGCCGCTCGGCCGGGCCACCGTCGGACGGCCGCCCAGCCAGGCCACCATGGGACGGCCGCTCCGCCCAGCCACCGTCGGACGGCCGCTCCGCCTGGCCACCATGGGACGGCCGCCCAGCCAGGCCACCATGGAACGGCCGCTCCGCCCAGCCACCGTCGGACGGCCGCCCGGCCCGGCCACCATGGGACGGCCGCTCCGGCTGGTCACCGTCGGACGGCCGCTCGGCCTGGCCACCGTGGGACGGCCGTTCGGCGGGATGCCGGGCGGGGGATGGTTCGCTGGGCGGATGTGGGCGGTCGGTGAGAAGGGCTCGGCCGGCGCGGCGGCGCAGGTGGCCTTTGCGTTCGAGCTGGGTCAGCTGGTAGGCGACGCTCGAGGACGAGGTCAGGCCGACCGCGTCGCCGATCTCGCGGATCGTGGGCGGGTAGCCGCGACGGCCGGTCCAGTCGGCGAGGAAGGAAAGGATGTGGCGCTGGCGGGCGGACAAGTCGTCGTGCTGTGCGGACCGCATCAGGTGGTGGTCACCTCCCGGCGGGCGTCGGCGGCGGCGATCGCGGCGCGCAGGGCCGCCTGCTCGCCGGGTTTCCAGGGGCCGGAGCTGGTCAACGGGATCTCGGTCAGGAAACGGCGCTCCGGCTCGGGAATGCGGGCGACCAGCACGTCGGGCCGCGTGGCGGCGGTCTCGTAGAGGGCCGGACCGTCCGCGTAGAAGAGGTCGGCCACCACCGGACGTCCGTCGGCGGCGCGCATGACGTTTGACGGATTCGTGTCGAGCGGGCCGCACCACGGCAGCTCGCGCCGCGCCCGCTCGTGGACTCGACGGACGACGCGGACCAGCTCGGCGACCTCCGGCGCCCCGGCCGCGATCGCCCGGTGAAACGCGTCGGCCTCGTCCGCCGGCACCGGCTGGAGCCACTCCATGACCTGGAGGTCGCCGCCACCGGTCAGCCGCCGATGCTCGACGAGCACCGGCACCTGCCGGGTGTGGGCGGCTTCCCGGTAGAGCGCCGCCGTGTACGGTCCGGCCGGGTCGAAGGGGCTGATCCGGGCCGCCATGGCGCCGTCGGGTGACCGCAGCGCGATCGCCCAGTCGCCGGCGCCGCACGGCGTCCACCCCGCGGTGACCAGAAGGCGTTTCGCCTCGGTGTGGTCGACCGCCGTACCGAGAACGCCGCCGGACCAGGTCATCGGCCGCCCTCCCGCCGGGAAGCACACGCCGAGGCCGGCCCCGCCCCGAAGGAGGACGAAAGGGAACCGCGCCGTGGTGGGCGCGGCAGTGACCCGGCCCGCGGCGGGCGCGCGGGACGGGACGCGATGCCGGTCTGCGTCATGAGGCGACCCTAGACCGGGGGTATGACACTTTTGGACGGTCGACGACGCGGGCGGCGGGTCAGCCCGGGCGATCAGCACCGAGGGGGCGAACCAACGCCGGCGGTCAGCACCGAGGAGGCGGACCAACGCCGGCGGTCAGCACCGAGGAGGCGGACCAACGCCGGCGGTCAGCACCGAGGAGGCGGACCAACGCCGGCGGCCGACGACGGGGCCGACGGGTGAGCGCGGGCGGTCAGCGTGGACGGTCCGCGCCGGAGCAGACGGATCAGCACCAGCGGTCAACGGCGGCCCGGCGGAGTACGGGCGGCGGTGAGCGGCGCGGCGGAGTACGGGCGGCGGTGAGCGGCGCGGCGGAGTACGGGCGGCGGTCAGCGGCGGCGCGACGCCAGGATCAGGGCGACGACCAGGCCGATCACGACGACCAGGCAGACCAACAGGTGCAGGGGCTTGATGGCGAACATCGCGACACCGTACCGAAAAGGGACGAGCCTCGATGACCGGTGGTCATCGAGGCTCGCCGGCGGCCCGGTGTGGGGGTCTTCCCGGGCCGCCCTCCATCACAGGTCGATGAAGATCGGGTTGGTGTAGAACCAGGTGTCGAGCCACGGGTCGCCGTCGCCGGGGGTGTGCGCGACCGGGCCGCGCGGGTCGATCGCCTTGCCGAGCAGGCCGGGGCCGTTGCGGCGGCCGTCGCTGCCGCGCAGGCGCAGGTAGCCGGGTTCGCATACGGGGTCGATCGGGATCCGCAGCGTGTAGGTGCCCTTGCGGCCGGTGACCCCGATGCTGCGGGTCACCCGCGTCGCCGGGGCGCGCCACGTGCTCCGGTCGGCGGCGGGTCCGCGTACGGCGCCCTGGATGATGTCGACGTGGGCCAGGGACGGCACCACGTTGTGCAGGTTCGGCCTCGAGGCGGTGGTGACCGTGACGAGCAGCGTCAGCTTCTCGCCCCGGCGCGCGCGGAGCCGGCCGCCCAGCGTGGCCGATTTCGATCCGGAGCCGACCAGCCGGACGTCGATCGCGTCCAGCAGCTGGCCGTGGTCGGCCCAGACGCGGCCGGCCCGGAGCCCGTCCATCACCTCGCGGTAGCCGTAGCGGGTCACGCCCACGTGCGTACGGCTGAATTGCCCTGGCCAGAAGTCGCTGCCGGCCTGGGGAGTGGTCGTCGGCACGGGGTCGGGGAGTTTGCCGGTGTTGTCGAAGTTCTGCCCGGCCGGCCAGTCGCCGTTGCGCCACGTGTCGTAAACGGTCCGGTGGTTGTCCGAGTTCGACGTGATGGAGAAGAGCTTGCCCTCCGCGAGCAGCGCGTCCCACATGCCACCGACGGTCGCCGTCATCCAGTCGAAACCGCCATAGGTCACGTACGCCTCGGCGGGGTAGCCGGGCCAGGACTGGGCCGACGGCTTGTTCTCGTATTCGCCGCGGACGCTGGTGGCGCCGCGCCAGCCGGGCAGGGCCGCGCCCTGAGCGCCCGGCGCGCCCTCCATGCCGATCATGATGCGGGGGTCGGCGTCGCGCCATCCGCGCAGCTCGGACGGCGAGTCGATGCCCAGCCGCGAGGGGTGGTTGGCCAGCACGAGCACGTCCGGCACGTCCCCGGCGCGCTTGCGGGCGGCCAGCCACTTGATCGCCTCGACCGCCAGGGCCTCGTTCTCCGGCGTGGAGGTGGTGCGATTGAGGAGCTTTCCGTCGTACGCGAGTTCGAAGTCCCGCAGAATCGTCGCCTCGTTGGCTCCGGGTGCGGTGAACACCGTCGCGTGCTCGGCGCCCGGGATGTACCACTCGAGACCCTGGAACAGCAGCATGCGGGGGTTCTCGGCACGGGCCGCGACCACTTCGGCGTGCTCGGCCAGCGCGCCGCCGGCGTTGGCGTGCCCGATGTTGCTGTGCTCGGTCATGACCATCCAGTCGAGCCCGAACTGGGCCGCCCGCATGGCCTGCTGGCTGAACGTGTACTTGGCGTCGTGGCTGTACACCGTGTGCACGTGGTGGTCGCCCGCCAGATACGCGAAGTCACCGTCTTCCGCGTGTGAGTGCGATCCGTGAGCGGACGCCGGTGACGGAGCGAGGGCACCGGCCGCCGCGAACCCCACCCCGAAGAGCCCCGCGCTCTTGAGAATCCCGCGCCGCGACACGGCTTGCGCGTCCAGCTTCGACTCGGGCACTTCTGGATCGGCCCACTCCGGCAGCGTCTGATCGGTCGCCATGCCACTTCCCCCTCGATGATCTTGAAGCGACGACCACCCTGCTCACCGCAATCGACCACCACGCCAACACCCGGCTAACTCCCGAGGTCATCGCGAGGTCGGATGTACGGCGGTGCGGGCACCCGGCATGGGCTAGGTTGTCGATCATCATGGCAGCGCATGAAGCAACGACCACGACCGATTTCGATCTCCATGAACGAGCGCAGTGGGCCGGCCGGGCCACCGCGTACCAGGGCAGTTTCGCCGCCCTGTGCGCCCATCCGGCCGGGGCGCTGCTGGACGCCGCGGGCGTCGAGGCCGGCGTCCGCGTGCTCGACGCGGGCACCGGCACGGGCACCGTCGCGGCACTGGCCTGGGCGCGCGGCGCACACGTGGTGGCCGTCGACGCCGAGCCGAGCATGCTGGAGCTGACCAGCCGCCGCGTCCCGGCGGCCGAGGTCCACCGGGCGGTCCTGCCGGAGCTGCCGTTCCCGGACGGCTCCTTCGACGCGGCCGTGGCCAACTTCGTCGTCAACCACGTCGGCGACCCCACGGCCGCGATCCGCGAGCTCCGCCGCGTCGTCCGCCCCGGCGGCCGCGTCGCCGTGACGATCTGGCCGTACCCCGCACCGCCGGCACAGCGACTCTGGTCGACCGTCTTCGACGCGGCCGGCGTCGACCGCCCGGCCGGCCTGCCCCGCCTCGCCCCGGACAAGGACTTCCCGCGTACAGAGGACGGCCTGGCCACCTTGCTCCGCCGCTCCGGCCTCGCCGGCGTCACCAGCGAGACCATCACCTGGACCCACCGCACCGACCCCGAGTCGTGGTGGAGCGGCCCGGCCAACGGCCTGAGCGCCCCCGGCCAGGTGATGCGGCGCCAGGACACGGCCACCCTCGCCCACATCCGCCAGTCGTACGACGAACACACCGCCGCCTTCCTCGACGATGACGGAAGGCTCGCCCTGCCCACAGCCGCCCTGCTGGCCTCCGGAGCCGCCGGCTGAGCGCCGCCGCCCGAACCGCGCCGAGCGAAGCCTCGGAGGCGTTGACTGAGCGACGCGGCGGAAGCGGGGCCGCGCGTCGGGGCGTGAGCGATCAGACTGGGTCGATGACTGAGCACGGAGGCGTCCGGGAGAGGGACCGAGGGCCGGCGGTACGGGCCGGATGGGTCGCGGCACTGGCGGCGACGGTCGGGTTCATGCCGCTGCACGTCGTGTGGGCCGCGGGGGTTCCGCTGTTCGCGGTCGAGGAACGGTTCGACGAGTGGCACGCCGACGGTGGCGCCGTGTACCTGTGGACGCTGAACGCTCTCGCGCTGCTGCCGGCCGTGCTGGCCCTCGCGCTGATCCGGCCCTGGGGGCTGGTCTTTCCGGGCTGGGTGCCGGGCCTCGCGGGCCGGCGGGTGCCACGTGGGCTGCTCCTGGTTCCGGGATACGGGCTGGTCGTGGCCCTCTCCGCGTACCTGGCGTTCGCGACTGTGCTGGCGTTCGTGCAATGGGACGCGCCCGAGGCGATCTTCAGCCCGTGGACCGGCGTCTACGGCATCCTGCATTTCACCGTGTGGATCGTCGCCCTGGCCGTCGCGACGCGCTCCTACGAGCGCCACACCCGCGGCGTCAGCCGGACAGAAGCCGATCCAGCGCGCCCTCGTCGCCGCTGACCGACGCCGCGCCGCTCGCACGGGCGGCGGCGAGCGAGGTCTCCCCGCCGAGCAGGGCGTTCAGGGTGGCGGGGTCGGTGCGAAGGGTCGCCGCGGGGTCGGCCGGCTCGCCGGGTTCGATGTGCAGCCGGCCGTCGGCCGCGGTCACGGTCCAGGCCCGGTCGCCGAGTTCGACGCGGTAGACGCCCGGCGCCTGCGGGGTCCGCGAACCCCGCAGGAACAACAGCACGGAGGCCGCGCTCAAGTGAGCCGGCTCGGGCGGCGCGTAGCGCAGGCCCCAGCCTCCCAGGGCCAGGATGATCGGCTCGAGTTCCCGGCCGGACTCGGTCAGCTCGTAGAGCTGCCGTTTCACCAGGACCCCGCGGGCTTGGAGCTCGCGCAGCCGGTCGGTGAGCATGTTGGAGCTGGCCCCCGGCAGGGCCCGGCGCAGGTCGGAGAAGCGTTGCGGGCCCAGGAGCAACTCGCGGACGACGAGCAGCGCCCACCGCTCCCCCACCACGTCGAGCGCGCGGGCGATGGCGCACGCGTCCCCGTAGCTGCGACTCGTCGGCATGTGGTTGTTTTTAACAACCACGATGGCTAGCGTCAAACGGCATGGGACAGCCAGTGGTGCACTTCGAGATCATCGGATCGGATCCGCGGCAGCTGCGCGGCTACTACGGCCGCCTGTTCGGGTGGACGTTCGACACCAGCGGGCCCGTCGCGGCGTCGGTGTCCGCGACGGGCGAATACGGCTTCGTCGACGGCGGCCTTCCCGGCGGCGTGGGCGGTGGGGCCGGGTACGAGCCACGGGCCTTGTTCTATGTAGGCGTTCCCGACGTCGAGGCCGCGCTCCGGGAGGCTGAACGGCTGGGCGGAAGCCGGGTGTCGGAGCCGGAGCGCGTGCGGGACGGAGCCCTGACCGTCGCTCACTTCAGGGACCCCGAGGGCAATCTCGTCGGGCTCGCCGCGGTCACGTAGACGGCCTCATACCCGCGCAGCACGAAGGTCGGGCGCTGGACCGGCTCCGCGGCCAGTGCCAGCTCCGGGGCGTGGTCGAGCAGGGCGGTCAGGGCCGCCCGCAGTTCCAGGCGGGCCAGCGGGGCGCCCAGGCAGAAGTGCGGGCCCGCGCCGAAACCCAGGTGCGGATTGGGGGTACGGGCGATGTCGAACCGGTCCGGGCCGGCGAAGACCGCGGGGTCGCGGTTGGCCGCGCCGAGCAGGGCCGCCACCTCGGCGCCGGCCGGGATCGTGACGGCGCCCAGGTGGACGTCGGCGGCGGCCGTACGGATGAACATGTGCAGCGGGGAGTCGTAGCGGATCATCTCCTCGGCCGCGCTGTCGATCAGCGTGCGGTCGGCGCGCAGCCGGGCCAGTTCGGCCGGGTGGCGCAGCAGGGCCACCACGCCCCCGCCGAGGGCGTTCACCGAGGCCTCGTGGCCGGCGTTGAGCAGCAGGATCGCCGAGGCCACCACCTCGTCCGGCGTGAGGTCGCCGGCGGCCAGGTGGCTGATCATGTCGTCGCGCGGGTCGGCGGCGCGGCGGGCGGCCAGCGCGCGCAGGTAGTCCGCGAACTCCCGGCAGGCGTCCAGGGCCGCCGCCTCGTCGGCCGGGGTGCGCGTGACCTCGTACATCCGCACGATGGCGGCGGACCACGGCCGCAACCAGCGGCGATCGGCGACGGGAACGCCGAGCAGTTCCGCGATCACCTCGACCGCCAGCGGCTCGGCCACGTCGGCCAGCAGGTCGAAGGACGGTCCGGCGGCCGCGAGCAGAGAGGCCGCCGAGGCCGCGATCGCCGGTTGCAGCCGGGCGACGTGACCACGGTTGAAGGCCGCGGCGACCGACGAACGGAGCCTGGTGTGTACGGGCGGCTCGTTCTCCATCATCTGGTTGCGGTGCAGGAGATTGAACGGCTCGTACGTCGAAGCCGGCTCCCGGTCCGTCCAGAAGCGGCCCAGCCGGCGGTCGCGCAGGACCGCCCCGGCGGTGGCGTGGCTCGCGGCCAGCCACCGCCCGGTCGGCTCGTGCCACAGCACCGGCCCGGCCGCGCGGAGCCGGGCCAGCGCCGGGTACGGATCGCGGATGAACCCCGGATCCCCGAAATCGATCACGGCGAGGGCGGGAACAGGTCGTCGAAGACGGCGCCCCGGTCGAACGTCATCGCGTGCTCGCGGGCGCGCTTGGCCAGGTCCTCCTTGTCGGAGTCGGACATGTCGAGCACGGCCGTGTCGATCGCCTCGGCCAGGGCGTTGATGTCGCCCGCCTCCACGATGATCGCCGTGTCGCCGACCGCCTCGCCCGTGCCGCCGGTCAGCGTCGTGATGATCGGGCCGCCGCCGGCCAGGGCCTTCTCGGCCAGGGCGATGCCGAACGTCTCGACGAAGTCCGGTTCCGGCTTGGTCGGCAGGGCGTACGCGGCGCAGCCGCGCATGAGCAGCGGCTTCTCCTCGTCGTCGACGTCGGTCAGGAAGATGATCTGGTCGTCCTCCTTGGCCATCGCCCGCACGTGCTCCAGCGCCGGGCCGGTGCCCGCCACGACCAGCTTCACCTTGTCGCGGGAGCGCATCTGCCCGTACGCGATGATCAGGTCGTAGATGCCCTTGGCTCGGGCCACCCGGGACAGGAAGAGCACATAGCCACCCCGTTCCAGGCCCCGCTTGGCCAGGGCCGCGTCCACCGCGTCCTCGTCCAGGTCGAGGTACGCGGACGAGTCGATCGGCGGATAGCTGACGGTGACGCGAGCGCGGCACTGGTCGGCGAACGACGTGCCGCACGCCTCGTCCACTTCCCGCGCCGAGGCGATGATCTCGTCGCGGGTGTACTCGGAGACCGCCACCACCTCGTCGTTGGCCAGGAACGTGGTGAACAGGACGGTCGCCGCGCCGAAGCGGCCCTCGCGCAGGCAGGAACGGATCACGTTAGTCACGTCCGAGCCGACCGCCTTGGCCACCGTGCGCACGTCCGGGTCGAAGCCGGCGGCCCGGGCCGAGGTCACGGCGTCCACCACGACCTGCGTGTGCGGCACCAGGTACATCGACAGGCAGACGGTCGGGACCGGGTCGGCCAGCAACTCGACCAGGCGCCCGGTCAGCCCGGCCAGATGACGTCCGTCCGGCACCCGGTAGTCGCCGACGGCCTCCGGGCGTTCGACGGTGATGCCCTCGGTGTACGGCAGGAGGCGGTCCAGTGGCTTGAGCGGCAGCCCGGCCGACTGGAGCACGCCGATGGGCCAGGTCAGCAGTCGTACGTCGGTGAAGCCCCGGGTCAGCGCCACCTCGGCCAGGTTGCGGGCCTCGCCGGAATGGCCGCAGATCACCGGGTCGGCACGGACCACGATGACGAGTCGGCGATCGGGGTGGGTCAACGTTCCTCCGGTGGTGACGGGTCGGACAGGGAGGGCGGGCGGTTCCCGCTTCCCCAGCTCGTCGGCTCCGGGCCCAGCCGCAGGTGCAACCGGCCGCCGCGGTGCACGGTGGCGGCGCTCAGATGCGTGGCGTGCAACGGCTTGCCGTTCAGGGTGGCCGATTGGACGTACTGGGCCGGAAGCTCGCGGTCGAGTCCGTCGCTGCCGATCGGGTTGTCCCGCAGGCCGCTGGTCTCGACGACGAACTCGCCACCCGGCATCTGGATCGCCGCGCGCTCGAAAGCCGGCGCGTTGACGAGGAACAGCCGTTGACCGGCGACCGGGAACAGGCCGAGCGACGCCCACACGTACCAGGAACTCAGCCCGCCCGAGTCGTCGTTGCCGGGCAGGCCACCCGGCCCGGTGCCGAACTGCCAGGTCAAGGCCGACTGCACGACTTCGGCGGTACGGTCGGGGCGCCCCGCCCAGTGGTAGGCCCACGGCGCTTCCATGTCGGGCTCGTTGTTCAGGCCCTCGAAGCGGTTGAGCGCGTAGCCCGCGGCCATCTCGCCCGGCTGGGGACGCCGGCCGGGCTGGGTGACCGGGCCGGCGCCGTACCCGAAGAACCGGTCGAGTTTGGCCAGGAAGGCGCCGTCGCCGCCGGCCAGCGCGATGCGCGCGGCCATGTCGTGGACCAGGCGGAAGGAGTAGTTCCACTTGCCGCCCTCGTAGAACTCCGAGTCGCGCAGCAGCCCGGTGGCCGGGTCGAACGCGTTCACCCAGCCCTTGGCCTTCTCCTCGAGGTCCCGGGCCAGCCGGCGGTCGCCGAGCGCGCGGGCCACGCGGGCCGTGCACTGATAGGCGTAGGCCAGGTCGAGGGTGTGCGTGATCGGGTGGACGACACCGTGCTCGAAGAAGTCCTCGCCGTACATCCGCCGCAGGTCGTCGACCATGTGGACCAGGGCCCAGGCCCAGTCGATCTCGGCCCGGCCCAGCGCCTGGGCGTCGGCGATGGCGGTGTGCGCGAGCGCGCTGGCCTGCCGGAAGAACCGGTCGGCGCCGCGGGCCATCCGGTAGCCGATCGGGAAGTTGCCCTCCTCCTCACAGACCCGGATGAGCGATTCCAGCAGGTCGGCCGAGCGCTCGGGGGCGATCGCGGCCAGCAGCGGCAGCTGGGTCTTGTAGATGTCCCACATGGTGCAGACGTCGAAGGCGTACGGACCGGAATTGGGCCAGAACGGGCTCTCGTCGTCGGCGAAACACGGCTTGATCAGCGAGTGGTAGAGCGCCGTGGAGAACACGGTGCGCCGCGACGGCGTACCACCGTCGACGCGAACTTTGTCCAGGTGCTCGCGCCAGCGGGACCTGGTCGCCGAACGGACCCGGCCGAACGACGGGCCGTCCTCGCCGCACTCGCGGCGCAGGTTGTCGCGGGCCTGGTCGCAGCCGCGCAGCGAGAAACCGAGCCGGACCTCGACCGTCTGACCGGCGCGGGCGTTGCCGCGGAACAGCATGCCGAACGGGCGCAGGTTGGTGTGCCGGATGCTGTCGAAGTCGAGCCGGGTGCCGCCGTCGATGAGCCGCCGGTCGTACCAGAGCATCTGCCGCCAGCCGGGCGAGTCCACCTCGGCGTAGACACTGAGCGGAACGCCCTCCATGACCACGGTGCCCTGGGCCCGGCCCATCCCCATGCTCTCGACCTGGGCCCGGAGCGGAACCGTGCGGCCGAGCTCGACAGCGAGCCCGCCCATCGACATGTCGATGACCACGCGGCCGCTGCTGCTCTCCGGGAACGTGTACCGGTGCACGGCCACCTTGGCCCCGACGGTGATCTCGCAGCGGATGCCGGTGTCCAGCGTGGCCGCGTAGTAGCCGGGCGAGGCCTCCTCGTCGGTCAGCGCCCACGACTGCCCGAGCTCGTCGAGCGGCTGCACCATCGGGGTGACCCGGACGTAGTTGTAGTACTTGCGGATGGCGCCGGTGCCGGACTGCTGAAAGTGGGTGAACCCGGAGGCCTGCAAGCGGTCGAACATCTCCTCCGGCACCCCCTCGGTGTTCTTGCTGTAGAGGCCGTACCCGGTCGGGTACGCGCCGGAGTAGGCGCACGCGGAGACCATGCCCAGCGGCGAGGTCGCTCCCGGATGGGTGTTGCCCACCTGGGGTTTGGGCCACCACCAGGTGGCGGCCAGGCCGAGAGGCGGCGCCAGGTCGGTCGCCGCGGTGCCGATGAAAGGGTCGACGTTGTCAAGAATGGCGGGACTCTACCTATCTGGAGGTTCGGTGGAGGTTTCCGTCAGGTGAACTCCGCCCGAGAAGTTGATCAAGGCGCCTTGTCGGCCTCGTGATCATTCTGTCGTAAATCCGGCTGGCCGAATCCGGCTGATACCCGATCGGGCAGCGGTGCCGATGGCACGGTTCTGGAAGCATCGGGGCGTGAATTACTCCCTCGGCGTCGACCTGGGCACGACGCAGACCGCGGCGGCGGTACGCGAGAGCGACGGGCGGGTCGACGTCGTCCGTCTCGGCACGCGCCGGGCCGAGATCCCGTCCCTGGTGTTCGTGACACCCGAGGGCGGGCTGCTGATCGGTGAGGCGGCCGAGCGGCGGGGCCAGGCCGAACCGGACCGGCTGGCCCGCGAGTTCAAGCGGCGCCTCGGCGACCCGGTGCCGATCCTGGCCGGCGGGGTGCCGTTCTCGGCCCACGCGCTGACCGGAAAACTGCTGCGGCACGTGCTGGACACGGTGGCCCGCGAGCGCGGCGGCCCGCCGGCCACGATCACCATCACCCATCCGGCGAACTGGGGACCGTACAAGAGGGAGCAGTTCGACCAGGCGGTGCGGCTGGCCGACGCCGGAACGGTTTCCTTCCGTACGGAACCGGAAGCGGCCGCCCTGCGGCACGCGACCGCCCGCCAGGTCGGCCCGGGCGAGACGGTGGCGGTCTACGACCTGGGCGGCGGCACGTTCGACGTGGCGGTGCTGCGCCGCGAGGGCCCCGGTTTCGTGCTGCTGGGCGAGGCCGAGGGCATCGAACAGCTCGGCGGCGCCGACTTCGACGAGGCGGTGTTCGCCCACGTCCTGGACGTGCTGGGCGACGCGGCGACCGACCTCGACGGCGACGACCCCGAGGTGGTGACGGCCCTGGCCCGGCTGCGCCGCGACTGCGTGGAGGCGAAGGAGTCCCTGTCCTTCGACACCGAGACGTCGATCCCGGTGGCGCTGCCCGGCCTGCACCGCCGGATCCGCCTGAACCGCTCCGAGTTCGAGGCGATGATCGCCCCGGCCCTGTCCGACACGATCGACGCGACCCGCCGAGCCCTGCGCGGCGCCGGCGTCACCCCCGACCAGCTCACAGCGATCCTGCTGGCCGGCGGCTCCTCCCGGATCCCCCTGGTCGCCCAGACCCTGACCGGCGCCCTGTCCCGCCCGGTAGCCGCCGACCCCCACCCGGAACACAGCGTCGCCCTCGGCGCCGCCCTGTCCACCGCGGCGGCAGGCGTGGTCTCAGCGCCGCCGCCCACTCCGGTACCGCCGCTCGCGACGGCTGACGGGCACGCGTCGGCCTCGCTCGCCGCGGCGCAGAGCTCGGCACGGCCCCCTTCCGCGGCACCGCCGACCTCAGCACCTCGGCAATCGTCCGCGGCGGGTGTGCAATACAAGCGGGGAGCCGCCTCCGTACCGGGCACCGCCTCCGTGCCCGGCGCCGCCTCCGTGCCCGGCGCCGCCTCCACACCGGTCACCGCCTCCACACCGGTCACCGCTTCGCTGCCGGACACTTCGGAAATGTCGGGAAAGTCGCCTGCCGGGGTGCCGAATGCTCCGGTGATGCCAGCTGTCGCCCCCGCGGCCACGGCTGACACGGCTGACACACAAGTTTTCGGCTCGCCGCCCGCGACGACAGCGCACACACGAATTCTCGCCGCGCAGCCAAGCCCGCCCGCGGACGGAACACGGCCCTTCGGCACGTCCCCGAGCTCGCAGGCGCCCGGGGACGGCGCATGGGCCGTGAGCGCGCCGCCGAATCAGCACGCGCCCGGGGACAGCACATGGGCCATGGGCGCGCCTCCAAATCAGCACGCGCCCAGCGACGGCAGGTGGGCCATGGGCGCGCCCCCAAATCAGCACGCGCCTGGGGACGGCACATGGGCCATGGGCGCGCCGCCGAACCAGCACGCGCCCGGGGACGGCACGTGGGCGGCCGGCGCGCCTGCGGCGGTTGCGGGGGCGGCCGGTGCGCCCGCGGCGGTTGCGGGAGCGGCGGGCGGGCCTGCGGGCCGGGGGCGTAAGCGGCTGCTCGCGGTCACCGGCGCCTTCGTCGCGGTGCTGGTCGCGGCCGGGGTCGGCACGTACGTCGTCCTGAACCGGGACGACCAGCCGGAGAGGAACGACGACGCGTTTCCGAAGAGCACCGTGGCCTATCCCACCGACAAGAAGCTTCTTGTCCGGGTCGACACCGGGGCCGGGACCGGGCCGGAGCGGGTGTCCAAGATTTACGCGTTCCAGCCGGGGGCGGACACCCCGCGTACTCCGCTGAAGGGCACCGAGCCCGGCGACGCTCTGCCCAAGTGGTCGCACGACCGGCAGCGGATCGCTCTCTCGCATGCCGCCGGTCAGGCCGTCGAGATCTACGTGATGAACGCCGACGGCTCCGGGCGCCGCCGGGTCATCGAGGACGCGCCGGGGCGGGTCGCCTGGTCCGCCGATGACAGCAAGCTCGCGTTCGTCAAGAAGGTCGACGGGGTCGGCCAGCTCTTCACCATGCCGGTCGACGGTGGGCCGCACCGGCAGCTCACCTTCTCGCGGGATCCCAAGGACGATCCGTTCTGGGCGGCCGACGGCAAGACCATCGTGTACTGGGTTCAGCGCGGCGGCGTCAAGCAGGTCTACGAGCTCGACGTGGCCGCTCCGAAGGAGCCCGGCCGGCCGATCACCACCGCCGCGATGGGGCAGGCCAACGATCCCGCGCTGTCGCCGGACGGTTCCCGGCTGCTGTTCACCCGGGAGGGCGAGGATGACGACTCCGACATCTGGATCGTCGACCGCGACGGCGCGAATCCGCGGCAGCTGACCGACGATCCGACCCGGGAGCAGGATCCGAGCTGGTCACCGGACGGCACGTGGTTCGCCTTCGCCCGCGGTCCCTACGAGCAGCCGCGGATCGTGCTGCTCAAGCCCGACGGCACCGGCGAGGCGGTCGTCACCAAGCCGGGTCAGCGCGAGGCTCATCCCTGCTGGTTCTGAGGACCAACAGGCCTTCGCAGGTACGGGTCGCCGCCCGCGCCGCCGTTTTCAGGTCGCGGGCGGAGAGTGGATGTTCGGCGATCCGCTGCCACTTCGCCCGCGCCGCGCGCGCCCGGTCGGCCACTTCCTCGTCGCTCGACTCCGGGGCCAGGCCCAGGCGGCTGTACGGGTCGATGCCGTTCCCGCCGATCAGCCGGTCCAGCTCGGCCAGCTGATCGTCCTTTCCCGGTACGCGGCCCGCCCGCACCAGGCGCAGCAGCCGCAGCTCCGTCAGCTCGTGCGCCCCGGCCCGGATCCGCTCCGCCTCGACCGCGGCCGCCGAGCCCGGCGTGACACATTCGCCGAGCACGGCCAGCGCCGAGCGGGCCTTGAGCACGTCGGCCCGGCCCGCGAACTGCGCGGTCAGCACCTCGCGCAGCCGGCCCAGGCCGCTCTGTTCGGTCAGGGCCGCGGCCAGCCCGGGCGCGTCCCCGACCGACCCGTCCTTGATCAGGCGCACCGACACCCGTACCCCGAAGAGCCCCAACCGGCCCAGGAGCCGCCGCCGCGCTTCGCCGGAGTCGGCGAACCGGTCGGCCGTGAGCAGCAGCTCGATGACGTCGTCCATGGGCCGCGCGGCGACACCGGCCAGCTCGCGGAACTCGTCCTCGCGCAGCGTCGCCCCGGCCACGCCGAGCAGCCCGGCCACCGGCACGATCACCGGGCACAGCCGGCGCAGGCGTTCGTCGGCCGCGTACCGGCCGGCGATCTGGTTCGCCGCCGTCATCGCGTCGAGCCGGCAGCCGCCGATCTCGTCGGCCCGCGACAGCACACCGACCGCGTTGACGGGCGTGCCCTCGCTGACCCCGTCGGCGTGGAACGACTCGAGGAACCGCACGTCGCTGCCGTGCATGTGGCGCAGCAGGTAGAGCACGGCGTCGGTCTGCGCGGCCCGTTCGCCCTCGGCGTCGAGGAACGCCATGGTCCGCAGCGACACGTCGGCCGACAGCGACGCGATGCCGGGCGTGTCGACCAGGGTGTGCTGACGGAGGCGGCCGCTCGGCAGCCGTACCTCAAGCCTCTCGATCTGCTCGGCCGGGCGCCCCAGGGAGATCTCGACGGACCCGCCGCGCCGGGTGAAGGGCAGGGATTCGACAGATCCGTCACTGCCGTACGCGGTCACGGCGTACCGGGGCCCGTCGGCGTACCAGGTGACGATCGTCGTGCACTCCCCGGCGTCGGTCGGCGCCAGTTCCTCGCCGACGAGCGCGTTCAGCAGCGTCGACTTGCCGGCCTTGACCCGCCCGGCGATGGCCACCCGCAGCGGCTCGTCCACCCGCGCCCGCGCCGCCACCAGCCGCGGATTGCCGGTTTCGGCCAGCGCCCGATCGAGCAGCCCCCGCACCTGGTCGAGCAGGGCCGCCCTCACGCGGCGAGCCCGTCGAGCTGGCGGCGCTGGTCGGCCAGGGCCTCCAGGCGGGCCTTCTTGGCGCTGTCCGGCATCTCCGCGGCGCGGTGGGCGGCGGCCCGGGATGCCGTGGCCGCGCGTTCGACGGAACGGGCCCGGTCGGCGAACTCGTCGCGCAACAGGCGCTGGGTGCGGCGTACCGCCTCGCGGCAGTCGCGGCCCAGATGAAAGCCCACGTCGTCGATGTATTTGCGCAGCTCCGACAGCGCCAGCTGGCGGCGCTGGCGCACCTGGCGCTCCTTCTCCATCTTCATCAGCCGCCGGCCCAGCGTCAGGCCGGCGATCAGGCCGAGCGGCGCCGCCCAGGCCACGCTGAACAGGGCGCCCACCGCGCCCAGCAGGTAGAACCCGCCGTACGAGACCCGGGCCGCCGTGAACGCCCCCAGGAACTGCTGCGTGCGGGTCTGGTGGAAGCTGACGTCGAGCTCGGCCGCCTTGGACAGGGCCAGTTCGGGCGCCGGCAGGTCGATCTCCAGCTGGTCGCACTCGAGGCCGAAACGCCGGGCCACCTCGGCCGCCAGCTGTTCGGTCCGGGCGACCAGCAGCATCAGGTTGTCGGCGGCGGCCGCCGCGGCCTCCCGGGCCGCCCACGCCTGGAAGTCCTGCCAGGTGTCGCGGGGGTCGGAGGCGTCAAGGACCTCGGCGCCGTCGCGGATGATCCGCCGGAGCCGTTCGCGCAGGTCGTGGTCGACGTCGGCCGCCAGGTCCTGGATGCCGTCGCCGAGCAGGGTCTGCCACGAGCCGTGGGCCAGGGTCGCGCTGCGGCGCGCCCGTTCCTCGTACCGCTGGACCGCCTGGGGAACACCGCGCAGCGCGGCCCCTTCGGCGTCGACGCGCTCGCGCAGCCGCTCGACCACGAACGACAGTTCGGCCCGGGCCGCCGCGACCCGGTCGGCCATCGCCGCCTCGAGCACGTCGCGGCGCAGCAGGTCGACCAGGCGCGGGTAGCCGGACTCCTGGTTGAGCGCCTGGTCGTCGCGGGCCTGGGCCCGGGCCCGCAGGAACGACGACACCGGCACGACCGGCACGTCGAGCCCGGCCCGTTTCAGGTGCCCCTCGTTGATCCGGGCGATCCGCCGCCATTCCGCGTGCAGGTCGGTCTTTGTGAGCACGCAGTAGGTGCGGGGGCAGCGTTCGGCCGTACGCCGCAGGAAGTCGACCTCGGGAGCCGTCAGTTCCTGGGCGGCGTCGGTGACGAACAGGGCCGCGCCGGCCGAGGGCAGCAGCGCCAGCGTGACGTTGCCCTGGGCCGAGTCGAGACCGCCGACGCCCGGGGTGTCGACGAGGGCCAGGCCCGCGGCGAGCAGCCGCCGGTCGAGCCGCACCTCGATGGGCTGGTCGAGGTGGTCCGGGATGGCGGTGAGGTCGATCGGCGCGCCGTTCGCGGACGCCGCGGGTGGCTGCCCGAAGCGCAGAGTCATCGGCGCCGCGGTGACGATGTCGGCGCCGACCGGGCACACGTCGGTGCGCAGAAGGGCGTTGACCAGGGTGCTCTTGCCCTGTTTGAACTCGCCGACCACGGCCACGGTGACGTCGGCCGCGCGCAGTTGTGCGGTGGCCCGGTCGATCCGGTCGACCAGGTCGGCTTCCCCGCTGCCGGCCGCGAGCGCCCGCGCGCCGGCCAGCTCGCCGAGCACGGTCAACGGCACTCCTCCGCCTCACTCACAGCGACCGACCGCACGACCCTACACAGTGGTGGCCCTCGGTCGAGCCCTCCTCTCGGACGGATTTCCGACAGGCGAGCGGACATCCCGATGTGCGATGTTGTGCGCCGTACCGCCCCCAGGTCCCTCCGCACGCGCGGCCGGAACGGCACCCCGCGCGGCGCGTGCGGAGCCACTATCGTGTGCGCTCATGGCCGAGACCCAGCGCAAGCCGGTACCGCGTAACGACGACGGGGAGATCGACACCGCGATCGCCTTCCTGGACTTCGCGCGGGAGTCCGTGCTGAAGAAGGCCGAAGGGCTGAGCGACGAGCAGCTGCGTTCCGTGCTGGTGCCCACCGGCACCAATCTGCTCGGGCTGATCGCGCACCTCACCGCCGGTGAGCGCTACTGGTTCGCGTACACGATGGCGGGCGAGACGACCGGCGAGCCCGACTTCGACATGGCGGTGGCGGCCGAGGTGAGCACGGCCGAGGTCGTCGCCGCCTACCGGGCCGCGATCGAGCACAGCAACGCGATCATCCGGGCCGCCGCCGACACCGCCGCGCCGGTGCACCACCCGATCGACGGCCGGTTCCTCAGCCTGCGGTGGGTGCTGGCCCACATGACGAGCGAGACGGCCCGGCACGCGGGTCACGCCGACATCCTCCGCGAGCTGATCGACGGGACCACCGGTCGATAGCGGCGCAAGTTACCTGCGAGTTACATTGCCGGGGTGACGCACGAGGTCTTCAACCAGGCGCCCCCGCTCGTGGACTACGACGTGTCGGCCGACGCGGCGCTGCTGGCCGCCGTCGCCCGCGAGGGCGCGCCGTGGGCGGTGGGCGACCTGCACCGGCTGGGCAAGCTGGCCGGCACGGCCGAGCCGCAGCGCTGGGCCGACGAGGCCAACCGGTACGAGCCGCGGCTGGTCACCCACGACCGCTACGGGCACCGGGTCGACGAGGCCGAGTTCCACCCGTCGTGGCACCGGCTCATGGAGGTCGCGGTCGGCGAGGGCCTCGCCGGCTCGCCGTGGGCCGACCCTCGCCCCGGTGCTCACGTCGCCCGCGCCGCCGGGGTCTTCGTCTGGTCGCAGGTCGAGGCCGGGCACATCTGCCCGGTCTCGATGACGTACGCCGTGGTCCCCGCCCTGCGCCACAATCCCGATCTGTCCGGAGTCTACGAACCGCTCCTCGCGTCCCGCGTCTACGACTTCGGCCTGCGGACACCCACCACCAAGCGCGGGCTGATCGCCGGCATGGGCATGACGGAGAAGCAGGGCGGATCGGACGTCCGCGCGAATACGACAAAGGCCACGAGATCGGCCGACGGCACTTACCGTTTGACCGGCCACAAATGGTTCACGAGCGCGCCCATGTCCGACCTGTTCTTGGTGCTCGCCCAAACCCCGGCCGGTTTGTCCTGTTTCATGGTCCCGCGGGTGCTCCCGGACGGCACGCGGAACGTCTTCCGCATTCAACGGCTCAAGGACAAGCTGGGCAACCGCAGCAACGCCTCCTCCGAGCCGGAGTTCGACGTCACCACGGCCTGGCTGGTCGGCCCCGAGGGCCAGGGCGTCCGCACGATCATCGAGATGGTCGCCATGACCCGGCTCGACTGCGTGACCGGCTCCGCCTCGGGCATGCGGGCCGCCCTCACCCAGGCGATCCACCACACCCGGCACCGCAGCGCGTTCGGCGGCGTGCTCGCCGACAAGCCCGTCATGCGCGCCGTCCTGGCCGACATGGCCGTCGAATCCGAGGCCGCCACCCTGCTCGCCCTGCGCCTGGCCGGCGCCGTCGACCGCGGCGAGCACGCCTTCCAGCGGCTGGCCGTCGCCGTCGGCAAATTCTGGGTGTGCAAGCGCCAGCCCGTCCTGGTCGGCGAGGCCCTCGAATGCCTGGGCGGTAACGGCTACGTGGAGGACTCCGGAATGCCCCGGCTCTACCGCGACGCCCCGCTCAACTCGATCTGGGAGGGCTCCGGCAACGTCCAGGCCCTCGACGTGCTGCGCACGCTGAGCCGCGAGCCCGACGCGCTGGCCGCCTTCCTGGCCGAGGCCGAGGCCGCCGCGGGCGCCGACCGGCGGCTCGACGCCGCGATCACCGCCCTGAAAAACGAGCGGCCCGACGAGGCGGACGCCCGCCGGATGGTGGAGCGCCTGGCCCTCGTACTGCAAGGGTCCCTGCTCGTGCGGCACGCCCCGGCCGAGGTCGCCGACGCCTTCTGCGCCACCCGCCTCGGCGGCGACTGGGGGCACACCTTCGGCACCCTCCCCCGCGGCGCCGACACCACCGCCATCGTCGACCGCGCCGCCCCCGCCTGACGCCGCCGGCCCGCTAGGGTGCCCCGGTGGCGCTCGGCTCGGACTTTCGCAGGCTCTGGACGGCGTACGGGATCAGCGAGTTCGGCACGGGCCTCGGCTTCGGCGCGATTCCCCTGGTGGCGGTGCTGATCCTGAAGGTCAGCGAGTGGCAGGTGTCGCTGCTGGCCGCACTGGCCGGGGTGGCCGCCGCGGCCCTGGCCCTGCCGGCCGGCCCGTGGATCGAGTTCCACCGCAAGCGGCCCGTGATGATCGGGGCCGACCTGGCCCGGTTCGCCGCGCTGATCACCGTCCCGCTCGCCATCGCCGCCGGCACGCTCACGTACGCACAGCTCTGCCTGGTGGCGATCGTCCAGTCGGTGGCCGCGATCGCGTTCGCCTCGGCCAGCGGCGCCCACCTCAAGGCGCTGGTCGGCCCGGCCGGGCGGGCCACCGCCAACGGCCGCTTCGAGGCCACCTTCTGGACGGCGTACAGCGCCGGCCCGGCCCTGGGCGGCGCGCTCACCTCGTGGCTGGGCGCCGCCGTCACCATCGCGGTGGACGCGGTGAGCTTCCTGCTCTCGGCGTTGGGCGTACGGGCCCTGCGCAGCGCCGAGCCCGACCCGCCCGAGCGGGTGGCCGGCACCGGCCGGTGGCGGGAGATCGCCGAGGGCTGGCGCTACATCGCCGGGCACCGCGGCCTGCGCGCCGTCTTCCTGAACCAGCAGATCTTCGCCGGCGCCATGATGGCCGCCTCGCCGCTGCTGGCCGTCCTGATGCTGCGCGACCTCGGCTTCCCGCCCTGGCAGTACGGGATCGGCTGGGGCGCGTCCTGCGTCGGCGGCATCCTGGGCGCGCTGGCGATGCGCCCGCTGACCGACCGTTTCGGCGCCCACCGCGTACTGGTCTGGTCAGGCCTGTTCCGTGCCCTGTGGCTGGCCCCGCTGGCCCTCATCCCGGCGGGCGTGCCGGGACTCGTACTGATGATCGCTCTCGAGGTTTTCGCGCTGTTCGGTTCCGGGGTGTCCAACCCGTCGGTCGCCACCTACCGGATGACCGAGACCGACGACCGCTCCATGTCGCGGGTGATCGCCTGCTGGCAGATCAGCTCCCGCACCGCCCAGCCGGTCTTCATCGCCCTCGGCGGGGCGCTGGCCGCGGCCACCAGCGTGCGGGCCGCCCTGCTCGTCTGCGGTCTCGGCGCGCTGGCCAGCTCGGCGTTACTCCCCTGGCGTGAATCCGTCACGGCCACGCCGATCTGATTCCCGACATGGTGTATCCCCGGCTCCGCCCGCGCCTCATCCTGATCGGACGAGACGTACGACCCCGGGAGGTCACCGTGGACACCACCAGCACGAAAGCGGTCTTCTCGGCCGTGACGAGCGGCATCATCGCTTTCCTGTCGTCGCTGCTCACCGCGTTGCAAGGCGAGAACACCGGCTTCGACACGATCACCGACGGCCAGTGGGTCACCGCCGTTCTGGCCGCCGTCGTGGCCGTCGCCGGCACCGGCGCCGTCACCTACCAGGTGCGCAACAAGGAGAAGGCCCCGGCTTAGGGATTATCGACCGGCCAGGTCGCGGACGCTCGACAACAGCTCCTCCTGCGAGATCGGGCTGACGCGGCCGCCGGTCCGGGCGTCCTGCATCGCCTTGGCCAGCTGCACCCGGCGCAGCACCTCCTTGATGTCGGCGCCGGTCATGCCGTGGCTGGCCGCGGCCAGCGCGGTCAGGTCGAGGTCGTCGGCGAACATCTGGAAGCCCGGCTCCTCATGCGCGGCGATCAGGGCCCGGATCATCTTGCGGAAGATCTCGGCCCGGCTCGCCTCGTCCGGTTTCGGGATGCTCAGCTTCACGTCGAAGCGGCCGGAGCGGATCAGCGAGTCGTCCACCCGGTGCGGGAAGTTCGTCGTGGCCACCACGATGACGTTCGGGTTGGCCTCGATCAGGTCGTTCATCTCCTGCTTGAAGATGCCGGCCACGGCGTTGATGGCCTGGCTGGCCGCGTCGCCGCCCGACCCGGCATAACTGATGATCGAGTCGAACTCGTCGAACAGCATCAGGGTCGGCACCCGGTAGCGCCGGGCGTCGCGGAAGATCTGCTTGATGTTGCGCTCGGAACCGCCGAGCCACTTGTCGAGGATCTCCGGCGTCCGGATCTCGCGGAAGTCGGCGCCGATCTCGTTGGCCAGGGCTCGGGACAGCATCGTCTTGCCGGTGCCGGGAGGCCCGTACATCAAGATGCCCTGCGGCCTCTGCGCCCCCCACCGCGCCATCGACTCGGGGTGCCGGAAGGACACCGCGATCTCGCGCAGCTCGCCGACCTCCTTGGTCAGCCCGCCGACCATGTCGAGGGTGACGGTCTTGGTGGTGGCCGGCGTGGCCGAGATGTTCTCGCGGCTCACCACGTAGCGCCGGCCGGTCAGCGCGTCCGGCCCGGTCAGCTCGAGCACCGCCTGAAGCGTCAGCCCGACGAAGGCCTGCAGGTGGGCGGGGGTGACCTCGTCCCGGGAAACCTCGGCGCTCAACCGCACGACGGTGCCGCTCTCGTCGTACGTCACCGTCGCCTGCAGACCCACGACGGCGTCGGCGATGGTGCCGGGCTGGCGACCGGCCGCCGGCTTCTCGGGCCGGTCCAGACCGAGGCGACGGTACGCGGCGGCGGCCGCGGCACCCACACCGTCGACGATCCGCGTCGCGATCGGATCGCCGGCCTCGATCCGCTTGGCCAGCAGCAGCCCCACCGGGTCGTTGCCGAGCACCAGCTTGCGGATGCGCTCCTTGGACAGCGGCTCGTCGGCCGTGCTGATCGCGGCCGCGAACGTGTGCACCGGCCCGCCGTCCCGGTCGGCGCTGGACACGGTCAGATCGACCCGCTGCACGGGCGAGGGCCAGGTCGCCCGCCGCAGCAGCTCGACGGGGTTGACCCGCGCCGCGGCCAGGACCGTGGTGGCGTCGACCAGCTCCACGGTGGCCCCCGCGTACTCGAAAGTCTCTCCACGCGCACGTGCGTCGGACATGCTCAGCTCCCTGGGGATGGACGGCAGTCGCACTCCCAACAGTGACACACGCCTGCCGATTCGCTCCCCCGCCAAGTGGTGGTGACAGTCCGGTAGGTTGCAGGGATGATGCTCCGCACGCTCATCGGCCAGGTGCTCCGGCGCACACGCATGGCACAGGGAAAGACCCTCCGCGAGGTGTCCGAACTGGCCGGGGTGTCGATCGGGCACCTGTCCGAGGTCGAGCGGGGCCGCAAGGAGCCGTCCTCGGAACTGCTCGACGCGATCTGCCGCGCCCTCGGCCTGACGCTGTTCGACCTGCTGCTGGCCGTGCTGCGCGAGGCCCAGCCGCAGCCGCGGCGCGCCGACCTGCGCCAGGGCCGTTTCGACCTGGCCGACCGCGCCCCGCGCCCCCAGGCGCCCACCCGCCGCGGCGACTTCCGCCTCGCGGCCTGAGCTCAGTCGTCCAGCCGACCGGACGCCGCCACCAGCACACCCGCCACCAGCACACCCGCCACCAGCACACCCGCCACCATGACGATGATCGGCCCGGCCATCGGCGAACCCCTTCCGTGCCCGCAGCGTACCGCCGCCGGCGGACCACGGCGAGGCCCCGACCACCCGGCCGGAACATCATCGCCTCGATCGCACGCGCGTCAGTTGAAGAGGCGGAGGGCCGCGTCGCGGGCCAGCAGGAAACCGACGATGCCGACGACCCAGGCCAGGGCGTTGCTGCGGGCCAGGCGGTCGCCGACGCGGGTCAGCAGCGGGGTCAGGCGGTCGCCGGCGGCCAGGCGCGCGCCGAGCAGGGCGAGAGCCGGGAGGATCATGACCAGGCAGTACCCGGCCATGACCGCCGCGATGGTGGCGGGCCCCAGGTCGGCCCCGGTGAGCAGGCCGATCGCGGCCAGGTAGGGCAGCATCGTGGTGAGCTCGGCGGCGGCCGCGGCCAGCGCCAGCCCGGCCAGCCCGGAGGTGCTGCCGTCGCTCAGCGCGCGTTCCCGCCACCGGACCAGCCGGCCCCCGCCGCCGGAACCGGTGCTGGGGCGGCGGTCGAGGCGGAAGCTCCAGAAGAACAGGCCCACGCCGAGGATCAGCTGGATCCATGACACGGGGCGGGTGTCGAGCAGGCGGGTTATCTGTGGGAGTAAGGCGTCCGCGCCCAGCGCCACGGCCAGGCCCACCGCGAAGTAGAAGGCCGCCACCGTGCCGAGGAAGACCAGGATGCGGGTGGGCCGGACCGGGCCGGGGTGCATGAGCAGCCAGATCGGGATGAGCAGGGTGCCGAAGCTGGTGGAGTCGATCAGGGCGAGAACGGCCAGCGAGCCGAGGAGCGCGAGGTCCATGGCGAAACCCTCGCGCGGCTCGCTCGCGGGCGCGTCGGCCGAAGGGTGTGCGCGCGCGTACAACTTTGGTCGGACGCCGTGGGGGCGCGCGGCGTGATGGGATAGGCCGGTGCGGACGGCGATCATGCGGCGGTGGCGGGCCAGCCCGTCGTTCCAGGACAGGGTGACCGCGGTCTCGACGTTCGCCGGTGGGCTGGCGCTCAACCTGCTCGGGCTGACCGATGTCTGGGTCGATACCGGCATCGACCGGCTCGAGGGCGCGCCGGCCTGGTGGCACACGGTTCCGCTGGTCGTGGGCTGCGCCGCCATGCTCGGCAAGCGCCGCCACCCGCTGCCCGCCCTGGCCGCCGGGGTGGTGGCCACCCTGGCCGATCTGGCGCTGGGCGGCAGCATCGCGATGGTTCTCGTCCTGTTCGATCTGATCTTCTCGGTGGGGCAGTTCGCGTCGGACCGGGCCCGCCGGGCCGTCACCACAGCGGTCTTCGTGGTCATCGGCACCGCCGGCGTGGTCGGGGGCCTGGCCGCGGGCCAGGTCCGCGTCGCCGTGTTCATCGCCCTTCAGCTGACCACGCTTCTGTTCGTGCCGTTGTGGTGGTCGGCCAATGTCCGCCAGCAGCGCCGCCTGGGTGAGCTGGCCGCCCAGGAGGCCGTGCTGGCCGAACGCGCGGCGATGGCCCGAGACCTGCACGACGTGATCGCCGCCCACCTGTCGACGACGGCTCTGCACTCGGGCGCCGCCCTGGCCGCCCCGCCGGACACCACCCGCGACCGGGCCGCCCTGCAGGCGGTCCGGACCAGCAGCCTGGCCGCCCTCGAGGAGATGCGCTCCATGATCATGCTGTTGCGGGACGCTCCGCTGGCCGACGCGACGGTGCCGGGCGGCCTGGATCGTTTGCCCACCCTGGTCGAGGCGGCCGAGGCCGACGGCCTGCGGGTGACCGCCGATCTGCCCGAGATCACCGGTGTTCCGGTGATCGTCGCCCACACCGTCTACCGCATCGTCAACGAGGCCCTGACGAACGCCCGCAAACACGCTCCCGGTTCGGACGTACGCCTGAGCGTGCGCCGGACGGCCGGCGAGGTGACCGTGACGGTGACGAACAGCCTGACCCAGGCGCCCCCACTGCCCCACCAGGCGCTGAGCGCCGGCACCGGCCTGCCGTCCATGCGCGAGCGGGCGGCCCTGCTGGGCGGTTCGGTGGCGGCCGGCCCGGACGGGTCCGGCTGGCGGGTCCACGCCACCCTGCCGGCGGGAGCGATCCGGTGATCCGCGTCCTGCTGGCCGACGACCACGCGGCGATCCGGGCCGGGCTGCGGCTCATCCTCGAGCAGGCGCCCGACATCGAGGTGGTGGGGGAGGCCGCCGACGGCGCGGTCGCCCTGCGCCAGGCCGGCGCCCTGCGGCCCGACGTCGTCCTGATGGACGTCCGCATGCCGGGCACCGACGGGATCAGCGCCACCCGGGCCATCACCTCGGCCGGCCTGGCCGACGTGCTGATCCTGACGACCTTCGACCTGGACGAGTACGTGTTCGGCGCCCTCCGCGCCGGGGCGGCCGGCTTCCTGCTCAAGTCGGTCGAGCCGGCCGACCTGGTCACCGCCGTCCGCCACGTCGCGGCCGGCGACGGCGTGATCGCCCCGTCGCTGACCCGCCGCCTGCTGGCCACGTTCGCCACCGACCGGCCCGGCCCGCCACCGGCGCCCGCCGCCCTCGGCGACCTGACCGCCCGGGAACGCGAGATCCTGGCCGCTCTCGGCCGCGGCCTGTCCAACGCCGACCTGGCCGCCGAGCTGTCCATCACCGAGGCCACCGCGAAAACCCACGTCTCCCGCGTCCTGGCCAAGCTCGGCTGCGCGTCCCGGGTCCAGGCCGCCATCCTCGCCAAGGAGAACGGACTGGCATAGCCCGGGTGGGTCAGCGGCGCGGCTCCCAGCGGAACAGGCGGGTGGCCAGGGCGATCGCGACGACGACCCAGGCCAGGGTGGGCGCCAGCAGGATCGGCGGGGCGCTGCCGTTCCAGGCGCCGGCGACCAGTTCGGTGGCCGCACCGCCGGGCAGCAGCCGCTTGAGCAGGGTCAGCTGTTCGGTGCCGCTGATGCCGACCCAGCTGGCCACCGCGATCACGCCGAGGCTGACCGGCAGCGTGGTCACCTGGGCGTGTTCGGGCGAGTTGGTCAGCCCGGCCGTGGCCAGGCCCAGCCCGGCCATCATGGCCAGGGTGGCCACGACACCCACGCCGACGAGCACGGCGTTGCCGGGCGTGCCGGTGACCGCGCCCAGCACGGTCAGGATGACCGCCACCTGGATCAGGGCCAGGGCGGTCACCGGCAGGAGCAGGCCGGCGATGATGTCCGCGTCGCCGGCCGCCGTCGAGCGCAGGCGCTTGAGGAAGAGGTTCTGCCGGCGCGAGGCCAGCGTGGTGACCGCCGACGTGTACAGGCCGAAGGCGCCCACGGTGAACATGACGATCGCCGCGATGTAGCCCAGGCCGCCGATGGCCGCGAATGTCTCGTGTTGGTAGATGAAGTACGCGCTGACCACCGCCGGCATGATGAGGCTGGTGACCAGCACGAGCCGGTTCCGGAAGATCTGGATGAGCTCGCTGAGCGCGATGGAGAGCATGACGGGTGGCTCCTTTCAGCCGGCGATGGCGCGGAAGACGTCGTCCAGGCCGGTCGCACCGGCCCGCAGGTCGCCCAGCTCGACACCGTGGTCCTGCGCCCAGCCGAGCAGCAGGTGCAGGTCTTTCTGCAGGGTGAAGGTCTCGACGGCATACGCGCCGGAAGCGTCCCGGGACGCGTGAAGCGGCAGCGTGGGTGTGCCGGCGGGCAGCGTGAAGTGGATGACCGAGGGCAGCGTGCGGGTCAGCTCGGCCACCGTGCCCTCGCGGTGGAAGGTGCCCTCGTGCATCAGCCCGATCCGGTCGGCCCGCTCCTGCGCTTCTTCGAGGTAGTGGGTGGTGAGCACGACGGTCGTCCCGCGTTCGCGCAGCCGGTCGACCGCCGCCCACAGGTCGTCGCGGGACTGGATGTCGAGGCCGGTGGTCGGCTCGTCCAGGAAGATCAGCTCGGGTGTCCCCCAGATCGCGGTGGCGAAGTCGAGCCGCCGCTTCTCGCCGCCGGACAGCTGCGCCACCTTGGTGCCGGCCTTGCGGGTCAGGCCCACCACGTCCAGGACCCGGCCCGCGTCGTCCGGGCGCCTGGTCAGCGCCCCGATCAGCCGTACCGACTCGCGGACCGTGAGGTCCGGGGAGAATCCGCTCTCCTGCAGCATGATCCCCATCCGGGGCCGCACCGCCGGCCGGTCGTCCGGGGCGGCCCCGAACACCCGTACGGCGCCGGAAGTGGCCTTTCGATGCCCCTCCACCGTCTCCAGGGTCGAGGTCTTCCCGGCGCCGTTGGTGCCGAGCAGGGCGTAGAGTTCGCCGGCCGCCACATGGAAGGACAGGTCCTTCACGGCGTGGAAGTCGCCGTATCGGACGTTGAGCCGTTCGACTTCGATGACGGGGGTTGTGGTCATGCGTCGATGCAACCGCGATCGCGCCGCCGCGTTCAGTGCCGCCACGTCACGGCCCGATGTGACGTGGTGTCACTGTCCGGCCCTCGATCAAGGCTGAATACTTGGTGGCGTGACCGCGAGACCGTTGCGCATCAGCGTGTCGACGCAGGGCCGTCTGCGCCGGCTCAACCTGATCACCGCGTTCCCGCCGTTGATCCTGGCGGCGGTGATCATCGTCGGCGCCGACACGCACGCCTGGTGGCACCCGGTGGTGCTGGCGCCGGGGGTGGTGGTGGCGCTGGTCGCGGTCGAGCGCTGGACGGCCAACGACCTGTCCCGGGTGTTCGTCCCGTGCCTGGTCGTCGCGGCCGTGGTGTGGCCGGTGGGTGTCCTGATCGGTGGGCCGAACGCGTATTGGGGGGTGTGTGTGGTGGCTTCGCTGGCGATTCCCCGGCTGGCCCACCGTGTGATGGCGGGCGCCGCCACGCTCGCCTTCCTGGCCGTGGTGGGCGCCGTCCGGCTCCTGGCCGACCCCAGCGCCGGGGCGGCCCGATGGGTTCTCGTGCCCGTCGGCGTCACCGGGCTCGCCATCGTCTTCAGCGTCGCCGGTGAGCGGTTCTACGACGTCGTCCAGGAGCTCGAGCAGTCGCGCACGCGGGAGGCCGAGCTGGCCGTCGCCCGCGAGCGGGCGCGGTTCGCCGGCGAGCTGCACGACATCCAGGGGCATACGCTGCATGTGGTGAAGCTCAAGACCGCCCTCGCGGCCAAGCTCGTGCACAGCGATCCCACACGGGCCGAAGAGGAGTTGCGGGAGATCCAAGGGCTGGTCGGCGACACCATCAAACAGACGAAGGAATTGGCGTACGCGCAACGGCGGCTCAACCTCAACGCGGAGCTGGAGAACGCGAAGAACCTGTTCGAGGCGGCCGGCATCGCCGTGCGCATCACCCGCTCGGCCGACGCCGGCGCCACCTCGAGCGAGATGCTCGGGCAGGTGCTGCGCGAGACGACCACCAACATCCTGCGGCACGCGCAGGCCACCCGCGTGCGGATCACGCTCACCGCGGCCGGTATCTCGGTGGTCAACGACGGCGCCCGCGGCGACGCGCTCCCGGAGCTGCACGGGCTGTCGGCGCTGCGCCGGCGGGTGGCCGACGACGGCGGCGAGCTGACGGTCGCCCAGAAGGACGGGGAGTTCGTGACGCAGGCGGCGTTCAGATCATGACCAGCGTGGTCCTGGCCGACGACGAGGCCCTGCTGCGCAAGGCGCTGGCCGCCCTGCTGCCGCTGGAGGGCGACATCACGGTGCTGGCCGAGGCGTTCGACGGGGCGTCGGCGATCGAGGCGACGTTGAAGCATCAGCCCGACGTGCTCGTGATCGACCTGGAGATGCCGGGGGTGGACGGTCTCGGCGCCGTGGCCGAGATCCGCCGGGCCCGGCCCGGCCAGGTGATCCTGATGCTGACCCGGCACGCCCGTCCCGGCGTACTCCGGAAGGCTTTGAAGCTCGGCGTGCAGGGCTTCGTCAGCAAGTCGGCCGAGCCGGCGCACATCACCTCGGTCATCGCCACCCTGCACGAGGGCAAGCGGTGGATCGACCCGGACGTGTCCGCGGTGGCCGTGATGGACGACTGCCCGCTGACCGACCGCGAGCTCGACGTGCTGCGCGTGACCGGCGAGGGCTACTCGGTCGCCGACATCGCGGCCCGGCTCCACCTCGCCCAGGGAACCGTGCGCAACTACCTGTCGAACGCGATGCAGAAGACCCAGACGCCGACCCGGCACGAGGCCGCCCGCTACGCCCGCGAGCACGACTGGCTGTAATTCGGATGCTTCGCGCGGCGCCGGAAGGCAGACTTCCGGCGTGCACTCGGCGATCACCGTCACCCCCGCTCAGCTGCCCGGCCTGCTGCTTCACGTGGCGGTCGTGCGGCCCGTCTTCGTGTGGGGCGCGCCCGGGATCGGCAAGAGCTCGCTGGTGCGCGCGTTCGCGGCGTCCCTCGGGCTCGACTGCGTCACCCTGGTCGGCACCCAGCTGGCGGCCGAGGACCTGATCGGCGTCCCGGAGCTCAAGGACGGGCGCAGCCGCTTCGCGCCGCCCGCGATGATCGCCCGCGACGAGCCGTACTGCCTGTTCCTCGACGAGCTCAACGCGTCCGGCCCGGACGTGCAGAAGGCGTTCTACTCGCTGATCCTCGACCGGCGCATCGGCGACTACGAGCTGCCGGCCGGGTCGATCGTGATCGGCGCCGGCAACCGGTCGAGCGACCAGGCCCTGGCCCGGCCGATGGCCTCGGCGCTGGTCAACCGGCTCGTCCACGTGCACCTGCGGGCCTCGCACGCGGACTGGAGCGCGTGGGCGCGGGAGGCCGGCCTGCACCCGTGGGTGACCGACTACCTGGCCGAGCGCCCCGACCACCTGTGGTCGGCGCCGCCCAAGACCGAGGAGACCTTCTCGACGCCGCGCAGCTGGCACATGCTCTCCGACGCCCTGAAGTCCTACGGCGACGGCGCCGACGAGGAGGTCGTACGGCTGCTGGCCGCCGGCACGCTCAGCCCGGCCCACGCGACCGCGTTCGGCGGGTACGTGAAGATCGTGCGGCACCGGTACGGACTCGACGCGATCCTGCGCGGCGACGCCGGCTGGCCGGCCCACCCCACCGACCGCGACCTGCTGTACTTCCTGGCCGAGACGTTCCGGGCGCGACTGGTCAAGGAGCTGCCGGCCGACAAGGACCGGGCGCCGGCGAGCGTGCGCCACTTCGCCCACCGGGCCAAGGCGATGCTGGTCGAGCTGGCCGAGCTGTCGCTCGAGTGCGGGCGCCTGGTCATCGCGGCCGGCGAGGACGGCGCGCCGGTACTGCCGGCCTGGTTCCTGGTCGAGGTGAGCCGCGACCTGCCCCGCCTGGTCGCGGCCCGCACCTGAGCGGCGGTCGCGTGAGCCGCAAGAAGGCCGTCGAGCCCGATCCGAACACGGCCGCCTTTCTCGCCGCGTGGAAGGCGCTCGCCCGGCATCCGATGTTCGCGCCCCTCGCCGACGGGTGGCCGCTGGCCAGCGCCTCGGCCAAGCTGGTCGACGAGCCCGGCATCGGGTACGCCGTGGTCGGCCCGGGCGGCCACATCCGCGCCAACCGCGCCCGCAAGCTCGACGAGGACGGCTGGACCTGGGTGCTCGCCCACTGCCTGCTGCATCTGGGCTTCGGGCATCACGCGCGCGAGTGGGACGACGTGGCCTGCCTCGTGGTGACCCGCTTCCAGCGCTCGCTGAAACTGGGCCGCGAACCGGTCACCCTGCCCGACACGCTGCCCGCGGCCGACGAGGACCAGCTGCGCCGCAACGGCCTGGCCCCCGAGTTCGCCGGCTGCGGCGCCGGGGCGCCCGGTCTGTCGTACGAGCCGCTGGGCCGCCACCAGGACGACCCGCGGTGGCCCGAGCGGTTCGCCCTCGGCCTGTCCGCCGCCGCCACCGCCGCGGTCGACGTGGCCGGCGGCGCCCGGCCGGGATCCCGCCGCTCGCCGTGGCGGCGCGCGCTGAGCTGGTTCATCGGCTCGTACCCGCTGCTCGGGGCCGTCGCGGCCCGGTTCGAGCTGGTCGCCGACGCGGCCCTCGCCCGCGACTGGGACATCTCGATCGCCGCGGTGTCGCCCGAGGCCGGCGAGATCTACGTGAACCCGCTGCGGCAGCTCGGCGAGGACGAGTGGCGTTTCGTGCTCGCCCACGAGATGCTGCACGCCGCCCTGCGCCACGGCGACCGGGCGGGCTGGCGCGACGCGTACCTCTGGAACGTCGCCTGTGACTACGTGATCAACGGCTGGCTGGTCGAGATGGCCGTCGGCACGCTTCCGGACGGCACTCTGTACGACCCTCAGTTCGCCGGCCTGTCCGCCGAGGACGTCTACGACCGGATCGCCGGCGATCTGCGCCGCGTGCGCAAGCTGGCCACGCTGCGCGGCGCCGGCCGGGGCGACATCCTGGGCGATCCCGGCCGGCGCCCCCGGGCGGTCGACCTCGACGAGTACTGCCGGCGCGCGCTGCTCAGCGGCTACGCGTACCACCTGAGCAGCGGCCGGGGCGTGCTCCCGGCGGCCCTGGTGGCCGAGATCCGGGTGCTGGAGCAGCCGCCGCTGCCGTGGGACGTGCGGCTGGCCCGCTGGTTCGACGAGTACGTGCCGTTACCGGAGTGGCAGCGCACGTACAGCCGGCCGTCACGCCGTCAGGCGTCCACACCGGACATTCCGCGCCCGGGCCGTCATCTGCCGCTCGAAGCCGTCCGCAAGTGCACCTTCGGCGTCGTGGTCGACACGTCCGGCTCGATGAACCACGAGCTGATGGGCAAGGCGCTGGGGGCGATCGCCTCGTACGCCACCGCCCGGGACGTGCCCGCCGCGCGGGTGGTGTTCTGCGACGCGGCCGCGTACGACGCCGGTTATCTGCCGGTCGAGGACATCGCCGGGCGGGTACGGGTGCGCGGGCGCGGCGGCACCGTCCTTCAGCCCGCGATCGACCTGCTGGAACGGGCCGAGGACTTCCCGGCGACCGGCCCGATCCTGGTCATCACCGACGGCTGGTGCGACGTTCTCCGCGTACGCCGTCCGCACGCCTACCTGATGCCGGTCGGCGCCCGTCTGCCCTTCACGCCGAAGGGCGAGGTCTTCGCCCTCACTCCTTGAGGTTCGCCGGGTCGAGGGTGATCTCCTCGTGCCGGACGTTGCGGTTGTAGAGGTACGTGACCAGCCACAGGAGCACGCCGATGACCAGCAGGATGCCGGCCACGCGGTAGTCGGCGCCGGCCCGGCCGGACAGCGGGCTGGCCAGGTACGCGCAGGTGATGGCGCCGATCACCGGGATGACCGTCGGCGCCTTGAAGTGCTCGTGGTCGACGTGGTCGCGGCGCAGCACCAGCACGGCGATGTTGACGACCGTGAAGACGCAGAGCAGCAGCAGCGACGTCGTCCCGCCCAGGGCGGCCAGATCGGCGAACCAGATGAGGCCGAAGGCGATCACCGTGGTGAAGACGATTCCCACCCAGGGGGTACGCCTCGTCCGGTGCACCCGCCCGAGGATCCGCGGCAGCACGCGCTCGTTCGCCATTCCGTACAGCAATCGACTGGCCATCAGCATGTTGATCAGAGCCGAGTTGGCCACCGCGAACATCGTGATGAAAGCGAAGATCCACAGCGGGAACCCGGACGCGCCCGCCTGCACGACCTTGAGCAGCGGCGCGTCGCCCTCGCCGAGCTCCTCCGGCGCGACCAGCGCCACCGACGAGATGGAGACCAGGATGTAGATGACGCCGGTGACGCACAGGCCGGTGAGCATGACCTTCGGGAAGATCCGGACCGGGTCCTTGGTCTCCTCGGCCATGTTCACCGAGTCCTCGAAGCCGACCATGGCGAAGAAGGCGAGCGCGGTGGCCGCGGTGACCGAGAAGAAGGCGCTCTCCCCCTCGGCCGGCGTGAAGTCGGTCAGCCGGGACAGGTCGCCGTCGCCGCCGCCGAGCGCCCAGGCGCCAATCCCGATGACGATGAGCAGCCCGGAGAGCTCCACGCAGGTCAGCAGCACGTTGAGTTTGACGCTCTCGCCGACGCCCCGGAAGTTGATCAGGCCGACCAGCACGATGAAGCCGAGCGCGACGGCGGTCAGCGCCGCGCCCTCGGACCAGGACAGGTCGAACGCCTCGACGAAGTTCGAGGCGAACGCCTTCGACGCGCTGGACGCGCTCGTGAGCCCCGAGCACATCACGGCGAAGGTGACGATGAACGTCAGGAAATGGATGCCGAACGCCTTGTGCGTGTACAGCGCCGCGCCGGCCGCCCGCGGATATTTCGTCACGAGTTCGAGGTAGCTGAACGCGGTGAGCACCGCGACGATGAACGCGACGAGGAACGGCAGCCACACCGCCCCGCCGACCTCGGACGCGACCCGCCCGGTGAGCGCGTAGACGCCGGTACCGAGGATGTCACCGACCACGAAGAGCAGAAGAAGGCCGGGCCCCATGACCCGCTTGAGGGAAGGCTGTTCCGTCGTTACCGCATCCGCCATCCACCGAGCGTCATACATCTCGCACGTTCTGTCGAGTCGTGACTATCGACGCGTCGCGATTGTTGGGTAGCGTCGGGCCATGCGCATCGTGGTAGCCGCGAAACCCGAAGCCGACACTCCCTGGGTCGCCGACGCCGTGATCGGCCTGGCCAAGCAGACCGGCGCCACGGTGGCCGTGGTCGCCGCGGACGAGGTCGAGCTGGAACGCCTGGCCGCCGTGCCCCGAAGCGTGTTCGCCGACAAGGCCTACCAGTCCGCGTCGGCGATGGCCGCCCGCCTGGCCGACGCCGGCATCGAGGCCAGCGTGACGGTGGTGCCGGGCCGCCCGGTCCCGGCCGTCCTCGAGTTCGCCGATCAGCAACAGGCCGACCTGATCGTCGCCGGCTCGAGCAGCCGCCCCACGGTGGCCGAGCGCCTGCTCGGCAGCGTCCCCCTCGACCTGATCAAACGCTCGTCCCGCCCGGTCCTGCTGGTCACCCACCCCCAGCATCAGCCCTGAGGACGGCGGTCAGGAGCGGAAGAGGTTGCGGGGTACCGGGCGGGCCGGTACCCCGGTCCGGGGAGCGGCGTCCGGCTTGCGGGGGTTGCCGTGCAGCGACGAGGCCGGGTTGTCGGAGGTCCAGCGGCGGCCCGGCTGAGCGGCCGACGACGCGGAGCGGCGCTGGCGGCGCGGCTTGGGGACCACTTCGACGCGCGGCTCGAGGTGCGGCTCGAGGTGCGGGTCGAGCTGTTCGGCCGAGGACACCACGACGACGCCGGCCAGGCCCTCGTCGAGCATGCGGGCGGCCGCGGCCCAGTCGCCCTGGATCAGGCCGACCACGTTGTACCGGCGGGCGGCGCAGTGCTCGAGACAACGGCTCGCGCTCACGCCGTAGTTCTCCGGTCGCACGTATATCACCGCGTTCACCACTGACCGACCCCTTCGTCTCCCCGCACCCCTCGAGCGAGATCCACTCAATCGCGCCGGTCACGTTCTGCATATCGTCTGTTATGGATAGGTGACCGGACTGATCCACCCGCATCGACCGCGATCGGTCCCAACCGCACCGGCCGGACGGGCAAATTCGCGGTTTACTATTGCCTTCAAGCATCTATCCCGGAAGACTGCCCCGCCCCGCTTCCAGGCCCCTCGGACGGCCCTCCGAGGGGCTGTCGGGTTCCCGACTCGAGGGTCTGCTTGATCTCGGCGAGGCCCCGCTCCACGACCCCGCGCACGACCGCGGCCATCGCGTGCGGCAGCACATCGGTCACCCAGACCAGCCGCCCGCGGCCCTCCTCGTCGAACACCTGGAACGACGCGTGGTGATAGGTCAGCGGCATCCGCTGGGCGCCGGCCACCGCGTACGCCAGTCGCCTCAGATCGTGGTCCACCGCCACGATCACCTCACGCACCTGCCAACCGTCCGGCATGGTCAGGATCCGCGCGTCGCCCTCGATCCGCGCGTCTCGCACCCGCCCCGGCAGCAGCCGCCGGTGAACCGCCCCGACATCGGCCACGGCCTCCCACACCTGTTCGGGCGGCAGATCGACAACCACTTCCGCACGCACTGTCGCCATCCAGCTCCGGCCCTCCGCGTCGAACGTCCACCGGCCCTCGGAGCCCACCGCGACAGCGCCGTCGACCACCGCGATCACGCACGCCGGACTCCCGATACCCGCGGCCCATCGTTCCACCGCGCCATGGCGCCCTCCAAGCCCGCGGCCGCTTGGCGAGGAGGTCGATCAGCGGCCGGTGGATGATCGCGCGGCGGATGCCGGAGGGGCGGCGAGGGGCTTTACGCGAAGCGGTAGCGGGTCTGGGAGTAGGGCTCGCCCTGGCCGAAGGCCAGCACCTTGGCCGGGGTGACGGCGAAGACCAGGGCCTCGTTGCCCTCGTCGCCGGTGAACGCGCCGTCGGCCGAGTGGAGGTCCCAGTTGTGGCGGGATTTCCAGAGGGCGGCCAAGGTGGTCGGACGATCGGGGTCGGTCACCCGGGTCGCCGTGCCCTCGACCACCACGTCGAGGCCCGCGTCGGCGTCGGCGGTGCCCGTCGTGATGGCGCAGTTCGGGTTGCGGTACAGGTTTTTCGCCTTCTGTTCGCCGGCTCCGGGGCAGAAGTGGAGGGCGCCCGCGTCCCCGACCGTGGGTAGTGGTGTCACATGTGGACGGCCGTCGGGACGTATCGACACCTCGGTTCACGGGCGCGCGGTGGCGCCCGGGGAGCTGAACTGGGGGTGGAGCTCGGCGACCGGCTGCTGGCTCATGACGCGCATGGTAACCGCCGGTGCCGCGGGAGGGCGGTGGTCTCGGCAACGACCCGGCCCGTCCACCCGCGGCACGCTCGAGGGCCGGCGGGCGATGCCAAATCTACGCCGCCGAACGCGGTGGAACCAGGATGCCCGCCCCGTGTTACAAACAGCGCCATGACCTTCTCGATCGTTGCCCGCTCGGCCGACGGCACGGCCCTCGGCGTGGCCGTGGCCAGCAAGTTCCTCGGGGTGGGGGCGGCCGTGCCGGCCGCGCTGGCCGACGTGGGCGCGGTGGCCACCCAGTCGTACGCCAATCTGGCCTACCGGCCGCAGGCCCTGGCCCTGATGGGCACGGGAGTAGGCGCGGCCGACACCGTCAAGGCCCTGATCGCCGGCGACGCCGGACCGGTCGCGCACCGGCAGGTCGGCGTGGTCGGGCCGGACGGGCCGGGCGCGACCTTCACCGGCGACCAGTGCCATCCGTGGGCGGGTGGCGCGGCCGGCGACGGCTACGCGATCCAGGGCAACATGCTCGCCGGTCCGCAGGTGGTGGCCGGCATCGAAGCGACGTGGCTCGACGCGGCCGGGGAGAAGTTCCAGTACCGCCTGCTGCACGCGCTCAAGGCGGGCGACGACGCCGGGGGTGACCGGCGCGGACGGCAGAGCGCCGCCCTGTACGTCGTGGCCAAGGGCATGGGCTACGGCGGCACCAGCGACGTCCTCGTCGACCTGCGGGTCGACGACCACCCGGATCCGGTCGGCGAGCTGGCCCGGCTGCTCGAGCTGCACACGCTGTACTTCGAGCGGCCCGACCCGGCCACGCTGATCCCGCTGACCGGTGCGGTCGCGGACGAGGTGCGGGCGCTGCTCACGAAGGCCGGCTACGACGACCTGGACAGCTGGGCGGGGGTCGAGAACCTGGAGGAACGCCTGGTCGAGGGCAGCATCGACCCGCTGGTGCTGGAGATCCTACGAAAAGGATAGGGCGGGTACGGTGCACAGCGCCGCCAGCGAACCGGCGAGCGCGGCCGGATCGGCGTTGGCGGCCAGGTGGCGTACGGCCGAAGGGTCCAGGGGCGGCACCGACACGTGGGAGATCAGCGGGTGGTCGGTCCGCCGGTCCTCCTCGCCCGCGCCGAACAGCACCTCGCCCATCTTCTCGCCCGGGCGCAGCCCGGTGTACACGATGTCGACCGGTGCCGGGGCCAGCTCGACCATCTGCCGGGCCACGTCGGCGATGCGCACCGGCTCGCCCATCTGGAGCACCAGCGCCTCGCCGCCGTGCCCGATCGCGGCGGCCTGGATGACCAGGTGCACCGCCTCCTGGATGGTCATGAAGTAGCGGGTCACGTCGGGGTGGGTGACGGTGATCGGGCCGCCGTCGGCGATCTGCGCGGTGAACCGGTCGAACACCGAGCCGCGGCTGCCGAGCACGTTGCCGAACCGGACGCTGAGGAACGTCCCGGGCCGGTGGGCCGCGGTGTGCGCGGTGAGCCGTTCGGTGATCCGCTTGGAGTATCCGAGGACGCTCGACGGGTCGGCCGCCTTGTCGGTCGAGATGTTGACGAAGCGCTCGACCGACGACGCCGCCTCCAGCACGGCCAGGGTGCCCCAGATGTTGGTCTTCACCGCCTCGCCCGGGTAGCGCTCGAGCAGCGGCAGGTGTTTGAGCGCGGCCGCGTGGAAGACCACCTCCGGCCGCCGGTCCCGGAAGATCGCCCGGATCCGGTCGACGTCACGCAGCGAAGCCAGGATCACCGCCGGGTCACTGAGCGTGGCCCGCGGGTCGAGGGAGAGCTGCACGGCCTGCAGGGCGCTCTCGTCGCGGTCGAGCATCATCAGCTCGGCCGGGGAGAACCGGTTGATCTGCCGGCACAGCTCGGAGCCGATCGACCCGCCGGCCCCGGTCACCAGCACCCGTTTGCCGGTCAGGTAGCCGGCGATGGCGTCCAGGTCGGTCTCGATCTGCACCCGGCCCAGCAGGTCGGTCACCCGCACCTCGCGCAGGTCGCGGACGCCGATCTCGTGGTCCAGCAGTTCGCTCATGGCCGGCACGACCAGGAAGCGGACGCCGGCGGCGTCGGCCAGGGCGCGGATCTCCCGGACGAGCGGGGCGCCGGCGTCCGAGACGGCGAAGACCACCGTGGTGGCCCCGGTGCGCGCGACCGCCGAGGCCAGGGCGGTGCGATCGCCCAGGACGGGCACCCCCGCCACCCGCGTGCGCCGTTTGCGGGGGTCGTCGTCGAGGACGCCGACCGGCACGTACCGGCTCCGGGGGTCGAAGTGCATGCTGTGCAGCAGGTCGCGGGCCGCGGCGCCGCCGCCGAACAGCAGGGCCCGGGTCTTGAGGCCGGCGGACGGCCGGGACCGCCATCGCTCGTACCGCGTGGCGAGCATGTAGAGCAGATTCTCCCCGCCGGTCACAGAAGCACCCTAAGGCGGCAGGAGGGGACGCCGCGCAAGTTTCTGATAATGCTTCGCGTTAACGACCGGCAATTTAGATTCACAAGAGTGGAACTGCGTGACTACCTCCGGGTAGCGAGACGGCAGTGGTGGGTGGTCGCACTCACCGTTGTCGCCGCCATGGGGATAGCGACGCTGTACACGGCCCACACCACGCCCTTGTACGCGTCGGCCGCGCAGTATTTCGTCGCCACCGCCAACGCGGAGGGTTCCAGCGCACTCGAGGGGTCGATGTTCGCCACGAACCGGTTGAAGACGTACGAGGCGGTTCTCAAAGGGGAACGCCTCGCGAAGCTGATCGCCGCCAACGACGACCTGAGCCTGACCCCGGCGCAGATCCAGGACCGCATCTCGGTCGTCACCGATTCGGCCACCGTATTGATCGATGTGACTGTCGAGGACGCCGTTCCGGAACGCGCGCAGGCGGTCGCCGAGGAATTGGCCGTGCAGTTCCCGGCGCTCGTGAAGCAGCTCGAACTGCCCGACAACGGCAAGACCGCGGCGGCCACGATCGAGACGATGGTGCCGCCGAAGCTCAGCGAGAACCCGGTCGTGCCGCGCCCCATGCACAACCTCGCCCTGGGTGTCGCCATGGGCCTGCTGATCGGCACCGCCCTCGGCGTGGTCCGCGAGATCGCCGACAGTTCCGTGCGGGAGCCCGGCCAGCTGCGGGAGCTGGCCGGGGCGCCCGTGCTGGCCTGCATCCCGGTCGACCGCAAGGCGGCCCGGCGCCGCGGCGGCGGCCCGTTCCTGTCCGACCGTGACTCCAGGCGGGCCGAGGCGCTGCGCCAGCTGCGCACCTCGGTGCAGTACGCGAACCGGGACCGGCCGGTGAAGACGCTGGCCGTCACCAGCGCGATGCCCGGCGAGGGCCGCTCGTCCACCGCGTGCGGGCTGGCCATCTTGTTCGCCGAGGCCGGTCAGCAGGTGCTGATCGTCGACGCCGAGCTGCGCCGCCCACGGCTGGCCGCCTTCCTGGGCCGGGAGGGCTCGGCCGGGCTGACCACGGTGCTGGTCGGGGCGGCCTCGCTCGACCAGGTGCTCCAGCCGTGGGGTACGGGGCTGTGGCTGCTCTCCAGCGGCCACCCGCCGCCCAACCCGAGCGAGCTGCTCGGCTCGCAGCGCATGGGCGACCTGCTGGACGAGCTGCGCGCCCGCTTCGACCTGGTCATCCTCGACTCGCCCCCGCTGCTGCCGGTGGCCGACGGGGCGGTCGTCGCGGCCCGTACGGACGGGGCTCTTCTCCTCGTCCGGTCCCGCAAGACCACGAGCGCTCAGGTCACCGGCGCCGTGCGCGCGCTCAAGCAGGTCGACGCGCGCCTGCTCGGCTGCGTCTTCACCATGGTCAAGTCCCGGCAGGCCTGCTATGCAGCCTAGGCCGACGGAAAAGCCCGGCCGTCTTCAGACCGAGGCCGAGCAGCGGGTTCCGCAGCGGATCGCCGAGGTGTTCGCGAACAGCCCGGACGACCTGCCGACCCGGCTCGCCACCATGGCCCGCTACGCGCGCCGGGCCCAGGTCACCCGCTTCGCCGCCCTGTACGAGCTGTTCAAGCTGGCCCTGCCGGTCAAGGGCTCGATCGTCGAGTGCGGCGTCTTCCGCGGCGCCAGCTTCATGACCTTCGCCCAGCTCAGCGCGGCCCTGGAGCCGACCAACCTGACCCGGCGGCTGTACGGGTTCGACTCGTTCGGCGGGTTCCCGTCGGTCTCGGCCGACGACCGCCCCGACCAGACCGGCGCCCGCACCGGCGACCTGGCCGCCGACAGCTACGACGAACTGTCGAAACTGCTGGAGATCTACGACACCGACCGCTTCCTCGGGCATCTGCCCAAGGCCCGGCTGATCCGCGGCGACGTCACCGAGACCATCCCCGCCTTCGTCGCCGACAACCAGCATCTGATGGTCAGCCTGCTCTTCCTCGACCTCGACCTGTACGAGCCCACCCGCACCGCGCTGCGGCACTTCCTGCCCCGCATGCCCAGGGGCGCGGTCCTCGCCTTCGACGAGCTCGACAACCCCTTGTGGCCCGGCGAGACGAAGGCGGCCCTGGACGAGGTGGGCCTGAACCGCCTGGAGGTGCGGCGGTTCGACTTCGACCCGTACATCGGATACGCGGTCCTATGACGAGCAGCGACCTCGCCCGCGCCGTCCGCCAGCACGTGCTCCGGATGACCAACTCGGGCCGCAGCTCCCACGTCGGCTCGGCGCTGTCCTGCGCCGACCTGCTGGCCGTGCTCTACGCCGAGATCCTCGACCTCGACCCGGCCCATCCCGGCAAGCCCGACCGGGACCGGTTCATCATGAGCAAGGGCCACGCCGGGGCCGCCCTCTACGCCGTCCTGGCCGAGAGCGGATTCTTCGACACCCGGCTGCTGGCCCAGCACTACCGCAACGGCTCGTTCCTGTCCGGGCACGTCAGCCACGTCGGCATTCCCGGCGTCGAGTTCTCCACCGGCTCGCTCGGGCACGGGCTCCCGGTCGGCGCCGGCCTCGCCTGGCAGGCGCGGCGCACGGACCGGACCTGGTTGACGTACGTCCTGCTGGGCGACGGCGAATGCGACGAGGGCAGTGTCTGGGAGTCGGCCATGTTCGCCGCCCACCACCGGCTCACGAACCTGGTCGCGATCGTCGACTGGAACGGGCTGCAGTCCATGGCCACCACCGAGCAGACCCTGGCGCTGGAACCGTTCGCCGAGAAGTGGCGCTCGTTCGGCTGGGAGGTGGCCGAGATCGACGGGCACGACCACGGCCAGATCCGCCAGGCCGTCCGGCCGGGGCGGGAGCGGCCGAAGGTGGTGCTGGCCCGTACGGTCAAGGGCAAGGGTGTCTCCTTCATGGAGAACCAGGTGCTCTGGCACTACCGGCCGCCGGACGACGCCGAGCTGGCCGGCGCGATGAGCGAGGTGGCGCCGTGAGGAGCCGCTTCTTCGACGAGCTGCTGACCGCGGCCGAGGCCGACCCGAACATCGTCTTCGTCACCGGCGACATCGGCTTCGGCGTGGTCGACGAGCTTCAGCGGACCTGCCCGGGACAGTTCGTCAACGCCGGCGTGGCCGAGCAGAACATGACCGGCCTGGCCGCCGGAATGGCGCTGGCCGGGGCGCGCGTGTTCACGTACTCCATCGCGAATTTCCCGACCCTGCGCTGCCTCGAGCAGATCCGCAACGACATCGCCTACCACCACGCCGACGTCATCGTGGTGGCTGTCGGCGGCGGGCTGTCCTACGGGGCGCTCGGCATGTCGCACCACGCGACGGAGGACCTGGCCATCATGCGGGCCGTCCCGGGGCTGGCCGTGGCCGCGCCGGGCGACGCCGCCGAGACCAGCGCCGTGATGGCCGACCTGGTGGCGAACGGCGGACCGGCGTACCTGCGCCTGGGCAAGGCGGGCGAGCCGATGGTGCACCGCGGGCCGATCCAGCTCTGCCGCGGCGAGTCGATCGCGCTGCGCACCGGCGGCGACATCGCCCTGTTCAGCACGGGCGCCATCCTCGAGTCGGCGCTGCGGGCGGCCGACCTGCTGGCCCAGGCCGGCGTTCGGGCCGACGTGCGCTCGTTTCCGTGGATCGACCCGCTGGACCTGGTGGCCATCCACGACGCCGCCCACCGGTACCCGACGATCGTCACGGTCGAGGAGCACTCGGTCATCGGCGGGCTGGGCAGCGCGGTCGCCGAGATCCTGGCCGAGATGCCGCAGTCGGCGTCGCTGATCCGGGTGGCGCTGCCGCCCCGCTTCTCGTCCCTCGTCGGCGACCAGGACTACCTGCGCGGGGCGCACGGCCTCGACCCCGCCTCGATCACCCACCGGGTGCTGGAACAGATGGAGGTCAACCGTGGACTGGCGAGTCAGGTTCGTTGACTACCCCGAGCAGTGGCGCCGTCAGCGCGACGGCCTGCTGCCGGTCATCGAGGACACGATCGCGCGCGGCGACCTCATGCTGCGGCAGCAGTTGCACGACTTCGAGGAGCACCTGGCGTCGTTCAACGGCTCGGACCGGGCGGTCGGGGTGAGCAACTGCACCGACGGGTTGCGGTTGCTGGCGCACGCGCTCGACATCGGGCCGGGCGACGAGATCGTCACGGTGGCGCACACGTTCGTGGCCACGATGTCGCCGTTCGTGCTGCGCGGGGCCAAGCCGGTGCTGGTCGACATCGGCGACGACCACCTGATGGACACGTCCCAACTGGCTCAGGCGGTCACCGAGAAGACCCGCGTGATCATTCCGGTGCACCTCAACGGCCGCACGGTCGACATGGCGGCCGTCCAGAAGGCGGCCGGCGAGGTGGGGGCGGTGGTGATCGAGGACGCGGCGCAGGCCCTGGGCGCGTCCCTCGACGGGCGCACGTCGGGCACCTTCGGGTGGGCCAGCACGTACTCCTTCTACCCGGCGAAGATGCTGGGGGCGATGGGCGACGCGGGCGCGGTGCTGACCGACGACCAGGCCCTCGCCGACCGGCTGCTGGCGCTGCGCGACCACGGGCGGGTGGCCAAGGCGGAACTCGACGGGTGGGGCTACAACTGCCGCCTCGACAACCTCCAGGCGGCGATCCTGGACTGGCGGCTGGCCCACATGCCGCAGTGGATCACCCGGCGCCGCGAGATCGCGCGGATCTACACCTCGCTGCTGCGGGAGGTGCCGGAGATCGGCATCCCGGTCGGGCCGGACGACGACCCGCGCCGCAACGACGTCTACCAGAACTACCCGATCACGTCCGACGCGCGGGACCGCCTCGTGGCGCACCTGCGCGACGACGGGATCGAGACGCTGATCTCCTGGCCGATCCCGCTGCACAAGCAGAAGGGCCTCGGCCTCGACCACTGGCACCTGCCCCGGACCGAGAAGCTGTGCGACCAGGTGCTGTCCCTGCCGATGCAGGTCGAGCTCACCGACGATCAGGTCTCCTTCGTCGCGGAGAGCGTTCGAAGGTTCTTCGGCCGATGAACGCGCCCTTCGTCAGCGTCGTCGTCCCCTGCTGGAACGAACGGGACTTCATCGAGAGTTTCCTGGCGTCGGTGGAGCGGTTCGACTACCCCGCTGATCGGCGGGAGCTGCTGGTGGTCGACGGCATGAGCAGCGACGGAACCCGAGATGTCCTACTAGATAACGACAAGCTGGTCTTGATCGACAATCCCGGCCGCAGCAAGCCGGTGGCGCTCAATCTCGGCATCCGCGCGGCCAAAGGCGAGATCATCGTCCGCCTCGACGTCCACGCCGACTACCCGCCCGACTACCTGTCGAAATGCGTCCAGGGCCTGCTGGATCATCCGGACGCCGACAACGTGGGCGGCGTCCGGCGCTCCGAGGCCCGCGACGACAGCCTGATCGGCCGGGCCATCGCCCTGTCCACGACCAACGCGTTCGGCGCCGGCAACACGAAGTACCGCATCGGCGCCTCCGAACCGCAGTGGGTCGACACGGTCTTCGGCGGCTGCTACCGGCGCGAGGTCTTCGACCACATCGGCTACTTCGACGAGGCCCTGACCCGCGCCCAGGACCGCGAGCTCAACCAGCGCCTGCGCGCCTCCGGCGGCAAGATCCTGCTGCTGCCCGACATCACCTGCACGTACTACGCCCGCAGCGACTACCGCGAGTTCTGCTCGTGGATGTTCGAGGGCGGCTACTGGCCGTTCCGGGCCAGCCGCGCCGTCGGCCGCTGGATCGGCGCCTGGCGCAACGTCGTCCCGCTCGGCTTCGTGCTCGCCGCCTCCGGCGGCCTCGCCCTCTCCCCCTTCTCCCGCACGGTCCGGCGTCTCACCCTCGCTCTACTGGGTACGTACGGAGCGGCCGCCCTGTACTCGGGGGCGCGCGTGGCCCGCGAACAGCACGACCCGCGCCTGCTGGTCGTCATGCCGATCGTCTTCGCCACCACCCACGTCGTCTACGGCGCCGGCTCCGTGTGGGGCATCCTCGATCCGGCCGGGCGGCGGCCCTCATGACCGAGTTCCTGTACTACCGCGGGCGGGTGGCGCTGCACGCGATCCTGCGCGGCCTCGGCGTCGGGCCCGGCGACGAGGTGATCGTGCAGGCCTACACCTGCGCCGCCGTGATCGAGCCCCTGCAGAGGCTTCAAGCGGTTCCGGTGTACGTCGACATCGACCGCACCACGTACACGATGGACCTCTCCCGGTTGGCCGCGGCTGTCACCGGCCGCACCCGGGCCATCGTCGTGCAGCACACCTTCGGCACCCCGGTCGACCTGGACCGGGTGCTGAAGATCGCCGGGAACGTGCCGGTCGTGGAGGACTGCGCGCACATCACCGAGCCGGCCGAGCGCGGCCCGGTCGGGCGGACCGGGGTGGCCGCCTTCTACTCGTACGAGTGGGGCAAGCCGGTCATCGCCGGGGTCGGCGGCAAGGCGGTCGTCAACGACGAGCGGCTGGCCGCCACGATGCGCGAGCAGTACGCCGCCTACACACCCCCGCCGTCACGCCGCGAAGCCGTGATGACCGCGCAGTTCCTGGCGCATCAGGTGGCGACCGAACTCGGTGTGACCTGGCGGCTGCGCGCCCTGTACCGGCGGTTGTCGCGGCTCGGCCTGGTCGTCGGCTCCTACGCGGCCGACGTGGCGGCCAGCCCCGAGTACGAGTGGCGGATGACCCGATCGGTCCGGCGGCGCCTGCCCCGCCGTACGGCCCGGGCCCGCAAGCAGCTCACCCGCCGGGCCGCCGTCGCCGCCCGGTACCGGGCGGGCGTCACCCGTCTCGGTTTCGACGTGCCCACGCCGGTCACGCCACCCCTGCGGGTGCCGGTGGCCGTGCCCGACAAGCGCGGCCTGCTCGACGAGGCGGCCCGCCGGCGCCTCGAGGTGGGCGACTGGTTCACCACGCCGGTCCACCCGCTGACCGGCGCCGACCTGGAGGCCGCCGGATACCGGCCCGGATCGTGCCCGAACGCGGAATGGGCGGCCGAGCACGTGGTGAGCTTCCCCGTCCGCGCCGACATCAGCCCGCACGACGTGGAGCGCGGCCTCGACCTGCTGGACTCGCCGGACACCGGGGAGGGTCCGCGCATCCTGTCCGGCCCGTTCACCGACGCCCAGATCCGGGCCGTGGCCGAGATGCACGCCACGGAGGTGGCCCACGGCTTCCTGTCGTCGCTGGGCGTTCCGGCGCTCGAAGTCCTCTACCGGCACGTCGCCGACAGCCGGCACTGCGCCCTGTTCCTGGCCGTCGACGGCGGCCGCCCGGTCGGCTACATCTGCGGCAGCCTCGACACCGCGGCGCTGGTCCGCGAGTTCATCCGCCGGCGCTGGTGGGTGGCCGCCCCGGCCCTGCTGCCCCGGCTGCTGCGCCCCGGCCGGATCTTCCGGGCCATCGAGACCCTGCGCTACGCCCAGGCCGGCGACGACCTGCCCCGGGCCGAGGTCATCAACTTCGTGGTCCGCCCGCCGGTGCGCGGCGCCGGCCTGGCCCAGGACCTGTTCGAGCGGCTGATGGACTGGTTCTCCGAGCACGGCGAGACAGCGGTCAAGATGGTCACCGGCGAGCAGCAGCGCCGCGCGCACGGCTTCTACCGCAAGGTCGGCGCCGAGCTGCGCGGCCACACCTCCATCCACAGCGGCGCCGCCTCGCGCGTCTACCTCTACCGCACGGCGTTACGCCAGCAAAACCCGCAAACCACCCCTTAGTGGTACGCCGCGCCGATACGCTCACGGTGGAGGGGGAGCCATGGAACTGGCCAAACGCGTCATCGACATCGCCGGGGCCACCGGGATCCTGCTGGCCACCGCGCCGGTCACCGCCTACGCCGCCTGGCGCATCAAGCGCGAGGACGGCGGCCCGCTGCTGTACCGGGGCGAGCGGATCGGCCGGCACGGCAAGCCGTTCGCCATGCTGAAATTCCGCAGCATGGTCCTGGACGCCGAACGCCTGGGCGGCCCCTCCACCGCCGACGACGACCCGCGGCTGACCGCGACCGGCCGCATGCTGCGCCGCTACAAGCTCGACGAGCTCCCGCAGTTCCTCAACGTGCTCAGGGGCGAGATGAGCCTGGTCGGCCCCCGCCCGCAGGTCGCCTCCGACGTGCGCCGCTACACCGACCGTGAGCGCCTGCTGCTGAGCGTCAAACCGGGCATCACCGACTGGGCGTCGATCGTCTTCCGCGACGAGGGCGCCATCCTGGCCGGCAAAGCGGACCCCGACGCCGCGTACGACGAACTGATCCGCCCCCGGAAGATCGCCCTGGGCCTGGCCTACGTGGAGAACCACTCCCTGCGTACGGACCTCAAGATCCTGATCCTGACGGCCCTGGCCATCGCCGGTGTCTCGCGGGTCGACGACCTGATCCCGGCGACTCCCCTCCCAGGCCTTCCGGTTGCCTGAGGCGCTCCGCTCCCTGTTCCGCAGCGTCCCCGCCGTCGTCCGCCGGGACTACGTCTCCTCCACGGCCATCCACTGGCTGACGCTGGCCTCCGGCCTGCTGCTGTTCCACCTGGTGGCGCGGCGCGCCGGCCCCGCCGGCTTCGCCTACTACCAGGTGGCCCGCGGCGTCGTCGCCACCCTCCAGCCGTTCGCGCTGCTGGGCCTGGTCCCCGCCCTGCACCGCTACCTACCGAGGGCCGGGGCCGGCGCCCGCATGCTGGCCCGCCAGTCCTTCCTCACCCAACTGGTCCTGATGGACCTGCTGGGCCTGCTGGGCCTGCTCGTGGCCGACGACCTGGGCCGTCTGCTGGGCATCCCCGGCGGCGCCACGTCGGTCCGCGCCGTCATCATCCTGCTGGCCGGCAACTGCCTCTGCGTGACAGCGGTGGCCGCCCTGCGCGGCTGCGGCCAGGTGACCGCGGCCAACCTGGCCTGGCTCCTCGGCCTGGGCATCCTCCCGGTCGTGGCGTTCGCCCTGACCGACCGCATGGAGCTCTTCCTGGCCCTGCAGGGCATAGCCATGGTCATCATCGCGGTGGCCGCCATAGCCGTGGCCCGTCCCCCACAGTCCCACCAGGCCGCGTCCCCGTCGTTCCGCACGGTGGTGACCTTCGGCCTGCGGCGCGCCCCCGGCGACATCGCCCTGCCGGCGCTGTTCTCGTTCCCCACCTTCTACGCCGCCGCCGCGGCCGGCCCCGGCGACCCCGACGCCGGCTACGTCGGCTTCGTCACCTCGGCCATCACCCTGATCTGCTCGCTGTTCGGCATGCTCACCCCCGTCCTGCTCCCCCGCCTGAGCGGCGCCTTCCACACGACAGGCGTCGGAGCCGAACTCGGCCGCGGCCTGAAAACCCTTCCCGTGGCCGCCGCCGTCCTGACGACCCCGGTTACCGGCCTGCTGTTCCTGACCGCCCCCACGATCGTCCACAACTTCCTGGGCCTGGACTTCACCGAAGCCATCCAGGCCCTGCGCCTGGGCCTGCCCGCCGCCATCCCCTTCGCCGTCTTCTACGCGGCCCGCCCCACCTTGGACGCCCTCGCCGACTCCCCCATCGTCAGCCGCCTCTTGCTGGCCTGCCTGGCCCTGCAGATCGCGGCCACGCTCACCCTGGGCACCCTGCTGCCGCCGGCCACCGCGGCGCTGGCCGGCCTGAGCGTCGGCGCGATCACGCTCGGGGCGCTGTCCTACGTCGCACTCCTGCACACCATCCCGGCCCCGAGGATCTCGACGACGTAGGCGGCCTCACTCAGCGGTGCCGGACAATATCGCCAGGCCGTCGGCCGACAGACCACACCGAACCGCGGAATCATCGTGTTCGATCGCCGACTTACCGTCCTTGCCCTTCTTACCGAGGAAGTCGACGGTCTCCTTGCTGCCCTTGACGAGCTCCCGATACTTCAGAATGACTTCCGCGCAATAGCCCGGCGGGGGTGGAGCCGGTGCGTCGTCGGTGATCAGCGATGCTCCGAAAGCCATGACCGAGGCGACGACGGCGCCCGTTCCGGCGATGCAGGCGACCAGCACACTACGATCCGGCCGCGCGTCGAGCGGTGACACCGCGCGCTCGGGCTTGCCCGGCGGCTGCACTCCGGCCCTCCGCCTAGCCATCGGCGGCGTCTCGCCGGGACTGCCGTGCCCACGGCGGCTCGGGCCAGGGCTCATCGTGTGGCTCGTCCCAGGAGTCGTCGGGCCGTGCGAACTCCGGGAAGGAGGCCCCGGAGGAGAAGTCTCTCGACCGCGCGGACGACAACGCCCCATGCAACCTGTCGGCGGCGGCCGCCTCGCCGGATCGGGCCAGCGCATCGCGCACGGCGATTCCGAACTCGATCTCCTCCCGGCTGGGCGAGAGATCCCCGTTCACCGCGTCGTCGAAATGCATGGCCAGCAGCTGAGCGCTGCGGCCGATGCGATAGCGCCGCCCGGCGGCGACCACCAGCGCCCCCAGAGCGACAACAGTCAGAACGATGGCGGCTCCGATGAGCCAGCCGATGCGCTGGTCGGCTCTGAACGCTCCCTTGACCGCCGCATATACGCAAACAAACGCGGTGAGGGCCGCCCCGATCAGGGCCGCACCGTGCGCGGCGATCAAGCCCGGACGCGTGGCCGGCCGCCGGATGCTCCGATTGTCGCCGAACGCTGAGACCGCCGATCGGAGGCCGGACGGAGACCCCGCGCCCTGTTTGTCGCGGCCGACAACGGGTGGCCCTCCGGCGGTGGCCGCAACCGGCGGTCGCTCGAGGCCCGCGACCTCTTCCAGCAGCCTCCGCACCTCAGGAGCGGTGAGGCGTTCTTGGGGGCGATGCCGGAGAAGACCGGCCAGTACCGGCGCCAGCGGGCCGGCTCGCACCGGCGGGTCGGGCGGTTCCGTCGCCAGCGCCGCCAGGGTCGCCATGGCGCTGCCCCGCGCGTAGGGCGAGTGCCCCTCGACCGCCGCGAACAGGGTGGCGCCGAGCGACCACAGGTCCGATGCGACGGTGGACGTGCCGTCCCGGGCCCGTTCCGGCGACACATACTGCGGAGAACCGACGATGAGGCCCGGCCCGGTCACCGATCCGTCGTCGAGGAAGGTGGCGAGCCCGAAGTCGGTCAACTTGGCGTGGCCGTCGTCGCCGATCAGCACGTTGTGCGGCTTGACGTCGCGATGCAGCACCCCCACTCGATGCGCGTCGGTCAGCGCGTCGAGCAGGTCGAGGCCGATGCGGGCGGTCCGGTCCGGCGGGAACGGGCCGTCCTCCGCGATCATCTTCTGCAGGGAACGGGACGGCACGTACTCCATCACGATCCAGGCCAGGGCATCGGTGCTGACCACGTCGTAGACCCGCACCACATGGGGGCTGTTCAGGCGGCCCGCGCTGCGCGCCTCGCGCAGGGCACGGTCCCGCAGCCGGCGCCGCTCGTCGTCGCTCATCCACTCGGGAGGGACGAGTTCCTTGATGGCGACGTCCCGGTCGAGCAACTCGTCGCGCGCCAGCCACACCCGGCCCATGCCGCCGGTGCCGATCAACTCGACAAGACGATAGCGGTCGGCGACGAGCGTCGGCCTGACCGTCATCGAGCCTCCCACTCGTCGGCTGACGACAGGATAGGGGCCGGCGGCCGGTTGCCGGCCTCACGACCACCTTCCGGGCGGCCGATGTCATCGTCTCGGATGACGCGGCGGGTGGAGGACCGGCCCTGGTGCTGCCGAATTCCGGGTGAGTTCTGCAGTGGCGCGAGGACGGCTTCTGACGGGAGCTGAGCGGCCTTCAGCATCGCGCCGAGCTCGACGGGGTCTTCCAGCCGGCCGACGACGAGTGGGTCCGCTGGAGCGGCACCTCCTATCAGCAGGCCCGGGGTGGGCGCGGCCCGGAGCCGACGTGGTGGGTGACCTACGGCGAGCTGACCGGGACGAAGGCGCCGGCCGTCCTGCTCGCCGACGGGCAGCGGCCCGCCGTGCTTGTGGTGGGAATGGTGTGGGCCGCCGAATGGTGGTCCGGCCAGCAGGAGTTCACGATTTCGCAGCCACCGGGGTGAGGGCCGCCTAGCCTCAAAGGCGATGAGCGCGGTGCGGCCCAGTGTTGTGCGGCCCAGTGCTGTGCGGCCCAGTGTTGTGCTGGTGGGTGCGGCGTTCGTGGCGACCCTGGCCGGGCATTTCACGCTGGAGCGGATCGGGCTCAGCATCCCCGTTCTCAACGACGTGCGGGTTCTCCTGTTCACCGCCGTCGTGCTCAGCTTTCTGCTCGAGCAGCACCACGCCGGGGAGAAGGGGCGCTGGCTCGACCGTGGGGCCTCCCGCGCGCTCTACCCCGTACTGCTGCTGCTGGGCTATCAGATGTTGTCGGCGTCGTGGGCGCCGCGCGGGGCGATCATCAATGACGTTCTCAGCGACCTGGTCTCGATGGGCGTGCTGCTCGTCGTCTACGCCAATCTGGCCGTCTGGGACCGGGACCGGGTCATCAAGATCACGTTCGCGCTCCTCTACGTCGCGGGATGGCTCTATTTTCTGTACGCGGCGTCGGGGCGCGGCCACACGGCCAGCGGGCGGTGGGCCGCGTTCGGTGGTGGCCCCAACGTCTTCGTCCGGGTCATGGTGCTCGGGATCTTCGCCGCGGCGTACTTCTACTTCCGCTACCACGGCAAGCTCGTCTGGCTGATCGGGGTGCCGCCCTTCCTCGTCGGTGCGCTCGCCTCCGGCTCCCGGGGTGGCCTGGCCGCGCTGGGTATCGCCACGGCCGTGGCGCTGCCCTCGCTGTGGCCGACGATCCGGTCGATGCGGTTCGTCAAGGCCGTCATCGCCCTGGCCATCCTGCTCGGGGTGCTGTGGAGCCTCATCGGGGCGATGGTGACCGACCTGCTGAACAACCGCCTGGTGGCGACCACCCTGCAGAACCGGTACACCTCCGACCGGGACGTCCTCTACGAGAAGGGGGTCGAGGTCTTCACCGAGCGGCCGATCCTCGGCTCGGGGGTGCACGGCTTCTACGCCATCACCAACCTCGGGCCGGGCGAGCGCTACGTGCACAACCTGCCCCTGGCGGTGGCGGCCGAGGGCGGGGCGGTCGGGCTGATCCTGCTGCTGTTCGCGTTATGGGCGCTGCGCACCGAGTACGCCCGGCTGCCGGCGCGGCAGCGCTCCCTGGAGAGCCGCGCCGCCGCGTACGCGGGCATCTTCGTCCTGGGCGCCAGCCTGTTCTCCGGCGACTACTACGACGCCCGCCTGATGTGGATCCTGTGGCTGCTGGCCGCCATCCACCCGGCGAGCGAGATCATCCGGAACGCCGGGTCGACGCCCCTGAAGGCGCGCCACCCGTCGGCGCCATGACCCGGCGCCGCCGCGTCCCGGGGCTGCGACGGGTTGGCGAGATGGTCGCGCCGAGCAGGGTCACATAAGTTTCGGCGTGCGCGGAGAGGGTGTACGGATCCGGCTGTTTCGCGCCGCCTCCACAAGAGCACGAATACGACGAGAATCTGCCTCACGCACGTCCCGCGCGATAGAGCGCCAGGGCTTTTCGCACATTGACACATGCAGTGACGATGTTCGAATTAGTCGCGCTATTGACGCTGACCGGGCGTGTAACAAGACCGAAACGGAGGGTTTCTCAGGTTCCCGCGGGATGGTGGGATGAGACCGCCGCCACACCAGAAGGGAACGACCCCCATGCTCAACCTCTCGATCCTTCTCGAGGACAGCGCCCGCACCTTCGGAGATCGGGCCGCGGTCGTCCTCGGCGAGCGGCGCTTGACGTACGCGCAGGTGAACGCCGCCGCCAACCAGGTGGCCAACCTGCTCGTGAGCCGCGGCATCCGGCCCGGTGACAAGGTCGCGCTCTCCTGCCCCAACCTGCCGTACTTCCCGGTCGTCTACTACGGCATCCTCAAGGCGGGCGCGGTGGTGGTGCCGCTCAACGTGCTCCTGAAGGGCCGCGAGATCGCGTACCACCTGAAGGATTCCGAGGCCAAGGCCTACTTCTGCTTCGAGGGCACGGCCGAGCTGCCGATGGGCGCGGCCGGTTTCGAGGGCTTCGGGCAGACCGCGGGCTGCGAGACCTTCTTCCTGATCACCGCCGACCCGGCCGCGCCGTCGCCGATCGACGGCGCCGAGACGCTCGGCCAGGGCCTGGCCGGCCAAGAACCGGTGTTCGAGGCGGTGCAGCTGCCCGAGACCGACCCGGCCGTCATCCTGTACACCAGCGGCACGACCGGGCAGGCCAAGGGCGCCGAGCTGTCGCATTCCAACCTGCTGCTCAACGCGCTGACCTGCAACCGGCTGTTCGGCAGCCCGGTCGGCACCGACACCCATCTGCTGGTGCTGCCGCTGTTCCACTCGTTCGGCTCCAGCGTCAACATGAACGCCGGCTTCGCCACCGCGTCCACGCTCGTGCTGCTCCCCCGCTTCGACGCGGCGGCCGCGGTCAAGCTGCTCGAGACCGAGAACGTCACCTTCTTCGCCGGCGTCCCGACGATGTACTGGGGCCTGCTCAACGCGCTCACCGACGACGTCGACGTGGCGCGGATCGCCGGCAACATGCGGGTCGCGGTCTCCGGCGGCTCCAGCCTGCCCGTCGAGATCATCAAAGAGGTCAGGGAACGGCTCGGGGTCACCATTCTCGAGGGGTACGGGCTGAGCGAGACCTCGCCGGTGGCCACGTTCAGCGATCCGCACAGCGACCCGCGGCCGGGCTCGATCGGCATCCCGATCTGGGGTGTCGAGGTGAAGCTGATCGACCCCGAGTGGAACACGATCGAGGGCGCCGACGAGATCGGCGAGATCGCCATCCGCGGCCACAACATCATGCGCGGCTACTACAACCGTCCCGAGGCCACGGCCGAGGTCGTCCGGGACGGCTGGTTCCGCAGCGGCGACCTGGGCCGGCGCGACAAGGACGGCTTCTACTACATCGTCGACCGGGCCAAAGACATGATCATCCGCGGTGGCTTCAACGTGTACCCGCGCGAGATCGAAGAGGTGCTGATCACCCACGAGGCGGTGTCGCTGGCCGCGGTCATCGGCGTGCCGCACCCCAGCCACGGCGAGGAGATCAAGGCGTTCGTGATCCTCAAGCCGGGCGCCACCGTCACCGAGGACGAGCTCGTGGCCTGGGGCAAGGAGCAGATGGCGGCGTACAAGTACCCGCGCGTGGTCAGCATCGTCGACGCGCTGCCGATGACCGCCACCGGCAAACTGCTCAAGCGGGAACTGCACTAGAGGTTGCGCCCATGCACCACAGTGGGGGCGCACAACAGCATTCGGGACGGGGGCAAGTTTGAGTACTGCGGTGGTCACCCGGCCCGAGACGGCGGGCCTGCTCACCCGCGTCCGGGGTCTGCGGCACACGTCCCCCGGCCGGCTCAAGCTGCTGCTCGCCACGCTGCTCACGCTCGGGCTGCTGGCCGGCCTGGTGGCGGCCGTGGCCGGCCAGTCGGCCCGGGCCGGCACCCACGACCTGGGCGGCCGGGCCCAGCCGCTGCTCATCGAGGCCGAGACGATCTACTCGGCGCTGGCCGACGCCGACACCACGGCGGCGCAGGGATTCCTCGAGGGCGGGCTGGAGCCGGCCACCCTGACCGAGCGCTACGACGACGATCTGCAACGGGCCTCGACCGCGCTCACGTCGGCCGCCCGCCGCACGCCCGCCGAGGGTGCGGCGGCCGACGCGGTGCGCACGCTGAGTGCCGGCCTGGCCGAGTACTCGGCGCTGGTCGCGACCGCGCGGGCGAACAACCGCCAGGGCCTGCCGGTCGGCGCGTCGTACCTGTCGGAGGCCTCGAACCTGAACCGGGAGACCCTGCAACCGCAGGCGCGGGCGCTGTTCCGCACGGCTCAGGGCGAGGTCGGCGACGGGTACGGCGCGGCCGGGGCGGCCGGCTGGATGAGCCTGCTGCTGCTCCTGCTCGCCGGGCTGCTCGTCGCGCTGCTGCTCACCCAGCGCTACCTGAGCCGCCACACGCACCGCACGTTCAACGTGCCGCTGGTGGCCGCCACGGTGGTGACGCTGGGGCTGACCGTCGGCGCTCTCGCCGTGGTCGTCAACCAGCAGAACCATCTCGGCCTGGCCGAACAGGAGGGTTCCGGCCCGGTGGCGTCGATCGCCGAGAGCCGCATCCTGGCGTTGCAGGCGCGCGGCGACGAGGCGCTGACGCTGGCCGCCCGGGGCAGCGGTGCCGCCTACGAGAGCGACTTCGACGCGGTGACCAGCCGGCTCACCGCGGGCGGCGGCCCGCTGGTGAACGAGTACGCCCGGCTCGACCCGCAGCTCGGCACGCTGATGGGCCGGGCCGCCAACTCGTACCGGGCCTACGTGGCCACGCACGACCAGGTGCGGGCGTTCGACGACAACGGCGAGTACGACCGCGCGGTCGATCTCGCCATCGCCCCGACCACGACACAGACCTTCGAGAGCCTGCGCAGCGACCTGAACTTCGCCCTCGAGGACCGCAAGGCGTTCTTCAACGACCAGATCGGCCAGGCGGCGGGCGGGCTGGGCCCGCTCACCGTCCTCGGGCCGCTGCTGGCCTTGCTGATCGCCGGCCTCGCCTACGTGGGCCTGCGGGCACGACTGGAGGAGTACCGCTGATGCGCCGGACCGCCGCGATCACCGCCCTCGTGCTCACCTTCGGCCTGGCCGCGTGCTCGGCCGACTCGTCGCCGCTGTCCGGCGACATGGCCACCCAGCCTCGCGTCGACGTGCCCGCTCCCGCGCCGGCCCAGGGCGCGGGCAAGGCGCCGGCCTGTGATCCCCGCGCCAGCCTGCCGCCGTTGGCCACCCTGCCCAAGCCGGGCGGCGCGATGCCCGCGGGCAGCTACATGGAGAAGATCCAGCGGCGGGACCGGCTGATCCTCGGCACGAGCCAGGACACGCTGCTGTTCAGTTCGCGCAACCCGTTCACCGGCAAGATCGAGGGCTTCGACGTCGACATGGGCCGGCAGGTCGCGGCCGCCATCCTCGGCGACCCGAACAAGATCCAGATCAAGGTCATCGGGTACGACCAGCGGGTCAGCGCCGTGGTGAACGGCGACGTGGACATCGTCGCGGACACCATGACCGCGAACTGCGAACGCAAACGGGACGTGAACTTCTCCACCATCTACTACGAGGCCGGGCAGCGGGTGCTCGTGTCCAGCAGCTCCCCGGCGACGAAGATCGAGGACCTCGGCGGCAAGAAGGTCTGCTCGGTGCGGGGCTCCACCTCGTACGACAACATCGCCAAGGTGAAGTCCAAGGTCAAGCCGGTCGCGGTGGCCCGATCGGCGTTCGGCGACTGCCTGGTGGCGTTCCAGCGCAACGAGGTCGACGCGGTCACCACCGACGACACCATCCTGGCCGGCATGGCCGCCCAGGACCCGTACGCCAAGGTCGTCGGCCCGAAGTTCACCCAGGAGCCGTACGGTATGGCGATGCCGAAGCAGCATCCCGAGTTCACCGCGTTCGTCAACGCGGTGCTGGCCAAGAACCGGGCCGACGGCACCTGGCAGAAGACGTACGACAAGTGGCTGGGCGCCCAGGCTCGATGACCGCTGAGACCTATGCCGCGGCCGAGGCCGAGCTGCTCCGCCTGCAGACGGCGGTCGCGGCCATCTCGACCAACCTGGTCGACCTCGACGACAACCCGGCCCGCAAGGAGCTCGACCGGACCCGGCTGACCGAGCGCACCGCCGCCGCCTGGGCCGGCGCCTCCGACGCGCTGACCCGGCTGTGGGACGGCTACCGGCTGCTGACCGAGCTGATCGGCCGGGCCCGGGCGATCAGCGGCCAGCGCCGCGTCTCCGACGCCGAACGGGCCGAGTTCATCCACCAGGTGCTGGGCGAGTCGATCACCCTGTCGACCGAGGTGGTGCCGCTGGCCCAGCGCGGCCTGCTCGGCCCCGGGCACGTCACCACGGTGTGCACGCCGGCCGAGCTGCTGTCGGCGATGGAGCGGGCCTTCACCACGGCCGTCGCCGTCGCCACCCGGGCCGGTGAGGTGTGGGACAAGATGCTGCCGGCGGCCGCCGACGCCGCGGCCGCCCTCGACCACGTCCGGCGGCTCGGCGGTGACACCGTGGCCCTGGCCGAGGCCGACCGGCTGCTCGGCGCGTTCACGGCGACGCTGGCCGGCGATCCGCTGGGGGTCGACGAGCGGGACCTTCAGGCCGTACGGGCCCTGATCGAGCGCGCCGACGCCGAACGCACCTCGGCCACCGAGCTCCGGGCGGCCCTCGAGCAGCGCCTGGCCGACGCCCGGCGGCTGCTGGCGGATCTCGCCTCGGCCGCGGCCGCCGCCGAGAAGGCGCAGGAGGCGGCGGCCGACCGGTTCCGGGCCCGCGACCTGTTCGTGGTCGGCGGCGGCGACCTGCGGCCCGACCTGGCCGCCATCGAGGCGCTGGCCGCGGCCGGGCACTGGTCGCTGATCAGCCCGAGGCTGGCCGAGTGGACGCGCCGGGCCCGCCAGCGCCTGGCCGCCCTGCGCGAGTCGACGACGCACAACGCCGGGCTGCTGGCCGCCCGCAACGAGCTGCGCGGGCGGCTGGACGCCTATCAGGCCAAGGCGCTGAGCCGTGGGCTCGGCGAGCACCCGTCCCTGGTGCTGCTGCACGACGCGGCCCGCACGGTCCTGTACACGGCGCCGTGCGACCTGACCACGGCCCGCGCGGCCGTCAACGCCTACCAGGATGCGCTCACCGCCACGATCGCGAGGAACGGCCGATGAAGTGCCAGCGGAACTGCCCCGGAACCCTCGAGGACGGCTACTGCGACACCTGCGGGATGGCGCCACAGACCACGCCGGCCACCGCGCCGTCGGCCGTCGCTTACAAGCCCGCCCCGGTGCCGACCTCCGTGCCGCAGCAGCGCACGGCGACCGCGCCCACCACACCGACCACGCCGACCACGCCGACCGGCCCCTCGGCCCGCACGGGGGCGCTCTCCACCCGTACCTCCGGAAGCGGACGGGCCGGCAGTTCCCGCAGCGCCTCCCGGCGCCGCTTCGGCGGCGGCCTGGTCGAGGTCGAGCCGATCGTGCAGGCGGATCCGTCGACGGCGGTGATGGCCCGGGCCGAGGTGCCCGAGGACAAGCGGTACTGCGCCAAGTGCGGGCAGCCGGTCGGCCGGGCCCGCGGCGACCGCGAGGGGCGCACGTCCGGTTTCTGCCCGCACTGCGGCGAGCAGTTCAACTTCACGCCCAAGCTGGTCAAGGGCGATCTGGTCGCCGGGCAGTACGAGGTGGTGGGCCCGCTCGCGCACGGCGGCCTGGGCTGGATCTACCTGGCCGTGGACAAGAACGTCTCGGACCGCTGGGTGGTGCTCAAGGGCCTGCTCAACTCCGGCGACGACGACGCGCTGGCGGCGGCCGTGGCCGAGCGGCGGTTCCTGGCCGAGGTCGAACACCCGAACATCGTCAAGATCTACAACTTCGTCGAGCACGACGGCGCCGGCTACATCGTCATGGAGTACGTGGGCGGCGAGTCGCTCAAGGGGATCCTCAAACAGCGGCGGCCCGAGCCGCTGCCGGTGGACCGGGCCCTCGCGTACCTGCTGGAGATCATGCCGGCCTTCGGCTACCTGCACGACCGGGGCCTGATCTTCTGCGACTTCAAGCCGGACAACGTGATCCAGTCCGGCGACCAGATGAAGCTCATCGACCTCGGCGGCGTGGTCCGCTTCGACGACCTGGACGCCGCCATCTACGGCACGCTCGGCTACCAGGCGCCCGAGATGGCCACCGCGGGCCCGTCGATCGCCTCGGACCTTTACACCATCGGCCGTACGCTCGCCGTGCTCACCACCGACTTCCGCGGCTACCAGAGCACGTTCAAGGAGAGCCTGCCCGACCGCGGCGAGTTCGAGGTGTACCGCCGCCACGAGTCGTTCTACCGGCTGCTGCAGCGGGCCACGCGCACCGACCCGGCCGAGCGGTTCGTCGACGCCGGCGAGATGACCGAGCAGATGCTGGGCGTGCTCCGGCAGGTGCTGGCGGCCGGCGGCACGCCCCACCCGGCCACGTCGCGGCTGTTCACCGGCGAGATGCGCACCGACCTGAAATCGGACCAGCCGCGCTGGCAGGACCTGCCGACCCCGCTGATCGACCTGACCGACCCGTCGGCCGCGTTCCTGGCCTCGGTCACCGTCACCGACCCGGCCGAGGTGCTGGCCCTGCTCAAGGGGGCGCCGGTGGAGACGCTCGAGGTGCGGCTGCGGGCGCTGCGGGCCGAGATCGACCTGGCTCTGCGGCACGGCTACTTCGACGACGCCCGGGCGGCCCGCGACGCGCTGATCCGCAGCGAGGGGGCCGACTGGCGGATCGCCTGGTACGACGGCCTGCTCGCGCTGGCCGTGGAGAACTACGCGTACGCGCGGGAGCGGTTCGACGCCGTCTACTCGGCGCTGCCGGGCGAGCTGGCCCCGCAGCTGGCGCTCGGGCTGGCCCTGGAACTGGCCGGGAACCACCAGGCCGCGGCCGGCTACTACGACGTGGTCAGCCGCACCGACCCGGCGTACACGTCGGCCGCCGCCGGCCTGGCCCGCTGCCGGCTGAGGACCGGCGACCGGGCGGGCGCCGTCGAGGCGTACAACCGGGTCCCGGGCACCTCCGCCGCCTACCGCAGCTCCCAGGTCGGCGCGGTGCTGGCGCTGGTCCAGTCGCACCCGAGCGCGGCGGCCGACGTCGACTCCCTGGCCGCGGCGGCCGCGCTCATCGACCGCCTCGAGGTGGAGGCCGCGCAGCTGGCGGCGCTCCGGGTCGAACTGCTCGAACAGGCCCTCGAGACCATCAAGGGCGGCGCCAAGCTGCCGGCCGCGGTCCTCGGCGCGAGCCACACCGGTGACGTCCGCGAACGGGAGGTGCGCTTCGCGCTCGAGGCCGGATACCGGGAGATGGCGCGGGCGGCGCACGGGCCCGACAAGATCGCCCTCGTCGACCTGGCCAACGCGGCCCGTCCCCGGACCCGTACATGAACGGCGTACTCTCTGAAAATTTGCACCACTACGACGGCGAGGCACGATGACGATGACCGAGTGCGCCTCGTGCGCCGATGAGCGCGCGGCCGGGGCGGCCTTCTGCGAGAGCTGCGGACGGTCGCTGTCCGCCGGCCCGGCCTGCCCGCACTGCGGCGCCGCCGGCGCGGTCGGCGAGGACGGCTACTGCGAGCAGTGCGGGATGCTCGCCATCCGGCCCCGCGACCACCTCGAGGTCGACGGCGGCGAGGTGGCGGCCGCGGCCACCGACCGCGGGCAGCGGCACCACCGCAACGAGGACGCGATGTGGCTGGCCGTGCGCGGCGCCGACGTCGACGTGGTCGTCTGCGACGGCGTCTCCTCGTCGTTCGACCCGGACGTGGCCTCGGCGACCGCGGCCGGCGCGGCCGGTGAGGTGCTGGCCGCCACGGGCGACGTGGGCGAGGCGATCCTGACCGCGAAACAGGCCGTGGCCGACCTGGCCGCCGGCGGCGACCCCCGGCGCGCGGTCTCCAACCCGGCCTGCACGATCGTCGCGGCCGTGGTGCGCGGGTCCGAGGTGTCGTACGGCTGGATCGGCGACAGCCGCGCCTACTGGATCGGTGCGGAGGGACCGGCCGAGCAGCTCACCGAGGACGACTCGTGGGCCACCCACGTGATCGCCCTCGGCGTCGACCCCGAGGTGGCGATGCGCGACCCCAAGGCGCACGCGATCACCGGCTGGCTCGGCGCCGACGCCGGCTCGGTGCAGCCGCGCGCGGCGTCCTTCACCGTCACCGAGCCGGGTCACCTGGTGCTCTGCAGCGACGGGCTGTGGAACTACCTGACCGACCCGGCCGCGTTCGCCGCCGCCGTCCGGACCGGGTTGCACGAGCACGGCACTCTGATCAACGCCGCCCGGTACCTGACCGACTACGCCAACAACGCCGGCGGCGCCGACAACATCACCGTCGCCCTGATCCCCGTCCAGCCGCTCGCAGAGGAGTAGGGATGTCGTACACCGCCGAGGCCTTCCAGAACGAGTACCTCGCGCTCGGCGCGGCCGAGGTCAACGCGATCGTCACCGTCACCTCGTCCGGTTCCGAGGGCGGCCGCCGCACGTCCGGCGCCACCGAGATCATCATCGTCGACGCGTCCGGCTCCATGCAGGCCGAGGGCCGTATCACGGCCGCCCGGCAGGCGGCCAAGGCGGCCGTGGCCTGCATCGACGACGGCGTGCACTTCGCCATCATCGCCGGCGTCGGCACCGCCCAGCAGCTGTTCCCGGCCCCGGGCCAGCTCGCGGTGGCCTCGGCGCAGACCCGGAACGAGGCGTCCTGGTCGATCGACCGCCTGCAGGCCAGCGGCGGCACCGCGATGGGCGCGTGGCTGCTGCTGGCGGCGCAGCTGTTCGCGCAGCGCCCCGGTGACATCTCGCACGCGATCCTGCTGACCGACGGCGACAACGGCGAACGCCAGGGCTATCTGGAGAGCGTGCTCGACTCGATCGCCGGCCGCTTCACCGTCGACTCCCGGGGCGTCGGCACCAACTGGAAGGTGCCCGAGCTCCGCAAGATCGCGGACGCGATGCTGGGCACCGTCGACATCGTGGCCGAGCCGGACGGGCTGACCGCGTCGTTCGAGCAGATGATGACGAACGCGATGGGCAAGACCAGCGCCGACGTGCAGCTCAAGGTGTGGACGCCGGTGAACGCGACGGTCCGGTTCGTCAAGCAGGTCGAGCCGCAGGTGGCCGACCTGACCGGCAAGCGCGTGCCGGACGGGCCGCGGGCGGCGCGCTACCCGCTCGGCTCGTGGGGCCGGGAGAGCCGCGACTACCACATCTGCGTCGACGTGGCGCCCGGCAACGCGGGCGACGAGATGCTGGCCGCGCGCGTGTCGGTCGTCGAGGGCGACACGGTGCACGCGCAGTCGCTGGTGCGGGCGGTGTGGACCGACGACACGGCCCTGTCGACGCGAATCAACCGGCAGGTGGCCCACTACACCGGGCAGGCCGAGCTGGCCGACGCGATCCAGGCCGGCATCGAGGCCCGCAAGGCCGGCGACGACCGTACGGCGACGCTGAAGTTCGGCCGGGCCGCGCAGCTGGCCCACGCCAGCGGGAACACGGCGACCGAGGAACTGCTGGCCACCGTCGTCGAGATAGAGGACGCGGCCACGGGTACGGTCCGGCTGCGCCGCAAGGTGGCGGCGGCCGACGAGATGGCGCTCGACACCCGCTCGACGAAGACCGTGCGGGTGGGGCGCGGCCAGTGACCACGTACGCCTGCCCCAAGGGTCACGCCTCCGAGACCGACGACTTCTGCGACATCTGCGGCGCCAAGATCGGCGGCGTACCGGCGGTCGAGGCTGTCGTCCCTTCGGGCACCATCGACCTTCCCACCGCCTCGCCGGCGCCCACCGGCGGGGCGCCCTGCCCCCACTGCGGCACCCCGCGCGCCGGGACGAGCCGCTTCTGCGAGGACTGCGGTTACGACCACAGCACCGGCCGGGTGCCCACGCTGACCGAGCCGGCCGCCGAGGCCGCGCCGGCGCAGGGCTGGACGGCCACCATCGAGGCCGACCGCAAGTACTTCGAAGAGAACGCCATCGACGGCATCGAGTTCCCCGCGACCTCCGCCTCGCGGACCATCCCGCTGCCACCGCCGCAGATCCGGATCGGCCGCAAGAGCACGTCCAAGGGCACCCATCCCGAGGTGGACCTCTCCGACGACGACCCCGGCGTCTCGCACAGCCACGCCCTGCTGACGCTGAGCGTCGACGGCGTCTGGCTAGTCTCCGACCTGGGCTCCACCAACGGCACCTACATCAACGACGAGCAGACCCCGCTGACCGCCGGCGACTCCCGGGCCCTGAAGGACGGCGACCGGGTCCACGTCGGCGCCTGGACCACCCTGACCCTGCACGCCCCCGCATGAGTGTCGACCCGGTGGCGCACAACCGGGCGGCCTGGGACCGGCAGGTCGATCAGGGCAACGAGTGGTCGCGGCCGGTCTCCACGGAGACGGTCGCCCGGGCCCGGGCCGGTGACTGGTCGATCGTGCTCATCGGCCACCGGCCCGCCGACCGCTCCTGGTTCCCCGCCGACCTGGCCGGGGTGGACGTGTTGTGCCTGGCCTCCGGCGGCGGCCAGCAGGGGCCGACGCTCGCCGCGGCCGGCGCCCGGGTCACCGTGCTGGACAACTCGCCGCGCCAGCTCGAGCAGGACGAGCTGGTCGCCCGGCGTGACGACGTGCCGCTGCGGACGGTGCTGGGCGACATGCGCGACCTGTCGGCGTTCGCCGATTCCTCGTTCGACCTGGTCGTCAACCCGGTCTCGAACGTGTTCGTCCCCGAGCTGGGCCCGGTGTGGCGGGAGTGCTTCCGGGTGCTGCGACCGGGCGGGGCGCTGCTGTGCGGCTTCCTCAACCCGGACGTCTACCTGTTCGACCACGAGGCGCTGGACCAGCGCGGCGAGCTGGTCGTCCGGCACCGGCTGCCGTACAGCGACCTCACCCACGTGCCGGCCGCCGATCGCGAGCGGCTGTTCGGCCTGCACGCGCCCCTGGAGTACAGCCACAGCATGGGCGAACAGCTCGGCGGGCAGCTGGCCGCCGGCTTCGTCATCACCGCGTTCGAGGAGGCGCCGCACCACTCGGACGCCACCGCGGGCTGGCTGCCCGGCTACTTCGCGACCCGCGCCGTGAAGCCGGAGTGACGCCCGGGTGACATGTCTCGCGAGTCGGAGCCGCGGGGCGGGCCGCCCGTGCAGGATGGAGACGTGGAGACGGATCTTCAGCTGGCCCAGCGGGCCGCCCTGACCGGGGCGACGGTGGCCCTGCCCCACTTCGCGGCCCTGGCCGATCTGCCCCGGGAGCTCAAGGCCGACGGGTCGGTGGTCACCGCGGCCGACCGGGCCGTCGAGGCCGCCATCCGCGAGGTGCTGGGCGCCGCCCGGCCCGGCGACAGCATCCTCGGCGAGGAGGAGGGCCAGACCGGCGAGGCCGGCGGCCGCCGCTGGATCATCGACCCGATCGACGGTACGGCGTTGTTCGTGGCCGGCGACACCCGCTGGCTCATCCTCATCGCCCTGGAGGAGGCCGGCGAGATCACCACCGCCGTGGCCGCCCATCCGGCGCAGGGCAGCCTCTGGTGGGCCGCCCGCGGCGACGGCGCCTTCGAGGGGCGCGTCGTCGGCGGGCGGGTGGTCGCCGAGACCCCCGTCCGCGTCACCTCCGACGGCGCCGAGACCCTGGCCGGAAGCCGCTTCGCCGTGGTGCCCGAGGACTGGGGCAAGGAACTCGTCGCGCCCATCAAGGCCCTGACGCCCGCGATCGCCTGGCCCATCCACCCCGCCCTCATGATCGCCCGGGGGGATCTCGACGTGGCGGTGCAGACCGGCGGCCAGATCTGGGACTTCGCCGCCACCTCGCTCATCGTGCGGGAGGCCGGCGGCACCTACAGCGGCATCGACGGCCGCCCCTCCCCCGGCCCCGGCGCCTCGGTCTACGCCCGCGGCGAGCCCCTGAGGCGGGCTGTGGTCGATCTGGTCAGCACGCCGGTGCGATGATCGTCGCATGACGACACCGCAGCCTCCGGATCCCACCGAACAGCCCTCTCCGTGGGCCGCTCCGGACGGTGCCGCGGCACCCGGACCGTACTCACCCGGCCTGTTCACGGATTCGCCCGCGCCGGGCCAGGACCCGCGGTTCACTCCCGTGCCGGCGTACGAGCAGGAGGCGCCGCGCCGCCGTACCGGCTACCTGCCCCTGCTGCTGACCGGCCTCGCCGGGCTGCTGGTGGGCGCCCTCATCGTCGGCGTCGTCTGGGCCGCGAGTGCCAGCCTCGGCGGCACCGAGTCCGACGCGGACGCCGACGCCCGGGCCTCCTGCGAGATCCTCGACCGCCTCCCCGGCACCTGGACCCGGGAGAGCTTCGACCTGGCCACCACGAACCGCCTGGCCGCCGCGTTCGCCCTGGCCGCCGCGGCCGCCAAGCAGGACAGCCGCTACCAGACCCTGGCCGAGGCTGAGCAGAACGCCCACCAGGCGGCCCTCACGTTCCAGTTGGACCTCCTGTCGATCCGCGTGCGGGAGGCCCGGAACGCGTGCGACAAGCTTTAAGACAGACCGATGGCCGCGGCGGCGCGCCCATAGCGCCGGGCTTCGTCCCGCAGGTCGACTCCCGCGCCTCCGGACAAAACGCGCTCGTTGGTCGTGGCCATCCGGAACAGCAGTGCGCGCGCCACCGCCGGTGCCGGCACATCCACCGTCCTCCACAGAGACGATGGTGCGCCGTGCCAGCAGAGCGCGTCGGCCACCACGACCCCCTCGGCGTACGCGGGCGGCCGCCAGTAGGGCGAGATGTCGATGATCGCCGGAGGGAGTCCCGGAGCGAACAACACGTTCCGCGTCAGGTCGGCGTGTACCAGCTGCGGGCGCCCCAACGGCTCCAGCGCGGACTCCAGCCGCCGGGCCAGGGCGGCGAACTCCGGCACGAACCGGACAGGCCGTTCCGCCCAGGCCGCCCTGTCCGCTTGTGCCCACCAGTCCCGTCGCGTGTCGAGGAACGCCGGCCGGCCGAGATCGGCCACCGCCCGGTGGAACGCCCGGCCGGCCGCGAGGATGTCGTGCCACGTCGACACCGCGGAGTAGTCCGGCTCGGCGCCCGGGACCCATCGGGTGGCCGACCACCCCCGTACGCTCCACGCGCCGTCCCGGGCACGGACCGGCGCCGCCAGCCGGAAACCCTGACAGGTGAGGTCGGCGAACGCCTCGGCCAGCCATTCGTGCGGGACGCCCCCGTCCGGCTTGAGTACCACATCGCCCGCGGCCCACGAGGTGCCCTGCCCACCGGTCAGCCGACGGGCGGGCCCGGCGACACCGAAGGCGTGCCGGACGGCCGCTGAAGGGTGATCACGAGACACCCGGTGCACGGTAGACCGCGCCGAGTGTTCCATCGACACGATTAAGCGGCTTCAATCGCTGACATGGATATCCTTTCCGGCCCGGCCGTCATCGATCTGCCGGACCGTCACACGGTCGGCATCCGCGTCACCACCCCGTTCCGCGGCATGTTCGCGGTCCGCGACACCCTGATGCGTGAGCTGTACGCCTGGCTCGACGCCCACGACCTCAAGCACGGCCTCACGTTCTTCCGCCTGCACGTGGTCGACATGAACGCCGACATGGACGTCGAGGTCGGTGTCGTCGTCGACTCCCCGGTCGATCCCGGCGATCCTCGGATCACCGCCGGCCTGCTGCCGGCCGGCCGCTACGCCACCATGACCTATGTGGGCCACGGCCGCCGGGCCAACGGCACCCTCATCGACTGGGTGAACGCCGGCCCCGACACCTTCGACCGCACCGAGGACCCGGCCGGGGACCGCTTCGCCTGCCGCTACGAGGCCTACCTGACCGACCCCCGCACCGAGCGCATGAAGACCCGCTGGCGGATCGAACTGTCCATCCGCCTGCGTGACTGAAAGCCGGGAAAGTCGTATGCTGGCCGACTTTGATCGTCACGGGAGGATGAAGTTGGCCGAGTACCCGCAAGAAGTCCGGGAGCGCTTCGACGGCGCCCCCGAGCAGAACGCCACCGCCCTGGTCCGCGAACCACCCGGGGGCTGGCGGCCGGTGGTCATCGAGGACTACGACCCGGCCTGGACCGACCGGTACGCCGAGGCCCGGTCGTCGCTTCACGAGGTGCTGGGCGACGCGATCCTCGCCCTCGACCACGTCGGGTCCACATCGGTGCCGGGCCTGGCGGCCAAGCCCATCGTGGACATCGACCTCACCCTGGCCGACACCGCCGACGAGTCCCGCTACGCGCCGGCGCTCGAGGCGGCCGGCTACTGGCTCGTCCTGCGCGAACCGTGGTGGCACGGGCACCGCATGTTCGTCGACACGGCCGAAGAGCTCCACCTGCACGTGTGGCCGCCGGGCGCGCCGGAGACGGTCCGGCACCGGCTCTTCCGCGACTGGCTGCGCACCCACCCCGAGGACCGGGAGTTGTACGCATCGACCAAGCGCCGGCTGGCCCGCGACGCCGGCCACGGTCGCGACTACACGATGGCCAAGAGCGAGGTCATCGACGAGATCTTCGCCCGGATCTTCGCGGCCGAGGGCTGAGCTCAGGACCGGGTGGCGCGCAGGGCCGTCAGTACAGCCGTGATCTCGCGGCGGGGACCGGCCGCGGTGGGCCGGACCCGCCGCCCGGCGCGCTCGATCAGGGCCGTCCCGGTCTCCTGTTCCAGCGTCGCCAGCTGCTGCGACACCGCGGGCAGCACCGTCCCGTACGCCGCAAGCTCGGTCAGGAGGCGCAGCCTCCAGGGGTTGAGCGTCACGACCGGTCAGTGGACGGCCGTGCTTGACAGCGACGACGGAAGTGGCCGGTGCGGGATGGCAGCGTCGGGGCATGGACGACTTCTGGGCAGACGCCGAGCGGCACCTGGTCCGCTGCAACGGCGCGGGACGGTTCGTGCCGGAGATCATCGAACGGGCCGAGGGCAGCTTCGTCCACACCGCCGGGGGCTGGCGGCGGCTCGACTTCACCTCGGGGCAGATGAGCGCCGTCCTCGGTCACTCGCACCCGGACGTGGTCGCCACCGTCCAGCGGCAGGCGGCCACGCTCGACCACCTGTTCAGCGGCGTGCTCAGCCGCCCGGTCGTCGACCTGTCCCGCGAGCTCGCGGCCACGCTGCCCGAGCCGCTGAGCAGGGTGCTGCTGCTGACCACGGGCGCCGAGTGATCGGCGATGTGCGCGGGGGCGGCCTGCTGGTGGGGCTGGAACTGGTCGCCGACCGGGTGACCAAGCAGCCGGCGGACGAGCTGGGGCAGGCCGTGACGCGGCGCTGCCTCGACCTGGGCCTGCACATGAACGTGGTGCAGCTGCCCGGCATGGGCGGCGTGTTCCGGATCGCACCGCCGCTGACCGCGACGACCGGCGAGCTCGACCTCGGCCTGGAGATCCTGGACCGCGCGATCACCGATATTCGGTAGCCGCCCGCCCGGGCCGGCGGGGAAGATCTGCGGGTGCCGCTCCACGAAGACGAGATCGCCGTCGACGAGGCGATCGTCAGGTCCCTTCTGGCCGAGCAGTGCCCGCGGTGGGCGTCGCTTCCGCTCTCCCCCGCCGGCGGCGGCACCGAGAACACGATGTACCGCCTCGGCGACGGGCTCCTCGTGCGCCTGCCCCGCAGCGTCTCGCGCGCGGCCCCGCTGCTGACCGAGCAGAGGTGGCTGCCGCGCCTGGCGCCCCTGTTGCCGCTGCCGATCCCGGTCCCGCTGTACGCGGGCCGCCCGTCCTCGTTCTTTCCGGCCGCGTGGTCGGTCCTGGCCTGGATCGACGGTTCCTCCCTGGACACCGCCGCCGTCACGGACTGGGCTGCGCTCGGCCGCGACCTGTGCGGATTCGTCACTGCCCTGCACGGTATCGATCTCCGGGACGCCACCGGCCCGAGGTGGTACCGGGGCGGCGAGCTGGCCCCCTGCGATGAAGACGCCCGCAAGGCGCTCGCCGCCTGCCGCCCCCTGGTCGGCGACACCATCGACGTCGACCGCCTCGAACGGCTCTGGACGGCCGCGCTGCGCCTCCCCCGGCTCAGCCCGGCCGAGGTCTGGCTGCACACCGATCTGAAGCCCACCAACCTTCTGGTACGCGACGGGCGCCTGTCCGCCGTCATCGACTTCGGCGGCCTGTCGATCGGCTTCCCCGACGCCGAGCACGCCCCCGTCTGGGACCTCCCGGCCCCCGCCCGCGAGGCCTACTGGAACGCCGCCGGCCTGGACGACGTCACCTGGCAGCGCGCCCGGGCCTGGGCCATTCTCATCGCGGCCAGCGGCATCCCGTACTACTGGCACACGTACCCGTCCTTCGTCGCCGAGTGCCGTGCCCGCCTGGAAGCGATCGCCCCCACTTCTTAAGTGGTCGCATATCGGACTTCAGGCACGTTTTCCGGCCGGCGGCCGTATCCTCAGGCGTACGCACGTCTCCGGAGCGTCCTATGCATGAGATCGCTGGTCCGCCGCTGCTCTTGACCGACAACCCGATCAGCGGGCGCGGAGATGACCAATTCGGGTTCGGCACGCACGGCCGCATTCTCTGCGACGCCATTCAGGCCACCGTTCATCTTCCGCTGACCGTCGGCATCTTCGGTCCGTGGGGAACGGGCAAGTCCAGCTTCCTGAACATCTGCCGCGAGATGCTGGACCGGCGTGGCATTCCCACGATCGCCTTCAACCCGTGGAAATACGACGAGAAGGAGGCGATCTGGCACGCGCTGATCCAGACGATCCTGCAGGAGATCGCCGAGCAGCCCGAGGGGCGGCGCCATGACCTGGCGGCCAAGGCCAAGCGCCTGAGCAGCACCGCCACCTGGCTTCTCATGCGCCACGCGGCCGGTCCTCTCACCGCGGGCCTGGTCACCGGCAGCGACCTGACGACCGCCCGGGACGCCTGGCAGACCACGGGCGTCGAGAACTACCGGCACATCAACCACTTCGAGGCCGATTTCGCCGAGGTGGTGCGGGCCTTCGTCGGCGAACGGGGACGCCTGGTGGTGTTCGTCGACGACTTGGACCGGTGTCACGGCGAGACCGCCATCGCCGTACTCGACGCCCTCAAGCTCTTCCTCGGCGAGGCCAACTGCGTCTTCGTGCTGGCCATGGACCTGGATGTGATCTCGGCGGCCGCCGCGAAACGGATCGGCGGTGATTTCGCGCGGGGACGCCAATATCTGGAGAAATTGATCCACTTTCCCTTCCATCTGCCGGAGGTACGGTTCGAGGCGGTATTCCGGCAACTGCAGGATTTCGTGGTGGCCGAGCTCAGCGGCGACCCGGCGCTGTGGCAGCTGGCCGAGAACGCGTTCGGCGACAATCCGCGGCGGGTGCGCCGCTTCGTCTCGGCGCTGAATCTCACCGCGGCGACCCTCCGCCAGCATTCCGAGCCCAGCCGGGACCGGTTGATGCAGGCGGCGATTCTGCTGGCGCTGCGGTTCCGCTTTCCCGACTTCTTCCGGCGGATCCAGACGAACCCGGCGGTGTGGGTGCGGCTGGACGAGGCCGCGCGCACCCAGAACAACGCGGGGCTCCGCCAGGACGAGATCGAGCTGGCCACGTCCGAACCCGGACTGTCGGACCTCCTGTTGGCCGTCACGCCCGGTGAGCGGAGCGGATGTTCGTTCCCCGCCATCCCGACGAAGGCGGAGATCGAGGTCGTCACGCGGGTCCTGATGGTCACCGGCGGCCCGGGGGAACGATCATGACCGCCGAGGCCCGGTACGTGATCGGGCTGGACATCGGCGACGGGGAGAGCTGCCTCGCCTGGGCGCCGCTCGACCGCTCCGAACCGACGCGGATCTACACGCGACAGCCCTCGATGGAGCGCAGCATCGTCACCGCCGTCGCGCAGTCGCCGTCCGGCCGGCTCATCGGCGACGACGCCGTGACCCGGCACGGGGCGACGAACTTCAGCGTCAATTTCAAGGAAGTACCGAACTCCGCGGAGACCCCGGCGGCCGTCGTCTTCGCGCAGTCCCTTCTGGCGGAGTTCCGCGAGTGCCATCCCGAGGTCGTCGCCGACGGTGTGGCGTTCGTCGGCCACCCGGCCGGGTGGCCGGCCGAGGCGGTCGCCTCGTACGGCCGCCATCTCGGCCTTCTGGGCCTGCCGGTGCGGCTGATGCCGGAGTCTCAGTCGGCTCTGCTGCACGTCCGCGACCGCTGTCAGGACGATCGGCGGCTCGAGCGTGTCCTAATCGTCGACGTCGGCTCGTCCACGACGGACTTCACCGTCGTCGAGGACCTGTCACCGAGAAACCTGCCGGTGGGGGCGGCGCTCGGATGCCGCCGGATCGACCAGGAGCTCGCCGGCCGTGTCCGGGCCGCGCTGCGTCACGACACGGCGCTGATGGCGGCCCTGGACGCCGAAGGTGGCCCGGAATTCCTGCTCCTGGCCTGCCGATGGGCCAAGGAGGCGCAGTTCTCCGGCCGGTCGCGGAGAATCATGGACCTGCGTGAGGCGTGCGAGGAACGCTTCCGGCCGATCGTGGCGGCCGCCTGGACCTGGCTCCTGAACCTTGAGATAGCGCCGATGGTGGCCGCGCCCGGCGGCTGGGGTGAGAAGTTCCGTACCGCGCTCGCGGAGGCGGCGAACCTCCTCGGCGACCGGCCCCCGCGCCTGGTCGTGCTCACCGGAGGCGGGTCGCGCATGCCGATCGCCGGACGGCTGTGCCGCGAGGTCTTTCCGGCCTCGGAGCTCGAGCACGACGACGATCCGTCGTTCGCGGTGGCCCGGGGGCTGGTGAGCAACGGGCAGCAACAGGCCGTCGTGCGCCGTTTTCGGCGTGACGTGTCCGGCCTGATGCGAGCCCCGGCGACCGAGGCCACGGTCCGGGCCGAGGCGGTGCTGGCGTTGGACGACATGAAGGCCAGAGTCACCGCCCAGGCGACGGAGGCTCACGGCTCGGCCGCCGATCTCACGCGGCGCATCAAGATCGGCATGTTCGAGGCGGCCTGCGCCCTCTCCGAGTCCCTGGAGTTCCACCTGGCCATGCGGGTGCGAAAGATCTGCCGGAATTACGGCATCCCCGGCGACGATGTGCGGCTCGGGCTGGCCCCCCTCAACGTGTTCGAGGAACAACTCGACCGCATCCTCCACCTCCTCGGCCAGTTTCAGCGGCTCACCGAACACACCTCCCGCGTGGGGTTCGCCGGCATCCCGCAGGACGTGGCTCGACATGCTCTCAGCTCCGGACTCGAGCAGGCGAGGAAGAAGTTCGCGTCACCCCTGATCCCGGGGATGGCGCAGCAGGCGATCAACGCCGCCGTCAGCCATTCCGGGTTGGGGGCCGACTTCGCGGCCCGCGCACGGATCCTCTACATACTCCGGGGCGCCGAATACTCGCCGGAACAACTCGACCAGATCGTCGCCCAGGTGCTGGCGGCGATCACCGCGCAGGTCGACACTCGCGCCGGCGAACTGGAACGCTGGCTGGCCTGACCGGCGCCGTCGCAAGAAACAGACTTTGTCTTGTACGCCGGGCCGTGAACCATGGTGGCCATGCAATGGACGCCCGAGGCAACCATCACGAACCGTGTCGCCCGCGATCGCCTCATCGCCGGCGACGTGGCGGACCACTTCGGATGGGGTACGCGGCCATGACCGTCACCGTGCGGCCGGCCGGCCCGTCCGACCGCGACCTGGTCACCGGCCTGCTCACCCGGTCCTGGGGCTCGCCGATCGTGGTCGCGCACGGCGTCCGCTACGACGCCTCCACCCTGCCCGCCCTGATCGCCCGGCGCGACGGCGCACCGGCCGGCCTGATCACCTATCACCTCGACGGCGACGGCCTGGAGATCGTCACCTTCGACGCTCTCACCCGGCACGAGGGGGTCGGCACCGCCCTGCTCGACGCCGCCGTCGCGACCGCCCGGGACCTCGGCGCCGGCCGGGTCTGGCTGATCACCACCAACGACAACCTGGACGCCCTGCGGTTCTACCAGCGCCGTGGTCTGCGCCTGGTGGCCGTCTCCCCGGGCGCCGCCGACGAGGCCCGCCGGCTCAAGCCGTCCATCCCGCTGGCCGGCGACTACGGCATCGAGATCCACGACGAGCTGGTTCTCGCGCTGCGGCTGAAAGGCGATCCGCAGTCACCCGCAGCCACCTGACCGCGCGGCGTTCCCGGTCGAGCGCGTAGCAGCGCACCGCCGCCGCCGCGAAGGCGCGGCGCGACCAGCGAGAACGCCTCGGCCGGGGCCGGCGCGCCCGCCCGCAGCCACAACGATCAGCGCATGAGCGTGGCCGGCGGGCCGAGGCCCGACCCCGCCCGGAGGACGGCGGCCGCGGTCGGGCCGGCCAGGAACGACGGGCCGGCCAGGGAGAGCCGGATGTCGGCCCGGCGGCGGGCGGCCTCGTTGACCGGGACGGCCGGCGTGAGGGTGACCGGGTCCACGGCCAGGCGGTCAGAAGTGGGCCGGGTCGTGATCCCGTCGCCCGTCCAGCGCGGCCGGGAGATCAGCAGCCTGAGTCCCACCGTCAGGGCGGCCAAGACGATCACGCGCCGCTCCGCGGCGACCCGCCACTGGATTCATGCCCCACGACGTCAGTCGTGTCGATGCTCGTCAAAGGCGTCGGGAAAGCGCTAAAGGGGCCCCGAGGGACCCCTTTAGCAAACGAGCGGACGACGGGATTCGAACCCGCGACCCTCACCTTGGCAAGGTGATGCGCTACCAGCTGCGCTACGTCCGCGCTGAGGAGAACAATACCGGATGCCGTCCAGGGGGTTCACCACCGGGGCCGCTGTGTCCGGCGTGACGTTGAGCGAGGCGGTCCTGTTCTGCGAACATGCGCCGATGGGGACACCTTTCCCGGAGCTCGGGGAGCAGTTCGAGGAGCTCGCGGCCGCCGCTTTCGTGGCGCTCGACGAGGAGCAGTTCGCACGTGCGGTCACGTACGGCCGCCCGCAGCCGGTGCGGGCCGGTGACGTGCTGTTCGACGTCGGCGACGAGAACGGCGATCTCATCCTGATCGAGTCGGGCGGGGCCGACGTCGTGCGCGGCGGCACCGACGATCCGATCCTGCGGGCCGGGCCGCGCCAGTTCGTCGGCGAGCTCAACCTGCTGACCGGCCAGACCCGCATCCTCACCGCGCGGATCACCGCCGACGGGATCGTGCACCGCGTGCCGGCGGCCGGGTTCCGCCGGCTGATGGCCCAGGACACCGAGCTCAGCGACATCCTGCTGCGCGCCTTCCTGGCCCGGCGCCAGCTGCTCGTCTCGCGCGCCACCCGCAGCCTGGACGTGGTGGCCGACGACGCCACCGCCGAGGGCCTGGCGCTGCGCACCTTCCTGGTGCGGCAGGACCTGCCGTACCGCTGGCTCCAGCCCGGCACCACCGAGGCCCGTCAGGTCACCGCCGACGCCGGCCTCACCCCGGGCGACCTCCCGGCCGCGGTCATGCCGCGGCTGACCCTGCGCAACGTCAACCCGGGGACGCTCAGTCACTCCCTCGGGCTCACCTACCGGCGTACCCCCAAGGGGATCGCCGATCTGACGATCGTCGGCGCCGGACCGGCGGGACTGGCCGCCGCCGTCTACGGCGCGTCCGAGGGCCTGGAGACGGTGCTGCTCGACGCCGTGGCCACCGGCGGTCAGGCCGCCGCCAGCTCCCGCATCGAGAACTACCTGGGCTTCCCGTTCGGGCTCAGCGGCGAGGCCCTGGCCGCCCGCGCCGTCGTGCAGGCGCTGAAGTTCGGCGCCCACCTGGGCAGCCCGTGCGGGGTGGCCTCGCTGGACACCCGCCCCGACGGCACCCACCTGATCACCTTGGTCGACGGCACCGAGATCCCGACCCGCACGGTCCTGATCGCCACCGGCGCCGCCTACCGCAACCTGCCGCTGGGCCGCTGGGCCGATTTCGTCGGCGCCGGCATCTACTACGCGGCCACCGACCTCGAGGCCAAGGCGGTCTCCGGCCTGCCGGTCACGGTCGTCGGCGGCGCCAACAGCGCCGGCCAGGCGGCGATCTACCTGGCCCGGCACGCCGGTCACGTCACTTTGGCCGTACGCGGCGACAGCCTCACCAAGGACATGTCGAACTACCTCGTCGAGCGCATCCTGGCCGACCCGCGCATCACCGTGCGCACGGCGACGGAGGTGACGGCCCTGGACGGCGGCCACCGCCTGGAGGAGATCACCCTGACCGGGCGCGCCACCGGCCTCGGCGACCCGTGCGGCTGCTTCGGCCTGTTCTGCTTCATCGGCGCCGAACCGGCCACCGGCTGGCTGACCGGCGTGGCCCTGGACGAGAACGGCTTCGTGCCGACCGACGTCCAGCTGGCCGGCCGGTGGACCGGCACCACCCGCCCGCCGCTGCCGTTCGAGACGAACATCCCCGGCGTCTTCGCCGCCGGCGACGTCCGCACCGACTCGATGAAGCGAGTGGCGGCCGCCGTGGGTGAGGGCGCCAGCGCGGTCCGTAGCGTCCACCAGGCCCTGGCCCACCTGGGCTGACTTCCGGGTAGCATCTGGCGGATGCCGATGGAAGCCACGATCCTCCACGAACCAGCCGATCCCGACGGCCTGGTCGTAGCCTCCCTCTCCGGTGAGCTCGACCTCGACCGCGCCGACGACGTCCGCGACACCCTGGCCACGATCGCCGCCGACCCGGCCTGCCGCTACCTGCGCGTCGACGTGGCCGGCCTGGACTTCATCGACTCGTACGGCTTGGGCGCCCTGGTCAGCGCCCGCAACACAGCGGCCGCCCACGGCGTGACGTTCACCCTGGCCAAGCCCTCACCCCCGGTCCAGAAGGCCATCGAGGTCACCGGCCTGGGCCACGTCTTCGGCCTCTGACCGGCGGTCAGCGTTCCTCGCCGAGCTCGTCGAGTTCCAGAGTGCCCGCGTCGGGGTCGGCGACATAGCGGGGCATGTCCGCGTCGAGCACGAACACCACGGTGTCCAGCAGTTCGCTGAGGCGCGGCTTGCGCTCCCACGCGGCGACGTATTCGCGTGTCAGCTCGCTGAACGCTTCGATCAGGCGATGTGTCTGACGGTCGTCTGCGGTCTCCGCCTGCGCCCGCTGAGCCCCGTCGGCGAAACGGGCCACCAGCCGGCCCGAAAGAACGGGCCCACCGGTCCCTTCGACGAGCTCCGGCGCACTGCGGAGGGCGGCGGCGATGGCCGCCAACAGCGTTCCGACGGTGAGCGCCGGAGCCCGGCGCCCACCGTCCGATTGCGCCATCTCGGTGAGGGCCCGGCCGACCGCGTCGGCCGGAACGTCGCCGATGACGTCCGCACCCCGGCCACTCCCGAACCAGGACATGACTACGGCGGGCACTGGCCGAGTCGAGCGACGATGAGCTTGCGAAGCTCGGTCATCCTCTTATTGCTCACCTGTTTGAGCTTGCGGTTCATCACCTTCCACTTACCGTCCTTCACCTCGATATCGATGTTCTTCTGCTCCAGGTACTGGGCCTGCTCCGAGGTCAGCCCCGTCGCTCGCGGGCGGAGCTTCACGCCTTCCATGAATTCGAAGAATTCCTGCTGCTTGGGCGTCATCACACCCTTGAACTGCCGCAGCATACGTCTGGCCAGTTTCCGATGCTGATCTTGTCGGTCGGGGACATCGTCGCTGAGACCGATGTAAATCTTGTCCTTGTATTTTTCGTTGAAACCCTCGTAGACCGAATATCCCCCATAGCCGTAGTTGACCTCACCGGCGTTGTGTACCAGGACGCCGGGGCCCACGAAGTAGTTCGGTATGCCTTCGAGACGAAGATTGAAGGTCGGGTACGAGCCGGTCTCGCCGGCATCGTGGCCTTGCACCTCGGCCGGCGAACCATCGGCGAGCAGCAATAGCATCGAGGGCGCCAGGTCACGGGCACGGACCCAGTCGCGGACCCCCTCGACCCAGAACCGGTGATCGCCGGTGGCGTGCACGACCCGACCGGCCACGGTGACCGCGTAGAACCTGGTGGTGGCATTGTTCAGTACCGCACCGATCACGCTCTCGACGGTTTCGCGCCGCTCGAGATCGTAGGACAGCACCCGGTCGCCGACGGTCAGCGTGTCAATGCGGCGCGGGCCCGATCTCGTCAGGACGGCGGTGTCGGCCGAGAAACAAGGCAGTTCCACGCGTGCGTCGGGATCAAGCTCGCGGGTCAGCTTGTCGATGCGCTTGTTCAGCTTGGCATTCGCTGCCCCGGCCTCGTTCCGGCGCTTCTCGAGGGCGGCCTTCTCCTTGCTGAGCTTGTCAGCCTTCTTCAAAAGTTTCGCGCGAGGCTTTTTGCCCTTGGTGCCAGTACGCTCCTCCAGGATTTCGTTGATCCGGCGACTCAGCGTGTCGATCTCTTTCTGGAGTGCTTTAATCTTGGCTTCGTTGGCCGCCTTCTCCGCCTGCGCCTCGGCCAGGGCTTCCTCGGCCGCCTTGGCGGGTCCTTCCGCAGGCTTGGCGGGTTCCTCCGCAGGCTTGGCCGGCTCCTCCGCAGGCTTGGCCGGCTCCTCCGCAGGCTTGGCCGGCTCCTCCGCAGGCTTGGCCGGCTCCTCCGCAGGCTTGGCCGGCTCCTCCGCAGGCTT
>NZ_JBEZGO010000004.1:0-222587 GCF_040650035.1 Actinoplanes sp. NPDC048796 | reverse complement strand
CTTGGCCGGCTCCTCTGGAGGTTTGACGGGCTCCTCCGCCACCTTCACCGGTTCTGGGGGCGGTTCCGGCACTTCCACCGGCTCCACCGGCAGCTCCGGCAGGGGCTTCGCCGGCGGCGTGGGCAGATCGGCCGGTCCCGCGGGCACCTCGCCGATGACGGGGATCTCCGGCGCGCGGGGCGGAATCACATGTTCCGGCGGGAGCTTCGGCGTACCGCGCGCCTTCGCGAACTTCATCGGCAGAATGAAGGTCAGCAGGTTGAACAGCCCGCCGCCGAAGCGGTGGCCGGCGTCCTCGACCGTCAGACGGCGCCCATTGACGATGTCGCGGCCGATGATGCCCTCGATCACGTTCGGCAGGCCGACGATGTCCAGGACGCCCACCACGAAGCCCCAGATGCCGCCGTACCACGTATCGGCCGAGCGGACCCGCGCGACGATGCCGGCGACGATCCCGTACACGGCGAAGACCACCACCGCCGCCAGGAGCACCAGCCCGATGATCACCAGGGCGACCGTGCCCTCGATGATGCCGGCCACGATCAGGATGATGGCGATCACCGCCACCAGGATCACGGCCAGCGCCGTCAGAAGCGCCTTGAGAAGGCCCAGGAAGGCGTTCCACAGCCAGCTGCCGAGCTTCTTGTACCACGGGGCGCCGTACTTTTTGCGAGCCTCCTCGGCCGCCTTTTCCATGGCCGTCTCGAGGCCGTCGAGGCCCTCGCGGTTCTTCCTGACGGCTTCATCGACCTTGCCGACGAGGGTCAACCGGCCATTCTCGAGCGTGCCGCCGACCTGAGTCCGCAGCCCCTCGACCGCCTTGCCGAATGCGCCGTCGGCCGTGGTCCGGCTTTCGGCCAAGGTGACCGCCCACTCCTTGACGAGCAGGTCGACGGAATCCGTCGCTTTCGAGGCCACGACCGCGAAACCCTCGTCGATCTTCCCGGTGGCGGTCGCCAGCCCGCCGGTAGCGCCGGCTGCGATGTCGGCACAGTGCGCCGCGACCGAATCCTGTTCCTCGACGAACGTCTCCTCCACGAGCAGGGCTACGTCGCCCAGGCCTTCGTCAAGGTCCTGGGCCACTGCCCCGGCCATGGATTCGGTGGCGTGCACCGTGGCCCGCACCCGGTCGAGGTCGGGTCGGTCCAGCTGAAGGACGGCGTCCGTGCAGCGGCTGATCAGCGACCCGAGCGCGGCGATCACCGCCTCGGTCTGCACGTCGATGGCTTCGAGCGTCGAGGCGATCGCCATGTCGAGTTGCCCGGTGAGGTTCGCCTCGAGGCCCGCGAGCTCGGTGGCCACGGCCTGTTCGACGGCGGCCAAGCCGGCCTCGGCCTGTCCCCCGGCATCCGCCATGCCCGTCAAGGCCCGCGTCGCGATCAGGTCCAGATGAGGCGTCAAGGCGTCGCCCTGAGTCGTCAGCGCCTCGCGTATCGATGCGGCCTGCGACGCGAAGGTCCGGATGACCGAGTCCGCGGCGCCGTCGAATCCGTCGGCGAGGTCCTCGCCGCTCTCCACGAGTTGGGAGTGCAGCTTCGGGCCCGGTTCCGCGAGCTTGGCCGCCGTCTCGGCGGCGACTCGGAGCACCGCTTCACGCTGAACGTCACCGCGCTCGTCGGCCGGATAGGTGGCCGCCTTCACCTGCCCGCGGCGCGAGGCCTCGGCCGCCTGCGCGTCGATCGCGTCCTTACCGCGCCGCCCCTCGCTCTTGCCGAGCTCGCGTGCTCGGGTCTGCGCGCCGGCGACGACGTCCTCGGCCTCCTTGGTCCGGGTCTGGGCAGCCTTGTCGACGGCGTCGATTCCGTCTCGGGTGGTGGCGGCCAGGCGCGCCGGTCCGGCGTCGATCGCTCCGGTCACGACTGCGCCGTGACGGCTTTCCGATTTCGTCGCGGCATCTCGCGCCTGCTGCACCTCACCGGCGATGAGGGACGCGACACCACGGATTTCGGCCACCACCGCGGCGCGCACCGTCGCCGCCATGGCCGCCAACTCGCCTTTGCGCGCTTGAGCGGAACCTCGCATCGTGACCGCGAGAGCGGCGCCCGAGGTAGCGAGGGACGACGCCAGGAGTCGTGTCTGCGCGCGGGACTTCGTGGCGTCGTAGCCGCGCGGGCTGGAACGCGATGGTACGGAGAGCCTGCCCGGCGCCAGCAGAGCCGGTGGAAGGGCGAAGTCGAACTGGGGCACGGGAATCGGCGGAGGTGGCGCGATGCTGACCACCGGTGCGGGGCCGAATGATGACGGCGGGCCGGCGGGCGCCATCGAAGCCACGCTTCCGGGCGACTCCGGCTGACGATCGATCACGCTGACGGCGCCGCCGTCCGATGGCGCCTCGAGCGCGTTCGACTCAGATGGCGCAAGCGACGACGGCGCAGACGCCGACAGCGCTAGCGACGGCTCCGCGGCCGAGACCGCAGCCGGTGACGCCGGACCTTCACTACCAGGCGCTTCCATGCCCGCTGGTCCGGTCTCGCCGACGAGCGCCAGGTCCTCGTCGGCCGGCGGGGCATCGACGGGAGCCGAGGCATCCTGGTCGAGATCTGCGAGGCCCTCGGTGCTCGTGGTCCTCGGGCGCAAGGCCATCGAGAAGCCGCGGTTGCCGAGGCGTCTCCGCAGATCGTCCGGCGTTCCTGATACTTGTGCCGGCCGGCCGCGGATGGTTTCCGGTGAAGGCGCGCGGGACTGGCGTGGTTGCCGGCCCGGCGCTGGGCGAGTCGTGGCCATCACTGAGGCTAGGCAGTCGCCGGACTAGGGCCGGCCGCCTTCGGGGTCTGTTCGGTGACCGGCGGGGAGAGCTCCGCGATCTTCGCCTCCAGCCTCTCGAGTCGGTCGGTCACGGTCGTGCACACGGCCTCGGTGGGCTTGACCCAGCGCCGGGCGGAAAGGTCGACGCCGGTCACGCCCTTGTTCTTGTCGAGGTTGACGCGGCCGAGCAGGATCCAGCTGTCGCCGCAGGCGCAGTCGGGGCACGTGGTCAGGGCGTCGCACATCGACGGCGGTTTCTCGCTGGTACGGCGGCGGCAGACGCAGTCGGTCAGCTGTTCCAGGTCGATGGCGCTGAACGCCTTGACCAGCACGTGGTCGCGTATCCGGCGGCAGTCGAAGGCCGGGGCGTCGACGTCGCAGCCGCACGGGTCGCTCGGCGCCTCCTCCGATGTGAGGCGCCGGACCAGGACGTAGACCTGGTCCGGGGGTTCGTCGCACGAGCAGGCCTCCGGGCTCAGGTCCAGCTCGACCGGCGCGCACAGCTCGACCGGGTGACCCTGGCAGTCGATCGCCATGCCCCGCGCGACGCAGACGACCCACGGCGCGTTCTCCTTCGTGGTCAGCGTGAGCCCGCAGACCACCCCACAGCCCAGGTACGCCCTCAGGACCGCGGTGAGCATCGACACCGGATAGTGCTCGGCCACGTCCAGGTCGTCCGCGGTGACGATCATGCCGTCGTGGAATTTGACGCTTTCGCCCCGCGCGGGTTTGGTCCGCTCGGGCAGTTGGGTGCGCTCGTAGGTTTTCATCGGCTTTCCTCAGCGTGGAATGAGTAGTCGTCCGGGCGCGGCCCGACCTGGAAGACGGAGACGAAGTCCCCGCCCGGCCGGGCCTGGCATCGGCCCGGTCCGCCCACGGGCTGGGCGTCGAGGGTGTGGTCGCACTGGTCGCGCACCAGCTGACCGCGGATCGTCAGTTCGAAGTGGGCGCCGCCGAACAGGTTCGAGTCGTCGCCCTGCAGCTCGGCTTCCTGCCAGTTCGGTGTCGGGACCAGCCGTACTCCCCACGCCAGCTTGCCGTCGCTGTCGATCGGCTGGATCCCGGTCCACTTGTCCCGGCCGCGCCGCAGTGCGGTCGGGACGCGGCGGGCTATCGAGTAGTCGGCGTCGCGGTTGCGGCGGACGGCTTCGAGGTAGACGCTGGCCTCGTGCAGGGTCGCCACCAGCACCGGCCGGGTGAATCGGATCTCGAAGCCGCGCCGGATGTGCGGTTCGAACTCGCTCCACGGCACGGCCTCGGCCCACCCTTTGTCGATCCAGGGCTGCCAGGAGAGGGAGGCGATCCGGGGCGCCGCCACGTCGCAGCACTTCGCCAGCTCGTACAGCAACGGGTTGCGGTAGACCAGCGGGCGTACCGGGCAGGCGCTCGGCTCGGTTCGGCAGAACCCGTACTCCGGCTCGCATTCCTGTTTCGGCGCCACCGTGTGGTCGTGGTCGCCGGCTTCCCGGTTGGCCAGGTCGCAGACGCGCACGCGGGCCAGGGGAACGGCGACGAGCGGGTCCGGGTCGTACGTCCAATGGCCCTCGTCGGTGGGGCAGAGCTCCCCCGGCCGGGCGGACAGCCACTCCACGTCCTCGCTGATCGGCACGGTGTGCTCGTCGTCTCCGGGAATTGATCCGGTACGCCGGCACATGTACTCGTCATGGCCGACGCAGGAACCGATCGGGTGTTCCGGGCAGCCCCGGTCGACGTCGTGACACCCGTATCGCAGGGAGAAGACCACGCCCTCGAGCGACCACTGTGCCCGGTCGCCGGGGAAGATGCGGCAACCGTCGTGCAGCGGTGGCCGGCAGGCGAAATGCGCGACGAGCGTGTAGTCGCCCTCGCGGTCCGGCGGCGGGCCGACGAGGTCGTCGATCCGGACGCATCCGCCTTCCCAGTAGAGCATCCGCCCGTGCCGGTCGAGGGCCAGGCCGTCGGTGAGGTCGAGCTGAGCCCTGTCGTTGACGGACGGCCCGTACCCGGCGACCACGCCGTAGCCGTGTATCGCCCGGTTCAGCAGCTGCTGCCGGCGCATCTCGTCCTCGAGGCCGGCGTTGAGCTGCTTCGCCGTCAGCATCTGCCGGGGGGCGAAGCTGGGCCGGACCGACCATGGTTTCGTGTCCATCGATCGTCCTTTCGTCATTGCAATCGCGGTCCGCTGCCCAGCAGGGGGCCTTGGTCGAGCACGGCGGGGCGCCGGGCCGGTTCGGGTAGCGGCCAGCGGCCGAGCCGGGTGGTGGCGCCCAACCGCCAGTGGCCGTCGCTGTGGAGTTCGGATTCGTCGAGCCGGAAGTCCACGTCCGGCCGGCGGTCGGTCCAGGCGGCGCCGGAGTAGACGAGTCGCACCCGGCAGTGCGCGGGCACGAAGAAGGGCAGCAGCCGGTCGATGATCGGGGCCAGGAGCGACTGGCGCGCGGCGTCGAGGTCCAGGCGGATGGTGACGACGCCGGCCCGCTGGGCCAGCATGAGCGCGGGGTCCGGGCATCCCCGGCCCAGCGGCGTCCGGCCCAGGACCATGGCGCCGGCCCGGGCCGAAGCCGGCCGCTGGGCCAGGGCCCTCGTGTCGCGGCCGAGGCGGGCCGAGGCGCCGAGGAACCAGGCCGACGGCCCACCGGCCGTGTCGGTCACCGTGGCCCGGCCCTCGGTCACCACGTCGAGCATCAGCTCGAGCCCCCGCTGGGTACCGCGGCGGCCGAGGATGTCCCCGGCGTGGGCCAGCAGGTCGCGCCGGCGGTCCGCCGGGAGGTCGTTCAGTGGCGGGAATCCGAGCCAGCTGAGCAGGTATCCGGTCCACTCGTCGGGGGCGGTGCCCGGGTCGAGACGCTGCGCGAGCCCGGCCAGCGTCTCGTCGAGTCCGTCGAACAGCATTTCGTACGGCGCCAGGATCCGCCGCAGTTCCGGCGCGGACCGCGGATCCTCCCGGTAGAAGGCGGGCAGATGGTCGAGGTAGGACACCGCGGGGTAGCGGACGCGCAGCCGGGACATCTGCGGCGGGGTGCGGCCCGCCGGAGTGTCCAACCGGATCCGCAGCCACAGCGTGGTCTCGGCCACGCCGTCGAGCAGGGCGGCCAGGTGCTCGACGGCGCCGTCCCCGGTACCGCGGTAGCGGACCGCCTGCTCGGTGCGCCACGGCAGCAACTGGTCCAACTCGTCGGCGAGGCCGGCGGTGGCCGGGCCGTCGATCAGCCGGCCGGCCCGTTCGATGAGCATCGCGTTGCCGGTCGAGGCCCAGGTCACCTCGGCCGCGGTGCCGGACGGCAGGCTCAGGTCGAGTTCCGCGCGGTTCCAGCCCGAGTGCGGGCCTTCGGGCGAGATGAGGGCGGGGGTGATGAAGGTCGACCGGCGGTCGTCGTCCGCGCTGTCCCCGGCCACGATCCGCCCGTTGCCGCGACTGCCGCCGACGAGCGCGCCGGCCAGGGCCGTGGGCCGGCCGAGCGAGCGGGGCACCCGGAGCCGCTGGTGGTCCTCGACGTCGCCGTCGACCACGTCGATCCGCTCGTACAGGGCGGTCTCGTCCTGCTCGGAGAAGCTGAGCAGGACGACGCCGTTGCCCGGCGCCGCCGTGAGCAGGACGGGCCGGTTCCGGTGGGCCGCGTCGAGTCCGATCGTCCCGGCCGCCTGCCCGGTCTCCGCGTCGATGACGACCGCGGTGCCGGCGGTGGCGGGGTCGATCACGACGAGCCGTGTCCCGCCGGCGGTGACCGCCAGCCGACGGGCTTCGAGGCCGGTCACGGCGATCGGCGTACGGCAGGTGAAGCCGCAGCAATCGGCGTGCCGCAGCCGCCACCGGCCGGATCCGTCCGTCTCGGCGAGCCACAGCCCGTCGGCGCCGTCGCCGGCCGCGTCCGAGATCCGCCAACCGGCTCGCGGCGGCACCGGGCTGAGCGGTTGCCGGGTGTACGCGTCGTAGCGGTCGAGAACGCCGGAGGAGGCGAGCACCCAGATGACCGACCGGCCGGCCACCATGAGCCGGGCCGGGCCGGCACCGTGCAGCACGCCCTGTTCCAGGGATCGGCGGATCAGGACCCGTGAGCGGCGTTCCAGCCACAGCGGATCGCCGCGCGGGTCGACGGCCGGGAGCATCGCCGGTCCCGGTTGCCGCTCGACGCGCAGCCGAGCCGGCACGACGAGCCGGTCCCCGGTCAGGGCGAGGCCGTGCCGGACCCCGGCCGCCCACTGGCCGGCCGTTCGGAAGTCGTAGCTCCGTTGCTCGAGAAGGGTCATCGCCCACCTCCGGCCGGCGTGACCCGGATCCGGCCCGCCACGACCATCGCGTCGGGCCGGACCGTCCGCGGCTCGGGCGCCATCCGCACGCCGGGAACGTCGGCCACGCCGGGCGCCGTGGCGGCGATCGTCCGTACGTCGGCCACGGTCAGCCCGCGCCCCAGGGGGGCACGGGCGGGCGACAGCCGATCGCCCAGCGCCCGCTCGGCGGCGGCGACCGCGTCGGCGGCGGTGACGCCGGGCTCGGGCGTGACGGTGAGCCACAGATCGACGGTCACCACGACGGGTCCCCGCACGACCAGCCGCTCCCCGAGGACCCGCCGCGGCTCCAGGCGGTCCGCGACCTCGGCGAGGTAGCGCGCCGCGTGCGGCACGACCACGAGGGTCCGGACGCCGTCGACGCGCCGGCCGGGCAGACGGTGGTCGAAGCCGGCGATCACTTCGGCCCGTTCCACGGCCATGCCGGGCAGGCTCCGCGCCGCCGCCGCCAGTTCGTCATCGGTCAGCACCGCGACGCGGCCGACGGCGGCGTCCCGCGCCATGATCACAGATTCCCGGTCACCGGCGGCGCCGCGCCCGCCCGCGACCGCCTGCCGGTTCCGGCCGTATTCGCGGCCGTCGGGGCCGAGCGCCGGCACCGACCAGGTGAGGCCGGCGCGCAGATTGCCCTCGGCGCCGGCGGTCCGGGCATATCCGGTGTGCTGGATCGGCGCCCCGGGCCGGGGCCGGCGTCCGTTCACGCCGTTGCCGAACCGGATCCGGCCCGGCTCCACCACGTAGTGCGGATCCCGCGGGCCCGATCGGGAGAAGTCGCCGCGCTCCTGCCAGGGCTCCCCGTCGACCTCGATCGTCAGGGCCGGCTCGGGAAGCAGACCGTCGGTGTCGAGGTCGACCACCTGGTCGGGCTGCCCGGTGCCGGCCGAGGTGAACTGGAGTCCCTGGACGTGCTCACGTTGGACCACGGGCAGCACGTTGACCGAGATGCCGGCGATCCGCGGCAGCAGCGGGAAGTCGAACGAGACCCGCAGCCGGGTCGTCGCGGCCGCCGCCGGCGGGACCGCGAGCACGACGGCCCCGGTCCTGGCCATCCCGGCCGTGCCGTCGTACCGGACCGGGAGGCCGGCCCAGGTGTGCGCGGCGGTCCGGTACGCGTAACGCACCGGCGCCCACGGCTGCTCGGCCGACACCGCGGGGCCCGGCGGCGGCACCACGTCGAACCCGAGCGCGATCTGCGCTCCCCCGGCCGGCGGGCCGAGCGGGCCGTCGAAGTCGAGGTGGCGGACCGCGCCGTCGCCGGTGATCCGGGTCAGCGTCACCGGCGGCAGGTAGAGCGCCTCCGGGCGGTCGAGAGCGAAGCGCAGGTCCCGGTGCGGGCCGCAGGTCATCGCCGAGCCGGGCGGAAGGAAGGTTCCCGTACGGACCGGCCGGGCCGGCCAGATCAGCCCGCGTGCCGGCGCTGGGCCTTCGGGTCGCCGGCCGAGCAGCGCGGCGAAGGCGCGGCGATGCCGGCCACCGACCCGCCCGGTGCGGTAGACCTGCTGGTCGACGATCCAGGCCAGCAGGTCGACGATCGTCATCCCGGGATCGTGCAGGTTGTGGTCGGTCCAATCCGGCGCGTACCGCGGGATGGCGCCGCGGGCGAGTTCGACCAGCTGGCCGAACTCGATGGTGTCGAGCGCGGGGACGACGTCGCTCATGGCGTGACCTCCGAGGGGACGACTGACACACCGATGTCGCCGTCGCCGGCGCTGATCAGCCCGTCCGCCGGCATCCGGCGCGGGACGCCGCCGCCGGCGGCGCTGATCGCCACGCTCTCGACCCGCTCCAGGCCCGGTGCCCGGCTCAGGGCGCGCAGCAGGTCGCTCTCCGTCGGCCATCGGCCGAATCCGGCGTTCGCGATCGGCTCCCGCAGAAGTTCCTTGGCGCGCTGCTCGACCTCGGCCAGCCGGTCGGCGGGGGCGACCAGGTGCGCGTCGACGGTGACGCGGATCCACACCGGCCCCCGCACCTCGATGCCGCGCTCGTCCGGGGCCAGCCCGCCCCAGCCGGCGGCCCGGATCGCGGCCGCGACGGCGTCGCGCTGGGCCAGGGTCGGTGTGCCGTCCCGGACGGCGATGACGATCCGGATCGGCGCGCCCGGGCCGCGGGGGTGGAAGCACCGGGCCCGGACCACCTCGGACGACGAGGTGACCGCCAGGGCCTCGATGTCGGCCACGCTCAGCGCCTGGCCGGCGTGGCGCAGCCGGTCCGGCGCGGAGGCGAACAGCGAATCCGCCGCCGGGGCGCGAAAACCGCCGGCGGCCCCGACCGGCAGGAGGACCGTCTCGACGCCCTCCACCGGCGACGTCAGCCGCAGTTGCGTCCACGCCGGCAGGTTGCCCTGCTCGCCGCCGCCCTGCTGGTAGCTGAAACAGCGAACGTTGTCCCGGCCGGCCGGCGGGATCCGCCCGGCCCGCCCGTCACCGAACCGCAACCGGCCGCTCGCCGGGTCCAGCAGGTACGCCCGGGCCCCGCCGTCGAGCCCGATCAGACTGTCCACCCGGCGCCACAGCACCCAGGATCCGGGCAGCCGCTCGAGGCCGGTGACGACGACCTGCTCGCCCGGCCGCTGCCCGGCGAGCGTGGCGATCTCCTCGTCGCCGAGCTCCTCCCGGATCCGCAGCTCGACGCTCGCGGGCAGCACCGGCGACTCGGCCAGCTGGAGCGTCAGCCCGGGCTCGCCGAGGCTGGAGCCCACCACCTCGTTCAGCACCGTGCGGGCGTGCGTGACGCCGACGGCGTTGACCAGCAGCCGGTGCAGCACGGGCTGCCAGGCGGCGTCCGCCGGCTCGGGCCGCAGCCGCAGCCACACCCGCTCGCGGCCGAAGAGGCGGACGAGCACGGGGTCCGCGCCGAGCGACATGGTGATCGTCCCGCGGCGGCGGAGCGCCCGTGTCCGGTCCTCAACGGCCACGCGCCGCCAGCCGTCGGCGGCGCGCTGATCGACGCGCAGCGTTCCGGCGCCGTCCCGGTCGGCGGCGTCGGCCAGGAACGTCACCACGCCACGGCCGATGGGCGCGGTCAACCCGACGTACAGCGCCCGGCCGGCGGCGTCCGGGCCGAGGGCCAGCGCGCCCTCGAAGAGGGTGAACGCGGCGGTGGCGGCGGCCTGGGTCTCGTCGCGCACGTCCAGGTTGTTCTCGACGAGCACCGCCTCCGGCGGGACCCGGTCCTCGAACGTGAACGAGGCCTCGACACTCAGGATCTCGGGCGGGTGCAGGCCGGTCGTGTCGACGCGCACCGTCTGTTCCTCGACCGCACCCACCTGCTCGCGGCTGACGACGTATCTCGGCCGTCCGTAGTCGCCGCCGACGAGCCGGGCCCGGATCCAGTAGTCGTCCTGGCCGCCGATGTCGGTCGTGGCCAAGTCTCCGGGCACGCCGAACGTGATCGTCCCGCTGGTCGACAGGTTGCCGGTGAGATCGATGAAGCGCTTCTCCAGTGCTCGCCAGCCCTGACCGTCGAAGTACTCCCAGGACAGTTCGGGGTTCTGGTAGCCACGGTTGAACCGGCTCTCGGTCCAGACCGGCGGGTCGGGCGGCGGCCCGCCGGCCAGGGCGGCCACGCCCCGGTCGGGTGGCGCGGTGACCCACCGGTGGCTCAGCTGGGCCCAGATCGATCCGCCGGCCGGCTGCCGCCGCTCGATCCGCTGGGATTCCGGTCCGGCCGCCGCTCCGAAGAACAAGGTCGTGTCCGGGCCGATCGATGTCGGGGTACGCAGTTCGGCGAGCGTCCGCAGGTGGATGTCGGCCACCTCGACGGTGCCCAGCAGTTCCGCCGGGCGGTAACCGACGGACGGCTCGAGGCCGGGCACGGCGACGCCGAGGGTCACCACCCGAGCGTCGGCGCCGACGATCGGATAGCTGGCGTCACCGATGATCAGGCGCGTCGTGGCCGGGCGGACGACCGTCCGGTCGTTCGCATCCAACCGCAGCACGAACCGGTTGTCCGCGTCCGGGAAGGTAGCGGTGTACGGGCGGGCGTTGGGGTGCGGCAGGCGCAGGAAGTTCAGGGTCGTACCGACATCGAGCGGGTGGTCGATCTGATAGAGGCGCCGATCGCCCTGCTTGATCCGGCGGCTGGCGGCGGGCAGCGGCACCAGCGTGGGCGCGGCCGGCCCGGCGATGACCTCCACATGGTGCGCGACCAGGGGACTCGCCAACTCGACGGCGTCGTGCAGCTCGACCTCGACCAGGGGAAGGTCGAGCGCGGTCCGGAAGAGACGCTCGCCCACCCCGGTGACGGCCAGCTCGGGCGGTTTCCCGGCGGCCGGCCGCAGCAGCTGAGGGCGGGCGTCCGGCGTCTCGCCGGTCAGCGGCACGGCGAGCAGTTCCTCCTCGCCCAGCCAGATCGAGGCCTCGTGCGGTGACACGGCACGGCCGACAGTCACCGGGCGCCCGCCGACGCCGGGCACCGTGGGGTTGGCGTGCAACGGTCCCGGCGCCACCCGGTGACCGGACAATTCGGCGCGGGTCTCGTGGTCCGTATGCACCAGGCCGCGCAGCCGCCGCTCGCCGGCGTCGGCGTAGCCGACCCAGAGATCGCCGTCGCCGCCGAAGCGGGTGACCGCGGGCCGGACGTCGAGGGCGGCGGGATCGACGTCGTCGAAGCGGTGCCACCGCGGAACCAGTTGCCAGAAGATGCTGAGCATCGCGACGGATCCCAGCCAGATCGCGCCCTTGCCGTCGACCACGACGAGTTCGAAGCGGGCGTCGTCCGGGCGCCGGGGCCACTGGGCGCCCTGCACCGCCACGATCTGCCACTGGTCGCCGAGAATCGGGCCGTCCTCGCCCCGGATCGGCTGCCAGCCGCTCGGGTCCGGGCGCCCCTGGTCGTCGACCTTGAGCGCGTGGAGCACCCCGCCGGCCACGTCGGCCAGGACCGCTGTCACCCCGACGGCGCCCGCCGGCGCGGGCAGCACGGCCGGGCGGGCCGACGGCGCCTTCGGGTTCAGCGCGGGCAGCGTCCGCCACCCACCCGCCTCGAGTTCCGCCGGCGTGGAACCCGTGGCCCGCCGGATCCGGCCGGCCCACAGGCCGCTGTCCTTCTCGCCGGCCACGACCAGGTCGACGCCCTGACCGGGCAGGCCGACGCCGGTCGCCGGCCCGGTCAGCAGCACCCGCCGGCCCTTGTCGTCCACCGCCACCATCTCCTGCCAGCGGAAGCCCCGGGCCTCGTCGAGCGCCAGGATCTCGAGGTAGCCGTTGCGGCCGGTCCCGTACCCGCCGAGAGTCGCGGCGTCGGTGGTGGCGGCGATGTCGAAACAGGCCAGCGACGCGTCGGAGAGGGAGACCTCGATCGTCACGTCGGCGTCCTTCTTGGAGAGCGCCTCCGGGGCCGCGAGCGCGAAGGTGTCGAAGCGCAACGGCTCGGGACCGAACGGGAAGAACCGTCCGGCGGTGGAGAGCGGGGTGCCGTTGTGCGCGGCGCGGACGATCGTCGGCGGCTGGCCGGGTGGCGCGTCGCCGGGCAGCGAGGCGACACCGAGGCGGACCTGTGACGCCCGGGAGGTGAGTCCGGCCCGGCCCGCGATCGGCGAGCGCAACCGGGCCCGGACCCAGCGGTTCTTCCGGCCGCCGACCTCCACCTCGTCGGCCGCGCCGGCCCAGGACTTGGCCAGGCGGATCTCGTCGCCGTGCACGCCGAGCGGGTCCAGATCGTGCCAGCCCCGCACACCGCCGCGCGTGCCGAACAGCGCATAGTCGATGTCCAGCCGGCTGAGCTGGCGGGCCAGGCCGGCCGGGGCGAGAGACAGCGCGATCTCGGCCCGCTGCTCCAGCTTGAACAGGTCCTTGTGCCCGACCAGGAACGCGTGGTTCTGAAGGTCCCGCAGGCCGAACGCCTCGAACGACCCGATCCGGGTGACCACGGCGTCCGCGGCCACCGCGTCCTCCAGCGGATCGAGCAGCGTGACGAGGCCGTCCGGACCGGCCGCGGCGATCCGGTGGGCCGCCGTCCCGATCCGCAGCAGGTCACCCGCGGCCAGGCCGGCGACCGGGCTGACCTGCAGGGTCCGGCTGCCCGGACCGGCGAAGGTGACCACCCGGTGAGCGAGCGGCCCGGTCGGCGGCTCCAGCGATCGGGCCTGGGCCGGCGCCACCTCGATCCGGTCCCGGGACGGATCCACGGCGATCAGGTCGGCGATCCGGCCCGGCACCACGCGCAGAGCGTCGCGGGTCTCGAAGGTGACCTCGCCCGCCACCGCCCGGGTGCGGGCCGGCGCGACCACGGCCGCGGCGGCATCCTCGGCGAGAGTCAGGGCGAGCACGCCTTCGGCGGCCCGGGGCGGGGCCGGCGGCAGGCCCAGGAACTCGAAGAAGGCCATGGCGTCGCGCCGCGCCGTGTGGTCGAGCCGCCGGGTCGTCTCCTCGCCCAGCCGGGCTGCGATCTCCAGCAGGGCCGACCCGACGTCATCGCCGCCGCCGCTGGGCGCCCAGTCCGGGGTCAGCGCCGGTGCCAGCCGGCGCAGGTACGCGCGCAGGGCCGCCGCCCGGCGGGCGTCCGTGCCCGGGTGGGCGCCGGCCTGAAGGTTGAAGTTCGCGTTCACCGGCTCGCCGATTCCTGGAAGTAGAAGGGGTACACGTAGTTGTCCGGCTGGTTGGTGGCCCGGATCTCGTAGTCGACGCTGATGTCGAGACGCCCCAGGCTCACCCGGGTGCTGTCGACGCTGACCCGGCGCACCTCGATGCGGGCCTCGTAGGTACGCAAGGCGTCGCGCACCGACGTCTCGATCTCGCCGATGAGCCGGGCCGTGACGACGGCGAACGGCATGTCGTGGATGCCGCAACCGAAGCCGGGCCGCATCACCCGCTCGCCCTTGGCGGTGCTCAGGACGATCCGGATCGACTGCTGGATGTCCTTCTCGTACGACACGAGCGCGATCAGGCCGGTGTCCGGCGCGATGGTCACCGGCGTCGCCCAGCCGGTGCCGAGGAACTCCCGGCCCAGTCCCGCGTCGTCGCGTGCCATCGCGTCAGCCGATCAGCACGGTCGGGTCGCCCAGGGCGATCGCGTTCGGCGGCCCGATCTCGATCACCTGGTCGCCCTGCCGGGCCGCGGGCAGCCCGCCGATCAGCACGGTGGTGCTGCCCCTCGCCACCACCCCGCCGACGTGCGGCTTCGGGCCGTCCGAGAGCGGGCAGGTGTGGGTGTCGGAACCGATCCGCCAGGCCGGCTTCCCGCCGATCAGGACGGTCGGGCAGCCCGGTCCGGGGCTGAGCGGTGTGCCGTGGCTGGTCGTGTCGGCCACCCGCGCGGCTGGCTGTCCCATGTTCGCCGACCCTTCAGTTGATCTGGACTATCGAGCCTTTGAGCGTCAAGGTCCCGGAGGACTTCACGCTCAGGGAGCCGCTCGCCTCGATCGAGACCGTCGGCGCCTTGACCGTGATCTGCTGGGTGGCGCTGATCTCGATCGCCCCGCCCGAGCCGGTCAGCTTGACGACGTTCTTGTTCGCGTCGTCGATCGTGATGCCGTCCTTGTCGAGCATCACCCGCTTGCCGTCGGCCAGCCTCACCTCGATCTCCGGCGCCGCGCTGTCGTCGTTGAAGCGGACCGTGTGGCCCGACCGGCTCTTCAGCAACCGCGTGTTGTTGGCCCCGTCGCTGTTGTCGGCCGGCGGCGCCTGCCGGCCGTTCCACAGGACCCCCAGGACGTACAGGTGCCCGGGGTCGCTGCTCTCGGCCGCCACCAGCACCTCGTCGCCGACCTCGGGCAGGAAGTAGAGGCCCCGGCCGCCGCCCGCCATCGGCATGGCGAGGCGAGCCCAGAAGCTGTTGTCGCCGGCTTCGTGCCAGGGCAGCCGCACCCGTACGCGGGCCAGGTTCTGCGGGTCCTTGTTGTCGGTCACCTCGCCGACCGCCAGGCCGGTGAGGACACCACCGGACTCGTCGCCGGTCCGCTGCCACAGGCTGCTGTCCATCAGAGCGTCGGCTCCTCGATCGTGAACGACGTCCGGTATCCGCCACCGTCGATGCGATGGGTCGCTTCCGAGACGTAGTAGGGCTTGCTGAAGGCCGGACCGAGCCCGGTGATCGTGACGTTGGTGTCCGGCCGAAGCTCGGGCAGCCCGATCGACTCGCCCTCGCCCTCGACGAACTGCCGCGCCCGCTCGTCGAGGATCGCCCGGGCCCGGGCATCGGCCTCGGCCTGGTCACGGACGGCCGCCCGCACGTTGAGCACCTTGTCGGCGGCCAGGGCGGTGAACACCCGGTCGGCGCCGCTGCGGCCCCGGGTGTCCCGCCCCGACTCGTCCCCTCGCCGGGCCCGCCCGGTGATCACCCGGCCGTCGGCGACCGACCAGCCGTGCACCCGGACCTCGGAGATCTGCCGGGCCAGGTTCACCGCGGGCCGGAAGCTCAGCAGCCCCCGGCCCCAGGCCAGTTCGACGCCCTGCGTGGTGTCGTGGCGCCGGGGACCGAAATAGAGGGTCCGGTCCCGCTCGTAGAAGGTGACCGAGGGGTTGCGTTCGGCGAGCTTGTCGATGAAGGCCAGATCGGTCTCGTTGTTCTGATCGACGCGGGCCTTGACCGGACTGGTCACCCGGACATCGGCGTCGACGCCCGGCAACGCGGCCACGATGTCGCGCACGGCCGTACTGTCCGGCTCGTTCTCCCAGTGCTGGGACCGTTTGCCGACGGTGAGCGGGTAAAGGTCGTCGTACCCGCTGATCGACAGTTCCGGCGCGGCGCCGGCGCCGAAGTCGGTGGTGATCTCGGTGATCACCCCGGTCAGCATCGGCGTCAGCTTCGACGGATCGCCGTAGCCGAGCGCGATCTCGACGGTGCTGCCGAACGCGAACAGCTCGAGCAGGTCGACGCGCTCGCGCCGGCGGGTGGCGGCGAACTGGCCGGTGCTCCAGTCGAAGGCGTTGACGACGGTGAAGGCGAAGTGGCCGGCCTTGCGCTCCTTCAGGTCCACGCTGACCGACGAGACCGCCAGGAACAGGTCACGCAGCATGTCCTCGCCGCCCACCTTCACGGTGAAGGTGGGCACGTAGAAGCCGCCGTGCCGCTCCTCAAGGGCGACGAGGTCCATCGCCGGCCTCCCCTCGCTCGCCGGCCGGGATCGGCGGGAGCACCAGCACCCGGCCCGGTTCGATGCGCCGCGGGTCCTCGATGTCGTTGGCCTGGGCGATCAGCCGCCAGTACCGGGGCTCGCCGTACTCCCGGGCGGCCATCAGCCAGACGCTGTCGTGCGATTCCAGGACCCGCCGTTTGGTCTTGTCGGCCGAGTTGCGCCGCGGGTTCTCGAGCTGTTCCGCGATGGTCTGGTACTGCCGGAAGGTGACCGAGAGCGTGGCCCGCACCGGCGTACCGTCGGAGCGGAACATGGTGAACCGCTGCGAGATCTTCTCGACGACCGCGACGAAGTGGAACCAAGCCCAGCGGAACTCCACCCGGCGGGGCGCGTGCAGCGAGCCGTCGATCGCCACCAGGTCGGTGAACGACGAGGTCAGCTCGGCCACGTTCCGGCCGCCACCGTCGGTGTAGGTGTCGAACAGCAGGTCCATGGTCAGCACCTGGGCGTTGCCGTTGACGAACTGGAGGATCGGGCTGGAGAGACCGGGCGGCGCCGTCTCCTGGAAGCTGGCCGAGTATTCGACGTTGTACTCGGCCGGGTTGAACAGCACGTCGATGGCCGTTCCGGCGCCCCGGCCGTCGAGCGGGGTCACGGTCGCCTTCGCCAGTTCCTGTGCCATCGCCGTCACCCCCGCCCGCTGCGTTCCCGCTCGATCCGGATCTGCCTCTCGAAGCGCCGCCACAGGTCACGCCCGAGCCCGTCGAGGTCGAGGGGCGGCGAGGGCGGTGGTGACGCTGTCGTCGTCCGGTGCGGGTTCGCTTGCCGTACGGGGTCACGCCCCGCCGCGGGCTCGGTCGTTCGACGGTGCACGCGATCGACGGGGCGGCGCGCCGGTCCGGGTGCCGCCTCGGCCGGGCGCGGGGTCGCGGCGCCGGCCAGGACGAGCGGGACCGGGGCCCGGACGGCGTCCGGCCGGAGAGCGGCGGAGCCGGTACGGAAGACCGGCGCGGCCGGGGATGCCGGCCGGGGCCGCGGCACACGCGCCGGTACGACGGCGTAGCGGAGGCCGTGATCTCGCCGGGCGCCGGAGACGTAGGGGTGTCCTATCCGATCCGGGCGGCGGCCGGCCGTCTCCGCACGGCGGTTCGCCCGTGGCGGCACCGGAACCGCACTCCTCCACGGCGTCGCCCGCCGTTCCGGCGCGGGCGCCGTCGCCGCGAAGGCCGGCGTCGCGGTGGGTGGCCCCGTTGGCGCCGGTGGCGGCGCTGATGCCGGCCGCCGCATGAATACGGGTGACGCGGTCGGCGGCGTCGGGGCCGGTAGAGGCGCTGATGCTGGTAGGGGCGCTGATGCCCACAGCGGCGCTGATGCCGATGGGGGTGCTGATGCCCATAGCGGCGCTGACGCCGATGGGGGTGCTGATGCCCACTGCGGCGCTGACGCCGATGGGGGTGCTGATGCCCATAGCGGCGCTGACGCCGACTGGGGTGCTGATGCCGATGCGGGCGCTGATGCCAGCCGCAGCAACGCCGACGGTCGCGCGAACGCCGCGGAGCGCACCGACGCGGGTAAGGGAACCGACGCCGACGAGAGCATCAACACGGGTGAGGGCATCGACGCCGGCGAGGGGACCGAGGACAGGAGGGGCGCCGGTGGCCGCACTGACGCGAGCGGCCGCGCCGATGCCGATAGCCGTGCCGGCACGGGAAAGGCGGTCACGTGTCCCGCCAGGAGGCGCGCCGCGGTTCGGGCGGCCGCGTCCGGCCGCACGAGGGTGTGGTGATGGACAGGCGCGCCACGCGCACGCCGGACCACCGAGGTCAGCCGGACGGCAAACTCCAGCCGCAGGGCCAGGCGCAACGTCAGCTTCACCGGCGTACCAGTGGCCGAGCGCAACGACGGCCGGCCCACCGGCCCCGGCGGCCGCCGGAACACCAGCGCCAGCGGCCGATGGGCCATCGGCGAGCGGCGCGGCGACGCCTCGTCCCGGCGGCCCCCCATGGGCGCCGGGCGCGACGGCAGGCGGCCGAGTCTCATTGCCGGGTGATCCCGTGATGAACGAGCTCGACGGTCTCGGTCGCCACGGCGTCCGCGGTGGCGTCCAGCTCGGCGCCGGTCCACTTGGCCGGGTAGGCGCCGACGCAGATCCAGCGCCACGCCTCCTGCCCGGCGGTGTCGATCAGGAGCACCGACACGACCCGGCGCCGGATGTTCCCGGCGATCACCTGCTGATGCCAGTCCCACAACCGGGTGTCGGTCAGGCCCCGCTTCAGCACCAGCGCCGGGTAGGTCGTCTTCACCACGAGCTGATGCTCGAAGTCGTTGACGCCGCCCTCCCGGAACGGCTCGACCTCGGTCCGCCGTTCGAGGCCCGCCACCGACTGGAACCCGCCGGCCACCGTGCCGTCGAACTCGACGACGAAGCGGAAGACCCGGAACGGATCGGTACGGGTCATCGGTCACCTCCCTCAGGCGATCTCGAACGGGTTGCCGGGCGCCCCGTCGAGCTCCCGGTTGATCTGCGAGATCTCCTCGCACCAGCGCCGCCGCTCGCGGTGCTCCAGCGCCATCAGCTCGTCGCGCGACCAGTGGAAGTGGTAGGCGATGAAGGCCATCTCCTGGTAGAGCTGGTCCACCGGATAGGCCCTCATGCCGGTTCCCCCACCAGCGCGTCCTCCTCGGCGTTGAGCCGTTCGTAGAGCTTCTGAAGGTGGTTCAGGTCCCCCGCGAACAGGCCCTCGACCACCTTGGTGTTGACGTCCGGCAGCGAGCCGAGCCGGGTGATGACCCGGGCCAGCACGATGACCGTCAGGTAGGCGGGGTTCTGCTGCACCCGCGGGTCGCGCAGCGGCAGGATCTCGTCGGCGGCGGTGGCCAGCCGCATCACGCCCTCGGTGTGCAGGACGCCGTCCTGGTCGAGGTAGCCCTTCGGCAGCGTGAAATTCACTTCGGTGGCGAACATCTGTGGCTCCTCCTACTGGGTCCGCCGGATGCCCTCGTTGGACAGCTCGAGGGTGTCGATGGCGACCTCGTTGCCGGTGCCGTTCAAGGGGCTCGGGGTGTACTTGGACGGCCAGGCCCGGGTGATCTCCCACGTCGCCCTGTCCTGTCCGGCCTCGTCCTGCACCCGGACGACGACGTTCTTGCGGATCTGTTCGAGGAGCGTGGCGCCCTCGGTGACCTCCCGGTACCACTCGGACAGGGCCATCGACTCCGTGATGCCCCACTTGAGCGTGACGTTGCCGTACTTGGTCAGGCTGCTGAGCTTGCGGACGGTCGGGATCTCGTCGCCCTCCCGGTACTCGATCGGCTCGGTGGTCGATTCGCCGACTGTGGCCTCGGCGAACCCGGCCTGGTCGATGTTGTCGATCTCCAGGCGGAATCGGAAGTTGCGGAGCGGGTCCGGGCGGGTCACGACTTCGCCTCCTGCGTCTTCTGGAAGATCCGGAACACGACGAACTCCGCGGGATGCACCGGAGCCACGCCGATCTCGATGATCAGCCGGCCGCTGCGCCGGTCGTCCTCGGTCATCGTCTCCGGGCCGACGGCCACCGAGAACGCCTCTTCCTCCTTGACGCCGAACAGGGCGCCCTCGCGCCACTGCGTCCGGAGGAACAGGGTGACGGTCTGCTTGACGCGGGCCCACAGCCTCGTGTCGTTGGGTTCGAAGACGACCCACTGGGTGGAGTTGTAGATCGACGCCTCGAGGAAGATGAACAGCCGCCGGACGCTGACGTACTTCCACAGCGGGTCGCTCGACATGGTCCGCGCTCCCCAGACCCGGATGCCGCGGCCGGGGAACCGCCGCAGGGCGTTGACGCCGTTCGGGTTGAGCACGCCCTGAGTCGCCTGGTTGATCTCGTACTCGAGGTCGATGGCGCCGGCGACGACCTCGTTGGCCGGCGCCTTGAAGACGCCGCGGTTGGTGTCGGTCAGCGCGTAGATGCCGCAGACCGCGCCGCCCGGCGGGATCTTCTTGCGGGTGCCGCTGCGCGGGTCGCTGACATAGATCCACGGGTAGTAGAAGGCGCCGTACTTGGTGTCGGTGACGATGTCGCGGGGCGAGATGCCGGCCGCGTTGGCCTGGTTCGGCTCGGAGTCGACGACCGCGAAGCGGTAGCGGTTGCGTTCGCAGTGCCGGACGACGGCCTGAGCGGTCGTGTAGTCGCATCCGGGCGCGTAGACGATCGCCACCGACCGGAACTGGTCGAGATCGAGTGCGGCCAGACCGGTCGGCCGGCGCAGGTCGGGGCTTCCCTCATAGCTGGCGGAGGTGACCGCGCCGCCGTCCTCGGTGCCGTCGAGCCGCGCGGCGCCCTCGGCGGGCAGCGGGATGCCCTCGTCGCCGGTCACCTCGACCAGCACCGAGTTGAAGTTGTTGATCCGCTTCCCGAAGTAGGCGGGTGAGGCCGGATCGACGCTCAGGTCGTCGAAGTCCTCCGACCACGTGGGCAGCGGCTGCGCGGTGTCGATGCCGGCCGCGTCGTCCGGCACGTGCGCCGGGTTGGCCCAGTAGTCGAGTCGCAGCCGGAATCCGACCGGCTCGCCGTTCGCGCCGCGCGTGCTGCCCGGGAGGATCCGGGCCCAGACCTGGCGGTACGCGGCGCCGGGGCCGAGCGCGGTGATCGTCAGTCCGGACAGTTCGACGGCCGGCGGCTGCGCGCCCTCGCCGACGATCCGGGTGACGTAGCAGCGGATGCCGCCGTTGTCGAAGAACGTCTTCACGGCGTACGGCATGTAGCGGTCGGCGGCGAAGATGTCGCCGTAGAGCCGCAGGTATTCGCCGTAGCTCGTCACCAGGCGCGGCAGCAGCGGACCACGCTCGGTCTCACCGAGGAAGGCCGCCGTGCTCGTGGCCACCCCCTCGATGGGCTTCGGGCCGCGCTCGATCTCCTCGATGTAGACGCCGGGCGCCAGGTACTCAGGCATGGCTCACCGCTCCTCGTGTCGCGTCACCGGCCGGTGGCAGCGTCTCCAGCTTCTTGCGCAGCGCGGCCTCGCCCTTGGCCCGGTGCTCGTCGCGGTCCTTGACGGCCTGGGCCAGGGCGGCCCGCAGTTCGACGACCTTCGCCTCGTCGTCGGCCAGGGTCTTCTCCGCCGTCGCCTGCGCGTCGAGCGCCGTGACCAGCGCGCGCGGCAACTCGCCGGGGTCGATGATCTTCGGTTCGGCCCGCAGGGCCGCGAGGTAGTCCCCGCGATGGGCCAACAGCCAGTACGCGACCGCGTACTTGCCCGCGTCGCGCTCCTTGGTGATCTCGTCGTACCGGGTCTTGAGGACGCCCATCCGGGCGGTGATCGTCGCGGCCAGCTTCTTGTACTCGGTGACGCGCGCGGTCTTGTCCTTGACGTCGGCTTTCGCGTCGTCGCGGGTCTTCTCGGCCTTCCGCAGGGCGGTCTCCGCTTCCTCGGCGCCCGTGTCGAGCTCGGCCTGCTTGGCTTTGAAGGCCTCGGACTCCGTCTTCACCCTGCCGGCCAGCGGGCCGAGCAGCTTCTCCAGGCTCGCCTTCTCGGACTGGTAGAACTCCTCGTAGTCCTCCTGCTCGCGCTCGAGCTTGTCGTGCGCGTCCTCGTACGCCTTCTGGTTCGCGTCCAGGTCGTTCTTCGCCCCTCGCAGGGCGGTCAGCCGGTTCTGTTTGTCGGCGAACTTGCTGTCGGCGAGCTCCTTGGCCGCCCGCGCCTCCGCGGTCTCCCGCGCGTACTTGTCGATCTCCTTGTCGATCGGATCCGGCTCGGGGGGCGGTGCTGCTCCCGCCGGTGATCCGGTGCCGCCGCCGGCGGACACTTCGGAATCGCTCACGGCCGCGTGCTCCTCTCCTCAGGGCGTTTCGTGGACGAACGGGGGACGGTCGGCGCCGTCCAGATCGATGACCGCCGAGAACACGTGCACCCGGCCGTGCTCGAGGTTCACGTTCAGCTCGCGCGCCGGCAGCCCGGCCTTGGCGAAGCGCAGCGTCGCGGTGACCGGGCCGGGCTCGGGGATGCCGATCGTCCGGATGCCGACGGCCAGGGCGAAGTCGCCGTTCGCGTCGGTGGTGGCCGGGAACTGATGACCGGCACGCGGGGACGGAAGGCGCGCGCTCACCGTGAGGCCCGGCACCGGCGCCCGCGCGTCCGGGCGGCCCACCGTCCCCCGGACCAGGGTCGCGACGTCGCCGTACGAGGCGTCGGGCCGCCGCTCCAGCGGCACCACCCGGCGGAGGCCGTCTCCCGCCGGGTTGTAGGTGACGAACACCGGCCCCCGGTAACCGGCCCGGTCGGCGGTGATCCGGAACGTCAGGTCCGGGCCGGGCGGCACGTTGACCAGCACGAGGTGGCCGCTGAGGTTGCGGATCAGACGGTTCGGCCGGGCTCTGTCCCACTCCCGGTCCCAGAGCTGGGCGTCGACCCCGCTCCGCACGATCCGGCGCGTGATGCCGTCCATCGGGATCAGCACGGCGCTGACCGCGTCGGTCCGGTCGGGCTCGAAGGCGATGGGCGGCCGCATCACGACTCCACCGGCGCGTCGAGGAGACGGCCCGGCCGGTCGGTGCGGTGCACGACCGGCGCACCGGCGGTGACCGGGACCGCCGTCACGGCGACCGGGCTCACCAGGTAGACCATGGAGGTCCGGTACGAGGTCTGCGGGAACAGGCCCCACACGCGGCTCATCTCCTCCATCGGGTACGGCTCGGGGGTCACCCGGGCGTACTGGCCGGGCAGCTCGACGAAGGGCCGCTCGTGCAGGGCCCGGACGGCCCGGCCCAGCGTGAGCAGTTCGTCCGGGTCGGCCACGCCGCCGTTCCCCGCGCCGGCCGAGCGGAACACGCTGAGCAGGAACCGCAGGTCCAGCGGAAGAGCGTCCGCCTCGGCCAGCGGCTCGCCGGGATCGGCGGAGCGGGCCACGTAGTGCCGGTCGTTGCGCATCGCCTGGTTGACGACGATGTGGAACAGGAACAGGCACAGCGTCCGCTCGCCGACGTCCTCGGCGTTGGGCGGCCCGACGTAGACCGGCCCGCCGACGGCGGCCGCCAGCCGCGCCCCCAGGACGGCGGTCACGTCGAAGATGGCTTCCGCGGTCACGATGCCACCAGCTCGTCGTCGGCCAGCCCGCGTTCGGCGGCCAGCATGCCGACCTTGGTGAGTTCGCGCCGGGCCGCGGTCAGCACGTGCCCGGCCTCGATCCGGCCGCCCTCGGCGGCGGCGAGGAAGGCGGCGTGCAGGGCGATGTTCTGGATGCTGCCGCCGGGAATCTGCAGGCGCGCGGCCAGACCGGCGATCGTGGCGTCCGCCGCCAGCGGCGCGCCGGCGGGGAACGCCCGCCGCCAGATGCGCTCACGCTCGGCGGCGTCCGGCAGCGCGAAGGTGACGACGAAGCGCAACCGCCGGACGAAAGCATCGTCGATGTTCTGCTTCACGTTGGTGGTCAGCACGGCCAGGCCGCGGAAGGACTCCATGCGCTGGAGCAGGTAGGCCACCTCGACGTTGGCGTGCCGGTCGTGGGCGTCCTTGATCTCGGTGCGCTTGCCGAAGATCGCGTCGGCCTCGTCGAAGAGCAGCACGGCGCCGGACCGCTCGGCGGCCTCGAACGTCCGCTCGAGGTTCTTCTCGGTCTCGCCGATGTATTTCGAGACCGTCTTCGACAGGTCCACCTGCAGGAGCTCGACGCCGAGGTCGCCGGCGACGATCTGGGCCGCCATCGTCTTGCCGGTGCCGCTCGGGCCGCTGAACAGTGCGGCGACGCCCTGTCCGTACGGCATCCGGCCGGCGAAGCCCCACTCCTGCAGGACCCGTCCGGCGTGCAGAACGTGCAGCGGAATGGCTCGCAGCAGATCCTTACGGGACTCGGCCAGCACGATGTCGTCCCACCCGTAGGCCGGCACGATCCGCCGCACGCCGGGCGGCAGCGCGACCGGTGCGACATCGCGGGCCGCCTGCTGGACCAGCGCCACATCGGCGCCACCGGCGGCCAGGCTCCGGGTCATGTGTTCCGGCTCGATCGGCGCGGTGGCGGCCAGACGCCGGATGTCCTCGTCGGTGAGGGCGACGCCGGTGCGAGCGGCCGCGCTGCTCCACCAGGCCGCACGCTGGGCGACCGTGACGGCCGGGGCCCGCAGCAGAACGCCGGAACCCGGCCACGCCGCATCGGTCGCCACCAGCCGCAGGTGCCGGGCCGCCCGTACCAGCCCCGCCGTCACCTGCCGCCGCTCGACCGCGCCGAGCCCGTCGAGTCCGAGGACGAGCAGCCCGCTGCCGGCCAGCCGGCTGAGCACGGCCCAGTCGGCGGCCGCCGCGACCCGGGCCGGGCCGGCGTCCACCTGCTCGAGGTCGCCGATCACCAGGGGCACCCCGGACGCCGAGGCCAGCCGCCGAAACCAGCCCTGCCCGGAGTCACCGCCGGTCAGATGCAGCATCGCGGGGCGCCGGAGCCGTCCCGCCAGCTCGGTCTCCGCCGCCGAGAGCGGGGGTTCGTCCGCCGGCCTCGGCCGGCACAGCACGGCCCCCGTCGCGGCGACCGCCTGCTCGATCGAGGCGGCCACCAGGTGGGCGACGACCGAGCCGGTGGGCGCGTAGCCCGCGTCGACCGGCGGGGCATCCGGCTCGGCCACCCGCACCAGTCCCGCCGACGCCACCGAGCCGGCGGCGTGGACCGTACGCCGCAGGTCCCAGGCACTGACCTCCGTGTGCGACATCAGCTCGGCCAGCAGGGTGAGGCCGGGGCGCCGCCGGGTCAGGTCGTCCTGCAACACCCCGACGGCCAGGCCGTACCGGCCGTCCAGCTCGGGCGCCAGGACCAGGCAGAGCAGGCGCAGCTCGAGGCCGGTCAGACTGAACTGCTCAGCGAGCCGGGCGAGCGGCCGCGGCAGCGTCGTGCGGGATTCGGCCAGCGCCTCGTCGGCCGCGCTCAGGCGCTGACGCACGCCGGCCGCCTCGGTGCCGGCCCCGCCGGCGCCGAACCCCAGCAGGTGCAGGGCCTCGCTGGGCGCGACGGACCATCCCGGCACGCCGGCCGGGACGCCCGGGCCGATCCGGCGCAGCAGGCAGCGACCGAGGCTGAGGTTCAGCCATTCGGTCAGCGGCGCGAGCGCGACCGCATCGGCGCCGTGCGGTGCCGTCGGTGAGATCGTCTGCATGGTTCCCGCTTCCGGCTCATTCGGATGCGAGAACTATCGGCGGCACCACCCGGCCCCGCCCATGGACCGACGGATCCAGACGGGATTCAGACCTGGGTACGGCAGAACCAGGAAGCGGCGTCGGCGCGGCTGGCCAGATGCAGCTTCTCCAGGATGTTGTGCACGTGGTTCTTCACGGTCGAGACCTCGATGAACAGCCGCCGGCTGATCTCCCGGTTGCCCAGTCCCTCGGCCAGCAGGCCGGCGATCTGCCGCTCGCGCGGCGTCAGCGGCTCGGCCGGGGTGACGCCGCGGCGCTCCTCGGCCAGCACGGCGAGCCGGCGGAACAGGCCGCCGATGACCGCCGGAGGGCAGACCACGCCGCCGTGGACGACCTGCCGGAGCGTGTCGAGCAGCCGGGTCAGATCGTCGTCGCGCGGCACGTACGCCGCCATGCCGGCCTCCAGGCAGGCCAGGATGTCGTCGTCCGACTCGAGCACCCCGATCGCCACAACGATCATGCCCGGCAAGCCGGTGGTCAGGTCACGCAGCGAACCGGCCTGGGTCACGTCCACCAGCACGACGTCCGGCCGAAGGTGGCGGATCCGGCTGACACCGGCGGCGTCCGGGCAGGCGTCGCCCAGCACGGTGACCTCCGGCCGCCGGCGAAGTGCCTCGCCGATCGACTCGCGATAGACACGGACGCGGCCGAGGAGGGCTACCCGCATCCCCGGAGTGTCTCCCCCGCCCGGCGGTGGCCACCATGGGCCACCGGATCCAGATCTGTACCCTCCCGGTCCGGTCTGACCAGGCCGAGACGCTGAGCCCGCAACACCGTGTTGAGCCGGTCGGTCGTCGCCAGCTTGCGCTGCAGGTTCTCCTGGTGCTTGGCGACCGTCCGCGGCGAGATACCGAGCCGGCGCCCGGCCGCGGCCACGGTCAGACCCTCGGCGAGCAGGCTGAGCACGGCCAGCTCGCGCGGCGTGAGACCGTGCCCGGCGACCCGCTCGCCGGCCTGCGGCAGGTCGGTCGCGCACCCCGCGCGCCAGGCGAGGATGACCTGCTGGTGCCGGTCGAGCGCGGTGAGGATCCGCTGGAGCCGGCCCGCGTACTGCAGCTCGGTGGCGGTGAAGTTGCCGCCCGGGCGGGCGATGCCGAAGAGCCGGACGGATCGGGCGGTTCGATGCAGCGGAAGCATGAGATGCCGGCTGGCCCCGCCGAATTGACGGCGCATGCGGTCGAAGCGTGCCGCCGTACGCCACCGATAGTCGTCGAGAACGTCGTCCAGGGTGCGAGGGGCCGCGTCGCTGCGGCGGACGTAGTGCCGGATCAGCGGGTACGCCCGGTTCTCCTCCTCGGTCACCTCGATCTCCGCGGCCCAGTCCGGCCACACGGCGACGGCCCGCACGTCCAGCCCCTGCCCGTGCACGTCGACGACGCCGCCCAGAGTGACACCGAGCTGAGAGGTCAGTTCGGCGAACAGGCGCGGCCAGACCTGATGGCCCTCCTCCAGGTCGGACATCGCCGCCATCACCAGGTCCAGCACGCGGCCGTCGAGCGCGGCCGCCGTCGCCACAGCCATCACTCCATCCTCGTCCGGCGGCCGAGGGGAATCCACCGACTGATGGGTGCTTGACACAAGTCGTGCTACGTCACACCGCGTATGTCCTCGTCCGGGACGGGACGGCACTATGAGAAAGGTCCCGTCGGGCGCCGTTGGAGAGGCGACGGTCATGAGAATAGTGATCATCGCCGCGGTACGTCTCTATCGTGAAGGACTCGCGGACGTCCTGCACGACATCGGCTCGTTCGCCGTGGCCGGCACCGCGGACAGTGGGCCGGCCGGCGTCGACTGCGTGCTGCGCCATCGCCCCGACGTGGTCCTGGTCGACACCGCCACTCCCGGCGGCACCGACATCCTGCTCGCGCTGCGGGCCGCGGCGCCGCTGGCCCGCGCCGTGGCCCTGGGCGTGCGGGAGAGCGGAGACGAGATTCTGGCCTGCGTCGAGGCCGGCGCGGTCGGGTACGTGCCGCGCGAGGGCTCACTCGACGACCTGGTGCGAACGTTGGAGCGGGCCGGCCGCGGCGAAGCCGTCTGCCCGCCACCCATCCTGACCGAGCTCCTGCGCCGGGTCTCCGAGCTGGCCGGCGGCGCCTTCACCGCCGGGGGCGGCGAGCAACTGACGAGCCGCGAACTGCAGGTGATCCGGCTGATCGAGAACGGGCTCACCAACAAGGAGATCGCGGACCACCTGGACATGGCGCTCTCCACGGTCAAGAACCACATCCACAACATCTTCGAGAAGCTGGGCATCCGCCGCCGGGCCGAGGTGGCCGCCTGGGCCCGGCGGCAGCGCAGCAGCGTCTAGGTCCCGATCTGGATCCACCGCTTCATGGCGCGCCGCTTCCGGCGTCGCGGACACTGCGAGGACACCTTCGGCAGAACAGGACCGGCGTGCGGCACGTCACCGTTCTTCTCGATCTCCGCGGCGTCCTCGGCGACGTCGTAGCCACGCTGCTGCGCGAGAAATACGGTGATCCGGCCGTGCGGGTGGTGCCGGAGGGCGTCGCGCTCGAGGCAGCCGTCGCCCGGAGCCGCCCCCAGATGGTGATCACCGTGTTCGAGAACGAGCCGGACCCGGCCGTCGTGCCGCCGGGTCTGGCCCGGCTTCTCCGCGACCATCCGCGGCTGCGGGTCCTGGTGGTCGAGGGCGACGGCCGGTCCGGCTCGATCTGGGAGCTGCAGCCCCACCGCATCCCGCTCGGCGAGCTCTCGCCCGGCCAACTGATCCGCGCGGTCTCGGAGCGCGTGCCACCTGACTTCTGCTAAATTCCACTGAGGAACCGTGCTGGTCTCCACCGGTTCCGTTCAGCGATATGTCTACGGCGGTTGCCCACGAGGGGAACCGCTCCGTGGCAGCCGGTCTCCCGGCCCCGCCGGGAGATTCTGACGGTCAGCGCTGGCGTCCGATCGACCTTCATGGGGATTGGACTGCGAACGCCGGTGCGGCATAGTGGCCGAAGTGATGCTCTTCTGGCAGTCCGTGCTGATCGACGAGCGCGCCGACCGCCGGGGGCTGCGCTGGCCACCCGCCTGGGTGGCCGGCCGCGACTACCTTCATCGCTGCGGCCCGGTACGCCTGCGCGCTTCGCGCGGCCGTGACTACCTCTCCAGCGACGTCGTGTACGCGGATCTCGCCAATATGCTGTCGGTGGCGCCCCGAAATCGGGAGAGTCCGCTGAAGGGACGCCCGGCGCAGGTCGTGAAGCGCCTCCATCCACTGGATGCCGACAATCGCACCTTCGCCCTGACCGTCGCTTTCCGCCTCCACGCCGACCCGTGGCTCGCCTTCTCCCCCACGAATGAGCCACCGTGGGTCATGCAGGCGTACGGGCGGTGGGCGGCCGGGCTGAAGATCACGCTGAACCCGACCGGCCAGACGCATCACCTGCATGAGCTCGGCGCCGCCGTCGGAACCCATGTGGGCCAGGCGACGCGGGGCACGGCGAAGCCCCGGCCCGGCGAGCGCATCTCGCCGGCCGGGAACGCCATGTTCCTCAGCGCGCGGATCGACTGGTTCGGTTTCGGCGAGCGCACTCCGGAAGTCGTCCTCGACAAACCGCCGGAGGTTCGCGGCAGACCGTTCATCGCACTCACCGAGGCGCGGGGAACGGCCGCCGCTCGCCGGAGACTTCGCACCTACGTGTTGCGGACGCTGGCCGAGGTGGACATCGCCAACCACCTCGCCGGGCGCCTCGCCGCCCAGCCGGCCGACAGTCCCGCCTGGATGGAGAGCCGCGCCCGAGGCGCCCTCGACTTCCTGTCCCGGCCGGCGCCGTACGGCTTTCCCGCCGACCGGCAACGCCGTATCTGGCAGATGTCGATCAGCCGGCACGGCGTCAAGGCCGGAGCGATGCGCCGCCTCGCCGTGGAACGCCTGTCCTCGCTGTTGGCTTCTTCCGCGCCGGAGCGCTCCGGCGCTAAGTTCGTCTTCATGTCGGACAACTACACGTTCAACGGGCCGGTCGGAGCGGCCGGCCGCCACGCCCAGGGCGTCGTCAACGTGAACGGCACGACAGTCGATCACTCGGCGCTGGTACGTGAGCTCACCACGTTGAGCGATCTGCTGCGCCGGCGGGACGTGGACGACGCCGACGCCGCGGTGGTCGCCGACGCCGCCCAGGACCTTCAGGAAGGCCGGACCGGCTCCGCCGAGGGCAAGCTGCGCCGCCTCTCGCGCCACACCTTGTCCGTGGCGAAGGAGCTCGCCCTGGGCGTGGCGGTCGCGGCGATCACGCATTCCACCGGGCTGGGCTGACGCGCGTCAGGGATGGGCGAAGGCGGCCGTACGGGCGTACCCCTCAAGGGTCTTGATCTCGGAGGCCGACAGGCCGATCTCGGTCCGCGCGACGGCGTATTCGCCGGAGAGGGTGATCGCTGAGGCTCGTGGGTCGTCGGTGGCCAAAGCGACCGGTACGCCGGCGGCGAGCAGGCGGCGCAGGGGGTGTTCGCGGTAGCTCGGGGCGACGCTCGTGTGCAGGTTGCTGGTCAGGGCCACCTCGAGGGTGATCCCGCGCGCGGCCAGGTGCTCCAGCAGGGCCGGGTCCTCGACCGAGCGGATGCCGTGCCCGATGCGCTCGGCGCCCAGGTGGTTGATCGCGTCCCAGACGCTCTGCGGGCCGGCGGCCTCCCCGGCGTGGACCGTGACGCGCAGGCCGGCGTCGCGGGCCTTGGCGAACGCGGGCGCGAACTCGGCCGCGGGCACCCCGGCCTCGTTGCCGGCCAGGTCGGCCGCGCAGAAGGTGTCCCGGCGCGACAGCAGGGTGTCCACCTGGGCGGCGCCCCGCGCCGGGCCGAGGTCGCGCAGCAGGATGCCGATCAGGGCCACCGGCAGTCCGGTCTCCTTCGACGCCGTTCGGACGCCCGAGGAGACCGCGTCGATGACGGCCTCCGGAGCCAGGCCGGTCTCCTGGCGGATGAACCAGGGACTGAACCGCAGCTCCAGGTAGCCGAGGCCGTCATCGGCGGCGTCCCGCACCACCTCGGCGGCCGCCCGCTCCCAGTCCTGGGGGCGCGGGAGAGCGGACGGCGCGGCGTCGACCTTGTCGAGGAAGGGGACGAGGCCGCCCAGAGGGCCGCGGGCCACGAGCAGGTCCTCGGGGTCGGCCGCGACGGCCAGGGGGTGCCCGTCGCGGTGAGCCAGTTCGAGGACGGTGGCGACTCGCAGGGAGCCTTCCAGGTGGCGGTGCAGGTCGATCAGGGTCACGAGCTCAGGAGCTTAGCCCAGCCACGTGGCGAAGCTGACGGCGCCGACGCGCGCCCCGTTGCCGGGGGCGGGGGCCAGCGACTCGACCTGGGCGCCGAAGTAGCCGGCGGCCGGGTCGTCGAGGACCGTCCGGGCGTCGCCCTTGGCCTCGAGGTAGCAGCGGACGAACGACGCCAGCGTTCCCGCCTCGGGGCCGGCCAGCTCGACCACGCCGTTGGTGGCCGGCTGCTCCACGAGGCCGGCCAGCGTCGCCGCCACGTCGTCGGCGGCCACCGGCTGGAAGCGGGCCGTGGAGGCGTGCACCACGCCGTCCTTGGTCGAGAAGTCGGCGATGCCGGCCAGGAACTCGAAGAACTGGGTGGCCCGCAGGATCGTGAACGGCACCCCGGCCCCGCGGATCTCGCGCTCCTGGGCGACCTTGGCCCGCATGTAGCCGCTGTCGGGGATCTGGTCGCAGTTGACGATCGAGACGGCCAGGTGGTGGGTCACACCGGCCGCCTTCTCGGCCGCGCCCAGATTGGCGGCCGAGGTCCGAAAGAACTCGAGCACCTCGTCGTCGCCCCAGGACGGCGCGTTGGTCAGGTCGACCACGGTGTCCGCGCCCTTCAGCGCGTCGGCCAGGCCCTCGCCGGTCACCGAGTTCACGCCCGTGGAGGGTGACGCGGCGACGGCGGTGTGCCCCGCCTCGGTGAGCAGCGGGATGAGCTTCTTGCCGATGAGCCCGGTGCCGCCGATGACCACGATCTTCATTACCGTCCCCTAACTCGGATATCTCTTGTCCGGGCTGACTCTACTCGGACAAGATGTGTCCGAGTCAAGTAGGATGTGACCATGAAGATGTCCGGCGGTGTCGAGTGGGCGCTGCACTGCACCGTCGTGCTGAGCGCGGCCGAGCGCCCCGTGCCCGCCGGCCGGCTGGCCGAGCTGCACGACGTTTCCGCCAGCTACCTGGCCAAACAGCTCCAGGCGCTGTCCCGCGCCGAGATCATCCGGTCCGTTCAGGGCCACGCCGGCGGCTACGAGCTGGCCCGCCCGGCGGCCCGGATCACGGTCCTCGACGTGGTCGAGGCGGTCGACGGACCCCAACCGGCTTTCCTCTGTACGGAGATCCGGCAGCGCGGCCCGCTGGCCACCCCCGCCGAGGCGTGCGAGAAACCGTGCGCGATCTCCCGGGCGATGAGCGCCGCCGACCAGGCCTGGCGGGCCGCCCTGCGCGCGGTCACCATCGCCGACCTCGCGGCCCAGGTGGTCGAGGACTACGACGGCGACGTGTTCGCCGGCGTACGCGCCTGGCTGTAAATCTTCTCAAGCAAGGCGCGGCTCAACCGATCTCAGGGGCACGACCGAGGGTCCGGACGAGCGCAACCGGGCCGCACCGTCACGGGCACCGGTCACGCACCGGACGCCCTGGAATCTCTTCTCATGCCCGGCCGACAACGGCCGGACAACAGGGGGAGATTAGATGCTGCGGAAGTCCATGTACTCGCTGGCCGCGCTCGTCGCGGGCCTCGGTGCGGCGCTCGCCGGGCCGATGGCCGCGCAGGGCGCGACGACGCCGGCGGCCGCGCCGGCGAGCAAGTGCGTGACCGACGCCAAGCTCGTGCCGACCTGCGGCGTGCTGTGGGGCGCGGCGGCCGGCGGGTTCAGCACCCTGCCGCGCGACCAGGAGCTCAAGACCTGGGAGCAGAAGTCGGGCCGTACCTCCTCGATCTTCCACGTCTACCACAAGGGTGACGAGAAGTTCCCCACCGCGTCCGAGATCGCCATGGTGCGCGACAAGGCCAAGCCCCGCGTGCTGCTGATGAACTGGCGGGTCGAGTACGGCTCGACCTGGGCCAACGTCGCCGCCGGCAAGCTCGACGCGCGCATCGACGCGTTCGCGGCCCGGATCAAGGCGACCATGCCGGAGAAGTTCTTCCTCGTGCTCAACCACGAGCCGGAGGACGACGTCCGTACCGACGCCAAGCTCGGCATGACCGCGAAGGACTTCGCCGCCTCGTACCGTCACGTGATCAAGCGCCTGAAGTCCAAGGGCCTGGACAACATGGTCAACGTCGTCGCCTACATGGGCAACGAGAAGTGGATGGCGCAGTCCTGGTGGAAGGACCTCTACCCGGGTGACGACGTCGTCGACTGGGTGGGCCTGGACTCGTACGTCTCCTCGGAGGCCAACTACTACCACGCCGGCGTCTTCGCCGACCTGCTCGACCGCAAGGCCAAGGGCGGTCAGGGCTGGTACGACTGGGCCGCCAAGAACCACCCCACCAAGCCGATCATGGTGGCCGAGTGGGGTGCCTACCACCGCGTGGGCCAGGTCGTCGACAAGTCCAAGCAGTTCAACTCGGTGCTGCCGGAGCTGGCCAAGCGCCCCAAGGTGAAGGCGATCGTCTACTTCGACACGAAGAAGGACCTGTTCGGCGACCGCGACATCAGCATCGACAGCTCGCCGGCCTCGCTGGCGGCGTTCCGCAAGCTGGCCAAGTCGCCGAAGTTCAGCGTGGCCCTGCGCCTTCGTTGATCGTCACCGGCAGGGCGTCCAATCCGAAGACGATGGACGCCCTGCGGTATGTCAGCTCCCGGGCCGGCACGGCCAGCCGCATGTCCGGGAAACGCTCGAACAGCCTCGGGTACGCGATGCGCAGCTCCATGCGGGCCAGTTCCGCGCCGATGCACCGGTGAATCCCGTACCCGAAAGCCAGATGTGACCTCTTCATCGGCCGCGCCGGGTCGAGCCGGTCCGGCTCCGCGCCGGCCGCCGACGGATCGCGGTCGGCGCCGCTCAGCGAGCAGATCACGATGTCGCCGGCCCGGATGTCGCAGCCGCCCACCTTGTGGTCGCGGATCGCCACGCGCGGGAACGCCACCTGCACCACCGTCATGTAGCGCAGCAGCTCCTCGACGGTGTCGTCGAGGTTGTCCGCGAGCCGCGCCCGCAGCCCGTCGTCGGTCATCAGCGCCAGCGCGCCGAGCGCGATCATGCTGGCCGACGTCTCGAGGCCCCCGGTCAGGACCCCGTCGGCCAGACCGGCCAGTTCCCGGTCGTCGATGTCGTTGCCATGGGTACGGATGAGCGAGCCCAGCAGGCCGTCACCGGGCTCCCGGCGCTGCCGCTCGATCAGCCCGCCGAGGTACGTCAGCGACTCCCCCACCGCGTCCAGCGACGCGCCGGCCCCGTCCGCCAGGTCGAACCGGGCCGTGCTCAGCTTCTGGAAGTACTCCCGGTCCTCGTACGGCACACCGAGCAGCTCGCAGATCGTCAGCGCCGGCACCGGCAGCGCGTAGTCGTTCCACAGGTCCACGTCCGTCTTGCCGACCATCTCGTCGAGCCGGCCCTGGACGATCGCCTCGATCCGCGGCTGCAGGCGGGTCAGGCGCCGCATGGTGAACTCCGGGGTCAGCGCCTTGCGCAGCCGGGTGTGCACCGGCGGGTCGGCGAAGCCGAGCCCACCGGGATCCTGGGTCACGTTGATGCCCACGCGCCCCGCGAACTTGCCGAAGTCGTTGCTGTAGCCGTCGAGGCTGCCCAGCACCTCGCGCACCGGCTCGAACCCGGTGATCAGCCAGCCGCGCATGCCGAGCGGGAGCGGAAGCCGGCTGACCGGCTCGCGGTCGCGGCGGCGGGCCATCTCGGCCACCGGGTCGAGCCCGTCGCGGTGCAGCGGCCACAGCAGCTTGTCGGGCAGCATGGCCAGCCCCGCGTAGGGGCCGTTGCCGCCCGCGAACCTGCGTGCGAGCAGCCCGAACACCTGGGACCGCACCGCCGACACCAGCGAGGTCATCCCCACCCGGTTTCCTCCCCATCCTGGAATTCGCAGAAGATGATCACATGGATGCCGCCGGAAAAGGCGTACCGGGAGGTGAATTTTCATATGTACAGACGTACACATCGTATGTACGCTCGTACGTATGACGCTCCTCGCGCCGGCCGCGCCCTCCCTCCAGGCCCGCCGGGCCCGCCTCGCCGTGGCCGCGGTGTTCCTCACCAACGGTGCTCTGTTCGCCAACGTCGTGCCCCGCTATCCCCAGATCAAGGCGGATCTCGGCGTCACCAACGCCGTCCTCGGCACGGCCATCGCGGCCATGCCGCTCGGTGCGCTGCTGGCCGGTCTGCTGGCCGCCTCGGCGATCCGCCGCCTCGGCTCGGCCCGGGTCGCCGCCCCCGGCATCGTCCTGCTCGCCGCCGCGACTTTTCTCCTGCCTTTCGCCCCGACGTGGTACGCGTTCGCCGGCGCCCTGTTCCTCGTCGGCGCCCTCGACGCGATCGTCGACGTCGCCCAGAACGCCCACGGCCTGCGCGTGCAGCGACTGTACGGCCGCTCGATCGTCAACTCGTTCCACGGCGTCTGGAGCATCGGCGCCGTCCTGGGCGGCCTCATGGGCTCGGCGGCGGCCGGCCTGGGGTTGTCCCTCACCGTCCACCTCGGCTTCTCGGCGGTCCTGTTCAGCGCGGTCGCGCTGGCCGCGTTCCGCTTCATGCTCCCAGGCGGTGAGGACGCGGAGCGATCCGTTACCCCGTCCGATACCGTCTCGCCGAGACGCGCGGTCACCGGCACGGCCGTCCGCATGCTGGCGATCCTGGGCATCCTGGCCGCCTGCGGCGCCCTGGTCGAGGACGCCGGCTCGTCGTGGGGCGCCCTCTACCTGAGCGGCGACCTGCACACCAGCGCCGCCACGGCCGGCCTGGCCTTCGTCGCCCTGCAGGTCGCGATGACCCTGGGCCGCCTCACCGGCGACCGGGTCGTCGACCGCTTCGGCCAGCGCACGGTGGTCCGCGCCGGCGGCGCCCTGGCCGCCCTGGGCATGGGCGCGGCCCTGCTGCTGCCGTCGGTGCCGACCGCGCTGGCCGGCTTCGGCCTGGCCGGCCTGGGCGTGGCCACCCTGGTGCCGGCGACCATGCAGACCGCCGACGAGATCCCCGGCCTGGCCGCCGGCACCGGCCTGACCATCGTGAGCTGGCTCCTGCGCGGCGGCTTCCTGCTGTCACCGCCGCTGGTCGGCCTGATCGCCGACCAGACCAGCCTGCGGGTGGGCCTGCTGAGCGTCGTCCTGGCCGGCGCCCTCACCTTCACCCTGGGCCGCGTCCTGAGCAACGGCAAATGATCCGCCGGGCCGCCGCCGCCGACCTCCACGCCGCACTGGCCTGGCCACCCAGGGACCGACGGTGAACTACTGGTTCGTGCTCTCCGGCGATGGGATCTTCGGTCAGTCGGTTGACCGATGACGCCGCCCGCGCGCCGATCGAGTCTTGGGGCAAGCAAGTCACGGGGTGGAACATGATGACGACTGCTGCCCATCGCCTGGTGGAGGTCCTGGAAGCGCAGGGTGTGGAACGAGTTTTCGGGGTTCCCGGCGCGAAGATCGACGCGTTGTACGACGCTCTCGTCGACAGCGGCATCGTGACGGTGGTGTGCCGGCACGAGCAGAACGCCGCGTTCATCGCCTGATGGCCTACCAGTACCGTGCCCGGGTGCCACTCTTCGATGCGGTCAAAGATCTACGGGCGGGATGTCGCTGCGGTGCTGGAGGACGGTGAACGGCTGCTCGCCATGGGGCTCGTGCACGCGCACCTGAGCGGCGACACCAGCGAGCTGGCGTCCGAGGGTGGCGAGCCGGGTCGCCCGGCGGGGCTGGTCGACGGGGTCGACTGGACCGGGGTTCAGTACAGCCAGGACCGCGTGAACCGGTTCCTCGGTGGCTCGTCGGGGTCCGGGTTCGCCGGCTCCTGGGGCGACCGCACCTGGCAGGCCCTCAAGGCGCGCGCCGTCAAAGGCACCACCGAATGGGCCGTCACCGACCGGCGGCTGCTTCTGCTCGACAGCGACCACGGCAATCCGGCGACCTTCACCGTCCTGTTCCAGGTGCCCCGGGCGGCGATCCACGCCGTACGGCGGCGAAGCAAGATCTTGTTGCAGTGGGGGCGGGTCGAGGTCGGCTTCGCCGACGGGTCGAGGATCGCCATGGTTCTCGCTCTTCTCGATGTCGGCGCCGCCACCAACTTCGTCCGCGCCCTCCGCGCCCGGTAGCCGTCAGAACGGGAAGCTGGCCGGCTGGCTCCGGACCGTGACCCAGCGCGTGTCGGTGAAGGCCTCGATGTTGGCCGCCGCGCCGCCGAAGCGGGAGCCCGTGCCCGAGGCCCCGGTGCCGCCGAACGGGGCGTTGGCCTCGTCGTTCACCGTCTGATCGTTGATGTGGGCTATGCCGGTGGGGATCCGGTCGGCCAGTTCCACCCCGCGCATCGCGTCGCGGGTGACGATGCCCAGCGACAGGCCGTACTCCGAGGTCGTGGCCAGGGCCACCGCCTCGTCGAGGCTGCCGAAGCGGGCCACCGGGGCGACCGGCCCGAAGATCTCCTCGGCGAAGGCGGGCGTGGACGGGGTCACCCCCGCGATGACCGTCGGACGGTAGAACAACCGGTCGTACTCGCCGCCGGCCGCCACCCGGGCGCCGTCGCCGGTGCTGGCCGTGACCAGCGCGTGGATCTTGTCGCGCTGGCCGGCGTCGATGACCGGGCCCAGGGCGACCTGCTCGCGGGCCGGGTCGCCGACCGGCAGTTTGGCCGCCTTGTCGGCCAGGCGCTCGACGAAGTCGTCGTAAAGCCGTTCGTGCACCAGGTGCCGTCCGGTCGTCATGCAGATCTGGCCCTGATGGAAGTAGCTTCCCCAGGCGGCCAGATTGACCGCGGCGTCGACGTCCGCGTCCTCGAGGACGATCAGCGCCGAGTTGCCGCCCAGCTCCAGGTGGGCCCGCTTCAGGTGCTGACCGGCCAGGGCGCCGACCTGGCGGCCGGCCGAGGTCGAGCCGGTGAAGGAGATGACCGAGACCTCGGGCGCGGTCACCACCGCCTCGCCGACGTCGCGGCCGCCCGGCAGGACCTGCAGCAGGCCGTCGGGCAGCCCGGCCTCCTGGAAGATCCGGGCCAGGACCAGGCCTCCGGTCACGGCCGTCCGGGGATCGGGCTTGAGGAGTACGGCGTTGCCCAGCGCCAGCGCCGGCGCGACCGACCGGATGCCCAGGATGATCGGCACGTTGAACGGCGAGATGACGCTGACCACCCCGACCGGGTAGCGGCGGGTCATCGACAGGCGCGGCTCGCCGGTGGGGATCAGCTCGCCGTACGGGCGGCCGGGCAGGGACGCGGCCTCCCAGCACTCCTGTTCGGCCGTGTGCACGGCGAAGCCGGCCATCCCGGGGACGGCGCCGACCTCGCGCACGTTCCACCAGGAGATCTCCTCGGCGTGCTCGGCCCACAGGGCGGCCGCCCGGCGCAGCACGGCGGCCCGCTCGGTGTGCGGGGCCGCCGCCCACGCCACCTGGGCCGCGGCGGCCGCCCGGGCCGCGGCGCGCACGTCGTCCGGGGTGGCCAAGTTGATCCGGGCCAGGGTGCCTCCGGTGGCGGGTTCCAGCACGTCCATCGACGCGCCGCCGCCGGCCCGCCAGCCGCCGTCGATGTGGAGCAGGTCATGCCAGCGGTCCTCGCTCAAAAGCACCATGCGGGCGACCCTAGGCCGAGTGTTTCCGGGCAATCAACACGGTGTTTCACATATTCGAATCGGCCCGGTATCCGAGTTGGTGGGAGATGTCGGCCGCCGTCCGCAGGAGCGGGCCGGACAGGCGCGCGATGACCGACTCCACCGACGCGGTCCAGGTGGTCAGGTGAACGGCGATGTTGATCGCGGCCACCACCTGGCCCGAGCGGTCCCGCAGGGGCGCGGCGATCGAGCGCAGCCCGGGCGCGAGCTCCTCGTCGTTGACCGCGAGGCCGCCCCGGCGTACGGCGGCCAGCGCGCCGGCCAGTTGCTCCCGCACCGTGATGGTCTTGGGGCCGCGACGTACCAGGTCCATCCGGTCGAGCAGGGGCTTCAGCGCCGCCGGCTCCCGGTAGGCCAGCAGGACCTTTCCCATTGCGGTGCAGTACGCCGGTAGCCGCGAACCCACGTGCAGGTTCAGGTCGACGTGCACACCCGTCTGCCGCCGGCTCCGGCGCCGCTCGACGTAGACGATGTCGGCGCCGTCGAGCACCGCCATGCTGGCCGCGTACCCGGTCTCGTCGGACAGGTCCTGCAGGTAGCTCGCGGCCACCCCGGTGATCTCCATCGAGCTGATCGCGGCGAAGCCCAGGTCGGCCACCCGCGGGCCGAGCGTGTACTTGCGCGTGTCCGGGTCCTGCTGCAGGAAGCCCAGCCCGGCCAGGGTCGCCACGTACCGGTGGGTGGTGCTGCGGTTGAGGCCGACCTCCCGGGCCAGGTCGGCGATGCCGAGCACCGGGCCGTTCTCGGCGAACTCGGTCAGGATCCGCAGTCCGCGTTCGAGCGACTGCGACGTGGAGGGGTTCACCGGCACTCCTTCGAACGGTGTTCCGGGTATTCGAACACGATCGGCACCAAGCCGCCGCTTTCCGTGCTGAACCTTGAGCGTCCCGTCCCCGTACTGCTGGTCGTGCTCTTGACGAAGATCCGCCGTACGCTCGGCCCCCTGGTCACCATCCTCGCGGCCGTCCTGATCGTGGTGGCGCTCGTGGTGCCCGACACGATCGCCCGGCCGGCCGACGGCGCCTTCATCCCCGGGGCGTTCCTGCGCCTGCCGATGGAGCTGATCGTCGCGGGCGCGGTGGTGCTGGCGGTGTCCCCGCGATGGCGCCGGCCGGTGGCGGCGCTGACCGGCCTGGGCATCGGCGTCCTGGTCATCCTCAAGATCGCCAACGCGGGCTTCCGGACCGTGCTGGGCCGCAAGTTCGACCCGGTGCTCGACCCGCCGCTGCTGCACGACGGCTACAACGCGCTGACCGAGACCGACGGCCGGACGACGGCCAACCTGGCCGTGGCCGGGGCCATCCTGCTGGCCGTGCTGATTCCGGCGGTGATGGTCCTGTCGGCGGTCCGGCTCGCCTCGGTCACCGGAAGGCATCAATTGCCGGTACGCCGTACGCTGGTCGGCCTGAGCGCGGCGTGGCTGGCGCTCGCGCTGAGCGGCCTCACCCTGTACCCGAACAACCCGGTCGCCTCCGACTCGGCCGCCGCCATGGTCAAGACCCTGGCCAGGCAGGTGCCGGCAACCATCCGCGACGAGCGCCAGTTCGCGGCCGCGGTGGGCCACGACCCGTACGCGGGCGTCCCCGCGACCGACCTCGTCTCGGGCCTGAAAGGCAAGGACGTGGTCATCGGGGTGATCGAGAGCTACGGCCACAGCGCCCTCACCGATCCCGGCATGAACGCGGTGCTGACCCCGGCCCTGACCAAGGCGGAGGGCCAGCTGGCGACGCGCGGCTTCCACGCCCGTACCGGATGGCTGACCTCCTCCACGTACGGCGGCGGCAGCTGGCTCGCGCACGGATCGTTCCAGTCCGGCCTGTGGGTGACCAGCCAGAGCCGCTACGACGAGATGGTCAGCGGCAACCGGCTCACCCTGACCCGCGCCTTCCACGACGCCGGCTGGGAGACCGCCGGCGTCGAGCCCGGCAACACCGAGGACTGGCACGAGGCCGGCTTCTACGGCTACGACAAGGTCCTGGACTCCCGGAACATGGGATACAAGGGCCCGAAGTTCGGCTGGTCCCGCATGCCCGACCAGTACACGATGGCCGCCTTCCAGCGCGAGGTCTACGCCAAGGCCCAGGGCCCGCTGATGGCCGAGGTCACCCTGACCTCCAGCCACGAGCCGTGGACCCACGTCCCGTCCATGGTCGACGAGAACGCCCTCGGCGACGGCTCGATCTTCAAGTCGATGGAGGGCACCGCCCAGGAGCGGACCACCCTCTGGAGCGACAAGACGAAGACCCAGGCCGAGTACGCCAAGTCGGTCGCCTACTCGGTGGACAGCCTCATCACGTGGGCGACCAAATACGGCGACGACAACCTGGTCCTGGTCATGTTCGGCGACCACCAGCCCATGTCCGTCATCACCGGCCCCAACGCCAGCCGCGACATCCCGGTGACCATCATCGCCAAGGACAAGACGGTCCTCGACCGCATAGCCGCCTGGCGGTGGGCCGACGGCCTGCACCCCACCGACACCACCCCGGTATGGCGGATGGACGAGTTCCGCAACAAGTTCTTCGAGGCCTACGGCCGGACCCCCGGAGTCGCCTTGGGCGGCCGGTGACCAGGCCGGGAGGCGTTTCATCTGGCACGGAATGTCTCGTTGAGCGCTGCCGGGCCGAGAGGGCCGAGAAAAGATTGATCGCCGCGGTGGAGAGCGAGAGGAGCGCAGCGACCACGGTCGCTATGTCGGCAGTGGTTCGCATCCTGGAGCCCGTCCTTTGCTGTAGCTATGACCTTGTGGGATCGAGGATGGACGGCCGCCGAGCGTGGACGGTGTGTGCTCCTGTGTGCTGTGCTGGTGGAGTGGCTCTGAGCTGCTCGGAGGGTCGGCGTAAGAACACACTGAGCACACACTTGTTCGTTGCCGGGGGCGGTGATGGCGCAGAGTCGGAAAGGACGCGGCAAACCGATCAATCGCGAACGTTGGCCCAGTTCCGGTCCGCGGTTCGATTGGTTGAGTTACTGCGATCGGCTGCATCGCGCCAATGGCATGCCCAGTCAGCGGGCGATGGCGACCGCCATGCACCTGAGCCAGCCGGGCCGGGTGGGTGCGATCCTGCGGGGTGAGGCCTGGCCGGCCGATGAGATCCAGGCCCGGGCGCTTCTCGAGGCGCTCGGTGCGGCCGGATCGGAGCAAGATCGCGGGTTGCGCCTGTACACACTCGCGCGGGCGCATGCCGTTCCGGAGGCGCCGGAATGGTGGCGCAGCTCCGGCTATGTGGCGCAGTTGCGCGACATGGCCCCGCTGGAGCTGTATGACAGGGAGCCGGAGCTGGCGGAGCTGACCCGCTGGTGCACCGACGGCGATGATCGGTATGTGTGGTGGCAGGCCGAGGCGCGGGCGGGCAAGTCGGCGCTGATGGCCTGGTTCGCCCTGCGGCCACCCGGCCGGACGTGGATCATCTCGTTCTTCGTTACCGGTCGATACGCCGGGCACGCCGACAATACGGCTTTCACCAGCGAGTTGCTCGACCAGTTGAGTGTGATGACCGGCGAGCAGCTGCCCGTGCTTGCTTCCCCGCCGGCCCGCGATCGCCTGCGGCGTCAGCTGCTGACAGCGGCGGCGCAACGCGCGTCTCAAGCAGGCTGTCAATTGGTTCTTCTGGTCGACGGCTTGGACGAAGATCGGGGAGCGGCGCCCGGTACCGGTCTGCCCAGCATCGCGTCGTGCCTGCCGAAGCACCTGCCCGCCGGGTTACGGGTCGTGGTGGCTGCTCGCCCCGACCCGCCGATCCCACCCGATGTCGATCCCGATCATCCTCTGCGTACGTGCCGCATCCGGCGCCTTGACCCGTCGCCACACGCGGCACTGATTACGGCTCAGGCACAACGCGAGCTTGATGAGGCGCTGGCCTTCCGCGACCGGCTGGGCTACGAGGTGCTGGCCTTGACCACGGCCGGCGGCGGCGGACTGGGCCACCGCGACCTTCAACAGTTGACCGGTCGTCCGGCGTTCGAGATCGACCACCTGTTGTCCGGAGTTTTCGGCCGGACGATCGCGGGCCGGGCAGATGCGTACAGCGGAGACCGGATCGTCGCCTTCACCCACGAGACGCTGCTCGCGGAAGCCATGGGACGGCTCGGCCCGGATACGCTCGCCGGCTTCCGAACCCGGATCCACTCCTGGGCGGAGACCTACCGTCGCCGGGGATGGCCACAGGACACGCCGCCCTACCTGCTCCGAGGCTACGCGAACATGCTCGCCGAGACGGGGAATCTGGACCGGCTGGTGGCGCTTGCCACCGACACCGCACGCCAGAAGCGTCTACTGGATATGACCGGCGGCGACGCCATCGGGCTGGCCGACATCGCCGCCGCCTTCTCGCAGTTGCTGGCCCGCGACACACCCGACCTGGTGGCCGCCGCCCGGTTGTCCTGGCATCTGGAGCGGCTCACCGAGCGCAACTTCGATCTTCCCGAGTCGTTGCCGGCAGTGTGGGCGAGAATCGGGCAACCCCACCGCGCCGAAGCGCTCGCTCGTTCCGTCGACCCCACTCGGCGGGCTCGGGTCCTCGCCTCGCTGGCATATGCCTTCGCCGACAACGGAGACACCGATCAAGCACACCGATGTGCCCGGTCCCTCCCCGAGGCGGATGAACGAGACGATGTGCTGGCCCGACTGGCCGTCTCCGCGACCAGCGGACGGGAACATGAGTTCGCGTCGGCCGTCCTCCGATCCATCGCCGACGAGGTCCGCCGACAGCAGGCGTTGTCGTCCTGCGCTGCCGAGGCCGCGAGATCTGGCGACCTGGCACGCGCCGAGGCGATCACCGCGACCATCACCGATCCCGGATGGCTGCCGCCGGCTCTGGCCGCACAGGCGGAAGCGGCCGCCGGCCACAAGAACTTCGACCGTGCCGAGTCGGCCGCGTACGCCATCACGGAGCCGGGCTGGCAGGCGACGGCATGGGCGTACGTCGCCGACGCATTGATCGACGCCGACCAGGTCGGCCCGGCGTCACGTGCTGTCGAGAACGCCGTGGAGGCCGCCCGGTCGATTCCCGAACCGGATCGCAAGGCTGTCGCGATGGCGGGCCTGGTGACGCGGATGGCCCTGACCAAAGGCGTGAGCGACGCGGTGGACTTGGCGACGTCCGTCCCCGAGAACGGTCTACAAGCGTGGGCACTGTGTGAAATCGCCGGTCTCGCCGGTGTGGCCGGCCGAGACCGTACGGCTGCCATGCTGGATCGAGCCGAAGCTGTGGCGCGAGCGAGCGCCGATCCCGGGGAGCGAGCGACGGCGCTGGTCTCGGTGGCGCAAGCGATGGCCGCACTCGGCCGAGAGGACCGCGCCGCGGCCCTCATCGAGACCGTCGTGGATGACGCCGGCACTCTGTCCGACACCGGCACCATGCTGGAACACTTGCGAATGATCGCCGAGGCTGGATACCCGGAACGGGCCGAGGCCGCTGCTGACTCTCTCGACCCCTTCGCCCGTGATTACGCACTTGAGCGAACTGTCGCGACCGTTTGGGCGGCCCGAGATCACGAGAAGGCCATAGCGGTGGCCCACTCGATCAATTCCGAGTTTTCCCGGAATCACGCCTTGCTCGCCGTCGCGGAATCTGCCGCGGCCCAAGGGGACCACCATCGCGCCGTACAGATCGCCGACTCGATGACCCTCGCCGGCGAGCGGGCCGCGGCGCTCACCGCCGTAGCCTATTCCGCGGCCGAGAGTGGAGATTCGGATCGGGCGCGGGAACTGGCGCTGCTGGTCGAGCAAATCGTTCGGTCCCGGCATGATCCGAGCCGGGAAGCCCACCGGATCAGCGAACTGATCGCAGCCGCCTTCAAAATCCGTCAACACGAGCGCGCGGCTGCTCTCGCCGGCCAGGCCGAAACGCTGATCAATCAGGTCACCGGCCCGGGGTCCCTAGCGTATGCCTGGACCAAGTTGCTCACCACGGTCGCGGCATCCGGTCCGCACGACCGGATCAACGGTCTTGTTGACGCGGCGCAGGTGGCCGCGGATGCGATCACCGACCGGGAAGAGCGGGCCGCAGCCTTCGCTGAACTGGCCGAAGCCGTGATGATGATCGGTGGCCTCGACCGTGCCTATGCGGTGATCGAATCCATCACCGATGAACATCGCCGATTCCCCGCACTGATCAACCTGGCGGGTTCGCCCTCGACGCCGGGGACACCGAAAGGGCGAACGACGCACTTGCCAAAGCCGAGGCGACCGCGAAGTTCGGCCCGAGCATCAGGAAGGTGCAGATCCTGCTCTGCGAATCGCTGATCGCCGACGCCGGAGGTAACCGCGACCGTGCCCTCACCGTGGCGCGGCACGCCGAATTGGCCGCCACATCCATGACCGACCCCTCCATGCGGGCGGGAGCATTCGCCAGACTGTCGAGATTGGCCGCCGAGCTAGGAAATCCAGAACAGGCCTCGGCTCTTGCCGCACAAGGGTGAGGTCGCCGCGGATTCAATTGCCGACCCGGCAGAACGCACCCAGACGCTGACCGCTTTCCTGCGAAACGCAGTCAGCCGCGGCGACCAACGCCATGCGGCTACCCTCATCGACGCGATCGAGGCCCATGCCCGTTCTCTTCTTTCCGCGGACGAACGCTTGCCGGCTCTCACCGAACTGGTCGGGGCCACCGCTTCGGCCGGGCAACTGCGACGAGCCGAGGTGTTGACCGATCTCATCGACAGCCCCGCCTACCAGGGCACAGCGCTGATCGAGATCGTGAAGGTCGCCGCCGCAGCCGGCGACCTCAGGCGGGCCGAACGCCTATCGGAGCGGATTCATCAGATAGCCTCAGTAACGAGCAGTCCCACCTATCGGGCGCAGATGCTCGTCGCTCTCGCCGAGGTGACCGGACTGACCAACACCCGCCGCCTGCTCGCCGAAACCTTGGCGCTCGGCCACTGGAACTATGCGGTCGACGCGCTGGCCGATCAAGAGCCGGGCGCTGTCTCGGCCCTCATCGACGAATACTTGACGTCTCACATGCGGGGGCCGGACCCCCATTGAGCCGGGGAGCCTCGCCGACGGAGTGCCGGCCCTCTGTACGACGGCAACATGAAGGCGCCACCAGCTCGAACAAGCGCTCGAGCTGGTGGCGGTCAATGCCGTCGACGGTGGCCCGTCAGACCTTGTAGACGGCGATGGCGCGCTTCATCTCGGCGGCCATGCCGGCCAGCTCCTGGGCCGTCGTCTGGGTCTCGGTCGCGCCGGTCGCGGTGGCGCCCGCGGCCTCGGCCACGCCGGCGATGTTCCCGGCGATGTTGTCGGCGCTGGCCGACGCTTCGGCGACGCTGCGGGCCATCTCGTTGGTGGTGGCGGTCTGCTCCTCGACCGCGGCGGCGATGGTGGCGGCGTGGTCGTTGATCCGAACGGTGACCTCGGCGATCTCGCCGATGGCGAGGACCGCCTCCTGGGTCTCCGACTGGATCGCGCCGATCCGGCGGGAGATGTCGTCGGTGGCCCGGGCGGTCTCCTGTGCGAGATCCTTGACCTCGGAGGCGACCACGGCGAAGCCTTTGCCCATCTCACCGGCGCGGGCCGCCTCGATCGTCGCGTTCAGGGCGAGCAGGTTGGTCTGCTCGGCGATGGCGGTGATCGTCTTGATGACGTTGCCGATCTCGGCCGAGGAGTCGCCGAGCTTCGCGACGATCTCGTTGGTACGCGCGGCCGTCTGCGCGGCCTGCGAGGCGACCGAGGCGGCCTCGGTGGCGCTGGTGGCGATCTCGCGGATCGCGACACCCATCTCGTCGGCGCCGGCGGCCACCGTGGACACATTGGCCGACACCATGCCGGCGGCATCCGAGACGGTGCCGGCTTGCGCTGAGGTCTCCTCGGCGGCCGACGACATCTGTACCGAGACGCTGGAGAGTTCCGCCGAGGCGGCGGCGACGTGATGCGCGTTGTCGGCGACCTGGCGCACCATGGTGGCCGTCGCGGCGGTCGAGGCGTCAAGGGCCTCGGCGAGCTGACCGACCTCGTCCTTGGCGACCAGGTTGGTACGGGCGGTCAGGTCACCGTCGCGGATCGACTTCAGCACCGCCACACAACGCGCCAGCGGTTTGGTGATCAGCCGGGCGATGCCCAGAGCCGCGAGCACACCGATCAGCAGACCCGCCACGATCAAGGCGATCACCAGCTTGCTGGCGGTCGAGTAGGCTGCCGCGGCGGCCGCCTGGTCCTCGTTCGCCACCTTGACGGTCTGCGCGGACAAGGCGTCCATGGCCTTACGGGCCCGCGCCACCAGCGGGTCGATCTCGGCCTGACGGACCGAGGCGACCTGGTCGTCCTGGCCGGCCCGGCTCAACGGCAGAAGCTTGCCGTTGAGCACGGACACGTACTTCGACCAGGCGGCGTCGAAGTCAGCCAGCGCCGCCACCCGGACCGGGCCCAACTCGAAGCTCTTGTAGCGGTCCTCCGCGTCGGCCAGCGTCTTGAGGTCGACGGCGAGTGACTTCTCCGCGTCGGCCCGCACCGTCGCGTCGTCGGTGAGGAAGTGATTGAGGGAGTCGATGCGCACGCGGTTGAAGGCGTTGCGGACCTCGGCGATCGTCTCGAGCTGAAGGCTGCCGTTGTAGACGTCGATGGTGCTGCGGTTGATCTGCGCCATCTCGGCCACCGCGAACGACGAGACGCCGGTCCCGATCGTGGCCACGACCAGCACACCCCCGAGGATCTTCGTGCTGACCCGGCGATCGTTCAACCAGCCGATCAGCCCACCGCGCCGCTCCGGCGTCTCCAACGGCATCGACGACTCCATGCGTTCCCCTCCCCGACATGACAGCTTTCAGACTTTCCGGCTGCGACCGGTTCTTCGTCGCGCCGGCAGCGGAGTGAAGCGGTCGGCCCCCAGGAACCCCAAATGCAACGAGTGCGCACCGCGGAGCCACTTCCGCCGTCAAGCACCGAAGCGCCACCACGTTCTGGGCCGGGCCGGCGGACATCGCCTGGCGAGAAATCGACGCGACATCGCATCTGGCGCCGCCGTCTGGTCGAAACAGCGAGTATGACCACTCACCGCGCCGACGGGCCGGCGTGGCGCCGTACCGTCAGATCCAGGTTCCCCTTTCGCTCGTGCACATCGGCTTCGTCGCCTGGCTGATCGCCGCGGGGTCCGAGCTGAAATGGCTCACGGTTCCGATTTTCGCGGGCATGCTGACCGGTCTGGTCTGGTGCCTTCGGCGAGTGCTGGCCCCGCTGCCGGCCGGCGAGCGCGTCAGCCGGAAGCTGCTCGGTGTCGTGCTGGGGGTGTACGCCGGCTGGTCCACCGCGGCCATCTGAATCAACACCGCCACACTGCTCCCGGACCAGGCACTGGCCGGTGACACGGGAGTCATCCGGCAGGGCGCGTTCGTTCTCGCGGCGGCCGGCGCGGCCGGCGTCGGCGTCTACACGTTCCGGGGGCAGATCCCGTACGCCCTGACCACGGCTTGGGCTCTGCTCGGTGTCACCGTCAGCGCCGCCATGGCCGATCTGCCGCTGCTGGCCGCGACCGCGGCCGCCGGGTTGGTGGCGGTCGCCGCCGTCACCGTGCTACGCCGCCGCCCGGCCGGAACCTCGGTCCGCTGCCCTCCGGGCCGAGCATGACCACGCGGTCGCGGCTGCGATCATCGCGATGTCAACGGCGACGACCGCGCGCTCGGCGAGACCCAGCGGGATGACAGCGGCGAGGCTGCCGTCGCGGAAGGGGACCGTGAGGACGCCGGCGGGAACTGGGCTACGACCTGAGTCGGCGGAGCCGCCCGATCGGCGCTCGGGAAGGACCGGCCGTGTGGGCTCGGGCGAATCGGCCCGCCGGCGTCGGCGTCCGGGGGATGATGACGTGGTGGGCCGGGGTGGTGGATCGAGCCGGGCGGCGGTCGGTGCGGTGAGCTCCGGGCCGGGCACGGCCGCCTTGGAGCTGTCACCGGCCGGGTCGACGCAGAACGCCGCCGACCGGATGGCCGCGGTTCTCGCGCGGGCCGCTCGCGTCCGGTGCGCGATGATCCATGTCTTCGACGGGCAGCATGTGCGCCTCCTCGGCGGTCACGGAGTGCCGGCGGGGTTCGCGCACCGGCGGTCCGCACCGGTGACGTCGACGCTGGCCGGGCTGGTGCTGCACAGCGGGTTCCCGGTCGTCATCGGCGACACGCGGACCGACATCCGGGTGCCGATGGACGCGCCGGTGAGAGCCACCGGTCTGCGCTGCTACGCCGGGTTCCCGATACGCGACCCGGACGGGCTCATCGTCGGTGTGTGCGCCGTCGCGGACACCGAGTGCCGCGACTGGTCGCCGGAAGAGCTGGCCGGTGTCGACGACGCCGCGCAAGCCTGCACCGCGTTCGCCGCCGAACACCTGGCCCGGGATCGCGAACACCAGCAGCGGATGTTTCTGGACACGCTGCTCGACAGCCTCGACACCGGTGTGGCCGCCTGCGACGCCGACGGGCGGATGGTGCTGGTGAACCGGTCGCTGCGAACGATCCTCGGCACCGGCACCGTGGACGGTACCGCCGACGACTGGGCGGCCCGGCTGCCCATCACCGACCCGGAAGGCACCCCGGTCCGCGCGGCGGAGTCGTCGCTCCTGCGGGCCCTGCACGGCGAGTCGGTGCGCGGCGCGGAGCGCCTGCTGCACGTGCACGGGCAGCGCCGCCTGTTCCGGGTCAACGGCCACCCGATCACCAGCGAGCATGGGCAGCCCCTCGGCGCGGTCGCCGTCTTCCACGACATCACCGCCGCACACCACGCCGACCGGCTGCAACAACTGCTCAACCGTACGAAGGACGACTACCTCAACCTCGTCGGGCATGAACTGCGCACCCCGCTGTCGATCATCGGCTTGTACCTGGACGAGCTGCACGGTGCCGACCCGCGCACCCCGGCCGCGGAACTACAGCCCATGATCAGCGGCGCTCGGCGGAGCAGCGATCGCCTGCGCCGCCTGGTCGACCAGCTCCTCGACCTGTCCGCCCTCGACGCCGGGCGCAGCCCGCTGCGCATGGCCGACATCGACCTCAGCGCCGAGGTGACCGACACCGTCCGTGGAGCCACCGCGCAGGCCGCCGCCAAGAACATCACCCTCACCTGCCACACGCCGGACGGCGTGCCGCAGCATGCCGACCGGGCCCGCATGCGGCAACTGGTCACCGTTCTGCTGGACAACGCGCTCGCCTACACCCCCGACGGCGGCACGGTCGCCGTCACGCTGACCTGCACCGAGGCCACGGTTGATCTCACCGTCGCCGACACCGGCTACGGCATACCGGACCACGAGCTCCCGCACGTGTTCGAACGCTTCTTCCGCGGGGCCATCGCCACCGAGCTGGCCATCCCCGGCACCGGACTGGGCTTGACCATCGCCCAACTGATCACTGAACGCCACCACGGCACCATTACCGCCGGCCCGAACCCCGACCACCGTCGCGGAACCACTCTGCGCGTCAGTCTGCCCCGCTAAGAGGCCATCTGATGCTCTGGACTCACCGCGTGCGATCGGCAGCGGGCATGATCTGAGAGTGCTGGTCGAGGTTGAGAAGGTGCTCCGGTTCGACTGGAGTCCCTTCCCGATAGTGCAGGTCCGAACTCCGGTGGGCCGGACGGTGGTGCCGTGGTGTGGTGCACCGGATGCCGTCCCGGGGCGGTATGACGTCGAGTGGACGATCGACATGAAGATCAGCTGGGGCCTGGACGCCAAGCTTGCCGCCGATCCTGGACCGGCGATCTCGGCGGGTGGCCATGGCGTGGTCTTGCGCGGGCGCTTGGCATTGACTCCCGATGGCGCCGGCGTCCTGGATCTGGACGGGTCGATGATTCTGCTGGACTTCGTTGAGCCTCCGCCGGCCGAGGCGGATGCCAGCTGGGTGCAGATCCACGTATCTCGCAAAGACGTTCAGTTGCATCCGTTCGGACTGTAGGCCAATCGGATGAAGCCGTTGACCGGGCACGTCGGCGTCAGGGGCCGGGTGGGGGGTTCAGGATGGTGGCCACCGTCTCGGCCAGTTGGCGGAGCAGGGCGGGCTGAGTGGCCGCCTTGGTGGCGCGGAACTCGAACTCGGTCTTGCCGTCCTTGCGGCTGACCTTGATGTCGATTTTCGTCTGCAGCCAGGCGACCAGCGCCCCGAGCACGACCGCGGCCGCCACCGCCAGTTCCACGCTCATCTGGTCGTCGCCGGGCGGGTCGGCCAGGATCTCCGCCGCCGGGGCCCCGGTGTCGGGGTCGCGCAGCGCCTGCCCCAGGAGTCTGCGGCCGGCCTCCACCGCGGCGCCCTCCTCGCGCAGCGCGGTCGCCGGCGCGGGCGGCAGGCCGGTGCTCGCGAGCAGCGCCGCCAGCAGGTCGGCCGCCTCCTGCTCGTCCGGGGCGATCTCGCCCACGTCGTGTCCCACCGTCTCGGCGAGCTCCTGCAACGACAGCAGGACCGAGCGGTCGCTGAGACGGTCGACGGCGGATTGATCCACTGTCATCTCCAATCACCGGTGAGAGCCAGGGGCGCCCAGTGGTACGGGTGGCGCATCCAGGTCCGGGGGTCGGCCAGGGCCCGCCGCTGGGCCTCCCCCAGCGCGCGCCACAGTGGCTCCCCGGCGCGCCAGCCCGCGTACACCCATCCGAGGAATTCGGCCGAGCTGTGCTGGTCGACGTTCCACAGGGAGGCCAGGGTCGCCGCCGCGCCGCCGCGCAGCAGGGCCCGGTTCAGGCCGGTGAACTCGTCGCCCCGGTGGTCGCCGGACTGCCAGGCGCTGGAGCAGGCCCGCAGGGTCAGCAGCCGGACCGAGGTCAGGGCCACGGCCAGGTCCTCGGCGCGTAACACGGTGGCCCGCCGCTGCGAGATCGACAGTCGCCCGACGTACTTCGTCGGCCGGTCGCCGTCGGACAGGACCAGGCCCGACTCGCCCGGGCTGGCGTCGTCGACGTACCCGTGGCAGGTGACGTGGGCGATCTCGTGGCGGCCGAGCGCGGCCAGGGTGGCCTTGGGCGTCGCGGCCGGACCGGCGAGCACCGTGACCGGCCAGCCGGCGGCCCGCAGGATGCCGGCGTCCTCCTCGAACACCAGCGGGTCGGGATCCTCCCGGGCGGCCACCGCGGCCACCAGCACGCTCTCCGGGTGGATCACCGGGCGGCTGAGCGTGTGGGCCAGCAGGCTCAGGCTGGGCGCGTACGTCACCGCCACCCGCGCGGCCAGCGGGGCGCCGGAGCTGTCGGGCAGCGCGTGCAACGGGGTCAGGTGCAGCGGGCCGTGCGGCACCGCGCAGAGCAGCGGCCGGCCGGCCAGCAGGCCGGTGAACCGCAGCAACGGTTCGCCGAGCGCGGCGAGGAAGTCGAGCTCGCGCCGGTGCGGGCGGCGCGGGTGGATCGGCGCCACGGGCGGGAACGCGCGCGCGTTCCCGTTGAACGTCGCCCGCAGCCGGTCGACGACGGCGGTGACGGCTTCGGCGCCCAGGGGTACGCGGAAGCTGTGCAGCGCGCCGCCGGGTTCGACCGCGAAGTAGGTGGTGGTCTCACGCCCGCAGAAGTACGACACGAGCAGCATCCCCTCGGCCGGCGCGTGCCGGTCGAGCAGGTCCCGCACCACCGCCAGGGTCACCGGCCGGCCCTGCCGGTGGCGGGCGTAGTCCGGCGCATACGCGGCGACCTCGCGGTAGACGCCGTCCAGCCGGCCGGTCAGCTCGGCCAGTTCGTCGAGCCGCCGCCGGCGCCCGTCGCCGGTCAGCAGCGGGAGGGACGTGAGCAGGGTGCGCCGCCGAGCGCGGAGATCCGCCTCCCGCTCCGAGAGATCGGAGGGCACGCTTGCGGGTACGGGCGTGGGCAGCTCGGCGAGCTCGGCCAGCAACGTCCGGGACTTCGCCTCCTCGTGCAGGTCGAAGGCGAGTTCGGCGGCCGGGCGCCGGTCCGGCAGCGGCAGTCCGGTACCGCCGTCGAGCAGCAGGTCGAGCAGCTGTTCGTACAGGCTGATGAACTCGCTCACGATCTCGGCCCGCCGGGCCGGGTCGCCGGCGGCGTCCACCCACGACAGCACGTCGGCCCGTACCGACCAGAGCAACCGGAACGCCTCCGCCCGCCCTCGCGGATCCCGCGCCAGGAGCCGCGCCAGCGACTGCCTCACCTCGGCGACCGCCCGGGCGTCCCCGAGCCGCTGCGCCTCGGCCAGGAGCTCACGGGTCGCCTCGACGGCCGCCTCGACCCGGTCGTGCCGGGCGAGGTAGTCGGCGAGCGCCGAGGCCGTGGCGTGGCGGACCCGCCACCGCGAGCTGCCGCGGTGGTTCTCCGCCAGCTCCCGCAGGACGCCCTCCGTCTCCGGGTCGTCGACGTCGGCGATCCGCCCGGCGAACAACATGGCCGTCTGCTCCGCGTCCCCCGCCCGTATCCCCGTGACAAGGGCCATCCGGTACATGGTGGCCGCGCTTGCGAGGTCGCCGCGCCGGCGCAGCACGTCACCGAGGCCGAACAGGCTGTGCGCCACTCCCCGGCTGGCCTCGTCGGCCGGCCGCATCGCCAGCACCGCCCCGAAGTGTCCGGCCGCCGCGTCCAGGTCGCCGGCCTGCATGTCGGCCTCGGCCAGGTTGTTCGACGCGGCGGGGATCAGGTTCGGCACTCCCCAGCGCGTCACCAGCTGGTGGACGCGCTCGAAGGCGCGCCGGCCGGCGCGGACGCGGCCGGCCTTGAGAAGCGACGCCGCCGCGTTGGTACGGGCGTCGAACTCGTGACCGCGATCGCCCATCCGCACCGCGATCGCGATCGCCTCCTCGTACGCGGCGCTGCCGTACTCGTACTCGCCGACGTCCTCATGCAGCAGGCCGCGCAGGTTGACCAGGCCGAAGCGGAACTCGTCGAGCATCGGGTCGTCACCGAGCAGCGCCAGCGCGGCGTTCACGTGATCCAGCGCCTCCCGGGTCCGGCCCAGCTCGCGCAGGTCCTCGGCGAGCCCCCGGTGCAGCGGCTCGCGGGTCAGGCCCTCGGCGCCGTCGAGCGCGTCGGTGAGCGTCGCGATCCGGCCCGTCAGGTCGCCGGCCAGGCCCTGGATGCCGGCCGTCAGGCCCTGCAGCAGGACACGCTGCTGGTCGTCCGCCTCCCGCTCGGCGCGCCGGCTGTGGAACAGGGCGCGCGGCAGGTCGCCGCGCCGGCGCAGGGTGGCCGCCCAGGTGGCCCGGCTCTGGACCCGCACCTCCCGCCGGTCGCAGTGGAGCCCGAGAACCGCGTAGAGCAGCGCCGACCGTTCCCGCTGCCGGCTGGGGAGCCGGGACGCCGCGACGAGCTCCCGGGCCCGGTTCAGCGCCTCCGGCGTCCGCAGGGCCTCCTCGGCCCGGTACAGCCGCAACAGCGCCAGCGGGTCGTCGAGATCGAGCGCCGCGGCGACCGGATCGCCGGACCGGTGCCGGGCCCATTCCGGCAGCGCCTCGTCGAGCAGCGGGGCGAGGAAACGCAGGAACTCGGCCTCCGCGGTCCGGCCGGCGGCCGCCCGCTCGGCCGCCAGCCGCTCCACAGTGGCCCGCAGCTCGTCGCCGCCGACGGTCAGCTCCTGCCGGAGCACGGCCGGCAACTCGGTGATCCGGTCGACGAGCAGGAGCCGCTCGATCAGCTCCTCGGTGGCGCTCACGCCCCGCAGCCCTTCTCCTCGAGCGAGGCGCGCAGCCGCGCCGCTTCCACGCGGTCCCGCTCGTCGGCCGCGGTCCGGTCGGCGAGGTCGAGCTGGCGCCGGGCGTCGGCCAGCCGCCCGGCCCGCCAGTACACCTGGGCCATGTTGTAGTGCAGGGAGTGGCCCGGATCGTCGAGCGCGGCGAGCTGATCGGCCAGGCGGACGGCCGCGTCCAGGTCGCCGTGCGCCATCTCGGCGAACATGAGCAGGTTGGCGCGCGTCCGGTCGCCCGGGTTGCGGCGGCACTGGCCGCGCAGCGTCTCGATGGCCTCGGCGTCGCCGCTCAGGGCCCGCTGGGTGAGCACCTGCAGCAGGTCGTTCTGGTCCCGGTCGAAGACCTCGACGTCCCGGTCGCGCTGGTCGCCGAGCAGTTCCACCACCTGCGAGTGCGGCGCCACCTGCTCGAGCTCGCGCAGCGCCCGGTGCCAGTCCTCGGTCCGCCCGGCGTGCAGATAGGCCATGGTGAGCAGTTCCAGGGTGCGCTCGTGCCGCGGCGCGGCCCGCCGGGCCGTCTCGAGGACCGCCGTCGCCTCGTCGTTCCTTTCCAGCAGCAGCAACGAGTACGCCCGGGCGGCCTGCGGGTCGGCGCCGGCCGAGCCGGCCTCGGCCCGCTCCCGGAACGCGGCCACCCGCAGTTCGTGGAATCGCAGGTGCAGCGTCATCCACCGGCGCCAGGCGGCCAGGCCGTCGATCCGGCGCCGGATCTCGTGCCGGGCGCCGGGCAGCTCCCCGGCCAGCCCGGCCGCCGTCGTCAACTGGGCGGCCGCGTCGTCCAGGAACCCGACGGCGATGTCGGCCCGGGCGAGATCGACCCGGGCCGGCACGTCGTCCGGGTGCGTCTCGGTCAGCCGGTGCAACACGCTCACCGCCTGATGCGGGCGGTCGGCGGCCAGCAGCCCGGCCGCGTAGACCCGGATGGTCGCCGGATCACCCGAGCGGCACTGCGCGGCGACGTCGTGGAGCGTCGCCGCCAGCAGGGCGGGATCGGACTCGGCGATCCGCACGTAGAGCCGCTGATACCGCTCGTCGAGGTCGGCCAGGTCGCACGGCACGGGCCAGTCGAGCACCGGCTCGTTCAGCGACGACAGCTCCTCGGACCGCATGGTGACGTCGACTCTAGTGGCTCGGCCCCGCCCCGGACGGCCCGTAACCCGGTCGGATCACCGATTCCCCCGTACGGCATACCAGGCGTTCGTGGGGCTCGACGGTGCTCACGCACTGGCCTTCGACGGCCTGCGCGCGGAGGTGATCGGCCCGCGGTGGGCCGAGCTGTGCGGGTGGCCCGTACCGGACCGGACGGCGACCGGACGGCGGCGCTCTATCCGATGGCCCAACCCGGCGAGCGTGTTCGCCTGGGGCGGCCACGAATCGCGGGGTGCCGGCCGGCGTCGCCGCGTCGAGTTCGCGCCACGGCGGGTGGCGCGCGGTCCGGCTGCCCGCCCGGCACCGGTCCACCCGGCTCACGATGCTGCTCGACCTTCCGTTCCCGCCCTCGATCGACGCGCTGGCCGCCGCCGATCCGGGCCCGCGGTACACGGTGGCCCAGGTGTGGGTCGACCTGCCGCTCATCGTGCGGCATCTGGTGTGCGACGGGTCGTCCACCGAAACGGCGTCCTGACCCCCGATCGGCGGCCAGGAATTCGAAGACGGTGAAGCCGAACGAGGCGAGGCCGCAGAACGCCGCGCCACCGGCGATCACCGCGTTCGGCGGGTTGGCCCCGCCGAACCACGACAGGATCCCGGTCACGGTGGCCGGGACCAGCGCGCCCACCATGATCACCGCCGCCCACCGGCCGCGCATCAGCCCGGCCCGCCCGCGACGTACAGCCAGCTTGTGATCGGTGTGCCCTTGGCCCGGTAACGGGCCGGCCGGAAGGCTTCGCGGGCGGCCACGTGCCGGACGACCGCTTCGTAGACGTACGTCGAGACCATGACCGCGAGTTCCACTCCGGAACCGGCCACCGCGCGCCGCAGCGGCCTCGAGTCGAGCATCCGGGTGGCGTGGATGATCGACGCGCTCGGATATCCGGTGCCGTCCGGAAGGACCGGGCCGACGTGCAGGGCGCACCGTAGCCGGATCCGGAGCGGGTCGTCCGCCGCCTCGTTGTACCGCCCGAGCCGCTCCGCGAGCCGGGACAGCAGCGGATCGACCAGCGGGGTGGTGGAGATCGTCGGCGGCGCCACGGTGAGCAGCCCGTCGCCGCGGTCCTGATGCCGGCAGCGCCGCCAGGGCACCCCGGCGTCGGCGAACGCGCCGGCGAGCACACCCAGCAGGCCGGCCCGCAGCCGGAGGCGGTCGTGGTCGTCGCGACGAGGATCGCCGAACCCGGCGATGTCGGTCACCAGAATGGAGCAGTTCAGCGGGGCCGTGACCGCGCGCGGCGCGGCGGCCTTGGATTCCTGTGCGATGGTGGACATGCGGTCAGCCTGCCCAAGCGGACCGGGTCCGGCGACGGCCGTCCGGCGCCGGACGGCGGTGCCCAGCCCCGTGACCAGGGGACGGGGCCGCGGATGTCCGGCGGAACTCGTCCGGCGGGGGGAGGTGCCGGGCATGGTGACAGCCGCGGAGCGTTTCCGGTCCGGCGTTCGGAAGGCGGTCACTCACCTCGGCGGCGATCGGACGGCGGCGGCCCGCAGCGGGGTCAGCAAGGCGATTTGGTACGACGCCAAGACCGGCCGTTCCGTGCCGGGTGACCAGCGGTGGCCGGCGATGCGGGCCCTGCTGGAGTCGGTTCCGGCCGGGCTGACCGGCGTACCGGACTGGGAGACCCTGTATCGGCAGGTCCTGGCCGGACAGGGACGGCGCCCGCCCCGGCCCGCCCTCCACCAGCTTCCGCCGGGGACGCTGCCGTTCGTCGCCCGCCAGGCCGAGTCGCGCCGCATCAGCGAGCTGCTGGACACGTCCGGCGGCCGGTCGACCTCCATGGTGGTCATCACCGGGCCGCCGGGAGTCGGCAAGACCGCCCTCGCGGTGAACTGGGCGCACCAGGCCCGCGACCGGTTCCCCGACGGCGTCCTCTACGTCGACCTTCAGGGCTGGGGACCGGCCCGCGAGTTGACCGCGGCCGAGGTCCTTCCCGGCTGGCTGCGGGCGCTGGGCCTCGACCCGGCCGCCCTGCCCGGCGACGTGGCCAGCCGGACGGCGGCCCTGCGCGACGCCGCCGCCGCCCGGCGGATGCTGTTCGTCCTCGACAACGCCGGGTCCGAGGAGCAGGTACGGCCGTTGCTCCCGGGCTCCCCGGCCTGCGCGGTCCTGCTGACCAGCCGGCACGAGCTCAGCGGGCTGGGCGTGCACCACGGCGGGCGGACCGTGACGCTGGCCCCGCTGTCCGCCGCCGACTCGGCCGGGCTCGTCCGCGAGATCGCCGGCGCCGGTCTGGCCGGGCACGCGGAGCGGATCGCCCGGCTCTGCGGCCATCTGCCGCTGGCCCTGCGCGTCGTGGCCACCTCCCTGCCGGCCTCGTCCCACGAGGAGGTGTCGGCCCTGGTCGAGGAGCTGGAGAGCCGGGGACGACTCGACCGCCTGGGCAGCGACGACCCCCGTACCGACGTGCGTACCGTCATCTCCTGGTCGTTCCACCGGCTCCCGGAGCCGGCCCGGGACACGGTGCGGCTGCTGGGGCATTTCCCCGGCCGGGTCTTCAGTACGGCGGTGGTCAGCGCCCTGACCGGCGGCCGGCGCGCCCAGACGCTGGCTCACCTGCGCGTCCTCACCCGGGCCAGCCTGGTGCACCGCGAGCCGGACGGCCGGTACGCGATGCACGACCTGGTCCGCGACTACGCGGCCGAACTCGCGGCGGCGAACCCGGACGACGGCGCGCTGACCCGGGTGTACGGCTACTACCTGCACGTCTGCCGCCGCGCGGACGCGTGGATCGCACCGCGCCGCTATCAGATCGACCTTCCGGACGGCGACGATCCCCCGCCGGCCCCGTTCGACGACTACGACGGGGCGCTGAGCTGGCTGGAATCGGAGAGCGGCACCATGCTCGCCCTGTGTCTCGGCTCGGCCGGCCCGGAGCGGGCCGACCCGCTGCGCTGGCGGCTCGCCTTCCAGCTCAAGAGCTACTACTTCCTCAGCAAGCGCACTCAGGAATGGCTGCTCAGCCACGAGGCCGCACTGGCCGCCACGATCCGGATCGGCGACCGCCGGGCCGAGGCGATGACCCGCAACAATCTCGGCCTGGCCTGGCACGAGCTGGGCGACGACGACCGGGCCCGGCCGCAGTACGAGCGGGCCGAGCAGCTGTTCGCCGCCGTGGGCGATCCGCACGGGGTCAGCAACGCCGTGGCCAGTCAGGCCGTCGTGCACCGCCGCCGGGGTGATCTGCGGCGGGCGCTGGAACTCAGCGAGCGGGCGCTCGGCCGGTACCGCGAGGCGGCCGCCGACCACCCGGACGCCCGCCGCTACGTCGCCATCACCCTGCGGTCCCTCGCGCTCGCCGAGACCGAGGCCCGCGACTACGAGAAGGCCGAGGGCCACCTGCGCGAGGCGGCCGGCCTGTGCGCCGAGCTCGGCATGACGATGGATCTGGCCCGCAGCTGGAACGCCCTGGGCCGGGCGCTGGTGCTGGCCGGCCGGCACCCGGACGCGGTCGAGGCGTACCGGGCCGCTGCCCGGGCCGCCGCGGAGTGCGGGAGCCGCTACGAGCAGGCCCTCGCCGACCACGGGCTGGGAACGGTGGCCGCCGCGGCCGGTGACACCGGCGAGGCCCACGCCCGGTGGACGCGGGCCTACACCGTCCTGGCCGCGCTGGGCTCCGCGAAGGCGGCGGAGGTGCGGGCCGACCTCGACGGTCAGTCCTCCTGATCGGCGGCCAGACCCCGTACCCAGTCCCGGATCGTCGTGGCGATCTCCAGGTCGGCCGCGTCGGCCCGGCCGGCGTCGACGGCGTCCGCGATCCCGGGCCAGCTCGCCTCGACCTGATCGAGCGCCCAGCCGACCTGCCCGTCGAGGTGGTCGGCGGCGGCCAGCGAGTAGGCGAGCCAGCACGTCGCCGTCAGGCTGCGCGGGTCGTCCGGCCCGAACCGGAGGGTGCACGAATCCTGCCAGTCCATGGCCAGCTGCTGAAGGTCGATCTCGTCGTCGACGTGGTCGCCGTCCAGCCGGACCGCGCCGGGCGGGGCCGCCGCGGCCTCGGCGCCGGTCACCGCGCGGGCCCGGAGCTCGGCCTGGTCCCGTTCGGACCGGATCAGGTTGGCCATCGTCACCCCGACCCTCGGATGGCCCGGCCCCTGGGTGCGCAGCCGGCCGAGCAGGACGTCGCGCAATCCCGTACTCACCGGCTCACCGAGATCGGCCCGGACGATCAGCGCGTTCTCCGCGGTGCCCAGCGTGTCCGGATGCTCCGGCCCGAGCAACGTCTCGCGGCGGTTTCGCAGGTCGTCGAGGACGGCCAGCGCCCGGTCGGGCCGGCCGATCGCGCGGTAGCTGAGCCCGAGCCCGTTGCGGACGTCAAGGACGTACTGGTCGCCGGGCCGGGCCACGCGGCGCCATCTCTCGTCGGCGCCGAGCCAGATGCGGTGGGCGGCCCGGCGGCTCCGGTCCCGTTCGGCCGCCGTGGCGCCGAGACGGCCGCGGGCAAGGGCCACGCTGTTGAGGGCCAGCAGGGTCTCCCGGTGCAGCGGCCCGAGCCTCGGATGGTCGCGGCGGGCCTCGTACGACGCCCGGACGAGCTCGTAGCCCCGGTCGGCCCGCCCGGCGGCCAGGCAGGCCAGCCCGAGGTTGTGCCGGGCGGTGATCGCGTCCGGATGGCCCGGCCCGAGGCTACGGCCCAGCTCCGCCACCGCTCCTTCCAGCAGACCGAGCGCGGCCGTCCGGTTCCCCTGTTCGGCGTGGGCGGCGGCCAGGGCGGTGACCACCGCGTACCGGGTCTCGGCATCGGCGCCGGATCCGTCCCGGCAGGCGTCGTGCAGCGCCTGAAGCAACTCCAGCGCCGCCCCGGACCGGCCCGCCTCGATCTCGGTCCGGCCGGTCTCGTGGAGCAGGTACCGCTCGTCCGGTCCGACCGGCCACGCGTCACCGCCGGGCCGGAGGCCGGTCACCGCCCGGACGTGCGGCAGGTGGTGGGCGATCTCCCGGTGCCGGTAGGTCTCCCGGGTGGCCTCGACGGCGGTGGTGAGCGCGCGCAGGGCCGAGTCCCGGAACCGCGCCCGGACCTCGGCCGGGAACGTCCGCACCCGCAAGGCCCGGGCGGTGAGCGCGTGCATCAGGCAGCCACCCGCCCGCAGCTCGACCAGGCCCCGGTCGGCGGCGGCCCCGAGCGCGGACGACGAGGCGCCGGCCATCGCGCCGAGCAGGTCGTCACCGACGAAGGTGGGGCTCAGGACGCTCAGCGCGGTCAGCGCCTCCCGCGCCGGGCCCGGCAGCGCCGCGAACCCGCGCAGCAGCGCCACCGCGAACGGCTTCGCACAGCCCGCGGGAAGGTCACCGGCCAGTCCGGCCGCGACCGCCTCGAGCCGGTCCGGTTCGGCCGTCGTCAGATCGTCCCGGAGGGCTCGATAGCCGGCGAAGTCCGCCGGCGTGCTCAGGCCGGAGGCCAGGGTCAGCCCCAGCGGGTGACCGCCCAGAAGGTCGACGATGCCGTCGACGGCCGCCCGCTCGCCGGGGGCGGCGGGCCGGCGGCTGGTCAGGACCCGGCCGCCGATCGTACGGGTCAACGGTTCGAGGACCACTGTCGCCTGGTCGGGACGGTCGACGCGCCCACGGCTGGTGATCAACGTGAGGCCCTCCGCGGTCGGCGCGCACAGCTCGTCGATCAGCTTGCCGGGCACGCCCACCGGAAGATCGTCGACCAGCCAGAGGTACGGGGTTCCGCGAGCCTCGAGGGCGGGCGCCAGCGCCTCGGGGCCGCGCAGTCCCCAGCGATCGGCGAGCGCCGCCAGCTGATGCCGGAAGGCCGACCGGGCCGAGCTCTCGGTCCGGCCGCCGCCGAGCTCGAAAAGGAACACGCCGCCGGGATGCTCCTGGGGCAGCCACCGGGCGTACTGCAGGCAAAGGGCGGTCTTTCCGAGCCCGCCCGGCCCGGTGACGACGACGACCGGATGGCCGCGGTCCGAGTTCCGCGTCCGGGCGCGCAGGCCGTGCCGGATCTGCCAGAGCTCGTCCCACCGTCCCCGGAACCGCGTCGTGCCGGGCAGCTCGCGGGGATACCACCGCGGGTCCGGTACGGGTGGCGCGTCGCCGAGAAGACCCTCGTACCGGCCCACCACCGCGGCGATCCGGCGGGCCAGACCGGCGTCCGGTGCCGCCGTCCGGGCAAGTCGCAGGCGGGTGAGCTCCGGCGGCCAGACGTCGTCCGGGGACATGTCGAGCACGACCGCCATCACCCGCGCCTCGTCACCCAGCCGGGCCGCCGCCGACAGCGCCAGATGCAGTTCCTCCCGGCAGTGCGGGCTGTCCTGCAGTCGCGGCGACATCAGCGCGACCAGCGTCCGCGACCGGTTCAGCGCCTCGACGACCGACTCGCCCAGCGGGACGTAGAGCTCACCCTCCACCCTGTCCTGGAACACCGACAGGCCGGCGTCGACCAGGGCGTCGTGCAGCGCGCCGGCCGCTTCCCCGTCGGCCCAGGAGTAGCAGAGGAAGACGTCGTACGAACCCGCCTCGTCGTCCATCGCGCCAGCCTGCCACACGCAGTACGGTGAGGCGCGTGGCCGACCATCTGGCGGCGCTGTTCGCCACCACCGAGGGCGGCGGGCGGGGCGCGTACGTACCGGGGCGCTACGACCTGTGGCTGCACGGCGCCGACGCGTCCACCGACCGGCTGATCCATCATCATGAGGCGCAACACGTCATCCTCAACTCGGCCAGCGCGTGGGGCGCGGCCCTGCACGCCGCGGCGGCGATGCCCGGATGGCAGCCGCTGTTCGGCCGGCTTCTCGACCGCTGCCGCACGACCCACGAGTCGTTCGCGACCTACCTCGGCCGGGACGCCGCCGAAGCGGAGACGGTCTTCGGCGAGTACGCGCCTCTGCTGCACGCTCTGAACGAGTTCGTCGAGCCGTTCGAGGGCTCGCAGCGCCGGGCCCTGGCCGTGACGGCGCTGGCCCAGGCCTGCATGCAGACGCCGATCCTCGACCAGATGCTCGCGGCCTGGCCGGAGTCGCTCTCCCTCGGCGTGCCGCTGCGCATCGACCAGCCCGACGAGCGGTTCGCGTTGCTGTGCCGCTCACCGGGGCTCGCCGCCACCGCCGCAGCCGACGCCTCCTGGGCGCTGTGGGAGGACACCGTCTTCCAGCATTTCGCCGAGGAACTGCGCCGGGCCGGAGCAACCGTCCTGGACGGGAACGACGGGCATCTGGCCGCCGCGGCCGAGCTGTTCGCCCGGGTGGCCGGCGTCGTGCCCGGCAGCCGCCTCGCCGTGGACGCCACCCCGGGCGCCGACCGCCGCCTGATCGGAATGGTGCTCAACCACGCCCGGCTCTGGCTGCACGGCCGGCGCCGGCCGGGCCGCTTCATCACGGTCGGAGCCGACGTGGATCCCGCCGAAGTGGTCCGGGTCGCCGAGGCCACCTCCCAGATCGGCGGCCGCCCCTCCCTCGTGATCAGCGCCCGGCTGCCCGGCCGTCTGCTGGCCGGATACGACTATCCGGACGACGGGGCCGCCGCCCTCGAGGACCGGCGAGAACCGGTGGTCGGGGTCCGATCGCCGGCCGGCGACGGCGACGGGGGCGACGCGGTCTGGTGGGCCGAACTCCCCACCACCGCCGAGGCCGAAGCACTGGTCACCGCCTGGGACGGCCGCGGTGACCTGACCTTCTGCGTAGCGGCCAGCTGCCTCCCCCATCCGGCCTGGCGGTCGGCGTGGCTGCCCGTGATGCGCTCGGCCGGGCCGCTGGTGTGGCTGATCGACGTCGGCGTCTCCGCGCTGGCCGGCGAGTTCGGGCGCGGCCCGGTGCACGGCGTCTACCTCGACCTCGGACGGGCCCCGGCCGGCGCCCGGAAGGGGGTCGCCTTCAAGGTGGACGGGGTGGCCGGCACCTGGGTGGCCGTCGCCGACGAGCTGGGCATTCAGCTGATCACGCAACAGGTGGACGAGCTGGGTGCCGACCTGCGGATGACCGGGCGCGACTGGTCGGCGGACCTGCCGGCCCTCCAGCTCGTGCTGATCGAGCTGCTGCACGCGGAGTCCTACCTGGATCTGCGCGGCCGGATCGACGGGACGCCGGCATGACCGGGGTCTTCCTGGGCTACCGCGGCATTCACCATTCGTACGCGCCCATGCTCGTGCACTGGGTCCTGCGGGAGCGCTTCGGCGACGGCCTGGTCTTCGAGGCCGGTTACGTCAACCAGCCGGGCATCCACTTCGCCGATTCGATCGCCGCGTGGCTGGAGCGCTGCGCGGTGCTGGTCGTGATCATCGACCGGTACTGGCTGGACCGGATCAACCTCCTGCACGACGAGTCGGACTGGGTCCGCAAGGAGATCCAGTACTTCCTCGATCGTGACAAGAAGATCCTCCCGCTGTTGCTCGACGGTGCCGGCATGCCGGCCCGGGACGAACTGCCCACCGAGCTGGCCGGCCTGACCAGGTGGATCGGGCTGCCGCTGAACAGCGCGACCGCACACGCCGATCTCCAGCGGCTGGCCGGGCGCCTCGAGCAGGAAGTGCCCGACCTGGTTCTCTCGGCACTGCGGCAACCGGTTGCGGCGTACGCGACCCCGGCCGCGCTTCTCCGGCCCGAGTACGAGGTGTTCCCGTTCCGCGCCATCCCGCAGCTCAACGACCTGCGGGCCTGGGTGACCGCGCCCGACGGCCCGCCGTTTCATCTGCTCGCCGGCCCGTCCGGCGCCGGCAAGACGCGCCTGGCGTTGCGGCTCTGCGCCGAACTGGCCCCGAACCGGCCGGCGGTGATGCTTCCCCGGTCGGCCACGCCGGCCGCGCTCGACCGCTTGTCCGAGACCACCACGCCGTTCCTGGTCGTGATCGACGACGCCGAGTCCCGCCCCGAGGTGGTCGTGGCCGCCGCGCAGGCGATCGCGGCCGGTGGCTCGGCGTCCCGGGTCCTCCTGCTGGCCCGCTCGGCGGGCGAATGGCTCGACGACCAGGCCTCCCTGCTGCTCGGCCGAGTGGAAACCACCCACCTGCCCCTACTGCCCGCCGAGGAGGGCGACTTCGCCGTCGCCCACGCCGCCTTCGCCGACCGGCTCGGCCTCTCCGGCCAAGCGGCCCCCACGACGACGGCCCCCGCGATGACGCTGGTCGAGGCGCAGGCGCTGGCCCTGGCCACCCTTCAGTCGGCCCCGGAGGGTGGAGGCGGCCCCTGGACCCGCCTGGCCGCCGCGGAACGGGACCGGTGGATCACCACGGCGGCGGCCTGGGATCTGCCCCGGCTGCGCCCCCGCGACATCACCGAGATCCTGGCCGCCGTCACGATGTTCGGCGCGCCGGGCGAAGCCGGCGCGCGGCGACTGCTGGCCGCCCTGCACGCCCTCGACGGCTGGCGGGCCGGCGATATCGACACCGCCCTGGCCCTGGTCCGGACCATGCTGCCCGGCCCGCTGGCCCTGAACCCGCTGCAGCCGCAGCCCCTCGCCGACGAGGTCATCGCCGACCATCTCCGCCGCGGCGCCCGGACCGCCGGCGTCGTCGGCATCCTCTCGGACGACCAGGCCCGCACCGCGGCGGTCGCCCTGGGAAACTGCCTCGCCGCCCACCCCGGTCTGGTCGACGCGGCCAGTCCCCTTCTCGTGGCCGGGCACGGCCGGCTGACGGCGGCGGCGATGACGGCCCTGCCGGAGCTGGCCGACCCGGAACCGCTCGTCGCGGCGATGAGCCGGGCCCTCCCCCAGGTGGCCGCCGGCGATCTGGTCGGGCTGGTCGACGCGCTGCCGCTGCGCAGCGAGGCGCTGGCCGCGTTCGCGACCGATCTGACCCGCAGGGCTTTGCCGGTACGGCCGGACGGGGCCGGCTCCGCACGTCTGCACCGGCTACTGGCCATCCGGCTGGTGTTCCAGGGCGGCCCGGCGGACGAGGCGGTGCGGGCGGCCGAGGCAGCCCTGCTCGGGTTCGGTGCGGACGGGGTGGACCGCGCCGAGGCGTACGCCACTTTGGCCCAGGCCCTCGACATTGCCCACTCCCCCGGCCCGGCCCGGGAGGCCGGTGACCGGGCGATCGCGATGTTCCAGCGGTTCGCCACCGACGAGCGGGCTCGTGCCGCCCTGGCGACCGCGCTGATCAGCCAGGCCCACCGCGACGAGACGCGGAGCGGGCCGGCCGTCACGGCGTACGAAATCCTGCGTGACCTCGACGCCGCCCGGCCCCGTCGCTACCGTTCGCTGCTGGCCGACGCCCTCGACCTGCTCGTCGCCCGCACCGGCCGCCAGGACTACGCGCGCGCGGCCGTGGCCCTGCGCCGGACCCTCGCCGCGGCCCGGCCCGACGCCTACCGGCCGGCGCTGGCCGCCGCGTTGTTCAATCTGGCTGTGCTGCTCGGATCCGGCGCGGAGGCGGCGGGTCTGGCGCGGGAATCCGAACGGATCTACGCCGAGCTCGCGGCGACGGCCCCCGAGCGGTACGGGTCGTCGCTCGATCGGGTGCGGCGCCGGTGGGAGGGCCGGGATGACTGACCATCTGGCGCGGCTGTGCGCCGAGGGCGCCGGCAGCACCGGCCACTACACGCCGCACTCGTTCGACCTGCGCCTGCTCGGCACCCGGCAGGCCGCCGACCACATCGTCTACCTGCACGAGGTCCACCACGCCGCCCTGAACGACGTGACCGCGTGGGGAACCGTGCTGCACGTCTTCGCCCGCCTGCCCGGCGCGGCGGCCCCGTTCGCCCGCCTGCTCGACCACTGCCGGACCACCCACGAGACCCTGGCCACCTTCGCCAGCGTGCAGATCGCCACCGCCCGGCACGGCCGCCTGGACGACGTCCTCGACGCGTACCCGCGGTACGTCCCGCTCCATCGGGCCGCCACCCGTCTCACCGCCGGGGTCGCCGGCCCCAACCGGCGCCAGCAGGTCGCCACCGCCCTGGCCCGGCTCTGCATGCAGACGCCGATCCTGGACGCGGTCACCGCCGCCGGCCCCTCGGCTTTCCGCCTGTCCGCGGTCCGCGCGATCGACCGTCCCGACACCCGCTGGAACTGGTTCCAGCGGCAGGGTCCCGGCCTGGTCACCGCGGCCGCCGGCGCCGCCGACCGGGTCGTCGCGCGCGAGTTCGGCCCGGCCGTGCTGACCGGCGACGGACCGGACGGCGACCTGTACACGGCGACCGGCCGCGAGCACGACGACGCCTGGGACCGGTGGGAACTCGCGGCGTACGACCATCTCCGGACGGCCCTGGCCGCTACCGGCGCCCGCTGCCTCGACCTGAACGGGCATCAGGCGGGAACCGCCCGGCTGCTGGACCTGGCCCGGGCCGAGCACGGCGACCTGGGCCTGCGCGCCGCGATGAGCGCCGAGCAGCGGCGCAGCGACGCCGACATCGCCTCCTCCGTTCTGCAGCAGGTGCGGCACAACTTCGCCGGAGAGGCACCCCATCGCGCGGTGCCGGTCCCCATGACCACCGAGGACCTGGTACGGGTGCTGGCGGAGCGGCCGGTCCTCGACGGCCGTCCCGCGATCGTCGTGAACGCCCGGCCACCGAGCCGGCTGGCCGTCCTCTACCGGTGGCCACCGGCGGCGAACCCCCCTCCGGTCGCGGTGCGGCTGATCGTCGAGGACGACGAGGGCCCGGCCGTCGGCCACGTGCCGGTCACCGGCCCGGCCGCCCTGACCGAACTCGTCGGGCTGTGGAACGGTCGCGGCGCCGTCGCGTTCTGCGCCGGCGCCAGCTGCCTCGCCGATCCCGGGTTCGCCCGCGAGTGGCTGCCGTCCGCGCCGCGCCCGGCCTTCGTGCTGGTCGATGTCGAGCTCGACCGGTTCGTCCCCCGCTGGGCCGCGAGCGGTGATCCGGTCGTCGCGGTCGAGGTGCGGGTGAGCGACACCGGCGGCGACCGGACCGCGTTGCTGATGACCACCGGCGACAGCGGCGTCTGGTGGCTGGTGGTGGCCGACGACGTCACCGTCCGCCTCGTCCTGGAGTACGCCCGCCACCTGCTCGGCCCGGCCCTGCGCGTCGACAGCGGCGCCTTCGCCACCATCCGCGAGCCCGCTCGCCTGGTCATCACCGACGTCCTGGCGACCGAGTCCTTCACCAGCTTCGACGCCCTGGGGAGCAGCCATGCCTGACGACGACCTCGACGCGGTCTTCCGCTCCGCCGGCGTCGACCCGGCCCACCTGGGCCCGGAGGAACTGGCCCGGCTCGCCGGCCAGGCCGCCTCCCCGGTGGCCGGCCTCATCCTGCACCCGCCCCGCGTGGCCGGCCTGTTCGACGCGGAGAACCGCCCACCGGACTTCCTGGAGATCCACGACCGCGAGTGGTGGCTCGACGCCACCGACCCGGACGGCCGCCGCTATCTGCGCACCGTGCTGGCCGCCGCCGCGATCACGGACGCCCTCGGCCTGTTCCACACCCTCACCTGGGTGACCACCGTCCTGCCGGCCACCGTGACCGTCGAGGCGGTCACCGCCGACGATCGGGGCGTGCACTTCGTCCTGCGCCGCCTGCCCGCCCCCGGCCTGCCGCCGGAGCTCGCGGACGACATCAACCGGCAGGACTTCGACGAGTTCGCCGCGACGCTCGCCGGCGCCGATCCGACCGTGCCCCTATCGACCGGCGGCACCGTGACCTTCGCCGACGACGCTCTCCTCGGCGACGATCCGGCTGAGCACTGACCGAGCCGCCGCCGGGGATCTCACCACCAGGCCCAGATCGTCCGGCTCCCGCCCGCCGGTACGCTTCCCGGTCTGGATGCGGAGGGCGGCCGCCCGGGTCATCGAGCAGGGCAGCGTCAACGGCGGAAACCCGTCGACCGAGCAGACGTACGCCCACAACCCCGTACCGTCGAGAAGCGGTTCGATCGCGTAGCGGAAGCCGGTCGTGCCGGACAGCAGGGCGTCCAGGCTCTCGCCGAAAGGCGTGTCGATGAGCAGGAACACGTCCGCCACCCGGTCGAAGGCGTCCTTCCAGCGCTCCGCCCACGCCGCATCCCGGGCACAGGTGAGCGCGATGCTGGCGAGGCCGGCCGCCGGCAGCGCGCCGGGGGACCCGACCCGCTCGATCAGCACTCCCGCACCCGAGCGACGGCACAGCGCCACAACCGGTTCCTCACCCGGCGGCAGCGGATCGGCGCCGAGCGCGTGCTGGCGGCGCCACACGCTCGCCCGCCGGACCACCACCATCGGATCGCCGGTCATCGAGCCCCCGAACTCGGTCACCGTGGCCGGCCGGGGCGCACGCAGCCGCAGCGACTCCAGATCGAACAGGTTGGCCGGATCACGGTCGATGGTCACCGGCGAGTCGGTGACCTGTTCCGCGATGCGCGGCAGCGCGCCGAGAACGGCCGCCGTGTCCAGCACCGGGCGTCCCATCGCCCGGAACCGCTCGGCCACATAGGCCGAACAGAGCGCGCTGAGCCGGCGGCGTTCCCCCGCGCCGACCTCGTCGCGCAGGCCCACCTCGCTCAGCTCGGCCCACCGGCCGCGCCCGAACTCGTCCGCGGCCATCCGGTCCCAGCCGTCCCAGAAGGTGGCGCCGAGACCGAGAACCGCCTTCAGCAGACTGTCCGGATAGTTCCGGGCGTTGACGCGACTCGCGGTGAACCCCTCCAGCGAGACATCGAGAACGTCGGCCTGCATGCATCCGGCCAGCACCGAGTCGGCCGCCACGGCCCGCACCAGATTGTCGGGCCGGGCATGCGGGCCGGCCTTCAGCGCGTGGTCGAGATGCGTCCCGTACGACGGATAGCGGGCCCGGATGCCGGCCACGGACGGCGCGTCGGCCCGCCCCAGCACACCCATGACGGCGCTGTGCGTCGCGTACGCCTCGTGGGTCGCCACGCACGCCTCGACCAGCACGGAAACCGCGCGTCTGGGCCCCGGCCGCCGCCACATCGCGCCGAGAAGCTGCCCCCACGCGGTCGCCCCGTTCAGCCCGGCGTGCGCCGCCTCGTGCAGACTGACGAACGCCGACAGCCACGTGTCCCCGGAAACCCCCGCCACAATCCAGCCGTCCGCGCCGTACCGTCCCGTCGGCACCGGCCCGAAATTGAGGACGTGGCCCACCCCGGGATCCTGACCTCGGTCCGCCGTCATGCGGAACCTCCTCCCTGAGGACCATTCGATGCCCCGATGCCGACGTGTCTAGCTGTCGCGCATCCGGGAGCGGAGGACGTCGAACTCGCAGCCCGGCGCGTCCGGGTCGAAACCGTGCTCGATCAGCCAGCGGGACGCGACCAGGCTGCGCAGCGACCACCAGGCCCGGATCACGTCGCGGTCGGCGCCCGGGCCGTACCCGGCGAGCAGGTCGTCCAGCCGTTCCTCGTGGCCGAGGGTCAAGGTGGCCAGGTCGGACATGGGGTCGCCGGGCGCCGCCTCGGACCAGTCGATGACGCCGGTGACCTCGTCGCCGTCGACGAAGACGTGGGTGATCTGGAAGTCGCCGTGGATGAACGCGGGTCGCCACGGCCGCAGCGCCGCCTCGGCGATCTCCCGGTTGCGGGTGATGACCTCGGGCGGCAGTACGCCGTTGGCGAGCAGCCACGCGCACTCGCTGTCGAGTTCGGCCGCCACGTCCTCGAGCTTTTCGCCCGGCCACGGCGGCAGCGGCGCGTCGTGCAGCCGCCGGATGGCCGCGCCGGTCGCGGCCCACGCCGCCGGCGACGCGGCCGACGGTTCGCCGAGGACCCCGAGGGCTTTTCCCGGTACGGCGGCGATCGCCAGCACCGGCGGCTCGTGCCAGAGCACGGCCGGGGTCGGCACCGGCACCATGGCCATCGCCCGCACCTCGATGGCGGCGTGGGCCGGGTCGCCGTCGACCTTCAGGAACACGTCGCCGACGCGCAACGTCGCGCGCTGGCGGTGGGCGACGACGACCTCCACATCTTCCATACCGGCCATCGTGGCGAAGAAGACGGCCGATGTCGCCGCATTTAGAAGGGCAGCTCGCCGTTCTCGTCCCGCAGGGTTCCCGTCGGGCCGTCGGCACCGATCGTGGCCAGGCCGACGACGACGCGGGCGCTCTCCTCCGGGGGCCGGCCGATGCCCCAGGCCGCGGTCATGTCGGTGGCGGTGGGCCCGGGCTCGACCGCGTTGAACTTGATGCCGGGCTCGGACTTGGCGTACTGGACGGTGAGCATGGTGGCGGCCGCCTTGGAGGCCGCGTAGAGGGCCAGCGGCAGCCCGTACTCCGGCCGGTCCGGGTTGGTGACCGCCCAGAACGATCCCATGCTGCTGGACACGGTCACCACGACCGGGTTGGCCGACTTGCGCAGCAGGGGCAGGGCCGCCTCGGTGACCCGGACCAGGCCGACCGCGTTGGTGTCGAACGCCCGCAGGGCGGCCGGCCCGTCCACCGGGCCGTCGGCCAGGATGCCCGCGTTGTGCACCAGCACGTCGAGCCGGCCCTCGGCCTCCCCGATCGTGGCCAGGGCGGCGCGCACCGACGCGTCGTCGGTCACGTCGAGCTGGACGAAACGGGCACCCAGCGCGGCCGCGGCTTTCGCCCCTCGTTCCGGGTCGCGCGCACCGGCATACACAATGTGCCCCCGCTCCTGAAGTTGTCTGGCGGTCTCGAATCCGAGGCCCTTGTTGGCCCCGGTGATCAACGTGACGGTCATGCCACGAACGCTAGGCACGGCCGCCGGCGCCAACCAGATCCCTGCCGTGCCAGGGGAACGAGAGGACCCCCTCTGTTTCCGGTACGGCGAATTACGCTGGCCGGGTGAGCGACACGACGAACCCGCTCGGGGCGTTCCTGCGCGCCCGGCGCGAACTGGTGACGCCCGAGCAGGCGGGCATCCCCGACGGCGGCGTCCGGCGGGTGCCGGGCCTGCGCCGCGAGGAGGTCGCCATGCTGGCCGGGATCAGCGCCGACTACTACCTGCGGCTCGAGCGCGGCCGCAACCGCAACCCGTCCCTGCAGGTGCTCGAGGCGATCGCCCGGGTGCTGCGCCTCGACGAGGACCATTTCGCCCACCTGCTGACGCTGGTGTCCGAGGCGTCCCGGCGGCACAAGCACCGGCCGCGCAAGCAGGCCCCACCGCCGGGCGCGCTCAAACTCCTCGACTCGCTGATCCAGCCCGCGTTCATCGAGGACCGGTACTTCGACATCCTGGCCTCGAACAGCCTGGCCCGCGCCCTGTCCCCGGGCCTGGCCGCGGGCGGCAACCAGCTGCGCGACCTGTTCCTCGACCCGGCCGAGCAGGCGCTGCACCCGGAGTGGGAGAAAGTGACCGAGTGCTTCGTGGCCAACCTGCGCCAGGCCGTGGGCAACGACATCGACGATCCTCGCTTCATCGAGCTGACCGGCGAGCTGACCCTGGCCAGCCCTCGTTTCCGCCGCCTGTGGGCCCGCCATGAGGTACGCGGCCAGACCGGCGCCCCGATCAAAATCAACCACCCGCAGGTCGGCGAACTCACACTCAACCGCGAACGCCTGGCCATCAGCGGCACCGACGACCTGATGCTGGTCGTCTTCCACCCGGACCCGGCTTCCCCCGACGCCGACAAACTGTCCCTGCTGGCCTCGGCCAGCCTGCCCGCATCGAGCACGGCCGGACCGGGCCGTCGGCAACCTCGCGGCCGCGATGAACCGGATCCGGCCACGGCGCCCGCCGTCTCCACTCGTGGACCCGGAACTTCGCCGACAATGGACGGAGAGCGCGCGCGGCTTAAGCCCCATGAGTGAAGCGGATCCTCCCGCACGATGAGGACGCGGACGACCTGGAACACTTCGGTGCGCCGCCGCTGTCGGCGTCTGCTCGCTGCTGCCCGGAGTGGAGCGGACCACCGGAGCCACCTGGCTGTTCGCCTTCGAGAACCTGCTGGCGGCGCGGGTCGACCAAATGGCCCACGACCTGGAGCCCAGGATTGCGGAACCCCAGCTGAGTTCAACGGGCTGCGCCCTCGGGTGTTCCCGGGCGCACGGCGTCCGAGAGGAAGGGCGCCGACCGCGACCGGGCGGAAGCGGCCGGCCTGGCCTTCACGCTCGCCCGGGCGATCTCCATCGACACCGCCATCGGCCTGATGGCCCGGGCCGGCGTCAAACCCTTCTCATCCGCGCCGGGCCGCGCCTCGGTCAGGCCGCCGGCGCCGGTTCCCGCTCCGGGGTCGCGTTCTTCGGGGCGCGGGCCAGGGCGGCCGCCGTCGCCATGACCGCGAGGCCGGCGACGGTGATGGCCGCTCCCGCCCACAGCGGCGACGCGTACCCCCAGCCGGACGAGATGGTCAGGCCGCCGGCCCAGGCGCCCAGCGCGTTGCCCAGGTTGAAGGCGCCGATGTTGGCGCCCGAGGCCAGGGTCGGCGCGCCCGCCGCGTAGTGCATGACGCGGGTCTGCAGGCCGGGGACCGTGGCGAAGCCGAAGGCGCCCATCAGCAGCAGCCAGACGATGGTGGCCCACCGGCTGTGCGCGGTCAGCGCGAAACCGGCCAGCACCACGGCCAGGCCCACCAGCACGATCAGCAGCGTGCGGTCGACGCCGCGGTCGGCCGCGCGGCCGCCGAGGACGTTGCCGATGAACAGGCCCACGCCGACGATGACCAGCAGCCACGGGCCCGTGCCGGAGGAGAATCCGGCCACGTCGGTCAGGGTGTACGCGATGTAGGTGAACGCGCCGAACATGCCGCCGAAGCCCAGCACCGTCACCGCGATCGACAGCCAGACCTGCACCGACTTGAAGGCGCTCAGCTCACGGCGTACCGACGAATTGTTCGCTCCGGAGGCGTCGGCCGGCACCAGGGCCAGGATGCCCAGCCAGGCCACCACCCCGACGGCCGTGATGGCCCAGAACGTCGAGCGCCAGCCGGCCGCCTGGCCGAGCAGCGTGCCCAGCGGGACGCCGAGCACGTTGGCCGCGGTCAGGCCGGTGAACATCGTGGCCACGGCGGCCGCCTTGCGCTGCGGGGCGACCAGGCCGGCGGCGAGGACGGCGCCGATGCCGAAGAACGCGCCGTGGCACAGCGCGGCGACGATCCGGCCGGCCAGCATCACCCCGTAGGTCGGCGCGACGGCGGACAGCAGGTTGCCGGCGATGAACAGCAGCAGCAGTCCGAGCAGCACCGGCTTGCGCGGCAGCCGGGTCGTGGCGACGGTCAGGCCGAGCGCGCCGACCACCACGGCCAGCGCGTATCCGCTGATGAGCCAGCCCGCCGCCGAAGTCGAGACGCCGAAGTCGGCCGCCACTTCGGGCAGCAAGCCCATGATCACAAACTCGGTCAGGCCGATACCGAAGCCGCCGATGGCGAGAGCCACCAGTCCGAGAGGCATTGGATCCACACCCTTTCTTGCGTACGCTGATAGTTGCGCACGCGTCATAAAAACTAGGCGGACGCAGATATGAAGCGCAAGCAACGATCATGTGGCGGCGAACACCTACTTGCGCCGATCGGTTGGCGATGGAAACCTATTGGCATGACGACGAACCCGATCTCCGCCGACGGCGACCCGCGCCGGATGCTGGCCGAGGTGCGCGCGCTGTCCCGCCGCGTCCGCGTCGACCAGCGCATGACCTGGGCCGCGCTGCTCGTGCTGGGCGCCACCACGCTGCTCGCCATCCCGTTCGACTGGTTCGGCATGCGGGTCGACTGCCATGCCGACGGCAGCTGCGAGTTCGCCCGCAACGGCATGCTCTACTTCTGGCCGGCGGCCATGCTGCTGGCGTACGCGGTCATCGCCGTCTGCTACGTCCGGGCCGCCCGGGCCCGCGGGGTGGGCGCCCGCGTGCTGCCGTACGCGATCACCGGCGCCGTCACGGCCGTCGTGTTCCCCGCCGCCTGGCTGGCGGTCTTCCTCTACTTCCGCAGCCACCCGTACCCCGACGGCCCGCTCCCGTACTGGTATCTCGTGCTGGACCGGCTGGTCATGCCGTGGGGCATGATCGGGGTGGCGCTGCTCGTGCTGGTCTGGCTCGAACGCAACCTCGCGCTGCTGGCGTTCACCGCCGGCTACCTGGCCCTGGTGCTGCTGATCCTGCCGATGAACGACGGCTTCGCCTCACCACATTTCAGCCTCCGGGCCGGCATGGCGCTCCCCCAGGTCCTCATCGGCCTGGTGCTGCTGCTGGGCGCGGCCGGCTTCGCCCGGGCCGGACGGCGGCAGTGAACGCCCACCCCTCCCTCGGCCTCGACGACGTGGTGCACCAGCGGGTCCGGCTCGGCATCCTCACGGTCGCGCACGAGGCCCGCCGCGTGGAGTTCGGCTACCTGCGCGACCAGCTCGACCTGACCGCGGGCAACCTTTCCAAGCACCTGACCGTGTTGGAGACAGCGGGCCTGATCGAGGTCGAGAAGGGGTACGAGGGCCGCCGCGCCCGCACCTGGATCACCCTCACCCCGGCCGGCACGACCGCCCTGGCCGACGAGATCGGCCGCCTGAAGCAACTCATCGCCCGAGTGGAGACCACCCCGGAGGACAGATGACCCTCGCCCTGACCCGCCGCCGCCTGCTCACCACCGCCCTGGCCACGGGGGTGGCGACACAGTTCGCCGGCCCCGCCTCGGCCGCGCGCCCCCGCCTCACCCTGCCCGCGCCGACGGGACCCCATCGGATCGGGATGGTCGACCGGCACCTGGTCGACCGCGCCCGGCGCCGGGAGCTGATGACCAGTGTCTGGTACCCGGCGGCGGCCCAGCACCGCCCGCCGGCGCCGTGGATGCCGGACGCGCCGATGCGCGCCCTGCTCGCCGGCAACGGCCTTCCGGCCGACGCCGCCGCGGCCCCGCTGACGGCCGCGCGGTACAACGCACCGGCGCTCAAGACCCCGGGCCGGCGGCCGGTCGTCGTGTTCTCGCACGGCGCCGACGGTCACCGCTCCGAGACCACGATCATCGTGCAGGAGCTGGCCAGCCACGGCTACGTCGTCGTCACGGTCGACCACACCGACGCCTACACCGAGTTCCCCGGCGGCCGCCTCCGGGTGCCCGACGACAACGTGTCGGTCACCCCGTACGACCACGCCGCCGACATCACCTTCGTGCTCGACCGCTTGGAAGCAACCCGCAGGTTCGGGCCGGTCGGCATGTTCGGATTCTCCAAGGGCGGCACGGCGACCGCCCTCGTCATGATCGGCGACCGCCGGGTACGGGCCGGCCTCAGCCTGGACGGCCCGATGGAGTGCCAGCCGCCGATCACGGCCGACCTCGACCGCCCGTTCCTGATGATGACCGCGAACTTCCCCGCCGACGACTTCTGGGATCACCTGCGCGGCTGGCGCCGCCGCCTGCACCTCGACGGCGGCACCGAGCTCTCGCTCTCCGACGCGGTCTGGCTGCTACCGCAGCTGGCCCGCCTCACCGCAATGAGCGACGAGGACCTGGCCGGCTGGATCGGCACGTACGACCCGGCCCGCGCCGTGCGGCTCCAGCAGACGTACCCGCTGGCCTTCTTCGATCAGCACCTGCGGCCCTAGGCCAGGATCACGAGCTGCTGCGTGGCCCGGGTCATCGCGACGTACCGGTCCACCGCGCCGTCGAAGCCGGCGGGGTCGATCAGCACGACGAGGTCGAACTCCAGGCCCTTGGACAGCTCGGGCGTCAGCCACGTGATTCGGCCGCCGCCCCGGGACACCGTCCGGCTGATCACGCAGGCCACGCCCTCGCCCTCGGCATGGGACGCGAGCCACGAGGACAGAATGCCGTCCAGTTCGCCGACGGCGCCGTACACGACAGGCAGGCCGCTGGCGCGGATCGAGACCGGGACGTTCGCGTCGGGCAGCGCGGCCCGGATGACCGGGGCGGCCACGGCCATGACCTCCTCCGGCGTCCGGTAATTGATCGTCAGCGAGGCCAGCTCGACGTGAGTGAGGCCCACGCGCGCCAGCCTCTCCCGCCACGATTCCGTGAACGGGCGGCGCGCCTGGGCCCGGTCCCCCACGATCGTGAAGCTGCGCGACGGGCACCGCAGCAGCAGCATCTGCCACTCGGCGTCGGTCAGCTCCTGGGCCTCGTCGACCACGATGTGCGCGAACGGCCCGGCCAGCAGATCCGGATCCGCCGCGGGCAGCACCGACTCGTCGACCAGCACGTCACGCAGATCCGGTTGGACCAGCATCTTCATCAGGCCCTCGCCGTCGTCGTACCGCGCCGAGTCGATCAGATCGTCGACCACCCGGTCCATCCGCGCGCGCTGGCCGGCCACCGCCGCCTCGCGCCGCCGCCGGCGCCGCGATTCCTCCGGATCACCGACGCGCTGCCGGGCCGCGTCCAGCAGGGGAAGATCGGCGGTGGTCCAGGCTTGGGGTTCGGCCCGCTGCAATTGACGTACGCCGTCCGGGCCGAGCCACGGCGCACAGTGCCGCAGATAGGCCGGCACCGACCACAGATCGCCCACGATGTCGGCCGCCTCGAGAATCGGCCAGGCCCGGCTGAACGCGCTCGCCAACTCGCGATGGCGTACCAGCGAACGGCGCAGCGATTCCTCCGGCTCGTCGCCGTCGTATTTCGCCACCAGAATCGCCAGCAATTCCTCCCACACCTGATCGCGGCCCTCGTTGTGCGGCGTGCCCGGCCCCGGCGCGCTGAACGCCTCGGCCCAGTCGCCGGCCGTGAGCCGGATCTCGGCGTCGTCGGTCGTCACCGTCAGGCCGGTGCGCGGCGGTTCCTCGTAGAAGCGCACCGCCGCCTCGATCGCCCGTACCATGCCGGCCTCGGCTTTCAGCCGGGCCACATCCGGGTCACTCTCCGGGACGGCTTGCGCCCCTTGGGGTACGAGGTCACGCAGCGTGCACGTCAGCACGTCCTCCTCGCCGAGGCTGGGCAGCACGTCGGACACGTACGCGAGGTACGGCTCGTGCGGCCCCACGAACAGCACACCACCCTGCCGGTGGCCCAGCCGCGGATCGGAGTAGAGCAGGTAAGCCGTACGGTGCAACGCGACCACCGTCTTGCCCGTGCCCGGCCCGCCGTCGACCACGAGCGCGCCGCGCGACCCGGCCCGGATGATGGCGTCCTGGTCGGCCTGGAGGGTGCCGAGCACGTCGCGCATCCGGGCCGACCGGTTCGTGCCGAGGCTGGCCACGAACGCCGACTGGTCGTCGAGGGCCGCGTTGTTCTCGAGGCCGTCCGGGGTGAACACCTCGTCCCAGTAGTCGGTGACCCGCCCGCGCGTCCACCGGTAGCGGCGCCGGCTGACCAGCCCCATCGGGTTGGCGTGGGTGGCGCCGAAGAACGGCTCGGCCGCGGGCGACCGCCAGTCGACGAGCAACCGCCGCCCGTGACTGTCGGTGAGCCCGAAGCGGCCGATGTACACCGGTTCGCCGTCGCCCGACCCGACCATCCGGCCGAGGCAGATGTCGAGGCTGTAGCGGCGCAGCGAGCGCAGCCGGGCGGTCAGCCGCTTCACCGCGTCGTCCCGGTCGACCGCCTGCCGCCCCTTGCCCGCGGGCGCCTTCCGCTCGACCTCGAGGCGCGCGGTCAGCTCGGCGATCGACTCGGCCAGGCTCTGCGCGATGACGGCGAAGTGCTTGTCGTCCTCGGCGATCAGGGCCGGGTCGGCCTTGGCCGCCAGATTGGCCGGCAGATCGAATGCGCGCATAGAAAGTCCCCCGATAATCGCCGACAATTCGGCCATTCTGCGGCACTAACCGGCTCTTGCCGCAAGACCCCCTATGTGCTATATGTTGGAAGTGGCGAGAAGTGCTTTTTACTTCTCGCCTTTTTCTTTGCCGTCCTATATCGACGATCGTGAGTTCATGGTTCTCTCACCGATCGTCGCCGGATTGCTGACGCTGACGCTCACACCCGCTGCCGCCGTCACCCCTACCGCCGCCCCGCCGCGCGAGAACGCCGTCGTCACCTGGAACGCGCACGCGCAGACCGCCATCTACGAGGTGGCCCGCCAGGCCCCGTACGTGGCCCCGCGCAGTTTCGCCATGGTGCACGGTGCCATCTACGACGCCGTGAACGCCATCGCCGGCACCCCCTACGAGCCGTACCTGATGGCCCCGCGCGCCCACCGCACCGACTCGGCCGACGCGGCGGTCGCCTCCGCCGCGTACACGGTCCTGCTCGATCTCTTTCCCGCCCAGAGCGACGCGCTCCGCGAGCAGTACGACACCGCCCTGGCCGCGATCCCCGCCGGCCGTTCCAAGGCGGCCGGCATCGCCGTCGGCGCCCGCACCGCCGACGCCATGCTCACCGCCCGCCGCGGCGACGGCGCCTTCGAGCCGGCCACCTGGAACATCTCGACCGAACCGGGCCAGTGGCGCCCGACCCCGCCGGCACTGGCCGCCGACGGCGGGTGGGTCGGCGACATGAAACCGTTCGTGATCGACAGCAACACCCGATTCCGTACGGCCGGACCGCCCCCGCTGACCACCGCCCGCTACGCCGCCGACCTCAACGAGGTGAAGGCGATCGGCGGCGCCACCAGCACGATCCGTACCGCTGACCAGACCGAAGCCGCGATCTGGTGGCACGACCGTCGCCTCACCGAATGGGAGATCAAACGCCAGGTCGCCACCCGCCAGCACCTGAACACGTTGCAGGCGGCCCGCTTCTTCGCGATCACGGAGATCGCCAACGCCGACTCCCTGATCGCCTGCTTCAACGAGAAGAAACACTGGAACTTCTGGCGCCCGATCACCGCGGTCCGGGAGGCCGCCTCGGACGGCAACCCGCACACCACCGCCGATCCATCATGGACGCCGTTGCTGGTGACGCCGCCGTTCCCCGACTACACCTCAGGCCACACCTGCTCGACCTCCACCATCATGGCCACGATGCGCGCCTTCTTCGGCCGCGACGACATCCCGTTCAGCGCCTACAGCGCCGACGCGGGCACCACCCGCTCGTTCACCAGCTTCTCCAGCGCCCTGAACGAGGTCATCGAGGCCCGGACCTGGGGCGGCGTCCACTTCCGCTCGGCCGACGTCCAGGGCGCCAGAATCGGCACGGGCGTAGCCGCGTACGTTCTCAGACACGCTTTCCGGAGTCGTCACTGACCCACGCGCCGAGCACGGCCGCGAGAGCCCGCATGCGCTCCAGGGTGAGCTCGTCCGGTTCCCCCACATCGACGCTGCCGTCACTGACGTCGTCAAGGTGAAACGGAACGAGCTCACCGGACGGGTGCCCCGTCCAGCACGCGACGGGCGGGCACGCGATCCAGCGCCGCCCGTCCGGCACACGCGCCTCGATCCGCGTCTCCCACGCGAAGTCGCCCTGCTCCGCGACCACACGGTCCCACTCGGCGGCCGAGATCGGCACCTTCCGCGTCAGGTAGTAGCGCGGATAGGGCAGATCGGCCGCGACAATGTCCCTCGCGGCGATGCGGTCCCCGTCCACGGTGAGGATCTGAACCGACTCGAAACTCAGCCACGCGCCCAGCGCGGTCGCCATCGCCGCCATCCGCCGAACCATGTCGTCGTCCGGGTTCTTCACGGCCACCAGCCCGCGCTCGTACCGGGTCCACCAGCCACCGGCCACGTCCAGGAGCCGAAAGTCGATCCCCGGCGTGATCCGCGGAACCATGCTCATGCCGGGCGCCCGCTCGACATACGCGACGACCTCAGCTTCCAAAAGAGGAAATCGCGTCGCGTAAAGCGACGGCACCACACGGCTGACTTCGAGATCGACACCCATCAGACGATTGTCACCGCCAGCCCGAAGCGCCCTTCGCGGGCAGGCCGCGGATCATGTCGTGCGCGATCATGCGCAAGAGGGCGGCCTGGTGGACGTTCGCTCGGTTCTTGTCGGGCACCAGCAACCAGCCGACCACGCCGCTGACGACGGAGCCGAACGCCAGCAGGAAACCCGCCGCGACTCCGGCCACCGGCAGCCCATGGGCGACGAGGCCGGAGCGGCCCAGAAGGCCGGATGCCACGGCGAGGAGGAAACCGAGAACGCCGTAGCGGAGGCCGCGTACGTAGGCCCGATACGAGCTCTCGGCCCGCAGCCACGTCGGCTGGGCGCTCATGCCGTGACTTCCACGAGGCCGGGGCGGGCCATGATGGTGGCCCGGCGGGCACGGTTGACGGTGCGGACCCGGCGGCCCAGGACGAAGGCGTCGAGCAGGGTCCAGACGCCCAGGCCGCCCAGGGTGAACAGCATCGCCACCGAGCGGGCCGTGTCGCCCAGGTAGAAGCGGTGACCGCCGAACAGGCCCGTCACGCACCACAGGGCGTACGCGACGCGGGGGTCCTTCTTGACGGCGTCGTACTCGAATTCGGCGCGGGCCGCGGTCAGGTCCATGCGCACGCGTCGCCGACGGTGACCGGGCCGGGGGTGACGACCTCGGCGACCACGCCCAGTGTCATGTCGTGGTGGGCGGCCAGCGTCTTGAGGAGGTCGTTGCGGGGGCGGGCGGATTCCTGGGCCATGTCGATCATTACGCAGCGGGTGGGCGGGCGGATCACCCGCAGTACCGTTGCCGGGCCCACGCGCAGCAGGCGGCCCGGCCAGTCGTCCTCGAGGACCGGTGCGGAGATCAGGAGGTTGGCCCGGAAGCGCAGCGCCTCGGCCGGGTCGCCGGTCAGGGCGGCCACCATCCGCAGCGACGCCGTGGTGAGCAGGCTGACCGGGCCCTCGTCGTGGTGCTTGACGGCCGCCTCGGGGGTGACGGTGACCGGGCGGCCCAGCACCTCGCTGATCGCGGCGTGCCCGGCCGGGTCGTCGGCGGCGAAGCGGCGCCCGTCCGGCGTTTCGACGATCGGGGCGGCCGTCGAGGCGTACGCCCGCAAGCCGAAGAGTCCCTCCATCCGCCGGAATCGGCGGGTGTTCTTGCCGCTGCCGAACTTGCCGTCGGCGTCGCGGACCGCCCACAGGCGATCGCCGTCGAGGCCGCGGGCGCCCACCGCCGAGGCCGGGACGACCTCGCCGAGCATCGACTTGACGGGGAAGCGGCGGATCTCGGTGACGTTCACGCGGCGCCGAGGTGCTTGGCTATCGCGTCGCGGACCGCCGCCTCGTCCACCGGGGCGCCCGAGATGCGGCGCAGCGAGGTCATCTCGACGTCCGGCAGGCGGCAGGCCGTGAAACGGTCGAAGACCGTCAGGTCGGGGTCGATGTTCAGGGCGAACCCGTGCGACGTGATGCCGCCGCGGATGCGCATGCCGATCGACACCAGCTTCTCGTGGGTGGGTGTCCAGACCCCGACCAGGCTGTCGGCGCCTTTGGGGGTGTCGCGCCGAACCGTCTCGTACCCCAGCGAGGCCAGCCCTTCGATCAGCGACGTCTCCAGCCACCGGACCACGTCGGCCGGCCCGCCGCCGCGCAGGTTCATCACCAGGTAGCCGACCAGCTGGCCCGGCCCGTGATAGGTCGCGTGCCCGCCCCGGTCGACCGGCACCACCGGAAACCCCGGGTCCACGGGCAGGTCCGAGACCGCGGTGTGCTTGCCGTACGTGATGACGGGCGGGTGGGTCAGCAGGAACAGCCGATCGGGCGCGCGCCCTTCCCGCCGCTCGTCGACCCACGTGGACATGAGCCGGAGCCCTTCGCCGTACGGCACCTCACCGAGATCGACACGCCGCAGAGAACTGTCAACCATGGCCGCCATGCTGCCACCTCCTAGGACTCGGCGAGGACCCGGCGGGACAGGATGTCGGCTTGGCGGGTCGGCTCGGGGATGCGGTATCGCCCGCTCAACCGGACCGCCAGGGAGGTGCAGTCCGGCAACGCGATCCGGTGGCCGGCGGAGACGAAGACAGGCTTCACCCCGGTTTGGGTACGCACGGCGCGCCCGACGACCTCGCCGTCGTCCACCATGTCCGCCCACGAGCCGCGCGCGTTCGCGATGTCGGAGAAGGCGCCGACGTACGGCGTCTTGGCGATGCCGAACGACGGCACGTCCAGCAGCACCCCGAGATGGCTGGCGAGGCCGAACCGCCGCGGATGGGCCACACCGTAGCCGTCACAGACGAGCAGGCGCGGGAAAACCGACAGGCGCGCCAGGGCGTCCTGCAGCAGGGGCAATTCACGAAAGGCCAGCAACCCCGGCACGTACGGGAACGAGACCGGCCCGGAAGCAGTCGCGACCTCGACCACCGACAGGGTCGCGACGTCGATGACCACCGCCGCCGCGACGCCGAACGCGTCCGCGTACGTGACGTCGAGCCCCACCACCGTCGGCGGCACCTCGAAGCCCGGCGGCGGCATGATCACCCGCGGGCGCAGAGCCTCCTGGATCGCGGCGGCTTCGGCGGGGAGCATCCCGGAGACGATACCGGCCTCCGGGATGCTCCCGTGCACAACCTCAGGCGGGCAGGACCGCCACGCCGCGGGCGGCCAGCGTCGTCTCCGGGCCGCCGAGCGAGCTGATGTCCAGCTGCTCGTCGGTGCGGTTGACGACGAAGCGGACACCCTCGCGAACCGTCAGCTCGACCCGGCCGCGCAGCTCCGACGGGAGCTCGCTGACCACGCCGGCCCGGCCGGCCAGGTCCTTCAGCAGCGGCGCGAGCGCGTTCGGGGCCAGCTTGGTCGAGACGTACGAGGCCGAGCCGGCACCGGCCGCGCGGCGGGTGACCGCCGGGCGCCCGGCGTAGTCGCCGGTCTTGTACGTGGCCAGCACCTCGGTGGCCGGGTCGATCAGGTCGATCCGGTCGCTCCACAGCGTGCCCTCGAGACCGTCCGAGAGCGCCACCGTGTCGCCCTCCAGCAGCGGCGCGAACTCCTCGATGCGCACGCCCAGCAGGTCACGCAGCGGGCCCGGGTAGCCACCGAGCCAGATGTGGTCGTTCTCGTCGACGATGCCCGAGAAGTACGTCGCCACCAGGTGGCCGCCGCCCTCCACGAAAGACGTGAGACGAGACGCCAGCGACGACGGCATCACGTGCAGGATCGGCGCCACGACCAGGTCGTAGCCGTCGAACGAGGCCGAGGCCGGCAGCACGTCGACCCGGACGCCGAGGTCCAGGAACGTCGTGTACCAGTCCAGCGCCTCCTGCTTGTACTTCAGCAGCTCGGTCGGGTGCGAGTCCTGCTCGGAGGCCCACCAGGACTCCCAGTCGAACAGGATCGCCGCCTTGGCCGGCGTGCGGCGCTTGCCCTGCACGTACGACAGCTCGCGCAGGCGCGACCCCAGGGCCACTACGTCACGGAACAGCTGGCTGTCCGTGCCGGCGTGCGGCACCATCCCCGAGTGGTACTTCTCGGCGCCCGCCCGCGACTGCCGCCACTGGAAGTAGCAGACCGCGTCGGCGCCGTGCGCCACATGGGTCAGCGCGTCGCGGGACAGCTCGCCCGGCCGCTTGGCCAGGTTGACCGGCTGCCAGTTGACCGCGCTGGTCGAGTGCTCCATCAGGAACCACGGCCGGCCGCCGGCCAGGTTGCCGGTCAGGTTGGCCGAGAACGACAACTCGTCGAGGCTCTGCGCGCCGGGCAGCCGGTAGTGGTCGTTCGAGACGAAGTCGACCTCGGCCGCCCAGTCGGCGTAGTTCATGCCCTTGGTCTCGCCCATCACCATGAAGTTGGTGGTGACCGGGACGTCGGGGGTGAGCTCGCGCAGGATCTCCCGTTCGGCCCGCAGGTAGTCCTTGAGCACGTCCGAGGAGAACCGCTTGAAGTCGAACTGCTGGGTCGGGTTCGGGAAGGACGCGGCCAGCCGCGGCGGCAGGATCTCGTCCCACTCGCCGTAGCGCTGCGCCCAGAAGGCCGTGCCCCACGCCTCGTTCAGCGCCTCGACCGTTCCGTACCGGTTGCGCAGCCAGACCCGGAAGGCCTGGGCCGCGTCGTCGGAGTAGTCGTAGATGTTGTGGCAGCCGAGCTCGTTCGAGACGTGCCAGGCGACCAGCGCGGGGTGGTCGGCGTACCGCTGCGCCATGGTGCGGACCAGGCGCAGCGCGTACTCCCGGAAGACCGGCGAGGTGGGCCGCCAGTGCTGGCGGCCACCCTGCCAGAGGATCTGCCCCTCGTGGTTGACGGGCAGGATCTCCGGGTGTGCGGTGGTCAGCCACGGCGGCGGTGAGGCCGTCGCCGTGGCCAGGTCGACCGAGATCCCGTTGGCGTGGAGCAGGTCCATCACCTCGTCGAGCCAGGCGAAGTCGTACCGGCCGTCGGCCGGTTCGATCCGGGCCCACGAGAAGATGGCGAGGGAGACGATGGTGACGCCGGCTTCGCGCATGGCGCGGACGTCGTCGTCCCACACTTCCCTCGGCCACTGCTCCGGGTTGTAGTCCGCGCCGTACTCGATACGCGAGTCCGTCCGCAGCCAACGGGGTGTCACTGAGTCACTCATTTAACGGTGAAGCCCTGCTCGTTGCCGTACTTCGCGGACTGGTCCTGCCACGCCTTGAGGCCGTCGGCCAGCGTGGTGCTGGAGACGTACGCCTTGCCGGCGGTGTCGTTGAAGATGCTGTTCGAGTAGACCTGGAACGGCAGGTAGGTCCAGCCGCTGACCACGTTCTGCGACGACTTGGCGAAGATCTCGTTGGCCTTCTGGCCGCCGAAGTACTTGAACTCGGTGCCCAGGAACTTCGGGTCGGTGAGCTGCTTGGTGGTGGCCGGGAAGGCGCCACCGTCGACGCGGACCTGCACGCCGTCGCCGTCGTTGGCGAACTTCACGAAGCCGTACGCCAAAGCCTGGTTGTTGTTGAGGCCCTTGTTCATCAGCGACAGGGCGCTGCCGCCGTTCTCGGCCGAGGCGGTGGCGCCGGCGGTCCACTGCGGCATCTCGGCGGCGCGCCACTTGCCGGACGCGGCGGGGGCGCTGGAGACGAAGTTGGCCGGCATCCAGGCGCCGGTCGCGATGGTGGCGATGGTGTCGTTCTGCATGCCCTGGAACCACTGGTCGGACCAGCTGGAGATCGGGGCCAGCAGCTTCTCGCTGATCAGGGTCTGCCAGACCTTGACGAACTTCTGGCTGCCCTCGTCGGTGAAGTTGATGGTGACGTTGGTGCCGTCGACGGTGTAGGGCTTGCCGCCGGCCTGCCAGATCATCGAGGTGGTGAAGCCCGCGTCACCGGTGTCGTTGGTGATGTAGGCCTTCGGGTCGGCCTTGTGCAGCTTGCGGGCCGCGTCCAGGTACTCGTCCCAGGTGGTGGGGACCTTGATGCCGTACTTGTCGAAGACCGTCTTGTTGTAGTACAGCGCCATCGGGCCCGAGTCCATGGGCAGGCCGTACGCCTTGTCGCTGGAGTGGACCGAGTTCCACGGGCCGGTGGCGAAGTCGGCCTTGAGGTTCTCGGCGCCGAAGCCGGACAGGTCGGTCAGCGACTTGCCCAGGGCGAACTGCGGCAGCGCGTAGTACTCGATCTGCGCGACGTCGGGGATGCCCTTGCCGGCGGCCACGGCGTTCTGCAGGGCGGTGTACTGGTCGTTGCCGGTACCGGCGTTCACCAGGTCGATCTTGACGTTCGGGTACTTCTTCTGGAACTCGGTGACGACGTTCTTCAGGGTGGGCTCCCAGGCCCACACCGTCAGGTTGCCGCCCTTCTCGAGCGCCGCGGTGACGTCGGCGTCGGAGACGGTGGCCGACGAGCCGGACGAGCTCGAGTCGTCGTCGCCGCCACCACAGGCGGCGAGGCCCAGGGACAGCACGGCCGCGCTGGCCACCGCCCCGATCTTCAGGAGCTTGGACATGTAAGGACCTTTCACTCTTTCACGGAGCCGGCCGACAAGCCGGACTGCCAGTAGCGCTGAAGCAGGAGGAAGGCCGCCAGGAGCGGCAGAATCGTGAGCAGCGAGCCGGTGATGACCAGGTTGTAGACGGCCTCGCCGCCGGCGGTGGTCGACTGCGCGTTCCACGCGTTGAGGCCGACGGTCAGCGGGTACCAGTCCGGGTCCTTGAGCATGATCAGCGGCAGGAAGTAGTTGTTCCAGGTCGCGACGATGCTGAACAGGGCCACGGTCACGATGCCGGGGGCGAGCAGCGGGACGCTGATGCGGAAGAAGGTGCGGAACTCGCCCGCGCCGTCCATCCGGGCCGCCTCGAGCATCTCGTCCGGGATGGCCTGGGCCGCGAAGGTCCACATCAGGTACAGGCCGAACGGCGTGATCAGGGACGGGATGATCACGGCCCACGGCGTGTTGGTCAGGCCCATCTTGCTGAACAGCAGGAACGTGGGTACGGCGAGAGCCGTGCCGGGCACGGCGACGGCGCCGAGGACGATCGCGAAGACCGCGCGCTTGCCGACGAACTGGAACTTCGCCAGGCCGTAACCGGCCAGCGCCGCCAGCAGGGTCGCACCGCCGGCGCCGACGACGACGTACAGCAGGGTGTTGCCGAACCACCGCAGGAAGATGCCGTCGTTGTAGGTGAAGGTGTCATGGATGTTCTGCCAGAGCGCGAACTTGCCGTCGCTGTCGAACCAGAGCCCGAACGAGGTGAACAGGCTGCCCTGGGTCTTGGTCGAGTTGATGACCAGCCAGGCGAGCGGCACCAGGGCGTACAGCGCCATCAACGCGGTCAGGACGGTCAGCGTCACGCTGCCGGTACGCCGCTTCTTGCGGGCCGACGGGCGCACCGTGAGCGGCTTGGCCGAACGGGTTTCCACCGAGGTCGTCATCAGCTCTCCCGGTTTCCGCGCAGCTGCACGACGTAGGCGATGACCATGGTGATGATGCCCATGATGATCGCGACCGTGGCGGCGTAGTTGTACTGCTGACCCGAGAAGGACAGCTGGTAGGCGTACAGGTTCGGGGTGAAGTACGTGGTGATCGCGTTCGGCGCGAGCGGCTGCAGGATGACCGGCTCGGTGAACAGCTGGAAGCTGCCGATGATCGAGAAGATCGTCGCGATCGACAGCGCGCCCCGGATCGCCGGCAGCTTGATCGACCGGATGATCCGGAACTGGCCGGCGCCGTCGAGCGACGCCGACTCGTACAGGGAGCCCGGGATGACCCGCAGCGCCGAGTAGAAGATCAGCATGTTGTAGCCGATGAACTCCCACGTCACGATGTTGCCGATGGACGCGAGCGCGAGGTGGGGGGACAGCGGGTTCGGCAACGAGATGTCGAACGCGTCATTGATGTTGCCGACGAGACCGAACTGATCGCCGTAGATGAAGCCCCACATCAGCGTCGCGACCACCGCCGGCACCGCGTACGGCAGGAAGATCGAGACCCGGAAGAACGCCTTGCCGTACAGCCGCCCGCTGTCGATGGCCAGAGCCACGATCAGGGCCAGGATCAGCATGATCGGCACCTGGACGACCAGGAAGATCGCGACCCGGCCGAACGACTCCCAGAACTGGCTGTCGGAGAACAGCCGGGTGTAGTTGTCCAGGCCCACGAACGAGTTGCCGCCGATAAGCTGGTTGCGATACAGGCTCAGGTAGATCGAGTACACGATCGGCGCCAGGAAGACCAGCGCGAAGATCAGCATGAACGGGCCGACGAACTGCCAGCCTCGCCAGGAGCGGCGCCGGCGTGCCACCGCCGGCTGGAGGACCGCCATGGTCACCCTCTCAGTGATGCGATGATGTTTACGTAAACATCATGCACCGATGTCGTTCGATGTTTCTTCTTGTTTTCGAATGTTCGATGTTTACGTAAACATCGTGAGTGCGATAGTGTCACCGCGTGCGATCGTCGTCAAGCAGTGTTCGGCGAGTTTCCATGGCGGATGTGGCCCGGCTGGCCGGCGTGTCCTCCCAGACAGTGTCGCGCGTCTCGAACGGGCACCCCGGTGTCGTCGACGCGACGCGACAGCAGGTCCTCGACGCGATGAAGGAGCTGGGCTACCGGCCCAACAGCGCCGCGCGCGCCCTCAAACGCGGCGAGTTCCGCACCATCGGCGTCATCCTGTTCACCCTGGCCACCACCGGTAACAGCCGCACGGTCGAGGCTATCGCCAATCACGCGGCCGAGCAGGGATATGCGATAACGCTGATCCCGGTGGCCAGCCCCACCCAGGACGGCGTGCTCGGCGCCTTCACCCGCCTCGGCGAGCTCGCGGTCGACGGCGTCATCGTCATCATGGAGGTCCACCTGCTCGACGCGGTCGCCCTCGAGCTGCCCCCGGGCGCCCAGGTGGTCGTGGTCGACTCGGACGCCAGTGACCGCTACCCGGTGGTCGACACCGACCAGGCCGACGGCGCCCGCCAAGCCGTCAGCCACCTGCTCGAGCTCGGCCACGAGACGGTCCGGCACGTCAGCGGCCCGGCCGACTCGTTCTCGGCCGGCCGCCGGGCCCAGGCCTGGCGCGACGTGCTCACCGAGGCCGGGCGCCCGGTCCCGCCCATGCTCCAGGGCGACTGGTCGGCCGAGTCCGGATACCGGGCCGGCCTCGAGATCGCCGCCGACCCGACGTGCACGGCGGTCTTCACGGCCAACGACCAGATGGCCCTGGGCGTGCTGCGGGCCCTGCACGAGCGGGGCCGGCGGGTCCCCGAGGACGTCAGCGTGGTCGGCTTCGACGACATCCCCGACGCGGTCTCCTACCTGCCCCCGCTCACCACCATCCACCAGGACTTCGCCGAGATGGGCCGCCGCTGCGTCGACCGCCTGCTGCACCAGATCCGCGGCCAGTCGTCCCCGCCCGGCCGCACCCTCGTGCCGACCCGCCTGGTCGCCCGCGACAGCACGGCTCCGCCGCCCGCGTCCTAACCCAGCTGGTCGCGCCGGCGGGTCAGAAAGGCCATCTCGGCGGTGTTGCCGGCCAGTTCGATCGCCCGGTCGTACGCCGTACGGGCCGCCCGGCCGCGGCCCAGGCGCCGCAGCAGGCCGGCGCGGGTCGCGTGGAAGGCGTGGTAGCCGTCCAGCCGGTCGCCGAGGCGGTCGACGGCGGCCAGGGCCACCTCCGGGCCGTCGAGCTCGGCCACCGCGACCGCCCGGTTCAGGGCGGCGACCGGCGACGCGTCGAGGCGGACCAGCTGGTCGTAGAGGGCGACGATCTGCGACCAGTCGGTGTCCCGGAAGTCCCGGGCGTCGGTGTGCACGGCGTTGATCGCGGCCAGGATCTGATAGCGGCCGGGCGCCTCCCCCGTGGCCAGGCGTTCCCGCACCAGCCGGTGCCCCTCGTCGATCAGGGCGGTGTCCCAGGCCGACCGGTCCTGCTCGTCCAGCGGGATCAGCTCACCGCCGGCGGCGACCCGGGCCGGCCGCCGCGCCTCGATGAGCAGCATCAGCGCGAGCAGCCCGGCCACCTCGCCGTCCCCGGTCATCAGACCCCGCACCAGCCGGGTCAGCCGGATCGCGTCGGCGGTCAGCTCTCGCCGTACGGGATCGGAATCGGCCCCCGTGGCCAGGTAACCCTCGTTGAAGATCAGAAAAAGCACGGCGAGTACGCCGGACAGGCGCCCCGGGAGATCCTCGGCCGCCGGAACCGCGTACGGAATCCGGGCTGCCTTGATCTTGGTTTTGGCCCTGGTGATCCGCTGCCCCATGGCGCCCTCCCCCACCAGGAAGGCCCGGGCGATCTCGGGCACGGTCAGCCCGCCCACCATGCGCAGAGTCAGCGCCACCCGGGTGTCCATGGCGAGCGCCGGATGGCAGCAGGTGAAGATGAGCCGCAGCCGCTCGTCCTCGACGGCGCCGACCGGCTCGGGCGGCCCACCGTCGTACAGCACCCGAGCCTCCCGCTCTTTGCCGTCGCGTTTACCCTCGCGCCGCAGCCGGTCGACCGCCTTGCGGCTGGCCGTCGTGGTCAGCCACGCCCCCGGGTTCGGCGGCACCCCGTCGGCCGGCCACCGCTCGACGGCCGTGGCGAAAGCTTCGGCGGCCGCCTCCTCGGCGACGTCGAGGTCACCGAAGCGCCTGGTCAGCGCGGCGACGATCCGGGACCACTCCGCACGGTAGGCCCGCACGACGGCGTTCACAGGAACGGCCGCACCTCGACCCGGCGGTGGCAGGCCCACGACCCCTCGGCGGCCAGCTTCAAGGCCACGTCGAGGTCGTCCGCCTCCATCACCCAGAACCCGGCCATGTACTCCTTGGTCTCCACGAACGGCCCGTCGGTGACCAGCCCGAGCCCATCCCGGTTGTCGATCACGGTGGCGGTGCCGGGCGCGGCCAGCCCGCCCGCGAAGACCCAGTGCCCCCGGGCCTGAAGCCCTTCGTTGAACACGTGGATGGCGGCCATCTCGTCGTCGGTGCCGGAGTTGCTCTTGTCGTCGATCACAGAAACCAGATACTGCACGGTCATCTCCCTCGGTCACCTGTGCAACGAACGCCGCGGCCGGGATCCGACACCCGTCAGGCAAGCAATTCCTCGGTACGAGGGTCAGCCTCACCGCCGTAGTACTTGTCGAGAACAGCGGTGAAGACGGTCTGGTCGGGCGCCGCGCGCTTGAAGAGCGTCATGGACGACCGCGCCTTGAGGTTGTCCGGATAGCCGAAGAGCTGATCGGCGGTCGCCGCGGGCGACGCCACCACGGCCTCGGCGATCTCGATCAGCCGGGGCCCGAGCACCGGGTGAGCGAGATAGTCCCGAGCCTCGGCCAGATCCCGGATCGCGTAGAACTGGGCCGTCGAGCTCGACCCGAGCCCCGCCAGCTGCGGAAACACGAACCACATCCAGTGCGTCCGCTTGCGGCCCCGCTTGATCTCGTCCAGGGCCTCGTCGTAGACACCCTTCTGCGCCGACACAAACCTTCCCAGGTCCGACATCGCCCCACCTCGTCCGTCACGTGATGCGACGAGCCTAAACGGGCGAGCGAACCCACCACCGTCGGCCTTCGCTCATCGCGCCGAATGACCTGTGCCTGACAAACTCTCCGATCCGTCGCCGCGACCCTGTGAAACATGGGACTCGAAGCTCTGGTGCCGTTGATCATGGGGGCTCTGTTGCAGGTGGCCGGGCGCGTCGGCGCGGGTGCGCTCGACGCCGTCGGCGAGGCGGCCAAGGCGCAGGCCTCTACCGTCTTCGGAAAAGTGAAGTCCTGGTTCGCCGGTGACCCGCCCGCCGCCGGCGACCTGGACCGGTTCGCCGACGACCCTGACCTCTACCAATCGGTGATCCAAGCCCGCTTGATCAGGAAGCTCACGGCGGACGAGGCGATGCGTGACGAACTGGCCGCGCTGTTCGCCCGGCAAGGCCCCGAGGTCCAGGTCTTCCAGACGATCGCCGAGAGCCACGGCATCACCGGGGCCAAGGTGACCGAGATGGTCAGCGGACGGTTGACCGTCCGGCAGGACATCCGCGCCAGCTCGGACAGTAAAGGCGTCGACATCAACCGGCTCGGCTGACGACAGCCGGAGCCGGCCACCAGGAATCCATCTCCTCCAGGGTGGTGTAGATGTTCCACAAGGTGGTCCCGCGGTCCTCGCGCGCCAGCGTCAGCGCGCCGTAGCCCAGGACGGTCAGCGTCTCGTCCCGGCCGGCCAGATGCGCGGCCATGAGGGCTTCGCGCAACACCGACATCGATTCGTGGTGACGGCCGGTCCGTTCGAGGAACCAGACCTGAGCCCGGAGCGCCGCGACCCGGGCCGGCTGATCGCGCAGGGCCGTCGCCATCCGGACCAGGACGTCGCCGACCGCGGCGATGATCCCGGCCTGCTGCGAGCGCACGGCCGAGCGGGACAGGGAGTCCACGGCCGTCACCCGGTCCAGCTCGTTCATCGGCGCCGTGACGGCGATCGCCTGGTCCGTCAGGTCCCGGGCGGCGCCGGCCCGCCCGGCGCCAGCCATCGCCTCGATGACACCGCCGAAGGCGATGACGCGTTCCCGGACGCTCCTGATCCGCCGGGCGTGCTCGGTGATCTGATCGAGTACGGGTTCGGAGCCCACACCGTTCAGGTGTTGGGCGAGATCCCGCAGCGTCCGGGCGCGGACCCTCTCCGAGGCCGAGTCGGCCGTCGTCAGAACGACTTCGACGATCTCGGCGACCCGGTGACTGTCGTTCAGCACGGCGAAGACGGTGGCCAAGCCGGTGCCGACCGCCGCCTTCTCCGCCTTGGAGGCGAAGCCCTTCGCCGTGAACTCGGCCCGCACTTTCTCGGTCAGGCCGACCGACCGGTCCACTTCGCCCGCGCGGGCGAGCGTCGTGGCGGCAGCGGTCAGAAGCGTGAGCCGATGCCCGCGTCGCCGAACCTGACCGGCTTCGCGGGCCACCCGGCGGGCGGCCTCGATCGCCCGCGCGGTCTGCCCCGCGCCGGCCTGAACCTCGGCGATCCGAGCGAGCGCGGAGAGGACATCCTCAAGGCCGCCCATCCCCTCCGGCAGCGAGACCCCGGCTGTTCCCTCGTCGATCCCCGCGACGGTTCCGGCCACGTCGACCAGGGTGTCCCGCTGGACATCGGCGTCCTCGATCCGCCGTACGACCGTCCACGCTTCATCCACCCGCCCGCACTCCGCGAGTGCGGTGGCCATCCGGCGCAGGGCGTCCCACTTGTGCGGCTCGCCGGTCACGGCTTCCGCGGAGGAGAGAACGTCGTACAGAAGCTCTCTGGCACCGTCCCGGAGACCGGCGCCGGCCAGCGCGTCCACGATGTCGACCAGCACGGCCGTACGCTCCAGCGGGTCACGAAGGATGCCGGCCAGTTCGCGGGCCTCGTCCACCGCGTATGCGCGGGCCACACCGCGGGCCGCTCGCTCGATCGCGTCGCTCGCGAACCTGATCCACGATGTGTCGATTCCGAGATGCGTTTTGACGACGGCGAACAGGTCGAGGTTCTTGTTTCGTCGCGACCGCTCGAACGCGGAGCCGATCGCCACCGCGTCCTCTCGCCGACCGGCAAGACTCAACGCGGTCATCGCCTCCGTCGCCTCCACGGGAGGTGATCGCCGGACGAGCGCCAACACACGTCCGGCCGCTTCGATGCACTCGGTACGCCGCCCGGCGCGGCTGAACGCCTGCGCCGCGGCCAGAAGGGCCTGCTTGGCCGGCGCCGACGACGTCCGTGACCCCGCCATCCGGGCGTAGCCGTCAGCGGTGGCGGCGAAGGCGAACGCCCGCTCCCGCGGATCCGCCGCTTCGGCCGCCGCCTCGGCCGCTCTATCGGCCGCTTTCTTGGCCGCGAGATGGTCACCGGTCCCGGTCGTCGTGACCGCGAGCCGGCAGAAGCACACTGCTCGCACGTACGGGTCCGTCGATCGCTCGGCACGGTCGGCGGCGGCACGCAGCGCACGATCACCGATCGATTGCTCGTCATGGTCGTCCCGCCACCTGAGTGACCGTTCAGAAGCCGAGTGTTCGCCGGCCGCCAGGTCGCACATCAGCTCGACTGCCTCGATGTCCGACGCCATCTCGCGAACCGCATGGAGCGCGGACTCGCCGATCCGCCTGACCCACTCGGGGGTCCATGGGCCATCCTGAAGGTTCCATGTCCGGTCGGCGATAGCCACGAAGGTCGCGGCCCGGCCGTCGTGGGCCGGTGTCCGGAGCGCCGCGTCCGCCGCCTGTTCCAGAACTCGGGTGACCGCGGTGCGGTCAAAGAGCTCCGATGCGAGGTCGGCTATCTCAAGCAGCGCTCGCGCGTCGTCGGGTGTCTTCGCGAGGATTTTCGAGGCAATCTCCAGGGCCGGCCTCCGGGGACCGGTCCGCAGGTGAAGGAGGGCCACCGCGACCATACGGCTCGGCTCTTCCGCCACCAGCCCGGCCACCTCGTTGATGATCGCCGTGATGATCTCGCGTCCCGCCGGCACGGGAAGCGCGAAGGCGATGTCCAGCAGAGCGTCGACGCGATCGGCCTCGCCCAGTGCGGCCGACTCTTCTCGCATCCGAGCCGCGATCGCCACGCTTTCATCCGCCAGTCCGGCGGTGTCCAGCGCCCGGCTGACGGTCGCCAGCAGACCGCGGCGAACGTCCGGGTCGGGAAGCTCCGCCATCACCCGGGCCGCCTCCCGGGCGGCGAGAACGGCCTCTTCCCGCCGCTGACACGCGGCCAGCCGGACTGCGCCGTCACTCCAGGCCGCCACCGCGACCTCGGGGTCCTCGATGCCGCCGATGTCCGCCACGGCCGCCCCGACGAAGGCCGACGTGTCCTCGGCCCGGTCCAGAATGGTCATCACATCGGCCACCGTGAAGTGGATCAGTGACCGGGCCGAGGCGTCGGTCCCGGCCGCCGCGTCGACGGCCCGCTGGGCGAGTTCAAGCGCGCGCGGCCTCTCCGGCGTCGCCTGCTCGAGGATGCCGGCCACCGCGCCCGGTTCTCCGGCCTCCGCCCGCGCTATGGCCACCCCGGAGAACGCCTCCATCGCGACCGAGGGATCCACCGTCGCCGCGGCTGTCACCAGCGCACGCTCATATTCGCCGGCCACGGCCATAGCCGACGCCACTCGTACTCGGCTGAGGTCGCGGCTCCGCTCGCTCGCGATCAGCGCGACCTCGCGGCCGGCGTCGTCGAGCCGCCCCCGACCGGCCAATGCCTCGACGACCGGGTCGGCGGCGTCCGCGCCCTCCAGCAGAACGTCACGCACCCGCCGCGCTTCCGCGAGATTCCCCTCCGCCACCGCGGCCCGGATGATGTCGCCGAGCGCGCGGGCGCGCTGGCCGTACTCGAGGAGCTGCGCCGTGGACCACGCGCGGGTCAGGTCGCCGGCCGCCGCCAGAGCCGACACCGCGGCCGCGCGCGCTTGCACCCCGAGCCGGTCCGCCAGGAGACCGTCGATGATCCGCATCGCCCGCGGCCTGTCGCCGGCCCGCGCCATCAGTTCCGCCGCCCGGGCCAGCTCCTCCCATCGGGCACCGTCGTCGGGGAGCCCGGAGGCGACGGCGGCCGCTTGTTCGGCCGCTTCCCGAGCGGCGCCCGGTTGCCGTTCGTTCAGCAGGGCTCCGCCGATCTCCAGGTAGGCGTCACACCGGTGCCTCGGGTGCGGGATCAGGGCCGCGTAGTCACGCGCGGTGCCGGCGTTCTCGATCCGGGCCAGCAATCCGAGCGCCCGCGGAGTGATCTTCGACGAGACGAGGCCGAGGCTGCTGTAGAGCAGGCAGCCGCGCACCAGCGGGGCCCATTCGACCGGCTCGCTCTGCCCGGCCGCGCGGATCATCAACTCCACGTCGTCGGCGAACGCGCGATGCGACAGGGAACGGCGGTACTTCTCCCGCATGTACGGCTGGCAGATCAGGTCGTACAGCTGGGTGCGGGCACCGGCGGATCGGAGCGCGAAAAGATGCTTGGCCAGATGGCATACGCCGTAGTCGTCGACCTGACGCCAGTCGACCGCCGCCCAGGATGTCGCCGGCCCCCGATAGTGATCCACCACTCGTTGGTGCGCCGCATCGCGATCGATCCAGAAATCCTGAGCACGGCTTTGCTCGACGAGCCAATCCGAGATCGATTGATGATAGAGGAAGTAGCGCCCGGAGTCCGCTTCGGCCGGATCCATGAACTGGTACAGGTCCTGAACCCCGTACCAGGTGTCCTCCCGGCCGAGGCCGGTGAGCCGCGCCAGCAGGTCCCGGTCCAGCGATTCCTGAGCGACCACCAGCGCGCGCAGGATCGGTGCGTACGTTGTTCGCCATACAGTGTCGTTCCCGGTCTTCCGGTTGCGCAGAAATTCCCGGTACACGCTGACTATGCCCCGGGGCAACGCGGCCGTCGTGTCGAAACGCTGTGTCCCAGCGGCGATCGAGGGCAAGAGCCAGACGACATAGAGAAAATTGCCCCCGCTCGCACCGAACAGACGGCTGACGAATTCCTCGGTGTCCGGATCCTGCTCGGCCACCCGGTCGCGAAGAGGACGTGACGTCCGTATCTGAGCGCGAACGTAGTCGCGGATGTCGGCGAGATTCTCCGGGCGGTCGGCGTCGACCCGGAAGTACGGGACGCGCTGCGCCTCGAACTGCCGCCATACCGCGCGGTCGGGACGCGAGGTGAGAACGAGGCGCACCTTCGCGGGAAGCTCGCCGGAGTTGGCCAGCAGGTCGACGATCGTTTCCGGGCCCTGATGCCGCATCGCTTCGTCCAGGCCGTCGACCACCAGCAGAACCCGCTGATCGAAACCCTCGGCGAACAGCGACCGCAGAGGCTCCAGCACCGTGTGCACGAAGGCCACCGATCCGGACGGCGAGTTGATCACAAGGTTGTTGATGGTGGCGCCCACGGCAGTGCTGTAGCTGCCGTACACATTCTGAGTGACGGCGACACTGACATTGCCGTCGTTCAAAATCTTTCGAGCGAAACCGTCGATGCGGCAGAGTTGCTGAGAGATGGACCGCGAAAATGACGACGGATCGATGGTGCTCACACTTCTCGCGATGCAGAAGTGGCTGGCGGCCACGTCGGCGAGCTGGGTCAGCCGGGCGGCGATGGCCGACTTACCGACACCGGGCTCCCCCATAATGATCATCCTCGGCGGCAGCCGGTCATCGGACAGCCACGTGTCGACCTCGGAAAAAACCCACTCGCGTCCGGTGAAATCCCGGGTCCGGTCGGCGATGTACGGCGAAAAATCAAGCGCGCCCGTCGCGGCACCGAGGTCAGTCATCATGGCCTCCGTCGTGGACAGCCCATGCCCGTCAGATGACGTTTGCGCCGCCGAACCGGCGTGTCAACCGCTCAGGTGATCGACGCGGAAAGTCGACAGGGGCTTGGCCGGCGGTCGGCGCTTACCGGCCACCACCGTCCGCATAGTCGGCAGGGTTCAGGCGAGCCGTACGGCGCCGGTATTCCGACGCCATGCCGGGCCAGTTGGTGACGATGCGGCCCGCGGCGTTGCGGTACCAGTTCTGGCACGCGGTCCACACCGAGCCCGACAAGCGCTGCTGGATCTCCGCGTCGTAGGCGGCCGCGACGTCACGGCGTACCTCCAAGGGTTTCGACCCCTGCGCGAGCCGGCGGACGGCCTGGACCAGGTAGCGAGCCTGGCACTCGTGGAAGTAGAGCACCGACGTGTTGCCGGTGTTGGTGTTGGGCCCGTACATCAAGAAGAGGTTGGGAAAGCCGGGGATCGTCATGCCGAGGTGGGCGTACGCGCCGTCGCGCCACTCCTCGTCGAGGCTGCCCTGGCGGCCGATGATCTTCAGTGGGGTGACCAGGTCGGAGGCGGCGAAACCGGTGGCGTAGACCAGCAGGTCGCACGGGTGGAGGGTGCCGTCGGCGGTTCGCAGGCCGTCGGCGGTGACCTCGACGATCTTCTCGGTGACCAGGCTGACGTCGGGGCGCGCGAGGGCGGGCAGCCAGGCGCTGGTGAACAGGACCCGCTTGCAGCCCATCGGCTCGTCCGGTGTGACAGCGGCCCGCAGTTTCGGGTCGCGGACCTGCCATCGGCGCTGCAGTCCGGAGACGGTCCGCAGCAGGGCGCCCGAAGCGCGCCGGCCGAGCAGGGCCCGGCCGGTCACGATGGTCATGGCCCAGACGCCGGCTCGCGGGAGACCCATCAGGGCCGGGACCTTCCGGTACGCGACGCGGCGGCCGGCGCCGTAACGGCGGTCGGGCCGGGGCAGCGTCCACGGGGCCGTGCGCTGGAAGACGGTCACGTGGGCGGCGCGGCCGGCGATCGCGGGGACGAGCTGGATCGCGCTGGCGCCGGTGCCGACGACGGCGACGCGGCTGCCGTCGATGGGCAGGCCGGGACGCCAGCGGGCGGTGTGCACGGCCGGGCCCTCGAACCGCTCGGCGCCGGGCAGCGCGGGCACGACCGGCTTGGTGAGCTGCCCGACCGCGGGCACGAGCACGTCGGCCTCGATCCGGTCACCGTCCGCCGTGGTGATCAGCCAACGATCGTCGTGCCAGCGGGCCTCGACGACGTCGGTGTTCAGCCGCACCCGGCGGGTGATGTCGCGTTCGTCGGCGACCCGCCGCAGATAGCCGAAAATCTCGTGGTGTGGCGGGAAACGCCGGCTCCAGACGGGATTCGGGGCGAAGGAGTACGAATACAGCGGGGCGGGCACGTCGCAGGCACAGCCGGGATAGGTGTTGTCGCGCCAGACACCGCCGATCTCGGCCGCCCGCTCGAGCAGGACGACATCGGTGAACCCGGCCTCGAGCAGCGCCGCGGCGGCGGCGATGCCGCCGAAGCCGGCTCCGATGACGACCACTCGCGGGTTCATGGGGCGAAATTATCAGCTTGTTGGCGGGGTGCCAATAGGCTGTCGGTGCGCCGCGTGCGACACGCGGATGAGGTTGCGAGGGCACGCCCGGCTCTGTTCAATGGCCGCTTCGACAGCCACCGCGGAGGGGTCTGATGACCAAAGTGAAGATCGGATCCGACGACCACGAGACGTTCACCGAGGCGGCCGCGGCCGCCGGCACGAGCGTCGGTCAGTGGCTGACCGCGGCGGGGCGCCGCCAGGTTCTCGCCGACGCCGCCGTCCAGGGACAGCCGGGCGCGAGGATCGTGCCGGTTCCGGTCTCGGCCGGCACGGCCGCGCTCCTCGACGAGCAGGCCGCCCGGTCCGGAACGCCCGACTGGGCCTGCGCGGCGCGCCTGGTCCACGATGTACTGGCCGCGCCACTCGTCGATCCGGAACGGTTGTGGTCCCGGGCCGTCACGTCGATCAGCCTGCCGTCCGGGCGCGAGCTGGCCTACCTCGACCAAGTGGGCATCGACACGATCGTCGGCAACACCGTCCTGCTGGTCGCCGCCGACGCGTTCACCCGCGACGTCGTCGAGACGCGCCTGCGCCCGGCGATCGCCGAGGCCCTGTCACGTCAGCTCGGCCGCCGCGTCCAGGTCGCCGTCACCGTCGAGGAGCCCTCGGCCCGGCCGACACGCGCGGAGGGGTCCGCACCGCCACGCCGGGATGACCTCGCTCAAGCGCGGGAGGTGGCGCGCGAACTGCTCCACCTCCGCAGTGCCCGGGCAACCACGACCTGACCGCCTCGCCAGAAACCCGGCCGGGTTTACGTCCGGCGGCAGCCGAGAGCCCGCGAGTGGCCAGAACTCTGGTCGGATCTCGCCGGCAGCGGCCCGGGCGCGTTAATCCCGTAGGCCAGCGACCAAGACGCCGGCAGCGGCCCGGCGCGGGCGCGTGGATCCCGCAGGTCTGCGACCAAGGCGCCGGTGGCGGCCCGGGCGCAGCGCGGGCCGAGGGTCCCGACACCCGGACGGCGCACGCCCAGCAGCAGCCGCGCTCAGCGCCGGTCACGTGACCGAAGGCCCGGCCAGCTAGCCTCCAGCGGCAGCCGGCCGTACGCGCGCCTCGCGTGGCCGGAGGCCCGGCCGACTCACGCCCGGCAGAGGGCGGGCGTAAATCGCGCGGCTTGAGCCCCAGCCGACCCACCCTGACATGAAGGCGGCCGCAAGTCGCGCGGCTTGAGCCCCGGCCCACTCCCCCCGACATGAAGGCGGCCGTAAGTCGCGCGGCTTGAGCCCTGGCCGACTCACCCCGGTATGAAGGCGGGCGTGAGATCGCGCGGCTCGAGGCTGGTCAACTCGCGTCCAGCAGGAGGCGGGCGCAGGCTTGCGGGTCGTCGGCGAAGGGAAGGTGGCCGCAGCCGGACAGCCGTACGTGGCGGGCTCGGGGCAGCATCGCGCGTGCCCGGGCCGCCTGCCGGTACGGCAGCACGAGGTCCCGGGTGCCCCACGCGATGGTCACCGGGATGCCGTCCACCATGCCGGGGCGGTAACGCCATTCCCCCACCCGGTTGCGGGCGGGGCCGAAGCCCGGCGCCGCGACCAGCGCCCGGGCGTCGGTCACGCAGTCGGCCGGGTCGAGGCGGGCCGGCCGGCCGTAGAAGACGCCGCAGAGCGCCACCCGCCCCGGCGTCGTGCGCATCAGCCACGGCATGGCCGGGCCCAGCGCCGCTCCCCCGGCCCGCGCCGCGGTCAGCACTCCCCGGCACCAGCGCGCGCCCGGCGAGCCGAAGAACCCGACCGGCGAGAACGCGGTCACCGAGCGGGCCAGGGCGCGGCGGCCGAGTTCGAGCGCCACCGCGCCGCCCAGTGAGCTGCCGCCCAGGGCCGGCCGCGTCACGCCGAGGTCGTCGAGCAACGCGGTCACCCGGTCGGCCAGGTGAGGCACGTCGCCGCGGCCTCCGTCCGGTTTGGACGCGCCGAAGCCGGGCAGGTCGAGGGCGATCACGTCGTGCCGCTCGGCGAGCTCGTCGAGGATCGGCTGCCACACCTGCCAGCGGCTGCCGAGGCCGTGGATCAGGACGAGGGGACTTCCACTTCCGCGCCGGTGGAAATTCAAGGGATCCTCCTTGTTGACAGCCCGCCAACAACGGTGCCACCGTACCCCATGACGTACGACTACGACGTCCTCGTCGTCGGCTCCGGCTTCGGCGGCAGCGTCAGCGCGCTGCGGCTCACCGAGAAGGGCTACCGGGTCGGTGTGCTCGAGGCGGGCCGCCGCTTCGCCGACGACGAGCTGCCGCAGACCTCGTGGCGGCTGCGCCGCTATGTGTACGCGCCGGCGTTGCGCTGCTTCGGCATTCTGCGCCTGACGCTGCTCGACAACGTGCTCATCATGTCCGGCGCGGGTGTCGGCGGCGGCTCGCTGGGTTATGCCAACACGCTGTACGAGCCGCCGGACACGTTCTTCGCCGATCCCCGCTGGTCGTCCGTCACCGACTGGAAGGCGGAGCTCGCGGGCCCGTACGACCAGGCCAAACGCATGCTCGGCGTGACACTCAACCCGGTGGAGACCGCGTCGGACCGGGCGCTGCGATCGGTCGCGGAGGATCTCGGGGTGGGGCACACCTTCCGCCGTACGCCGGTGGGTGTGCTCTTCGGAAATCCGGGCCGTGACCCGGACAGCGGAGGCCACGCGGCCGTGCCCGACCCGTTCTTCGGCGGCGCCGGGCCGTCGCGGGCCGCGTGCACCCAGTGCGGCTCCTGCATGACCGGCTGCCGCGTCGGTGCGAAGAACACTCTCGTCAAGAACTACCTGTACCTGGCCGAACGCCTCGGTGCGACGGTCGTGCCCCTGACCACCGTCACCGACGTACGACCGCTCCCGCAAGGGGGTTTCGCCGTCCGCACCCATCGCACCGGCGGGTTTCGCCGCCGGACCTTCACCGCCGGGCAGGTGATCTTCGCGGCCGGCGCTTTGGGTACGCAGCGGCTCCTGCACCGGCTGCGCGACCGCGGCTCCCTGCCGGGCGTCTCGCCACGGCTGGGCGAGCTCAGCCGGACCAACTCGGAGTCGATCCTGGGCGTGCGCACCCGCCGGCGCGACGCCGACTTCAGCCGGGGCGTGGCGATCACCTCCTCGATCCATCCCGACGCCGAGACCCACGTCGAACCGGTCCGGTACGGGCGGGGCAGCAACCTGCTGGCGCTGCTGGCCACCACGCTGGTCGACGACGCCGGCGGCCGGTCCCGGATGCTCACCGGGCTGCGCCAGCTGGTCCGCGACCGCCGTGACTTGCGGCTGCTGACGTCGCCGCGCCGCTGGTCGACCGAGACCGTGGTGCTGCTGGCCATGCAGGCCCTGGACAACTCGATCACGGTCTACCGCAAGCGGGGCCGGCTGCGCACCCGGCAGGGCGTCGGCGAGCCGAATCCGGAGTGGGTGCCGGCGGCGCACGACGTGGCCCGCCGGGTCGCCGACAAGATCGACGGGGTGCCGCTGGGCGCCATGACCGAGCTCGCCGGGCGCCCGGTGACCGGGCACTTCCTGGGCGGTTGCGCCATCGGCACCTCACCGGAGACGGGGGTCCTCGACCCGTACCACCGGATGTTCGGTCATCCGGGCCTGCACGTGATCGACGGCTCGGCGGTGGCGGCCAACCTCGGCGTCAACCCGTCGCTGACGATCACGGCGATGGCCGAGCGCGCGGTCGCCCTGTGGCCCAACAAAGGAGATGAAGATCCACGACCGGGGCCCGGTACGCCGTACGTCCGCCTGAGCCCGGTGAAACCCACCCGGCCGGCCGTTCCCGCCGACGCTCCGGGCGCGCTCCGCCTGTGAAAACACGGGTATGCCACAGTTCTCCGAACGCTCGACCCGGCCGCCTTGGAGATCACGGTCGGCGGCTGGCACGTCCGCTTCCAGGCCATCGAGCCGATCTTCCGGTCGGAGCCGGGGGCCACCGTGCTCGACGCGGCCGCCGTCAGCTACGCGGCGGGCGAGGAGACCCGGCCCTATCCGTACGGCAAGGACTCGCCGCACGCGATGCTCACCTGCCGCCGCGCCGGCAGCTGTGGTCGACATTCTGCGGATCACCCTTCATAAGTAGTTCGGCTACATATATAGTTCGCCCATGCGTGAACCGACCTACTTCATCCTGGCCGCGCTCCAGGACGAACCGCTGCACGGCTACGCGATCATCAAACGGACCGAGGCCCTGTCCCGGGGCCGGGTGAAGCCGGCGACCGGCACCCTCTACACGGCGCTCGACCGCCTGACCCACGAGGGCCTCGTCCAGGCCGTCCGGGAGGAGGTGGTCAACGGGCGGGCCCGGCGCTACTACACCCTGACCCCCGACGGCCTCGCCGCCCTGAAAGCCGAGGCCGCCCACCTCGCCGAGGCCGCCCGCGTGGTCACCGACCGCCCGTTCCCCGCGGGCCGCCTCGCCCGGGCCATCGGGTTCGCCGACCGCACGGCCCGGCTCGCGTGAGCCCGCTCGAGCGCCGGTACGCGCGTCTGCTGCGCCTCTATCCGGCCGGCTACCGCCACTCGCGCGGACCCGAACTCCTGGCGACGCTTCTCGAGTCCACTGAGGAGGGACGGCGCCGACCCTCGGCGCGGGAGGACGCCGCGCTGATCCTGGGTGCTCTGCGGGCACACGCCGGCCACCACCGGGGCGGCTGGCTCACCGCTTTCCGGGCCGCCGCGCTCATGCTGCTCGTCTACGACGTGGCCGACCGGGCGGTCGTCGTCACGAGCGACCTCACCCGCGGCGGGCCGGCCCTCTGGTCGCCCACCGAGTTCCGCCTCACCCTCGCGGCCCTCGCGCTCGGAGCCCTGGCCATCGTGGCCGCCCTGGCGAATCGCTTCGCCGCCGCGATCGTCACGGCCGCGGCCGCCTTCGGCGTGACGCTGTCCCTGGCGTACACCATGGGAAGCCCGGTCTTCAGCGGCTTCTGGTGCTTCCCGCTGGCCGTGGTGCTGCTCGCCCCGCTGGTCCGGCGCCGGCCGGCGCCGGCCACCGCGCTTGTCAGATACGCGCCGGTCCTGCCGCTCGTGCTGATCCTGACGTCGTTCTTCCCCAGCGTGTCGGGAATCCTGAACTTCGCCGCCCTGTCCGCCCTCTTCCTGGGCAGTCTGGTCTGGCTGGCCGTCGACGAGCGCCTGGCCATGGCGGCGGGCCTGTTCCTGCTGAACACCGTCCTGGTCCGGGCCGCGCTGTTCACCGCGGAGGGCCTTCCCGCCTTCCCCCTCGTGGCGGCCGACCTGGCGGTGACGGCGCTCCCGCCGGTGGCGCTTCTGCTGGCGGCCGGAGTTGTCGTACCCCGCTGGTACGGTCCGGGCTCATCCACACGGGGAGGAACCTGATGGCTGAGGTGGCGCTGCGCCCGATCGAGGACGCCGACCTGGACGCCCTGTTCGACCAGATGCGAGATCCCGAGTCCGTCCACATGGCCGCCTTCACGGCCCGCGACCCGAACGACCGGCCCGCCTTCGACGCCCACATGGCCACGATCAGGGCGAGGCCCGACGTCACCAACCGGATCGTCACGCTCGACGGCCGCCCGGTGGGCAGCATCGCCGCTTTCGTCATCGAGGGCGACACCGAGGTGACCTACTGGATCGACCGCGCCCACTGGGGCCAGGGCATCGCCGGCCGAGCCCTGACCCTGCTCCTCGACCTGGTACCGACCCGCCCGCTCTTCGCCCGCGCCGCGAGCGACAACGTGGCCTCGCTCCGGGTCCTGCGAAAGGCCGGCTTCACCGTCACCGGCACTGACACCGGCTACGCCAACGGCCGCCACACAGAGATCGAGGAGACCGTGATGCGCCTCGACTGAGAGCCGCCCAGCTCCGCGGACTCCGCCCCGCTGACACTCCCCGCGGTCTGAACTCGGCAGGGGCCGCACTCCACGTCGGCTGAACTCGGCACGGGTCTGATCGCGGCACGGGCCGCACCCAGCCTCGGCTGGACTCGGCAGGGGCCGCGCTCCGCGTCGGCTGAACTCGGCACGGGTCTGATCGCGGCACGGGCCGCACCCAGCCTCGGCTGGACTCGCCGCGGTCCGGACTCGCCCTCCGGCTGGACTTGGCGCGGGCCGGACTCGCCCGCCAGCTCGACTTTGCGCGGGCTGAACTTTGGCGCGGGCTGAAGTCGCCGCTGGCGGCACTTGGTGCGGGCTGGACTTGGTGCGGGCTGGACTTGGTGCGGGCTGGACTTGGTGCGGGCTGGACTTGGTGCGGGCTGGACTTGGTGCGGGCGGGCCGGCCGGGGTCCCGACCGGCCGGTCCGCCCGGGGAGCGGGGGCGGGGCTGCGCGCCCTCGCTCCGGTTCGGGGTGGTGCTACTTCAGGGTGATGTTGGTGGCGGTGCAGGACTTGCCGTCCGGGACCGAGCTCACCTGGGTCGGTTCGCCGCTGGTCACGCCCTTGAAGATGGCGCAGACGACGGTCTTGCTCGTGCCGCCGACCACCGTCACCTTGTCCACAGTGGCCACGTCGCCGAGGTTGGCGTTGACGCCGACCAGAGCCTTGAGCGGCGTCGTCACCGTGACGTTGGAGACCTGGACCTTGCGGGCGTACTGCTTGGAACAGTTGCCGCAGGAACGGTAGAGCTTGCCGATGTCGCGGGCCTGGAAGTCCTTGATGACGAAGGTGCCGGGGCCGTTGTGCTGGAAGGTCTTGTCCGAGGCGTGCATGGCGCCGCCGCCGACGACGGTCATGGTCTGGCTCGCCGAGGTGCCCTTGAAGGTGGCGGCGTCCTCGCCCACGTCCTGCCACCAGACGTTGCGCAGCGTGCAGGTGCCGAGGCAGTGCACGCCGTCGGCGGCCGGGCTGCCGATGATGACGTTCGACAGGGTGGCGCCGTCGGCCAGCTGGAACAGCGGGTCCTGGCCCTCGTCCTGCCCGTCGCCGCCCAGGTCACCGCCGCCGACGAAGCGCACGTTCCCGCCGTCCACCGAACCCGTGATCTTGCGGGTGGCGGTGAGCGTGGTGGTGCTGACCGGCGTCGGCCAGCTGGCGGCCACCGTCGGCGCCGTGGTGCTCGGCTTGGCGGTCGCGGTGGCCGTCGGCGCGGTGGTGGCCGGCTTGCCCGTGGCCGTCGCGGTCGGCGCCGCGGACGGAGCGGACGGCGCCGGGGTGGTCGCGGAGGCGGTGGACGTCGGTGCGGTTGTGGGGGTGCTTCCCGCCGTACCCACGGAAATGTCGTCGAAAGAGGCCGACGCGCCGACCGTGAGCAGGCCGACCCGGCCCTTCGCCAGCTTCGCGGTGGACACGTCGCCCACCAGTTTGCCGTCGACGTAGCCCGTGACGCGCTTGCCCGAGACGTCGAGGCGCAGCCTGTGCCAGCCGCTGCCGGCCGTCGGCAGGGTCAGCGAACCCAGCACCGTCACCGACGAGCCCTTGACCTCCTCCAGCCGCGCCGCCCCGGAGGCGAGGACCAGCCGCTCGAACTCGTGCGAGCCGCCGGCCCGGGCCGCGATGCCGGCCGACGCGCCGGACGACGCCAGCGTCAGCGGCCGTACCGAGGCCTGCACCGAGTAGTCGGTCCAGCCGCTGTCCCCCGCGAAGAACCGGGCCAGCTCACTGCCGTTGTCGGCCTGCCGGAGCGCCTTGCTGCCGTCGGCCACCACCGACCACGACCCGCCGGACTTGGACCAGCCGCTGGTGTCGCCGTCCTCGAACGTGTCGTTCAGCGACGGCCCACCCGCGGCGAACGCGGTGGCGGTCAGCCCGGCCGCCGCGAGCGCCACCACGGCGACCCCGACGGCCAGCGCACCCTTTGCGTGCTTCATCAAACGTCCTCCTGATCACTTCAGACATGATCAAGTGGTCCGGCGCCGCCGAAAGGTTGCTCGCGTTCCAAAGATTTTTTCGCGGGTACGTCACTCGCCATGTTCGAAGGCTTCCGTGACGAGTGGATCGACGTCGGCGAGGTGGGCTTGCGGGTCCGCCACGCGGGGGACGGCCCGCCCGTGCTTCTGATCCACGGCCATCCCCGTACCGGCGCCACCTGGCACCGCGTGGCCCCGCTGCTGGTGGCCGCCGGCTTCACCGTCGTCTGCCCCGACATGCGCGGCTACGGCCGCTCCGGCAAGGCCCCCATCGAACACGACCACCTGCAACAGTCGAAGCGCACCGTCGCCCGCGACCTGCACACCCTGATGGCCAGGCTGGGCCACGCCTCCTTTGCGGCCGCCGGCCACGACCGCGGTTGCTACGTGGCGCTGCGGCTGGCTCTGGATCATCCGGAGAGCGTCCACCAGCTGGCCGTCCTGGACGGCGTGCCGATCAGCGAAGCCCTGTCCCGCTGCGACGCCCGCTTCGCCCGCGACTGGTACCACTGGTTCTTCTTCGCCCAGCCCGACAAGCCCGAACGCGCCATCCTGGCCGACCCCGACGCCTGGTACTCCGGCGACCCGGCCCGCATGGGCGCCGAGAACTACGCCGAGTTCCGAGAGGCCACCAACGACCCCGACACGGTACGGGCGATGCTGGAGGACTACCGGGCCGGCCTCGGCGTGGACAACGAGCACGAGCTGGCCGACCGCGCCCAGGGCCGGACGATCACCTGTCCCACCCTGTTCGCCTGGTCCACCCGCGACGACATGGAAAAGCTCTACGGCGACCCGCTGGCCATCTGGCGCCGCTGGGCCCCCGACGTCCGCGGCGTCCCCATCGAGTCGGGCCACCACATGGCCGAGGAGAACCCCGAAGCTCTGGCGGCCGCCCTGATCGGCTTTCTCCACCAGCCATCAGCCGCCCGGAATGGCTAGCACGTTCAGGCGACGGAGTCGGCCGCATCACCCCATGGGAGTGCACACAGCGTGACCTGACAATGACCGTCATGACTACTGCCCCGCTCCGGGGTTGCTCGCACCAGGATTGCGACGTCAAGAAGATCCGGCGGGTAGACCTCTTTTGCCACACCCATCAGCAATTCTTGCCGCTCGCTGGCCTTCCCGGCTGGGTCGCGGCGTCCACACTGCTCGGCTTCGGCATCGCGCTCACCCTGCTGGTCCTGCTCGCCGCTCGGTCCGGAAGCGCGGTGCCCATCTTCACGGCGGCGGCGGTCGTGGGCCTTCCTTTGGTGACTCTGCCGTTGCGAGACCACGGGGCGGTGCCCATCGCGGCCGGCCTCGCCTGGGCCGGTATCTGCGCTTCGGCGCTGGTGTCGTTCGACGGTCAGGGCGCGCGACTGCACGCCACGTTCGCGCTTCTCTTGATCGTCGCCACCGTCGCCGTCTTCGTGGCGTGGTCGGTGGCCGTCATGGCCGGCGATCGGCCTGGAATCGGCCGAGTGGCCGCCGGTCTTCTGACGCTGTCGTTCGGCGCCCTGGTGCTCCGGTCGGTCGCGACCAGCCCGCCGTTCGGCGCGTTCGCTCCCCTGCCCGGCGAGCTGTCTACGGCTTTGCGGCTGATCAGCGTCTTCGCCGCGGCGGCGGCCGCTCTGCTCATCGTCGGAGTCGCCGCGATCGCCGGCGTCTTGCTCGTCGTCGACGAGCGCGAGGAGTGGTCGATCCCGGCGCCGACGCGGTTCCGAAGCCTGCGCCGGCCGCGACCGCCGGCGACCACGACGATGCGCGACCGTGACCCGTTGAGCCAGATCACCCATGCGGTGGCGCGATTTGTGGCGGTCGCCGCGTACACGGTCCTGACAGCACTTTCGATGGCCGGCACCGCGCTGCTGCGGATCGCCCACGCGCTGCTGGTCTTCCTGATCGGCGTGGTCAACTGGCTGCTGCAGTTCGTCCTGGCCTGCGCCACGTACCTCAAGGACGCGGCCGTGAGCCTCGTCCGGGCCGCCAGCGACTCGCTGCGCCGGATCGTGGTGCCGGTCGCCGCTCTGGCGGCCGCCGCCCTGCTCAGCGTCTCCTTCGCGACGACGGCGCAACGCTATCTGGCGTACGGAGAACTCGTCGGGATCCCGGAGATGCTGGGCTGCCTGCTGGGCGCCGTGGTGGCGATCGACGTCGCCTGGATCGCCGCCTGTGCGGTGGGCGTGAGCGAAGCGGCCAAGTCCGCCGCCCGCTCGATCGTTCCCCTGTCGGCCTGGTTCCTGATCTTCATGTCGATCGGCGGGATAACGCTCTGGGTGTTCGGCCCCCTGCGCCCCGGCCCGATCACGGTCATCAGCACCAGCGTGCTCGTGGTCCTGGTCGCGGTCGGCCTGCTCCGCCGGCCGGCGGTACGAACGATCTGATGGCTGAAGGCGGGCGCTCGAACTGACGCGCCCGCCTTCAGCGACGGCTCAGCGGGAGGCGCCCGCGCGGCGCTTCGTCCAGATGTCGAAGGCGACCGCGGCCAGGAGCACGGCGCCCTTGACCAGCATGACCTCTTCGGACTCGGCGCCGATCAAGGACATGCCGTTGTTGATGACGCCCATGATCAGGCCGCCGGTGATGGCGCCGACAACCTTGCCCACGCCGCCCTGGACGGCGGCGCCGCCGATGAAGGCGGCCGCGATGGCGTCCAGCTCGAAGCTGTTGCCGGCGGTCGGGTTGGCCTGGTTCAGGCGGCCGGCGAAGATGATGCCGGCCAGGGCCGACAGCACACCCATGTTGACGAAGATCCAGAAGATCACCGACTTGACCTTGACGCCGGAGAGCGTCGCGGCCTGCAGGTTGCCGCCGATGGCGTAGATCTGACGGCCGAAGACCGCCTTGTTCGTCAGCACCGAGTAGCCCAGGACCAGCGCCGCCAGCAGCACCAGCACCCACGGCAGGTTGCGGAAGCGGGCCAGCTGCACCACCACGAACATGACCACCGCGGCGGCGATCACGATCTTCGTGATGAACAGCGGGAACGGCTCGACCGACTGGCCGTACTTGAGGCGGCCCGCGCGGGCGCGCCACTGCACGACCACGATGCCCACCACCGCGGCCACGCCCACCAGCAGGCTGAGCAGGTCGGCGCCGCCGAGCGCGCCCAGGCCGATGTTGCCCAGATAGCCGTCGATGAAGCCGTTGGACAGGGTGCGGACCTCGTCGGGGAACGGGCCGATGCCGCGGTTGCCCAGGATCATCAGGGTGACCGCGCGGAACAGCAGCATGCCGGCCAGCGTCACGATGAAGGCCGGGATGCCGAAGTACGCCACCCAGTAGCCCTGCCACGCGCCGATCACACCGCCCACCACCAGCGTGATGAGGATGGCCAGCGGCCACGGCACGCTGTGCTCGACCATCAGCACGGCCGCGACCGCGCCGCAGGCCGCCACCACGGAGCCCACCGACAGGTCGATGTGCCCGGCGATGATGATCAGGATCATGCCGATCGCCAGGATCAGGATGTACGAGTTCTGGACGATCACGTTGCTGATGTTCTGCGGCGCCAGCAGGTCGCCGCCGGTGAGGATCGTGAACAGCGCAACGATCGCCGCGAACGCCAGGTAGATACCGCTCTGGCGCAGGTTGACGGAGAAACCCGGGCCTTTGCGTACGGGTACCGGCGGCGGCGCGTCGACGCTCAGGTCGGCGTTGGTCGGGGCCAGGCTGCTCACGAGTGGACCTCCTGCCCGGCGGTCATCAGGGTCATCAGGCCCTCCTGGGTGGCCTCGGCGCGGGGCACCTCACCGGTGATCCGCCCGGCCGAGAGCGTGTAGATGCGGTCGCAGAGTCCGAGCAGCTCGGGCAGCTCGGAGGAGATGACGAGCACGGCTTTTCCGGCGTCGGCGAGCTCGTTGATGATCGTGTAGATCTCGTACTTGGCGCCGACGTCGATGCCGCGGGTGGGCTCGTCGAGGATCAGCACGTCCGGGTCAGTGAAGATCCACTTCGCGAGGACGACCTTCTGCTGATTGCCGCCGGAGAGCTTGCCCGTCACGCTCGACACGCTGGGCGCCTTGATGTTCAGGCTCTTGCGGTATCCCTCGGCGACCTTGTACTCCTCGTTGTCGTCCACCCAGCCGCTCTTGGCGAGCCGGCTGAGCGCCGCCGCCGAGACGTTGCGCTTGATGTCCTCGATGAGGTTCAGGCCGTAGCGCTTGCGGTCCTCGGTGGCGTACGCGATGCCGTGCTCGATCGCCTCGCGTACGGACCGCAAGGTGATCTCCTTGCCGTCCTTGTAGAGACGCCCGGAGATGTTCGCCCCGTAGGAACGTCCGAAAATGCTCATCGCGAGCTCGGTCCGGCCGGCGCCCATCAGCCCGGCCAGCCCGACGATCTCGCCGCGCCGCAGCGTCAGATTCGCCTGGTGTACGAGGGTCCGGCCGTGCTGGGTCGGGCTGTGCACCGTCCAGTCCTCGACCCGCAGCACCTCCGCGCCGACCGAAGGGGTGTGCGGCGGGAACCGGTGGTCGAGGTCGCGCCCGACCATGCCCGAGATGATCCGCTCCTCGGTCAGGCCCTCGGACGGCATCGTGGTGATCGTGTGACCGTCGCGCAGGATGGTCACCCGGTCGGCGATGTCGAGGACCTCGTTGAGCTTGTGCGAGATGATCACGCAGGTGATGCCCTCGTCGCGCAGGCCGCGCAGCAGCCCGAGCAGGTGGGCCGAGTCGTCGTCGTTGAGCGCCGCGGTGGGCTCGTCGAGGATCAGCAGCCGTACCTTCTTGGACAGCGCCTTGGCGATCTCGACCAGCTGCTGCTTGCCGACGCCGAGGTCGATCACCTGGGTGACCGGGTTCTCGTCGAGGCCGACGCGGTGCAGCAGCTCGGCCGCGGCCGCGTTGGTCCGGTTCCAGTCGATCAGGCCGCGGGTGGCGAGCTCGTTGCCGAGGAAGATGTTCTCGGCGATCGACAGGTTCGAGGCCAGCGCCAGCTCCTGGTGGATGATGACGATGCCCTTGTGCTCGCTGTCGCGGATGCCGGCGAACCGGACCGGCGCGCCGTCGAACTCGATCTCACCGTCGTACTCACCGTGGGGGTAGACGCCGGAAAGCACCTTCATGAGGGTGGACTTGCCGGCGCCGTTCTCCCCGCAGATCGCGTGGATCTCGCCGCGGAGCACCTCCAGGTTGACGTCGTCGAGCGCGCGGACGCCCGGGAACGTCTTGGAGATGCCCCGCATGCGCAGGATGGTGTCACTCATGACCCGAGCTGGGCCTCGGTGTAGTACCCGGTGTCGACGAGTTCCTTCTTGTAGTTGGCCTTGTCGACGATGACCGACTCGAGGAGCATCGACGGGACGACCTTGACGCCGTTGTCGTAGTCCTTGTCGTTGTTGGTCGTCGGCTTGTTGCCCTTCAGCACGGCGTCGGCCATCTCGACGGTGGTCTTGGCCAGCTGGCGCGTGTCCTTGTAGATCGTCGAGTACTGCTCGTTCGCGATGATGGACTTGACCGAGGCGGCCTCGGCGTCCTGGCCGGTGACGACCGGGTACTTCTGCGCGGCCGTACCATAGCCACTGCTCTTCAGGGCAGAGAGAATGCCGATCGAGAGGCCGTCGTACGGCGACAGGACGCCGTCGACCTTGGCCCCGTCCTTGTAGGTCGAGGTGAGCAGGTTCTCCATGCGCTCCTGGGCCACCTTCGGCTGCCAGCGCAGGATCGCCACCGTCTTGAAGTCGACCTGCTTGCTCTTGACGACCAGGGTGCCGTCGTCGAGGAACGGCTTGAGCACGCTCATCGCGCCGTTGAAGAAGAACGTGGCGTTGTTGTCGTCCGGCGAGCCGGCGAACAGCTCGATGTTCAGCGGGCCCTTGACCGAGCCCTTGGAGCCGTCGGCGTTGAGCACCTTGAGGCCGGTCAGCAGGGAGGTCGCCTGCTGCACGCCGACCTTGAAGTTGTCGAACGTCGCGTAGTAGTCGACGTTGGGGCTGTTGCGGATCAGGCGGTCGTACGCGATGACCGGGATCTTGTTGGCCTTCGCGTTCTCCAGCTGGGTGGTGATCGCGGTGCCGTCGATCGACGCGATGATCAGCAGCTTGGCGCCCTTGGTGATCTGGTTGTCGAGCTGCTGCGTCTGGGTGGCGATGTCGTCGCCGGCGTACTGGAGGTCGACCTTGTAGCCGAGGCCCTCCAGCTGCTTCTTCACGTTGTCGCCGTCGCTGATCCACCGCTCCGAGGTGCGGGTGGGCATGGTGACGCCGATCAGGGCGCCCGTATTGTCGGCGCCGGCGCCGGCCTCTTTATCGACGGTCTTCTCGGCCGAACCGCACGCGGTCAGGGCTGTCGCCAGCACGGCGGCGGACACCACCGCACCCATCCTGGACAGTCTCATGCGGGGGACTCCTTCGTTCCGAACTCGTTCTTTGGGGTGGGAGTGCGGTCGAGTGTGAACGCTCACATAGGAACATGTCAACCGTTCAAAGCAACGTTGCGGACACGAGACCGAAACTTTGTTATCGATAACAGGTGGGTCTCAACAGCAGCGTTCCGGCGGCGTTCGTGGTATTTCCGCGCCACCGCCCGCAGGCCTCTAGGGTGGCCTTATGCGGTGGACCACCAAGGCCCGTATCCAGCGGATCTGCGCCGCGGCGCCCGGCGGCGACCTCGCCTACCGGCAGATCCAGCGCCGCCTCGGCCGCCTCGCCGCCGACCCGTTCCGCCGCCTGCCGCAGCACGCCGAGATGATGCGCCACCTGGCCGGCCTCGGCCTGAAGCTCGACGGCATGCGCTGTCTGGAGATCGGCACCGGCCACCTGCCGATCGCACCGGTCGCCATGCACCTCTGCGGCGCCCGCGAGGTCGTCACCGTCGACCTGCACCGTCGCCTGCAACCCGACCTGACCACCCAGATGCTGCACAAGATGGTCAAGGCCGAGGATCGAATTCTTTCCCTGTACGAGGGCCTGGTACCACCCGCCGCCCTCCGGGCGCGACTCTCCGTGATCGCCGGCCTGGCCGACCGCCCGCGTGAGCTGTTCCGCCGGATCGGCGTCCGCTACCTGGCCCCCGGCGACGCCGCCCGCATGCCGGACCCCGACGGCAGCTTCGACCTCAGCTTCTCCATGACCGTTTTTGAACACGTCACACCGCGCGCGCTGCAAGCCATCCTGTCCGAGTCGCGCCGCCTGCTCGCCCCGGCCGGCTTCGCCGCGCACCTCATCGATCCCAGCGACCACTTCGCCCACCAGGACCCGTCCATCACCCGGATCAACTTCCTGCGCTACTCGCCGAAGCAGTGGACCCGCCTGGCCGGCAACGAGTACGCCTACTGCAACCGCCTGCGCGCCCCCCAGCTGATCCGCATGGTCGCCGACGCCGGCTTCGGCCTGGAACGCTGCGACCGTGTCGTCGACGAGGCGTCCCGCGCGGCCCTGGACGGCGCTTTCCCCGTACACAAGGATTTCGAAGCCTTCGATCCGGTCGACCTGTGCACCACCGAGCTGACGGTCTACGCCCGCCCCAAGGTCTTCGCGCCCACACCCGCGTAGCCGTCGACGTCGCGGCCGCCCGAAGTCGAGACCGTCACCGGCCCGCTCGACAACGGAGTCCACCTCCCGCAGATCACCCTCGACAACCCGCACACCACGGTCGCGCACCAGCGCCCGAGCATGCCCGACCACCAGCGGATCGTTGTCGACATACCCGGTCCGGCTCCCCGCCGGCACCACCTCATGCGTGTTACCCGCGGCCGGCAGCCCGCTGCCGATGTAAGGAACTGCCGAACCCCTGGCTCCCCGAGAAACCCGACCGCCCGCCGCAGAAACCCCCGGGTCTCCCGCGCCGCCTCCACGATCTCGGGAAACACGGCCCGCACCTGATCCCCCACCCGCCGATCAACCGCGAAGTTGTCCTTCCCCCCCAAGCCAGTAGTTCCAGACCCGAGCCGAATGCGGAAAGCTGGTGTCCACTGTGTAGTCACTCACCCGCCCAGTCTGGCACCGCGCTTCCTACCCCGCCTGCCGCTCATCCCCGAGGTGCCTCCACTCCCCCAGCTCGCCCCCGGCACCGCGCGCTTGGCGCACGCGCCCGCCCCCTCTCATGCGGCGCCTCACGCAAGTCCGCACCGCCCACGCGCCCATCCCTGCCCCGAGCGCCGGCCACCGCACGTTCCCCAGCTGTCGCGAAGCTTCTGAACCGGGACTGTGCCAGGAGAGGTGTTTCCGGCCCGACACGCCGGGCTGAAGACCTGGCGGGATGGGCACCGTGAGTGATGACACCGAACGTTACGAATCCACGGCAGAAGACCGAGGTGACGGCCGGCAGTTGTCGCCTGAGCCGGCCGCCGCGGCGGCGATGGTGGCCGCGGCCAAGGCCCGCGGACTGGAACTGACCGGCCCGAATGTCCTGCTGTTCACCAAGAGTGTTCTCCAGACGGCGTTGAACGCGGAGATGACCGAGCATCTCGGTCAGGAGAAGAACCAGGCCGTGCCGGACCTCGAGTGGGCCGGCAGTTGGGCGTGCGTCACGAGGCCCTGCGCCCCCGGCTGGGGCGGGGTCGGTGAGACGGGCGGCGCAGGCGGGCCCAGGACGAGGACGACAGGAGCGACGCCGGCGCGCTCTCCGGGAGACCGGGAACGCCGTCTTCCGCCACCGCCCGTCTTCGTGGCGGCGGGTGGGGTGGTCAGGTCAGCGCGTGTCCGTAATGCTGTGCCAGGTCTGACAGCTCGGGCTGGCCGAAGTCGCGGATCAGTTCGTCGAAGCGCTCGGCCTTGGCCGGGCCGAACCGGATGAGGTCGGCGCGGTAGGTTGCGGCGCTCACGAACACCGGCGGCGTTGTCTTGCTGTGGAACTTGTCGGCGTACATGACCAGGGTCTCCTCAGGGCTGCCGGGCGTGTAGTCGCCCGGCGGCAACGGCAGGCCCTGCCGCTCGATGTCCTCTCGGGTGATGCCCACGCCCGTGTGACACGAGCAGAAGCGCTGCAACGGCTCGGGTAGGCCGGATCCGCGCAGCAGCTCGTGGCCGAGCAAGCCGTGCCTCAGGTAGCTTTCGCCCACCGCGAGCCGGTAGACGCCGATGTCGTGCAGCAGTGCGCCCGCCCGCACCAGCGCGACGTCGACCTCGCCCTCTCGGCCGCGCAGCAGCCGCTCGGCCACCTCGCACACGATCTGGCAGTGCGTGTGGACGAGCTCGAACGCTTCCCGGCTCGGCGCATGGCGCTCGTGCAGCGCCCGAATTTCCTCATCCGTGGGGATCTCCATGATCCCGTCGACTCTAGCCGTCGCTCGTCACTGCGGGCCGGTAGTCGAATGTCACGGACAACGTCGTCTCGACCGCGGCGTCGTAGTCGACGAAGGCGGAGTAGACGTGCCGGTCCTCGGTGCCGTAGCTGTCGAAGATGCCGCCCTCCCCCGGTGACGCCACGACGTCCTGGCAGGCGGTCGCGACCTCGGCCGGGGCCGGATGCGCCACGGCGCGCACGGTCCAGTCGGCCAGCGCACCACAGACCTCGCCCGCCGACGCGGGCGTCACCGTCGTGGTCCAGCTGACGGCGAACCGCCCCGTCTCCTCGTTGACGACGATCGGCCCGTACGCCTTGCCCCGCGCCTCGAGCAGCGTCACCGGCGTGCCGGCCTGGCCCCGGCCGGCCGGCCCGCCGAGGGCGGCCACCTGGCGCGCCACCACCTCGGCGGCCCCCGGCCCGCGCGGCCGCAGCAACAGCCAGCCCCCGCCGGAAACCACCACGACAGCCACCACGAGGGCGGCGATTTTCCCCGTTGACCTGGACATGGGTCAATGGTCCTCAGGGCGTTCCGGCTGGTCAACGTGGGGGTGCTGTCGGTCATCTCTCGGGGCCGGGAGTAAGCGGAACGCTCTCCTCGAGGCGTCACATGATCCACAGAACGTATGGTGGTGATCATGGACGTGGACGTGGACAACCGTTATCTGGAGCGCGCCATCGAACTCGCCTGGGAGGCCCGCCGGCGGGGCGACCACCCCTTCGGCGCGCTGCTCCTGACCCCGGACGGCACGACGCTCGAGGCGCGCAACAGCGTGGTCACCGGCCAGGACGCGACCGGCCACGCCGAGACCAACCTCGTACGGCTGGCCGGGTCCCTGTCGTTCGAGGAACTGTCCGGCAGTGTGCTGTACACCAGCACCGAGCCGTGTGCCATGTGTTCGGGGGCGATCTACTGGTCGGGCATCGGCCGTGTCGTCTTCGCGCTCTCCGAGGCCGACCTGGCCGGCCTGGTCGAGGAGGAGGAAGGCGTTCCGCCGCTGCGGTTGCCGTGCCGGGAGGTGTTCGCCCATGGTGGCCGCGAGATCGTCGTGGACGGGCCCGTGCCCCGGCCCGACGCCACCGCCGTACACGACGGCTTCTGGAATTAACGCATCGCCTCGCTGGTGAGGCCGTGGAAGCGCAGGAGGCGGCCCACCACGGGCAGGCAACCGCGCACCCGCATGCGGTTGTCGCTGGCGGTCACCGCCTGGATGAGCACGCGGGCCGCGGACGTGTCGGCGAAACGCAGGGCGGTGACGTCGACGACGGCCTCCTCGCCGTCCGGCTCCAGGTCGGCGATGACCCCGGCCAGCACCGACTCCAGCGCGTAGCGGTTCGACATGTCGGCTTCGCCGCTGAGCTTGACGCCGTACGGCTCGGTGGTGCGCCGGCAGCGCAGCGACGACGCCGGGTCGAACGGCAGCAGCGGGCCGGCCGCGCCCGGATGGGCCAGCGCCAGGCGGCGCAGGGTCAACGGATCGAAGAGCCTTCGGTCGTACGCGCACACGCCCGCCACGAAGCCGTCGACGAACAGCTCGTTGATGCGGAACTCGTACCGGTCCAGGGATTCCGCGCCCGGCACACCCCGGGCCGCCCACGACATGTCGCCGACCACCCGCAGGCCCCCGTAGCCCTCGTCGCGGGCGTTCTGCTTCTCGGCCAGGAAATGCTCGACGGTCGCCGCCGCGTCGAACGAGCCGCCGGCGAGGTAACTGCCCTCGGGCGTCCGCGCCACCAGTTGGCCGGTGGCCAGGGCGCTGCGCGGGGATACGCCGCGGTTCATCAGCCCGTCCAGGACCATCTCGGGCGACGGGCCCAGGTAGCAGACCTTCTGCCGGAGGCGCAGGCCGGACGCGAGAACGTCGACGGCCACGTCCAGCCGTACGGCGTCGTCGTCGACGGTCCAGCAGACGTGGTCACCGAGTTCGAGCTGATCGAGAACACCCAGCCCGCCCAACGCGACACCCCCTCAGGTCCGCGCCGCTCCTCCTGGTCGCGAAGTGTCGTTCACCGTACGCTACGAAACGTCACCGGTGTGTGACCCGTACGGGTGAAGTCGCGGCCGACGCCGTTCAGGTCGCCGCGACCCACGTGGGGTGCGCCGCCGCGAATTGCGCGACCGTGTCGTTTCGGGCCGCTCGGAGCAGGTCCAGGCTGTCGTCGCTGAGCAGCTGGACACTGCCCACGCCGGGGATGTTCTCGCTGTTGAACTTGCCGTCGTTGGTCTTCAGGGTGACCAGGTCGTTCGGGTTGACGCCGCGCATCGCGAAGACCCAGTCCTCGAGCGAGATGCCGCCCGAGTCGACGGTGACCGCCTTGCCGATCGCGCTGAGCAGACCGGGCAGTTTCGTCGGCGAGTCGAGGCCGTCCTTGACCGTCTGCTGCACGACCGCCTTGAGGAATTGCTGCTGGTGGCGCTGCCGCCCGTAGTCGAAGTCGTCGTTGGCGAGCAGGTCACGCTGGCGGACGAAGTCCAGCGCCTCGGTCGGTGTGAAGCAGTGGTTGCCCTTGCCGTAGAAGTTCGCCGTCACGCCTTTGATCTTGTGATTGAGGGTGCCGTCTTTGTTGATGACGTACGGGGCGGCCTGCTTGCCGTCAGCGGTGTGGCCGATGTGGATCGAGGTGGTGTCCTCGTCGACGTACATGCAGACCTTGCCCAGGACGTTGACGATCTGCTGGAAGCCCTGGAAGTCGATGATCGCGCCGGCGTCGGGAGTGATGCCGGTGAGTTTTTTGATGGTGAGCGACAACAACTCGAATCCATGGGAAAGGGCCGCATTCCCGGTCAAACCCCTACTGCCGTACGCGAAAGCGGCGTTGATCTTGTTCTTGCCGCCGGCGTATTTCTGGGCGCCGTTGTCGTAGGCCGGGATCGGCACGTAGCTGTCGCGGGGCAGCGAGATCAGGTACGCGTTCCTGTGGTCGGCCCCGATGTGCAGGAGAATGATCGAGTCGGAGCGGGTGGGCTCGCCCGGCTTGGCCGAGGCGCGCTGGTCGATGCCGACGAGCAGGATGTTCTTGGCGCCGGTGACCGACGCGTGCTTCTCGGTCTCGACCGTCGTCGACGACCCGAGCAGGTTCTCCTGCTTGATCGAGTTCGTGGCCGCGCTGACAGTGGCCTGGAGGGCGATCACCGAGCCGCCGCCCGCGATCACGAGCAGGGCGCCGAAGCCCACGCACCAGCGCGCCCACCGGGGGCTCTTCTTCTTCCGCACGCTCCAGCCTCCCTCGGGCTGATCAAAAGCCGATGAGAGTTCGCTGCGGAGTTGCTGAGATCACCCCTGGCATTCACCGAGGCTCCCTAATGTCCGGTTTTCCGCGACTCCCAGCCCTCGTAAGCAGGTCGACATGTCCTCACAGCCGGACGTCAGCGTCGTCATCCCGACGCGCAACCGCCCGGAGCTCGCCGTCCGCGCCGTGCGGAGCGCGCTCGGGCAGACGCACCACGATCTCGAGGTCATCGTCGTCATCGACGGCCCGGACCCGTTGTCGGCGGCGGCGCTCGCCGCCGTGGATGACGATCGTTTGCGGGTCATCGAGCTCCCCGAGAGCGGAAAAGCGCCGAATGCCCGCAATCAGGGCGTCCACCACGCGTACGGCAGATGGGTCGCCCTGCTGGACGACGATGACGAGTGGCTGCCGGAGAAGATCGAGACGCAGCTGGCACTCGCGGCGACCTCGAAGCTGGCCTCGCCGATCGTGGCCACGCGGATGATCAGCCGGACGCCCCGGGCCGACTCGGTCATGCCGCGCCGCCTGCCCGAGCCCGGCGAACCGCTCAGCGAGTACCTGACCGTGCGGCGGGGCCTGTTCTACGGCGACGGTTTCATCCAGACCTCGACCATCATGGCCCCCACCGAACTGCTGCGCCGGGTGCCGTTCACGGTCGGCCTGCGCCGGCAGCAAGAGCTCGACTGGACGCTGCGCGCGCTGCGGCACGAGGACGTCGAGCTGCTGTACGCCCCCGAGGCGCTCGTGCTGTGGCACCAGGACGAGAACCGCGAGCGGATCAGCCTGCAGAACCCGTGGGAGGAACAGCTCGAATGGCTGCGCGCCAGCCGGGAGCTGTTCACCCCGCGCGCGTACGCTGCCTTCACGATGAGCGTCCTGAGCTCCATGGCCGCGCCGACGCGCAGCACCCGGGTCTTCCGCGAGATCCTGACCGAGGCGCGGGAGCACGGCCGCCCCGGCGCGATCGACTACGTGACGTACCTGCAGATCTGGGCGCTGCCCCCGGCCGTTCGGCACCGCCTGCGCGACGTCGTGCTGGGCCGGAAGACCGCCGATGCCTGAGGCGCCCCGGCGGGTCGCGGTCTGGCGCAGCGCCATGCTGCCCGCCTCCGAGACCTTCATCCGCAACCAGGCCGACAACCTGACCCGCTGGCGGCCCGTCTACGTGGGCGCCACCAAGGTCGAGTCGACGCTGGCCCGCGACACCGACCTGATCGCCTACCCGTCGCCGGCCGACCGCCGCCCGTTCCTGCGGTTGCGCCTGACCGGCAGCTCCCCCCGCCTGCGCCTGCTGCTGGCCGGCGCCGAGCCCGACCTGGTGCACGCCCACTTCGGCGGCGACGGCTGGCTGGTCTCCGGTGAGACGAAACGCGTCGGCGTGCCCCTGGTGGTCACCCTGCACGGCCACGACGTGACCCGCCAGCCGCTGTCGCCGGGCGCCCACGGCCTGCGGTACCGCCGCAACCTGCGCGCCGTCTTCCAGCGCGCCGACCTGCTGATCGCCGTCTCGGAGGTGATCCGCCAGAAGGCGATCGGCTGGGGCGCCGACCCGGCCAAGGTCCGGGTACACCACACCGGCGTGCCCGTGCCCGCGTCGGTACCGTCCGCCGGGAAACGCTGGGACGTCGCATTCGTCGGCCGCTTCGTCGAGAAGAAGGGCGCCGACGACCTGATCGCCGCCCTGGCCGCGCTCGGCTCGGCCAAGGCGATCCTCATCGGCGACGGCCCGCTGCTTCCCGAGATTCGGTCGTACGCCGCCCGGGCCGGCACCGACGCGACGTTCACCGGCGCCCAGCCCGCGTCCGAGGTCTACCGCCTGCTGGCCGAGTCCCGGGTCCTGGCCGCCCCGTCGAAAACCGCCGCCGACGGCGACACCGAGGGCCTGCCCACCACCATCGTCGAGGCCGCGGCCCTGGGCCTCCCGGCGGTGTCGACGGTGCACAGCGGCATCCCCGAGGCCGTCCTCGACGGCGAGACGGGCTTGCTGGGCCCGGAGGGCGACCGCGAGGCCCTGACGGCCAACCTGCGCAAGCTCCTGGACGACGACACCCTCCGCGTCACCATGGGCGAGCGGGCCCGCGCCCACGCCGAGGCGAACTTCAACGTCGCCACCCAGTCCCGCCGCCTCGAGGACCTTTACGACGCGCTCCTTTGACCGGCGGTGCCACCATGCGCTCACAGACCCTGAGGTCGTCGTTTCAGAAGGTCTCCCCCGGCGCCGACCGCATCCAGGTCCGCAAGACGGGCCTACAGTTGAGTGATGGCCCGGGATGAGTTGCTGCGGCTGAAGTCGAGCGCCGAGGAGGACGCGGCGACGCTGGCTCGCGATCTGGAGGCGGTGTTCGCGGCGTCGCGGGACTCGAACGCCGACGACGAGCACGACCCGGAGGGCGCCACCATCGGCTTCGAGCGGGCCCAGCTGACCGCGCTGCTGGCCGCCGCCCGCGACCGGATCGCCGAGGTCGACGACGCGCTGCGCCGCGTGGACGACGACACCTACGGCGTCTGCGAACGCTGCGGAAAGCCGATCGGCGCCGAACGGCTCGAGGTGCGGCCGTTCGCCCGGTTCTGCATGAGCTGCGCCTAGCAACCGCCGGAAACGCTACCCGCGGCCCCGTTTCACCACCGCCCGCACGGCTCGGCGGCCCGCCTTGAGGCCGCCGAGGACGGCCTTTCCGGGGGCGGTGGCCGACAAAACCGCGTTGATCTGGCGGACGCGCTTGAGTTCGGCGTCGCGGCCGCGGATCTGCCGTTCGTAGAACTCGTGCCTGGCTCGGGCCTCGGCCAGTTCGCGGGCCAGGCGGTCGCGGTCGGCGGTCAGCTCGCGGACGGCTCCCGGGGCGGTGCGGGGCGGCCGCGGCGGGATGGCCGCGGGCTCGACCTCCCGGCCGGTCATGCCGGCGATCAGCGCGGTCAGTTCCGCTTCATCGGCCGGCGCCGGCCACAGGCCCGCGATGTCGCCCTCAACGGCAGCCGCGGCGAACTGACGCAACGCCACCAGCGGGTCGCCGCCGGCAGCCAGCGGGATCAGGTCACCGCCGTCCGGAATCAGCGAGGTCCCGTCGCCGGGTGGGACGACGACGATCTGGGCCGCCACCACGCCGGCGGCGGGGCTCTTCTGCCAGCGGGTCAGCAAGGTGCGCATGGTGGGCAGGTCGCGCTGCTGGGCGGCCACGAAGAGCAGGTCCTCCAGCGTGCGCCCGCGGGGCAGCTCGCCCGCCGAAAGGGCGCGGCCGTCCACCACCGCCTCGGGCGTTTCCGGGCCGCCGGTGTCACGGTCGGCGATCACGACCCAGGACGGGGCCAGGTCGGCGGCGAGGCCGTGCCGCAGGGCCCGGGTGGCCAGCGTGGCCGGGTCGGCCAGGGCGTTCTCGAGGTGGAAGCCGGCCAACGTCGCGGTCAGGAAGCCGGACACGTCGCGGTCGGCCAGCAGGGTGCGGCTGAGCAGGGCGCCGCCGTACGCGGCGTACTCCCGCTCGGCGGACAGGCCGGCCCCGGCCAGGCGGTCGCGCAGGGCGGCCAGGCCGGCCGGGCGCCGGGGGTCGCGGTCGTCGGGGACCAGCCACTCGTCGTCGGTCAGCGCTCGGGGCGGGGTCAGCAGCCGGTGCAGGCCGAACAGGTTCTCCACGGCCAGCAGCAGGCGGCCGCCGGGGCGCAGCATCGACAGCAGATGGGCCAGGCGCTCGTCCCAGCCGTCCAGCGTCTCCGCCTCGACCGAGCAGAGCCGGTCCAGGCCGTCCAGGGCCACGATCGTGTCGAACGCCGGGGACGCCGCCGCCTTCTCCAGACTGCCGCACCACACCGGTACGCCGAGCGCGGCCACCGTTTCGGCGTCGGCCTGGCCGCGGAGCAGGACGGTGACCCGGTCGGCCGGCAGGGCGGCGACGAACTCTCGCGTGTGGGGGCCGGCCACGAGCGTACGACCGCTGATTGTCTTGGCCAGGGGCCGCAGGCCCGAACCCGCGGGAGCGGAATCGGACCAGCTGAGCATCTCGCCGCCGAGCAGGGTCATGGTCATGCGGTCACGGCTCCGGTGAGTTCGATGTCTTCGGTGCTGCGCGGGACCGGCCAGCCGAACAGGCGGCGCAGCTCGGCCGGCGGCAGCAGGCGGTCGGCGCCCAGCTCGGCAACGGCGACGCGGCGCGCGGTCTCGAGGTCGACCTCGGCGCCGATCATGTCAGACCACTCGCGCAGGATGCGGGCCTGCCCGCCGAACGCGGACTTCTCGTTCTCCAGCTGCATCGGGTCGCCGTAGACGGCCGGTTCGCAGCCGGCCAGCGTGCCGTAGAAGACGGCGCTGCACAGCCGATTCGAGGCCACGCGGGAATGTTTGCGCAGCTCGGCGAGTTGGCGATAGAGGAATCCGGGGTCCAGGTCTTTCCACCAGCCACCGCGGTAACCGTGGCAGATGACCCGGAAACCCGCTTTCTCGTACGTGGCCCGCACGCCCCGATCGCGGTATTCCTGCCAGTACAGGCAGACGGTCACCGGTCCCGGCTCGGTCTCCTTGATCTCGGCGATCAGGCCCTCGTGGCTGCCGAGGACGTGCTGTCCTTCCCAGCCGTGGAAGGGATACCAGATGGTTCCCTCGCGCTCGGGCGCCGGGTCCGGTTCCAGGGCCAGGAGGTACGCCCAGGGGGCACCGACCACGTACACGTCGCGCCGCCCGAGGGACCAGGCGCGCCGGCGGACCCGTTCGGACCAGACGAACTTCGCCACGCCCGGCACGAACTCGTGGTCGGGGGCGAGCCCGTCGCCGATGTTCCAGCCGTGCTGGAGGTAGCCCTGGATCCGGGGCGCCTCGGCGTCGTCGAGCCCGCAGTACCGGGCCAGGACGGCCGAGTGACCGTAGTAGTGGTTGGCATGGTGCACGCCGCATTCCATACCCCGCAGACGTACGGGGGGCAAACTCCCGGTGGCCCGCGTGTTACCGTTAGCGGCAGTTGAGTTCTGGAGTTGGCGTTCGCCCCCGGAATTCCCCGCCGTGAGTCTCCCGGCACATCTTTCCCACTCTTCTCAGGAGTGCTCTCTATGAGTGAACCCTACGTATCCACACGTGTCGATGCCTTGCTCGACATCGTCGACGACCGCGCCTGGCTGCGCGCCGACGGCTACCTGCCAGGACCGAAAGACATTCCCGTCAACATCCATGACGTACGACGTCACGGCCTCCGCCGAGGCGACCGCGTCAACGGCACCGCGAAACGGGCCGGCACCAAACCGGCCACGCTCCAGATCGACCCGGTCGGGAAACGCACCGACTTCGCCGAGCTGACCTCGCTCCACCCCCGGGAACGGCTGCGCCTGGAAACCGAGCCGCAGATCCTGACCACCCGGCTCATCGACCTGGTGACGCCCATCGGCAAGGGCCAGCGCGCCCTGATCGTCGCCCCGCCCAAGGCCGGCAAGACGATCATCCTCCAGCAGATCGCCAACGCGATCGCCGTGAACAACCCCGAATGCCACCTCATGGTCGTCCTGGTCGACGAGCGCCCCGAGGAGGTCACCGACATGCAGCGCACGGTCAAGGGCGAGGTCATCGCGGCCACCTTCGACCGCCCGCCCCAGGAACACGCGGCGGTGGCGGAACTGGCCATCGAACGCGCGAAACGCCTGGTCGAACAGGGCGAGGACGTGGTCGTCCTGCTCGACTCGATCACCCGCCTGGGCCGCGCGTACAACCTGATGGCCCGAGGAGGCGGCCGCACCCTGAGCGGCGGCCTGGACTCGACCGCCCTCTACCCGCCGAAACGCTTCCTGGGCGCGGCCCGCGCCCTCGAGGGCGGCGGCTCCCTGACCATCATCGCCACGGCCCTGGTCGAGAACGGCTCAGCCATGGACACCCTCCTCTTCGAGGAGTTCAAGTCCACCGGAAACGCCGAACTCAAGCTGGACCGCGCCCTGGCCGAGTCCCGCCAGTTCCCGGCCATCGACCTGTTCGCCTCCGGCACCCGCCACGACGAAGCCCTGTTGACCCCCAGCGAACGTGCCGTGGTCACCCAGGTCCGCCGAGCACTGGCCGGCGCCGACCGCCGAGACGCCATGAAACAGCTCCTCGACCAGCTACGGGCCACAACCTCGAACCGCGACTTCCTGCGCCGGGCCGCCCTCGCCCTGGCCGCATGAGATACATCCTCACCTGCGCCGTTTGAAACTCGACGGCTACGCCAAGCCTTGGGCGTCGCGGAGCCGTGGCAGGACCCGGACTTCATCGACTGCACAGTCGCCCTGCAACGCCACCACCAGTCGGCCGCCACCGGGGACCGCTCCCCCATCTACACGCCGGCCTCGCCCCCACACCCGCCCTGCTCGCCGAGATCAAGCTTGCGCCGAAAACACCCGGACCAGTCGGAGTACGAGATCGCGTCCATGACGGCGCGGCACGGATGCTTCGGGATTCGCCCCGGCTCCTTGATCAGCGAGAGCATCGGCTCGATGATCTCCCACTGCTCGCCAGTCAGGTCCGCCGGATACACGCGATGACGGCACACCCGGGCGACCATCTCGCAAACACTCACTAACCGAATTCACAAACCCTCCCTCGGTTTCAATAATTTGGTATGATACTTCCTTTGCCTTCGATCTTCGGGTTACGGGATAATGGTTCATGGCGCAGCTGGGGTTGTTTTCTAGGTCGATCATTTCCACAATGCGTGACTGGACTAAGGCGCGCAATTATTCGCCAAGCCTGGCAGATTTTCAGCAGGATCATCCGGAGCGTCGGCGGTGGGGCCTCAAACGGCGCCACGCGTTGAAGTTGTGTCAGTTACACGGCTGTTCGCGGAAGTGTGGAGAGTTGGGCCTACACGACCCGACCGAGCGGATACCTCCGTTGATCTGCGACGACGAGGCCCCGTGGTGGGCGTCGGCCGACGGCATTCCGACGCCTGACACAGCGCAACCCCCGGCGGCACGTCGAGAGGGGAAGCCGGCCCAGGCCCACCCACCAAGGCAGCAACCCGGGCCTGATCGGCGGCCCCAGCCACCGGCGACACCGGCCGCCACCGCCACCGCCACCGCCACCGCCACCGCCACCGCCACCGCCACCGCCACCGCCACGGTAATGATTTCCGCCGATGCAGTGGATAGCCCCGATGTAATGGCCCAAGCAAAGACGCCAGGCCCAGCGAAGACAGTGGTCCAGGGCAACACAGTAAGCCCAGACGAGACCGCGCCTCCGCCTGCGGCGGGAACCTCAACCAATGCGGCGGCCCCAGCCAAGACGGTGATCCCGGCTAACGTCGAGCGCCTGGCTGAAGCGGTGGCCGCAGACAAGGCGGCAATCCCGGCCATGGCGGCGAGCGCAGCAAATACCGTGGCCGTTGACAAGGCGGTAATCCCCGCCAAGGCAAGGAGCGCGGCCAATGCGGTGGCCGCAGCCAAAGCGGCGACCCCGTTTGGGGCGCTGACCCCGGCCGAATCGCTGACCCCAGCCAAGGAAAGGAGCGCAGGAAAAATGGCGAATCAGCGGTAGCAGTGGACCCGGCCGAAGCAGCGGAACGGGCGGTACGAGCGAGGGCGACTTTGCCGAGTGGAGTGGTGCTGCGGCCGGCGGCGGCGCACCCCCTCGAAAAGCGCGGCGAACACATCAATCGGCGGTGCCTTATTGTCCGACGGCGGGATGCGCGACGACGGTGGCGCTGGGCTGTTGCCGACAGCGGGTGGAATAGACCGAAGACGGCCGGCTCCGAGATCGCTTTGCCGCCCGTGTGAAGGAATTTCGAGGGGACCTGCGACGAGAAGCCGGCGGGGAGCAAGGCGCCGGTGGGACGCGCGGGATCGGTCGATGGGCTTCATGCTGGGCAGACTTCCGGTAGGCCGTGTCGCAATCGATGACTGACTGTGCGGCGGCGGAAACTGTTCTCGCGGCATGGGGAGGGGCTACCGTGCGGCATGGGCCTCTTCGGATGGACGCTCGTCGCCGCCGGGGTCGTTGTCGCGCTTGTTGCCGGGGCGAAAGTGCGGCGGCGGTGGGCCCGGCGGCGCGAGGAAGGGCGGTTCCGGCGGCTCATCGAGGCCGGCTGGCTGCCGTGCCCCCGGTGTGACGGGTCGGGGAAGGTTTCCACCCCGGCCGGCTATCTCGGCGCGCCCGTCTTCCACGTGTGCGGGCCCTGCGGCGGCGAAGGCATGCTGCCGCCGCTCTAGGGTCGTGCTCATGAGTGTGCGGGAAGTCGTCGAGCGGGTCGTGGCCGCGACGCCGGGCGTGCAATGGTCGATCTCGGTGCCCGGCCTGGCCGAGCACGCCCCGGATCGGAAGCTGCGGACGGCCAGCATCGGGAAGCTGCTTCTGCTCCTGGAGACCGCGAAGCGCTTCGACAGCGGGGAGCTCGACCCCCACGAGCTTCTTCGCAAGGATCCGGCGCTCGCCGTGGCCGACTCGGGGCTGTGGCATCTGCTGGCCGTGGACGCGCTGCCCGCCGCCGACGTGGCCGCGCTGGTCGCCGCGGTCAGCGACAACTACGCGACGAACGTGCTGCTCCAGCGGATCGGCCTCGACAATGTGGGCCAGGCCGCCTTCCAAGACACGGCACTGCTTGATTTCGTACGGGACAAGCGCGAACCCCATCACCCGCCCACCCTTTCCACGGGGTCGGCCCGGGAGCTGGCCGCCCTCATGCGGCGCGTCGCCACCGGGGACACCGCCGTCGAACGGCGGATGCGGGCCTGGCTGGGCACCAACACCGACCTGTCCATGGTGGCGAGCGCCTGGCACGCCGACCCGCTGTGGCATCCGGGCGAGTTCGGCAACAAGACCGGCACCGACGACGGGATCCGCGCCGACGTGGGCTTCCGCGGGCGACAGCCGTACGCCGTACTGACCAATTGGAATCCCGCCCAGGGTGACCGGACCGCCGAGGTCCTCACCGCCATGCGGGAGATCGGCGCCGCCCTGCGCTGACCGGACGAAGCCGAGTGGCAGATGTTGGACAGAACCGTTATTGGCCGATAGGACAGTGGCGGGGCGCGATGATCAAGGCAGAATTACAGGTGGGATGGGTGCCTTTCCCCGCCAGGGGGCATCCATGACAATGGGCCCGGATCACTCCGGGCCCATCCCCTTAAGCGATCACGGTGCCGGGTACTCGTTGAGGTAGACCGGCACACCGATCTTGCTGGTGTCGGCGGCCTCGCCCACGCCGTTGACGACGTGGTCGATGGTGCCGGCGGCCAGGTTGACCGTCATGATGTGGTGCAGTTTCACGCCGGGACTCCTCGGGACCTCGAAGCCGTTCTCGGTGTGGATCGACGGGTTGTTCTGGTTGAACACGTACACGCCACCGCCGTACAGCGTGTGGTTGCGCACGTGGTTGCCGACCTTGTAACCGGCGTAGCCCTCGACCTTGCCGTTCATCCAGTCGGCCTGCGTCGGCGGGTCGTACGGCAGCTCGTTCTGGTAGAGCACCGTGGTGCCCTTCTCGCCGTTCCAGACGGTGTTGTACTTCTGGAAATGCTCGACGAACAGGCCGGTCGCCACGACGTTGTCGCCGTTGATGACCGCGCCGTAGCGGCCGGTGTTGGTGTTCCACCGCTCGGTGTCGCCCGAGAAGCCCTCGACGCCGTGGTCCGCGCGCCACACCCAGGTGTGGTCGATGAGCACGTTGTCGCTGTTGACCTCGAGCGCCGTGTCGGTCTTGCCGATGTGCGGGCCGCCCACCCGGAAGTAGACGTCGCTCAGGGTCGTCGGGTTCGCCGGGGAGCTGATCTTCAGGCCGTGCTTGTCGCCGACCTGCAGCAGCGTCTTCGACTCCTTGAGACCGGCGTCGATGGTCACCCCGGCGACGATCACGCCGGGCACGTCGCCCACCTTCAGCGGCGTGGCGCCGTTGACGGCCGTCAGCGTGGCGTGGCCGATGCCGAGCACGACCTGGTTGGGCCGCCGGACCTGGATGGTCTGGTCGACGTTGTAGACGCCCGGGGTGAGCAGCAGGTTCTTGCCCAGCAGGAGCTGCGCGTTGATCAGCCACTCGGGGTCGGACGGCTTGGCGACGAAGAAGTCGCTGAGCGGGATCGTCCGGCCCTGGGTCAGGTCGGCCGCCCACGACGTGCCGCTGGTGTTGCGGTGCGCCGACGGGACACGGACGTTGTACTTGCCCTTGGCGTCGACGAACAGGTACGGCTTCTCCCGGCTGAGCGGGTTCTGCTCCAGGGTGGTGTACGGCGGGTTGGGGAACGCCGCGTCGTCCGGCGCGCCCTGGACCCCGGCGAAGACCTGGTTCCAGACGCCGTTCGACCACTGGCCGACACTGCTGTTGCGGGTCAGCCACTGCTGCTGCGAGCCGTTGGTGACGTTGCCGAACGCCGAGTCGGCGATGAAGCCGCCGCTGGCGTACTGCGGGCCGGCCGTGCAGTAGTCCATCAGGGTGAACCCGCCGTCGACCTTGAGCCGGCGCATCGAGACGGCCTGGGAGACCGCCCAGAAGTTCGCGCCGGCCCGGCAGCCGTCCTGGCCGGCGCCGTTGACCTTGATGGACAGGTTCGACAGCGTACGCCAGAAGTTGACCAGGGCCAGGCAGTTGCTGGTGCCGCCGTCGGCCAGGCAACGGTTGTAGACCTCCACCTTGCCGTTGATGACGACGTCGGTGGGTGACGCGCCGAGGCCGGAGACCTCGGTGTAGTAGCCCACCTTGATCTGCAGCGGGTGCTCGTCGGTGCCGTACGTGCCCGGCTTGAACAGGAACGCGTACCGCTGCGTGCCCATCTCGTTGTCGACCTGCTGGGCGTGCGCGGCGTCGAGCTTGGCCTGGATCTCGGCGATCGGGGTGCTCGGGTCGAAGATCGTAACGTTGGCGCCGAGCGACGGGGCGCTCTTGGTTGCCGTGGAGGGTGAAGCTGAGGCAGAGGTGCCGGTGAGCGAGGCCGCGGTGACCACGGTCAGCCCGACGGCGAACAGACGCCGAAGGCGCATGCGGTGGGTCCTTCCGTTAACGGGGAGGCAACAAACTGGATCACAGGAAGCAATAGACGCCGTGGCATGTCAAGAGATGCCCATGCGTGAATCGCCAGTGTTCGGACATCTCGCCGCGGTTCCGGAACCGACGTTGCCCGAACGGTCATCAGCCCTGGACCTTCGACGCCGGTACCGGTTCCGGGATCGGTGTCGGAAACTCGCCGGGACGGGCGCCAAGCCGCAAGCCCTTCGCGGAAGATCTCGGCATGCCGCTGTTGCACCCGCTCGCAGTGGTGGCCGGCAACGTCGCCGGGCACCGGGTTCTTCGCGGTTCGCGTGAACCTCTGCAACCGCTGTCCCTCGGGGATCGACAGCGCGCCCGAAACCGGCTCAGAAGCGACGGATCAACGGCCAACGTTCTCAGAAGGGGCATCAGGTTCGATGATCTGCCCGGCTTGGCGCATCGCCGCCCAGAACTGTGCGTTGCCGGGCCATCGGCGATCCCCGAGGTGTTCGAGTTGCCGGTAGGCGTCGACGAGACGTCCCGTACGGAGGTGAATGCTCAACGTAGCCGCGGATCCACTGGGAATCCCCACGACCGATCGCAGTGCCGCCCGCAAGTGCGCGAGAGCCGCCTGATGCCGATCATCGAGGACGGCGTCCGGCTCGAAGTAGCCGAGCAGGACAAGCAGATCGACGCCGTCGGCTTCCCGCTCGGGAGGGAACGCATCCCACAGACCCGCGAACTGCCGTAGGCGGTCCACCGCTTCTTCGCGACGGGAGCCGGCCGCGACGCAGACGGCAATCGCGGCAGCATCAGGGTCGGCGCCGTCCCGCAACAGATGGAGAAACGTCGCCCGTACGCCATCGCCCTCGGCCAGGCCTCGACCGGCGGATTCAACCCACCGCGCGTCGTCAGGCTCGGGAAGCATCACATGATCCTATGCGGAGCCACTATCGTGGCCCGATGGCGTCGGTGAGGAAGATCCAGGTCACGTTCGACTGTGCTGATCCCGTGCGGGTCGGCCGCTTCTGGTGCGAGGTTCTGGGCTACGTGGCGCCGCCGGAGGAGGACGACTCCTCGTTCGCCATCGTGGACCCCACCGGGGAAGGGCCTCGGCTCTACTTTCAGCGCGTGCCCGAGGGCAAGGTCGTCAAGAACCGGGTGCATGTGGATGTACGGGTCGGCACCGGCCTCGTCGGGGCCGAGCGCCTGGCCGCCCTCGAGGCCGAGAGCGCCCGGCTCGAGGCACTGGGCGCCACGCGGGTCCGTCTGCTGCTCGCCGACGAGGACAACGAGTCCTGCCAGGTGATGCAGGACGTCGAGGGCAACGAGTTCTGCCTCGACTGAGCCTGTCTGATCGAGATCGAACGAGGCCCTCCCCAACCTGGTGGTGGGAAGGGCCTCGGATACGGCCGGTTACAGGGCCGTGGTGGCCAGGCGGTCCGGGTTGCCGAACCGGTGGGCGGTGATGCTGACCGCCTGCTCGTGCAGGAACGGCAGCATCTCGATGCGGCCGGACTCCGTCACCGGGCCGTGCCAGACGGCCAGGTCGGGGCGGCCTCCGGTGGCCGCCGTGAGCTGGGCCAGGGAACCGCCGATCAGGCGTACCCGGCTGACGCCGTCCAGGTTGCCGGCGAAGGTGGCGTCGTCCTCCACCTGGACCGGCACCGGGAGGTCGACCGGCACGGGGACCGCCGACGAGATGCGGAGCGGTGCTCCGGCCCGCAGGCCGGCCGCGACCACGCGCAGCAGCTGCTCGACCGGGGCGCCCGCGGCCAGGCGGACCGTGACCGGGACGGGCACGTAGCGCAGCACGTTGCGTTCCGCCCACAGGCCGGACACGTCGGCCAGCTGGCCGAACTCGGCCGCCCAGGCCGCGGCGTCGCTGCGGGCCGCGCGGGCCAGGAACTCGCTGTCCGTCGCGGCCAGCAACGCGCGCACCGCGGGGTGGTCGGCCGTCGCGGTCGCCGTCGACGGGGCCGGCTCGAAGCGGGACAGGCCGATCAGGTAGTTGGGGCCGCCCGCCTTGGTGCCCGCGCCCACCGCGGAGCGCTTCCAGCCGCCGAACGGCTGGCGGCGGACGATCGCGCCGGTGATGCCGCGGTTGACGTACAGGTTGCCCGCCTCGATCCGGTCGAGCCAGGTGCCCAGGTCGTCCGGGTCGAGGGTGTGCAGGCCCGACGTGAGGCCGTAGTCGACCTCGTTGACCAGGTCGATCGCCTCGTCCAGGGTGGACGCCGTCATGATGCCGAGGATCGGGCCGAAGTACTCCGTGCGGTGGTACTCGGAGCCTCGGCGGACGCCGTCGCGGACACCGGGACTCCACAGGCGGCCGCTGTCGTCGAGCTCGCGCGGCTCCAGCAGCCAGCTCTCGCCGGGGCCGAGCTTGGTCAGGCCGTCGAGCAGTTTGCCGGCGGCGGGTTCGATGACCGGGCCGACCTGGCTCTCCGGGTCGGACGGCCAGCCCACGGTCAGCGACTCGACCGCGTCGATCAGCTGGTGGCGGAAGCGCTGCGAGCGGGCCACCGAGCCGACCAGCACGACCAGCGACGCGGCCGAGCACTTCTGGCCGGCGTGCCCGAAGGCCGAGGACACCACGTCCTTCACGGCCAGGTCGAGGTCGGCGCTCGGGGTGACGATGATGGCGTTCTTGCCGCTGGTCTCGGCCAGCAGGGGCAGGTCGGGGCGGAAGGACCGGAAGAGCTGGGCCGTCTCGTACGCTCCGGTCAGCACCACCCGGTCGACGAGCGCGTGGCCCACGAGCTGGCGGCCCAGCGCCTGCTCCTCGACCTGCACCAGGGTGAGCAGGTCGGCGTCGGGCAGGACCGGCTTGATGATCTCGGCGAGCAGTGCTCCGCATCGTTCGGCCGGACCGGCCGGCTTGAGGGCCACGGCCGAGCCGGCGGCCAGGGCGGCCAGCACCGAGCCGGCCGGGATGGCCACCGGGAAGTTCCAGGGCGGGGTGACGAGGGTCAGCTTCTCCGGTACGTGGGTGGCGCCGTCGATGTCGTCGAGGCCGGCCGCGAGTTCGCCGTAGTAGTGGGCGAAGTCGATGGCCTCGGAGACCTCGGGGTCGGCCTGGTCGGCCGTCTTGCCGGTCTCGGCCGCCATCACCTCGATGAGGTCGGCCCGCCGGGCTTCGAGGGCGTCGCCGACGCGGTGCAGGATCTCGCCGCGTAGTGAGCCGGGCAGCGAGCCCCAGTTGGCGGCGGCCGCGACGGCGGCGTTCAGCCGGGAGTCGAGCTGCGACTCGGTGGTCACGCGGGCCGCGGCGATCGCGGCCACGCCGAGTTCGGACGAGGGTACGCGGGCCAGGACCGCGCGGACAAGGTCGCGGTTGGCCGCGACGGAGGGGTCGGTGTCGGGGGTGTTCTCGAAGTGGCCGGGCTTGGAGGGGGCCACGGCGGCGAACCGGTCGGCCACGCGGTGCGGCGGGGGCACGGTGTCGTCGAGAGCGTTCAGCGACGCCAGGAAACGGTCGCGCTCGCGGGCGAACAATGCCTCGTTCTTGTCCAGCTCGAAGACCGCCGACATGAAGTTGTCGCTGCTCGCGCCCTCTTCGAGACGGCGGATCAGGTACGCGATGGCGACGTCGAACTGCTCCGGGCGTACGACCGGGGTGTACAGCAGCAGACCGCCGACCTCGCGCCGGACCACCTCGGCCTGGCCCTCGGCCATGCCGAGAAGCATTTCGAATTCGATTCCCGGCCGTACGCCTCGCCGACCGGCCAGCAGCCAGGCGTACGCGACGTCGAAGAGGTTGTGGCCGGCGACGCCGAGCCGGACGTTGCCGATCCGGTCGGGGTGCAGGGCGTAGTCGAGGACGCGCTTGTAGTTGGTGTCGCTGTCCTGCTTGGTGTTCCAGGTGGCCAGGGGCCAGCCGTGCACGTTCGCCTCGACCTGCTCCATCGGCAGGTTCGCGCCCTTGACCAGGCGGACCTTGATGCCGGCGCCGCCGTCCGCGCGGCGAGCGGCCGCCCACTCCTGCAGGCGGATCATCGCGGCCAGGGCGTCCGGGAGGTACGCCTGCAGGACGATGCCGGCCTCCAGGTCGCGCAGCTCCGGCTTCTCGAGCAGGCGGGTGAAGACCGCGATCGTGAGGTCGAGGTCCTTGTACTCCTCCATGTCGAGGTTCACGAACTTCTTGGTGGGCGCGGTGGCGGCCAGCCGGAACAGCGGGGTCAGCTGCTCCACGATGTGGCCGACGGCCTCGTCGAACGCCCACGGGTTGTGCGGGGCGACGGTGGCCGACACCTTGATCGAGACGTAGTCGACGTCGGGCCGGCCCAGCAGCCGCTCGGTCTCGCGCAGGCGGCGGGTGGCCTCCCCGCGACCCAGGACGGCTTCGCCCAGGAGGTTCACGTTCAGCCGTACGTCACGCCTCTTGATCCTGGAAATGGCCTTGCCGAGCTTGGCGTCGGTGGCGTCGACGATCAGGTGGCCGACCATGCGGCGCAGCACGCGGCGGGCGATCGGGACGACCACGCCCGGCATGACCGGCGCCAGGGCGCCACCGAGACGCACCGCGGCGCGCAGCGGGGCCGGCAGGAAGCGCGGCACGTCCGGCGCGAGGGTGTGCAGGGCGCGGGCGCTGACCTTCAAGTCCTCGGGGCGGACGACGCCGTCGACGAACCCGACCGTGAAGGCGAGGCCCTTGGGGTCCTTCAGGACGCCGGCGAGTTGCGCGGCGGAACCGCCCACCGGGATCGTCGCGGCCTCGTGCAGCCAGCGGCGGACCAGGGCAACCGCCTCGTCGGCGAGTTCGTTGTCCGCGGCCGGGGTGTTGGCCGGGGAGTGGGCGACGTCAGTCATGCCGAAAGTGTCCTTCCGAGTTCCGTTCAGGAAAAGCGACGGTTCATGACGAGTACTCTTCAGTTCTTCTTACGCTTTATTCAGGGGTGCGCATGCTTGAGATCCGGCGTCTGGTGCTGCTGCGCGAGCTGGCCATCCGCGGCACCATCGCGGCCGTCGCCGAGGCCCTGAACTTCTCTCCCTCGGCCGTGTCGCAGCAGCTCAGCCTGCTGGAGAAGGAGGCCGGCATGCCGCTGCTGCGCAAGGCCGGCCGCCGGGTCCAGCTCACCCCGCAGGCCGAGGTGCTGGTGGCCTCGGTCGACGAGGTGCTCGACACCCTGGAGCGGGCCGAGGCCCGCCTGCAGGCCGCCGGTACGCGCGTGAGCGGCCGGGTGCGCGTCGCGGTGTTCCAGTCCGCGGCGCTGGCGCTGATGCCGGCCACCCTGCTCGCCATGGCCACCCGCTTTCCCGACGTCCGGGTCGAGATGGTGCAGCGCGAACCCGAGGAGGCGCTGCGCGAGACCTGGGCCCGCGACTTCGACATGGTGATCGCAGAGCAATACCCGGCGCACGCCGCGCCACACCACTCCGGCCTCGATCGCCGTCCGCTGACCACCGACCCGATCCGTCTCGCGTTGCCGGCCGCCGAGGTCGCGCTGCGTCCGGTGGCGTCGTTGGCCGAGGCCCGGCACATGCCGTGGGTGATGGAGCCGCGCGGTGCCGCCTCCCGGCATTTCGCCGAGCAATTGTGCCGCAGCACCGGCTTCGAACCGGACGTACGCTACGAGACCGCCGACCTGCAGGCACACATCCGCCTGGTCGAGTCGGGCAACGCGGTCGCGCTCATCCCGGACCTGGTGTGGGCGGGCCGGCAGACGTCGTGCCGCCTGCTCGACCTGCCGCTGCGGCCGCGGCGGACCATCTTCACCGCTCAGCGGGTGGCGGGGGCGGCGTCGCCGGCGGCGCGGGCGTTCCGGACGGCTCTGGAGGAGACGGCGAGTTCCGGTGCCACAATCGCGGACGCCACGCCTCCACCACCTTAGCCACCGCCGTGACCAGGAAGAGCTGGCCGACCAGGGCCTCCAGCACGGCCAGGGTCTGCCCCGGGTTGCCGGCCGGCACGACATTGCCGTACCCCGTGGTGGTCAGCGTGACGAAGCTGAAGAACAGCGTGTCGGCCAGGTCTCCGTCGCCCACCCCCCGGCCGAAGAACGGGCCCGGCTGCAGCGTCGCTATGCAGCGATAGGCAAACCCGAAAGCCATTCCCAGCATGAGGTACGCCGAGAGCGCCCCCAACATCAGTTCCCGGTCGGCGTCGGGACGGCGGGCCACGTCGCGCACGATCGCGATCGGCGCGATCAGGTAGAGCGCGCTGCTGGTGATGAAGGTGGCGGCGGTGAGCACCCGGTTGCCGTCGGTGATCGCGTTCCAGGCGGCGGTCATCAGCGCCAGCACCAGCACCACGCTGGCCACGGCCCGGATGCCCCGGCGGAGGGCGGAGACCCGCAGCGTGTACCAGACGGTGCCGACCTGCACGAGCAGAACGATCGAGATCGACCAGTACCCGCTGAGCGAGGTGGCGAGCACGTAGGTGGTGGCGATCAGGATGATCACCGGCAGGTACGAGCGCTTCGGCGTCATTCCGGGCTCAGGCGCAGCACCGCGGTCCGGGCGATCTTGTCGTGGATCGCCTGGTGGCGGCGGTCGACGAGGATCCAGGCGGCCCCGATCGGAAAATATCCCAGCACCAGGCCGCGGACCAGCGCGGCCAGCCAGCCCACCGGCCGGCCGCCGGCGGTGACCACCCGCAGGCCCAGCAGCGCCATGCCCGGGGTGCGCCCGGCGAGCAGCCAGAACACCGCGCAGTAGACGCCGAAGACGGCCGGCAGCGCCAGCGCGAACGTGGTGGCCAGCAGCGTCTGCGTCTCCCGGACGAGGAACCCGGCCAGCTCACCGACCAGGGCCAGCACCGCGATGGCGGCGGTGCCGAAGCCGGTGACGATCAGGGCGTCGATGACGTAGGCGATCAGGCGGCTGACCGGCCCGGCGTAGACCTTCACCGGCCGCGCCAGGCCGGTGTCGCTCACCGCGGGTCGGCCGGGGGCACCGGGACCGGGTCGCCGCCGCGCCGCAGCACGCGGGTGGTGACCCGGTCGACCGCGGTGTCCCCGGCCGCGGCGCCGTTACGGATGCGGCCGACCAGTTCGTCGACCATGGTGTCGCGCTGGCCGCGCACGAGCGGCTGGATCCGTTCCGGTTCCTCGGCCAGCAGGGCGAGCACATCGTCCAGGATCGTCCGGACCAGCGGCCGCAGCACCCGTTCGAGCTGCGCGTCGACCACCCGGTCGGCCAGCTCGGAGGTCGCCACGGCCATGACTGCGGCGTCGAACGCCGCCTTGGCGCGCGCGGTCCGCCCGAGCAGTTCCGCCGAGGCCTGCTCCCGCTCGGTGGCGCCGCGCCCGGCGAGCCCGTTCACGTTCGCACTCAACCGGCCGGCCGCCCCGGCCCCCGCCTCACGCACCTCGACGAGGATTCGCACCGTCGCGTCCTGCGCCTGGAAGACCGCGCCCAGCGCCGCGTCACGCCACTTGCCGAGACCGTCTGCCATCGCGCTCACCTCATCCGTCGCGGGCCCTCATCGTGCCGCCCCGCTCGGCCGCCCTGCCTCATCTCGCAAGGATGAGAGCCGCTTGCTCGACCGCTGGGCGTTGCCGCCGCTAAGGTCGGCCGATGTCCGACCTGACGCGGCTGCGCCCCGATCACGCCCCCGCGGTTCTGGCCTTCGAGCTGGCGAACCGGGCCTGGTTCGCGGCGTCGATCTCCGATCGCGGCGACGACTTCTTCGACCGGTTCACCGAGCTGTACGAGGCGTCGCTGGCCGAGCAGGAGACCGGTAAGTGCGCCTTCTACGTGCTCACCGACGGCAACGGCGCGATACTGGGCCGCTTCAACCTGTACAACATCGACACCCACAGCGCGGACCTCGGATACCGGGTCGCCCAGCCGGCCACCGGCCGGGGGGTGGCGACAGCAGCCGTCCGCGCCCTGTGCCGTCTGGCGGTGACCGAGCACGGCCTGCGTTCGCTGCGCGCGGCCACCGCCGAGAGCAACGTCGCCTCCCGAACGGTTCTGACCAAGGCCGGCTTCGTCCCCGTCGGCCCGGCCGACCCGTCCCACCTGGGCGGCCAACCCGGCACCTGGTTCCAGCGCGACCTGTCGTCGTAGGGCGTCTCAGTTCGTCTCGATTTTCCCGGCGTCGCGGGCCCGGCTCCAAAACTCGGTGGTACGCGCCGGAAACGATCCGGCCGCGTCGAGATGAGGGACAAGTCGCCATGACGAACGAGGAATTGTTCGCTACCGCGGTCACCGACGAGCCGGACGCCGCGCGGGCGGTCGGAGCCCGGCCTCCCTTCCAGCTTCCGTTCCCCCGCGGGGAACGGTGGCTCGCTCAGACCCGAGCCGACCACAAGCCGAACCCGCACAGCCTCGACCTGTTCCGGGAGGGCGGCGGCTCCAACGGGCGCACGATCCTCGCCTCCGCGTCCGGGCAGGTGGTGAAGGCTCGGCATGAACTCCACGCCGGCTGGATGGTCCGCATCGACCACGGCGGCGGATGGCAGACCCGCTACCTGCACATGATCGAGGAGCCGGCGGTCAAGGAAGGACAGCGGGTGACGCAGGGCCAGCGCATCGGCCGGGTCGGCAGCACCGGCGACAGCGGCGCCCCCCACCTGCTCTACGAGCAGATCGCCGGTGAGAACACGGTCCGGTCCGTCCTTAACGGGGAGCCCGTGCAGGTCCGGGTCGGCCACGGCCAGATCCTGACGAGTCACGCACCGGCCGGTCCGTCGGGCGACGGCACCCTGCAACTCGGCTCGCGCGGGCCCGCGGTGCGCACCCTTCAGGAATCGCTGAACAAGGTGATGAGGGCCGGCCTCGCGGTCGACGGTGAATTCGGCCCGGCGACCGAGGCCGCCGTCAAGGCCTTCCAGCGCAAACGCGGATTGGACCCGGACGGCCTGTACGGGCCGGCGACCGCGGCCGCCCTCCGCGCCGCTCTCGCCGGGCACTGACCGCCGCTCGAGGGCGCGGCCGACTCGGTCATCCGCCGGCTTCGAGTTCGCCGAGGCCGGCGCTGATCGTTTCCGTCTCCGGCCGGCCCAGGTCGGCGAAGAGAGCCCTGGCCCGTAGGTAGTGTTCCTGGGCTCGGACGGTGTCGCCCGCGGCGCGGTAGGCGTTGCCCAGGCCGGCGTGCGCGCGGGCCTGTTCACCGAGGGAGCCGATGTCGACGGCGATGGCATGGGCCGCGGTGTGATGGGTGAGAGCCTCCGCGGCTCGCCCGGCGGCGCAGACGGTCTCGGCGAGACCGTTGTGCGCGGTGGCCTGGCCGTTGCGGTGGCCGATCCCGCGGAAGATGGTCAGGCTCCGGCGGAAGAGCTCGCCGGCCTGGTCGAGCCGGCCGAGGCGGAGGTGGAGCAGTCCGAGGGCGTCGAGCACGCCGGCTTCACCGCTGCGGATGCCGAACCGGGTGACGAGGGCGAGTGCCCGGTACAGGCGGTCGGAGGCCGGCCCGTACTGACCGGACACCGTCTCCAACTCGCCGAGGACACCCGGCGCGTACGCCTCGCCGGCGCCGTGCCCGATCTGCTGGGTGAGGGCCAGTCCTCGCCGGCAGCGCTCGATGGCCTCGGCGGAGCCGTTCAGCTCGTGCAGGGCCCCGCCGAGGCGTACCAGCGCCATCGCCTCACCGGTCCGGTCACCGGCCCGCCGGTGCAGCACCAGCGCCTGCCGGAAATGCTCGACCGCGTCCGCACCGTGCCCGGCGATCCGCGTGACACTTCCGAGTCGATACATGCTCAGTGCCTGGCCGACGAGATCGCCGGTTCGCCGGTACCCGTCGAGCGCCTGCCGGAAGTCCTCGGCGGCTTGACCGGGCCGCCCGAGGCTGGCGCGGGCGATCCCCATGCCGAGCAGGGCGTCGGCCTGGCCCCTGAGGTCACGCAGGCCGCTCGCGGCCCGCAGAGCGCAGGTCTGCACGCTCAGAGCGTCGGCGAAGTAGCCGGTGTTGAGATGCCGGAACAATGCCCTCGCCAGATCGATGCCGTGCCCGGGCCAGCCGTTGCCCGCGGTGTGGGCCGTGACGGCGACGAGGGTGACCCGTTCGGTCTCCAGCCAGGCGATGGCGGCATCGTGACCGGCCACATCGGGGGCGTGTTCGGCAGCCGGCGCGGTCTGCGGCCGATACCGTGCCTCGGCCGGGTACAGCGTGTTCATGGCGGCCGTGGTGGTGGCGAGGTAGTAGCCGAAGAGGCGGGTCAGCGCGTCCCGGCGTTCCGAAGGCGGGTTCTCGTCGTGTGCCCGTACGGCCGCGAAAGCGTGCACGAGATCGTGGAAGGTGTATCGGCCCGGATGCGCCCGCTGGAGAAGGTGTTCGCTGTGCAGGTCGGCCAGCCCCGCCTCGGCGGCCCGCGGGTCGATAGCGGTCAGGGCGGCCGCGGCGTACGCGTCGAAGTCCTCCCCCGGGTGCAGGGCGAGCACGCGCAGCAGCCGCCGCCGATCGGCCGGCAGGCGCCGGTACGACAGGTCGAGGGCCAGTTCGACGCCGGCGTCGAGACGGCATTCGCGGTGACGTTCGTCGAGCCGGTCGGCGTGATCCGTCAAGGTCCATCCCGGCATGGCCCGGATGTGCCCGGCGATCAGGGTCAGGGCCAGCGGAAGGCGCCCGCAGCGCCGGGCGATCCGGTCGAGGGCGCCGGGATCCGCGCCGGCGGGCACCTCGGGGACGGCCTCGGCCAGGAACGTGGTCGCCTCGGCCGAGTTGAGCACGTCGATGGTCAGCCGGGCCGCGGGGCGCAGCCCGGCGAGGCCGCATCGGCTGGTGACCAGCGTCAGGCATCCGGGGCCGGCCGGCATCAGCGGACGGACGTGCTCGGCGGAGGCGGCGTTGTCCAGGATGACCAGGACCCGCTGACCGGCGAGGCACCTGCGGTAGGCGGCGACCCGGGCGCCGAGACCGTGCGGGATCTGATAGCCGTTCATGCCGATCAGGCGGAGGAAACCGTCGAGCACGGCGGCAGGATCGGCGGGTGGCTGGTTCGGGTCGGGGTGGAAGCCGCGCAGATTGACGAAGAGCACCCGATCGAACGGCTCCCGCTGATGGAGCACGTGTCCGGCGTGGATGGCCAAGCGAGTCTTACCCACCCCCGCCATTCCCTCGATCGCCGCCACCACGGGCTCACCGGCCCGCGCGGCGCGGCGCAGGGCGGCGCGAAGCCGGCGCAGTTCATCGGACCGGCCGGTGAACCGGGCGAGGTCGGGCGGCAGGCTGCCGTGCACGCGGACCTGGGACGCCGCCTGCGACTCCCCGTCGACCACGCGCATGGCTTGACGCCACTGCGCCACATAGCCGGGATCGGCGTGCAGCGCCTGGACGACGGCGAGGACGAGGTCGGTGTTCAGCCGCCGCCGGCCGGGCCGGAAACAGTGGGCGACGGTGGGCTTGTGCGTCAGCTCCCCGGCCGGCCGCCCGGCCGAGGCCCACGCCGCGTTCACGCGGTCCTTGATGACGGCGTACGACGGATTGCCGGCCCACGTTTTCAGCAGCCGCAGCCGCTCCACCAGGTCGTCGACGCTGACTGCCCGCGTGGGATCGGGCAATGCGGTGAAGGCCGGCCGTTTCTCCGACAGCACCATCCACCCACCCCGCAAGACTACTTTGAGTGACTACTCACTCATTCTGAGTGGCGAGAGGGGTGAATGGTGTCCGCCAGACGACAGGCCCGCGTCAGCGCTCCGCGAAGCTGTCCGTGCTGCTGATCAGGTGATGGGTGATGCCCGGCTCGAGCGACGAGTGACCGGCGTCCGGCACCATGTGCAGCGTGGCCTCGGGCCAGCGGCGGGTGAGGTCGTACGCGGTCACCGGCGGGCAGCACAAGTCGTAGCGGCCCTGAATGATGGTGGCCGGCAGGTGCCGGATGCGGTCCACGCCGTCCAGGAGCTGGTTCTCCGACTCGAAGAAACCGCCGTTGACCGCGTAGTGCGCGAGGATCCGCGCGGCCGGCAGCACAGTCGAGTCGGCGGTCAGCGACGCGATCAAGCCGGGATCCGGAGTCAGCGTCGAATTGACCGCCTCCCACCGCATCCAAGCGTCGGCACACCGCCGCGCCACCTCGGAATCCTCGCCGGCGAGCCGCCGGTAGTAGGCCATCAGAATGTCGTCGCGCTCCGCGACCGGGATCGGCGCGACGAACCGCTCCCACTCCTCCGGTTGCAGGTTGTGCAGCCCACTCTGGTAGATCCAGTCCCGCTCGCTGCGCCGCACCAGAAAGATCCCCCGCAGGATCAGCCCCGTCACCCGGGAGGGATGAGCCTGCGCGTAGGCCAGCCCGAGCGTCGACCCCCACGACCCACCGAACACGAGCCAGGCGTCAACCCCGAGCCACCCGCGCACCCTCTCCAGGTCCGCCACCAGATGCCAGGTGGTGTTCTCCCGCAACTCCCCCATCGGCGTGCTGCGCCCGGCCCCCCGCTGCTCCGGCAGAATGATCCGATACCGCCCCGGATCGAAGAACCGCCGCATCACCGGCGTGATGCCACTCCCCGGCCCACCGTGCACGAAGACCACCGGAATCCCCGCCGGATTCCCCGCTTCCTCCACATAGACCCGATGCCCACCGCCCACGTCGAAGCGATGAGCAGCGTACGGCTCGACAGCCGGATAAAGCCCCCGCGTCTCCACCACCAGACTCTAGAACTCGCCCACCCCGGGATGCGCCCCCGGATAGAGGTAGGCGTCCTCGACCGGAGAAGCCCCCGTACCAGCCCCCGCGTTGCCGCCGCCCAGCCGGAGAGTGGCAGCGCACAGCGTCACACCACCCAGCAGGACAGCCAGCATCCCAGCGCCGACCCGCTGCACGACCGTCTCCTCGCCCAGGCCGGCAACAGTCACCGCCCCCGAGAAGACCAGCAGGGCCCCCACAAGAAAGGCGACCCCCACGACATAGCCCCCGACTACAGCAGCCACAGCCCCACGGCGCTCCATCCACCGATGCTAGGTGCCGCCCGTCCCCACGAACAAGCCGCTGATCGTCCTCGCGGTTCCACCAGGTACGCCGGCAAACCTCGTTGCCTTCCGGGTCGGCCTACTCGGCCGAGCGTAGCGGCAGCGAGGCGACACGACCTGACCGACCTGCAGTGGGCGACGCTGGAACCGTTGCTGCCTGCCGGAACGGGCCGTGATCGGCCGCGCAGGTGGGCGGCCGGACCACCAAAACCCATCTGGTCTGCGAGCAAGGCCGCAGAATGATGGCCGCTGTGGTCACCGCCGGGCAACGCGGCGACAGCCCTCATTTCATCACCGTGCCGGCCAAACTTCGGTGGCCCGCACCGGCGCCGGCCTGCGCCGTCACGGTATCGCCGCGCGCATTCCGAGCAAGAGCGACCAGGACGCCCACCGCAAAGCCAAAGGGTCGAAGGGCGGACGCCCGCCCGCCATCAACCAATGGCTCCGAGCCCTACGAAACACGGGCTGGTCGCCGCACTGCCGGGCCGAACACCGCCTTCCAGAACGGCATCACCCGTTTGCTGTCCGGCGTGTCCAAGCCCGAAGACCGGGCCGCTCGCCGAGCGCAGGCCGACGTCCGAAAGGTGGCCGACCCGCTCGGCGGGGGCGACGAACGCCGGCCCGCCCGCGAAGTCCGGCGTGGCGATCCCAGTCCAAGGCTGTCGCAGAATTCAGCCAAGAAGAGCGCAACCGGCCTGGAATGGCCGACCAGCCCCCCCACCCACCTCCGCAAGGTGACCCCCGGCCGAGCCCGGCACCCCAGAGTCCAGTGACCCACCCGTACCCGCAGCTCGATACCCGGCAAGGCCGGGGGCGGAGGGTGGCCGCTCACGGCGTAAAGCGCTCCCCAGCCAGCCGAGAGCGGCCGCCCTCCGCCCCCGGCCGTCCACCGCAAGAACGACGCCTACCGTTCCACCACGTTCTTCAAGGCCCCCGAGGAGAGAAACGCCGAAAGATTGGACAGCACCAACTCAGCCGCCCCCACCGGCCGCCCACCCGCCGCATGCGGCGTGATGATCACGTTCGGCTCATCCCACAACGGCGACGACACCGGCAGCGGTTCGGTCTCGAAGACGTCCATCGCCGCCCCACCCAGACGCCCCGCCCGCAGCGCCGCCAGCAGCGCGCTCTCGTCCACCACCGACCCCCGCCCCACGCTGATCAGCCATGCTCGGGCCGGCAGCAGCGCCAGCACCGAGGCGTTCACCGCGTGCCGAGTCGAAGCCGTAGCCGGCAGGATCGAGATCAGCACATCGGTCTCCGGCAGCAGCGACGGAAACTCGTCTTCCGTCACCACCTCGAAGCCGTGCCGCTTGCCCGCGCTCCGCGCCACCCCCGTGACCGTCGCCCCCAGCGCCGTCAGGTACGGCGCCAGCGTCGCCGCGATCCCCCCGAACCCCCAGATCACCACGCGCGCGTCCCGCAACGTGCGGAACGCGGTCGGGTCGTGCACCGGCTGGTTGCCGCCCAGTTCCCGCGCCCACCGGTGCCCCACCTGCGCCCGTACCAGCAAATTCAGCCGCCGCGCCGCCGCCAGCGTCAGCCCCAGCGTGTGTTCCGCGACCGTCAGGTCGTGCAGTCCCGCCCCCGATGTGATCACGACGTCGGGCCCGAAGCCCGCCGCCAGCACCGCGTCCGGCCCCGCCGCCAGCGTCTGCACCCAGCGCACCGCGGTCAGCCGCGCCGCCGTGTCGCGCAGCTGCTCGGCCGTGTTGCCCCACACCACTATCGCCTCGGCGCCGGTCTGGTCGTCGCTGAGCGGCTTGTCGACCGCGTACTCGGAGGTTGTCACGCCCGAGGGCAGGGAGAGGTCCAGCGTGATGCTGTCCGGGATCAGGAGCTTCATGGTCCCAAACCTAACCTCGGGTGCGCGGGGATCGCCCTCCCCGCGCACCCTCGGTTTCCCCCCTCACCGTGGGCCGAAGACCTGTGACCAGTCTCCGGCCATGCTGACGGCCACCCAGTTCTCCGCCTCCGCCGCCGCGATGGCCTCCCCCGCGCCGGCCGTGTACGCGAACTCGCGCTTCGCGTCGTCGTGGACCACCACGATGCGCAGCGGGTCGCGGCGCCCCCCGCCCGCCGCCCGCAGCATCGGCAGGTCGCCGTTGGCGTTGCCCGCGGCCAGGATCGGGTGGCGCCCCACGCGGCTCCAGATGCGCACCGGCTTGGCCGGGCCGTCGTCGAAGACGTCCAGCCGGGCCGTGTGCACGATCCGGCCGTCGCGGTATTCGAGCGCCACCGAGCTGCCGATCACCCGGTCGGCCGGGATGCCGTACACGTCCGCGCTGACCGTGCGCAGGAAATCGCGTCCTCCCCCGGTCGCGATGTAGCAGCTGAAGCCGTTCGCCATCAGGTAGTCGATGAGCTCCCGCATCGGCACGTAGGCCGTGTCGACGTACGGCCGGTCGAGGGTCGGGTGTTCGCATTTGACGAGGAAGTCCCGGGCCAGTTCGGCGAATTCGTCGACAGTCGTCCCCTCGTACGCCTGCAACAATCCCGCCGCCATCTCCCGCAGATCGGCGTCGTCGCCCTGGTAGTGCTTGGTGATCGCCCCGCCCAGCCAGTCGTGGTCCCTTTCCGCCACCGCCTTGAACGGCTGCCGGCTGCGCAGCGCCGGATAGCGGCCGGCCAGCTCACCGATGCGGCGCAGCAGGAAGTCGGCCTGCACGGGCAGCGGTTTCTCGCACCACAGCGTGCCGTCGTTGTCGAAGACCGCGATGCGGTCCTCCGGTGGGATCCCGGCCACCGCCACCGCGACGAACTCGAGGATCCGCTGTCTCGACGGGGTTTCCCGCCACGAGGGGAGGACGGACGTCATGTCGTTCACCATTTCGCCTGAGCTCACGCCGGTCGTCACCCTCGCCGGATGAGCTACAACAGACCCAGGTCACGGGCCCGGCGGACCGCCTCGTTGCGCCGGGTCGCGGCCAGTTTCCGGAGCACGCCGCGGACGTGGGTCTTGACCGTGTTCACCGAGACGTACATGGTGCGGGCGATCTCCTCGGTGGAGAACAGCTGCGCCAGGTAGCCCAGGACTTCGGTCTCCTTGGCGGTGAGCGGTTCGACCATGACCGGGGCCGCCGGGACCGCCGGGGGCGGCGGCGCGGCGGGAACCGGCACGCTTGCGGGGCGCGGGGTCACACCGAGCCAATCATGTCGTACGGCGAGGTCGCGGTCCTCGCGCAGGAAGCGCCGCACCGGGGCCGCCATCTCGAGCATCGGCCGCCGAAGGCGTTCACTTTCGGCCAGGGCCAGCGCCCGGTGCAGGGCGCGCCGGGCCCGGTCGCGGTGCCCGTCGGTCAGCTCGGCCGCGGCCGTGACCAGCCAGCCGTCGACCCGCACGTCCAGCGGCAGGCCGGGCCGTTCGCCGAGCGCCGCCACGATGCCCCGGGCCCTGGTCGTCTCGCCCGCCGCCACCGCGGCCGTCGCCTCGGCGATGGCGTGCTGCGCGGTCGTGCCGCCGGCCGCGGGCGGCCGGCCGGGGGTGAGCAGCGCGTCGCGGGTCAGCGTGAGCATTTCGGTGAGCCACTGTGGCATGGCGCCGGCCGGCGCGGCCGCAAGGGCCTCGGCCGCCCGGGCGGTGTCGCCGCCGCCGCGGTGCACGCGGGCCCGCACCAGTGCCAGCAGGCCGGCCAGGAGGGCGTCCGGGCGCTCGTCGAGGCGGGCCGCCGCCTGTTCGGCGTGGACCCGGGCCGCGGTGAGGTCGTACTCCTCGCTGTGCACCCAGGCCAGGGCCAGGTCGGCCGCCGCGTCGCCGGGCCCGTCGTCGGGGCCGGTGCGGTCCAGGGCCCGGCGGGCGTGTTCGTTGGCCCGGCGCAGGCGGCCGCAGAGCGCTTCGGCCAGGGCGAGCCGGCCGAGCACTTCGCCGCCGTCGTTCTCGGACGGTTGCAGCACCGCGCAGGCGCCGGTCAGGTCGTGCCGCCAGAGCAGGCTCTCGGCCCGGGCCAGGCGGATCAGCGAGGCCAGGGCCGGTGGTACGGCGACTCCGGTGACCAGGGCCTCGTCGAGCATCCGCCAGGCGATCTCGGCCGAGGCGGCCAGATCGTCGGGCCGGCCGTGCCGGCGGGCCCGGGCCACGTCGACGGCGGCCAGGCTCAGCGGCAGGCGGACGTCGTGCCCGCCGGCCATCTCGCCGGCCCGCAGCAGGTGTTTGGCGCAGGCCTCGGGGTCGTCGAGGTAGTGGGCGACGGCCGCGGCGACGACAGCGGCCTCGGGCCGGTCGAGGTCGGGCGGCAGGGCGGTGAAGCGGGCGGCGCCGTGGCCGTCCAGCAGGTCGGTGATGCCGAGGCTGCGTACCACCGAGGTGGCCGCCAGCAGCCATTCCCCGGCGAGCAGGGCGTGCGGCAGCGCCTCGGCGTAGCGGTCGAAGCCGGCGTACCAGCGGGCGGCCCGGCGGTGCAGGCCGGTGACGCGGTCGACCGGTCCCTCGCTCAGGGCGGTCAGCAGCACCTCGCGGATCTGCGGGTGATGCACGTAGGTCCGCTCGCCGCCGGCGGTGGCGGTCACGAAGACGCCCTGCCGGGCAAGGCGGTCCAGCACCTGCGCGGCGTCGCGGCGGACGCTGAGCTCGACGGCCAGCCCGGCCGGCAGCCGCTCGGCCACACACGTGCGCAGCAGCAGCTCACGGGTCGCGGCGGTCTGCTCGCCGAGCAGTTCGCCGCGGATGTATTCGGCGAGTTCGTCCTTCTTGTCCCCCGACATGGGCAGAGCCCGGGCTTCGAGCCGCAGCGCGGCGGCCCAACCGTGCGTCTGTTCGGTCAGCTCGGCCACGGAGTTCGGGTCGAGCCGGGCGCCGTGCGCGGTGAGCAGCGCGTCCGCCTCGGCCGGGGTGAAGGCCAGCTCGTCGTGGCGGATCTCGGTGATCGATCCGGCCAGCCGGTAGCGGTGCAGCGGCAGCGGCGGATCGGTGCGGCCGACCAGGACGCAGCGCAGCCCGGGCCCGCAGTGTTCGACCAGGAAGTGCAGACCGTCCAGGATGGACGCCCGGGTCAGCGCGTGCACGTTGTCGAGGATCAGCACCACCGGCTCGTCCTGGGCCGACAGGGCGACCACGAGCCGGACCAGGAAGGACCGTTTTGCGCCCTCGCGCCACTGGCTGGTCACGTGCACACCGGCTCGCTGGAGCGCGGCCAGCACGTACGACCAGAACGTCTCGGGCCGGTCGTCGTCCGGTTCCAGCGTCAGCCACGCGACCCGGCCGCCGGCGTGCCCGCTGGCCGTCCAGTCGGCGACCAGGCTGCTCTTGCCCGATCCGGCTGGTCCGGTCACGACGGTGAGACCGCGAGCCGGCCCGGCGTCGAGCCGTTCACGCAGCCGTTCGCGAACCACCCACCACGGCGGGAGACCCGGCGGCTCCAGTTTGATCGTCATGATCGGCTCGCCGTCGGTCGTCGTCAGCTCGGTAGCGATCTCCCCATGCATCAATGACCCCCATATGCGATCGCCCCGCCTGTACGCATCGGTGTCACCCGGGCACATCGCGGCCTGCCCACGGGGACTCCGGTGTCTACGCAGAGTTTTCTCCCGATCATCAACAGTCACATCACCCGACCTGGGTGATTCCGTAGATGGATGACCGGAGTGGATAGTGGCCAGGTCATGAACCAGGCTCACCGCGGCCGAACAGCGGGTGCTGCCGCTCCGGCCGACCGACCTCACCCCTCAACCGGATCGCCGGCGAGCTCCGGCTCTCCCGCCTAGGGACGCGAGCTCGGCCCGCGACTGAGCCGGGCTCATTCCTCGCGGGTGAGGTCGCGAGGCGTACGGCGGCTCACCCTGAGGTCATGTCCGTACAGAATCGCCCGACCGGGGCCACCGCATGGGCGGGCTGGGTCGTGTTCGCCGCGGTGCTGCTCGCCATCGTCGGCATTCTCCAGGTCACGCTGGGTGTCCTGGCGCTGTTCCGGCACGAGTTGTTCGCCATCGACGAGTCCCGGCTGCTGGTCGCCACGAGCTGGACGGCGTGGGGCTGGACCCATCTGATCATCGGCACCGTGCAGATCGTCGTCGGTCTCGGCCTGCTCGCCGGCACGAGCTGGGGACGGATCTTCGCGATCGTGCTGGCGTTCCTGAGCTCGCTGACCAACCTGGCCTTCCTCGCCGCGTTCCCGGTGTACGCCGTCCTGATCATCTCCTTCAACATGATCACGATCTACGCCGTCACCGCGCACGGCCGAGAGGTCCGGCCCGACTACGACGCCCATCCTTAGCGGATGAGGCATTCCGGGCGTCCGCGATCGGAGGATTCAGCCATGACGAAGTCTCGGAAGAAGAGCAAGGGGAAGTCGCGCCGGCCCGCCCTGATCGCCGCGGCCGGGGTGGCCGCCGCGAGCGCGGCCGCGGTGGTGATCGGCCGCCGGAAGAAGAGCCGCGCCGAGTCGGAGCCCGCGGCCGAGGCCGGCACGGCCACGCCGCTTGCCCCGGTGAGCACCGACAGCCGCTGACGGTGACGACCCGGCCGGTGCTCAGCGCGCCGCGCTGGGCGGAAGCCCTGTGGTCGTGGGCGTCCACCCGCTGGCCCGGCCGGGTCGGCCTCGGCACCCTCGCGGTCATCGTCCGCCTCGAGATCTTCGATCGCGCCATGACGCTGGCCGCGCAGCTCTTCACCTCCATCTTCCCGCTCCTGATCATGATGGCGGTGCTGCTCGGCCGGACCTTCGACGAGAAGCTGGCCGAGGTCGTGAAGGTGCCCGACGAGGTGGCGAAGGTGCTGAACGAGGCCATCTCGGGCAGCAGCGTCAACGCGTTCGGCCTGGTCGGCGCCCTGATCGTGCTGGTCTCCACGACCAGCCTGGCCCGGGCCTTCACCCGCGCCTACGCGACGATCTGGGGCCGGCCCCGCCCGCGCAGCAACCCCCGGCACGCCTGGCGATGGCTGGTGGCGGTCCTGGTGCTGGCGTTCAGCGTGGTGGTGATCCGGCTGCTGGAGCGGGCCGCGTGGGAGGCCCCCGCCCCGTACTTCACCGTGGCTCTGGTGACCCTGATCGCGGATTTCGGCGGCGCGCTGTTCCTGCCGTGGGTGCTGACCGCCCGGCAGATCCCGGCCCGGCTGCTCGCGCCCGGCGCGCTTCTGTACGCGGCCGCCATGCTGATCCTGCGGCCGGCCGGCGCGTTCTACCTGCCGCACGCGCTGGACGTGAGCGCGGCCCGCTTCGGCACGATCGGCGTCGCCTTCACCTACATCGGCTGGCTGTACGTGCTCTCGTTCGCCTACCTTCTGACGGCCGCCGCCGGCCAGGTGATCGCCACCGACCCCGGCCGGCTGGGCCGGTGGATCCGCGGCATCCGTTCAGCCCGTCCTTCACCGACGGCCTGACCCGGCCGCGGCTGATCGCGGCAACTACTGCTGACGGCCGTATTTCGCGCGCAGCTGGTCGAGCTTGTCCCGGTCGTCGACCCACTCCCGCACCAGGCCGCAAGTCAGGCAGATCAGCCGGGCGAACAGGATGAGGCGCAGGGCGTTGACCGGCACCCCGCTGGCCCCCTGCCCGGCGGCCGTACTCGGCGGGATCCGGATGATGTCATCCTGTCCGCAGTTCGGGCACACACCGAAAGCGCTCACCCCGCGATCGTCCGCCACGTGGTCGACACAGCGACCGGCGGGTTGATCGGCGCTGTCGGAGCGGGCGAGGCGGGCGGCGTCGATAGGCTTGGTGGGTGAGTCATTTTGATGTTCTTGTCCTCGGTGCCGGGCCCGGGGGATATGTCGCAGCCATCCGCGCGGCGCAGCTCGGCAAGACCGTGGCCGTGGTCGAGCACAAATACTGGGGTGGGGTCTGCCTCAACGTGGGCTGCATCCCGTCCAAGGCGCTGCTGCGCAACGCCGAGATCGCGCACATCATCACGCACGAGAAGAAGACGTTCGGGATCGAGGGGGACGCCACCATGTCCTTCCCGCCGACCCATCAGCGCAGCCGCAAGGTGGCCGAGGCCAGCGCCAAGGGCGTCCACTTCCTGATGAAGAAGAACGCGATCACCGAGATCAACGGCTGGGGCACGCTGACCGGGCCGAAGTCGATCGACGTGGACGGCGAGCAGCACACGTTCGACAACCTGATCATCGCCACCGGCGCCACCGTGCGGATGCTGCCGGGCATGGCGACCAGCCAGAACGTGGTGACGTACGAGGAGCAGATCCTCGACGAGAAGCTGCCCGGCTCGATCATCATCGGTGGTTCGGGCGCGATCGGCGTCGAGTTCGCCTATGTGATGGCCAACTTCGGCGTGGACGTGACGATCGTCGAGTTCCTCGACCGGATGGTGCCCACCGAGGACGCCGATGTGTCCAAGGAACTGCTCAAGCACTACCGCAAGCTGGGCGTCAAGGTCCTGCTGAGCACCAAGGTGGAGCAGGTCGAGGACACCGGCACGGGCGTACGGGTCACGGTGAGCCCGGCCGGCGGCGGCGAGGCGAAGGTGCTCGAGGCCGACCGGATGCTGGCCGCGTTCGGTTTCGCCCCGCGCACCGAGGGCTACGGGCTGGACGCGGCCGGGGTGAAGCTGACCGACCGCGGCGCCATCGAGGTCGACGCCCGGGGCCGGACGAACGTCGAGGGCGTGTACGCCATCGGCGATGTGACCGCGAAGCTGATGCTGGCGCACACCGCCGAGGCGATGGGTGTGGTGGCGGCCGAGACGATCGCCGGCGCCGAGACCCAGGAGATCGACTTCGACATGATCCCGCGGGCCACGTTCTGCCAGCCGCAGATCGCCTCGTTCGGCTACTCCGAGGAGCAGGCCCGGGCCAAGGGGTACGACGTCAAGGTCGCCCAGTTCCCGTTCTCGGCCAACGGCAAGGCCCGCGGCATGGCCGAGACGGCCGGCTTCGTCAAGATCGTCGCCGACGCCGAGCACAACGAGCTCATCGGCGCCCACCTGATCGGCCCCGAGGTCACCGAGCTGCTGCCGGCCCTCACCCTGGCCCAGATGTGGGACCTGACAGCCGACGAGGTGGCCCGCAACGTCTTCGCCCACCCGACCCTGTCCGAGGCGGTCAAGGAGGCCATCGAGGGCATCGCCGGCCACATGATCAACCTCTGATGACGAGCCCGGCCTCCCATGTGGGAGGCCGGGCTCGCGCCTACTTCCGGTACGACTGGAGGAACAGCGCCTCGGCGTGGGCCAGGGCGGCGATCTCGGCCGGGTCGACGCTCTCGTTGGGGGCGTGGATCAGGGCCTGGGGCTCCTCCACGCCCATCAGGATGATCTCGGCGTCGGGATAGGTGTCGGCGAAGACGTTGCACAGCGGGATGGAGCCGCCCTGCCCCAGGGTGGTCATGTCGCGGCCGAAGGCCTCCTTCATGGCCGCCGACAGGGCCTGGTAGGCCGGGCCGCCGGTCCGGGCCTCGAAGGGCTGGCCGATGGCCTCCTTCTCCACGGTGACCCGCACGCCCCACGGGGCGGCGGCGTGCAGCTGGGCGATCAGGGCGTCCTGGGCCTTCACCGCGTCGGTGCCGGGCGGGACGCGCAGGTTGAGCCGGGCCCGGGCGTGCGGCTGGATCGCCGCGGCCGAGCCGACCACCGGCGGAGCGTCGATGCCGAGGACCGTGACCGCGGGGCGGGCCCAGATCATGTCCGACACCGTGCCGTCGCCGAGCAGGCCCACGCCGGGGAGCAGGCCGGAGTCGGAGCGGAACTGGTCGGTCGGGTACGGCGCGCCCGTCCAGGTCTGCGTATGGTCGAGTCCCGCGATCGTCGTGTTGCCCGATTTGTCGCGCAAAGACGATAATATCTGGATCAGTCCCGCCAGGGCATCCGGCGCCGCGCCTCCGAACATTCCGGAGTGGAGCTCGCCGGAGAGCGTGTTCACGGTGACGACTACATTGACCAGACCCCGCAACGTAACGGTAGCGGCGGGCACGCCTACGGCCGCGTTTCCGGTGTCGCAGACCAGGATCGCGTCGGCCGACAGCAACGGGGGGTGGCGAGCGACGAAGTCCTCGAGGCCGCCCGTGCCCTGCTCCTCGGAGCCTTCCACGATGAGCTTCAGGTTCACCGGAAGGTCGGGGCCCAGGGCGCGCAACGCCGTCAGGTGCATGACGATGTTGCCCTTGCAGTCGGCCGCGCCCCGGCCGTACCAGCGCCCGCCCGACTCGGTCAGCTCGAACGGCGGCGTCCGCCAGGCGTCCTCGTCGAGCGGGGGCTGCACGTCGTAGTGCGCGTACAGCAGCACCGTCGGCGCGTCCGGGACGCTTGACGCCCGTACGCCGTAAACAGCGCGGCTCCCGTCCGATGTCTCCTTCAGCGCCAGGTCGGTGAAGCCGACCTCGGCGAAGTTGTCCACCACCCACTGGGCCGCCCGCGCGCACTCCGACGCCGGATACTGCCGCGGGTCGGCGACCGAGCGGATGGACACCAGCTCGGCGAGGTCCGTACGGGCCCGGCCCATCAGTTCGTCGATCTGTGCACGCATCACGCCGCCGCCACGTCGTCGAGCTTGAGGTCGTCGATGACCTTCTGGAAGTCCTCCACGTACTGCGGGCAGTAGACCTTGATGATCATCAACTGGCCCTGTACGGCTTTGTTGTCCGCGATCACCGGCCGCTGCCCGGGCCCGGCGGCCCCGTTGGTGAGCAGGCCGTAGAGGGTGGCCCGCCGCAGCGCGTTGCCCGGGTTGTCGCAGACCGCGCCGCCGTCGTCGCCCAGGACCCGGACGATCTGATCGGTCGGGGGAACCCGCATGCCGGCGGCCGACAGCTGTGACTGGAGCTCCTGCGCCTTCTCCTGCGCCTGCCGCGACTCGTGGGCGCTGCTGAAGGCGAACAGCGCCGTGCCGAACAGCACGAGGAAGACGATGCCGAGCACGATGTACGTGACGGTGTTGCTCTTGTGCTGGACCGAGACGTTCATGCGGGGGCCTCCTCGGTCTTCCAGGACGGCTTGCGCGAGCGGTAGAACAGATACGGCACGAGCAGACCCAGCCCGAGCGCGCCGCCGGCCACGATCGCCAGGTAGGCGGCGACGTTGCCGTCACCGAACTGGGATGACGGCACGAATCCGATGAGCAGCGCCGCCAGCGAGGCGGCGAAGCCGACGCCGCACAGGCCGGTCAGCATGGGAGCCCGGTAGCCGCGCGGGTGGTCGGGGTTGTTGCGGCGCAGCCGCACCGCGGCCACGAACATCAGCAGGTACATGATCAGGTAGACCTGGGTGGTGATCACCGAGAAGATCCAGTACACGCTGGAGACGTCCGGGATCAGCGCGTAGGCCAGGGCGATGACCGTGGTGACCAGGCCCTGGGTGACCAGGATGTTCTGCTGCACGCCGTGCTTGTTGAGCTTCTGCAGGAACGGCGGAAGGTAGCCCTCCTGGCGCGAGATCAGCAGCAGGCCCCGGGACGGGCCGGCCAGCCAGGTGAGCATGCCGCCGAGCGACGCGGCCACCAGCATGACGCCCAGGATCGGGGTGAGCCACTGCGAGTCGAACGCGGCGAACACGGCGTCGAAGGCCTGCATGACACCGGCCGTGAGCGACAGCTGGTCGGCCGGAACGATCCAGCTGATGGCCAGCGCGGGCAGGATGAAGATGAGCAGCACGAGACCCATGGCCAGGAACATCGCCCGGGGGAACTCGCGGCCGGGCTTGCGCAGCGAGGACACGTGCACCGCGTTCATCTCCATGCCCGAGTAGGACAGGAAGTTGTTGACGATGAGCACGAGGCTGGACAGGCCGGCCCACGCCGGGAGCAGGTTGTCGGCGGTCATCGGGGCGGCCGACTCGTTGCCCTGTCCCAGGAACGCGATGCCCAGGATCACCAGCAGGGTGCCCGGGATCAGCGTGCCGATGACCAGACCGGCGCTGGCCAGGCCGGCCACGCCGCTGGTGCCGCGCGACGAGACCCAGACGCCGGTCCAGTAGCAGACCATGATGACGATCGCGGTCCAGACGCCGCTGGAGGCCAGATCCGGGTTGATGACGTAGGCCAGGGTGCTGGCGACGAAGCCCAGCAGGCTCGGATAGTAGAAGATGGTCATCGCGAACTGGCACCACACCGCCAGGAAGCCCATCGGCTTCGAGATGCCCTCGCTCACCCACTTGTAGACCCCGCCGTTCCAGCCGGAGGCGAGCTCCGCCGAGACCAGCGCGGTCGGCAGCAGGAACACGATGGCCGGAAGCAGGTAGAGGAAGATGCTGGCCAGTCCGTAGACCGCCATGGTCGGGGCCGGCCTCAGGCTGGCCACCGAACTCGTCGTCATCAGGGCAAGTGCGACCCAGGAGATGTATCTGACCGCCTGCTGGGTTTTCGCGGCCCTGTCGCCCGTGTTGGCGGGCACATCCGTCGCGCTCATCCTCGGATCATCGGTGGCCCTGGATGCAACGCACCTCACCCTTTCCGGGTGAGTGTCGCCCCGACCAGCATCCCGACGGCGATGGCGATCAGCAGCCCGACCATGTCGGCGACGCCACCCACGCCCTGGATCGGATTGCCGCCGACCCAGCTCTCCAGCCCGCGCAGGCCATGCGATCCCGGGGTCAGGACATAGAAGGCGCCGAGATAGAGGACGTACGCCGGGGGCACGCCCGGACGCCGGCCGAGCCGCAAGGCGACGACAGTCATCACCACGGCGCCGAAGAAGGTCCCGAACGGATCGCCCAGGACCCGGGTCGCCAGCTCGGCCGCCGCGGCGGTGAGAAGGATGAGGCCGAGCGCCCACGGGAAGTCGCGCGGGGCCATCTGGAAGACGAACATCACCCCGAGCGCGAACAGCACCCAGCCGCCCCACACCTCGAACGGGCCGAGATTGCCGGGCACTGTCACGTCGAACAGCACACTCGGCGGCATCTGGAGCAGCACGGTCGCGACCAGCGCGCCGAACGCCAGCACGAGCAGGACGACGGTGCTGTAGATGAGGCGGGCGGCGCCGGCGGTCATCCGGTTCATGGCCAGTTCGAGGGCGCCAGCGCTGATCGCGTCGCCGGGGATGAAGTAGAACAGCGCTGGGACGATGAGCTGGATCGGTCCCCCGTCGAGCACCCCGTGGTCGTACAGCAGAAGAACCACGGCCGTGACCAGCACGGATGCGACGAACGGCTGGGCCAGGCGCATGCGGCCCGAGACGACGAGCCCGCCGACCAGAAGGCCGGTGAGCGCCGAGACGCCGACCTGTTGCCAGGTGGCCTGCACCGAGATGCCGAAGCCGACGCTGAACAGCACGAGCCCCACCACCTGCCAGGCCTTGTTCCAGCGGGGTGGCATGGCGGTGATCTTCTTGAATCGGGCCGCCGCCTCCACCTCCGACAAATCGGGCAGGCCGTGCAGCAGCCTCTTAAAAGCGGTGACCTGGTTCAGCGGCGGGACACCAGGTTCCCGGCTGTACGAGTAGGCCCGGCCGTCGACTGTGAGCAGCGCCGAATCGGCCAGGAATGTGACCTCGGCGGCGTAGCCGTAGCGCTTCGCGACGTCGTACACGATGCGCTCGTTGCGTTCTGTGCCCTCGAAGCTGCCGCGCAGGAGCCATTCCACGAGCGGTCCGAGGATCTCCATCGGCCGAAGCTAACCGTGCCCGGTGCGAACCGGATTCATCCGGAACGAAGGATCCCGGCGTACGGAGGCGGCAGCGACCCTGATCGCATGACGGTGACAACGAACCGGGCCGCGGGCACCGGCGTGCTCCTCGCCGCGTGCGTCTCCGCGCTGGTGGTGAACGCCAACACGTCCGCGGTCACGATTCTCCTCCCGGCGATCAGCCAGGACGTCGGCGCCTCGGTGGACCTGCTGCAATGGGCGGTGACCGGCTACATGCTGGTCGGGGCGGCGGTCATCGTCACCTCGGGCGCGCTCGGCGACGTCTTCGGCCGCCGCAAGATCTTCCTCGGCGGCCTCGTCCTGTTCGTCGCCTCCTGCGCGCTGATCGCGCTGTCGCAGAACGCCGCCGGCGTCATCGCGGGCCGGATGATCCAGGGCGCGGCCGGATCGACCATCCTCGCCTGCGGGATGAGCCTGCTGTCGGTCGCCTCGTCCGGGGCGGCCCAGATGAAGGCCATCACCATGTGGGGCGCGGCGTCCGCCATCGGGGCCGCGATCGGCCCGCTCATCGGCGGTGTCCTGGTCGGATCGACCGGATGGCAGGGCCTGTTCTGGATCGACGCCGCGATCGCCGCCGCGTGCGTCCCGCTCACCCTCGCGGCCGTACGGGAATCGCGCGACGAGCATCGCAGCAAGTCGATCGACATCCTCGGCACCCTGCTCGTGGCCGTGCTGCTGGTGCCGCTGGTGCTGGCGCTCAGCGAGAGCGGCAGCTGGGGCTGGCTGTCCGTACCGACCATCTCCTGCCTGGTCATCGCCGTCCTCGGCGGCGCCGGCTTCGTGGCCGTGGAGAAACGCGCGGCGGCGCCCCTGGTCGACCTGAAGCTGCTGCGCAACCCGGTGCTGGTCGGCTCGACCATCGCCATCCTGCTCGTCGCCGGCGTCATCAACGCGCTGATGTACCTGCTGTCCCTGTACTTCCAGGATCCGGCCGGGTTCGGCATGACCGCGCTCGAGGCCGGCCTCGCGACCCTGCCCGCGGCGGCCGCCATGATCGCCGTGACCCCGCTGATCACCCCGCTCGCGGTCAAGCTGGGCGGGCGGGTCGCGGTCGCCGGCGGCTTCCTGTTGGCCACGATCGGCGCCGGGGCGCTGATCTTCGTCACGGCCGATTGGGCATACGCGGCGTTCGTCGTTCCGTTGATCGTCCTGGCCGTCGGCCTCGGCTTCGCCAACGGCCCCGCCTCGTCCGCGTCCACCTCGTCGGTCGACGCCAGCCAGGTCGGCCAGGCCTCCGGCATCTCCAACATGGCCCGGTACGTGGGCGGATCGCTGGCCGTGGCGGCCGCCGCCACCGTCTCCGCCGCCGCCACCGCGAACCATCAGGGCGAACCGGCCGCGGACGCGCTGGCCGCCGGGCTCAGCGCCGCGTCGGTGTTCCTGGCCATCATGTCGCTGGCCGGCGTCGCCCTCGTCGTCCTGCTGCGCCGGCACCGCGCCGAACCCGTACAGGCCGTCCACCTGGCCGCGGCCGCCGCCGCCTCGAGCCACACCATCCCGACCAAGCCCCTTCCGGAAGGTGCATCGGCATGACTGCGAAAGACTTCGCCCGCCGCATGGAGCGCGCGATGGAGCAGGCGGCCTCGGCCGGCCTGACCGGGCTGCTGGTCACGCCCGGCCCCGACCTGGCCTACTTCACCGGATACAAGCCGACAGCGATCACCGAGCGGCTCACCCTGCTGATCCTCGACGGCGACCACGACCCGCACCTCATCGTGCCGACCCTGGAACGCCCCGACGCGGCCGCGGCGCCCGGCTATTCGGTGGTGGAGACGACGGACTGGGCCGACGGCACCGATCCGTACGAGCCGGTCTCGCGCCTGCTCGACCCGGCCGGCCGCTACGCCATCTCGGACAACGCCTGGGCCATGCACCTGCTCGGCCTGCAGGCGGCGCTGCCGCAGTCGCGCTACACGTCGATGACGGCGTCGCTGCCGATGCTGCGGGCGGTGAAAGGCCCGGACGAGTTGGCCCTGCTCGAGGCGGCGGGGGCGGCCGCGGACGCCGCGTACGAGCAGATCAAACAAGTACGCTTCGCCGGCCGTACGGAAACGCAGGTCGGCCGCGACCTGGCCGGTTTTCTGCGCGAGAACGGCCACTCGCAGGTCGACTTCACGGTGGTGGGGTCGGGGCCGAACGGCGCCAACCCGCACCACGAGATGGGCGACCGGGTCATCGCCGAGGGCGACATGGTGGTGCTCGACTTCGGCGGCCTGAAGGACGGCTACGGCTCGGACACGACCCGCACGGTCCACGTGGGGCCGCCGACCCCGCTCGAACGGGACGTGTTCGACATCGTCCGGGCCGCGCAGCAGGCGGCGTTCGAGGCGGTCCAGCCCGGGGTGCCGTGCCAGGAGATCGACCGGGTGGCCCGCCGGGTCATCACGGACGCGGGCTACGGCGAGAACTTCATCCACCGGGTGGGTCACGGCATCGGCCTGACCACGCACGAGCCGCCGTACATGGTGGAGGGCGAGACCCGGCCGATGGTGCCCGGCATGTGCTTCTCCATCGAACCGGGCGTCTACCTGCCGGACCGCTTCGGCGTCCGCATCGAGGACATCGTCACGGTCACCGAGAACGCGGGCCGCCGGCTGAACAACACCAGCCACGACCTGCACATCGTGGCCTGATGATGAGAGCTCTGACGCGCACCCTCCTGGGCGGGATGATCACCGCCGCCGCCCTCATGCCCCTGACGGCCTGCGGCGGCGACGGGGATGGTGGGGTCTCGCTGCCCTCCACCCGGCCGTCCGTCACCCTCGACCGCCCCCAGTCGACCGGCGAGCCCACTGGCGACTCCACCGAGGAGGCCGAGCCGACCCGGACCCGGGCCGAGGCCACTCGCACGCAGGACCCGGAACCGACCCGTACCACCGAGCCCGCCCGCACCACCGAACCACCGCGGACCACGGAGCCGCCGCGGACCACGGAGCCGCCGCGGACCACCAAGCCTGCGCAGACGGCCGAACCGCCGCGAACCACCGAACCGCCGCAGACCGCCGAGCCCGAGCCGACACGCACCACGACCGCCGCCGCCGAGCAGCCTCCGGCGGCCACCGCCAAGTCGTCCTCGGCGGCCGCCGCGGTGCCGGCCTCGGACGACAGCGACTCCGGCAGCCTGCTCGCCTGGTTCCTGCTCTTCCTGGCCGTGGGCGGGGTGATCGCGGCGGTGCTGATCGCCCGTACCCGCAAGAAGGACTCCTGGGACACCGAACTGGACGGCCTGACCGCCGAAACCCGCGCCCTGCTGGACCGCGGCATCCCCCGGGTCCTGGAGACGGCCACCTTCGCCGACCGCCGCCTGGCCTGGCCGCCGGTCCGGGACGACCTGATCGCCCTGATCACCCGCTGGGAGTCGCTGTCCTCGCGCACCACCGACCCCACCCGCCAGGCCACGGCGAACCAGATCGCCGTCCTGCTCCGCGACCTGATAGCCACCATCGACGACGAGAGCGACGCCCAGGCCGCCGCGCGAGACTGGCGCCTGCTGCGCCCGCAGGTCTACACGGTCCTGGACGCCTTGAACGCGGAACTGGCCCCACCCCCACCCCCCGACCCGAACGCAACCCCACCCACCACCCCTCAACCCGGCTATGGCCCAGGCCCCACCCCGCCCGGCTACGGCCCCGGCCCCGCTCCTGGCCCCGGTTCCGCTCCTGGCCCTGGTCCTGGTCCCGCTCCTGGTCCTGGTCCCGCTCCTGGTCCTGGCTCCGGTACTGGCGCCGGCTCCGACCCTGGTCCCGGCACACCGCCGCAACCGGGTCAAGGACGGGAACCCGGCCCCTGGGACGGCCCGCCCTCGACCGGTCGCCCCGGCCCCGAGCCGTCTCCGACCTGAGCCGGCGCCAGGCCCGGCGTTCTGAACGGCGCCCGCCGTCGCGGCAATACACGGCGGCGGCGCCGCCGAACCTGGCCGACATCGGAGAGAGTGGCGTCAGGCGGCCCAGAAGACTGTGGCCTGCCCCTCGGCCGCGGCTGTCCGGTAGAACCCCACCAACAGGAAGTACGCCAGCGCGAGCCTGTCGCGGATGGCCCGCGCTCTTCTCTCGTCGACGTGGCCGCCGTGCGGCTCCTCGGTCTCGAGCAGTGGCCGCAGATGGACCTCCAAGGCCCCGAACGGTGTCACCGACAAGTGTTCCGCCGCCGCCTTGACCTGCTTCGCGGTCAGGGACGACCCGAAGTCATGGCGCTCGTCGGGAAAGGGCACTCCGCCGGTGATCGGGTTGAGCGGAAAGCCCGACCGGTCCATGAGGTCGGCCAGCCTTTCCCAGGCCCGATCGAGGTCCAGCATGTCGTCGAGCGCGCCGACCCGGTTCCAGGCGTTCGCCGGGTCCGCCCTGATCTCCTCCAGAAGCGCCGGCGACATCCGGCGGAACTCCCCCAGCACACTCATGTGAACTCGTCTCCGGTGAGCTCCCGCCGCGGGGACGTCAGGAAGTCCCGCAGATTCGCGGCCACCTCGGTGGCGCCATCGGCGTCCGCCACGGCCCGGTGGAAGGTCAGCAGGTCACCGGACAATCTGGCCAACTCCGCGGCGGAGGGGGCCGCTGACCTCGTGCTCCCCCGGCGGAAATCCGAACCGGGCCTCGAAGGTGCCGAGAAACGCCGCTATCGCCGTACGAGTGTCATCGCGCCACCGCTCGGCCCATGCCTCATCCATCGCCGCACCCTAGAAGGAGTAGTAGCTGTAGCCGAAGAAACTGCCCCGTTCATAGATGGCACGGAGCCGGGGCTGCCTGACCTGGGGCAGCCGGGCCAGCACGCGGAGGAAGACCCGCCCGTCCGGCCGGAGGTGATGATCGGGAAGCCGGGGCGGCGGCGCCTCCGGCGGGACCGGGACGGAGCGCCCGACCGGCTTCGGATCGCGGTGGAAGGCCAGGTACCGCCAGGCGTCCCAGGCCAGCGGCACGGGCGTCACGGGTGGGGCCACCGGCCAGTACTCGCCGGTCTGCGGATGGTCCGGGACGAGCGCGACGTCGCCGCCGGCGGCGGGCAGGCCGGGTCCGGCCAGGACGAGGGTGAGCTCCGGCTCCGAGACAGCGGGGCCGAGGAGACGGTCGAGTACGGGCTGGAAGATCCCGGCCACCCGATGATCGGGGATCCGGATGGGGTCGCCGCCCGTGGCGGCCAGCAGATGGGCCAGCGCCGAGGCGACGGCCGCCTCCCACATCGGGTTCCAGTGACCTTCCGGTTCCAGCGCGGGAACGCCGGGCCGCCGGTCGAACAGTTCTTCCCAGTCGAGCGCCGGATGCGGCCCGGGCCCCTCCTGGATGACGTGGGTCGCCGGCGGGTGCAGCCACACCGCGTGCCGCAGCCCGCAGTCGTCGATCCGGGTGGCCACCGGCGTCCGGCAGGAGACGCAGACCATGTTGGGTTCCCGGCCGTCCAGCCCGCAGCACGCGGTGTCGCCCACCAGCGCCGGATCGATGACCGCGTGGCGGGCGTCCCCCGGCGCGAGCAGCACCCGGCCGGACGGCCCGCTGGAAACCCCGAACGTCGGGGCGTACCAGCCGAGCGCCTCCGCCTCGCCGCTCCCCAGCTCCTCCCAGCGCCGCCAGGGCTCACCGAACGGCAGCGGATCCACCGCGTACGTCCCGGGTTCCAGCACCGCCTCGAGCGAACCCGGCCCGTTCCCGTATTTCTGGTGCGCGTGCACCGGAAGAGCCACCTTCGACACCGGAACCGTCAGCTCACTTCCACAGACCCGGCAGCCGAAAACCGTCACCCGAACCCCCGTCCCCGTCGACCGTCCGGCACTCTAGCAGTGCGAACCAGCGCTCGGGTACGACCTCGCGCAGCTCCCCTCGCCGGGCCAGTTCCCCGCACGCCGCGGTGAGCCGCGCGGCCCGCTGGGCTCCGCTGACGGCTTCGCCGAGGAACCAGTGAACGCGCCAGCCGTCGAACACCTCCGCCCACTCGCCGGTCACCGGGTCGCGGACCAGGTCCACGTCGACCTGCCGGCCGTCGGAAGCGGTCATGCGGCAACCGGCCCCGTGGACCCGGTACTCGAGGCCGCTGATCGTCGATCCGCTCCGCGGCAACTCGCGGGTGGCCCGGACGGCGGCGAGCAGCCCCGCCACGTCCGCGACCGGCGCCAGGTCGCGGAACAGGCGGGCCCTGATGTCGCCCAGGGCCGCCACGAAACGCCGAACGTCCGCCACCTCATCACGCACACGGCCATCATCGACGATCAGGACCGGTGGAGGGTCAGCGGACCTCGACGTAGGAGAGCTCGACCGCGTTGTTGCCGTAGCCGAGGCGGTTCCACGGTGAGACCTCGGGCTGGACGTTGCCGGCGGCGTCGCGGGCGCGGGCGCGCAGGCTGTGCCGGCCCGGGGTGGCCTCCCAGCGGAAGCTCCAGTCCTGCCACTGGTAGGGGCCGCGGGCGAGCTCCACAGTGGCCGGCAGCCATTCGCTCTCGCCGGTGAAGCTCAGGCCGACCTCGGTGATCGGGCCGGCGCCGGACCACGCCTTGCCGTGGATCATGTGCACCCCGGCCGGGAGGGTCGCGCCGGGCTGGGGGTCGGTGATCCGGGCCCGGACGCGCATGAGCGTCACCGGCTCGGCCGGGCGGTCGGGCCACTGGTAGACGTAGTGGCCGGTCTGGAACTCGCCGGCGAACGGCTCGGTGATCACGTCCAGGCGGTGCAGCCACTTCACCGAGGCCACCGCGTACCAGTGCGGCACGACCAGGCGGAACGGGGCGCCGTGGTGCGGTCTGAGGGGTTCCCCGTTCATCTCGTACGCGATCAGGATGTCGGCCGCCGGGTCGCTCGCGTGCGACAGCGCCAGCGATCGTACGAAGGTCAGCTCGGCGTCGGCCGGCTCCAGCACCGACGCCAGGTGGTACTTGCCGCGGTCGGCTCCCTCGCAGCGCAGCTCGACGCCCTCCGCGCGCGGGCCGGCCTGGGCCAGCACGTCGGCCAGGCGGGCGCCCGTCCAGACGGCCGTGGACACCGCGTATCCGCCCCACGGCTCCCCCGTCGGCAGCGGCCGCATGTCGAGCCGGCCGTTTCCGGCGCATTCCAGCGTGACCGCCCGCGTCACCGGCGGCAGGGCCCGCAGGTCGTCCACGGTCAGGGTCAGGGACCGGTCGACCGCCCCGCCCACGGTCAGGGTGCCGTCGTGGTCGGGAAGGGCGAAATTGCTGCGTACGTAGTGGAGCTCCGTCGGTGTCGTGGGACCGATCAAGCCGGAATGGGGAGCTTCGGCGTTGAACGGCGCGTCTTTGATCATGACGAGGGAGGAGGTGGAGGTGGTGGTCATCGGCGGCGCTCCTGACGGGTCAGTAGTCGGCGTCCTGGAAGTGCGGATCACGGTTGTCGTTGAACGCGCCGATGCCCTCGGCCCGGTCGGGGTGCACGGCCGAGCGCCAGTGGGCCTCCATCATGATCGCGATGGCCTGTTCGATCGGCTGGCCCTCGCCCATCCGTACCGCCCGCTTGACCGCCTGGACCGCTGTCGGCGAGTTGCTCGCGATCCGTTCGGCGATGCGCATCGCGGCCGGCATCAGGTCGCCCGGCGGGTGGACCTCGGTGACCAGGCCCAGCCGGTACGCCTCGTCGGCGGTGATCGGCTCGCCGGTCATCAGCATCTGCAGGGCCCGGCCGGGCGGCAGCAGCCGGGGCAGCAGGGCGGGTGAGCCGCCGCCGGCCGACAGGCCGATCATCGCCTCGGGCTGGCCGAAGGTGGCGTTGCCGGCGGCGATGATGAAGTCGGTGCTCTGGGCGATCTCGGAGCCGCCACCGTAGGCGATGCCGTTGACCGCCGCGAAGATCGGTTTGCGGAGTTGCCGGAGCGTGTAAAGGGTGCGGTCGAAGTCCTGGCGCTGGCGCAGCCACTGCTGCTTGGTCATGCTCCGGCGCTGACGCAGGTCGCTGCCGACCGAGAAGGCCCGGGTGCCGGCGCCGGTGAGGATCGCGACGCGGACCGGCGGCTCGACGGCGATGGTCTCCAGGACCTCGGTGAGCCGGGCGCCCATCTCGGTGCTGATCGCGTTGTCGGCGCCGGGCCGGTTCAGGGTGATGACCGCGATCGCGCCGCCGGAGACGTAGTCGAGCCGGACGGATTCGGCCGGATCGCCGTCGTCCGGTGCGGGCGGCCCGAAGTCGAGGGACTTCCAGCGGTCGGTGGTGGTCATGGCATCTCTCCAAGGTCGGCGATCCACTTCAGGGCGCTGAGGCTGGGCGCGAAGCAGTACTCGCCGCCGCGGGTGACGACGAAGGGTGGTACGTCACGCAGCCGCCGGCGGATCGGCCGGCGGGGGACGGTGAAGTCGCCGCCCCGGCCGACGAGGGGGTCGCTCTCCCGCGGCGCGCCGATGAAGATCCCGTCGTTGAGCCACTGCGTCTTGACGAACTCGAACTGGCGGTGGGGGTGGGCGCCGGCGAAGACGAAGATGATGCCCCGGTCGGCGCCGTCGTCCTCGAGCACGCCGTCGGGCAGCGGAGGCCCGTAGCTGGTGCCCCGGCGGATCATCCGGTGCAGGCGTACGTCGACCGTGCCCTCGACGTCGAGGGCGTCGCGGGGGTTGGCCCGCCGGGCGTGTGCCCCGGCCGGGCACTTGAGGCCGCGGAGGTCGTCGCCGTACCGGAAATCGTTGTTGCGCTTCGGATCGGCGCCGAGTGAGGGATCGTCGGCCTCGGGCGCGAGCGACAGCGGCGCCCCGCTGGGCCAGCGGCCGACCATCTTGGCGCCGAGCAGCGCCTCCTCCCGCCGGTCGGCCGCGCGGTCGCGCAGGTAGCGGCGGTAGGCGGCGACGCGTGTGTGCAGTTTGCGGAAGACCACGTACGTGCCGTTGCGGCCCAGCACCTCGGGGATGGGCACCGGCGCCTGCCCGCCGGTCTCGTCCGGGTAGCCGAGGATGAACTCGCCCGCCTTGATCGGGGTCTCGCCCGGGTGTTCCCCCACGCCCTCGACGGCCGGTTGCCCGATGCCGTCCCGGAAGCCGAACGACGTACGCCCGGTCGGCAGTTGATAGCAGTCCTGCTGCCAGATCACCTCGACGCCGGGGAAGTCGTCGCGGACCGCGCGGGCTTTCGCCACCGCCTCGTCCAGGCTCGCCTGGTCGGGGGCCAGGGTGGCCAGCGCGATGTGCACGTCCGGGCCGCCGAGCGGCGGTTCCCAGTTCTCCGGGCCGCTTCCGCCGACGTCGCCGAGGATGCCGGCGCGGGCGGCCATGCCCTGCCGGAACTCGGGGGCGAAGCTGGCCAGCGACTCCGGCGGCACGCCGAGCGCCTCGAGCCCGTGGTAGGTGAAGGCGACGGTCAGCCACGCGTCGCCGGCGCGGGCCGGCGACAGCAGCGGGACGAGCCGCCGGACGAGCCGGCGCCCGTCGCGCGGGTCGTTCACCCGCAGCAGGAGGTACGTGCCGACGTACGGTGAGGGCCGCTCGTGGAGCGCGCCGGCCTGGATGTCGTCAAGGTCGAGGTCCATCGCGGTCCTAGAGGTGTGCGGGTGGCTTGGGCGGGTCCGGGTTCGGCTCGGCCAGGTACGGGAACGTGCTGGTGGCGGGCCGGCTCGACCGGTCGACGCCGTCGCGGATCACCGGGCCGCGGCCGCCGTTGACGAGGAAGGTGAAGAAGGTGTCCATGGCGTCGTCGTTGAGGGCACGCCCGCCGCAGGTGCGATGGGCGGTGCCGGCCAGCCGGGCCCGCTCGATCTCGAGGAAGGAGCCGCTTTCCTGGTACGGCTTGGTGACGTCGACGACGAGATGGTCGGCCAGGAAGAAGTCCGTCAGCGGGTGGCGCCCGTCCGGTCCGGCCGGCCAGTCGGTCCGGCCGTCGAGCCCGTCCCAGAAGGCCAGGTTGGCGTCGAGCCGGGCCCGGTAGGCGCCGAGGTAGCCGTCGGCCAGGTGGAACGCGTCCTCCATGTTGTAGAGGTCGCGGATCTCCAGGTCGCGATTGACCTGGTCGAACTGCTTCGGGCCGAGCAGCAGGTTCTTCACCTCGGGCCGGCCCGTGCGCTCGATGCGCACGTTCAGCCGGCCCCGGGTCAGCGTCTCGGCCACCACCCCGAGCAGGGTGTGGCCGGTGCAGTCGATCTCGAGGACGAGGCTCAGGACGTTCTTGCCGTCCAGATAGATGGCCGACGGGTCGGTGAAGGCCAGCTTCCCGGCCGCCACCGTCCGCAGGGCGGCCGGCGCGTCGAGGATGAACGGGTCCCAGCGCGGCCCGCCGAACGCCCGTACCACGGGAACCGGTCCCTGGCATTCGATCTCGCCCGAAGCGGAGAAGACAGCATCGATGACCAGTGGTACGCCGTCGGGCAGCGGCTTGAGCCGGAACCGGTAGATCAGGCCGTCCGAGTGCCGGGCGTCGAAGGGCGCGAACGGCAGGGTGTTCATCACCAGCACGAGGTGGCCCGGCGCCTCGGGGCTGGGGAAGGCGTACACGTCGGTGATGTCGGCGATCGGCTCGGCGAGCGCGCGGGGACCCGAGATGTGGTCGGACATGGGCGGGCTCCCCGGCCTCAGTCGGCGGCTTCGGCGAGCAGCGGGGCCAGGGCCGGCGCCTGAAGCGCCTCGGCCGCCGCCGGGTCGTCGAGCACCGCCTGGAAAGCGCGGTTCACCCGCTCGGCCTTGCGGATCTCCTTGACCGTGCCGCCGTAGTTGCGCGAGTAACCGCCGGCGGTCAGCTGCGCGCTGAGGATGAACTTCTTGACCGCCTCGAGGTCCGGCAGCCCGTCGTAGCCCTCCACGTGCCGGAAGATCGCGTCGAACAGCTTCAGCGGTTTGGCCGCGAAGTCGTCCATGTAGGCGTCCCACGACCCGTCGAAGCTCGTCGCGAACAGCAGCCTCGTGTCGTCGTCGAACGGCACGAACCGCGCCTCGTGGATGGTCGCGATCGGCAGGTCGTAGTCGCCGTCGCGGTAGCCGGGCGCCGCCTGAAGCTCGCGCAGCGCCTCGCGCAGGGCCGGGCCGTGACCCGGGCGCACGTGGAAGAAGAGAGTGAACTCGCTGGTCGGGCCGATACTCAGGCCGGGACGGGAAGTGGTCACGAGTAGGCGCCTTCCGGCCGGGCCCGCAGGCGGGCGATGGAAACGAAGACCAGGCAGATACCGACGAAGACCAGGACCGTGGCGCCGAAGAAGAGGAAAGCCTTGAGGCCGATGCCGGGCCACACCAGCAGGGCGACGCCGGCCAGGACGGCGACGAGGCCCAGGCCGATGCGCCAGCTGCCGCCGGACTCGCCGTTGCCGACCGTGGAGAAGATCTCGGCCAGGCCGTCGAGCATCCAGCCCAGGGCGACGATCAGCAGCAGGATGCCCAGCGAGGCGACGACGTTGCGCATGCACAGGATGCCGAGCAGGGCGGTCAGCACACCGAGGATGATCCCGAGCACCCGGTTCAGGACCGGGTACCCGGGGCTCATCAGCAGCGTCACCGTGCGCACGACGCCCGCGATCAGCAGGTTGAGGCCGAACAGGACGGCCACGACCCTCAGGGTGGCCTCCGGCCAGGCGTACGCGACGACACCGACCACGATGGCGAGGACCCCGCCGGCCAGCCTCAGCCAGTTGAGCGAGCGTGACACGGCAACGCTCACTTGACCTCGCGGCCGTGCACCGCGAGCGCGTAGATGATCAGGACGTCGATCGCGATGAGGATCGCGCACCAGATCGGGTAGGCCGGCAGGAACGCCGCGTTGGCCAGGGCGCTCACGCTGGCGATGATGATGCCGACCACGCGGGCCCAGGTCTGGCCGGCGAAGATGCCGATGCCGGTGCCGACCGCGATCAGGCCGATGATCAGGTGGGTCCAGCCCCAGGCCGTGTAGTCGAGGGTGAGCACGAGCCCGCGGCTGGTCGTCAGGTAGTAGTCGTCGCGGAAGATGGCGACGATGCCCTCCATGATCTGGAAGCCGCCCATCAGCAGCAGCATCACGGCGGCGAAGATGACCACACCGACCCACGCGGTCGGTTCCGCGGTGCGGCGGCGCGACGCGGCGTACGCCTCGTCCCCGGTGTAGTTGGACCTTGCCTGTGTCTCGGACATGTCCGTCCCCAATCAGGATTCTTGCGAAGGTGGAATGCGCCGGACTTCGATCAGGCGCAGTCCGAGGCCGTGTATGCGGGAGATCAGCCCCACCACCGCCGACTGGTCCGGCAGCGAGCCGTGCAGGATCGTCTCCGGCGGTTCCACGCTGACCGTCAGGTCGCGCAGTTCCTCCAGGAGTTCCTCGGGAATCACCCCGGAGACCCTGACCTGGTATGTCGCGTCGGTCATGACCACGTGCCTCCCTCCATCAGGGCGACCTCCTCGTCGCCCGGCACGACGATCCGCGGATCCGGCGTGAAGTCGAGGTCGGGAGCGCGGTGCTTGTAGTCGACGGCGTTGAGGATGACCTTCATGGTGTTCAGCCGTGCCTTTTGCTTGTCGTTGGAGCGCACGATGGTCCACGGCGCCATCGGTGTTCCGGTGCGCCGCAACATGTCGTACTTGCGGTTGGTGAAGTCGTCCCAGCGGTCCTGCGCCTGCAGGTCGATCTCGCTGAGCTTCCACTGCCGCAGCGGATCGGTCCGGCGGCGTTCGAACCGGCGGGCCTGCTCCTCACGGGTCACGCTGTAGTACAGCTTGACCAGGATCGTCCCGGTGCGTACGAGGTCCTTCTCGAATCCGGTGACCCCGTCGAGGAAGTCCATGTACTCCTTGGGCGTGCAGAATCCGAAGACCTGCTCGACCATCGCGCGGTTGTACCAGCTGCGGTCGAACAGGACCATCTCGCCGCCGGCCGGGAACTGGGCCACGTAGCGCTGGTAGTACCACTGGGAGCGCTGCTCCTCGGTGGGCCGGCCCAGGGCGACCACCCGGTACCGCTTCTCGTTCATGAAGCGGGTGACCCGGCGGATCGCCCCGCCCTTGCCGGCCGCGTCGCGACCCTCGAAGAGCACGATCATCCGCAGGTTCTGGATCTCGAGGTGCTTCTGGAGTTTGAGCAGCTCGACCTGCCAGGGCTTCAGGGCGTGCTCGGCGTCCAGTTTGCGGGCCGCCTTCTCGTGCGAGTGTTCGAGATCCATGACGATCAGCCTGTTACGCGGTGGACGGACCGCACGTCATCCGTCGCGGATGACCGCAGCATCCCGAGCGAGACGAGCCGTTCCAGGCGGCGCACCGTGAACGGGTGGGACATCGGCAGCTGAGCCAGCCCGACCCAGAAGCCGTGCAGCCGCTTGCCCTGCCGGACCAGCTCGGGGATGTCCACGGTGTTCTCCGTGTACCGGCCGCCGGCCAGCAGCACCAGCCCGGTCGCGCCGTCCGGGCACAGGTGGGCGCCGTGCCGGTCGCACGAGTACTCCCGCAGCCGCGACAGTGTCGGGCCGAGGATCGGGATCCGCTCCGAGTAGGCGACGGCGAGCTGGTACCAGAGCGCGACGTGGTGCAGTTTGATGTGCCCCACCTCGTGCCCGAGGATGAACCGCAGCCCGGCCCGGTTCTCGTGGCGCAGGTTGACGAACAGCTCGTTGGCGATCACCACGTAGTCGTGGCCGGTGGCCTGAGCGGCGAAGGCGTTGAGGGTGCCGTTGCCGTTGGCCAGGTAGATGCTGGGCCGCCGGGGCAGGGCCAGCTTGGCGGCGAACTCGTCCACTATCGCGTAGAGGTCCGGGTACTGCCGCGGGCTGAGCTCGACGGCGCCGCCGCGGATCGAGGCGCGCTGCGTCTCGCGGATCACCACGAGAGCCGGTACGAGCAGCAGCAGCGCGATGAAGGCGGAACGGATCGTCGTGCCCCAGCCCGATTCGCGGATCCGGTCGGGCAGGAACGGCAGCGTGATGGCCGCCTGAAGGATCGCCCAGATGATGATCACGTTGAGGACCACCATGAAGATGAACATGGGGATCTCGGCGGGGTGCCGCAGGCGTTGGGTCGTCGGCACGGCATGGTCCCTTCTGCAGGAGAGGCTGACGATGACGGTCCCCCCACGCCTTCGGCCGCACCTCATCCCGCTGGTATGAGGTGCGGGGCCCGGGCCGGGCCGAGGCTGGTGTCATGTCCGAACGCTGGCTGGCGCGGCTCGCCTTCGTCCTGATCGCGGCCGCCGGAGTGCTCGTCCTCGCCGCGGCGGGGATCCGGGGCAGCCTCGCGCTGCTGATCACCGGCATCGCCGGGGTCGCGGCCGGCCTGGCCGCCGCGTGGTGGTTCCTCACCCACCACGGGGTGCTGCGCTGGCTGGCCGGGGCCGTCGTGGTCCTGGCGCCGCTGACCGTGGCCGTGCTGTTCGCGCGCGCGAACCTGGTCTGGGTGGTGTTCCTGTTCGGGCTGCTGTGGGCGGGTGCGGTCGCCGCCGGGCGACGGGCGCTCACGACGGCCACGAGCGGTCCCGAGGAGTACGAGTCGGAGCCGCCCCGCCGACCGTACCTGATCATGAATCCACGCTCCGGCGGCGGCAAGGTCGAGCGCTTCCGTCTGGCCGACCGGGCCCGCACCCTCGGCGCCGAGGTGTACCTGCTGGACGGCGCGGCCGTGGACGTGGCCGATGTCGCCCGGCAGGCGGTCCGCGACGGCGCCGACCTGCTCGGCGTGGCCGGCGGCGACGGCACCCAGGCCCTGGTGGCCGGGATCGCCGCCGAGCACGGCCTGCCGTTCCTGGTCATCTCGGCCGGCACCCGCAACCACTTCGCGCTCGACCTCGGCCTGGACCGGGAGGACCCGGCCACCTGCCTGGACGCGCTCACCGACGGGGTCGAGGTGCGCATCGACCTCGGCGTGATCGGCGACCGGATCTTCGTCAACAACGCCTCGTTCGGGGCGTACGCCGAGATCGTACAGAGCGCGGCCTACCGCGACGACAAGATCGGCACGGCGCTGGAGATGCTGCCGGCGGTGCTGACCGAGGACCGGCCGCTGCGGCTGACCACCGGCGACGGCACGCTCAGCGGGCCGCAGGCGGTGCTGGTCAGCAACAACCCGTACGCGAGCGGATCCGGCCGGCGGACCCGGCTCGACCAGGGCGTCCTCGGCGTGCTGGCGGTGACCGTGCGGGGCGCGCGCGACGCGGCCGCCCTGATCAGCGCCGGCGGCCGGGCCCGCTCGGTCGCGACCCGGGAGGTCACCGAGGCCGTGATCGACGCCGACGTGGCCGAACTGCCGGTCGGCGTGGACGGCGAGGCGCTCGTGCTGGCCACGCCGGTGCGGTGCACGATCCGCCCCGGCGCGCTGCGCGTCCGGGTGCCCAGGCACCGGCCGGGTGTGCCCCCGGCCCGGCCGGACCTGGACTGGGCCCGGCTCCGGCGGCTGGCCTTCAACGGCGGCGCGCCGCCCGCCGGCTGACCCGCCGGGCGGTCCGCCGCCCTTTCGGGTGGGCCATCCGGCGCGATCCGAGCACCGGAAGCGCCTCCTCGGGGCTGAGCAGGCCCACCTCGACCAGGTCGACCGGGCTGATGAAGCCGTCCGACAGCCGGAACCCGCCGGCCCGGGCGACGGCGTCGCCCAGCGGCGCGGCCCAGTGGTGTTCCAGCAGGACCAGGGCGGCCGCGCTGTCCGGCGGGATCTCCCCGATCACATCCCAGGCGTCGCCGTCGCCGTCGCCGGGGTCGCCGGCGGTGCCGGCCACCATGCCCGGCTCCCCCTCGATGTCCAGGCCGACCAGGGCGCCGACCCGGCTGCCGAGCTCGACCGCCTCGTCCAGGGTGAGGTCGTTCAGGTGCTCGACCTCGATCTCGTCGCCGGGGCCCTTGTAGACGGCGAGCGCGTCGATGACCCGTACCGTGCCGGACCGGCGAAGCCGCTCAAGCTCGTCGACGATCTCGGCGTGGAAGTCCGGGCGCCTGAAGCCGAGCACGATGAGCTGTACCGGTCCGATCGCCATGCCCCCATCGTCGAATGGCGCACCGGCGGCCACCTCATCCCGCGCGGGCGAGGAGCCCGCGGCCCCGGCGGCGGATCGTGGCAGACATGAAGCGACTGGTGATTGTGCTGCTGTTCCTCGGTGCCCTGGCCGGCTGTTCGGACAGCGCGGCCTCGGCCGCCCCGGCCGTGTGCGAGAGCGTGGACGCCGCGCAGAACACGGTGAACCACATCCGCGACACCAACGTGTCGGAGACCGGCGTGAGCCAGATGCGGACCCTGCTGGCCCAGCTGCGCGACGACCTGAACCAGGTCGTCGCGGACGCCCAGGCCCAGTTCAAGCCGCAGGCCGACGCGCTGCGCACGGCGACCGACCAGCTCGGCGCGGCGCTGCGGGGACGGCCGGCCGACCTGGGCGCGGTCCGGACGGCGGTCAACGAGGTCCGTACGGCCGGAACGAACCTGGTCGACGCGCTGAAGGGAACCTGCTGACCCCGGCCGCGCTGCTCCGCCGCCTCGACGACCTCCAGCGGCGGCACGCCGTCCTGGGCTTCCCCCACGCCGTCGTCCGCAAATACCTCGACGACGGCGGCGCGCGGGAGGCCGCGCTGATCACGTACTACGGCTTCCTCAGCCTGTTCCCGTTGCTGCTGCTCGGGGTGGCGGCGCTGACCCAGGTGCTGGCCAACCGCCCGGAGCTGCTGGCGGAGCTGATCGAGGCCATCGTCCCGCCGACGCTGGCCGACGACATCCAGAGAGAGCTTCCCTCGTCGTACGTGGCCCTGGCCGTCGGCCTCGGCACGTTGCTGTTCACCGGCGCCGGCGTGGTCTTCTCGGCCTACCGGACGCTGAACCACCTGGCCGCCGTTCCCTTCCGCGAACGCCACGGCATGCTCGCCTGGCTCCTGCGCGTCTTCGCGGCCCTGCTGGTCGTCCTGATCGGCACCGCGGCCGCCGCCGCCACGGCGACGGTCGTGCTGGCGGGAAGCGCGCTGGTCGCCGGCCTGACCCTGACCGCGGTGGCCAAGCTGCTGCTGGCCCGCCCGGCCCCGCTGCGGGCCCTGTGGCCGGCCGCGCTGCCCGGCGGCGTGGCGATCGCCCTGGTCCTGAGCCTGAGCGCGTCGGTGCTGCCCGGCATGGCCCGGCGGGCCGGCCCGGTGTACGGCGCGTTCGCCACGGTGGCGGCCGCCTTCACCCTGCTCTACCTCCTGAGCAACATCCTGGTGTACGCGGCGGAGGCCGCCGCCGTCCGTCATGCGCGCTTGTGGCCGCGAGCCCTCGACCCCGAACGCCCCACCGAGGCCGATGCCCGGGCCTTCGCCCTGCTGGCCCGCGAACAGGAGCGCGGCCCCTACGACCAGGTCGTCACCCACCGGCGAGCCCCCACTCCCGAGCCGGCACCCCCACCCACCCGCTGACACGGCCCGCACGATCATGGCAGCGCGGATCAGCGGCCCGACCAGCCACTGCCCCGGCGGCTGGCGCACCCCGCCGTCCCGCGACCACGGCGAGTGCGGCCGCGATGAGCAGGAGGAGCCGGAGCCGGCGCATGCGCTTACCGAGCCCGCGGGCTCCACACACCCGCGGCACGGCGGCGGGCGGAGCCGTCGGGCCGGATGCGGAACCGACCGCGAGCACCACCGGCATCGCGGGCGCCGGCACCGCAGCGACCAGCTCCGCCGGGCCGACGCGTTGTCATGTGGCGACGCGGCCTCGGGGTAGGGCCAGGGCCGCCGCCAGGCCGAGGACGCCGGCCGCGGCTACGGCGATCATGGCCAGGGCGTAGTTGCGGCCCGGGGTGGCGGCCAGGCCGGCGACCAGGATCGTGCCGGCTATCGCGCCGCCCAGGGACGAGCCCAGGTTGGAGACGCTGCGGGACAGGCCGGAGATCTCGCCCTGCAACTCCTCGCCGAAGGCGGACTGCACCACGTTCACCGACGGCGTCAGCATCGCGCCCAGGCCGAAGCCGCTCACGAACAGGCCGGGGACGAACGCCCAGGCGCCGTCGATGGTGCTGACCATCGGGACCAGGATCGCGATGCCCAGCACGGCGATGACGAAGCCGGCCACGATCAGCGTGCGCTGGGTGCGCCGGCGGGCGAAGCGTTCCGCACCCAGCGAGGACAGCAGCAGCCCGGCCGTCGTCGCCGTGAAGATGGCTCCGGTCTCGATCGCGTTGTATCCCCGTACCACCTGGAGGTAGGCCGAGACCACGAAGGACGTGCCCATCAGCATCAGCCACTGGAGGTTCTGGGTGATCATGCCGAGGTTGGCCGTCTTGTTCTTGAACAGGACCATCGAGAGCAGCACCGGTTTGCCGGCGCGTTCGCGGGCCCGGACCGAGACGAAGAACCAGGCCAGGACGAGGATGCCCGCGATCACCATGCCGGCGCAGAGCGCCAGGTTGTTGTCGGCGGCCAGGATGCCGCTGACCACCAGGACCAGGCCGAGCGCCGAGGTGATGGCGCCGCGGACGTCGAACGGCATGTTCGGGTCGGCCGGCAGCGGGTCGGTGACCCAGCGGCGGGACAGCACGGCGATCAGGATGACGATCGCCGCCTGGAACAGGAAGGCGACCCGCCAGCTGAAGAACGAGGTGATGAAGCCGCCGATCAGCGGGCCGGTGGCCGCGCCGATGCCGCCCATCGCGCTGATCGCGCCGAACGCCCGCGCCCGCGACGCCATGTCGGTGAACAGCAGCGTGGTCAGGATGTAGACGGGCGGGATGAGCAGGGCCGTGCCGACGCCCTCCAGGATGGAGTTGCCGAGCACGAGGACCCAGATGCCGGGCGCGGCCGCGCTCAGCAGGGCGCCCACGGCGTAGATGAGCAGGCCCACGGTCAGGCACCGCTTACGCCCGTACCGGTCGGTCAGCTTGCCTCCGGGGATCATCAGCGCGGCCATCACCAGCAGGAAGACGGTGATGGTGACCTGGACACCGGAGACCGTGGTGTTCAGGTCCTCGCTGATGTCGTTGATCATGACGTTCATGTTGGAGCCGGCGTAGCTGCAGATGAACTGCGCCAGCGCGAACGGGATGAGTGCTCGCCGCAGCGAGGCGGAAAAGCGGACGGCCATGGCCCCGAGCGTTCCGTTCCGGCGGGCGCCCGGCATCCTCCGGAGGGTATGACTCAGCGGCTCTCGCGGCTCCAGCGCGGGCCGACCTCGAGCCATTCGCGTTCCCAATTGCGGTAGCGGTGCCGGTCGAGCAGGGCGCGGCCGATGCGGTGCAGCCCGGCCGTGGCCGCGGCGGCGCACAGGACGACGGCGGCGCCGACCATGAAGCCCTGGGAGGCGGGCTGGCGTCGCGGCGGCGGTTGCCGTGGGGTGCCCCGGTCGTCGACCCAGAGGGGGACGCGGCCGCCGGCCGTGTCGTTCGGCGTGACCGGGACGGCGCCCTCGCGCGGCGTGTTGTCCGGCGCCGTCCAGGTGGCCCGGGCGGTCAGGGTGGCGCCGGTGCGCCCGCCGACCGACGGCACCGGGTCGCCGCGCAGCACGGCCTCGACCTGGAAGATGTGCGCCTGCTCCCAGCGCTGCGCCCGCAGGTCGGTCCGGTACGCGCTCTGACCCGCCCACCAGCCCAGCAGCGGGGCGCCGGCCAGGAAGGTCATGACCAGAGTGAAGAGCATCAGGCCCTCCAGGCGATCGGTGGCGCGGCGCAACTCGTTCGGCACGTCATCCAGCATCCCTGTGGCGGGCCGCTGATGGGTTCACCCTCGCCGGATGAGTCCTCGGAAGGGGATCGCGGCCAGGCTCGGTGGCATGGCGCGCACGTGGATACCGTTGAGCAGACGCCTGCGGGCCGAGGACGAGGAGGCCACCGCCTCCGGCATCTACGGCCTCATCGTGGGAGCGGCCGTGCTGGTCGCCGGGCACGCCGCGACCGCGCGGGCGGTCGTCGTGGCGGTGATCGTCACGCTGGTCATCTACTGGGCGGCCGAGCGGTACGCCCGGATCGTGGCCGAGCGGATCCACCAGGGCCACCGCCCGACCTGGCACACGGTGCGCCGGCAGCTGACCAGCGGCTGGGAGCTGGTGTCGGCCTCGATCCTGCCGCTGCTGGTGCTGCTGGCGGTGAAGGTCACCGGAACGTCGCTGATCGGCGCCGAGATCGCCTCGCTGGCCACCACGACGGTGCTGCTGTGCATGGCGGGCTGGCGGATCGGCGCCGGTGGCCGGCTCACGACGAACGAGCGCCTGGTGTCCACGCTGGTGGCCGGCATGTTCGGCGCGGGCCTGGTCGTGCTCAAGACATTGCTGCACTGAAGCGGGGCACGTCGACGACCCGGGCCGTGTACCAGCCGACGTCGTCGAGGTAGCGCTCGCTGACCGCGAAGGCGCCGGGTGCGATCGAGATCAGGCTCCACGAGTGCGGCACCCCGCGCGTGCGGTGGCTGGTCGCGGTGCCCGCGACGACGATCAGGCAGCCGGCCATCGGCAGCACCCGGGGCACGTGGGTGTGCCCGGCCAGCACGATGTCGGGCCGGGCGGCGCGCCGCAGCCTCGGCCAGCCCGGCAGCCATCCCTCCCCCGGCGGATGATGCAGCGCGATCAGGCGGACGTCGCCCGCCGGGGCCCGGCCGAACACGCCCGCCGCCAGCTCGGTCTGGCGGCCGGTGAGCCGGCCGTTCTTCCAGCGCCACCGCGGCATCGACTGCAGCCCGAGCGCGGTCAGCCCCGGGACCCGGCGGACCGGGTCGAGGTCGTCGGTGATCGCGCTTCGATAGGCGCCGTACGGGTCGAGCAGGCGCCGCCGGCTCAGCAGCGGCACGTCGTGGTTGCCCAGCACCACGAGCAGCGGCCGCGGCAGCCGGTCGAGCAGTTCCCGGGCCTGCCGGAACTCGTGCGGCCGGGCCCGCATGGTGCTGTCCCCGGTGACCACGGTCAGATCGGGCCGGGCCGCCATCACGTCCGCGGCCAGCCCGGCCGCCGCCCGCCGGTCGTGCGCACCCAGGTGCAGGTCCGACACGTGCGCGACAAGCACCGTCAAGGCTGTGCCTTCTCCGCGGCGGAAAACCCACGCCAGATCATGGTATAGCCGGTTCAAAGCGGCCCATCTCATCCTCGCCCTTCTGAATGACACCCCAGCTCGACTCGGGCACCGGCTGCCAGGCGCCCTTGAGGTCGCCCAGCGGCTCCGAGACGACGAGGCGGGTCTCGTCGGACAGTCCGCGCAGCCGCTTGTCCTCAGGGTAGAGCTGGTGCAGGGCCGAGATGTCGGTGCTGTAGAACAGGGACCGGCTGTGCCCCTCGCTCGAGTAGCGGAAGCCCCAGATCCGGTCGCCGTCGGTGGTGGCCACTGTCATCTGCAGCGGATCGGGTACGCCGTGGGCCCGGGCCACCGACTCGATGAGGCCGGCCATCCGCTCGACCGCCGCGATCGGCCGGTCCCGCAGGCCGTAGGTCAGGGCCAGATGGAACATGACCTCGGAGTCGGTCGAGCCGGCCAGCGACGAGTACAGGTCGGGGTCGATCGCCAGGACCAGGTCGCGCTTGAGGCGGGCGAAGTCGCGGATCGAGCCGTTGTGGACCCACAGCCAGTTCTCGTGCCGGAAGGGGTGGCTGTTGGTCTGCTGCACGGCCGTCCCGGTGCTGGCGCGGATGTGGGCCAGGAACAGCGGCGAGGAGGTGGCGGCGGCGATCTCGCGCAGGTTGGCGTCGCTCCAGGCCGGTCCGACCCCGCGGAACAGGGCCGGCTCGGCCGGCCCGTCGACCGGGTACCAGCCGACGCCGAATCCGTCGCCGTTCGTCGTCTCCACCCCGAGCTTGGAGTGCATGCTCTGATCGATCAGGGAGTGCTGGGGCTTGTAGAGGACCTCGTCGAGGCGGATGGGCGTTCCGGAGTAGGCGAGCCAGCGGCACATGGTGCTTCCTTTTCGTCGAGCCAGTGGCGCAGCAGCCGGTGTACGGCGTCGGCGCCGGTCAGGCCGGTGGGCGCGGGCCATTCCCGCGGGTGGATCAGCAGCGGCCGGTCCTGCCAGCCGCCGAGGCCGCCGTGGCAGCCGATCAGTTCCTCGAACGCGGCGACCTCCTGCGTGTCCGGGTCCCAGAGGCTGTTGACCAGCAGGTCACCGGTGTGGGCGAGACCGTCGTGGCGGCGCAGGTCGTCGGCGGCGTGCGGGCCGAAGCCGTCGAGCGGGTCGGCGCCCTCGATTCGGTCGCCGTCGAGCCACCGGCGGCCGCCGCGGCCGAGTACGACCGGGCCGTCGCGGCCCGAGCGCACCATGACCCAGCCGACGCCGGGGTGCGCGACCAGGCCGTCGATGAGCTTCGGATGGCGCTGTTCGATCTCCTCCAGCGTCACCCGCCCGGGCAGGCGGGCCAGGTAGACGAGCGCGAGGTTGCCGGAGGCGGCGACGACGATCTCGGGGCGGCCGATGGTGGTCTCCGCCCGATCGGCGCCGGGGCGCAGCACCCGGGCCCGACCCTCCTGTTCGTCCTCCTCGAGCGCCACCACCTCGCCCGGCGTGGTGAGCTGGCCGACCAGGTCCTCGAAGCGCAGGCCGTAGCGCTGGGCGAAGGTGGCGCCCTGGCTCTGCCCGTGGTCGGAGAGCACGACGAAACGGTACGGCCGGGGCGCCGCCGCCGCGACCTCCTCCAGCGTGGCCAGCACGGCGTCGATGCCCTCGAGGGAGGCCAGCGCCTCCGGCCGGATCGGGCCGGCGTGGTGCGCGATCTCGTCGTAGTCGACGAAGTCGCAGTAGATGGCCGGCGCCCCGCGCATGACGTGCTCGGCCAGCAGCGCCAGGTTGAGATGCCGCAGCAGGACGTTCGTCGCGCCGCGCAGCAGTACGTAGCCCCAGTCGCGGCCGATCCGCGGCTCCACGCCCCGCAATCGGCGGCGCCGGGCCTGGTAGAGCTCCTTGACGATCTCGCCGACGGTCAGCACCAGCGAGCGGGTCAGCCCGAACGGGTCCAGCAGATAGGCGCTGACGTACCGGTCGGGGCCACGCCCGGAGCGGACCGTGCTCATGGTGAGCAGGGACGTCGGCGCGCCGCCCGAGAAGACGTTGCTGATGCTCACCCCGCCGTCGCTGAGCAGGCCCTCGGCGCACCGCTGCTCGACCAGGGCCGCGTCCGCGGGCCGGTTCGTCACGACGAGGCGGCCGGGCTCCTTCTCGTACCACCGGAAAGCCGGAACCTGATCGCTGGCGCCGTGCAGCAGTCCCGCCTGGCTGGCCGGCGTCGTCGCCGGCAGCCGGGCGTGCCACTCGGTCAGCGTGTGCCCGGTCCGCAGCCAGCGGCTCAGCGTGGGCAGATTGCCGGCCTCGACCGCCCAGCGGGCCAGCGGCGCCGACAACCCGTCGATCTGGATCATGACCAGGCCCGGGGTGCCGGTGCGGACGACGTCGCGCCGGTACCGGCGGTGGGCCCGGATCAGGTGCCGGGTGACCACGCCGGGCTGGCCCGCGGTCACCAGCCACAGGCCGAGGGCCATCAGGGTCGCGCCGATCCAGGCGGCCCAGAACGCCGGCCAGAAGCCGTCGACGTGCACGCCCGGCGCCAGCAGCAGGGCCCCGTAGACGATGAGCGCCTGGCCGGCGAGCCAGCCGGTCACCACCCCGGCCCAGCCGATCCAGGTCAGCAGCCCGGCCAGGGCCGGGCGCAGCACGGCGCCGAGCAGGCCGACGATGACGGCGACCAGGAGCACGTCGCCGGCGCCGTCGGCGCTGATCCCGGGCAGCACGGCGATGGTGAACGCCGCGGCCACCCATCCGAGCGCGACGAGGGCCACCGCCCGCGCGACGGCGCCCATCGTTCAGTGCGCCGTGCGGCGCAGGTAGAACGCGAGTACGACCTCGCCCAGGCCGACCACGATGCTGCTGATGCCGGTGAGCAGCACCAGGGCGGTCAGCGACAGGCCGGGCGCGAACAGCAGGATCAGACCGGCCACGATGGAGAGCAGGCCGACGCCGATCAGGCCGGCGCGGCGCACCCCGGACGTCCGGTAGGCGGCGATGACCTCGGCGATGCCGCTGAGGATCCAGGTGACCGCGAAGATCAGGGCCAGCACGGTCAGCCGGGTGACCAGGTCGCGCAGGCAGAGCAGCCCGCCGACCAGCACCACGATGCCGACGACGCCGGTGAGCACGTGTTCGCCGGCGCTCTTGCCGCGGCCGGGGATGAAGGCGCCGACGGTCCAGGCGGCGCCGGACATGAAGAGCCAGATGCCGACGAGCAGCGCCATGATGCGCAGGCTGATGTCGGGCCAGACGAGCACGGCGACGCCGAAGCCGGTGCCGAGAAGGCCGGTGACGAGCATGGCCCACCAGGGGAACGGCTGGGACCGCACCTCGGCGAGCAGGTCGGGGGGCTGCGTCCGGATGGTTGCCTCGGTCATGTGACCAGCGTCGGCTCTCCCGGGGGCACCGGCCTCATCCCCCGCGAGTGAGCGACCTCAGAGCAGGCCGGCCTGCCGGGCCTGGACGACCGCCTCGCGGCGGCGGCCGGCGCCGAGCTTGCGGTAGATCGAGCGCATGTGCGCCTTGACCGTGTTCACCGAGATGCCCAGGCTCTCGGCGATCTCCCCGGCCGTCAGCACGGTCGGCAGATATTGCAGTACGTCGATCTCGCGCTCGCTGAGCGGGTCCGCCGAGGGCAGGCCGCCCAGCACCGGGATCTCGCCGGTGATCTCGGCCAGCACCCCGTCGGCGACCGGCCCCCGCGGCTCGCTGAGCCACTGCTGCCGGCCCGCCAGCACCAGCATCCGCTCGGGATCGAGGCGGCGGAACGGGCGCCGGATGCGGTCGGCCTCGGCGGCGGCCAGGGCGTGGCCGAGGGCGTCGGCGGCGCGGCCGCTGCGGCTGTGCGCGTCGGCCGCGAGCGCGGTGAGCACCCACGCCGCGACCACCGACACCCGGTCGGAGCCCTCCCGGGCCAGGGCGAGCAGCTGCTCGGCGGCGGTGAAGTCGCCGAGCGCCAGGTGGCCACGGGCGAGGCAGACCTGCTCGGCCGGGGCGAGCGGACCGGCCGCGTACCGCTTCACGACAGCGGCCGGCTCGCCGAGCGCGAGGTCGATCTCGGCCCGGGCGAGGTCGAACGAGCGGTCGAGCAACGGCGCGTGCTGCTCCGGCCCGGCCTCGGCGGCCGCCTTGGCCAGCACGGTCCGGGCCGCGGCGGGCTCTCCCCGGTCGATCAGCAGCCGGGCCCGGAGCACCGCGGCCAACCCGGCCATCACGGTCTCCGGATGCTCGCCGAGCGCCATGAACGCCTGGCGCAGGTCCGCCTCGGCGTCGACGTCGGCGCCCTGGTCGAGCTTGATGAAGGCCTGTGCGAGGTAGGCCGGCGCGACGGCCGGGTGGGTCAGCGCGTCGATCCGGCGCGCGGCCTCGATCGCCGCGATGGCGTGACCGGCCGCCTCGGCCGGCGAGCCCTGGCGGTGGACCAGCAGGGCCAGGTGGCTCAGCGCGTTGATCTCGATGAGCGGCGTCCGGGTGACCCGGGCCGCCGACGCCGCGGCCCACAGGTAGCGGTCGGCGTGGTCGAGCCGGCCGGTCCAGAACAGAGCCGAGCCCTTGTTGTTGAGGACCATGGCCCGGTAGGGCAGCAACGACGGCACGTTGGCGTCGAGCCGGGTCAGTTCGGCCAGCAACGCCGTCGTGTCCTCGATGACGGCCGGCATGTCGCCGCGGCGCCGGGTGACCGTGCCCGACTCCAGCACCGCGGCGGCCAGCTCGACCCGCCCGCGGTAACCGGGGGCGTAGGTCTGTAGCAGGGCCCGGGCCCGGGCCAGCTGCTGCGGGACAGCGGCCAGGTCGCCGTGCGCGTAGCGCAGGATCGCCGAGCAGAGCAGCAGCTCCGGGCTGTCGGCGAGACGGCCGGACGGGATGCGGCGCAGAACCTCGAACAGCTCGGCGTGGTCGGCCGAGGCGACCAGGGTCAGTCCATGGTCGACGACCAGCCGGCCGACCAGGCCCCAGTCGCCGGCGGCGGCCGCGTGCCGCAGCGCGGTCAGGCCGTCGCCCTGACCGTTGTGCCACTGGGCGGCCAGCAGGTGCAGCCGCGGCACCTCGCCGGGCTTGCTCACGGTGACCCGGTGACGCAGCGTGGCCCGGAAGAGCGGGTGGTAGCGGAACCACCGGCCGGAGCCGATCCGCTCGACGAAGAGGTTGGCCGCCGCCAGCTCCTCGAGGATCCGCTGGCTGTGCTGCTGGCCGGTGAGCGCGTCGGCCAGGCCCGCGCAGACCCGGTCGCAGACGCTGGTGCGCAACAGGAAAAGCTGCCGGTGGGCGGGCTGGGTGGCCAGCACCTCGCGCAGCAGGTAGTCCTCGGCGGCGGCGGCCGGGCTGATGCCCTCGGGCGCCTCCATGGCCAGGCGCAGGCCGGCCGGCCAGCCCTCGGTGCGGCGCAGCAGGTCGGCCAGGCGCTCGGCGGACAGCCGCCGGCCGGACTGTGCCGACAACTCGGCCGTCTCGGCCGGCCGGAACGCCAGATCGGCCGACCTGATCTCGGTGAGCTCGCCGGCGGCGCGCTCGCGGTGCAGGGGTATTCCGAGCTCCCCCCGCGTGATCAGCACGAAGCGCAGCCGGCCGCCGGGCCGGGCCACGAGGGCGGCGAGCCCGGCCAGGGTCCGCTCGTCGGTCACCCGGTGCAGGTCGTCGAGGACGAGGACCACCGGCGCGGGCAGGGCCGCGACGGCGGCCGCGACGCGGGCCGCGTAGTCCAGGCCGTCCTCGGCCGGCGACGGACCGGCTTCCGGCAGGGGGTGCCCGGGCGGAACGCCGCCGGAGGTGCGCAGGGCCAGGACCAGATCGGACCAGAGCGCGTACGGATGGTTGTGCCGCGGCTCGCAGCTCAGCCAGGCGATCGGGCCCGACACCGCGCGGGCCGCCGCCCACGAACCGGCGAGCGCGGTCTTGCCCCAGCCCGGGCCGGCACAGACGAGCGTCACCGGTTGCCGGACACCCTGATCGAGCCGCTCGGCGAGGCGGCCACGCCAGAGCAGCCTCGGCGGCAGGCGCGGGCCGGACGGCCGGGCGCCCAGCGCGGGCACGGCACGGCCGCGCACCACGGAATCGCCCATATCGCCACCCTCCGGCAGGAGACGCCGTTCCCACGGCCCGGTACCACCGTCACCGAAGCACATCAGGCGGAGCGCCAACAAGCCCCGGTATTGGCGAGGCACGAAGAATTGACGGCGTTCATCCCGCGGGCATGAGGCGGGCGGACCAGGCGGCGGCCATAGTGGCCGTCATGTCCAGCTACGCCACGGAACGACCGCCGGGCGCCGCTACCGCGCCGCCGGCCACCGGATGGATCGGCATCATCGTCTTCGGCGGCATCATGCTGATGGTCGCCGGCGCCTTTCAGGCGATCGAGGGCCTGACCGCGCTCCTGCGCGACGAGGTCCTGCTGGTCGCGCCGGGCGCCCTGCTCATCGAGGTCAGCTACACCACCTGGGGATGGATTCACCTCCTGTTCGGCCTGCTCGCGATCGTCGCCGGCGCCGGGGTCTTCGCCGGCTGGCTGTGGGCCCGGATCGCCGGTGTCGTCGTCGCCTTCGTGGCCACGCTGGTGCACGCCATGTTCCTGCCGGCGGCGCCGGTGTGGTGCACGATCCTGATCGTGATGGACATCGTGATCATCTACGCGCTGTGCGCGCACGGCCGCGACGTCAGAGCGGGCTGATCAGGCGGATTGATCAGAGCAGATTGAGCTGGCGCGCCCGGCGCACCGCCTCGTTGCGCCGGGCCGCCGACAATTTGCGCAGGATGCTGCGGACGTGGGTCTTCACGGTGTTGACCGAGACGTACATCCGGGCCGCGATCTCCTCGGTCGGCAGCATCTCGGCCATGCCGCGCAGCACGTCCAGCTCACGGCGGCTCAGCGGCTCGACCATCGCCGGCGGGGCCGCGGCCGGCCCCTCGGCCGGTGGTTCCGCGCCGAGCCAGCGGTATTGATCGTCGGCTCGCAGCACCCGGCGCAACTGCGAGCGGACCTGGTGCATCGGCCGCCGGTGCCCGTCGGGGGCCGCGACCCGCATGGCCCGGCGCAGCGCCTCCCGCGCGGCCGGCGCGTCGTCCGCGTCGGCCGCCAGCACGGCCAGCAGCAGCCAGGCCTCGATGGCCACCGGCACCGGCACGCGCACCCCGTCGGCCACGGTCCGGGCCACCTCGTGTGCCCGCACCGCGTCGCCGCGCGCGTGCAGCAGGGCGGCGTCCACGATCGCCACCTCGGGCGGCCGCGGAGCCGGGTAGGGGCTGAGGATCACGGCGGCCTCGGTGAGGTGACCGGAGCCGATCAGCAGGCGGCAGTGTCCGAGTACCAGAGCCGAGCGCAGCCAGGCCGGTGCGGCCGGAACGGTGCCGGTGGTCAGTGTGGACAGCGCGCTGCGCTGCTCGCCCCGCGTCTGCAGGCGGCGTGCCTTGACCATGGTGTAGGCCGCCGCCGAGAGCGGGTCGCCGCCCGGTCCGCACAGCGGCTGGGCGGCGCGCAGGTGCCGGTCGGCCGCCTCGACGTCGTAGCGTTCCAGCGCGACCCAGGCCAGGGCGACCTCGGCCCCGCCGGGCCACCGGGCGCCGGTCAGGCCGCACTGGGCGGCCAGGTCGAGGCCCTGCTGGGCGAAGGTCTCGGCCCGGCTGAGCCGGCCGCGGTGCGCCTCGAGCAGCGCGAGCTGCCGCAGGCAGTCCACCTTGAGCGATTCGCTGCCGACCGGCGTCAGCGCCACCGCCTCGGCCAGCGCCTCGACCGCCCGGTCGACCGCGCCGGCGTCGCTGTGCGCCATGCCCTCGGCCGCCCGCAGCAGCGCCGGCAGCTCGGGGTGCCGGGCCAGGCGGCCGGCCGGCGCCACCGACAGGAAGGTCTTCGCCACCGGTACCAGCTCGTCCACCCGGTCCGGGTCGGCCCCGCGCATCAGCAGGATCCGCAGCAGGAAGCAGGCCAGGGTGATCCCGTCACCGCAGCCGCTGCCGTGCACGCTGAGCAGCTGACCGGCGTAGCGGAGCTGGTCGGCCGCGCCGAGGTGGTCACCGTCGCCGTACGCGATGGCGGCCCGCACGACCACCGTCTCGGCGTGGGCGAGGTGCTGGGGCAGGCCGGCGAAGAGCCGGCCCAGCCGGCCCGCACCGCCCTCGATGACCAGCCGGCCCACCGCGTAGTCCTCGATCACCATGGTGGCCGCCGTGCTCCAGTCGCCGGCGCGGACCGCGTGGTCCACGGCCTCCTCCAGCCGTCCGTGGTCGGCCAGCCAGACCGCCGCCCGCTGGTGCAGCTCGGCCACCAGGTCGGGCTCGGTCCAGGCCAGCTGGGCCTGCAGCAGCTCGGCGAACAGGCGGTGGTATCGGTAGACGTGCGAACCCTCGCCGACCGGCTGGATGAACGCGTTGTCCCGGGTGAGCTCGGCGAGCAGCTGGGAGGCGTCGAACCGGCTGGTCACGGCGGTGGCCAGGCCCGGGGTGAAGGTGTCGAGCACGCTCGTCTCGAGCAGGAAGCGGCGCACCTCGGGCGCCTGGATGCGCAGCACCTCGGCCAGGAAGTACTCGGCGATGGTCGAGTCGTCGCCGGAGATGGTGGCGACCAGGTCCTCGGCGTTCTCGCTGGACTGCAGGGCGCAGGCGCACAGCCGGATGCCGGCGGCCCAGCCCTCGGTGTGTGTCAGCAGGGCCCGCCGGTGGGCCGCGTCGAGCGGCACCCCGTGCAGGTCGAGCAGGTGGGCGGTCTCGGCGTCGGTGAAGGCCAGATCGGCCGTACGGATCTCGCGCAGCTGCCCGGCGAGCCGGTAGCGGTGCAGCGGCAGCGGCGGGTCCCAGCGGCCGGCCAGCACCACGCGCAGGTTGGCGGTGTGCTCGAGGAGGAACTCCAGGCCGTCGGCCCAGCGGTCGCCGGGCAGCTGGGAGACGCCGTCGAGGATCAGGACGACCGGGGTGGGCTGGGCGGCCACGATGCCGGCGAGCCGGGTCAGCAGGGCCCGGCCGGCGCCCATGCCGGGCGTCACCGGCACCAGCTCGGGCACCCGCACCCCGGCCCGGCGCAGGCCCTCCACCAGGTAGACCCAGAAGGCGTCGTCGCTCTCCACGGTGATCCAGGCGATCGGCCAGTCCACCGGGCGGCTGCGCACCCACGAGGCGAGCAGCTGGGTCTTGCCACCGCCGGCGACGGCGGTGACGAGGGTGACCGATCCGTGCACTCCCTCGGTCACGCGGTCGCGCAGTGCCGGCCGCTCCACCATGAACGGCGGCGCCGCCGGCACAGCGAACTTGCTGGCCAGGATCGCGTTGTCGGCGAATGTCTCGAGCACGACTCTCACCCTTGCGGGGGCTGGACCCGTGCACATCGTTCGAATCGGATAGACGTGACCGACGGTCGTGTTACGACTACGTGAAGCTGAATACGTGGTATCCCCACGGTGGCAGGCCGACGTAGAGGCCGTTACCGGCCAGGTCGTCGCCGTCACGGTCGAAGACCCGGCCGTCGGCCAGGTCGGTCAGCCGCCACGCCCGGCCGCCCAGATCCGCCCAGGGCAGGGCGATCCGGGCCTGGGAGTCGTGGTCGCCGAAGTTCACCGCGACCACGTGCCGGGTGCCCTCGTCGTGCCAGGACCAGGCCAGCACGTCCTGGTGGGTGGGATTGTCCGGCCAGCCGCCCGGCTCCAGCAGCGTCCACTGTCCGCGGCGCGCGATGGCGGCCGCGCCGGCCACCTTGCGGTAGAACTCGCGCAGGCCGGTGTCGGCCGGCTCGTCCGGGAAGCGGCCGAGGAAGACCGGCAGGTGCACCCGGCGGCCCTCGAACTGCCCGTCGTGCCACAGCGTCGTGCCGGGCAGGGTCGCGATCGCCACGGCGGCGGCCCGCCCCCGCCCGCCGGGCAGGGTGGCGGCGGCCCGCGGCTCGTCGTGGTTCTCGATGAAGCGCAGCAGCCGCCGCTGGTAGTCGAGCCCGGCGGTGAGGTGTTTGCGCACCGAGCCGGCGTCCTCGTGGGCCAGCCGGTCGTAGAGCCGCTTGTCGTAGCAGAGGTCGAAGCCCTGCTGCTGCAGCGTCCACTCCATGTCCCAGTAGACCTCGGCGATCAGCGTGAGATCGGGGTGCCGCTCGCGCACCCGGCCCAGCACCGAGGGCCAGAACTCCTCGGCCGGGGCGGCGCCCACCCGGTCGCCCCAGGTGCGGGCGAAGATCTCGTTGGTGAGCAGCATCGCCATGTCGCAGCGGATGCCGTCGCACTGGTCGCCGATGCTGATCAGCGCCTCGGCCGCCGCGTCGCGCAGGCCCGGCGAGAACGCGTTGAGCTGGGCGACGTCGGGCCAGGGGGCGAAGTACGGGTCCTTGCCGTTGGCGATGACCCGGTCGCCGGCGGCGAAGAACCCGGCCGGGTCGCGGGCCAGGTCCTCCCGGGTGCCCTGGACGAACCAGTCGGGGTGCGCGGTGACCGCCGGGTGGTCCGGGGCCACGTGGTTGGGCACGTAGTCGAGGACCAGCTGGAGCCCGCGCGCCCTCAGCTCGGCCCGCGCCGCGGCCAGTCCGGCCGGGCCGCCGACGCGGTCGTCGGCGCGGTACCGGCGTACGCAATAGGGAGAACCGGCCAGATCGGCGGGGCTGTAGTCCGGCAGGGCCTCGCGGAACGACCGTTGCAGCCCCTCGTCGGCGGTGGCCACGGCCAGCCCGGCCGGGCTGCGCTCCCAGACGCCCATCAGCCAGACCGCGTCCAGGCCGGACGCGGCCACCTCGTCCCAGACCTCCCCCGGCACGTCGCCGAGGGTGACCGGCCGGCCGTACCGCCGGGCGAGCCCGGTCAGCCAGGGCCAGGTGAAGATCTCGTACACGGCCTTCATGACTTCCTCTCCTCACCGCCCGGGCGCAGCACGCCCGTCATGCCGCCGGACAGCAGCTCCTGCCCGCTCAGGCCGGCGAACAGGTTGGGGAACAGCGCCACCAGCCCGGTCCAGCCGGTCTGGTGGGCGGCGCCGAGTCCCGCGCCGTTGTCGCCGTGGAAGTACTCGGCGAACAGGATCAGATCCTTCCAGTGCTCGGTCGCGAAGATCGGCTGACCCCCGAAACAGGGCCGGTGGCCGTGCTCGTCGGGCACGAAAATCCGGGTGAGCCGGCCGGAGATCTCCCGGGCCACCTCGAACAGGGTCATCCGGACCCCGGAGCCGGTCGGGCACTCCACGGTGAAGTCGTCGCCGTAGGCGACGTACAGGTTGAGCAGGGCCCTGATCATCAGCGCGTTGACCGGGAACCAGACCGGGCCGCGCCAGTTGGAGTTGCCGCCGAACATGCCGCTGTCCGACTCGGCCGACTGGTAGGTGACCTCGAAGACCCGGTCGCCGACCGGGAACTCGAACGGGTGCTCGGCGTGGTGCCGGGAGAGCGACCGGATGCCGTACGGGCTGAGGAACTCGCCCTCGTCGAGCATCTTCTCCAGGACGCGCCGCAGCCGGTTGCGCTCGAAGAGCGCGAGCAGCCGTTCGCCGTTCGGGCCCGGGGCCAGGCCGGGCTCGAGCAGCGCGCGCACCGCCGGGTGCCGCTCGGCGAACTCCAGCACCCCCTTGACCAGTTCGGGCCGGTGCTCGATGAGGCGCGGGTCGTAGACGGTGGCCGCGGCCAGCGGCAGCAACCCGACCATGGACCGCACCTGGAGCCGGCGGGCCGAGCCGTCCGGCAGGCGCAGCAGGTCGTAGAAGAAGCCGTCCTGTTCGTCCCACATGCCGTCACCGGCCGCCGCGTGATTGACCGCGACCGAGATCCAGGCGAAGTGCTCGAAGTACGTCTGCGCCTGCTCCAGGTAGACGGGGTCGGTGGTGGACAGTTCGAGGGCGATCTGGAGCATGCACTGCGCGTAGAGCGCCATCCAGGCCGTGCCGTCGGCCTGGTCGAGGTGGCCGCCGGTGGGCAGCGGCGCGCTGCGGTCGAAGACGCCGATGTTGTCCAGGCCGAGGAAGCCGCCCTGGAAGATGTTGCGGCCGTCGACGTCCTTGCGGTTGACCCACCACATGAAGTTCTTGGCCAGCTTGTGGAAGGTCCGTTCCAGCCAGTCGTGGTCGGCCCGGCCGTTGCGGGCCTTGTCCACCTCGTAGATCAGGTAGGCGGCCCAGGCGTGCACGGGCGGGTTGACGTCGCCGAAGTTCCACTCGTAGGCCGGGATCTGGCCGTTGGGGTGCAGGTAGCGGCGCCCGAGGAGCAGGTCGATCTGCGCCTTGGCGAAGCCGAGGTCGATGCCGGCCAAGGCGACCGCCTGGAAGCCCAGGTCCCAGGCCGCGAACCACGGGTACTCCCAGGTGTCGGGCATGGAGAACACGTCGGAGCCGGACAGGTGATACCACTCGCCGTTGCGGATGGTGGAGGCTCCCAGGGTGTCCTGGCCGTGCTCGGCGAGCCAGCGCTCCACGTCGTACTCGTAGTACTGCTTGCTCCAGAGCAGGCCCGCGAACGCCTGCCGGGTGATCTTCCGCTCGGCCTCGCCGAGGTCCGGGTGCAGCGTCTCGGCGTAGAACTGGTCGGCCTCGGCCCGCCGCGCCGCGAAGACGGCGTCGAAGTCCCCACCCGGCGGCGACTCGCTGAGCCGGAACCGGACCGTCGTCTCCGCTCCCGGCGCGATCTCCAGCACGATGTCGGCGGCCGCCTTGGTGCCCACCCGTTCGGGATTGACGGCCTCCTTCTCGCCCTGCACGACATAACGATCGAAGGCGTCCTTGACGTACGGGGTCCGGTTCGTCCCGCCGAACAGGCGCTCGTTGTTCGTCTCGTTCTCGGTGAAGATCAGCGGATGGTCGCCCAGGACCGTCCACCACCGCTCCCCTAGCTCGGGATGCTCCAGCTTGACCGCGCCGTCCTCCTCGCGCAGCACCGGCCGGGGCGCGCCCTCGTCCCACGACCAGGTGTTGCGGAACCATACGGTCGGCAGCAGCCGCAGCATCGCCGGGTCGGGCCCGCGGTTGGCCACGGTGATCCGGGCCAGGATGTCCTCGGGGCCGTCCTTCGCGTACTCGATCGTCACGTCGAAATAGCGGTCCTCGGCGAAGATCCCGGTGTCCAGCAGCTCGTACTCGAAAGCCTTCCGGTCCCGTGACCCGTTGGTGGCGACCAGGTCGTGGTACGGGAACTCGCGCTGCGGGTATTTGTAGACCATCTTCAGGTACGAATGGGTGGGCGTCCCGTCGACGTGGAACCAGTACTCCTTGACGTCCTCGCCGTGGTTGCCCTCGCCGTTGGTCAGCCCGAAGTAGCGCTCCTTGAGGATCGGGTCGTTGCCGTTCCACATCGCCACGGCCAGGCAGACGCGCTGCTTGTCGTCGCTGAAGCCGCCGATGCCGTCCTCGCCCCACCGGTACGCCCGCGACCGCGCGTGGTCGTGGGTGAGGTAGGACCAGGCGTCCCCGCCGGGGCTGTAGTCCTCGCGGACCCCGCCCCACTGCCGATCACTGAGATACGGGCCCCATCGCCGCCAGGCGGTGGCGTTGATGTCGGCGTCGTGCAGGCGCCGTGCTTCGGCGCCGGAAGAGTTGGCCATGCGGTCAGCGTCGGCTTGATCACTCTCAGTCACAACACCCGAGGCGGATGACTCCAGGCCCGCCCGGTGCGCCGCTGATAGGCCGCCACCGCGTCCTCGACGGTCGGGAAGAAGTGCTCCTCCTCGATCTTCCCGGTCAGCTTGTACCGGTCCAGTTTGGCCCGCACCGGGTGCTTCATCTCGGCGAACACCAGCGCGATGCCCTCGGCGTCGAGCTCGGCGTCCAGTTCCTCGAGCATGTCGGCCGCCGTGGTGTCGACGTCGGTGAGCGGCTCGGCGGCGACGACGATCCACTGCGGCGCCGGGTCGGCGTTCGCGATGTGCCGAATCTCCTGCCGGAAGCTGCGGGCGTTGGCGAAGATCAGCGGGGCGTCGAAGCGGAACAGCACCAGGCCCGGCATCAGCTCGGCCTCCGGATGCTCCCGGACGTCGTGGAAGCCGTTGATCCCCTCGGCCCGGCCCAGCGTCGTGCGGTAGGGCCACCAGGTCCGCCGGAAGACGTTGAGCACGGAGAGCGCGACCGCGAAGGCGATGCCCGGCAGCACGCCCAGCACCGCGACGCCGAGGAACGCGGCCAGCGCGAGCGAGAACTCGATCCGCCGCTGCCGCCACAGCCGGACCATGCCGGGGATGTCGGCCAGCGAGAGCGACGCCGCGATGACGACCGCCGCCAGCATCGGCTGGGGCAGATCGCGCAGCAGGCCGGGCACGAGGACCAGCATCAGGGTGATCGCGGCGGCGCCGACCAGCCCCGTCACCTGCGTACGGGCGCCGGCCTGGAAGGCGACCGCCGTCCGCGAGCCGCTGGTGCTGACCGGGAAGCCCTGGAAGAGCCCGGCCGCGAGGTTGGCCGCGCCGATGCCGGCCATCTCCTGGTTGCCGCGCACCTCCTGGCCGCTGCGGGCGGCGAAGGCCGAGGCGGTGGAGATGGTGTCGGTGACCGAGACCAGGGTGATGCCGAGCGCGCCGGCGGCCAGCAGGCCCAGCTCCGACCAGCTGACCGAGGGGATGGTGAACGGCGGGAAGCCCTGCGGCAGCGGGCCGACCAGATCCACGCCGTGGTTCTCGAGGTCGAACACGCCGACGGCCAGGATCGCCAGCACCACCGCGACCAGGATACCGGGAACCCTGGGCAGCCAGCGGCGCAGCACGCCGATGACGATCAGGCCGCCCACACCGACCGCCAGCGCGGCCGGCACCGTCTCGCCGTCGGCGACGCCCCGGGCGAAGGCGCCGGCCTCGGCGAAGAGCCCGTCGGCGTCGACCGAGAAGCCGAACAGTTTCGGCAGCTGGCCGATGAGGATGGTCAGGGCCAGGCCGTTCATATATCCGAGCTGGGTCGGGTGCGACAGCAGGTCGGCCACGAACCCGAGCTTGGCCACGGCGGCGATCGTCATGAACACGCCGACCAGCAGCGCCATCACCGACGCCAGGGCCACCGCCTTCTCCGGGTCGCCGCCCGAGGCCACCATCGGGATCACCACCGCGGCGATCATCGGGCCGAGCGACGAGTCCGGTCCCAGCACCAGGACCTTGGAGGGGCCGAAGACGGCGTACGCGACCAGGCACAGGATCGACGTGTAGAGGCCGGTGATCGCGGGCAGGCCGGCCAGCTCGGCGTACGCCATGCCCTGCGGCACCAGCAGCGTGGTCAGCACGATGCCGGCGACCAGATCGCGGGGCAGGTATCCCGGCTTGTAGGTGGCCGCCACCCGCAGCCCGGGTATCCAGTCGGAGAGCGCCATCACCAACCCCTCTCACGGCGGACGCCGCCCGCGCGAGCGGGCGGCGTCCGATCGTCGCGTCGGATCAGGCGACGGTGTCGCCCTTGCCGTGCAGCGCGTCCTGCAGCTCGGCCTCGGCCTCCTTGGACAGCGAGGACTTGATCACCGTACCGCCGTACTGGCTCAGTGCCTCGACGGCCTTGTCCGGCGTGACCGCCTCGACGACCAGGAACAACGCCGACGTGCCGGGCTGGAGCTCGTCGCGGATGCGCTCCTGGAACTCCTTGCTGATGGCGTTCTTCGTCAGCTTGCCGGTGAGCGCGCCCAGGCCGGCGCCGATGGCCATGCCCAGAATGGGGATGAAGAACAGGACACCGAACAGCAGGCCCCAGAACATGCCCCACGTCGCGCCCGCGCCGACCGGCTGATGGTTCGTGGTGACGTGGAACTTGCCTTCCTTGTCCCGGATGATCACAGCGATCGCGTCCGGCTGGATGATGAGATCCTTGGCCAGTCGGTTCGCCTCCAGCGACGCCGCCGTCGCCGTGGTCTCGTCGGGGTACCCGATGGCGACCAGAGTTGCCATGATTGACCTTCTCCTTCGTGCCGCGTGGTGTTTGCCGTCGCCGCCGTGGCGGCGGCGTCCCGCACAGTCAGCCATGGGCGGGCGGGGCCGCGACTCACCTCGCGAGGATGAAACCGGCGAGCGTTCATCCCTGTCGGAGGAAGGATCGCCACCGGCTTTCGGCGAAGGTCGGACGGTATGGAGCAGTACGAGTTCCGGGTCCGTGGCTTCCTCGGCCCCGTGCTTCGCATAGCGCTGGGCAGCCTGCGCTGCCGGGCTCTGCCGCGGCAGAGCGTCATTCAGGGCCGGTTGTCCGAGCAGGACCTGGAGCGGCTGATCGAGCGGCTCGACCGGTCCGGGGTGGAGGTGCTGTGCCTGAGCCGAGTTCCCCACTGAGCCCGCCGATGCCGCGCGGTGTCGTCGTCCTGCTCGGCACGGCCTGCCTGGTCGTCGTCGTGGCCGGCATGAAGGGCATCGCCGGCCTGATCGCGCCGGTCATGCTGGCGCTGATGCTCGCCGTCACGGTCAGCCCGCTCACCGAGTGGATGCGCCGCCGCGGCACCCCGGTGTGGCTGGCCGCGCTCGCCACGATCGTCGTCGTCAACGTGGTGCTGTTCGCCCTCGGCGGCGCCCTCTACGTGTCGGCGGCCCGGCTGCTCGACCTGATCCCGCAATACCAGGACCAGTTCGCACAACTGCGGGACGACCTGGCCGGGCAGCTGGCGGGCCTGGGGATCAGCACCGACCAGGTGCACTCGGCGCTGTCCGGCATCGACTCGGGCACCGTGCTGCACGCGGCCGAGAGCATCCTGGGCGGCCTGGCCGGCGCGCTGTCGAACACCGTCTTCCTGCTCGCCGTGCTGCTGTTCATGTGCCTGGACACCGTCGACTTCCCGCGGCGCCTGGTCTCGACCGCCGGCGAGCGCCCGGAGGTGGTCGGCGCGCTGCGGTCGTTCGCCCAGGGCACCCGGCGCTACCTGCTCGTCTCCACGGTGTTCGGGCTGATCGTGGCGGTCATCGACATCATCGGGCTGTGGGCCCTGGGCGTGCCCCTGCCGTTGCTGTGGGGTCTGCTGTCGTTCATCACCAACTACATCCCGAACATCGGCTTCGTCATCGGGCTCATCCCGCCGGCGCTGCTCGGGCTGCTCGAGGGCGGCCCGGGTCTGATGGTGGCCGTCGTCGTCATGTACTGCGCGGTCAACTTCGTGATCCAGTCGGTGATCCAGCCGAAGGTCGTCGGCGACGCCGTGGGGCTGTCGGCGACCGTCTCGTTCCTGGCCCTCATCTTCTGGGCGTGGGTGCTGGGTGGGCTCGGCGCGCTGCTGGCCATCCCGCTCACGCTGCTCGCCAAGGGCCTGCTGATCGACATCGACCCGAGCACACGCTGGGTCAACGGGCTGCTGTCGAACGCCGTACCGGCCGAATCGCCCTCTCCGGATGAGGCGCCCCCCGCGCGCGCCAACGGACGATGGCGGCGTCCCCGATCCGCTAGGAGCACCTCATGACCACCTTCACGGTGTGGAAGTTCGACGACCCGAAACGCGCGGAGAACGTGTTCGGCATCGTCAAGGAAGCGGCCGGCGATCACCTGATCCACATCGTCGACCACGCGATCGTCAGCTGGCCCGAGGGCGCCGAGAAGCCCGACATCCACCACTCCCACGACAGCGCGAAGCACGGCGTCGGATGGGGTGCCTTCTGGGGCATCGTGGTCGGCGGCCTCTTCCTCGTGCCCATCGTCGGCGGCGCGGTCGGCGCCGGCGTCGGCGCGCTGGCCAAGGCGACCGAGGGCACCGGCATCTCCAAGGACCAGCTGGAACGGATCCGGACCCAGGTCACCGAGGGCACCTCGGCGCTGTTCCTGGTCACCGACAGCGGCAACCTGGACCGGCTCGGCGAGCGGTTCCGCGGCGAGCACAGCCAGCTGATCGCCACCAATCTGACCGAGGGCGAGCGCGACATCCTGCTCGAGACCTTCTCCGGCGCCAAGGGCTGACATGACACCGGACGAACGGGCCGCGGCCGGCCGTGCCGCCCGCGCACAGGTTCCGCTCGAGGCGCACGCCGAGGTTCCCACCCCGGCCGGCCGCGACGCCAACGCGGTGCTCGCCGAGCAGGAGGAGAACCGGCTGCCGGAGCTCCTGCCCCTGCGGCACGAGCGGATGAGCACCGACCCGTTCGCCTTCTACCGGGCCGGCGCCGCCGTGATGGCGGCCGACCTGGCCGCCGGCTCGTCCTCCGGCCTGCGGACCCAGCTCTGCGGCGACGCGCACCTGGCCAACTTCGGCATGTTCGCGTCGCCTGAGCGGCGTCTCGTCTTCGACCTCAACGACTTCGACGAGACCCACCCGGGCCCGTTCGAGTGGGACCTCAAGCGCCTGATCGCCAGCCTGGCCCTGGCCGGGCGGGCCAACGGCCTCAAACGCAAGGAACGCGCGGTCATCACGCGCGACGCCGCGCGCGGTTACCGCCAGGCGATGGCCTCGTTCGCGGCCATGGGCCACCTCGATCTGTGGTACGCCCACGCGGACGTCGAGTCGCTGCGGTCACAGCTCGACAAGACCCGCAGCAAGAAGGTAGCGGCGGCGGGGGCCAAGGCCCGGGCCCGGACGAGCCTGCAGGCGTTCCGCAAACTCACCCAGGTCGTCGACGGCCGCCGGCGCATCGTCGCCGACCCGCCGCTGCTGATGCCGGTCCGCGACATCATCCAGGGCAACGAGAACCTGGAGGACGAGATCCGCGAACTGCTCGCCGGCTACCGCGACACCCTGCCCGACGACCGCCGGCGGCTGTTCGACGGCTACACCTACGTCGACATGGCCCGCAAGGTGGTCGGCGTCGGCAGCGTCGGCACCCGGTGCTGGATCATCCTGCTCACCGGCCGCGACGACGAGGACCCGCTGCTGTTGCAGGTCAAGGAGAGCGGCCCGTCGGTGCTGGCCGAGCACGTCGAGGCCGGCGAGTGGGACAACCACGGCCGCCGGGTGGTCTCGGGCCAGCGGCTCATGCAGGCGCACAGCGACATCTTCCTGGGCTGGCAGAGCTACGGCGGGCGGGACTTCTACGTGCGCCAGCTGCGCGACTGGAAGGGCACGATGGAGTCCTCGACGTTCAAGCCGGAGGGCCTGCGGGTCTACGGCGAGATCTGCGCGTGGACGCTGGCCCGGGCCCACGCCCGCGGCGGCGACCGGATCGCGATCGCCGCCTACCTCGGCACGGACGACACCATGGACCGCGCCCTGGTCCGGTTCGCCGAGGACTACGCGGACCGGACCGAGGGCGATCACGCCGCCTTCAAGTCCGCGTCCTGAGGGCTTTCCGGCCGCCCGTCCGCGGACCGGGCGATCAGGGTCACGGCCACCTCGTACGCGGCCAGCAGCACCACGATCACGAGCAGGCTCATCCAGGACGACCAGATGAGGGCCGCGATCCCGGCCACGACCAGCCCGCCGATCCGTACGGCGTCGAGGTAGCGCGCGATGAAGCCGGGGGCGTGATCGCCGGCCACGCGCGCGCCCCGCCACGCCCACCGGGCGCCGGCGACGGTCTGCCGCCGTAGCCACCGGGGGATCCGGCCGGGGCCGGCCAGATAGGCGATCAGGGCCAGGACGGCGCCGATCCAGATGATCTGCGTGCCCCGCTCCCGCAACACCGAGAAGATGCTGTCGACGGCCGCGTTGACGCCGTCGCGGTAGACACCCTCCGGCACCTGCTCGACCGCCTGGCGGCGCACCGCCCGCACGATGACCGTGACGGTCACGGCGGCCACGACGAGCCAGATTCCCAGTTGTACGGCGGTCCGGCGCCGCCTCGGCGACACCACGAAAGCGGCCAGCACCAACACGATCGTCGAGGCGACGAACAGGGCCAGATACCGCTTCGAGGCGGCCACCGTGTCCTGCAGCGCCTTGAGCTGGCCGCCGTCGTACACGGTGAACTGCGCGAAGTTGGCCGGCAGGCGCACGCCGAGCGCGTCCTCCACCCGTACCCGAAGATTGTCGGGAATCGCCCCCGAACTCAGGTCGGGCAGGGTGATCGTCTTGCCGAACAACGTCGGCAGCTGCGCGCTGAGCTCCCGCAGCGCCTGGTTGATCAACGGCAGCAGATCGATGTCGATGTGGTCGCTCTGTGCGGTGATCACCTCGCTCTCGCCCTCCACGACGGCCATCACGCGGTCGTGGACGCGGCGGTTGACCTCGATCCAGACGGTCTGGAAGCCGTCGCTGCGCAGCACGGTGGTCACCACGGTGCGGACCTGGGTGCGCAGCTGCCCGGCGATCGGGCCGGCGGCGAACGCGGCCTGCGGGGGCAGGACGTCACGCAGCCGCTGCTCCACGTTCAGGACCGCGAAGGTCTGCGCGGTGGCGTACTCGGCGACCGCGGCCGAGATCTGCGGATCCTGCGGCAGCGGCGCGACGGTGCCGACCCAGCGGTCCGTGCTCAAAGTCGTGCGGGCCGCCCACAGGCCGACCACGCTGAGCACCAGCGCGAAGGCCGCGACCGCGGCCAGGATCGCCGCGACGACACCGCGGACCCGGCGGCCGCCGGTCCGCTTTCTGGTAGTCAATCTGCCGCGAAGATCGGCAACCTCGGCGCGCAGTCGCTCGAGCTCGACCTCACTCGCGTTTCTGGTCTGCACCTGGTGGGGCTGGTCGCCGTCGCCGGCAGCCTCGGCCGCCGTGGGCACGCTGCTCGTCATGCTCCGACCGTCGCCGATCGGCGTGGCGGGCCGATTCATCCCTGCCGGATGAATCCCGCCCCCACCGCCTGGCGCACGCTGAGACGCATGGCATTGGGGCCGCTGGAACTCATGGTCGTGTCCTTTCCCGCGGAGGATCTCAACGACGGCGTATGGGCGACTTTGGACCGGCTCGAGCGGGCCGACCAGATGTGTGTCGTCGACGCGCTGGTGGTCCGCAGCGACCAGGCCGGTGGTGGCTACGCGGTCGAGCTCATCGACCTGCCCGGCATCCGCGGCGACCCCGACGTCCTGGCCGCCCTGGCGACGGGGCTGATCACCGAAACCGACATCACCGACGTGGCGGAACTGCTCGACGACGACGCCATGGAGGTGCTCGCCGTCCTGCTGGAACACCGCTGGATCGGCGACCTGGCCGGCCGGGTCGCCGCGACGCGCGGCCAGATCGTCGCTCTCACCCACATCTCGGGCGCTCCGAGCCCGGTGTACTGAAAGGATCGACATGCCCGAAGTCGACGAGATGGGCCCCATCGACTACCTGTGCGTCGAGCTGCCACCCGGCAGCATGGACGGCAAGGCGTTCTCGCTGCTGGAAGATCTGGTCGACCGGCACATCATCCGGGTTTTGGACATCGCGCTGGTCCGCAAGAGCCCGGACGGCAAGGTGAGCGTCCTCGAGGAATCCGAGTTCGATGGGAACGGCCTCGCTTCCTTCCACGGCGCCGCCTCCGGCGTCCTGGGCGGCGAGGACCTGCGGGAGGCCGGCGAGCTGCTGGAGCCGGGCGCGGCCGCGGTGATCCTGGTCTACGAGAACACGTGGGCGGCCCCGCTGGCCCGCCAGCTGCGTCACGTGGGCGCTCAGCTGCTGGCGAGCGGGCGCATCCCGGTACAGCAATTGCTTCAGGCTTTGGACGAGACAGAGCCGCAGTACGCGGCGAAGGGAAGGTGACCGGATGCCCGGCCTGCTCCGAGGAATAGCCCGAACCGCCGTGGTGGCGGGAACCGCGTCGGCGGTCTCCGGCCGCGTGCGCCATCGCCAGGACGGCCGCTGGGCCCGCCAGGAGGCGCAGGACCAGATGCCGCAGCAGCCGCAGCAGCCGGCCTACGCTCCGCCGCCCCAGCAGGTCTACGTCGCGGCTCCGCCCGCCGCCGCCGCGCCCGCCGCCCCCGACATGTCCGCCAAGATCGACCAGCTGAAGCAGCTGGCCGATCTGAAGTCCCAGGGCATCCTCACCGACGCCGAGTTCGAGGCCCAGAAGGCCCGCATCCTCGGCCAGTAGGCACGAACGCGCCGGCCGCCCCCGATCGCCCGGGGACGGCCGGCGTTCGCTGTCAGCTGTAGGTGCGCGGATACGGGCGGGACGCCGGCGGCTGGGGAACGCGGATGACGGCCGACTTGGCGACGCCCGCGACGAGGGAGCCGACGGCGATACCGAGGACCATGTTCAGGCCGGCGGTGTAGACGCGGGCGCCCAGGCTCGCGTCGGTGACGAACGGCGCCAGCATCGCCACCACCGTGGCCAGGCCGATCACCCAGCCGAAGAAGCGCATGGGACGTGGCGTGGTCAGCAGCAGCAGGTGGACCAGGCCCGTGGCGACCAGGGCCGCCATGCCCGCGCCGAAGGCGTACCAGCCGGTCGACGCGTCCCCCCACGTGCCTTGGCCCTTGGGCGCCAGCACGTCGATGTCGAACAGGCCGCGGCCGAACAGGATCCCGGCGATCGCGATCAGGGCCGCCACCACGGCGGTGGCCGCGCCGCCGGCCCAGAGCTTGCCGGCGTTGACGGCCGGGCGGGTTTCGTTGATACCGGTCATGCGTCGGAGCCTGGCCGACGCCGCCGCCGGGACGCTTCACCCGGCATGGATGGTTCCTGATATCGTGATCCGGCACGCCGACAAGCCGAAGGGAGGTCAGAACAATGTCCGATGTTCTGCGCCCCTTCCGCGGCCCGGCGTCTCCGCGGTTCTAGCGAGGCGCGCTCCTTTCCGGAGGCCCGGCATGACCGCTGTGACATTCCGCCCGCTCGTCGCGGGTGAGGAAGATCTGTTCGACTCGCTGCCCGATCCGTTGCCCGAGCTGCGCCAGGCGTCCTTCGCCGACGGCCTCGCCTCCGGCGGTTTCGCCTTGCCGCGCGCCTGGGTGGCGCTGCGCGGCGATGAGCTCGTCGCCCGCGCCGCGTGGGTTCTGCCGCCCGGCGCCGTCGGCCGGCCCTGGCTGGAACGGTTCGACGCCGCCAGTCCGGAGATCGGCGCCGCCCTTCTCACCGCGGCCCACGAGGCGCTCGGTGGTCCGCTGCCCTACTACGCCGCCGCTCCCGCGCATTGGCGGCAGAGGCCCGAGTCGAAAGCGGTCGTCGAGGTACGGCTAGCGGCCGCGCGCCGCGCGGGCCTGGTCGAGCACGGGGAGCGGCTCCGGCTGACCTGGGCCGGGGCGGCCCTGCCGGCCACCAGCGGGCGGTACGCCTTCCGCCCGGTCACCGGCGAGGACGAGATCACCGCCCTGGTCGCCCGGATCGGGCGGCCCGACGTCGTCACCGGGGCCGAGACCGCGCTCGCCGTGCTGGGCGCCGACCTTGCTTCCGCTCCGCTGCCCTGGCTGCGTACCGCCGATTGGCTTGTCGCCGAGGAGGCGGGCTTTGTCGCCGCCGCCGGCGACCATTGCTATCCGCTGATCGGCTATCTGGGTCTTCTCGACGCGGGCGCCCGGGAGGAGCTGATCGCCGAGGCGGTCCGCGTGCTGGCCGAGGGCGGCGCCCGGGAGGTGGTGGCCGACGTCGACTCCTATCGGGTCGAGGTGCTGGCGGCCTTGGAGCGGACCGGCTTCCGCCAGGTCCGCTCCCGCGTGGTCCTCACCTGACAGGTCAGCTGTTGATCGTGGCCTGTCGCGCCTCGATCGCCTTGACGGTGTTGTGCAGGGCCTTGACCAGGACGCCCTTGCCGACGCTGCCGAGCAGCAGCCCGGTCACCTTGCCCTTGAGGTTCTTCCCTTCGCGCACCACCACCGCGTCCAGGGTGGTGGTGCCGTCGGGCTGCCGGGTCAGCGTGTAGGTGTGCCCCGAGTCGCCGCCCCAGATGTTGGAGTCGGTGGTCTTCATGGTCACGTGGGTGGGATCGGACCAGTCGTAGGACAGGCGTTCCCAGACTCCGCCGCCGCCCTCGGTCACATCGGCGTGGGTGGCGCCGAGCTCGTGCACCTTCAGGTCGGCGTCGGAGCTGTTGCCGAACAGCTTCTGCCGGCCCGGCCCGAAGTCAGTGAGCCCGGCGACGAACTGCTCGGGGGTGAGGGTGGTGGTCTCGTGCATGCGGATGGTCGACATGTGAACAGCTTGTCAGCCGAAGCACCCCCGCCGAGCCGGTGGGACACCCTGGTCGGTCCCGGGTGTGCCCCGGGCGCCGCCCCCGGGTGACCTGAGACTCACTCGCTTATATTGGTATGCCGTCATACCTAATACTCGGCTGGTGAACGAGATCGCCGCCGAAGTCGTGGAACTCGCGCCGGCGCTGCACCGGGCGCTGGAGCGCCGCGCCGACACCGAGATCGACTTCCCGCGGCCGCCGGATCTGCAGCTCTCGGCGCTGCGCCTGGTCCGGCGGCATCCCGGCACGACCGTGCGGGAACTCGCCGGCGAGCTCCAGCTCAAACCGAACAACGCCAGCGCCCTGGTCACCGCCATGGTCACCGGCGGCTTGCTGGTCAAGGAGAACGACCCGGACGACCGGCGGGTCGTCCGCCTGCGGCTGACCGACCAGGCGCGGCAGCGGCACGACGCCGTACGGGACCTGTTCACCGGTTACGTCGAGGCGGCCCTGACCACCCTCACCGACTCGGAGCGCCGTGATGTGGCCGCGGCGCTTCCGGTGCTTCACCGCATCGTGGAACAAATCAAGCAGGAGAGTAAGTGACCACCCTCACCAAGGCGCCCACCCCGCCCACCGTCGTCTCGAGGCGGAACAAGCCCTGGCTGTCCCTGATCGCCGTCGCGTTCGGCCTGTTCATGGTCGGCCTGGACGGAAGCATCGTGTCGATCGCCAACCCGGAGATCGGCCGCGACCTGAACGCCAGCACCGCCGGCCTGCAATGGGTCACCAACGCCTATCTGCTGGCCCTGGCCGCCTCGCTGATCCTGGGCGGCAAGCTCGGCGACCGGTTCGGCCGCCGCACCTACTACCTGGTCGGCGTGGCCGGCTTCACCGTCGCCTCGGTCGCCATCGGCCTCTCCGGCTCGATCACCGGCGTGATCGTCTTCCGGGCCGTGCAGGGCTTCTTCGGCGGCCTGCTGATGCCGAACACGCTGGGCATCCTGCGAGCCGTGTTCCCGCCGAAGAAGTTCGGCATGGCGGTCGGCATCTGGGCCATGGTCTCCTCGGTGTCGACGGCGCTCGGCCCGATCGTCGGCGGCCTGCTCGTCGAGCACGTCAACTGGGAGTCGGTCTTCTACGTCAACGCCCCGATCGGCGTCATCGCCCTGGCCGTGAGCGCTTTCGTGCTGCCGCAGAGCAAGAACTCGACCGGTCACCACAGGTTCGACATCCCCGGCATCGTGCTGCTGGCGGCGGGCCTGGTGGTGATGGTCTTCGGCGTGGTGAAGGGCGAGTCGTGGGGCTGGGGTTCGGCGGCCACGCTGGGCACCATCGCCGCCGGCCTGGCGATCCTGGTGGTCTTCGGCTGGTACGAGACCCGGGTCGAGCACCCGCTGCTGCCGATGCGCCTGTTCCGCAACTCGGCCCTGACCATCGGCACGGTGCTGACCGCCGTGAACTTCTTCGTCCTGCTCGGCTCGATCTTCTACGTGATGCTCTACCTGCAGAACGTCCGCGGCTACACCCCGGTCATGGCCGGCGTGCTCACCCTGCCGCTGAGCCTGGCCTCGGTGGTGGCGTCCCCGCTGGGCGCGGCCCTCACCGACCGGTTCGGCCCGCGCCTGACGATGCCGCTCGGCATGGCCTTGCAGGCGCTGGCCTCGTTCGGCTTCCTGCTCCTGCGAACCGATTCCCCGTACGCCGTGATGTGGCCCTCGTTCATCCTCCTGGGCCTGGGAGTAGGCATGATCATGGCCGCCTCCTCGGAGGCGATCGTCGGCAACGCCCCGGTGCGGGACGCCGGCGTGGCCGGCGGCCTGCAGGCCACCGCCCTGCAGATCGGCGGCGCCCTGGGCACGTCGGTGCTGGTCTCCCTGATCAGCAGCAGGGCCGGCGCCACCCTCTACACGGCCCTGACCGGCGCCGGCGTTCCCGCCCCGCTGGCCACCGGCCTGCAGGAGGCGAAGGACGCGGTGGCCATGGGCGTAGCCCCGGTCTCCCCCGACATGACCGCCACCCTCAGGGCCGCGGTGACCGACGGCGCCGGCCAGGCCTTCATCAACGGCCTGCACGTGGCCGCCCTGACCACAGCCCTCCTCTGCCTGGCCGCCGCCGCGGTAGCCGTCATCGGCGTCCGCCGGGGCTCCACCCCCACCGAGGGCGCAGCCGCCCACTGACCCCGGGGTTCGGGTGCAACCAGGTTGCACCCGAACCACACCGGAAAGAACGCCCCGGCCGGCGCAGGCTTCAGAGGTGCCGATGGCCTTCCTGACCGCGCCGCTCCGCCGATGGGCGGGGTGGCATTTCATCCTGGCCCTCGGCGTCCCGGTGATCGCCCTCTACTACTGGTTCCTGCACCTGGGCCCGGACTGGGGCGGTGCACAGGTCGCCCTGTACACCAGCGCCAACGGAGTCCTGGCGCTGAGCTGCCTGATCACCGCCTGGCGCCGCCGCGACCTGCGCGCCATCCTGCTGCTGTTCGCCGCGTCGGCCCTCACCTCCATCTTCGGTGACGTGGTCTTCTACTTCCTCGCGCTGGTCGGCGGCGAGGTGGCGTACCCCAGCATCGCCGACCTGGGCTACCTGGCGGCCTACCCGCTGCTGGCCAGCGGCCTCCTGCTCCTCGTACGCCGCCGCACCCCGGGCCGCGACTTCACGAGCGCCCTCGACGCCGCGATCGTGGCGGTCAGCGCCGGCTACCTCGTCCTCGAGTTCACGATCCTGCCGACCATGGAGATCAGCGCGGCCAACATCGCCACCCTGGTCTCCGTCGCCTACCCGGTGGGCGACCTCATGCTCATCGTGGTCGGCGCCCGCCTGATGATCGGCGGCGCCCGCACCGCCCCGCTCCTGATGATCGGCGCCTACCTGGCCCTGGTCCTGTTCTCGGACACCCTCTACATGGTGCAAATCCTGGACGGCACCTACCGAGCCGGCAACATTTTGGACCTCTTCTGGATGAGCGCCGCCTTCATCCTGGCCGCCGGCGTGGCCCACCCCGCCGCGCCCCGGCTGCTGATCCGCAACGCGGCGGTGACGGCCGACGCCACCCCGCGCCGCCTGATCGTCCTGGCCGTGGCCGCCATCATGGCGCCGACGGTCATGATGGTGCAGTACCTGCGCGGCGCCACCTCGCACATCATCGTCGCCGGCCTCGTCTGCAACCTCCTGTTCCTGCTGGTCATGGGCCGCATGGCCGGCCTGGTCAGCGCCCAGCGGCACGCCGCCATCACGGACGCCCTGACCGGCTTGCGCAGCCGCCGCTTCTTCGAGCAGTCCCTCCGCTCCGAGTCGTCCCGCGCGGCCCGCCACGACGCCGACCTGAGCATGCTGCTGCTGGACATCGACCACTTCAAAACCGTCAACGACACCTACGGCCACGCCGGCGGCGACCGCGTCCTGGTCGAGGTGGCCGACCGCTTGCACGCCGCCGTCCGCCCCGGCGACCTGGTAGCCCGCTACGGCGGCGAGGAGTTCGCCGTCCTGCTCCCCGGCGCGGGCCCCGCCGAGGCCGCCGACATCGCCGACCGCCTGCGCCGGGCCATCGCCGCCACCCCGATAGCGGTGGCCGGCGACCGCTTCCACCAGGTGACAGTCTCGGTAGGCGTGGCCGCCACCCAGGCCCCCGAGGAAATGGTCCTGTCCGCCGACCGCGCCCTCTACGCCTCCAAGAACGCCGGCCGCGACCGCGTGACCATCGCCGGCCCCACCCCGGTCGCAGCCTGACAGAGAAGATGTCGACGAGCACTCCTGTCCACCAAAATCTTCGACCCCTCGTCACGGCGATGTGCCCCAGCCTGCTGGCCGCCAACGGCGTCGGCGCCGAGGTCGCCGGCCAGCTCCTGGTCAGCGCCGGGGAGAATCACGACCGGCCCCCTCCGAGGCCGCGTGCGCCATGCTCCGCGGCGCCGCCCCGATACCCGCGGCGACCGGCAAGCCAACGCCGCGCTCTACCGGGTTCGTGGACCTCGTGGCGGATTTCCCAGCGGATGCGTAGTCGCCGGAACCAGTGCGGCAGCGCGAAGCCCTGTTCCACGACCCACCGCAGCTTGCCCAGCCCTGCCCCGTGTTCGGTGCCGCGCCGTGCGATGACCGGGGTGATGCCCAGTTCCCGGACCAGGGTGCGGTACTTGTCGTGGCGATACCTGCGGTCGGCGTAAACCTTCGGCATTCGGCTGCGGGGCCGGCCGCGTGTCGGCGTACAGGTTCCGGTGCGGAGCCGCATACGCCAAATGTGCCGAGGCCTAAGCGAGTGGCGCTGGGAGACGTTGCCGGACGGGGAACCTCGTCGAGCATGATCACCGACGGGCCACTCCGCCCGCACGGCAACGCTCACCTGCTGGCGGACACCCCGCCCCAACAGTCGGCTCGAACGCGGATCCCACGGCCGGCCGCGGCCGACGGCCGCCGCGACGGCGCCGGTGGACTGCTGCTGTGCGGCGCCTACGAGATGAACGCCGATCTGGTCCATCCACTGCTCCGCGACCTGCCCCAAGTGATCCACATCCGCGCCGCCGCACAGGCCGACCCGCGGTTGCAGGCGACCGCGGGACTCCTCACCGCCGAACTCCGCCAGCCCGGGCCAGGCACGCAAGCACTCGTGCTCGCGCTGCTGGACACCCTGCTGGTGTACGCGCTCCGCAACGTCCTGGACCGGAACGCCGACTGAACCGGCACGGCCCTGGACTGTCGCCACCCTGGCCGACCGGGCGCGGATGTCTCGGGCAACCTTCGCCCGCCGGTTCGCCGGACCCATCGGCCAGCCGCCAGTCCGCTACTTCACCTGGTGGCGGTTGACTACCGCAGCTCGCCTACTGCGAACCAGTGACGCCCCACTCGACGCGATCGCCGCCGGCGTCGGCTACACCTCGACATTCGCCTTCAGCAACGCCTTCAAACGCCGATTCGACATGGCGCCCGGCCAATACCGGCGTGCCGGTGCCGATCCGAGACCCGGACGAGATCACCACCCGCACCCGGATTGAAGCGACATCCGCTCATCGGCAGATCCGGGCGTTAGCCGGCTACAGCTGGTGGTTGCGGGTCGGCTCCACAACAACGAGCGGCCTGCCAATCACCGCGGCGAACGGCGCCTCGCCGGAAGCATCCCGCAGCGACCAACGGGTTCGCTCCCTCGCGAACCCTCCTGACCAGGATCCCGTCGAGGCGGGACGCGACTCGCTCAGGAACGACCCTTCCATGACACAAATCGTGTTCTGCCGGGGATGCCCGAAAGTGCCATAACGGAAAGTTCTCAGCCAAGTGGATGTTCATCGGTCAGCCAACCGGAATGCCGATCTTGTCGCGTTCGAGTGCGGCACGAAGCATGCGCAGCGCTTGTGTCGCAGCGTCCAGGTGTTCGGGTTCGAGAACCGCGTGGATAAGTTCGGTGATGGTCGTGAAGGTGGTGCTCGCATCACTGACGAGGGCGCGGCCGGAGTCGGTGAGTTCCAGCAGCGAGGATCGCCGGTCCGCCGGGTTGGGGATCCGCTTGACCCATCCGCGTCCTTCGAGGCGGTCGATGCCCTTACTGATCGCCCCGACGCCGGCGGCGAAGAACTCGGCGAGGTCAGCGACCCGCGCGCCGGGGTGATCGCGCAGGTAGTGCAGCGACTCGAACTGCGATGCGGCGATTCCGTGCCGGGTGCGCATCAGGTCGTTCAAGCTGTTGTACAGCCGTGTCTCGCATCTGACCAGGTCGCTGAAAAAAGTCACACTTGCCGCCGACGGCTCGCAGTTAGATGCCGCGGCATGTAAATATCTTCCACGGCATACAGTTTAGCCGCTTGCAGGTTAGGGAGTACAGCGATGAGCAAGGCACAACGTGCGACGGTCGACGCGATGCTGCGGCAGAGCCCGCAGAGCTTCACGCCGGTGCCGGTGCAGCAGATGCGCGAGAACTTCGCCAAGCTGATGGCGCTGTTCCCGGTTCCGCCTGCGCGAACCTCGGAGACGACGCTCGGTGGTCGGCCCGCAGTCCTGGTCGAACCGGTGGGCGAGATCCGTCCGGACGCCACGATTCTGTACTTCCATGGCGGCTCGTTCTCCCTCGGCTCCCCCCAGACCGCGATGGGGCTGACCGCCGGCCTGGTCAATCGGACCGGGTTCCGGGCGCTGTCGCTGGACTACCGGCTCGCACCGGAACACCCGTTCCCCGCCGGGATCGAGGACTGTCTCGCCGCCTACCGCGCACTACTCGACGACGGCGTCAACCCGGAATCAATCGCGTTTGCCGGAGACTCGGCCGGCGGCGGCCTGACCGTGACGACCACGCTCGCCGCCAAGAAGGCCGGGCTGCCGGTGCCGGGCGCGATCGTCGCGTTCTCGCCCGGGCTGGATCACACCCGCACGGGCGCCAGCATGGATACCAAAGCCGGCATCGACCCACTCTTCACCCGCGAGGGCATGGCGTACACCGGCGAGCTCTATCTGGGCGGGCAGGACCCGAACCAGGAACTGCTCGCCCCTGCTGTCCTGGCCGACCTGACCGGCTTCCCGCCACTACTGCTGCAGGTCGGCACCAACGAACTGCTGCTCGACGACTCGGTACGGCTGGCCGAACGCGCCCGCGACGCCGAGGTCGACGTCATCCTCGACATCACCGCCGGCGTGCCGCACGTGTACCAGGCCTTCCTCGGCCAGCTCGACGAAGCCGAGCATGCGCTCGACCGCGCCGCACTGTTCCTGACCCAGCACCTGAAGGCCGCAACGGAGCGGCATCAATGACCGGAGCCGACCTCAGCAGCGTTCACCGGCTATCGAAAAGCGAACTCCCCGCGTTCGCCACACTTCCGCACGACATGCACCTGGACGGCAGGTTCACCGGCGACACCACCGCCGCCCGTGGGCTGGGGCTCAACTGGCGCACCGTTCGCAAGTGTGCAACCGCCTCCAGCTGGCAGGAGTGCGTGCGTCGCGCGCGTCCGCGGGTCCCGTCCCCGCTCGACCGCTACCTGGGGTACCTGCGGCAACGCTGGGATGAAGGCGAACACAGCGTGAAGGTGCTGCCCGAAGAGCTGAAGGCCAAGGGCTATCTCGGCCACTGTCCACGCGTGAAGATGGCGGTCGCACCGCCGCGCCGGGGCCTGCCGGTCGATCAGCCCCGCAACCGTCCGCCGTCACCGCGCGAAGTCGCCCGGTGGATCACCAGCAGCCCACCACGGCGGACCCTCGACACCGCCGGACGACTACAGCGGCTGCTCGCGCATTGCGCTGAACTCGACCGCGCTCACACCCCGGTCCGAGCCTTCGCGGCCATGTTCGATACCAGCGACCCCGGACCGCTACCGGGCTGGCTCAACGAACTCGAGGCGAGTCGCCTGCCCGGACTGCCCAGCTTCGCCAAGGTGATCCGCGAAGACTTGCCGGCCGTGGTCCAATCTGTCACCTCTCCCTACAGCTCCGGCGTCAATGAAGGCCGCATCACCGACGTGAAACTCCAGACGAGACTCATGGCCGGCCGAGCAAGGGCCCCACTCCTACGCCGACACCGCGCACGTGCATGAGACGATCAAGGTCATGTCCGGGGGGTGACCCCAGGTCGTTAAGCGAGCGCCTCAATCATGCCGAGCGCCTGCGCAGGCAGTGGCAGAGCGTTGATCTCATCCTGGATCTGCTGTGCGGCGAGCCGGTATGAGTCCTCGTGCAGCAAGGTAGCTGCAGCGCGGGCTGCGTCCTGGGGCGTGAACGTCACCGGGTCAAGCTCCAGCGCCGTGCCGAGTTCGACGCAGCGCCTCGTGTTGTGCGGCTGGTCGGCGCCCATCGGGAGTAGCACGGAGGGAATGCCGTGGGCGAGCGAGCCGATGAGGGTGCCGGACCCGCCATGTGCGATCACGAGGTCTGCTTCGGCCAGGATTTCCTGCTGCGGGATGAACTGCTCGATGCGCACGTGCTCCGGCTGCGGTCCGAACGATGCGGGATCGAGCCGCCGCCCCACTGTCGTCACCACGCGGACCGGTAGGTCGCGAAGCCCGGCGAGCACGCGTTCGAAGACCTCGCGGTGTGTATCGAGCGTCCCGAGCGTGAAGTAGATCAAGGGCTTGCCGGCTGTGTGCGTTCGCCGCGGGACGCGGTTGCCTGGCGCGCACCAGAAGGTACTTTGCGGCAGCGGGTGGCGCGGATCGCGCAGGCTCGGCGGTGCGGGCATGATGACCAGTTGGCCGTTGAGCCGGGTCAGCTCGGGGTCGGGTACCAGCCCGTACTCGGCACGCAACGCAGAGACCGGGTCGAGGATGACCTCCTTGCGGGCCAAGCCCCCCGCCAGCAGCACAATGACATTCACACACGGGATACCGAGTGTCTCCGCGGCGATCGCCGAGCCGAAGTCGATCTCGTCGCGCACGATGACGTCCGGCTTGTACTCAAGCGCGATCTCCCGGATCGCCTTGGCATGGCGGCGCGCACCCCGGCCGGCGAACGAGTCGCGAAGGACCTGCTCCTCGCGGGCCAGGTCGACTGGCTCCAGACGTTGCTCGGGCTCGTCGGCGGGCCGCGGCTTCGGTTCGCTGGTGCGCAACGCCGTGAAGCCCGCCGCCGTGATCTCCTCGTACCGGCCCCCGGAGCCCGCCACGGCCACAGTGTGACCAGCGGCCCGCGCCGCACGAGCAAATGGGATAAGTGGCCGGAAATGCCCACTGCCGCCGATGAAAGTGAAGAGAATGCGCACTCCGGCGAGCCTACCGCCCGCCCGCGGCGTTCCCCGAGACCGGCAAAGCCTGAACCAGACTCAAGCACCTCCAACCCTCAACAACCACCACTATTGATCCCCAGGTCGTAACGATCTCCCGCTACGAAAATCTTGCCAGAGCCAGTCTTAGCCGTACGCCGACACCCGATCGGCGAGTGCTGGCACTCAACAGTTCACGGCCCCGGCATACCGACCTGACCTCCTCGTCACGGCGATCAGCCCCAGCCTGACGGCCGCCAACGGCGTCGGCGCCGAGATCGCCGGGCAGCTATAGGTCAGCGCCGGGGAGAACCACGACCGGCTCACCTCCTCAGCCGCGCGCGCCGAGCTCTGCGGCGGCGACCGGCACGCCGACGCCGCCCTCTACCGGTCGTGCTCGGGCGCCTGCGCTGTGAGCCCCGCACCTGCGACTTCATGTAACGACGCACCAGCTCGGCACGGCTGACAATCTTGCTTGGGATCCATCGGAGCATCCCCGGACGCTCAGCCGTTGGCCGTGACGATGACGCGGCCCGGGAAGCGAGGCCGGATCGCCTCGTCGGTCATGGCGGCGGCCACCGCCGCTCGGCTCACCCGCGCCGGGAAGAAGCGGCGCGGCATGTCCTCCAGTGGGAAAGTGTGGTGCTCCGCCGTCCCGCCGGCCAGCGGGCCGACGTGGAAGAGCGTGCCCCCGGCGGCCAGGACGGCCGCGTCCGCCGCGACCTTGTCCGGGATCTCGGCCCGCATGACCAGGGCCAGCAGCCCTCGTGTGAGAGCACCAGCCGCCGCAGCCGACGGGCCGGTGCCGAGAGCGCCGAGCCAGACGATCCGCCCCACGCCGGAGGCCACCACGGCCTTGGCCCCGGCGGTCAGCACCCCGGGCAGGTCACCCTTCGGCATCCCGAGGCCGGAGACGAGCACGTCGGCTCCCTCGACGGCACGGGCAATCGACGCCGGGTCGTGCACGTCGGCCGCCACGGCGGTCAGGCCGGGCCGGGCCGGCACGCGGGCGGGGTCACGCGCCAGCGCCGTGACCTCCAGTCCTCGTGCGAGCCCTGTCTCCACCAGCAGCGACCCGACCGCCCCGGTCGCGCCGAGCACCGCGATCCGCATGCTCACCTCACCCCACCGGCCACGGCGCGGCCCGCCACACCGTCGATGCCGGGGGCGCTCAGCGCGGCGAGCGCCGCCGCGTGCAGGGACGGGGCGGCGGCCAGGTAGCCACTGCTGGTGATCTCCCAGGGACGGCCGTCCAGGTCGGTGACCACACCGCCGGCCTCACGGACGAGCAGGAGCGGGCCGATGTGCGAGCGGACGTTGTCGAACTGCCACACCGCGTCCATCCGGCCGGCGGCGAGCTGGGCCAGTTCATGGGTGACCGGGACGGACATCCGCACGTACAGCGCCTCGCTCATCATCGCCGCTATCCCGGCGCCCACCCGGGCGGCGGCCGCGGCGTCGCGTCCCGGTTTGGCCTGGCCGGTCCCGACCAGCGCGGCCGCCAGGTCCTGTTTGGCCGACACGCGCAGCGGTGCGCCGTTGAGCCGCGCGCCCTCGCCGGCCACCGCGGTGAACAGGTCGCCGGTGAGCGGGACGTACAGCACCGCCAACCGCGGCCGGCCGTCGCGGACCAGGCTGACGCCGATGTTCCAGTCGGTCATGCCGTGGACCGCGTTGACGTTGCCACCGACCGGGTCGGCCACCCACCAGTCACCGTCGGGCATCGGGCCGGTGGCGTGCTCGTCCTCCTCCCACCGGGACCCGGGCAGCGCCGCCGTCAGCACCGGGCGGAGCAGGCCGGCCACGGCGCCGTCGTTGGCTCGGACGGCCGCCACGAGCTCCTGGAGATCGGCGGGCCGGGCCGAGGCGGAGTAGCGGGTGAGCAGGCGGGCTCCGGCCTGGCGGACGGCGTCGGTGACTACGGCAAGGAGTTCGTTTGTCATGTGTCGAGCTTCGGGCCGTGGCTCAGTTAAGTCCAGTGCACTCTTGTTAGTCTATGATTTACCGCCATGCAACTAGATCTGAACCTGCTGACCGCCCTCGACGCGCTGCTCGAGGAGGGCAGCGTCACCGGCGCCGCCGGCCGGTTGCGGCTCTCCCCGCCCGCCCTCAGCCGCACGCTGGGGCGTCTCCGGCGGCACACCGGCGACGACATCCTGGTGCGCACCGGGCGGACGATGACCCCCACGCCGTACGCCCTCGCCGTCCGGGATCAGGTGCGCGACCTGGTCCAGCAGGCCCATCAGGTGCTGGCCCCGAGCCGCGAGCTCGACCTGGCCACCCTCGAGCGCACCTTCACCCTGCGCTGCCACGACACCCTCGCCACGGCCCTCGCCGCGCCCCTGCTCCAAGTCGTGGACGAGCAGGCACCCGGCGTGCGGTTGCGCTTCCTGGCCGAGACCGCGATCGACACCGACGACCTGCGGCACGGGCGCGTCGACCTGGAGGTCGGGGCCGGCCTCCCCGTGTCGCCGGAGCTGCGTTCCGAGACCTACGGGCACGACCAGCTGGTGGTGGCGATGGGGCGCTCACATCCGTACACCCCAGCAATTGATCTTCAGCGGTTCGCCGCGAAACCGCATGTGCTCGTCTCGCGCCGGGGCCGCCTGGCCGACCCGGTCGACGAGATCCTCGCCACGCACGGCCTGCGCCGGCGCGTGCTGGCCTCGGTCGGCACGGTGGCGGCGGCGGCCCAGGTGATCAGCCGCAGTGACTGCCTGTTGACCCTTCCGCTCGGCCTTAGCCGCCCGCTGATCGCGGCGTTCGGCCTGGTCACCGTGCCGCTGCCGGTGGCCGTGCCGGATGTGCCGATCATCGGCGTGTGGCATCAGCGCTACGACACCGATCCCGGGCACCTGTGGCTGCGCACACAGGTCGGGGCCGCCCTGGCGTCGGCAATGCGACAACTGCCGGAAACCTGATTCGGGCAAGGTGCACGCATGGACCTTCGTAACGGGGTGGAAATTCGGTCGCTCGGCACCACGCCCGGCGAATTCCGGCGGGATCTGCTGAGCAATCTGTACTACCGGCGCGGCACGACCGTGGAATCGGCGAGCGCGCAGGACGCGTACGAGACCTTGGCCCTGACCGTGCGGGACCGCCTGGCCGAACGCCGCGCCCGGACCGCGGCGGCGCAATACGAGAGCAATCCCCGGTGGGTCTATTACCTGAGCGCCGAATATCTGCTCGGGCCGCAACTGGAACAGAATCTGCTGTATTCGGGTACGGGCGAGGCCGCGCGCCAGGCCTTGGAGGCGTGCGGTTTCGCGCCGGACGAGATCGCCGCGCTCGATGTCGAGCCGGGCCTCGGCAATGGTGGCCTGGGGCGGCTCGCGGCCTGCCTGCTCGACTCGCTGGCCACGATGGACATTCCCGCGGTGGGTTACGGCATCCGCTACGACCTGGGCATCTTCCGCCAGGAATTCCAGGACGGGCGGCAGGTCGAGCGGCCCGACGACTGGGCGTTCCAGGGCGACCCGTGGGAGTTCCCCGCGCCGGACGACGTCCAGACGGTGGGCTTTTACGGTCATGTCGAGGAGAGGGACGGCCGTCGCGCCTGGATTCCGGGCGAGGTCGTCCTCGGCGAGCCGAGCCATTTGCTGGTGCCGGGATACGGGACGACGACGGTCAATATCGTACGGCTGTGGCGCGCTCGCGCCCACCGGGCCTCGTTCGACCTGACGCGCTTCTCGGCCGGGCAGTACGCGGAAGCCGTGCAGGACGCGGTGCGCGCCGAGAACATCAGCAAGGTCCTCTACCCGGACGACAGTACGGCGTCGGGGCGCGAGCTGCGTCTCAAGCAACAGTACTTCCTGGTCTCCTGCTCGCTGCGGGACATCGTCCGCCGCTTCCACATCCGCAACGCGGACTGGGACACGTTCCCCGACAAGACGGCGATTCAGCTCAACGACACCCACCCGGTGCTGGCCATCCCGGAGCTGATGCGGCTGCTGGTCGACGAGGAGGGCCTCGATTGGCAGTACGCCTGGTCGCTGGTCCGCCGAACGTTCAACTACACGTGTCACACGCTGCTGCCGGAAGCGCTCGAGACATGGCCGGTGGACATGCTGGGCCACCTCCTGCCCCGCCATCTGGAAATCATCTATCTGATCAATGCCGGTCTTCTCGACGAGGTTCGGTCACGCTTTCCCGACGACCTCGATCGGGTACGGCGGATGTCGCTCATTCAGGAGGAGCCGGCTCGCCTCGTCCGCATGGCCAATCTCGCCGTCACCGGCACCGCCATGACCAACGGGGTGGCCGAGTTGCACACGCAGCTGCTGTCCTCGACCGTTCTGCGGGATTTCCACGACCTGTGGCCGTCCCGCTTCGCCAATGTGACGAATGGCGTTTCTCCTCGGCGATTCGTCCGCTTGGCCAACCCGGGACTGTCCGCGCTGATTTCGTCCGGGCTCGGCGGCGACCGATGGCTCACCGACCTGTCTCTTCTGGAGGGCCTGGCGGCCCTGACGGACGACGCCTCGTTCCGCGAGCAGTGGCGTGACGTGAAACGGGCGGCCAAGGCGGCCCTCGGGCTGGGCGACCCGGACGCGCTGATGGACGTCATGATCAAGCGCTTCCACGAGTACAAGCGCCAGCAACTCAAGCTGCTTCACGTGATCACGCTGTATCACCGGATCAAGGCGGGCGGCTACGACGGCGTACCGCGAACGGTCCTGTTCGGCGGCAAGGCGGCGCCCGCCTATCAGGCGGCCAAGAACATCATCCACCTGATCAACGCGGTGGCCACCGTCGTCAACGCGGACCCGGCCACGGCGGGCCTGCTGCGCGTGGTCTTCCCGGCCAACTACAACATCACGCTGGCCGAGCACATCATTCCGGCCGCCGACCTGAGCGAGCAGATCTCCATGGCCGGAAAAGAGGCTTCCGGTACGGGCAACATGAAGCTCACCCTGAACGGCGCCCTCACCATCGGCACCCTCGACGGCGCCAACATCGAGATCCGCGACCGGGTCGGCGCCGACAACTTCTTCCTGTTCGGCCTGGACGCGCCGGCCGCGCTCGCCCTGCGCTCCGACGCCTACCAGCCCCGCGACCACTACCACAGTGACGACGAGCTGCGGGCCGCCCTCGACGCCGTCCAGGCCGGCGCCTTCGGCGGGGTGGGCCACGAGGTGGCGGCGTCCCTGCTCGACCGCGACGAATACCTGACCCTGGCCGACTACCGGTCGTACGTCGACTGCCAGACCGAGGTCGACGCCGCCTGGCGCGACCAGGAGCGCTGGACCACGATGTCGATCCTCAACACGGCCCGGGCCGGCTTCTTCTCCGCCGACCGCACGGTCGCCGACTATCTGGACCGCATCTGGCACGCGGCTCCCGTCCGCCCCTGAAAAATGTCATACCCCCCGGGAAGAATCAGGGCCATGTTCACAGTGGAGTTCGAGCGCATCGGCTATGCCCCTTTCATCCTCCGCGCGGTGTCCGGCGCGACCCGCCCGCTGCTGGTCGAGGAGGTCTACGCGGCCTGGGCCGCCTCGGTGACCTCCTCGGCCAGCCACCTCGTGCGGTGGCCGTCGCCGGGCCGCGCGTGGGCCACCTTCGAGTCCGACGTGCTGGCCCTGGTCCGCTCGGGCGAGCTGGTGACGTGCGCCGACGACGAGCCGGAAACCCACCCCCACCACCACCTGACCCGCGGCCACGAGGGCCACGCCCCGTTCCGCCACGGCCCGGCCCCGGCCGTCCGCCGCTACCTGGCCACCCCCGCCGGCTCGGCGGCCTGGCGTTCCTCGGTCACCGACCCGTTCCTGCGCAAGACCGTGCTCCGGCTCAAGCCGCGCGCGCCGCGGCCAGCGCCTGTCGGAGCTGGTCGCCGGTGAGCCGCCGGGCGTTCCAGGCGAGCGCGGCCAGCGCCGCGTGCTCGGGGTGCGGCCGGGCCTGTTCGGCGACCGGCCCCACCCCGGCCAGCGCGACCAGTTCTCCGGGGTCGTATCCGAGCAGGTGCGCGAAGGCCGTCACGTAGAGCGGGGTCACCACGACCCTCCCCGCCCCGAGCATCCAGATGGTCGAGTCGGAGACGTACGGCCCGCCGCCCACCTCGAGCAGCACGCGCGCGTTGTGCGGCTTGATGTTCCGGTTCCCCGCCAGCCGCACGAGCATCGACCCCGCCGACTCGGGAAAGCCGGGCTCCTCCGCCGGCTCGGCCCGCGGTCGCGGTGGCATCGCCCGGACCAGCTCGTCGATCTCCGCGATCCGCTCCCGGTCGAGCCGAGCCGCCGCGCGCAGGAGATGCCCCACATCCCACGGCTTGGTGGGCAGAGCCGACGCCTCTTCCGGCGGGACCGGCAGCCCCGCGACGGTGTAGAGGTCCGCCGGCGCGATGCGCACCGCCGGCGCCAGCCGTTCCAGCAGCTCCGGACTCGGCCCGGCCCCGTCGACGACGGCCCGCAGCTCGGCCTCGGCCACGCCCGCCTCCCCGGCGAGAGCGGCCACCATCTCCTCCATCACCGTCGTGGCGTCCGGCCGGCGTACGGCCAGCAGCCGCCACAGCCGTGGCCCGAAAGGTGACCGCGGCGTCGTCATGTGGACAGGTCGTGGCGGCGGTGGGTGAGGCGCTCGGCCAGTGAGGCCGGGACGGCACGGCGGAGCGCGAACACCAGCGGGGCGTTGCTGCCGACCGCGTAGCGCTGGCGGGGCCGGGGAGCCGCGATCGCCTTCAGGATGGTCTGGGCCACGCGCTCGGGTGAGGTGCCGGCCCGCTCGTTGCGGTCGAGGGCGGCGAGCATCGTCTCGAAGCGCCGGCGGTACGGGGAATCCGGTTCGCCGTACACGGTGCGGCGTTCGCTGATGCCGGTGGCGATGGAACCCGGTTCGACGGTGGTCAGCCAGACGCCGTACGGGGAGAACTCATGTCTCGCCCCGTTGCTGAAGCCCTTGATCGCGGCTTTCGAGGCGACGTAGGACGAACGGTAGGCCAGCGGGAAGGAGGCCAGCATCGAGCCGACCATCACCACCCGCCCGTATCCGCGCGAGCGCATGCCCGGCAGGGCGAGTTGCGCCAGGCGTACCGGACCGAAGACGTTGATCTGAAAGACCCGCCGCAGGGCCTCGTCCGGCAGCTCCTCGAACGGGCCCGACTGGCTCTCGCCCGCGTTGTTCACCAGCACGTCGACGCCGCCGAGCGTCCCGGCCAAGGCCTCGATCGAGTCCGGCTCGTCGAGCTCCAGCGGCAGGTACTCGACGCCGGTGACCGGATCCGCCACCGACGACGGCTTGCGCGACGTGCCGTACACCCGGTAGCCGGCCGCCACCAGCGCCACCGCCGTCGCCCGTCCGATACCCGACGAGGCCCCCGTGACCAGAGCAGTGCGATCCATCGACGCACAATATCGAACGTCCCGCGAGGGAATGGGACATCTTCTGAACGGCGTATCGGGCACTATGTGACGATGATCGATACTGACACGCTCCTGGCGGCCTACGACGCGCAGATGCGGATGCCGCCGGGCGCCGTGCCGGCCGGCATGACGTACGAGCAGGACGGGCCGGTCCTCCGGGTCGTCGGCGGCCACATGGGACGCGTACGGACACCGCGCGACCTCGGCGTGGACGGGGCTGAGCTGGACCGGCTGATCGTCCGCCAGCGTGAGTACTTCCAGGCGCGGGGCGAGGGCGTCGAATGGAAACTGCGGGCCCACGACCTTCCGACGAGTCTCCCCGAACGCCTGTCAGCGGCCGGGTTCGTGCCCGAGGACCCGTTCGCCGTGCTGATCGGCATCGCCGGCGACGTGGCCGCCGAACCGGTCCTGCCCGACGGCGTCGCGCTGCGCCGAGTCAGCGCGGCGGACGACCTCCGCCGCATCGCCGACCAGCAGACCGCGGTGTGGGGGTTCGACTGTTCCTGGGTCGCCGAGCATCTGAACGCCCAAGTGTCGGCCGACCCCGAACAGATCACCATCCTCATCGCCGAGGCCGACGGCCGGCTCGTCTGCACCGCCTGGACGATCTACCATCCCGGCACCGAATTCGTGGCGCTGCTGGGCGGCACGACACTACCCGAGTGGCGGGGACACGGCCTGTACGGCGCCATGATCGCCGCCCGGGCCCGCGAGGCCGCCGCCCGCGGCTTCCGGCTGCTGCACGTCGACGCGTCCCCGGACAGCGCACCCATCCTGCGCCGGCGCGGATTTCACCAGATCACCACGTCGACGCTCTACAAGTGGACTAAGGACGAGGCAGCTCGCGGGTAAGAACCTTGCCGGTGGCGTTGCGGGGAAGGGCGCCGAGAAAAACCACATCCCTGGGTACGCAGAAACGAGCGCGATGCGCCCGCACATGGTCACGCACCGCGTCCTCGTCCAGGGCGGCGCCGTCCCGGGCGACCACGTAGGCGGCGAGGCGCTGCCCGTACTTCTCGTCGGGCACACCGATCACCGCGACCTCCCGTACCTGCGGAAGGTCGGCCAGCAGGTTCTCCACCTCGGACGGGAAGACGTTCTCGCCGCCCGACACGATCATGTCGTCGGCGCGGCCGTCGATGAAGACCCGGCCCGCCTCGTCCAGGTGCCCCAGATCGCCGGTGGCCAACAGCCCGTCGCGGACATCACCGGAGGAGGCGTTGGTGTAGCCCTCGAACAGCATCTCGTTCCCCACGAAGAGCCGCCCCGGCGTTCCGGCCGGCACCGGTTTCCCGTCGTCGTCGAGCACCCGAACCACCGTGCCGTGCGGCGGCCGCCCCGCCGTCGACGGCGCCGCCCGCATGTCGGCCGGGGTGGCGATCGACGCCCAGGACGCCTCGGTCGACCCGTACAGGTTGTAGAGGACGTCGCCGTACCGATCCATGAAACGCGTGGCCAGCCCACCGGGCAGCGCCGACCCGCTGACGGCCACCACACGGAGCGGCAGTTCCCGCGCCGGCTGTTCCATGAACTGCTGAACCATCACGGGTACGCCGACAAGGGCGGCGCAGTTCTCCCGGACGACCGTGTCCAGCGCGTCCGCCGGCTCGAACCGCCGGCGCAGAACGACCGTCGCCCGGAGCGCGATGGCGATCTGAAGAGCGGCGAATCCCCAGGTGTGGAAGAGAGGGGCGGCGATCAGCATCCGCATTCCGGCCCGCAACGGAATCCGGTCGATGATCGAGCACAGCGGCGAGAACCCACCCGGCGTGGGCCGCCGAGCCCCTTTGGGCGTACCCGTGGTCCCCGACGTCAGCACGATGGTCCGCCCGGCCCGCACCGGCGGTCGCAGCCGAGGCCGCCGACCACTCGCCCGCCCGGCCCGCCTTTCGACGTCCGCCTCGCCCAGGAAAACGCACGCCGGTGGCGCGGCGGCCAGGAGCGGAGCGAACTCGTCGTCGTGGATCAGGCCGTTCAGCTGCTGGTCGTCGATGACGGCGGCCAACTGCGGGCCCGACAGTCCCGTGTTCATCAGCACCGGATCGGCGCCCAGCTGGGTGATCGCCATCAGGGTCTCGATCATCGAGGCTGAGTTGCGGCGCAGCAGGCCGACCCGGTCGCCCGGGCCGAACGGCAGCGCCGCCGCCAACCGGGACGAGCGGGCCAGCAGTTCCCCGTACGTCGTCGGGCCCCGGTCGTCGATCACCGCGACCCGCCCGGGGCTGCGCGCCGCCGCCTGCCTCAGTTCGCCCGCCAGGCCGAAGCCCCAGCGGCCCAGGGCCGCGAACTGCCGCACGATCCGTCCGGGGTGGCCGGGGTTCAGCAGGCCCCGCCGGGCCATCGTGCGGGCGACGAACATCAGCGGATCTGCATGCCGGTGATCGCGCGGGAGATGACCAGGCGCTGGATCTCCGACGTGCCCTCGAAGATGGTGTAGATCTTCGCGTCCCGGTACATGCGTTCCACCGGGTGGTCGCGCAGGTAGCCCGCCCCGCCCAGGATCTGCACCGCCTTCTCCGTCACCGCGACCGCGACCTCGCCCGCCTTCAGCTTCGACATCGAGCCCTCGCCCGCCTCGAACGGCTTGTCGTTGCGGCCCATCCACGCCGCCCGCCACACGAGCAGCCGGGCCGCGTCGATCTCGGTCTTCATGTCGGCCAGGGCGAACGCGACCGCCTGGTTCTCCACGATCGGCCGCCCGAACTGGACCCGGTCCTTCGCGTAGTCGAGCGCGTACTCGTACGCCGCCCGCGCTATCCCGATCGCCTGCGCGCCGACCGCCGGGCGGGACAGTTCGAACGTGCGCATCGCCGCCTGCCGGGACGCTTTCTGGCCCGCTCGCGCCCGGGCGAGCCGTTCGTCCAGCGCTTCTTTGCCGCCGAGCAGGCACGACCCGGGCACCCGCACGTCGTCGAGGAACACATCGGCCGTGTGTGACGCCCGCAGCCCCAGCTTCTTCAGTTTGCGCGACGCGGCCAGCCCGGGCGTGCCGGGCGGCACGATGAACGCCGCCTGTCCCCGCGAGCCGAGTGCCGGGTCGACCGAGGCCGTCACGACGTGCACGTCGGCGATGCCGCCATTGGTGGCGTACGCCTTCTGGCCGTTGAGAATCCACTCGTCGGTGGCCTCGGAATAGACGGCCCGGGTCCGCATGGCGCCCACGTCGGAACCGGCCGCGGGCTCGGTCGTGCAAAAGGCGCCGACGGCGGGCGCGGAGGCGTCGCCGAAACACTGCGGCACCCATTCGACGAGCTGTTCCGGCGTGCCCGACCCATAGATGGCCGCCACCGCCAGCGACGTGCCGGAAATGGCCATCCCGATGCCGCCGTCGCCCCAGAACAGTTCCTCGTTGGCGATCGGCAGGGACAGCCCGGCCATGTCGGCCCACGTGTTCACCAGGAACTCGAAGCCGTACAGCCCGATCTTCGCAGCCTCCTGGAGGACGGGCCAGGGGAATTCCTCGCGCTCGTCCCATTCGGCGGCGGCGGGCCGGATGACGCCGGCGGCGAAACCGTGCACCCATTCACGCAGGTCGTTTTGCTCTTCGTTGAGATCGAGCCAGAACTCCACGAGGGCAACCCTACTCAGGGGTAACTTGGCCCACAAGATGGGGACGCTTGCCGTACAGCTCGAATTCCCGAGAAGGCGAGGCGTGCAACGACACCGTGGACGGCAGCAGGATCGGCTGTTTGAAGGCCACGTCCACGGTGTACGCGCCCGGCAGCCGCCCCTCGAAGAACGCCAGACAGCGGGCCAGACTCCACATCCCGTGCGCGATCGGCCGCTGGAATCCGAACAGCCGCGCCCCGATCCGGGACGTGTGAATCGGATTCCGGTCCCCGCTCACCGCGGCATAGGAGCCCCCGACGGCGGCGGGCACGCGCCACACGGCCGAAGCGGCGGGGAAGGAACGCTCGGAGGACCGGGAAGAGCCGGAGAACGACGTCTTGGACAGGTACGTCGACACGGCCGACCACACCACGGAGCTACCGGCAGAGGCGGAGACGACCACGTCCACCTGCTGCCCGCGTGGATGTGGCCGCAGGCCGGCCGCCCGTACCGAGAAATCAAGAACGTCATCGGCCGAGACGGGCCGGGACACCGTGATCCGGTTGGCGATGTGCACCAGCCCGATGGCCGAGAAGGGAAAGTCCGGCGCCGTCATCAACCGCATCGCGAGCGGAAACGCCAGCACGTGCGGATAGGTCGCCGGAACGGTGTCGGACAGCCGGAATCCGCACACCCGGTCGTAGCGGGCAAGGTGATCGCGGTCGATGGGCACGCCCCGCCGGACGAGTTCCAGGTCGGGCAACGAGGTGCGCCGCTCGCGCGGAAGCAACCCCAGGGCCGCCCGCAGGGTGTTGCCGGCCGGGTCGGATGTCAGCTCCTCGACGGCCATGGCGTCACGCCCCCAGCAGGCTCTGCCCGCAGACCCGCACCACGTTGCCGGTGACGGTCCCGGAGCCGGGCGAGGCGAACCACGCGATCGTCTCGGCCACGTCGACCGGCAAGCCGCCCTGGGACATGCTGTTCATCCGGCGGCCGGCCTCGCGCAGCGTCAGCGGCATCTTCGCGGTCATCGCCGTCTCGATGAAGCCGGGCGCCACCGCGTTGATCGTGATGCCCTTCTCCAGCAGCGCCGGAGCCGTCGACTGGACCAGTCCGATCACGCCCGCCTTGCTGGTCGCGTAGTTCGTCTGCCCGCGGTTGCCGGCGATCCCGGCGATCGAGGACACCCCGACGATCTTGGCTCCGGTACGGAGGAGGCCGCGCTCCAGAAGCACCTCGTTGATCCGCTCGGGCGCGACCAGGTTGACCGACAGGACGCTCCCCCAGCCGCCGGCGTCCATCTTGGCGATCGTGCGGTCGCGGGTGATGCCCGCGTTGTGGACGATGATGTCCAGCGGGCCGCTCAGGTAGGACGCCAGCCGCTCCCCCGCCCCGGCCGCGGTGAGATCCAACTGCAGAGCCCGTCCGCGTACGTCGTTGGCCACCCCGGCCAGAGCGTCGCCGGCCGCCGGCACGTCCAGGGCGATCACCTCGGCGCCGTCGCGCGCGAGGACCCGGGCGATCGCCGGCCCGATGCCCCGCGCCGCGCCCGTGACCAGCGCCGTCTTGCCGGCCAGGGGCCGTTCCCAGTCGGCCGGGGCCGGCGGCGTTCCGGCGCCGATCGTGATGACCTGGCCGGAGACGTACGCCGAACGGCCGCTCAGCAGGAAGCGGATCGTCGACTCGACGGCGGTCTCGCCGCCCGGCGACACGTACACGAGCTGGCTGGTGATGCCCCGGCCGAACTCCTTGCCGATGCTGCGGGTCAGCCCCTCGAGGGCGCGCTGGGCCGTCGCCTCGCGCGCGGAGCCGGTCTCGGCGGGCGGGGTGCCGAGCACGATCACCCGGCCCGAGCGGGCCAGCGAGCGCGCGTTCGGATGGAAGAAGTCGAACAGCTCGCTCAGGGCCGCCGTGCTGGTGATGCCGGTGGCGTCGAACACCAGCGCACCGTGCGGACCGGCCGCGGCGTCGAGCACCTCGGTCCCCGTACCGGAAAGGACCTTGCGAATCTCCTCGCCGAGCCGCCCGCCCGGAGCACCGCCGAGCAGCACCGGTCCCGCCGCGATCGGGTCGCCCGCCCGGTATCGGCGCAGCCGCGGCGGATCGGGCAGCCCGAGGCGCTTGACGAGGGTCCGGCCCGGACCGGAGTTCGCGAAACTCGCGTACCTGTCACCCATGGGCCGCAGCCTACTCGGCGCCCACGTTGGTAGCCTACTGATCGGTAGCTAGGCGACATCCAAGGAGGCAACCGTGCCACGCAAGGTCGCGGTGCTGGGCGGCAACCGGATCCCGTTCGCCCGGTCGAACGGCAAGTACGCCCGGGCGTCGAACCAGGACATGCTCACCGCCGCCCTCGACGGCCTGGTGGCCCGGTACGGGCTGGCCGGGCAACGGCTGGGCGAGGTGGTCGCGGGCGCGGTGCTCAAGCACTCCCGCGACTTCAACCTGACCCGCGAGGTGGTGCTGGGTTCGCGCCTCGATCCCACCACCCCGGCGTACGACGTGCAGCAGGCCTGCGGCACCGGGCTCGAGACGGCGATCCTGGTCGGCAACAAGATCGCGCTGGGCCAGATCGACGCGGGTGTGGCCGGCGGTGTCGACACCACCTCGGACGCGCCGCTGCAGCTCAACGACGACCTGCGCCGTACGCTGCTCGAGCTGAACCGGGCCCGCTCGCTCGGCGACCGGCTGAAGGTGCTGGCCAAGCTCAACCCCCTGCTGGCCTTCAAGCCGGACGTGCCCCGCAACGCCGAGCCCCGCACCGGCCTGTCCATGGGCGAGCACGCCGCCATCACCGCCGTCCGCTGGCACGTCGACCGCCAGGCCCAGGACGAGCTGGCCCTCGCCTCCCACCAGCGGCTGGCCGCGGCGTACGACAAGGGGTTCTTCGACGACCTGGTCACGCCCTGTCTGGGGCTGACCCGCGACCAGAACCTGCGCGCCGACACCAGCCTGGACAAGCTGGCCAGGCTCAAGCCGGTCTTCGGCGGCGAGAACGGCACGATGACCGCCGGCAACTCCTCCCCGCTGACCGACGGCGCCTCCACGGTCCTGCTCGGCTCCGAGGAGTGGGCGGCCGAGCACCACCTGCCGGTCCAGGCCTACCTGGTCGACTCCGAGACCGCCGCCGTCGATTACGTGCACGGCGACGAGGGCCTGCTGATGGCCCCGGCCTACGCGGTGCCCCGCCTGCTGGCCCGCAACGGCCTGACCTTGCAGGACTTCGACTACTACGAGATCCACGAGGCCTTCGCCTCGCAGGTCCTGGCCACCCTGGCCGCGTGGGAGTCGCCCGAGTTCGCCGAACAGCGCCTGGGCCTGGACGCCCCGCTCGGCTCGATCGACCGGGCCAAGCTCAACGTCAACGGCTCCTCGCTGGCCGCCGGCCACCCCTTCGCGGCCACCGGCGGCCGCATCGTGGCGACCCTGGCCAAGCTGCTGGCCCAGAAGGGCTCGGGCCGGGGCCTGATCTCCATCTGCGCCGCCGGCGGCCAGGGTGTCGTCGCGATCCTGGAGCGCTGACCGCGCCGCCTAGCTGTGCTGTCCAGGGACGTTGGTCAACCTGGTGATGGGTGGTAGGCCACCGATTGCTGAGTGGGGTCGGTGGTGATTGTAGTGATGCAGGAAGGCC
>NZ_JBEZGO010000003.1:848883-1035537 GCF_040650035.1 Actinoplanes sp. NPDC048796 | reverse complement strand
GCTCGACTTGCATGTGTTAAGCACGCCGCCAGCGTTCGTCCTGAGCCAGGATCAAACTCTCCAACAAAATCTTTGGAAAAGCGTCCCGGCAACAATAAGTGTTGCCAAAGGAATTTCCAGACCCGAAGGTCCGGGGGTAATTCTTCTTGGCACTGGCTTATCAAGCACCCTGTTGAGTTCTCAAAGAACAACCGCTACCCGGTTAACCACCCCGGGGCACTCGCTCAACTTTACTAGGTCTTCCCGGCCGTGTCAACCGGTATCTCCCGGTTGGAACCGATCTGCCCTAGTACCTCCCCCGGCCACGGCGCGCAGCATCGCTACGATCCGTAGTTCGAAGGAGTTTGGCAGGACGGCCGTCAAGCGAATCTCTTCGCTTGCCTCGCCCGTTTCCCTGCCGGCTCGCAAAACATTACAGGCTCGTTCCCGGGCCGCCAAATCGGGTACCACTGTCTCACGTATGCGCAGGTCACCGCCGGGATTCGGTCAAGGTTGGCGTACCGAGACCACACCGTCGGAGACCTGGACCGTCAGCAGCGGCTGGTCGCTGGCGGCCGGACCGTGCACAACACCACCGTCAGTAAGCCTGAAAACACTCCCGTGCCACGGGCAGACCACACACGCGTCCGCCCCGGCTCCGACCACGTCGCCCTCACCGAGCGGCCCCGTCTCGTGGCCGCAGGCCTCGATCATCGCCGTCACCCGGTCGCCCAGGCGGTAGAAGAGCACGGGCACCTCGCCCACGTTCCGTACGAACGGCTTTCCCTCCGGCATGGAGGCCAGCGACCCGACGACCGTCCAGTCCGCCGGTACCCGCAACAGCGCCGACACCGCCTGGTTGACGCCAGCCCCTCGGGCGTACGACAAATGACCGCCCAGATAAGCACCCAGCCCAGCCACCGACAGACCGGCGAAGCCCAGGGCCCGTCCCGACCGCCCACGCAGGCGGGCGACCAGCGAGGCCGCGTAGAGACCGACCGCGACCGCGTTGGCCGAGGCGTGCACGACGCCCACTCGCTGGCGGTCCTTCGACATCTCCGACCAGTCGACCCAGCCGGCTGCGATGGCCGGCGCCGCGCCCGCCACTCCCACGGCGACCAGCGTGGTCGCGGCACGGCGGGTGCCGGGCAGGAGGTCGAGGATCGCGGACGAGATGAACGCGCCCACCGGCACCTGCACCAGCACCGGGTGCAGGGCGTGCCCGGTCAGGGTGCCGTGGAGCAGGTCGCGGAGCCACCGCGGCTTGACCGCGCTGGTCACGGCGGCCTGGAGCTTCTCCACGACTGGGTCGAGGGAGCGGTTCTCTTCGAGCCGGTTGAGGATCTGCATGTGATGGCGTTGCCCGATAGATGACGGGTGAAACGGGGTACCAGCGGTTCATGACGGCCGTGGACAGGCTGGAGCCAGGCGATCACGCTTGCCTGACCTTCAGCGAGACGGAGGAGCGACTCGACCTGCTCGCCGCTTTCGTGACTGCCGGCATTCAGCGCGGCGAGCGGATCGTCTGCTTCACCGACGCGCTCAGCGTGGACGAGCTCCACCGCGATCTGCGCCGCCGGGGCGTACCGGCCGAGGAGGAGATCCGGCCGGCCCGTGACCTGTGGGCCAGCGGTGCCTCACCCGACGCGTCGATCATGGTGCGGCGTCTCGCCGCGGAACGGGACCAGTCCCCGCGCGGTCTGCGGGTCACCCTCGACATGTGCTGGGCCGCCCGTCCGCAGGCCGGCGCCGAGCAGCTGCTCGTCTTCGAGAACGAGGTGTCCAAGCTCTTCGCCGACGGTGGCATCACCGCCATCTGCGAATACGACCGAGAAGCGTTCGATTCGGTCACTTTGGCGTACGCCGTCCGGACGCACCCGCGAACCGTGACCGCCACGGTCTACCACGAGGACGCGACGCTGCGGATCTGCCGCCAGCACGTTCCGCCGGGCGTACGGGTCGCCGGCGAGCTCGGGATCAGCGGTGCCGGCGCGCTGCGGGACGCCCTGGCCGAGGCCGTACGCCTGGACGCGGACGTGCATCTCAACCTCGGCCACCTGCTGTCGCTGGACGACGACGCGGCCGCGGTGATCGTGCGCGCCGCCTCCGGGCTCCCCCGCAACCGGCACATGATCGTGGTGAGCGACCACCGGACGGGCCGCGCGCTCCGGCTGGCCGGAGCACACGGCGTACCGAATCTGCGGTTACTGGAGAAGTCCCTCTAGGGCCGATCCGATTCCACGGTGGAACGTCGGGTAGGCCCAGATGGTGCTGTGCAGGGTGGACACCGGCACCGAGGCGTGCACGGCGACGGAGAGGGCGCCGATCATCTCCCCGCCCGACGGCCCGGCCGTGGTGGCGCCGACGATCACCCCGCCGGCCGCGATGAGCTTGATGAAACCGTCGTTGCCGGGACCGTGGATGAAGCCGCGGGACGTCGACGACAGCGGCACGTAGCCGACCCGTACGTCCAGTCCGGCGTCCCGGGCCTGCTTCTCGGTGAGACCGACCGCGCCGATCTCGGGGTCGATGAAGGTGACCCGCGGTTTGGCCCGGTAGTCGGCGGCCGGGCCGCCCTGGCCGAGGATGTCGCGGACCGCGACGTCGGCCTCGTACATCGCCATGTGGGTGAAGGCCCCGTTGCCGGTGACGTCGCCGACCGCCCAGACTTTGTCGCCGGCGCGCATCCATTCGTCGGTTTTCACGAAGCGCGCGGACGTGTCCACGCCCAGCTCCTCGAGACCGGTCAGCCGCGCCGCCCGGCCCGTCGCGACCAGCAGTTTCTCGCCGGTGAGGGTCGAGCCGTCGTCGAGCGTGACGGTGAAGCCCTCGTCGTACGAGACGTGGGTCGCGTGAACGCCGGTACGGATCGTGACGCCGTCGGCGGTCAGCGCCGTCGCGGCCACCTCGGACGACTCCGGCTCCTCCATCGCGAGGAGCCGGGCACTCCCCTCGATGATCGTCACCTGGACGCCGAACCGGGCCAGGACCTGGGCCAACTCGACCCCGATGGCGCCACCGCCGAGGACCAGCAACGTCTCGGGCAGCACCTCGAGCTCGACAACCTCGCGATTGGTCCAGTACGGCGTACCGGCCAGCCCGTCGATCGGCGGGATCACGGCCGCGGTGCCGGTGGCGATCACGACGCCGCGCGTGGCCGCGTACACCTGGTCATTGACCTGGATCTTGCCCGGTCCGACGGCCCGCGCCGTGCCGCGTACGAAATGTCCGCCCTTGCCGGTGAAGCGATCGACCGCGACCTTGTCGTTCCAGTCGTCGGTGGCCACCTCGCGGATCCGTTTCGCCACCGGCTGCCAGTCCGGGGTGACGGTCGCGACGCCGGCCAGCCCCGGGATGCGCCACGCCTCGGCGATCGCCGACCCGGCCCGCACCATCATCTTCGTCGGCACACATCCCCAGTACGGGCACTCGCCGCCGACCAGTGTGTTCTCCACGCCCACGACGTTCAGCCCGGCCGCGGCCAGCCGTCCGGCGGCCTCCTCGCCACCGACGCCCAGCCCCATGACGACCACGTCGACCTCAATCTCGCCCATGGCTCCACCTAAGCACCTGCGCGCGTTACCGTGCCCCGGATGGAGGGCTTGATCGCACCAGGTTTCGAGGCCGTCGCCACGGCCTTCGCCACTGACCCCCGAGGCGGTTCCGCCTTGACCGTGCTGCGGCACGGTGAACCCGTCGTCGAGATCTACGAGGGTTGGCGCGACGTCGCGCGCACGCAACCGTGGACCACCGACACCTTGGTCGATGTCTACTCGACCGGGAAACCCGTCATCGCCGCGGCGGTCCTGCTGCTCGGCATCGACCTGGACAAACCGATGTCCGCTTACTGGCCGTCCTTCCAGGCTTCGGTTTCGGTACGGCAGGTGCTCTGCCACACCGCGGGGCTGGCGTCGTTCCCGGTGCCACGCCCGGTGTCGGCCTGGGCGGACTGGGATCTGCTCTGCGCCGACCTGGCCGCGGCCACTCCCCTGTGGGAGCCGGGCTCGGTGGCCGGGGAACATGCTTTGACGTACGGGCATCTGCTCGGCGAACTCGTCCGCCGTGTCGACGGGCGGTCGCCCGCTCAGTTCGTACGGGAAGAAATCGGTCCTGACCTGCTCTATGCCCTGACGGCCGAGGAGCTCGGCCGCTGCGCCGAGCTGGAGTATTCGACGCCGGCCTGGCCGACGGAGACCCTGGCCCGTTCCACGATGGTGGCCAACCCGCCCGGCGCCTTCGACGTGGCCGTCGTCAACAGTCCGCTCTGGCGGCAGGCGACGATCCCGGCCGTCAACCTGCACACCACGGCGACCGCCGTCGCCCGCTTCTACGCCGGCCCGTCCGCCGCCGCCCTCCCCGTGGCCCAGTACACGGGCCCCGACAAGTTCATCGGCGCGGAGGTGACCTGGGGTTACGGCGTCCAGCTCGAGCCGGACGGCACCTGGGGACACGGCGGCACAGGTGGCTCGGCCGGCTGGTCCGACCCGTCCCGCGACCTGACCATCGGCTACGTCACCCGCCGCCTGGGTGACTTCGCCGCCGTCGACCGCGTCGAAGAGGCCCTGCGGAACCTCTGATCAGACGCCCGGCTCGACCGGTCCGCGCGCATCATCGCCCGCGGTTGCGGCCGGATTCCTCAACCGGGCGATGCCCCGGCCGATTCTGAACCTTCGCGGAAAGAGGAACACCGAGGAGACCGAGAGGACCCCCGCACGGGCAGGGCTGGTGCCCGTGATCCCCGAAGTCTCTTCACAGTGGTGCCCGCGGCCTTCCCCCTGGGTCGCGGGCACTGCCGCGTATCGACCTCGGGTCTACCCCGGAAAGCAAAACGTCCACCGTGCGTTTCCGCAGGTGGACGATGCTCAGGGCCCGGCGAGAGGCCTGGTGGCCAGGGGCGGGGTCGAACCGCCGACCTTCCGATTTTCAGTCGGACGCTCGTACCAACTGAGCTACCTGGCCTTGGGTGTTGCGGTCCTGACGGGACTTGAACCCGCGACCTCCGCCTTGACAGGGCGGCGAGCACTCCAACTGCTCCACAGGACCTTGCTCTGTACTTCTTTCCTACCGGCTGGCGCCTCGGCTACCTTACACTGCCGACTTACCAGTGCCCCCAACGGGATTCGAACCCGTGCTACCGCCTTGAAAGGGCGGCGTCCTGGGCCACTAGACGATGAGGGCAACTCCGCTAGTATTGCATGCTCGCAATGCTTGGCGGCGTAGACCCCAACCGGGCCCCGCTTGAGGCTTGGAAAGCATACGTGATCGACGGCCCCAGCTTCAAATCGGTATCCCCTGGGGGTCACCCAAGGCTGTGACCTGCGGAAACCTAGGGTCGACAGGCGGCTGCGAGGGTCTGCACGGCCGAAGTGAGGTCAGTGAGCTGGACCACGTTCTCCGGCAGGGGGTGCGACCAGCCGGGGCCGGCGGCCGCGGTCAGCAGCGGTGGGTGCGGGGAGTGCAGCACCCGGAGCAGCTGGGCCGGGTCCCCGGTGGCCGGCGTCTGCGACCAGAGGACCACCACGTCGGGGCCGGTGCGGGCGATCGCATCGGCCAAGGCGTCCGGTGGCACCCGGGCGCCGAACAGGCGGGTGGGTACGCCGGCCTCGGCCAGGGCCGCCGCCAGAGCCTCCAGGGGCAGCGTGTGCTGTTCCTCGTCGGCGGCGGCCAGCATGACCCTCGCGGGCTCGCTGGAGGGTGGCCGGGGCACGGCAGCGAAGACCTCGGTGACGGTACGGGACACCAGGTGCTCCACCTCGATGAAGCGCTGGGTGGCCTCGTAGCGTTCGCCGATGCCGATCAGCACCGGCACGGCCACGTGGTTCCAAGCCTCGATCACCCCGCTCTCGGCGACGGCGGCCTGGAAGATCTCGCGCATCGCGGGAGTGTCCAGGCGCATCGCGGCTCGGGCCATGCCGCGGGCGGGTGGTGTCGCCGCGCCCAGGGCGATGGCCTGCCCACCGCCGTCGCGTTGGGGGCCCGGGGGCCGCGCGGCCGAGAAGTCGGAGATGTTCAGGGAATCGACGCGCCGGGCCCAGGCGGCGGCCTCGGCCGGGGCCACCCCCTGGGCGGTCAGCCGTTGCATCACCTGGAGGCGTTCCATGTCCTGTTCGGTGTACCGCCGATGGTGCCCGGGCACGTGCGAGCTCGGCCCCAGCCCGTACCGCTGATGCCAGGTCCGCAATGTGGTGACCGCCACGCCCAGTCGGCGGGCGACGGCCCCGGCGGTCAATCCCTCAACGGCCACCCGACGGCTCCGAGGCCGACGAGATACCGAGGTGTTCGGCGAGGCGGGTGGACACTCCCAGGAGCCAGGGTGCGTACGCCCGGGCGTCGCCGTCCAGGTCGTCGAGCAGATCCGGCACCGAGACCCACCGCAGATCGGTGACCTCGTCGGGATCGGGTGCCGCCGGCACACCGGCCGGCAACTCGCCCAGGAGGACGTGGTCGTACTCGTACTCGACCCGCCCGGTGGCCGGGTCCTCGGCGTAGTACGCGTACACCCCCACCTCGGTCAACGGAACGGCCGGCAGCCCCAGCTCCTCGCCCAGCCGCCGACCCGCCGCGACCGCCAGGTCCTCTCCGGGCGCCGGATGCCCGCAGCACGTGTTGGCCCACCTCAGCGGGAAGCGTGTCTTGACCGCCGCCCGCTGCTGCAGCAGCACCCGCCCGGACTCGTCGCGGAGGAACACCGAGAACGCCCGGTGCAGCTGGCCGGGCGCCCGATGTGCCTGGTCGACAGTGGCCGAGCCGAGCACCTCGCCCTCGGCGTCGACCAGCTCGACGAGATGCGACTCCCGCGCCGTCACGACGTGATCCTCTCGGCCGCGAGCTTGCCCGAGATCAGGACCATGGGCACGCCCACGCCCGGCTGCGTGCCGGAGCCCGTGAAGACCACGTTCTCCAGCGACGGATGCAGGGTGGACGGGCGGAACGGCCCGGTCTGGGCGAACGTGTGTGCCGCCGCGAACGGCGTGCCGGCCGCCATGCCCTGGTCGAGCCAGTCGGCCGGGGTGATGATCTGCATCGCCTCGATGCCGTCGCCGAAGCCCACGTAGCCGCGCTGCTCCAGCGTCTGCACCAGCGACGACGCGTACCGCTCGGCGAGGCCGCCGCGCCAGTTCATCGGGCCGGTCTCGAGGTTGGGTGCCGGGGCGAGTACGTAGTAGGTCTGTTTGCCGGGCGGCGCCGCCGACGGGTCAGTGTGGGTGGGGTTGGTCACCAGCAGCGAGGGGTCGCTCATCAGCAGACCCTTGCGGATCACCTCGTCGAACGTGCCCCGCCACTGGTGTCCGAAGTGGATGTTGTGGTGACCGATCTTGCTGTACGCCCGGTTCGACCCGATGTGCAGGACCACGCAGGAGGGCGAGTACCGGAAGTTCCGCTGCCGGCGGGGCGGCAGCAGGTCGCGCGAGGCGATCGGCAGATCGGGGTTGAGGACGACCACGTCGGCCGGGATGTGCTCGCCGTCAGTGGTGATCACGCCGGTGGCGCGGCCGTGCGCGAGCGGGACCCGGGCGACCGTCGTGTCGTACCGGAACTCCACGCCGTGTTTCTCGGCCGCGCCGGCCAGAGCCTTGGGGACGGCGTGCATGCCGCCCTTGGGGAAGTACACGCCGACGACCGAGTCGAGGTAGGCGATCACCGCGTAGATGGCCAGCGCGTCCTGCGGGGCGAGTCCGGCGTACATCGCCTGGAAAGAGAAGATCCGCTGGGTACGAGGATCACGGAAGTACTGATTGATCTTCGGCTGGAGCCGCCGCATCCCGCCGATGCCGAGCAGCTTCAACAGGTTGAAGTTGACCAGGTCGAACGGGCTGTCGAGGTTGCGGTCGATGAAGTGGTCGCGCTCGAGTTTCCACAGCTGCCGGGTGAAGTCGACGAACCGCAGGTAGCCGTCGGCCTCGCGGGGACCGCAGACGCGGGAGATCTCGGCCGCCATCCGGACCGTGTCCGTCTTGACGTCCAAGGTGGACCCATCCGGGTAGTAGGCCCGGTACGCGGGGTCGAGCGGGGTCAGCTCGAGCCAGTCCGACAGCTTCTCGCCGACGGCCGCGAGGGGTTCCTCGATCAGCTCGGGCATGGTCAGCACGGTCGGGCCGGTGTCGAACTCGTACCCCTGAAGGCTCAGCCGGCCGGCCCGGCCACCCGGCACCGACTCGCGTTCGACGACGGTGACCTGACGGCCGGCCGCGGCCAGGTGAAGGGCGCAGGCGAGGCCGGCCAGGCCGGCGCCGACGACGACGACCCGCTCGGTGGGGCCAGTGACGGTTCGCATGGTGGACATCATGCCGGTCGGTGCGTAGCCCGCACCGCAAGCTCGATGAGGGCGGCACGCGCGTCCTCGTGGAGAGGAGCGCCGGCCAGGGCGGCGACGCCGTCGGCCACCCGCTCCTGGATCATCGCCTCGAGGCGGGCCGGAGCGCCGGTCTCGGCGATCACCTGAGCCCGCTGCGAAACCGACGCAGGGGTAGGACCGCCGGAGCCGTCGGCGGGGTTGACGGCTCCGGCGGAGTCGAGGGCCTCTCGCTGTGTGGGAGAGGCGAGGCGGCGGGCCAGCATCAGCAGTGCTGTCGGCTTGCCCGACCGCAGGTCGTCACCGGCGGGCTTGCCGGTGACCGAAGGGTCGCCGTAGACACCGAGAAGGTCGTCACGCAGCTGGAACGCCTCGCCGACGGCGAGGCCGTACTGTCCGTACGCGAGATCGATCTCGGGGTGGGCGAGCCCGGAGAGAGCGAGGCCGAATTGCAGGGGCCGCTGGATCGTGTAGCTGGCGGTCTTGTGTCGCGCCACGAGCAGCGCGCGCTCGATCGACCACGAGTCGGGCTCGGCCTCGCCGAGGACGTCGAGATATTGCCCGGCGATCGCTTCGACGCGCATCCGGTCGTAGACCGACCGCACGCCCTGCGGTGCCTGGGCCCGGGCCAGCAGCTGGTCGGCCCAGACGAGACAGAGGTCGCCGACCAGGATCGCGGCCGAGGAACCGAACCGTTCGCCGTTGCGGCGGCCGAAGATGCGGTGGGCGGTCGGGCGGCCGCGGCGGGTGTCCGACTCGTCCATGACGTCGTCGTGCACCAGCGCGAACGTGTGCATGAGCTCGAGCGCCGCGAACGCCGGCAGGACGGGCTCGATCGGCTCGTCCTCTCCGACGGCGCCGCGCCAGCCCCAGTAGGCGAAGACCGGGCGCAGCCGCTTGCCGCCGGCGAGCACCAGGTCACGAGCCGTGCGGGCGAAGCCGCCGAGCTCCGGGTCGATGGAGTCGAGGGCGGCGGTCTGCGCGGCCAGAAAATCGGCCAGCGTGCCCTGGATCGCGTGAATGAGCGAATGGGGGGTGGCGCCCTGGCGGGGTATCCCGCGGTGCCTGCTTCCCTGGAGCGTGTCGTTGGCCACGAGAAATACCGTACCCTAGCCTCAGGGTTGCGTCGATTCGTGCGTCGATTTGATTGGGGAAACGAGTGGATCTCGATCTGGCCGCCTCCTACGAGCGCTGCCGTGAACTGCACAAGAAGCACGGCCGCACCTACTACCTGGCGACTCAGCTCCTCCCCGCCTGGAAGCGGCGCCACGTGCACGCGTTGTACGGCTTCACCCGGTACGCGGACGAGATCGTCGACCGCACCGAGGACCTGCCGCCGGCCGAGCGGGCCGCGCTGCTGACCGAGTGGTCCGACCTGTTCGTGGCCGGCCTGCGCGGCGAGCCGGTCGACGACCCGCTGCTGCCCGCGGTGCTGCACACCATCGCCGTCTTCGACCTCGACGTGGACGACTTCGCGACGTTCCTGCGCTGCATGGCGATGGATCTCACGGTCACCTCGTACGCGACCTACGACGACCTGCTCGACTACATGGAGGGCTCGGCCGCCGTGATCGGCACGATGATGCTGCCGATCCTCGGGTCGAAGGATCCGGTCGCCGCCCGGGAGCCGGCCCGTCAGCTCGGCTTCGCGTTCCAGCTGACGAACTTCATCCGCGACGTCGCCGAAGACCTCGACCGCGGCCGGGTCTACCTGCCCGAATCGCACCTCGCCGAGTTCGGCGTGACCCGCCGCGCGCTGGAGAGACGACAGCCGACACCGGCGGTCAGAGCGCTTGTCGAGTACGAGGTCTCGCGCGCCAAGGAGCACTACGCCGCGGCCGCCGTCGGCATCCCGATGCTCGACCCGGCCTCGCAGGCCTGCATGCGCACGGCGTTCGCCCTGTACGGCGGCATCCTGGCCGAGATCGAGGCGGCCGGCTACGACGTCTTCGCCGGCCGGGCCACCGTGCCCAACCGGCGCCGGGCCGCCGTCGCGGTGCGCAGCCTGCTCACCCGGCCCGGCACCCCCGTGCACCTGGCCGCCTGATGCGCACGGCCGTCGTCCTGTTCACCCGCGACCTGCGGGTGCACGACAACCCCGCCCTGGCCGCGGCGTGCGCCAACGCCGAACAGGTGGTGCCGCTCTACGTCCTCGACCCGGCCCTCGGCAAGCTCTCCCCGAACCGGACGCGCTTCCTGCACCAGGCCCTGGCCGACCTGCGCAAGACGCTGCGCGCCCTCGGCGGCGACCTGGTGATCCGGATGGGCGACCCGGTGGCCGAGGCCATCGAGGTGGCCCGTGCGGTGGGCGCGGAGGGAATCGGGATGGCCGCCGACGTCAGCGGCTACGCCCGCCGTCGCGAGGACCGGCTGCGCCGCGAATGCGAACGGCACCGGATCGCCCTGCGGTTGTTCCCGGGCCTGACCGTAGTCGACCCGGGTGCGCTGCGCCCGGGCGGTGGCGGCCAGTCGTACCGCGTCTTCTCGCCCTACTTCCGGGTCTGGCAGGCGGCACAGTGGCGCGAACAGGTGGCGGCGCCGACGAAGATCACCCTGCCTCAGGGGGTCGCGGCCGGCCGCCTGCCGGCGCTGCCCGACGGCGAGTCGCCGGACGCCGCCGAGGGCGGGGAGACCGAGGCCCGGCGGCGGCTTTCCACGTGGTTGCGCCATGTGGAGCCGTACGCGGAACTCCACGACGACATGCCGGCCGACGGGACGAGCCGGCTCAGCCCGTACCTCCGCTTCGGTTGTCTGTCGCCCCTCGAACTGGCCAACGCCACCCGCGAGAACGAACCGTTCGTCCGGCAACTGTGCTGGCGCGACTTCTACTACCAGGTCGCCCTCGCCTTCCCGGAGATCTCGGTGAAGCCGATGCGCCTGGCCGCCGACTCATCATGGCGGGATGATTCGGACGCGCTCCAGCACTGGAAGGATGGCCTGACCGGCGTGCCGATCGTGGACGCCGGGATGCGCCAGCTCCAGGCGGAAGGATGGATGCACAACCGGGCCCGGCTGATCACCGCGGCGTTCCTCACCAAGCATCTCGGCCTCGACTGGCGGCCGGGCGTGCAGTGGTTCTTCCGCTGGCTGCTCGACGGGGACGTGCCGAACAATTCCGGCAATTGGCAGTGGGTCGCGGGCACCGGGAACGACACCCGGCCGTACCGGCGCTTCAATCCGATCCGCCAAGCGGAGCGGTTCGACCCTTCGGGCGTGTACGTTCGTCGCTACGTACCGGAACTCAAAGGAATCGAGGGCGTGGCGGTCCACCAGCCGTGGCGGCTGCCGGCGGACGTGCGCCGCGGCCTCGACTATCCAGGGCCGCTCGAGTCACACCGGGACGAGGCGGTCTGGCTGCGGCCGTGAACCCCCGCCCGGTACGCCCGGGCGGGTAAAAGCGGAGCCCGCCGGCCGGTTGCGTCCGTCATAACGTCAAAGCCGGCGGGCCCCGCCCTTCTTACCGCCGTAGCCTCGACCCCGCTCGTCGATCCGCAAGCGCAAGGCCCGCGACTCCAGATAGCGCCGCTCGGGCAGGCTCAAAGTCCGACGGGCGGCTTCCCGGTACGCCCGTTCGGCGCCCACCGGATCACCGGCCATCTCCAGCAGATGCGCGCGGACCGCGGCCACCCGGTGATGGTCCAGCGCCACGCCTTCCAGGGCGCGCAGGGCGACGAGCGGCCCGTCCACCTCGGCCAGGGCCACGATCCGGTTCAGGGTGACCATCGGCCCGGGCGCGAGCACGTCGAGCAGACGGTAGAGCTCGAGGATCTGCGCCCAGTCGGTGTCCGCGGCCGACGGCGCCTCGGCGTGCACGGCGGCGATCGCGGCCTGCACCTGGAACGGCCCGACCGCGGTCTCCCGCAACGCCGCGGTGACCAGGCGGATGCCCTCGTCGATGGCGGCCCGGTCCCACCTCGTGCGGTCCTGCTCGGCCAGCGGCACCAGGGCGCCGTCGTCCCCCGTCCGGGCCGGCCGGCGGGCGTCGGTGAGCAGCATCAACGCGAGCAGCCCGGTGACCTCGCCGTCGTCCGGCAGCCGCGCGTGCAGCTGCCGGGTCAGCCGGATCGCCTCGGTGCTGAGCTCCACCCGCTGCAGCGCCGGGCCCGCGCTCGCGGTGTGCCCCTCATTGAAGATCAGGTACAGGACCTGGCGTACGGCGTCCGGGTTGGTCTGAACAAAACGGGCACCGGTCTCCTTGATCCGCCGCTTGGCCCGGCTGATCCGCTGGCCGACAGTGCTCTCCGGAATCAGCAGGGCCCGGGCGATCTCGGCCGTGGTGAGCCCGCCGACCGCCCTCAAGGTGAGCGGAATCTGCGACGAGGGCGTCAGCTCCGGGTGGCAGCAGAGCAGGAGCAGCGTGAGCTCGTCGTCACCGCGTACCTCCGGAACCGGATCGGGAGGCAGCGCCTCCCGCCGCCGCCGAGCCTCGTCACTGCGCAAAGCCTCGATCCGGCGCCGCGACGCCACCCGGATGAGCCAGGCCCGCGGATCGCCGGGAACACCCTCGGTCGGCCACTGCCGCGCCGCCGCCAGAAGAGCCTCCTGAACGGCGTCCTCGCACGCGTCGAAATCGCCGTACCGGCGCACCACCGCGCCCAGAACCTGAGGCGCGGCCGTACGGAGAACGTCCTCTAATCCCATGCGCTCATATCGAGAACGGGCCGCACCTCGACCTCGGTGTTGGCGGCGTCGGGCACCTTGGCGGCCCAGGCGGCCGCCTCCTCCATGCCGGCCACATCGATCAGGTAGAAGCCGGCCAGATGCTCCTTGACCTCGGCGTACGGCCCGTCGGAGACAACCGTCTCGCCGCCGCGCACCGAAACCCACTTGGCCAGTGACGGATCGGCCAGCCCCTCGGAGGCGACATGAACCCCGGCCTCGCGCATCTCCGCGTTGAGGTTCAGATGCCCCTTGCCGAAAGCGGTCCGGTCGTCGTCGGACATCTTGTCCCAGACGGCCAGGCTGCGCGGGTTCGACTGAATCAGGATCAGATATTTCATCGCTCATCTCCTTCTCTCGTCCAGGATGTCGAAACCACAGCGCCGGCTTCGACGTCCCGCACGAGATTTCTTCTACCGAGGAGACCGACATGCAAGAGATCCGCGAAGTCATCGAACGCCGAGCCGCCCTGCTGGAAACCGGCGACGTGAAGGCCATGCTGGCGTACTCGGCCCCCGAGGTGGTCGAGTTCAGCCTGGCACCACCACTGAGCACGAGGGTGGACACCACGGATCCCACTCCAACCGAGCAGTGGCTGGCCACGTTCGAGGCCCCGCCCCGCCGCCAGGTGACCCAGCTGGAAATCACCGCCGACGGCGACGTCGCCTTCGCCACCAGCATCGACTCGATGACGGCAACCCCCAGGGGAAGCACCGAGCCCTTCACCCTCTGGTACCGAGTCACCGTGGGCCTGCGCCGCCTGAACGGCCGCTGGCTCATAACCCACGAACACGAGTCGGTCCCGTTCCACATGGACACCGAAATGAAGGCCGCCATCGACCTCGAGCCGTAGCGGACTTATCCACAGCCGGTCGGAGGCTGGTCTCTCGAGGGGGAAGTGGTGCGAGGATGTCGCTGTGGCGAGCCGCGGTCGCTCGGAACCGGTGGTTGATACTCACCCGCGATCGGCACATTCGGGAAAACCTTCGCGAGATCGAGGCAGTGCGCACCTTCGGCGCTCGAATGATCCCGCTATCAGGACCGGAAGCGCGCGGAACCTTCGAGCAACTCGAGATCATCATGATCCCATGGCGGTCCATCGGGCGGCTGCTCGATGACCCAGGGCCTTTCATCTACACCGCCACGAGAACCAGCCTCAGGGCCGTGCCGTTGTCTTAGCGCCAATCGAACTCCCGGAAGCGGTGCCCGCGGCCAGGGGGAGGCCGCGGGCACCGGGGTGAGGGGGTCTTGAGGATCACGGGCACCAGCCCTGCCCGTGCGGGGGTTCCTCTCGGCCTCCTCGGTGATCCCTTTTTCCGCGGAGGTTCAGAATCGGTCGTTCCGGCGGGTGGTTGAGGAGTTGGGCGGGGCATTTCGCGCTTATTCGGGCTGGCTTCCGGGGGTTGATGGGGCGCCGCGCGGTCGGCAAGAGTGTGTCCCAGGTCGATGGGCAGCGGTTCGAGGAGGAACGCGGTGCTGACTTTCACCAACGCGGCGGAGCAGGCGGCCTGGACTATGGCGGAGGCGCTGAGCGAGAAGGCGTTCGAGGCCATGCGGCTGGCCGAGGAGGCTCAGGAGAAGTTCCGGGCCGGGCGGATGGCCATGCGCAAGCAGTTCCGGGCTCGGGGGCTGTCCGACGTCGACGCGAGCATCCGCTGGAAGGGGACGGCGCAGGCGCAGGCCGCGTGGGCCGACCAGGAGTACTACATGGGTCAGGCGTCCATGTACAACGAGGCCGCCGCCGCCCAGTACGCGAAGGCGTTATATCTCAAGGGGCACTAGGCCGCCCGGTGGCGCAGCGTGGCCACCGTCGAGCCGGCCAGGGCCAGCAGGCAGTCGGGCAGCTGGCCGTCGGCGATCGCCGCGCCGAACAGGGCCTCGCCCGTGTAGATGTCGCCGTTGACGTACGCGCTGACGAAGCGGGCCACCCAGCGCTTGTCGTACCGCGCGTCGTCGATGCCGGGGAAGTCGAGGGTCCAGGCGCCCCCGGACGGGATCTGGCCGACCATCGTGGCGGCCAGACACCACGCCACGTCGTAGGCGCCGACGATGCCGTCGCGGTCGACCACGGCGTCGAACGTGCCGACCACTGCGTCGCTGTCGCCGGTCAGCGCACGCTGGAGCACGAGCGCCGCGTCGTCGAAGGCGTGCTGTGGAACCTCGGTCACGTGAGAAAAGGTACGTGGATCGGTCAAGGTTCGCTTGTCAGCGCGGAAATATCACGCTCCGCGCAACAGGCAGGTGATGCGCGCGGTGCACACCCGGTCGCCGCCCTCGTCGGTGATGACGATTTCGTACGTCGCCATCGTGCGGCCCCGGTGCACCGGGGTGGCGACGCCGGTGACGACGCCGGAGCGGGCCGCCTTGTGGTGGGTGGCGTTGATGTCGACGCCCACGGCGAACGGCCGGTCGACGCTCTGGCCGTGCATGACCGCGCCCACCGAGCCCAGCGTCTCGGCCAGCACGCAGGACGCGCCGCCGTGCAGCAGCCCGTACGGCTGGGTGTTGCCCTCGACCGGCATGGTGCCGACGACCCGCTCGGCCGAGGCCTCGCTGAGCTGGATGCCCATCCGCGTGCCGAGGGTTCCGCCGCCACCGGTGGCGCTGAGGAGGTCCTGCACGCTGTCGGCAGCAATGTCCATTCGATCCACGGTACCGGTGTGACCCGGCTCGCGGAGCTGTGACGTGAGCCCTACTCTCGTCAGCGAGACGAAGCCGTGAAGGGGAGAACCGCATGACTGAGCCGCAGGAGACCGTCGAGACGCGCGGTAACGACCGCGTCGACCTCATCGCGCAGGACGCGAACGGCGACGGGAAGCCCGATGTCTGGGTGTCCGACACCGACGGCGACGGTAAGCCCGACCTGTACCAGTTCGACACCGACGGCGACGGCAAGGTCGACATCACCATGGTCGACCTGGACGAGGACGGCACCCCGGACATGGTGGTGGACGGCGACGGCGGCCTGCCCCCGAAGCTTTAGGAACCGCCCAGCGCGGACAGGGCCACCCACAGGACGGCGATCGCCACCACTGTCGTGAGCACGGTCGACGCCGTGTGCCGCCACGACGTGGGCCCGGCGATCGCCTCCGGGTGGCCCAGGCGTTCCAGCGTGGCCCGCTCCGAGCGGATCACCGATGACCATTGTCCGATTCCGGGCACCGAATCGCGGCTCAGTTCGACACCCAGCCGCGCCTGGGCGCGCTGGAGCCGGCGTACCGAAGCCTTGGCCCGTCGTGGCGCCTGCCGGCGGGCCGCCGCTCGACGGGAGCCGGACCGCAGAGCGAAGAGCTCGTCCGAGGTGATCAGCGCTGGATCCCGCAGGGTGGCGAGCCGTGAGGCGTAATAGTCGGCCTCGCGGTCGTGCAGACGCCTGACCAGCAGCAGGATCAGCAGCAACGGGGGCAGCCCCTTGAGCAGGATGACGCCCAGCAGCGCCAGGACGCCGTTGCCGAGGCCGTCGGTGAGCAGCGGCGAATTCCAGAGCACGTGCGCCGCCCACGCTCCGAGGACGGCCAGAACGGCGCGAACGGGCTCACGGCGTACGACCAAATAACCGACGCCGGCCCCGGCGAGTGCGCCGAACAGGGTGTGGCTCCAGACGCTGGAGAGGAAACCACGCAGCAGGAACGTCGTGATCACCGGCTGAATCTGATCACCTTGGCCGGCGAGCGCGACAGCGCCCACGGCGAAGACGACGTCCTCGGCGATCTGGAAGCCGAGACCGACCATCGCGCCGTAGACGACGCCGTCGAGGACGCTGTTGACCTGGGCGCGGGCGACGAGCACGATCGCCACCACGCCCAGCGTCTTGGCGATCTCCTCCACTGTCGGCCCGGCGACCGCCGCTCCCCAGTCGGCCGCCAGATGCGGCGAGCCGAGCTTGGCGACCAGGTTCTCCAGCGCCGCGCCGCCCGGTATCGACACGGTCGTGGCGACCAGGGCGCCCCACGCGAACGCGACCACGCGCAGCCGGACCGGTTCCCGTTCGAGGAAGTCGAGCTCCGACACGACCAGCCAGAACGGCACGGCGAGCAGGGCGAAGAGCAACACCGAGGTCAAGGTCGCTTTGGGGTACGCCGTGACGAACTCCCCGGCCAGCAGCGCCATCCGGACCGCGCCGGCCGCGAGCAGGACCAGGACGACGCCGAACGCGGGCGCCGACACGCGGATCCGGCCGCTGGCCGGGCGGACGACGGAGGCGGTCACCGGCCCTCCCCGTCGTGGCGCAGGGTGCGGGTGCTCGCCTCGATCTGCGGCAGCGTACGCCCGAGATCCAGATCGTTTCCGCTGATCGTGACCTCGATGGTGTGCTCGTCGGCGACGAAGACCGCGTACCGGCCGCCGCGCCCGGGCGCCGTGTATCCACCCTGGAGACCGGCCAGCCCGCCGGCCGTGCTGACCGCGAGCTGGGCGCCGGTCACCTGGTAACCGGCGGTGTTGGTGATCCGCTCACGCAGGCGGGAGGCGGCCGCGTCGAGGTCACCCCGAAAGGGGCGTACGGCGATCGCGTACCGCACCGGACCCAGCCGGAACAGAACGGTTCCCTCGTTCTCGCCGGGCCGCGTCTCGGTGACGTCGATGGTGGCCCCGGCCGGCGGCACCACGCTGACTCCGGCGCCGACCTGGTACGGCTCGTCGGGGCTGACCGCGCGCTGCGCCGGGAGGGACCGGTCGAGGGCGGGCAGTCCGTACGCGAGCCCGGCCAGGGTGGCGACGACACCCACGGCACCGGCGAGATTCATCAGCTCACGCCGGGTGATCCTCCCCATGACCCAACGCTAACGGCGGGTAAGGCGTTCACCACTGTGGAGCCAGGGATATTACGGATTTGTCCGTTCTAGCAGGAGGTACTTTGGCGGCACGGCATCGGTCAGCCAGACCCCGTTCTCGCTCCGGTGGAATATGTGCCCGGCCGCTTCCATCTCTTCCGCGGCCACCCGCAGCACCATCACGTCGGCCGAGCGCCGGCGGCCGACGACCAGCGCCGTCGAAACATCGGGCGACAGGTGTACGTGATGACGACTGCCCGGCCGCAGGCCGTCGCGCAGGATCGACGACCGGTTGCGGCTGGGCGTGCCGTGGAACAGCACCGCGGGCGGCGAGGCGGGCACCAGGCCGAGGTCGACGGCGACCCGGCGGGAATGGCCCTGGTTGGCCCGGATCCACTCCGTCCCGTCGGCCCGGCGCTCGATCGCGTACCGGGACTTCTCGTCGTTCGCGACGATCTCGTCCAGCTCGGCCCGGCCGATCGGCAGCGCCGCCAGCAGGTCGCCGACCGGCACCCAGCCGTTCGCGTCGAGGGTCAGCCCCGCCGTCTCGGGCCGGTGCCGCAACAGGAAGGCGATGCGGCGGCTGACACTCATCCCGCCAGTTCCAGGACCGCTATGTAGTAGGGCCGGTCACCGTCGTCGACCGCCTTGAGCCGCCACGCCGTCCCCTGCACCAGCGCCTCCAGCTCGGCCACCGAGCAGTTCAGGTAGTCGAACCACTCGGTGGCCAGCAGCCGGTACCGCAACCGCAGCCGCAGCTGGCCGCCGAGCCGTCCGCGCTCCCGGTTCCGCTGATGGTAGGAGACGTGCACGGGATCGGTGGTGCCGTACGGGTCGGTGCCCTGGGCGATGAGCCGGGCGCCCGGGTTGGCCAGCCGGGCCAGCGCGTCCAGGAAGACGGGCGCGCGCTCGGGACCCTCGATCAGTCCGAGGTTGTTGCCGAGCAGCAGAAACGTGTCGTACCGGACGGCGGCCGAGGAGTAGGCGTCGACCGTGTTGAGCACGGTGTCGCGCAGGCCCCGGCGCCGGGCGATCTCGATGGCGCCGGCCGAGGTGTCCAGGCCGGTCACCGCCATGCCGCGTTTCTGGAGTTCCACCGCCGTACGGCCGGCTCCGGTCCCGATGTCGAGAACGTGCCCGCGGCACAGCCGCAGCGCCCGGTGGTCGTGCGGCTGCCACTCGTCCGGCCCGGCCAGATAGTGATCGGCCGGCGCGCCGTTGATCAGGCCGTCGTCGCGCTCGATCACCTCGATCACCGGGCGCGGCACGCGGCCGCCCGCCAAGGGCCGGGGGCCGACTCCGGTGTGTACCGCGTACGCGTCCCGGATCATCTCGCCGAAGACGTCGCCGATCGGTGGTTGTTCCATGGTGCCCACCCTCGGCGCATGACCGCCCGGGGGCAACTCGGTTGGCGTGAAATACGTCCGGCCGGGGCCGTCACGGCTGACGTATTCCCTCGTTTCATCCAGCAGGAGAAGCTGATCAAGAAAAACTGCTCAGGAAACGAGGAAGGGGCGATCGCCTTCCCCGACGTCGCCCCTTACAACGATCTTTCGTACCGACTGAGGTCCGCTCAGTCGCCCTGACGCTGCGTGGGAATCTGCCCCTGCAGCAGGGCGCGAACCTCCGACTCCCGGTAACGACGGTGGCCGCCCAGAGTGCGGATCGCACTCAGCTTGCCGGCCTTCGCCCACCGGGTGACGGTCTTCGGGTCGACACGGAACATCGACGCCACCTCTGCCGGCGTTAGTAGCGGCTCAGGATCGTGCGTACGCGATGCCATCGGTCACTCCTCCACAGGTACCTACGAACATCGGCCGGGGTCCCGCCGGCCGGTGCGTCTCTCATGGTCCGGCTAGTCCCCGATGTCCGACATGGGCCGAACGGACGAACGTCCCCAGATAGACGGATGAAGCATGCCCGATTTTTGCGTGTTTTCTACGCCAGATAGTGTCTCGTTTAGTCCGATTATCACGCTTCGGCCAGCGGTGATTACGAAGAGTATTCACTTCGGGAGCGTTCCCACGGACCGCGAAACCCGCCGGTCTGTCCGCATTTTCGCAGCTCAGTTGCAGCGCTCGAGGAGCTGGACGGCCCGCCACCGCTCGACGAGCTTCTCGTAGACGGCGGAGGCGTCGTCGGCGTCGCCCCGGGACAGGGCGGAAAGTCCGGCTGCCACCAATCCGGGTGAATCGTCCGCCGCGAGGTCGTCATCCGGGAGAAGGTTGACGAGGCCGCCGTAGTCGAGCTCGACGATGGAGCGCGGGTGGAACTCCTCCAGCCACCGGGTGCCCTCCTCGACCGCCTCGGTGATCGGCGCGTCGCCCAGCGACTTGCGCAGCACCGCGACGGCGCGGTGGGCCCGCCGGCGGGCCTTCGAGATCTCCGTGCGGTACCGCAGCGTGCGTCCCTCGGACGTCAGCGAGAACTCCCGCTCCTCCAGGTCGACGAAGGCGAACCAGCGCAGCGGGACACCCCAGGTGGCGATCTGCTCGTGCACCCGCGGCACGCCGTGCTCCAGCACCTTGGCGCCGCTGCGCCAGTCCTCGACGATGGCCTTGGCCTGCCCGGCCAGCACCGGGGGCACGAAGGCGTCGGCCAGCACGCTGGGCACCCCGTCGCGCGCGTTGAGCGCGGCCTCGGCCACCCGCAGGCGCAGGTTCCAGGGGCAGACGAGCAGGGAATCACCCCACTGCAGCACGTACGCCTCGTCGGGCAGGTCGGGCAACCGGGTCCAGCCCGCACCCAGCGCCTCGAGCACCGCCGTGCGCTGACGGACCGGACCGTCGACCGGGCCGAGATCGCGGCCCTCCCGGGCATAGCGACGCCAGAACACCTGACGATCACGGTCGAACGCGGTCAGCGGCTCGTAAACCCGTAGGTACGACGCGAACAGTGACGGCACGGCGCGAGTCTTTCACGAATTCGGCCGAGCGGAACTTCCCGCGCGGACGTAATCCCGAGCGGGGGAGCACTACTAGGCTCGCAGATGTCCGGCATACCCCCGCCGGGACAACGGGTCCCACGAGGGCCACAACAGAAGAATCAGGAGAACAGCCATGGGCGTGTTCGACACCGACGGCACCGACGCCACCGGTCACGAACAGGTCGTCTTCTGCCAGGACAGGCAGACCGGCCTCAAGGCGATCATCGGGATCTACTCGACGGCCCTCGGGCCGGCGCTCGGTGGCACCCGGTTCTATCCGTACGAGAGCGAGGCGGACGCGCTCGCGGACGTGTTGAAGCTCTCCCGCGGGATGGCGTACAAGAACGCCCTGGCCGGCCTGGACCTGGGCGGGGGCAAGGCGGTCATCTGGGGTGACCCGGCCCGGGCCAAGTCCGAAGGGCTGCTGCGGGCGTACGGCCGCTTCGTCGAGTCCCTGCACGGCCGCTACTACACGGCCTGCGACGTCGGCACGTACGTGCCCGACATGGACGTCATCGCCCGCGAGACCAAGTACGTGACCGGGCGCAGCCTCGAGCACGGCGGCGCCGGCGACTCCTCCATCCTCACCGCCTGGGGCGTCTTCCAGGGCATGCGGGCGGCGGCCGAGCACGCGTGGGGCCGTCCGACCCTGGCCGGGCGCACGGTGGGCATCGCCGGGCTCGGCAAGGTCGGCAAGTACCTGGCCGGCCACCTCGTCGAGGACGGCGCCGCGGTGATCGCCACCGACGTGAACGAGGCCGCCCTGAGCTGGGCCCGCACCACGTACCCCCAGATCGAGCTCGTCGCCGACACCCAGGCCCTGATCACCAGCGACCTCGACGTCTACGCCCCGTGCGCGCTGGGCGGCGCCCTGGACGACGACACCGTGTCCGCGCTGCGGGCCAAGGTCGTCACCGGCGGCGCGAACAACCAGCTGGCTCACCCCGGCATCGAGAAGACGCTTGCCGAACGAGGCATCCTCTACACGCCCGACTACCTCGTGAACGCCGGCGGCGTGATCCAGGTGGCCGACGAGATCGAGGGCTTCAACTTCGAGCGGGCCAAGCTGCGCGCGACCGGCATCTTCGAGACCACCCGCCGGATCCTCCAGCTGGCCGACTCCGAGGGCGTCTCGCCGGCGGTCGCGGCCGACCGGCTGGCCGAGCAGCGGATGGCCGAGGTCGGCCGGTTGAGGTCCATCTACCTGAGCTGAGGACGGCCTCCTGACCGGTCGATCCGGTCGAAATGGGAGGGGTTTCGCGCCTGCCGCGCGTCCCGGGACGGAAAACCGCGACGCGCGGCAGTGTCACAGGCAACCCGAGGTGCCAAACAAGGCATCGTCCATGTACCGTAAGACCCACGAGAGATGCCTGACGTCATCGGGGCCCGCCTTCGGGCTGCCCCGAATTCTGTGCGAGGGGGTCGAGCCATGGGGCGCGGCCGTGCTAAGGCCAAGCAGACGAAGGTGGCCCGGGAGTTGAAATACCACTCCCCGAACACCGACCTCACCGCCTTGCAGCGCGAACTGGCGGGTACACGCCAGTCCGACCGTCACTTCGACGACGACAACGATGAGTTCGTCGACGATGACGAGGATGATGCTGACGACGACCAGGACAGCTGGTCGCCTACAAGGCGCTGACCCGTATTGCACAGAGCACGCGGCCGACCGCGTGCTTCCGTGTGTCGTGGTCACCTTCCATCCAACGGTTCAACACTGAAGCCCACGCGGGGTACCAGCCCGCGTGGGCTTGAACCGCCGCTACCGCGGTCGGTTGTTCCAGTTGTAGAACGTGGGAATGTTCTCGAAGTGGTTCCAGGCGCAGACCGCTGAGCCGCCGTCTTCCGACGTGCTCTCCGCGCGCTGCCGTCGAGCCTCCTCCGCCTCGGCGATGAGGGCCGCCAACCCGGCCCGGGTGTCTCGTACCCGTGCCGTAACCGGATCGCTCCCCGCGTCGTCAGACAGCCGTGGGTTCATGATCTCGGGCATGGTCCAGCACTCCCTCCAGTAGGCGCATCTTGCTGTTCCGGCAGTGGTCCGTCTCGGTGGTGTCGAACCGGCCGGTCTCGAAGTAGCGGTTGGCCGCGTGCGCCCCGCCGCAAAAGCCGAAATAGGGGCAGGTCGCGCGGCAGGACTCCACACCGCGCAGGAACTCGGCGATCCAGGGCGAACCCTCGGCGCCGGCCAGAATGGCGCCCAACGGTGCGCTCAGGACGTTTCCGCTGGTGAAGTCGCCGTAATGGGGGTCGGAGAAGCCGGCCAGTTCCGGTGAGAGCAGCACCACCGAGCCGTCGTGGGCGATCGTCGGGATGGGGTCGAGCCGGCGCGGCAGCAGCTCGTCGGCGGTCCCGTCGAGGACAGCGGCCGCGTATCGCAGGGACCACTCGACCTCGCGCAGGTGGATTCTCGGATCGCGACGCCAGGCCGAGACCAGCTCCGCCCAGAAAGCCGTCACCTCGGCCGCGTCGTGGCCGTTGGTCCTGGTGTTGACCCCCTCCAGCTCTTCGACGTTGATACCGAGCACGTCGCAGCCCAGCTCGAGGAAATAGTCGTAGAGCTCGGCGGCCACGCCCGGCCGCGGATCGCCGACCACGCAGAGCGCCGAGAACGGGATGCCGTGCCGGCGTAGCGCTTCGACGCCGCGCAGGATCCGGTCGTAGGCGGGGCGGCCGCCCCGGGTGACCCGGTCGCCGTTGCGCGCCTCCGGGCCGTCCACGCTGACGCTGACCCGTATCTCGTGCTCGGCGAAGAACTCGCACCAGGCGTCGTCGATCAGCGTGGCGTTGGTCTGCACGTGGTGCTCGACCGCCGGGCCGAACGGGGCGATCAGCGCGGCGAAGTGCTCCCGGCCGGCGGCGAGCGGTTCCCCGCCGTGCCAGACCACCGAGAAGCGCCCGCCGGCCGCCCACGGCTCGACCGCCGTGGCCACGGCCCGCGCGACCTCGACCGGCATGCGTTTGTCGACCGCGCGGAAAGGCAGATAGCAGTAGGAACAGTCGAGGTTGCAGAGCGTCGTGGGCTGCATGACGACGTAGGTCGGCACGGGCGCTATCCCGCGCATCCCGCTCCACCTGTCCGCCACACGCACCTCCTAGGTCCCCGACGTCGTCAGGCTAGGCCCCACAGTCCACCCTGAACACGAAAGATCCGCATGTGCCCGACATCGACACACGCGGATCATTTCATGTTCATCTTCACAGCCGGCGTCAGCCGCGGGTGTACTGCCCCATCATCTGCACCTCGCCGGTGCCCTCGATGACCTCGCCGACCTGCCATGCCTCGACGCCCCGGCCGGTCAGGTAGGCCATGGCCCGGTCGGCGTCGTCGGCCGAGACGATCGCGAACATGCCCACGCCCATGTTGAACGTGGCCTCCATCTCGTGGTCCTCGATCCGGCCCTTGGCCTGGATGAGGTCGAAGATGGGCTGCGGGCGCCAGGTCGAGCGGTCGACCACCGCGTCGGCGTTGGCGGGCAGGACGCGGTTCAGGTTGCCGGGGATGCCACCGCCGGTGACGTGGGAGAACGCGCGGACGTCGGTCTCCTCGATCAGGCCCAGGCAGTCCTTGGCGTAAATCTTGGTCGGGGTCAGCAGTTCCTCGCCGAGGGTCCGCTGAGTGCCGAAGTCGTCGACCACCGAGTCGAGCCGCATGCGGCCCGCGCCGAGCAGCACGTGACGGACCAGCGAGTAGCCGTTGGAGTGCAGTCCGGAGGAGCGCATGGCGATGACCGCGTCGCCGACCTCGACCCGCTCGCGGCCGAGGATCTCGCTTTCCTCCACCACGCCGACGCCGGTGGCGGAGACGTCGTACTCGTCGGGGCGCAGCACGCCCGGGTGCTCGGCGGTCTCGCCGCCGAGCAGGGCGCAGCCCGCGTAGCGGCAGCCGTCGGCGATGCCGGCTCCGATCTCGGCGACCTTGTCCGGCACGACCTCGCCGCAGGCGATGTAGTCGAGCAGGAACAGCGGCTCGGCACCGCAGGCGACCAGGTCGTCGACGACCATGGCGACCAGGTCGATACCGATCGTGTCGTGGATGTCGAGCTGCTGCGCGATCACCAGCTTGGTGCCGACGCCGTCGGTCGAGGAGGCCAGGATCGGGCTCTTGTATTTCTGGGTGTTCAGCCGGAACAGGCCGGAGAACCCGCCGAGGTCACCGATCACCTCGGGCCTGGTGGTCTTTTTCACCTTGGACTTCAGCAGCTCGACCGCGCGGTCGCCGGCCTCGATCGAGACACCGGCGTCCGCGTAGGTGGACGTGCGCTTACGAGCACCGCCGCGTCCAGCACCGGCCGTCCACGGCTGGTTGGACCCGGCGTTGTTGCGCTCGGACACGTGCGTCACGGTTCTCCCCTTAGAGCTGCTTGGTACATCAAAGTCACTGGTGATGCGAGGCGACGGCTTCGTACTCCGTCTCGAGTTCCGCCACCGCCGCGGTCGCGGCCTCGTCGGTCGCGGACGGCATGGACGCCCGCTTGCCGACGCCCTCGAGCAGATGCTTGCCGATCAGGTTGCCGGCCGGGAGCTCGATCGGGTACTCGCCGTCGAAGCACGCCATACAGAGGCGCGACTTCGGCTGCTCGGTCGCCTGCACCAGGCCGTCCAGGGAAACATAACCCAGGGAGTCGGCGCCGATCGAGCGGCGGATGCCATCGATCTCCAGGCCGTTGGCGACGAGCTCGGCCCGGGTGGCGAAGTCGATGCCGTAGAAGCACGGCCATTTCACCGGCGGCGACGAGATGCGGACGTGCACCTCGAGCGCGCCCGCCTCGCGCAGCATGCGTACCAGCGCGCGCTGGGTGTTGCCGCGGACGATCGAGTCGTCGACGACCACCAGGCGCTTGCCGCGCACGACCTCGCGCAGCGGGTTGAGCTTCAGGCGGATGCCGAGCTGGCGGATGGTCTGCGACGGCTGGATGAAGGTGCGGCCGACGTACGCGTTCTTGGTCAGGCCGGCGCTGTACGGGATACCCGAGGCCTCGGCGTAGCCGATCGCGGCCGGCGTGCCCGACTCGGGCACCGGGATGACCAGGTCGGCCTCGACCGGGTGCTCCTTGGCGAGGCGGCGGCCGATCTCGACGCGGGCCGAGTACATGTTCCGGCCGGCGATCGTGGTGTCGGGGCGGGCCAGGTACACGTACTCGAAGAGGCAGCCCTTGGGCTCGGGCGCGGCGAACCGCGTCGAGCGCAGGCCGTGCTCGTCGACCGCCAGCATCTCGCCCGGCTCGACCTCGCGCACGAAGCTGGCGCCGACGATGTCGAGGGCGGCGGTCTCGCTCGCGATCACCCAGCCGCGCTCCATGCGGCCCAGCACCAGCGGGCGCACGCCCTGGGGGTCGCGGGCGGCGTACAGCGTGCTCTCGTCCATGAAGACGAAGCTGAAGGCGCCGCGCAGGCCCGGCAGCACCTCGAGCGCCGCGGCCTCGACCGAGAGGTCGGGGCGGCTGGCCAGCAGGGTGGTCACCAGGGCGGTGTCGGAGGTCGCGCTGTCCGCCTCGAGGCCGCGCTCGGCGACCTCGCGGGACAGGTCGGCCGTGTTCACCAGGTTGCCGTTGTGGGCCAGCGCGATGGTCGTGCCGGCCGTGGTGGCGCGGATCGTGGGCTGGGCGTTCTCCCAGTTCGAGCCGCCGGTCGTCGAGTACCGCGTGTGGCCGATCGCGAGGTGGCCGCGCAGGCTGGCCAGCGTCGGCTCGTCGAAGACCTGCGACACGAGGCCCAGATCCTTGTAGACCACCACACCGGAGCCGTCACTCACAGCAATACCGGCGGCCTCCTGGCCGCGGTGCTGAAGAGCGAAGAGCCCGAAGTAGGTGAGTTTGGCGACCTCTTCCTCGGGGGCCCAGACGCCGAAGACGCCACAGGCATCCTGGGGGCCGCGCTCCTGGGGGTCGAGATCGTCGGTCAACCGGCCGTCGCCTCGGGGCACCTGTCGCTCCCTCATGCTGATCTGCTCGAACGTGAGTGGGATACCCACCGCTCCGCTCCCGACCGCCCAGTGTACGCGAGCGGAGGGGACACGGCTCGGCCTGTCAATCGGCAGTCGCCCCGGTCAGCGGCAGGTATTCGCTCAGGTCCGTCCGGATGCCGCTCGCCCGCAGCCGTCCGTCACTCAGCGCATCCGCCCAGCTCACACGCTGCGTGGCCACGAGCACCCAGGTGACCGGATCCGCTTCGACCACATTGGGCGGTGTGCCACGGGTGTGCCTGGGACCTGGAACACACTGAATCGCACCGAAAGGCGGAATTCGCACCTCCACCGATCGGCCAGGGGCACGGCGGGACAACTCGGTCAGCAGCGCGCGCACCGCGTCACGCAGCACCGTTCTCTCCGGTTCGGCGCCGCGGTCCAGCGCGTCCAACGCCCGGATCACGGACTCGGAATTATTCTTCGCAGCGGACATGTCGGGACGATACGACCCGGTCCACCGAGATTGGTACGCGGCCCTGGGTCGCGCGATGGACGTGTGACAAGGCATAGTGGCCGACGGTGTTTTAGTCGCGGGATGTAACCGGCACCTGAAGAGCAGCCGGGAGACCGTGCGACCGGAAGGCGGTGGATGGTGACGACGCACCTACGAGCCCGGGCGTTCCAGGCCGGTGCGTTACTGGCTGTGGTCACAGGCAGCCTATTCGTAGCGCCTGCTGTGGCGTTGGCCGACCCTCCCCAAGTGGAGATCACCAACCTGCAGACCGAGGTCCTCACCGGTGGTCAGCTGAACATGCAGTTCAGCGTGTCCGCGCCCGAGGTCGACCCCGGCGAGGGTCAGCCGGGTGGCGGCAACCCCGGCCGGGCCACTGTCACCTATCAGGTCACCGGCATGAGCTGCTCCGGCGAGTGCTCCGGCGTCACGCAGATCGACGCCGGCGGCGACCGGACGTTCAACGCGCGCCTCACCGCGCCCAAGGTGAACGCCGGCGACACCCGCCAGGTGCAGGTCCGGGTCACCGCCTCGATCAACGGGGACTCCGACAGCGCCAGCGCGAACATCACGGTCAAGGGCCCGGACAAGCCGCAGACCGTCCGCCAGGTCTCGGGCAAGGTCCGCGACCAGGACGGCAAGGGCATCTCGGGCGCCACGGTGGGCCTGCGGGACAGCGCCGGCGCGACGTTCGAGACCACCTCGGGCAGCGGCGGCTCGTTCACGTTCTCCTCGACCGACAGCAAGCCGATCGCGGTCGGCACGCTGACCCTCGGCGCCGTGAAGCAGGACTTCTCGCGGGTCACGGTCACCGTGCAGGGCAACGCCGACGGCCGGGTCTCCAAGAACATCATTCTCGAGTCGCAGGTCGTGGAGTCCCCCTCCGCCTCCCCGTCGGCCTCGGCGTCCGCGTCGGCCAGCCCGACGCCGACCACCGACGAGTCGGCGGCCGAGGAACAGCCCGCGACCACGGAGACCGTGGAAGAGGGCACGCCGGCCAACAACGCGGCCGCGAGCGAGGACAGCGGCAGCTCTTGGCTCTACATCATCATCGGCGTCCTGCTCGTCGCGGCCGGCATCGGCGCGATCGTGCTGGTCTGGATGCGCCGCAAGAACAACCCGTCCGACGGTGGCGACGACGACCCGACGAGCATGTCCCCGTCGGGCGGCGCGATCCCGCCGAGCCAGGGCCGCTTCAACGACGCGACCCGGGTGGCGGCGCCGGTCGGCGGTGGCCGTGCCAACGACGCCACCATGATCGCGCAGGCGCCCGGCATGGCCGACGCGCCGACCATGCTGCAACGCCCGGTGCCCGCGCTGGACGACGAGTTCCCCGACCCGTACGGCGCGCCGGTCCCGCCCCAGGGCGGTTTCGTCGGCGCCGGCGGCTGGGACGACAACCCTCAGCCGGGCGGCACCCAGCAGTACGGCGGGGGGACGCAACAGTACGGCGGGGGCACCCAGCAGTACGGGGGCGGCACCCAGCAGTACGGCGGCGGAACCCAGCAGTACGGCGGCGCCCAGCCGGCCGGCGACGGCTACGGCACCTACAGCGAGCCCACCGGCTTCTACCGCCCCGAGGACGACCAGGCGGCCGGCTACGGCGGGTACGACCAGGCCGGCCAGCAGTACGGCGGCCAGCCGCAGGGCGGCTGGGACGAGCACGACAACGGCGGCTACGGCGGTTACGACCAGGGCCAGCAGCAGCACCAGGGCGGCTGGGACGACCACGACAACGGCGGCTACCCCCCTCAGCAGCAACAGCCGGGCGGCGGCCAGCAGTACGGCGGCCACACCCAGCCGTACAACAACGGCGGTTACGACCAGGACGACTACGACCAGCGCGGTCAGCGCCGCTACTGATCCACAAAAGAATCGGCCCCGCACCTCCGAGAGGTGCGGGGCCGATTTCCGTATGCGGTGCAGGTCAGGCGGGGTCGATCGGCCCGCCCGGCTTCGGCTCGGTCAGCTCCAGCGTGACCGAGGTGCCCTCGGCCGGAACCGGCTCCTTGACCTCGGCCACCGACGCCGCCGGGATGCCGTCGGCCTCGATCGGGGCCGCCGACTCCATCGCCGCGCCGGCCGCCGCCGTCACGAGGACCTCGTCGCCGCGGTCCGGTCGCGCCGGAGCGGACGGGTCGGCCGCGTGCTCGGGGTCGCCGTGCCGGTTGGCCAGCTCGGCCGAGCCGCCGAACAGGGCCGGCAGCGTCGCCGTGTGCGCCTCGCGCAGCTCGTCCAGCGGGATGCTGAACTGGCCGGCCACGTCGAGCACCGGCTCGGCCGTGGTGACGCCGACCTGGACGCAGGCGATGCCGTGCTCGGCGGCCAGGGCCAGGAACGCCTTGTCGCGCCCACGGGGCACCGCGACCAGGGCCCGGCCGGACGACTCGCTGAACAGCTGGACGAACGCCGAGTTGCCGTCCTCGGGCAGCGTGATCCGGGCGCCCACGTTGCGGCGCAGCGTGCTCTCCACGAGGACCTGTGACAGGCCGCCGTCGGAGAGGTCGTGCGCCGCGACGACGTGACCGGCCTTGGACGCACGGGCCATCAGCACGCCCAGGCGCTGCTCGTGCTCCAGGTCCACCTTCGGCGGGCGGCCGCCGAGGTGGCCGTGGGTGACCCACGCCCACTCGGAGCCGGAGAGCTCCGCGGCGGTCTCGCCGAGCAGGAAGAGCAGGTCGCCGTCGCCGGTGGCGGCCGGGAAACCCATCGGGATCCGCCGGGCCACGTCGTCGAAGACGCCGAGCACGCCGACCACCGGGGTCGGGTGGATCGCGGCCGCGCCGGTCTGGTTGTAGAAGCTGACGTTGCCGCCGGTCACCGGGGTGCCCAGCAGCTGGCAGCCGTCGGCCAGACCGCGCACGGCCTCGGCGAACTGCCACATGACGGCCGGGTCCTCGGGCGAGCCGAAGTTGAGGCAGTCGGTCACGGCCACCGGCTCGGCGCCGGTGACGGCGACGTTGCGGTAGGCCTCGGCCAGCGCGAGCTTCGCACCCTCGTACGGGTCGAGGCGGGCGAAGCGGCCGTTGCCGTCGACCGACAGCGCGACACCGAGGCCGGTGCGCTCGTCGATGCGCAGCACACCCGAGTCCTCCGGCTGAGCCAGCACGGTGTTGCCGAGCACGTACCGGTCGTACTGCTCGGTGACCCAGGTCTTGTCGCAGAGGTTCGGCGAGCCGGCCATCCGCAGGACGGTCTCGCGCAGTTCCTCACCGGTGGCCGGGCGGGGCAGCGTCTCGGCCTTGTCCGCCTGCAGCAGGATCAGGTCGGCGGGCTCGCGGATCGGCCGGGCGTAGACCGGGCCGTCGTCGGCGAGCGAGCCGGGCGGCACGTCCACCACGACGTGGTCGTTCCACGTGATGACGAGGCGGCCCGGCGAGCCGTCCTCGCCGGTCGGGGTGACCTCGCCGATGGCGGTGGCCCAGACGCCCCACTTCTCGGCGACGGCGAGCACCTGGTCGAGGTTCTCCGGCGTGACGATCAGGAGCATGCGCTCCTGCGACTCGCTGGCCAGGATCTCGGTCGGCGACATCGACGCCTCGCGCAGCGGAACCCGCTCGAGCCAGACCCGCATGCCCGTGCCGGCCGCGGCCGCGGTCTCGGTGAGCGCGCAGGTCAGGCCGGCGCCGCCGAGGTCCTGGATGCCGGCCACGAGGCCGGCGTCGTACAGCTCGAGGCAGCTCTCGATGAGCAGCTTCTCCATGAACGGGTCGCCGACCTGCACCGACGGGCGGCGCTGCTCGGCTTCCTCGTCGAAGGTGGCCGAGGCGAGCACGGAGACACCGCCGATGCCGTCGCGGCCCGTACGGGCGCCGAGCAGCACGACGATGTTGCCGACGCCGGCCGCCTCCTTGTGCTGGAGGCGCTCGACCGGCAGCACGCCGATGCTCAGCGCGTTCACCAGCGGGTTGCCCTGGTACGTCGGGTCGAAGACGATCTCGCCACCGATGTTGGGCAGGCCCAGGCAGTTGCCGTAGCCACCGATGCCGGCGACCACGCCGGGCAGGACCCGGGCGGTGTCGGGATGGTCGGCGGCGCCGAAGCGCAGCGGGTCCATCACCGCGATCGGGCGGGCGCCCATGGCGAGGATGTCGCGGACGATGCCGCCCACGCCGGTCGCGGCGCCCTGGTAGGGCTCCACGAAGCTCGGGTGGTTGTGCGACTCGACCTTGAAGGTCACCGCGATCTCGTCGGAGATCTGCACGACGCCCGCGTTCTCACCGATACCGGCGAGCATGCGGTCGCTGCGCGGAGCCTTCTCACCGAACTGGCGCAGGTGCACCTTGCTCGACTTGTACGAGCAGTGCTCGCTCCACATGATCGAGTACATCGCCAGCTCGGACGCCGTCGGCCGCCGGCCGAGGATCTGCCGGATGCGGTCGTACTCGTCGTCCTTGAGGCCCAGCTCCGTGTGCGGCTGCAGCTCGTCCGGGGTCTGGAACGCCCGGTGCACCGTGTCGGGGCCGCCGTCGAACTCGTTGACCAGCACGTCCGTCGCGGCAAAGCCGGTCGGCTTCTGGTTCGGCGCTGCCGTCTCCGGCTGCGTGGTCATTACTGGTGTCCCCCTGCGTGCGAAGCCCCCGCGGACGCCCCGGCCAGGGCCCGCAGGACCGAGGTGAAGAAGCCGAGGCCGTCGAGCGACGGACCGGTCAGCGCCTCCACCGCGTGTTCCGGATGCGGCATGATGCCGACGACATTGCCGGCCTCGTTGGTGATGGCGGCGATGTCGCGCTGCGAGCCGTTCGGGTTGCCGCGGACATACCGCGCCACGACCCGTCCCTCGGCCTCGAGCGCGTCCAGCGTCCGCTGATCGGCGACGTAGCAGCCCTCGCCGTTCTTGACCGGGATCAGGATCTCCTGACCGGTCTGGAACGAGTTGGTCCAGGCGGTGTCCGCGGACTCGACGCGGAGCCACTGGTCGCGGTTACGGAAGTGCAGGTGCTGGTTGCGGGTGAGCGCGCCGGGCAGCAGGTGGGCCTCGCAGAGGATCTGGAAGCCGTTGCAGATGCCGAGCACCGGAAGACCGCCGCGGGCCGCGTCGATGAGCGACTCCATGACCGGGGCGAACCGGGCGATCGCGCCGCAGCGCAGGGCGTCGCCGTACGAGAAACCGCCGGGCAGCACCACGGCGTCGACGCCGTGCAGGTCGGGGTCGCCGTGCCAGAGGCGGACGGCGTCGGCGCCGGCGAGGCGCACGGCGCGGGCCGCGTCCCCGTCGTCCAGCGAACCCGGGAAGGTGACCACACCGATGCGCATGGTCAGGCGACCTCGGCCTTCGCGTCGTCCTCGACCTTGATCGAGAAGTCTTCGATCACCGGGTTGGCGAGCAGCTTGTCGGCGATTTCCCGAGCCCGGTCCAGGTCGGGTTCGCCGGCGAACTCGATCTCGATCCGCCGCCCGATCCGGACGGAGGAGACATCGGTGACGCCGAGCCTGGGCAGCGCGTTCGCGACCGCCTGGCCCTGCGGGTCGAGGATCTCCGGCTTGAGCATGACGTCGACCACGACGCGAGCCACGGGCACTCCTGACTGATAGGTGTAAGCACGTGGAGCCTACCTTGCGATCCACGTGACGGGCGTGTCGGCCGGTGTCGCGCACGCGACGCCGACCAGGCTGAGCAGGCTGTTTCGGCGGTGATCTCAGCCACTCGAACGATCAAAGCTTCAATTTCTCCACTACCGGCGCGACGGTCATCACACCGTGATAGGTGGCAAGTGAGTCTTGGCGGCCGGGCCGGCGCCACCTAACGTCAGTGTTCCGCTGGGGTGTGGCGCGACGGTCGAGCTCCGCCACGCCCCGGCGGCAGAATCACAGGATGGGAGCCGGCGCGTAATTCGCCGCCTCCGGGTGAGCGGCGACGATCGCGGCGACCCGGTCGGCCACGAAACGCACCTGTGACGGCGCGGCGCCGACGAAAGCGGCCCGGTCGGCCACGAGCGCGTCGATCTCGGCCCGGCTCAGCTGGAGCCGGCCGTCGTCGGCGAGCCGGTCGAACAGGTCGTTTCCGGCCGCGCCCTTCTCCCGCATGGCCAGCGCCACCGCCACCGCGTGCTCCTTGATCACCTCGTGGGCGACCTCGCGGCCGACGCCCTTGCGCACCGCGGCCACCAGGATCTTGGTGGTGGCCAGGAACGGCAGGAAGCGGTCGAGCTCGCGGGCGATCACGGCCGGGTAGGCGCCGAACTCGTCGAGCACGGTCAGGAAGGTCTGGAAGAGGCCGTCGGTGGCGAAGAACGCGTCGGGCAGCGCGACCCGGCGCACCACCGAGCAGGAGACGTCACCCTCGTTCCACTGGTCGCCGGCGAGCTCACCCACCATCGACAGGTAACCGCGGACGATCACGGCGAGACCGTTGACCCGCTCGGACGAGCGCGTGTTCATCTTGTGCGGCATGGCCGAGGAGCCGACCTGGCCCGGCTTGAAGCCCTCGGTGACCAGTTCCTGGCCGACCATCAGGCGGATCGTGGTGGCCAGCGACGACGGGCCGGCGACGATCTGGGCCAGCGCCGAGACCACGTCGAAGTCGAGCGAGCGCGGGTAGACCTGGCCGACGCTGCTGAGCACCCGGTTGAAGCCGAGGTGGGCGGCGACCCGCTGCTCCAGCACGGCCAGCGCCTCGAAGTCGCCGTCGAGCAGGTCGAGCTGGTCGGCGGCGGTGCCGACCGGCCCCTTGATCCCACGCAGCGGGTAACGGCCGATCAGGTCGTCGAGCCGCTCGTACGCGATGAGCAGCTCCTGGGCGGCCGAGGCGAACCGCTTGCCGAGCGTGGTGGCCTGGGCCGCCACGTTGTGCGAGCGGCCCGTCATGACCAGGTCGGAGTACTCGACGGCGCGCTCGGCCAGGCGGGCCAGCGTGGCGACGATGCGGGACCGGATCAGCTCGAGCGACGCCCGGATCTGCAGCTGCTCGACGTTCTCGGTCAGATCGCGCGAGGTCATGCCCTTGTGGATCTGCTCGAAGCCGGCGAGCGCGCTGAACTCCTCGATCCGCGCCTTCACGTCGTGCCGGGTGACCCGCTCACGCTCGGCGATCGACGCCAGGTCGACGGTGTCGAGCACCGCCTCGTACGCCTCGACGGCGCCCTCGGGCACCGACACTCCGAGGTCACGCTGGGCGCGCAGGACGGCGAGCCAGAGGCGCCGCTCCATCCTGATCTTCTCCTCCGGCGACCACAGGTCGACGAGCTCGGCGGAGGCGTAGCGGGAGGCAAGGACGTTCGGGATGGTCACGGTACCGATTCTTTCACGGGCCCGGGATCACGCTCCGGCAGCTCATGACGCAGCGTGCGGACGTCCCGGCTGGCCAGCATGCCCAGCACGGCGACGATCACCAGCACTCCCGCGCCGACCAGGGTCGCCCGCACACCGACCCGGTGCGAGATCGGCCCGACCAGCAGTTCGCCGATCGGCATCGCGATGAAGGAGCCGACCATGTCGTACGAATACACGCGCGCGAGCTTGTCCGCCGGCACGTGCTCCTGCATCGTCGTCTCCCACGCCACCCCGAACTGTTCGAGCAGCCCGCCCGCCAGCAGCGCCCCCACGATGAGCGCGACGACGTGGGGATAGAGGCCGAGCAGAAGCAACGGCAGGGCCATGCCGAACGTGCTGGCCGCGCCGAGCAGGAGCAGGCGGCGCACGCGCAGCCGCATCGCGATCAGAGCGCCAAGGATCATCCCGCCGGTCTGCGCGGCCAGCACGAAACCCCAGCTCTGCCGGCCGAACGTGTCGTCGGCGACCGCGGGCCCGAGCACGTAGAGGCCGCCGCTCCAGCACGCGTTGATCACCGCGAAGGCCGCCACCACCACCCACAGCCAGGTGCGTGACCAGAACTCGGTCCAGCCGGTCCGCAGGTCGGCGAAGATGTGGGGCCGGGCCGCGTCCTTGGGCTTCGCCGGCGCCGGCAGCGAGCGCAGGGCCAGGAAGACCAGCCCGGCGAGCAGGAAGGTGACGGCGTCGATGGCGATGCCCCACCCCGGGTTGGTGGCGGCGACGACCACGCCGGCCAGCGGGGCGCCGAGGATGACGGCCGAATTGAGGGTCAGCCGGTTGATCGCGTTCGCCTGCTGACGGACGTCGGCCGGCACGGTCTGCGGCAGGATCGACGAGCTGGCCGGCAGCGCGAGCGCACCGACCATGCCGTTGACGGCGCCGAGCACGATCAGCAGCGGAACGGTGGCCAGGTCGCTGAGCACCAGGAAGGCCACGATGCCCTGAGAGAGGGCGGCGGCCAGGCTGGAGCCGACCATCAGCACCTGTTTGGGCATGCGGTCGGCGAGCACGCCACCGAAGAGCAGGAACATGACGTTCACCAGCGTGCGGATGCCGACCACGAGGCCGAGGTCGCTGGTCGAGCCGGTCAGGTCGAGGACGGCGAACGCGAGGGCGAGCGTCGCGAACGAGTTGCCCAGGGCGTTGATCGTCCGCCCGGCGATGAGCAGTCGGAACGGGGCGTGTCTCAGCGGCGCGAGGGCGCTCATCAGGACTCCATCTCGAACATCGCGACAGTCGTGCTCGTGCGGATCGTGCCAGGGGTCCGCGGGGGGCGCGCGGCATGGTGGAGCTCGTCGACCAGCTCGACGAACTTCGATCGCAGCTCGATCCAGGTCTCGGGCTCGATCCAGAACTCGCCGTCACCCAGGAGGCCGTTCTTCTCGGCGAAGCGGCCGGACGCCGTACGCCGGATCAGCTCGCTGCCGAGGGCCGCGAACAGCGCCCGGCGCTGCTCCGGGCCCTCCGGCGCGTGGTCGCGCTTGGTGTCGTACCGGTACCGCTTGGCCACGCCGCCCCGGATCTTCTCCTCGCCGGCCTGGACGATCATGCCGCCGGCCAGCAGGCTGCGCAGGTGATAGCTCGCGTTGGCGTGGGTCAGGCCGAGCTCGCGCGCCACCTCGGCCGCGGTCATCGGCGCGCCGGTGAGGAGCGACATGATCCGCAGCCGTACGGGATGGGCGGTCGCCCTCAGCGACGCCCGCTCCGACTCGTCTCCCAAAGACATGTTGGGGAGTTTAGGGAACGGCACGCCCACTGTCCAATGGTTGTTTGGGAGTGGCAGACTGCACGAAGAAGCGGCAAGGTCGCTAGTGTTACTGACGAGTAGGTAGTCCGCTCATCCCGAAAGGTCCACCGATGACTGATTTCAACCCCGAGTCGCTCGCCTCGATCGGCCCGAAGGAGTTCGCTCAGCTCGTCAAGTCGACGCCGGACTCCAAAATCGCTGAGGTCATGGCGGGCGAGAGCCGCACCAAGATCCTCGATGAGGTCTTCAACCGGATGCCCACGCTGTTCCGCCCGGAAAAGGCCGGCAGCACCTCGGCGGTGATCCACTGGGTCATCACGGGCGGCGCCGGCGGCGCGAGCGACACCTACGAGACGGTGATCGAGAACGGCGCCTGCACGGTCACCAACCAGCCGGCCCGCGACCCGAAGCTGACGATGACCATGGACGCCGTCACGTTCCTCAAAGTCGTCTCGGGCGACGGCAACCCGATGATGCTCTTCATGACCGGCAAGGTGAAGGCCAAGGGCGACCTGGGCCTGGCCGCCAACGTGGCCAAGCTCTTCGACATCCCGAAGGCTTAAATACGCTTCTCGACGGCGCCCAGGGCGATATCGGTCCGATACTGGGCGCCGTCCAGGCGGATGCCGTCGACGAGCGCATAGGCCGCGTCGCGCGCTTCCCGGAGGTCGGCGCCGACCGCGGTCACGCTCAACACCCGGCCACCCGCCGAGATCAGCGCGCCGTCGTCCCGGCGGGCCGTGCCGGCGTGGATCACCCCGGGCACCTCGGCGCCCTCGATGACGTCGCCCGTGCGCGGCGTGGCCGGGTAGTTCTTGCTCGCCACCACGACCGTGATCGCGGCGCCCTCGCGCCAGCGCAGCGGCGGCAACTCGGCCAGCGTGCCGGTCGCGGCCGCGTTGAGCAGGCCGGCCAGCGGCGTCTCCAGCAGCGCGAGCACGACCTGGGTCTCCGGGTCGCCGAAGCGCGCGTTGAACTCGATCACCTTGGGGCCGTCGGGCGTGAGCGCGAGTCCGACGTAGAGCAGACCGGCGAACGGCGTGCCGCGGCGGCGCATCTCGGCCAGCGTCGGCTCGACCGTCTCCCGCAGCACCCGGTCCACGAGATCGTCCGGCGCCCAGTCCAGCGGGGCGTACGCGCCCATGCCCCCGGTGTTGGGTCCCTCGTCGCCGTCACCGAGCCGCTTGAAGTCCTGCGCCGGCATCAGCGGCACCGCGGCCGTGCCGTCGGTGACCACGAAGAGCGAGACCTCGGGACCGGACAGGTACTCCTCGATCACGACGGTGCCGCAGTCGGCCGCGTGCCGCTCCGCGACCTCGCGGTCCTCGGTCACCACGACGCCCTTGCCGGCGGCGAGACCGTCGTTCTTGACGACGTACGGCGAACCGAGCTCGTCGAGCGCACGCGCCACCTCGTCGGCGGTCGTGCAGGCGTACGACCCGGCGGTGGGAACGCCGGCCGCGACCATCACTTCCTTGGCGAACGCCTTCGAGCCCTCGAGCTGGGCCGCCGCCGCGCTCGGGCCGAAACAGGCGATGCCCTTGGCACGGACGGCGTCCGCCACCCCGGCCACCAGCGGCGCCTCGGGGCCGACCACGACCAGGTCGGCGGCCAGCTCGACCGCGAGGGCGGCCACCGCGGCCGGATCGGTCGCCTTGACTTCGTGCAGCTCAGCGACCTGGGCGATGCCCGGGTTACCGGGCGCTGCGGCCAGGAAGTCGACGGACGGGTCGGCGGCGAGGCCGAGGGCGAGGGCATGTTCGCGGCCGCCGGAGCCGATCAGAAGTACGCGCACGGGCGCCGATCCTACCGGCGCTCTCCTTCCCCACGTCGCACAGCGGGGCTGTCGCGTAAACTTCGGCAGTACCCGGACCTCTGCCAGGTACGACCTGTTCTACGGAAGGCGTCACGCAAGTGCCGGTGATCGTGTTGGTCGGAGCCCAATGGGGCGACGAGGGCAAGGGCAAGGCCACTGACCTGCTGGGCGACCGGCTCGACTACGTGGTGAAGTTCAACGGCGGCAACAACGCCGGCCACACCGTGGTGATCGAGGGTGAGAAATACGCCCTTCACCTGCTGCCGAGCGGCATCCTGACGCCGGGCGTGGTCCCGGTGATCGGCAACGGCGTCGTGGTCGACCTGGCCGTCCTGTTCGAGGAGATCGACGGTCTCGAGGCGCGCGGCGTCGACACGTCGCGGTTGCGCATCAGCGCGAACGCGCACGTCATCCCGTCGTACAACCGCTCGATGGACAAGGTCGCCGAGCGTTTCCTGGGCTCGCGCCGCATCGGCACGACCGGTCGCGGCATCGGGCCGACTTACGCGGACAAGATGAACCGCGTCGGCGTCCGCGTGCAGGACCTGTTCGACGAGTCGATCCTGCGGCAGAAGGTGGAGGCCGCGCTCTCCTTCAAGAACCAGGTACTCAGCAAGATCTACAACCGTCAGGCGGTCAAGCCGGACGACGTGGTCAAGGAGCTGCTGTCCTACGTCGACCGTCTCCGGCCGTACGTGGGTGACACCGCGCTCGAGCTCTCCGAGGCGCTCGACAACGGCAAGGTCGTGCTCTGCGAGGCCGGCCAGGCCACGCTGCTCGACGTCGACCACGGCACGTACCCGTTCGTGACCAGCTCGAACGCGACGTCCGGCGGCGCCTGCACCGGCTCCGGCATCCCGCCCACCCGCATCGACCGGGTGGTGGCAGTGCTCAAGGCGTTCACCTCGCGCGTCGGCGAGGGCCCGTTCCCGACCGAGCTGCACGACAAGTTCGGCGACCACCTGCGCGAGGTCGGCCACGAGTACGGCACCACCACCGGCCGCCCGCGCCGCATCGGCTGGCTCGACCTGGTGATGGCCCGCTACGCGCAGCGGATCAACGGCGTCACCGACTTCGTCCTGACCAAATTGGACAATTACGACGACCTGGACGAGATTCCGGTCTGCGTGGCGTACGAGGTCAACGGCGTCCGCCACGACGAGATGCCGATCAGCCAGTCCGACTTCCACCACGCGGTCCCGATCTACGAGACGCTGCCCGGCTGGAAGCAGGACATCTCCGGCTGCCGCACCTTCGCCGACCTGCCCAAGGACGCGCAGCGCTTCGTCGAGTTCGTCGAGGAGCGCATCCGCGCCCGCGTCTCGGTGGTGGGCGTCGGCCCCGGCCGCGAAGAGGTCATCGAGCGTCACTCGGTGCTGAGCGAGGCTTGAGATGTACGACGTCATCCTGCTCAGCCTGGCCGAGGGCTCCCCGGCCGACGCGGGCGCCTGCGGATCCTCCTGCGGCGGCTGCGGCGTCCTGGAGAAGGAAGCGTGCGACACCCCCCGCGTGCCGGTACGCGAGTGCGCCGACGCCCTGAAGGCCGGCGGCGCCCTGGTCGAGATGATCACGGCGCACTCCGACGCCGAGATCGACGAGGTGATCGCCCGCCTCGACGGGCCGACCCGCGCCGACGGCCTGACCTGGCCGGCTTCCAATTCCCGGGTTCGCCTGGTGGTGGCCTCGGCGACCGACGGCCAGCTGCGGGCCGTCGTCCGCCGGCTGGTACGCCGGTACGCGCCGCCGCCGAGCAAGCGACCGGCCGACCTGGCCGCCGACCGCACGGTGCCGGACCTGCCGCCGATCGCGATCCTGCCGCTGGACGTCGCCAACACCACCGACCTGGCGGCACAGCTCGGCCTGCCCCGGGTGCCGTCGGCGGTGGCCGAGGCGGTCCTCTCCGGCCGGACCCGCCGGCTTGACCTGCTGCGCAACGACGGTGGCTCGGTCACGGTGGACGGTGCCCTGGTGGGTGGCGTCGACGACGACGGCCGGGCCCTCCCGTGGCGCGGCCGCGTCGAGGTCGACGACGCGGTCCTCTCCGGCGGTGACGACCCCATCCTGGCCTGCGCGATCGGCAACGGCGCGGGCTACGCCGAGTTCGACGGCCTGCGGCTGCTGGCCGAGGGCAACGCCGAGGACGGCACGGTCGAGGTGGCGGTGGCCGTCCCGATGCTCGTCAAGAAGCGCTTCAAGGGCACGAAGATCCGCATCGAGGTCCGCCGGGCCCGTGGCCGGGCGGTCTCGGTGCTGCCGCGCGACGGCGAGCTCCAGTTCCTCGACGACGGGGTGGCGGGATCGATGAACCGCAAGCGTTCCTGGTGGACGGAGGCCGGGGCCTGGGCGGTGTACGCGGGCTGACCGTCTGTGCGAGTCTGAAAAAGTAGGACGAACCGGGGAGGGTTGCATCCGTGGCATCGGTGGAGGACGAAGGCGCCGACCGCGTCTACGCGCCCCCGGACAGGGACGTGGAGCCGCTGTGGGAGGCGGAGGAGCTGGCGGCCCCGGTACACGGCCGCCCGGTTCCCCACGACACGCCACCGCCCCTGCCCGTGCCTCCCACCGGCGTCTACCGCCCCGGCGACCGGGCGCCGGCGCCACCCCCCGCCCAGCATGGGCAGGGCCCCGTCCCCGTCCAGCGGCCGAACGGCGCCATCCCGATCCCGCCGCAGCCGCCCGCGAGGCCGGACCGCACGCCGATCCCGGCACCGGCTCCTCCGCCCCCTGTATTCGAGGGCGGGGAGTTCGACGAGGAAGAGTCCGGTGTGCATACTTTGCCGGATTCGCCCTGGTCGCAACCGCCGCAGCGGCCCGCGCCCCCGCCGGCCCCCACCGATCCGGCCCGGGCCGCCACGGGTTCGGCTTCCGTGCCGCCGCAGCCCGGACCGCAGGGTGGCGCCGCTCTCCCACCGGGACCACGCGCGGCCACCGCCCCAGCGCAGGCAAATGCCACACCCGCGCCGGGCCCGCATGGCCCCAGCGCTCCAGCGCAGGACTCACATGGCCCCGGCGCCCCGGCGCAGGGCTCACATGGCCCGGGTGCCCCGGCGCAGGGCTCGCATGGCCCCGGCACCCCAGCGCAGGGCTCGCTCAATGCCGGCGCCCCCACGCAAGGCCCTCACAGTGCCGCCTCCGCGGGGCACGGTCCGCCCGTGGCCGTCCCAGCGCAACGACCGCACGGGGCCGCTCCGCTGCAAGAGCCGCACGTGGACGCGCAAAGGCAACGGCCGCACGCGCAAGGACAAGGGCCGCACGCGGACGCGCAAGGGCAACGGCCGCACGCGGACGCGCAAGAGCAACGGCCGCCGGCGGACGCGCGAGGGCACGAGGCGAGGGCGGTGCCGCCGTCTCCGGGGCCCTATCCCCCCAGTGTCGATCCGCGGGCGTTTCCGCAGCAGGCTTATCCGCAGGTGTATCAACCGCATCCGCAGGTGCAGCCGCCGGCGCATCCGCAGGCGCCGAGTCAGCCGCCTGGTGATCCGTTTCAGGATCTGCCGTGGGTTTCCGATGGCACGCCGACCGCTGAGGAGTTCGCCCGGCGCCGGCTCGCGAAACCGCCCGACCCGATCGCCAAGGTGGGCGTCCGGGGGGCGGTCAACAACATCACCGGTGGGCTGGCCAAGCTGTCGCCGGGGCGGCGCGAGATCGAGCGCAAGCAGGACGTCGAGATGGTCCGGCGCAACTTCGGCGGGCTGCGCCAGGTCACCGTGGTCAACCCCAAGGGCGGCGCCGGCAAGACGGTCGCCGTCCTGCTGCTCGCGATGACCTTCGGGCAGAAGCGCGGCGGCTACGTGCTGGCCTGGGACAACAACGAGACCCAGGGCACCCTGGGCATGCGGGCCCAGCAGGACTTCCACGCCCGTACGGTCCGCGACATGATGCGCGACCTGCACCTGTTCCGCGGGGCGCACGGCCGCGTCGGCGACCTGTCGCAGTACGTCCGCGCGCAGGGTGAGGGCATGTTCGACGTGCTCGCCTCGGACGAGTCGGCCACGGCCGGCGAGATGCTGACGGCGGACGCCTTCGCCGAGATCCGCGAGATCGTCAGCCGGTTCTACAAACTGATCTTCGTGGACACCGGCAACAACGTTCGCGCCCAGAACTGGCAGGCCGCCATGGACGCGACCGACCAGCTGGTGATCACGATGTCGGCCCGTAACGACTCGGCCGAGACCGCCGCCCGCATGCTCGACCACTTGGAGCAGAGCGGCCGCCAGCGCCTCGTCCGCCAGGCGATCAGCGTCGTGTCGATGCCGCCCACCCGCAAGGACATCGACCTGCCGGCGATCCAGCGCCACTTCGCCGCCCGTACGCGGGCGGTGCTGCTGGCCCCGTACGAGAAACTGATCGACTCCGGCGAGCCCCTTCGCTACGGCCAGCTCTCCGGCAACACCCGGGACGCCTGGCTCAAAATCGCCGCCGCCGTGGCCGAAGGCCTCTGACCGGCCACCGAAGGGCGACCGGTCAGAGCGTCAGATCAGGTCAGGACAGGGCGTCGGCCGCGGCCGGGTCGCTGTCGCGGAGGAACTGGGCGCAGCGGGCGGCCTCGTCGGCCTCACCGATCTCGGCGGCGGCGATGGACAGGCTGTGCAGGCAGCGCAGGAAGCCCTGGTTGGGAGCGTGCGACCACGGGACCGGGCCGTGGCCCTTCCAGCCGTTGCGGCGCAGCGCGTCCAGGCCGCGGTGGTATCCGGTGCGGGCATAGGCGTACGCGGTGACCGGTTCGCCGTCGGCCAGCGCGTCGGCGGCCAGGGCGGCCCAGCCTCCGCTGTACGCCGGGTGGGCGGCGGCCACGGCCTTGTACGCGTCGGCGGTGCCGCGCTCGGCGGCCTCGGCCAGGGCCTTGTCGGCCTCTTCGTCGGCGGGCAGCAGGGTGGCCGGCGGCTCGGGAAGGAGGTTCTGCATGCCCTTATTCAACCGGTCCGACCCGTCCCCATTCCGGGCACCCCGATTTCAGTCCCAGGCCGCGGCCAATCGGGTCAGCCGATCCGCGTACTCGATCCGGTCTTCCCACCCGGCCGGCCACGCGGCCATGCCGAGCGCCGCCCCGGCGAAGGCGCCGGCCAGGCAGGCGATGGAGTCGGAGTCGCCGGACGAGGCCGCGCCCCGGCCGAGCACGGCCACCGGCTCCTCGGGCGAGATCAGGTAGCAGTACAGGGCCGTGGCCAGCGCTTCCTCGGCGATCCAGCCCTCGCCGGTGGCCAGGCACGGGTCGCCGGCGAAGTTGCCGGCGGCCAGCGCGACGGCGACCCGGTCGAGCGCGGCGGCCGTCTCGTCCCAGCCGTGGGCGATGAACTCCTCGGGCGATCCGATTCCCGGCTGCCGCCAGAGGTCGCCGAGCCATTGGTCGCGGTAGGTCTTCCGCTGGCTGTCGCACCGATCGCGGAGCGCGCCGAGCAGGTCGCCGGGCGCCATGCCGTCGGCCAGCCACCTCACCGCGTACGCGGTCAATTCGCTCGCCGTCAGTCCCGTGGGGTGGCCGTGGGTGAGCCCGGCCTGAAGCTGAGCGGCACCGGCCCGTTGATCATCGGTCAGGTTCGGAACCAGGCCGACCGGCGTGACCCGCATGTTCGCCCCGCAGCCCTTCGACCCGGCCTGGGTCGCCTGCTGCCAGGGCCCACCCGCCTCCAGTGCCGCACACGCGCGCAGGCAGGTCATCCCGGGCGCGCGGTTGTTGTCGGGGCTGACCGCCCAGGCCAGGAACGCCCGCCGCAGCTCCGGCTCGAGCGCCGCCGGGGTGAGGGCCGGCGCCGCGAGGATCGCCTCGCCGACCGCGAGGCCCATCTGGGTGTCGTCGGTGACCAGCGCCGGGTCCCCGGTCAGCTCCCGGGGCCCGCTCACCCCGTACGCCGCGATAATCGTCTGGTAGTCCTGGAATTCGGTCGGTTTGCCGAGCGCGTCACCGTACGCCAGGCCGAAGAGCGATCCCGCTGCGTTTCGCACGGTGGCTACCCTACGGGGCATGGTCGGCGATCCCCTTCAGCCCGTCTTCGGCGGCGACGTTCCCTTCGACGCCACAGTCAACGAGATCGAGTCGCGGGCCGAGCTCGACGTCCATCTGGCCAAGAAGTCCCTGGCCGGCCTCGTGATCCTCGGGTTGCGCCTCGATCTGGACCCGCCCGACCTCAGCGACGTCGAGGTGACCGGCGCGCTGTTCATCGGCTGCCGTCTGGCCGGCGACGACGTCGAGATCGATCTGATCCGGCGCGGCGCCCACCTGATTCCGCCGTTCGACGCGCGGCCCTATCCGACCCATCCGGCCAACCTCTACACGCCCGAGGATCTCTCGTTCGGCTTCGCCGAGGGCGGCTTCGCCGGGATGTACGACACGCAGGTGTACGACCATTTCGTCACGCACGGCGGCGCGTCCCCGGACATCCGGGAGGCGATCGCGCAGCGGTTGCACGACGCCGGCATCGACAACGCGCTGGGCAAGGCGCTCGCCGCCTGGGTGCACGGCCGCGGCGTCGAGGGCGCGGTCGGGATCATGGGCGGGCACGCCGCGCCGCGCGGCTCGCAGGCCTACCGGATGGCGGCCACGCTGGCCTGGCGGCTGGCGTCGCTGGGCCGGCTGGTGGTGACCGGCGGCGGGCCGGGCGTGATGGAGGCGGCGAACCTGGGCGCGTACTTCGCCGCTCGCCCCGCACCCCAGCTCATGCAGGCGATCGACCTGTTGTCGGCCGCGCCGCACTTCGCCGACCACGACCCGTACACGGCGGCCGCCCTGGCCGTGCGGAAGAGGTTCCCGGCGCCGCCGAAGGCGGTGGCCGACGTGGCCGGCCGGCTCCGGCACGGCGGCCTGGCCCTGCCCACCTGGCTGTACGGTCATGAGCCGGCGAACCTTTTCGCCGGTCAGATCGGCAAGTACTTCTCGAACGCCGTCCGCGAGGACTCGATCCTGCGGCTCTCCCGGGGCGGCATCGTCTTCGCGCCGGGCTGGGCGGGCACGGTCCAGGAGATCTTCCAGGCGGCGACGAAGACCTTCTATCAGACCGACGGCCCGTCGGGCGCGTTCGTCTTCCTCGGCGTCGACCACTGGCGTGAGCTGCCGGTCGAGGCGCTGCTGCGCCCGCTGCTGGCGAAGAGCCCGCACGGCGACCAGTCGCACCTGGTCGTGGTCACCGATTCGCTGGACGTGGCGATGAAGGCGCTCACGCCACGTGCACACGCCGCCAGTTAGTCACCGGAAGATCCTTTTCCGGTACGTCGGTGAGGCCGTTCTCGTCCATGGCGTTGTAGACCGCGAGCCGGGCGTCCTCGAAGAGGAATTCGACGGCGTGCAGCACCCGGGGCCGCCACTCGGCGGTGGTGATCAGCTCGATGATGTTCACCGAGCGCAGGCGCTGTCCCCGGGCCGCGCGCAGGGCCGCGTGCGGGTCGGGACGCCAGTCGAAGTGCTCGTACCAGTCGATCGGCTGGTTCAGATCGATCTGATCCCAGGTGATCGCGCACTCGTCGAATTTACGATGGGTTATCTCGACTCTTGTCACTCCAAAGTCGAGGATGACCGGGCCGTCCGCGAACCAGCCGCGCTCGGCGATGTCCCACATCAGCCAGCTTGATCGCAGTTTCTTGCCGATGAGCCGCACAAATCTGGTCCGGTGAACGGCCGCCAGGGCCTCGGCGTCATGGTGCCACGTGGGCTCGTAGCCCTGGATCCCAAGCACGATCATGATCCACCTCCGGGGGGACGACGATCGTATACATACCTCTCAGTAACCTGCCAGGAAGAGAAACAGCCGGCCCCCTAACGAGGACCGGCTGTCATCTTTCGATTACTTCGAGAGAGTGGTGCCCACCGAGCGCAGGTGCTCGCACGCCTCGACGACGCGCTTCGCGAGGCCGTTCTCGGCCAGCTTGCCCCAGGCGCGCGGGTCGTACGCCTTCTTGTTGCCGACCTCGCCGTCGATCTTCAGAACGCCGTCGTAGTTCTTGAACACGTGGTCGACCACGGGCCGCGTGAACGCGTACTGCGTGTCGGTGTCGATGTTCATCTTGACCACGCCGTAGTCCAGGGCGCCGTGGATCTCCGACAGCAGCGAGCCCGAACCGCCGTGGAAGACCAGGTCGAACGGCTTCTCCTTGCCGTACTTGGCACCGACCGCGTCCTGGATCTCCTTGAGGATCTCGGGGCGCAGCTTGACGTTGCCCGGCTTGTAGACGCCGTGCACGTTGCCGAAGGTCAGGGCCGTCATGTAACGGCCCTTCTCGCCCAGGCCCAGGGCGGCGGCGGTGGCCAGGCCGTCCTCGACGGTCGAGTAGAGCTTGTCGTCGATCGCGGCCGAGACGCCGTCCTCCTCGCCACCGACCACGCCGACCTCGATCTCGAGGATGATGTGCGCGGCCGCGGCGTCCTTGAGGAGCTCCTCGGCGATCTGCAGGTTCTCGTCGACCGGCACGGCCGAGCCGTCCCACATGTGCGACTGGAAGAGCGGGGCCTGCCCGTTGGCGACGCGCTCCTTGCTGAGGGCCAGCAGCGGGCGCACGTACTTGTCGAGCTTGTCCTTGGGGCAGTGGTCGGTGTGCAGCGCGATGTTGACCGGGTAGTTCTTGGCCACCTCGGTGGCGAACTCGGCCAGGGCCACGGCACCGGTGATCATGTTCTTGACCGTCGGGCCCGACACGTACTCGGCGCCACCGGTGGAGATCTGGATGATGCCGTCGCTGCCCGCCTCGGCGAAGCCCTGGAGGGCCGCGTTCAGGGTCTGCGAGGACGTCACGTTGATCGCCGGGTAGGCGAACGCGCCCGCCTTGGCGCGGTCCAGCATCTCGGCGTAGACCTCGGGAGAAGCGATGGGCATCGGTGCGCTCCTTGCTCTTTGCGTTCGGGAGACAGAGGGCAGGACCGCGCTGTCCTCCAACAGGCAGTATTCCGTAGCCGCTCACCCGATCAGAAATGACCCCGTAAACGCGCCGTTTGCGCGCATGCTGTGGGGGAAAGATGGGCCGGATGTCGACGGAGGGAAGCTCGTGATGACGTACCCAGGCAGCGACGACCTCGAAGCGCCCGAGGCTGACGCCGCGGAGCAGGCGGCCGACGCCTTCCTCGACGACGACGGCGACGACCCGGCGCCGGCTCTGGGCGACGAGACGCCCGAGTGGGACGCCCAGGAGCAGAGCCGGTCGGTACGGCTGGAGGACGAGTACCGCTGAATTAATGGTTCGCCCGTGATCATCTCGGCGGCTCATCATTACTGGCGTGCTGCTGACCGTCACGACCACTCATCGCCCCGCCACCGATCTCGGATATCTGCTGGTCAAACACCCTGACAAGGTGCATACGTTCGACGTGCCGACCGGTACCGCGTACGTCATGTATCCCGAGGTGAGCGACGAGCGGTGCACGGCCGCGCTGATGCTGGACGTCGACCCGCAGCGGCTGCGGGCTCAGCGGGACGCCTTCGAGCTGAGCCAGTTCGTCAACGACCGGCCGTACGCGGCCTCCAGCCTGCTGGCCAGCGCCCTGTCCAAGGTCTTCCGCTCCGCCCTGCGCGGCGCGTCCAAGGACCGTCCCGAGCTGGCCGCCACTCCCCTGCCGCTGGAGATCCGGGTGCCGGTGCTGCGGGGCACAACCGAGCTGGCCACGCGCCTGTTCGCGCCGCTCGGCTGGGAGGTCGAGGCCACCGCGATCCCGTTCGAGCCGGAGATCGGCGGCGACAGCCGCTACGTCGATCTCGCCCTGCGCGGGTCGCTCACGCTTTCCGCGGCTCTCAATCATCTGTACGTCCTGTTGCCCGTCCTCGACGACGCCAAGCACTACTGGGTGGCGCCCGACGAGATCGAGAAGCTGCTGCGCTCCGGCGAGGGCTGGCTCGCCGGCCATCCGGACAAGGTGCTGATCGCCCGCCGCTACCTGGCCCACAAGCGGGCGCTGACCACGACCGCGCTCCAGTCGCTCGAGGGCGAGGAGGCCGAGGAGCCGCCGGCCGAGGAGGAGGCCGAGCTTCCGGTCGTACGCCGTCAGTCGCTGGCCGAGCAGCGCCGCGACGCCGTGCTGGCGGCGCTCACCGAGGTCGGCGCGACGCGCGTACTGGACCTCGGTTGTGGCGGTGGCGCACTGCTGGGGGCCCTGATGAAGGACCGGCGGTACACCGAGGTCGTCGGCACCGACGTGTCGGCCCGGGCGCTGGAGATCGCCGCCCGCAAGCTGCGCCTCGACCGCCTGCCCGAGCGGCAGCGGGGCCGGCTCAAGCTGTGGCAGTCGGCGCTGACCTACCGGGACGACCGGCTGCGCGGCTACGACGCGGCCGTACTGATGGAGGTCATCGAACATCTCGACCTGCCCCGGCTGCCGGCCCTGGAGGCGAGCGTGTTCGGTCACGCGCGTCCCGGCGCCGTCGTCGTGACCACGCCCAACGGCGAGTACAACGTCAATTACGAGGGGCTGACCGGCATGCGGCACTCGGACCATCGCTTCGAGTGGACGCGGGCCGAGTTCCAGGGCTGGGCGACACGGACAGCGCACACATATGGATACAACGTGACATTCAGGACAGTCGGCGAACTCGACGAAGCTACCGGATCGCCCACCCAGCTCGCTCTTTTCACGGAGGTGACCGCATGATCGACATTCCGGAGCTCGCGCTCGTCGCGCTGGTCGGCATCTCCGGCTCGGGCAAATCGACCTTCGCGCGTACGCACTTCCGCCCCACCCAGGTGCTCTCGTCCGACTTCTTCCGCGGCCTGGTGGCCGACGACGAGAACGACCAGTCCGCCTCGGCCGAGGCCTTCGACGCCCTGCACTACATCGCCGGCAAGCGGCTGACCGCCGGGCGGCTCACCGTCGTCGACGCCACCAACCTCCAGCCGCACGGCCGGGCCGAGTTGGTCCGCGTGGCCAAGGAACACGACGTGCTGCCGGTGGCGATCGTCCTCGACGTGCCCGAGGCGCTGGCCTGGGAACGCACCCAGGCCCGCCCGGACCGTACCTTCGACCGTCGCGTCCTCAGCCGCATGCACCGCGACCTGCGACGCAGCCTCGGCTCGCTGACCCGCGAGGGCTTCCGCAAGGTGCACGTGCTGCGCGGCCCGGACGAGATCGCCGCCGCCTCGATCCGCTACGAGAAGCTGTTCAACGACAAGCGCGAGCTCACCGGGCCGTTCGACATCATCGGCGACGTGCACGGCTGCCGCTCCGAGCTCGAGACGCTGCTCGAACGGCTCGGCTACGCCCTGACCCGCGACGCCCAGGGCCGGCCGGTCGGCGCGGCCCACCCCGAGGGCCGTACGGCCGTCTTCGTCGGTGACCTGGTCGACCGCGGCCCCGACTCGCCGGGCGTGCTGCGCCTGGTGATGGGCATGGTCGCGGCCGGCACGGCGCTCTGCGTGCCCGGCAACCACGAGCAGAAACTCGCCCGCAAGCTCAACGGCCGCCAGGTCCAGCTGACACACGGCCTGCCCGAGACACTCGAGCAGCTGTCGGCCGAGCCGGCGGAGTTCGTGGCCGAGGCCAAGACGTTCATCGAGGGCCTGGTCAGCCACTACGTGCTCGACGGCGGCAAGCTGGTGGTCGCGCACGCCGGCCTCAAGGAGGCGTACCAGGGCCGCGCGTCCGGGCGGGTGCGCAGCTTCGCGCTGTACGGGGAAACCACCGGCGAGACCGACGAGTACGGGCTGCCGGTCCGGTACCCGTGGGCCCGCGACTACCGGGGCTCGGCCGCGGTCGTCTACGGGCACACCCCGACACCGAAACCGGAGTGGGTGAACAACACCATCTGCCTCGACACCGGCTGCGTGTTCGGCGGGGCGCTGACCGCGCTGCGCTGGCCGTCGCGCGAACTCGTCGCGGTGCCGGCCGAGCGGGAGCACTACGCGCCCGTACGCCCGCTGCTCCCGGCGACCCGGCCCGACGAAGGGCTGGAGATCACCGACGTGACCGGACGGCGACACCTCGAATACGGGTACGGGCGAGCCACCATCGCCGCCGAGAACGCGGCCGCCGCGCTCGAGGTGATGAGCCGGTTCGCGCTCGACCCGGCCACGCTGATCTGGCTGCCGCCGACCATGGCGCCGTGCTCGACGTCGGAGCTCGACGGATATCTGGAACATCCGGCCACCGCCTTCGCCGACATGCGCGCCGCCGGCGTGGACAAGGTCGTGTGCGAGGAGAAGCACATGGGCTCCCGCGCGGTCGTCCGCGTGTCCCGGCTCGGCGACGGCGACGCCATCTGGACCCGGACCGGGCGGCCGTTCTTCGGCCCCGAGCTGGACGGGCCGCTGCTGGCCAAGGTCCGGGCCGCGGCGGCCGGCCTCTTCGACGAGCTCGGCCGCGACTGGCTGCTGATCGACGCGGAACTGCTGCCGTGGTCGGCGAAGGCGGCCGGCCTGATCCGGGAGCGGTACGCGGGGGTCGGAGCGGCGGGACGGGCCGCCCTGCCGGCCGCACTGGACGTGCTCGCCGGGACGGCGGCACGCGGACTGGACGTGACGGCGCTGCGCGAGCGGCTGGAACTGCGATCGGCGGAGATCAGCGGATATTCGGCGGCCTACCGCTCATACGTGAAGCCGACCGACGGCCTCACCGGGGTGACGCTGGCGCCGTTCGCGGTGCTGGCCGGCGACGGCGTCTCGTACGCGAGTCGTGACCACGGCTGGCACCTGGGCCTCGCCGACCGGTTGGTGGCGGCCGACCCGGCCCTGTTCACCCCGACCCGCCGGGTCGCCGTCGACCTGGCCGACCCGGCGTCCGAGGCCGAGGCCACCGAGTGGTGGCTGGCGCTGACCGCCGCCGGGGGCGAGGGCATGGTGGTCAAGCCGTGGTCGGGCCTGACCGCCACCGAGGCGAAAGGACGGCTGGTCCAGCCCGGCGTGAAATGCCGCGGCCGCGAGTACCTGCGCATCATCTACGGCCCGGAGTACACCCGGCCCGAGCAGCTCGCCCGCCTGCGCCGCCGCAACCTGGGACGCAAGCGCAACCTGGCCCTGCGCGAGCACGGCCTCGGCCTGGCCGCCCTCGACCGGGTCGCGGCCGGCGAGCCGCTGTGGCGCGTCCACGAGCTGGTCTTCGCCATCCTCGCCTCGGAGTCGGAGCCCGTCGACCCGCGGCTGTGACCGGCGCCGCCCTGCTCACCTGGCCATTCGGGCGAGCGGGGCGGTCGTTCGGCCGGGAAAGGCATTCCACAGGAAGTGGACAGGTTTCACATGGGCGAGTGCCGGTACCCTGGCTCCTCGTGGACATCCGTGCGCTCAGCGAGCAGCTCGCCTTCAATCCGACGGATCCGACGGACCTGATTCACACCCTTGGTCTGTACGGTGTGTGGGCGATCATGTTCGCCGAGACAGGCCTGCTGGTCGGGTTCTTCTTCCCGGGCGACTCGCTTCTCTTCCTGGCCGGCGTGGCCGCCTCGCCCGTGGCCGACTCGATGTTCGGTGACGGCACGCAGCTGTCCTACGTCGGCCTGCTGATCGGCGCGCCGATCTGCGCCATCGTCGGCGCCCAGTTCGGCCACTGGCTCGGCGCCCGGTACGGGCGGCGGATGTTCGACAAACCGGACTCCAAGCTCTTCAAGAAGGAGTACGTCCAGAAGGCGGAGTACTACTTCGAGAAGTTCGGCCCTGCCAAAGCCGTCGTGCTGGCCCGCTTCATCCCGATCGTGCGTACCTTCCTCAACCCGGTGGCGGGCACGCTCGGCATGCCGGCCCGGAAGTTCTTCATCTGGAACGTGATCGGCGCCGTCCTCTGGACCGACGGCATCATCATCATCGGCCACACGCTGGCCCAGCAGATCTACGACGCCGTCGGCGACCACATCGACCGCTACATCCTGCCGGTCGTCGCCATCATCGTCCTGATCTCGCTGCTCCCGATCTTCATCGAGATCCTGCGCGAGCGCCGCCACAAGAAGAACGGCGGCACCACGGACCCGGAGCCCTCAGCCGCCATAGGAGTCGTCGCCGCCGCAAGCATCGCCGGCCTGGTCGACGCCGCCCGCGAAGAGGACGACAACGACGACCGCTACCCGCCCCGCTCCCACCGCCGCAACTAACCACCCAAGTCCACAAAAGACGCCGCCCCTCGGGGCGGCGTTTTTTCGTTGGGCCACCCCACGCACAGCCGCCCCAACCACCCAGCGACGTTCCTTCCGCACCATCGGACGGCGTTCCTCGCCTTTCCGCCGTCCGGCAGCGTTCCTCCCCTTTCGCCCCGTCCGGCAGCGTTTCTCCCTTCCCCACCGTCCGGCGTCCTTGTCATCTTCGCCAACCGCCGGACACCCTCCCTTCCCCGCTCCTCACCGGCCCGGCTCGGCCTTACTTCCCACCGGCCCGGCTCGTCTTACTCCGCACCAGCCCGGCTCGGCCATACTCCCCACCAGCCCGGCTCGGCCTTACTCCCCACCAGCCCGGCCAGCCTCACTCCCCACCGGCCCGGCTCGGCCTTACTCCGCACCAGCCCGGCTCGGCCTTACTCCCCACCAGCCCGGCCAGCCTTCCTTCCACTCACCACCGGCCGGGCTGCCTTACCCCACCGGCCAGGGCGGCCTTCCTCGCTGACTCCCCGGCCGCGGACGACCTCTCGCATCCCCAACAGGCTCGGCCAGCCTTCTCCCTCACTCCCGCACGGCCGGAATGCTTCCCTCCCTCAATCCCGACACGCCGGCAGCCTTCCTTCCCCACGACTCCCTCTCCACTCGCCGGCAGCAAGTCGCGGCGACCAGAACGCGGTCAGAGCGGCAAACGGCCCGACCAGAACGCGGACAGCGGGACACGGTCGGCCAGAACGCGGACAGCGGGACACGGTCGGCCAGAACGCGGACAGCGGGACACGGTCGGCCAGAACGCGGACAACGGAGGTGGCTCGACCGGAACGCGGACAGCGGAGGCGGCTTGACCGGAACGCGGACAGCGGGAAACGGTCCGGCCGGACGCAGACAACGAGAACGACCGGCGGAGACAGCCGATCGCAGAGGCAGCCGATCAGCAGAAGCCGGCTGGCGGGAAAGCCAGCCGGCTTGGGAGGCCGGGTGCGGAGGCTGCGGCGGGAGCTGGTGGGTCGGGCGCTGGGCGGCGGCCGAGGCGCAAGGCCGTTGGGGGTGGGGGTTTGCGGGTGGGTGGCTGTGTGGGCGTACGGGAAAAGCGAAAGCCGCCCGAAAGGGACGGGCGGCTTTGCTTGTGCGGAACTTCGTGGCGCTGGGCGCGCCTTTGGGGAAGCCCGGAGGGCGGCGGGCTCCTGGACGGGACTCGCTGGGCTGGACCGCGGTGGGCGCGGGCCGGTGGCGGGATCTCGTGGGAGGGTCGGGCCGGTCAGACGGAGAGGGCGGTGGAACCGGAGAGACGGCTGAGGAACTCCTCGGGGCAGTCGCGCAGGTTTTCCAGGCGGCCGGCGGCCAAGGCCCGGTAGGTGAGCTGCGCGGCCTCCTCGAGGTTGCGGGCCCGTTTGTGGGCCAGCTCGACCGAATCGCCCAGGACCACGCAGCCGTGCTGGCTCAGGACCAGGCAGTCGGTGCCGTCGGCGGCCATGGCGGCCGTCAACGAGGCCAACTCGATCGTTCCGGGCAGGCGGAACGGCACCGTGGAGACGCGCCTCAGGTAGTAGGCGTGGTCCGTGGTGACGATCCGGATGTGCTCGCCCAGGGCGTCGAGCAGCAGAGCTGTCTGCGGATGTAGATGGATGATGGCGTTGACGTCGGGACGCGCCCGGTACAACGCGAGGTGCAACGCCAGTTCGCTGGTCGGCTCGCACTGCGGCGGCGGCATGTTGCCGACCGTCGCGGGTGAGCCGTCCGACACGCGGACGGCGGCGAAGGTCGTACGGCTGAGACGGCCCAGCCAGGAGCCACTGGCGGTGACCCAGATGGCGTCCTCGTCGGGGATACGCGCGGACAGGTTGCCGCCGGAGCCGGCCACCAGGCCGGCCTGGATGACGTCGAAACCCACGAACGCGAGCTGATCGCGCAGATCGCCGTGGACGTAGTTCACCCGTTACTCCTCGGGTCCTGGGGGTGGACTTGAGGCGGAGAAGGATTTCGGCCTGGCGTCACGCCCCACGTGATGCCGGTGACGCCAGGCGAGTCCCGAAAGCGGTCAGCGCGCCTTCTTCGTGGCCCGCTTGCGCGGCGGGGTCAGAAGATCGGCGATGGTCGCGATGGCGGTCGGCACGAGCCGGTAGTACGCCCACACACCCCGCTTCTCACGCTCGAGCAGGCCGGCCTCCGTAAGGATCCGAAGGTGATGGCTCACCGTCGGCTGAGACAGACCGAGCGGAGCGGTCAGGTCGCACACGCAGGCCTCACCGTCCGTCGCGGACTGAATGAGGCTCAGCAGCCGAAGCCGGGCCGGGTCGGCCAGTGCCTTGAGCACCCCGGCCAGCCGCTCGGCGTCGGCACGTTCAATTGGCTCGCCGGCAAGCGGCGAGATCTGAGGCATTGTCATTTCCGCCAACGCAGTTCCCACGATCTCCATCCTTCCACCAACTGCATCGATTCTCCTGCATGAGTGCAGGAACGAACCGCCTAACTTCGAGGCCGTAAGGCCGACATCGATCGCCGGGTCGGTCGATCCAGGATGGCCGGTAACCCGAACTCCCGATCAACCTTTACCCCGCCACCGAACGCGGTCTCTGCCTCCTGCAACGCCTCAGCCGCCGTCTGGTCGCTGTCCATCTGTGTCGAGGTCTCGATCCCCGCCCCGGGAGTGAGACGCCCCACATTGTCAATTCGTCGATCTGTTTCCGGTGACTGATCCGATTTGAGCAAGGTCCGCACACACCTCGCCGTCGTCATCCCAACACCGTGTGCGATCTCCCGGACCGGGCGGCCGGATGCCGGAAGTTCACGACCCGATGAAAGCACGGCACCACGCTCTGCGACGGGCAATTCAGTGATGAATTTACGCAGGTCGTGGCGTGCTTGCATGTATCGAGCGTACTGGCTGGAACGAAACTGGAACCTTTCGCCCCGGCAGTGTCGAAGGGAACTATTGACGCACAACATTGGGTCTCTCTATAAACAAACCTTACTGTTGGCCAAGTCCCTTTCGCCCCATCCGGAGAACATCGACGCAGCTCAAAGCCCCTATGTCCTGGGTCACAGGGGCCACGGCCGGCAGATCACCCGGACGAGGTGCTGAGAAGGTGCTGTGAATCGTGCGATCGGACGTTTACCCATGTAGCGAAAAACACCCCCCGACCGGCCGGTCAAGCGCTATCCGGACAGCCGATTGGGGGACATCGCTGGATGAGAAAGCTACCCGTTCGGGTGACCCATACCCATCAATATGAGGGGGCTCACCTCAAAACGAGGGGGGTAACTGGCGAGTAACTACTCCGACGGACGTGACCAGTACTCATCATCCGACGGCGAAGGGGCAGCACGCTTCGCCGGCTCGGCCCCACTCGCCTCACCGGAAGTCCCGGATTCACCGGCGGGCGAGGACGCCTCGCCCGGATCAGGTACGGACGAAGCACCCACCCCGAAAGCAGCCGGCGCCGCAACCGAGGACGATGCGCCACCGGGCGTCTGCCCCACGCCCGCCGCGGTGGTCGCCGCCGCCGTGTCAGCCCCCGGCCGTGACGACGATCCAGACGCGGTAGACGCCGACGCGGGCATGACCGGTGCGGCGGCGGTGGGCGGAGTAGGCACAGCAGCCGCAGGCGCGCTCCCGCCCGGCGGGGTCTCGCCCGGCGGGGTCTCGCCCGGCGCCGACGCTGCGGGTGCTGACGTGGCTCCGGCTGGCGCCGGAGCGGCCGAAGGGGCAGTTACGGCCGAACCGGGCGTGGGCATCCCCGGCGCAGACGTGGCGGGAGCGGTCTCGGAAGGCGCGGCATAGACCGACGCAGCAGGCACAGGCGCGGCGGGCACAGGCGCGGCGGGCACAGGCGCGGCGGGCACAGGCGCGGCGGGCGCAGGCGCGGCGAACGCAGGCCCGGCGGACGCGGGCGTGGCGGGCGCGGGCGCAGCGGGCGTGACGAAGGGCGCACCGGGGGTGGGGGTGGTCTCGGGCTGAGAAGCTGCTGGGCCTTCCGGGGTGGGTGTGGCCGGTGGGCGGGCGTACGGGGAATCGGCGTCGTTTCCGTGGGACGGGACGGGCGCGGAAGGGTACGGCGCGTAGGGCGCCGAGGCGTACGGGCTGGAAGGGCCTGAAGCGTAAGGGGACCCGGGACCGTACGCACCGGTGTCGTATTGCTGGCCGTAGCTCGCCGGATGGCCCGGGTAGGGGGCGCCGTAAGCCGGCGGATAGCCGCCCGGGGGCACATTCGGGGCCGCCGCGGCGACCGGCTTGCGGAAGAACGCGCGGGGAGCCGTCAGCACCAGGATGCCGACGATGGCGTAACCGAAGATCTGGGCGACCGACAGTGCGGCGTTCGTGCCGACCCAGCCGCCCGGGTACGCGTCGGTCAGCCGGGTGCCGAGGGAGCCCGGCACCGCGTCGCCGCCTCGCTGGGCCGCCACCGTCAGGGCGCTCGCGGCGCCGGCCAGGATGCCCAGGACGCAGACCACCAGTGTCGCTATCCGGGCGGCGTTGCTTCCGCGGCGCAGGGCCAGGCCCAACACCACGTACAGCGCGAAGATGATCACGGCTAGGGCCAGGGCCACCGCGGCGCCGAGCCAGACCACCGCCACGTAGTAGTCCAGGTCGCTGTCGCCGGTGAAGGACTGCAGCTGACCGTCGGTGACCTGGCGGAAGCGGTGGATCGTCCCGGGCACGATGGCCAGCGTCGTGATCGCATAGATCAGGCCGAGCACGGCCATCACCCAGAGTATGACGGCGGCCAGCGACACCGTGGGCGGCCGGCCCGACGGTGAGGGCGGCGGCGCCACGGCGATCGGCAGCGGCTGGACTGGGTATGACATCGACGACTCCCCGCGGTGATCCGTTGGCCCGAACCTACCCGCGTGGAGCGTCGAACGGTGCGGAACCCGTTCAGCGGGACGTCACGGCTTGGGTGGTTCCGTCCCGTCCGGGTCGGTCGGCTTCGGCTGCGAGCCCCACGGCGGCGGCGGTGCCCCCCACGACGGCTGGTCCCCACCCGGCGGGGGCGCCGGCGGCTGAGCGTAGGGGTCGGAGGCCGGCGGCGGCGGATTCGAGCCGGGATAGGGCGGAAGCCCCGGAGCGGGTTGCCCCGGTTGTCCCTGCGGCGTCGGATAACCCGGCGGGTACGGGTTCTGCTGTCCGTACATCGGGTACTGCCCGCCGGGCTGCTGGCCCGGGTATGGCGGATATCCGACCGACGGGTCCCAGCCCGCGGCCGGCTGCTTGCGGAAGAACTCGTTCGACGCCGGCAGCGCCAGCAGGATCACCGTGGCCAGTACGGCCAGCAGCGCGATGACGGTCAGCGCCGTCGTGGTCGGCGTGTACCAGGACGGCAGGGCCTCGTTGAGCCGCTGCTCGATGTCGTCGTCCTGCCAGGTCGCCGAGCCGCTGTTGCCCGCCTGCTCGGTCGCACTGACCAGGGCGTTTCCGCCCAGGCCGATGCCCAGGCAGCAGATCGCGATGCCGCCGATCACCCAGGTGACGATGCGGGACGGGTTCTTTCCGCGGTTGTTGAAGATGGCCAGTACTGCGAAGCCGGCGCCGATCAGCAGGTTGATGATCCCGCCGAAGACGAAGATGCCGGCCACCACGCCTTCGGTGCCCTCGGCCTCGGTGCCCGCGTACGCGTCACGCACCGCGTCGGACATGCGGCCCATCACCGAGAACGTGGCGATCGCATTGATCACTTGGATCGCGGCAACCAGGTAGAGAAGGTACGACGCGACCGTCACGATGACCGGGCGCGGCCTTGCTATGGGTGCCGGGTAGCTCGGAACGGTCACAATGCCCCCCATTCTTGATCCACTCACGGTATCGGGCGGCCGCCATATTCGCGACAGCGGAGCACAAGCGGCGGAGCTGTGGCAACATCGGGCGACGATGGACGAAATATCCGTAAATAGGTCGCTCGTTCAGGGGGCGACACGGGTCGATCCGGCCCCCTACACTTCCATCCGTGGCGCCGACGTGGCAGCAGAGACCTCCCGCGACGCCCCCTGCCCGGACGAGTCGCCCGCCCCAGACGAGGGCCGAGGCAGACCGTCCTAGGGCACCTGTCCCGTTACGCCGGCCGCGTGACCACACCGCGGCCGCCCCAGACCTGTTAAGGACCGGTGAGTCCCATGCCCCACGCCGACACCCTGGACGTCGTTCACCATGACGACACCCGGACCCGATTCACTGACGTGCGATATCAGCTCCACCGCGACGGCATCCGTATCTGGCCGGCCGAGGGCGGAGAACAACTGGTCACCGACGTCCTGATGACCCAGGCCTACCGGCAACGGACGGCCACCGACTAAGCGAAAGGCCCCGGGGATGCCCCCGGGGCCTTTTTCTTTCAGCCGCGTCTGACAGTTCAGCCGCGTGTGACAGTCAAGCCGTCCCCGCCGGGGAGCAAGTCGACGACCACCCGGTCACCGTCGAGGATCTCCCCGGCCAGCAGGGCCTTGGCCAGCGAGTCGCCGATCGCCGACTGCACCAGCCGCCGCAGCGGCCGCGCGCCGTAGATCGGGTCGTACCCGTGCTCGCCCAGCCACTCGACCGCCGGCGAGGTCACGTCGAGCGTCAGCCGCCGGTCGGCCAGCCGGGTCCGCAGCCGGCCGAGCTGGATGTCGACGATCGCGGCCAGGTCGTCCTTGGTCAGCGCGTGGAACACCACGATGTCGTCGAGCCGGTTGAGGAACTCCGGCTTGAAGTGGGCCCGTACGACAGCAAGCACCTCGTCGCGCCGCTCCTCGTCACCCATCGTGAAGTCGGCCGTCTGCGACCCCAGGTTGGAGGTGAGCACCAGGATCGCGTTGCGGAAGTCGACCGTACGGCCCTGACCGTCCGTGAGCCGGCCGTCGTCGAGCACCTGCAACAGCACGTCGAAGACGTCCGGATGGGCCTTTTCCACTTCATCGAGCAGGACCACGCTGTACGGGCGGCGGCGCACCGCCTCGGTGAGCTGCCCGCCCTCCTCGTATCCGACGTATCCGGGCGGGGCGCCGACGAGCCGGGCCACCGAGTGCTTCTCGCCGTACTCGCTCATGTCGATGCGGACCATCGCCCGCTCGTCGTCGAAGAGGAACCCGGCGAGGGCCTTGGCCAGCTCGGTCTTGCCGACGCCGGTCGGGCCGAGGAACAGGAAGCTGCCGGTCGGGCGGTCGGGGTCGGCGATGCCGGCGCGCGCACGGCGTACGGCTCCGGCCACCGCCGCGACGGCCTCGCGCTGGCCGATGACCTTGGCCTGCAGTGACTCCTCCATGCGCAGGAGCTTGGCGGTCTCGCCCTCCATCATCCGGCCGGCCGGGATGCCGGTCCACGAGGAGATGACCTCGGCGATGTCGTCGGCGCCGACCTCCTCCTTGACCATCGGCGGCTCGGCGTGGGCCTCCTGCTCGTCGGCCTCGGAGGCGGCCCGCAGCTCCTTCTCCAGGGCCGGGATCACCTCGTAGAGCAGCCGCGACGCCTCGAGCAGGTTGCCGTCGCGCTGGGCTCGCTCCTGCGACGCCTTGGTCTCGTCGAGCCGCTTCTTCAGCTCGCCGACCCGGTTGAGGCCGCCGCGCTCGCGCTCCCACCGGGCGTTCAGCGCGGTCAGTTCCTCCTCGCGGTCGGCCAGGTCGCGCTCGAGGCGGCCGAGCCGGTCGCGGGAGGCCGGGTCGGTCTCCTTCTCCAGGGCCAGTTTCTCGACCCGCATGCGGTCGACCTGGCGCTGAAGCTGGTCGAGCTCGACCGGCCGGGAGTCGATCTCCATGCGGAGCCGGGACGCGGCCTCGTCGATCAGGTCGATCGCCTTGTCGGGCAGGAAGCGGTCGCTGATGTAGCGGTCGGACAGCGAAGCCGCCGCGACCAGGGCGGCGTCGGTGATCTGCACCCGGTGGTGCGCCTCGTACCGGCCCTTGAGCCCGCGCAGGATGCCGATGGTGTCCTCGACGGTGGGCTCGCCGACCACGACCGGCTGGAAGCGCCGCTCGAGGGCCGGGTCCTTCTCGATGTGCTCGCGGTACTCGTCGAGGGTGGTCGCGCCGACCATGCGCAGCTCGCCGCGGGCCAGCATCGGCTTGAGCATGTTGCCGGCGTCCATCGAGCCCTCGCCCTTGCCGGCCCCGACGACGGTGTGCAGCTCGTCGAGGAAGGTGACGACCTGGCCGTTGGAGTTGCGGATCTCCTCGAGGACGCTCTTGAGCCGCTCCTCGAACTGTCCGCGGTACTGCGCGCCGGCGACCATCGCGCCGAGGTCGAGCGAGACCAGTTTCTTGTCGCGCAGTGTCTCGGGCACGTCGCCGGCCACGATGCGCTGGGCCAGGCCCTCGACGATGGCCGTCTTGCCGACGCCGGGCTCGCCGATCAGCACGGGGTTGTTCTTGGTACGCCGGGAGAGCACCTGCACGACGCGGCGGATCTCGGTGTCCCGGCCGATCACCGGGTCGATCCGGCCCTCGCGCGCCTGGGCGGTCAGGTCGACGCTGTATTTCTCCAGCGCCTTGTAGGTGGACTCGGGGTCGTTGTTCGTCACCCGCCGGTCGCCGCCGCGGACCTGCGGGAACGCGGCGACCAGGGCCTCCTCGGTGGCGCCGACGTCCTTGAGCGCGCGGCCGACGGCACCGCCGACGCGGGCCAGGCCGGCCAGCAGGTGCTCGGTCGACACATACTCGTCGCCGAGCGGCTGGGCGATCAGCTCGGCCTCGCCGATGGCGTTGACGAACTCGCGCGACAGGCTGGGCTCGGCCGTGCTGGCGCCGCGCGCGGACGGGAGCTGCTCGAGGGCGCGGGCCGCCACCCGGCGGACATCCGCGGGGTTCGCCCCCACCGCGCGCAGAAGGGCCGGCGCGGTCGAACCGCCGGTGTCGAGAAGCGAAAGCAGCATGTGCCACGGCTCCACGGTGGCGTGCCCGCGCCGTCCGGCGTCGGCGACCGCCCCCGTGATGACATCGCGGCTCTTGGTGGTGAGGCGTTCGGCGTTCATGCGCTCCCCTGGATGAGGCAAGACTTGAGCGTAAGCCACTCAACTCTAGCGCGCCCCGCAAGTGATCGTCACCACGAGCCCAAGAGAACACCCCCTCTCTCGTTGTAACGTTAAACAACGTGTCGAAACGCCTGCTCCCCCTCGCCCTCATCTTCGTGGCAGTCGGCATCTCGACCTCGTTCGTCGGTCCCTACCTGGCCCTTTTCCTCAGCGACGCGGTACACGCGGGACCGATCCGGACCACCGCGTTCCTGATCGCCGCCCCGCTCGCCGGCGTCCTCGTGTCCTGGCTGATCGGCCGGGTCTCGGACCGCCGGCCCATCCGCCGCAAACTGCTCATCACTGCCGCGCTCGCCGGCCTGGCCGGCACGGCGCTCACCGCCGTCGTCCGCGACTACTGGCTGCTGCTCGCGCTCACCGTGACTCTCACGGCCCTGGCCGGCACGCTTTTCCCACAATCTTTCGCGTACGCCCGTCAGGTGCTCCAGAGCGGCGACCCCAAGAAAGCGGCGCTCGGCATCAGCACGCTGCGCACGCTGTTCTCGGTGGCCTGGGTCGGTGGCCCGCCGCTGGCCGCGCTCGTGCTCGCCGGGCACGGCTTCGGCTGGACGTACGGGCTGGCCGCGATCATGTACGCGGTCACCGCCCTCATCGTGGTCCGCTGGTTGCCGGAGGTCCGCAAGCCCGCCGGCGACGGCGGTCACGACCTGCCGGACGCGATCGCCCCGGTCCCGCCCCGGGCGACGCTGTTCCTGATCGTCGCCGGCTTCACCGTCGTGCAGACCGCGGGCACGCTCGCCGTGCAGGCGATGCCGCTGTACGTCAGCACCGACCTGGGCGGCACGGTGCGGTCGGCCGGCCTGATCCTGGGCCTGTGCGCGGCCCTGGAGATCCCGCTGATGCTCGGCTTCGGCGTGCTCACCACCCGGGTGCCGTCGCGGACGCTGATCCTGATCGGCGTGTGCTGCGCGATCGCCTACCACGCGGTCGCGGCCAGTGCCGGCTCCATCTGGGTGCTGGCGGCGGCCCAGCCGCTCAACGCGGCCGCCATCGCGGCGATCAGCGGGCTCGGCATCTCGTACATGCAGGACCTCATGCCGGGTCATCCCGGCCGCGCCACCACGATGATCACCAACACCTTCACGACCGGGCAGATCCTCGCGGCCCCGGCGTTCGGCCTGGCCCAGGCGTACGGCTTCCGCCTCGCGTACGTCATGAACCTCGTTCTCTGCGCCGTCGGACTGGTCCTGTTGATCAGCGCGCGACGTGCCGTCGCCGCACCGGAACGGCGGGCCGACGCGCTGTTACCGTTGTGATCGTGCGCGTACGGGTGGAACAGACTCCTCTGCCGGGTATAGGCGTTCGGCACGACCTCGTCACGTCCTCGGGACGGACGGTCGGTGTGGTCTCGCACCGTAACGGCCGGCGCGACCTGGTCCTGTACGACGTCGACGATCCCGACGCGTGCCTGGCGTCGATCCCGCTCACCGACGACGAGGCCGAGGCCCTGGCCGACGTGCTGGGCGCCTCCCTCATGCTCGGCCAGCTCGCCGGCCTGCGCCAGCAGGCGGCCGGGCTGCTCACCGAGCAGATCGGCCTGGGCGCCGGATCGCCGTTCGTCGGCCGCAAGCTGGGCGACACCCGCGCGCGCACCCGCACCGGGGCGTCCATCGTCGCCGTCATGCGCGACCGCGAGGTGATCGCCTCGCCCGGCCCGTCGTTCGTCTTCGAGCCCAACGACGTGGTCGTGGCCGTCGGCACCCGCGAGGGCCTGGACGGCGTCACCGCCATCCTGGCCGGCGACAACGACGGCTAGGCACACGCGTGCACGACACCACGATCCTGCTCATCGAGGTAGGAGCGCTCCTCTTCGCGCTCGGAATGCTCGGTCGCCTGGGCCGCCGGATCGGCCTGTCACCGATCCCGCTCTACCTGCTGGCCGGTCTCGCCTTCGGGCACGGCGGCCTGGTGCCGCTCTCCGCCAGTGAGGAGTTCATCGAGGTCGGCGCGGCCATCGGCGTGATCCTGCTGCTGGTCATGCTGGGCCTGGAGTACTCGGCCGGCGAGCTCGTCGGCAACCTCCGCGCGGCCGCGCCCGCCGGTCTGATCGACGCGCTGCTCAACGCCCTGCCCGGCGCCGGCTTCGCGCTGCTGATGGGCTGGGACTGGCGGGCCGCCCTGGTGCTGGCCGGCATCACCTGGGTCTCGTCCTCCGGCGTGATCGCCAAGGTGCTCGGCGACCTGGGCCGGCTCGGTAACCGCGAGACCCCCGTGATCCTCTCGGTGCTGGTCATCGAGGACCTCGCCATGGCCTTCTACCTGCCGCTGGTCACCGCCGTACTGGCCGGGGTCGGCCTGGTCGGCGGGGCCAAGGCACTGGGGGTCGCGGTGGTCACGGTGGTCGCGGTGCTGGTCGTCGCGATTCGGTACGGCAAGCAGATCAGCACCCTGATCTCGGCTCAGGACGCGGAGGCGCTGCTGCTCGGCGTGCTCGGCCTGACCCTGTTCGTGGCGGGCGTGGCCGAGGAGCTGAAGGTCTCGTCGGCGGTCGGCGCGTTCCTCGTCGGTATCGCGATCTCCGGACCGGTCGCCCACCACGCGACGCAGATGCTGTCGCCGCTGCGCGACCTGTTCGCGGCGGTCTTCTTCGTCTTCTTCGGGCTCTCCACCGACCCGGCCGAGATCCCGCCGGTGCTGGTGCCGGCGCTCGGCCTGGCCGTGCTGACCATGGCGACCAAGGTGGTCACCGGCTACCTGGCGGCGCGGCGGGTGGGCATTGCCCTGCCCGGCCGGCTGCGGGCCGGCCTGGCCCTGATGCCGCGCGGCGAGTTCTCGATCGTCATCGCCGGCCTGGCCGTGGCCTCAGGGGTGGAACCGCGGCTCGCCCCGCTCGCGACGGCCTACGTATTGATCACGGTGGTTACCGGTCCGCTGCTCGCGCGTCTGCCCGATTACCAGTGGTTCAAGAACTTTGTCCGCCGCCGCATGCACCCTCAGCAGGTGCCGGTGCTCAAAGCTACTGACTAGTATCCGATTGTGACGCCGTGACACTTCCGTAGGACATCGTCGGCGCGCTACCGTTCCGCTCCGACAACTACGTGTTATCGGGACTTTCTGGCAGGCGGCGGCGTGACAGTGCGTGAGTCGACTTTCTTCGGGTTCGCCAATCCGGTCGATCCTCGGCCGGAGGAACTCCAGGCGTGGGCGTACCACCCTGATGCCGTGCCGCTCGACGCCATGCCACCCGACTGGGACCTGCTCATCTCCGGCGACGTGCTCGCGCCGGTCCTGTTCGAGCTGGCCATGGACAGGCAGTGCCCGGCCCGGCGCTTCGCGCAGCATTGCCTGTACATCTACGCCGCCGACGGTGTCCGGCAGAACGCGACCGGCCAGCGCAAACGCCGGCTGAAGAAGTTCGTGGAGCGCGCCGACGAGGTCGGCGACGAGCCGATGCAGATCTGGGCGCACAACTGCCGCATGCTGATGAGCCGGCCCGAGATCTTCGATTACTCCGACTGGATCGAGGGCGGCCTGGTCCGCCAGCCCCGGCGGCTCGGCCACTACAACCGGCGCTGAGGCGGCCCTCACCAGACCGCCTCGCGCTCTCCTACCTGTCCGAAGCCCGGCGCGGGCGCCAGACCACCAGCGCCGTCGACTGCCTTTCCTGGCGCACCAGGTCACGGCGGCCGTACGGGCTTTCCATCTGGGCGATCCGGTCGTACGCGGCGGTGAGCTCCTGCTCCAGCTCCTGCACCCGCTGTTGCAGGTCACCGACGAGCTGCTCGAGCCCGATGATCCGCTTCACGCCGGCCAGGTTGACGCCGTCCTCCTGGCTGAGCCTCTGCACCTCACGCAGCAACGCGACGTCCCGCTCGCTGTATCGGCGACCGCCGCCGCCGGCCCGGCCCGGCTGCACCAGGCCGAGCCGGTCGTACTGTCGCAGCGTCTGCGGGTGCATCCCGGCCAGTCGAGCCGCGACCGAGATGATCAGAACCTTCGCGTCGGAGGCCTGCTCGACCGAGATGCTGATCTCCTCATGCATGTGCCACCTCCTTCAACGGGTCCTAGCCGCCCCGGCGAACCCGGGCCTCGAGCCGCTCCCGCCCGGCGGGCGGGGTCAGCTTGGCGAAACGCTCGAGCGCGTCCCGGGCTTCCCCGGTCACCTCGCTCGGCACCTGAACGTCGACGGTGACGATGAGATCGCCCGGCGGTCCGTTCTTGCGGGCCACACCCTTGCCCCGGGCCCGTAGTTTCCGGCCGCTCGGCGTACCGGGCGGCACCCTCATGGTGACGGGTCCGTCCAGAGTCGGCACTCGCAGATCGGTGCCGAGAACCGCCTCGGCGATGCTGATCGGTACCGACAGCGTGAGATCGTCACCCGTACGACCGAAGATCTCGTCCGGTCGCACCTGGACCTGCACGTAGAGATCGCCCGCCGGGCCGCCCCGATCGCCCGGCTCGCCCCGGCCGCTGAGCCGGATGCGCTGGCCGTCGGCCACGCCCGCGGGGAAGCGGACGTTTATCGTGCGGGCCTTGGTGACCCCGCCCGTGCCCCGGCACTCCGGGCACTTCTCGTCGACGATCGTGCCCGCGCCCTGGCACTCGCGGCACGGCTCGGAGAAGCTGAACGACCCCTGGTTCCGCGAGATCAGGCCGCTGCCCGCGCACTGCGGACAGGTCCGCGGTGACGTGCCCGGCTTGGCCCCGCTGCCATGACAGGTGTCGCACTCGCCGGCTGAACGCAGCGTCAACGGCAGCGTCGTGCCGCGGACCGCCTGAGCGAACTCGAGCGTCACCTCGGTCTCGACATCACGGCCGCGCCGCGGTCCTCGTCGGGCGGCGCCACCACCAGGCCCACCGCCCGAGAATATCGAGCTGAATATGTCCGAGAAGCCGGCGCCGCCGAACCGGCGGTCACCCGCGGCGCCGCCACCGGCCGCGCCCGCGTTGCTGAACCCGCCGAACAGGTCCGACGGGTCGAACTGACCGCCGGCGCCGGAACGGGCGCCGCGCCGGAACGCGCCGGAGCCGAACAGCGAGCGCATCTCGTCGTACTCTTTGCGCTTCTTGTCGTCCGAGAGCACGTCGTACGCCTCGGAAGCGGCCTTGAACTTCTCCTCCGCCTCCTTGTTACCGGGGTTGCGGTCGGGATGCAGGTCCCGGGCGAGCTTCCGGTAGGCCTTCTTGATCTCGTCGGTCGGAGCGGACTTGGGCACGCCGAGAACGGCATAGAAGTCCTTTTCGAGCCAGTCCTTCGAGCTCATCCCGCCTCCCCCCTCCTACGGGCAGGTCCCGCCCACCGCGGCGCGGTGGGCGGGACGAACATCTGAGAGATCACTCCGGGTCGGCCACCGCGACCAGAGCCGGCCGCAGCAGCCGCTCGCCGAGCGTGTAGCCCCGGCGCATGACCTCGACACAGGTCGGCTCCGTGACGTCCGGGGACGTCTGGTGCGCGACCGCCTCGTGGCGGTTGGGGTCGAACGCGTCGCCCTTCTCGCCGAAGGCGGCCAGCCCGAGCTTGCCGGTCGCCGTGATCAGCGACTCGGCCACCGAGGCGAACGGACCGACCAGGTCACCGTGCTCACGGGCCCGGTCGATGTCGTCCAGCACCGGCAGCAGGGCGGTCAGCACCGCACCGGTGGTCTGCTCGGCCGCCGCACCCCGGTCGCGGTCGACCCGCTTGCGGTAGTTGGCGTACTCCGCGGTCACGCGCTGCAGGTCGTGGGTCCGCTCCTCCAGGTCGTTCCGCAGGGCCTCCAGCTCGGCGCCGAGGCCGGGCTTGGTCTCCTCCGGATCGGCGGCCTCGGCCGCCGGCTCCGGAGTCTCCCCGGCGTCCTCCGGGTCCTCGGCCCGGTGAGCACCGGCCTCACCCTTCGGATCGATCTTGCGGCGGTCCCGGATGACGACCCGCTCGGTCGCCTGACCGTCGTTCTCGTCGTCCGTGGCACTCACTTCTTGTCGTCCTCCACGATCTCGGCGTCCACGACGTCGTCGGCACCGCCGGCGGAGCCGGCCGAACCGGTCGTGGCGCCACCCGGAGCGGCACCCGGCGCGCCCGGGTCACCCGCGGCACCGGCGCCGGCGGCGGCCTGAGCGGCGTCACCCTGCGAGTAGAGGGCCGAGCCGGCCTCCTGGGAGACCTGCGAGAGACGCTCGTGGGCCGCCTTGATCTTCTCGATGTCGGTGCCGCCCAGCGCGCCGCGGAGCTCGCCCAGCGCCTCGCCGATCTTGGTCTTGCTGTCCTCGGGCAGCTTGTCGCCGCTCTCGGCCAGGAACTTCTCGGTCTGCCACTGCAGCTGCTCGGCCAGGTTGCGGGCCTCGGCGTCCTCGCGGCGCTTCTTGTCGTCGTCCGCGTGGTCCTGAGCGTCGCGCATCATGCGCTCGATGTCGTCCTTCGGCAGCGCGGAGCCGCCGGTGATCGTCATCTTCTGCTCCTTGCCCGTGCCCAGGTCCTTGGCGGACACGTGCACGATGCCGTTCGCGTCGATGTCGAAGGAGACCTCGATCTGCGGTACGCCGCGCGGGGCCGGAGCGATGCCGCTGAGCTCGAAGGTGCCGAGCTTCTTGTTGTACGCGGCCATCTCGCGCTCGCCCTGGAAGACCTGGATCAGCACGGACGGCTGGTTGTCCTCGGCCGTCGTGTAGACCTCGGAGCGGTGCGCCGGGATGGTGGTGTTGCGCTCCACCAGCTTGTGCATGATGCCGCCCTTGGTCTCGATGCCCAGCGAGAGCGGGGTGACATCGAGCAGCAGGACGTCCTTGACCTCACCCTTGAGCACACCGGCCTGCAGGGCGGCGCCGACGGCGACGACCTCGTCCGGGTTGACGCCCTTGTTGGCGTCCCGGCCGGTCATGCTCTTGACCAGCTCGGCCACGGCCGGCATACGGGTCGAGCCGCCGACCAGGATGACGTGGTCGATGTCGGCCAGCTTGACGTCGGCGTCCTTGATCGCGGACTCGAACGGGCCCTTGCAGCGGTCGAGCAGGTCCTGCGTCATGCGCTGGAACTCGGCGCGCGACAGCGACATGTCCAGGTGCAGCGGGCCGTCGGGGCCGGCCGTGATGTACGGCAGGTTGATGCTGGTGGTGGTGGCGGCGGACAGCTCGATCTTCGCCTTCTCGGCGGCCTCGCGCAGACGCTGCAGGGCCATCTTGTCCGAGCCGAGGTCGATGCCGTGCTCACCGCGGAACGTCTTGACCAGGTGGTCGATGATCCGCTGGTCCCAGTCGTCGCCGCCCAGGTGGTTGTCACCGGAGGTCGACTTCACCTCGATGACGCCGTCGCCCAGCTCGAGCAGGGAGACGTCGAACGTACCGCCGCCGAGGTCGAAGACCAGGACGGTCTGCTCCTTGGAGCCCTTGTCGAGCCCGTACGCCAGAGCGGCGGCGGTGGGCTCGTTGACGATCCGCAGGACGTTGAGGCCGGCGATCTCGCCCGCTTCCTTGGTGGCCTGGCGCTGTGCGTCGTTGAAGTACGCCGGCACGGTGATGACCGCGTCGGTGACCGTCTCACCGAGGTACGCCTCGGAGTCGCGCTTCAGCTTCATCAGGACCCGCGCCGAGATCTCCTGCGGGGTGTACTTCTTGCCGTCGATGTCGATCGACCAGTTGGTGCCGACCTCCCGCTTGACCGAACGAATGGTCCGGTCCGGGTTCGTCACCGCCTGGCGCTTGGCGACCTCGCCCACGAGCACCTCGCCGTTACGGGCGAAGGCGACGATGGACGGCGTCGTCCGGGAGCCCTCCGCGTTGGCGATGACGGTGGGCTCGCCTCCTTCCAGAACGCTGACGCAGGAGTTCGTGGTGCCGAGGTCGATGCCGACCGCACGTGCCATGGTGTTCCTCGCTTCTTACAGAGCTCGGTTCTTAACAAGGTTGAGTGGAACCGACTCAATGATGCCACGGGTACGCCCAACGTCAAATCGAAGTTGAGTCTGTCGGGCGCAACTACGATGCTTGCACACGCGCTCCAGCACTTCGGTAGATACCTGTCCGGTCACGGCATACCGGTACCTGTTGTTCTGTCTGCATAGATCGGGCACTCTTTACCCGTGACGACGCACGGTGAGGCGGTCGGTCCGTCGGCCCTGTCCGCCGTGTCCGATGCCACGCTTCCAAGCTCCAGCGCGGTTTCCGCCGATGCCGCGGACCACTCTGATCGTACGGAAACCGTCGTGTCCCGTCAGCCACATCCGGAACCCGCCGCCTCCTCGGCCGGGGAACCGCCAGCCGTCGAGCTGCCGCCGGCTGTGGCGAAACTCGCCGCTGCCCTGACCCGGCTGCGGGCCGCGATCGACACCGCCGCGTACCCGCTGCTCATGCCGTCGGCCGAGGACGCCAAGCGGGTCGGCGCGGCTCTCGTGGCCCAGCTCGACGACTACCTGATCCCCCGGCTGACCCGGCTCGACGCGCCCCTGCTGGTGGTCGTCGGCGGCTCGACCGGCGCCGGCAAGTCGACACTGGTCAACAGCATCGTCCGGGCCCCGGTCAGCCAGGCCGGCGTGCTCCGGCCGACCACCCGCTCCCCGGTCCTGGTGAGCAACCCCGGCGACCAGCCCTGGTTCCGGCAGGGCGAGCTGCTGCCCGGACTGGTGCGCACCCACGAGTCGAGCACCGACGCGCGGACCCTGCAGCTCGTCTCCGCCCCCGGCCTCGGCGCCGGCCTGGCCTTCCTCGACGCGCCCGACATCGACTCGGTCGTCGACCTCAACCGCAAACTCGCCGCCCAACTGCTCGCGGCGGCCGATCTGTGGCTGTTCGTCACGACGGCCGCGCGCTACGCCGACGCCGTGCCCTGGGAACTGCTCACCACGGCCCGCCTGCGCGGCACGGTGATCGCCCTGGTCCTCGACCGGGTGCCGCCGGAAGCGGCCGGCGAGGTCGCCACCCACCTGAGCGACATGCTGGCCGTGCGCGAGCTCGGCGGCGCCCCGCTGTTCGTCCTGCCCGAGACCCGGCTCGACGGCCAGGGCCTGATCCCGGAGGACGTGATCAAGCCGCTGCACGACTGGTTCGGCCAGCTCGCGGCCGACGCCACGGCGCGCGCCGCGGTCGTGCGCCAGACGCTCGACGGCGCGCTGACCGCGCTCGGGCCGGCCGTCGAGGGCCTGGCCGAGGCGGCCGAGGAGCAGACCCGCGCGGCCAAGGCGCTGAACGACCGGGTCGACGCCGCCTACCGCAACGCGCGGCAGACGATGACCGACGGCCTGCGCGACGGCCGGCTGCTGCGCGGCGAGGTACTGGCCCGATGGCAGGAGTTCGTCGGCACCGGCGAGTTCCTCAAGACGCTCGAGAACAAGGTCGGGCAGCTGCGCGACAAGCTCGTCTCGGCGCTCACCGGCCGCCCGCTGCCGGGCCGGAACCTCCAGTCCGCGCTCGAGTCCCAGCTGGTCACCCTGCTGCGGGCCATCGCGGCCGACGCCGCCGAGCAGGCGTACGCGGCCTGGCAGGCCCATCCGGCCGGCGCCGCCCTGCTCGAGCCCGGCCTGCAGCGCACCTCGGCCGACCTCCCCGAACGGGCGGAACGCCTGGTCCGCGACTGGCAGCAGTGGGTGCTCGGCCTGGTGCGCACCGAGGGCGCGGAGAAGCGGGTGGTCGCGCGCGGCGCGGCGTACGCGGTGAACGGCGCCGGCCTGGCCGTGATGATCGCCGTCTTCACCACCACCGCCTTCATCCCCACCGGGCTCGAGGTCGCCAGTGGCGCCGCGACCACGGTGGCGGCGCAGAAGGTGCTCGAGGCGATCTTCGGAGACCAGGCCATCCGTACGCTCGCCACGCAGGCCCGCGAGGACCTGATGTTGCGCGTCGGCGAGCTGCTCGACCAGGAGGCGGCCCGCTTCAGCGAACGCCTCACCGAGGCCGGCCTGTCCTCTGACCCCGGGGCCGAGCTGCGCGCGGCCGCCGTCGAGGTGGAGGATGCCCGTAAGGAGCTCGCGTTGACCGGGAACGCGTCATGAGCCTGGTGGAGAAGGTGCGAGGCGCACACAGCATGGACGACGGCCGCGTCGACCCCGACCGGCTGGTCCAGCGGCTCGAGGCCCTGGGCCGCTTCGTCCGGCTGGTCGACCCCCACCTGCCCGACAGCGAGCTGGTCGCGGCACACACGCTGATCGAGCGCGCCGGCAACCGGCTGTCGCTCTCCCGCGACCACACGGTGGTCGCGCTCGCCGGCAGCACCGGCAGCGGCAAGTCCAGCCTGTTCAACGCGCTGGCCCGGCTCAAACTGTCGCCGGTCGGCGTCCGCCGGCCGACCACCGGCGTCGCGCACGCCTGCGTGTGGGGCCCGCTGGAGCCGGCGAACAGGCTGCTCGACTGGGTCGGCGTGCTGCCGCGGCACCGCTTCATCCGGGAGAGCGCGCTGGACGGCGACGACGAGGCCGCCCTGCGCGGGCTGGTCCTGCTCGACCTGCCCGACTTCGACTCGGTCGAGCGTGGGCACCGGCTCGAGGTCGACCGCCTGCTCGGCCTGGTCGACCAGATCGTCTGGGTGGTCGACCCGCAGAAGTACGGCGACCGGATCCTGCACCAGGCCTACCTGTCCCAGTTCCGGTCCCACGCGGACGTGACGGTCGTGGTGCTCAACCAGGCCGACCGGCTGTCCACCCAGGACACCGAGCTGGTGCTGACCGACCTCAAGCGGCTGCTCGACGACGACGGGCTCGGCTCGGCGCCGGTGCTGGCCACCTCGGCCAAGCAGCCCGGCATGCTGGCCGACCTGCGGGGCGCCCTCGAGACCACGGTGGCGAGCAAGCAGGCCGCGCTGCGCCGGGTGGCGGCCGACGTCGACGCGGTCAGCCAGCCGCTGATGGCCATGATCGGGCCGCCGGCGGCCGAGGACGAGGTCGACCGGGCCACGGTCCGTCAGCTCACCGAGTCGCTCGCGGCCTCGGCCGGCGTGGGTGCGGCGGCCGACGCCGCCGCCGCGGCCTACCGGCACCGAGCCGCGGCCGCCACCGGCTGGCCACTCGTACGTGGCCTGCGCAAACTTCGGCCCGACCCGCTCAAGCGGCTCCACCTCGACAGCGAGACCGAGACCGACGCCGTCTCCACCGACATCGTTCCCCGCACGTCGCTGCCCGAGGCCGACGCGGCCCAGAAATCGGCTGTCGGCCTCTCGGTACGGGCCGTGGCCAGCCGGGCGGCGGCCCCGCTGCCCGAGGTGTGGACCCCGGCGCTGAACAACGCGGCCCGCTCCCGCGCGGCCGACCTGCCCGACGCGCTCGACCGCGCGGTCGGGGCGACCAAACTCGGCCTGGACCGGACTCCGCTGTGGTGGCGTGCCGTCGGCGCGCTCCAGCTGCTGCTGGTCGGCGCGGCCATCGTCGGGCTGGGCTGGCTGCTGGCCGGCTACGGGGTACGGATCCTCGGCCTGCCCGAGCTGCACAATCCGAAGCTCGGCGCGGTCCCCGTCCCGACCGCGCTGCTCCTCGGCGGACTGCTCGCCGGGGTTCTGTTGTGGCTGGTCCTCAAGCCGATCGTCGAGTGGGGATCGAGACGCGCCCGGAAAAAGGCGGAGCAGCGACTGCGTCAGTCGATCACCGAGGTCGCCCGGGAGTATGTGGTCGCTCCGGTCCGTGAGGTGCTCAACGCGTACGCACAAGCGCGTGAAGCTCTCACCGCGGTGCGTTCTGAATAACGCGGGTGGCCCCGGTCACGGGTACGCTCGCGACATGCCGGCACCTCAGACTCCGTACGAAGCGGTCCTGCACGCGGCCCGCGACGTGGCGAAGCTCGACTGCGCGCTGGACGCCGAGATGCTGGGCACCGCCCTGCTCGGCAGTGTCTACTCCGTGGCGGTCGAGGACAGGGCCTCCGCTGTGCGCGCCTTCGTCACCGACTTCCTCGCCGCCACCGCCCGCCGGCGCACCGCCGCGGCCACCACGATCCGCGAGGTCTTCGCGGCCCTGGTGCCCGACGCCGCGGGCGCCGACCAGGTGCGGCGCGGCGCGCAGGCGCCGTCGTGGGTGACGCAGCTGGGGCGCGTGCGGCCCACCGGGTGCTACGCCTACGGCGACGTGTACGGCGATCAGACGTCCTACCTGGTCACGTACGCCTATGAGGACACCGACGAGGGCGGCCCCGAGCACGCGGTCGTGGCCCTGGTCGACCACAACATCGGCATCACCAAGGACATCTTCGTCGGCACGTCGGCCGAACGCATCCTCGACCAGGTACGCCAGATGTGCGCCGACGACGAGCTGACCTGGTTCCGTGAGGAGGACCCGGGCCGGCTGCGCGGCGAGGTCAGCCGCCACCTGGAGATCACCGACGAGCTGACCGACCTGCCCGCCGAGGGCTCGCTCGCCACCGACCGGGCGCTGGCCGCGGCCCGGCTGGCGCTGCTGCCGCCGGCCACCACGCCGCCGCTGACCGAGCCGGCGGCGTCGGGCGGTCACGACCTGGTGCGCGACTTCCTGGCGTCCCCCGAGGCGGCCCGCTTCGGCCTGGACCGGATCACGGCCGACGACGAGCTGGCCTCGCTGCATTTCTGCATCAGCCTGATCCTCGACCACGCGGCGAGCCTGCCCGAGCCCGATCCGCTGCGCTGGAGCCCGGCGGTGGCCGGCCTGTTCCTGCTCGACTGGGTGCACCGGCGCGCGGTCCTCGACATGGACGACGCCGCGATGCTGCCCCGGGTGGCCCGCGCCTGGTCGGCCTACGCGACCCGGCGCCGAGACCTGCCCGAGTCGGCGGCCACACAGACCGACGAGGTCGTCGAGGAGATGATCCCGGAGTTCGCCCGGCTCTACGCGACGGGTGAGCGGCGCAGCCCTGCCACGGCCGCGGTGGCCCAGCTGATCTCCGAGGGCGTCGACCCGAACGACACGGACGCCATCGACGCCTGGATCGAGGCCAACCGCCACCGCCTCGACGGGAACTGACCACCTACCAGTTGGCGGTGTGGTCCTCGGCGTGGTGCCGGCCGACCCGCGAGCTGCGCCGCTGCTCGGGCGTCTGGTCGTCGGCGTGGTGCAGACTGCCGGCGCGATGGGCGCCCCGGTAGGACCGGTTGGCGATCTGGTTCTCCTCGGTACGGGGCTGAACGGTCCGCCCGTGGTAGCCGCCGGTGTTGGCGTAGCTGCGCTCGAGGATGCGGGTGGCGCGAATATTGTGCGGACGTTCGGTCACTGCTGACCTCCGGTGACGGATGACCTTCTTCTCGGGTGTCTTCTGGCCGCGCTCACAGCGACGGTCATGGGAGCGGTCGGGACGGCGGTGGTGGGACGGCTTGTCCCCGCAACGCCCCCGCTCGTGGCAAGCGGGCTGCTCATCGGGTACCCGCGGCAGCTCCGGAACATGCGGCTTTCCGGGAATATCGGAATTATCCCCCCAGCCATGGCCGTCCGAGCCGTCGCCGCGATGCGAGCCGCCGTCGTCCGAGCCGTCGCCGCCATCCGAGCCGTCGCCGCCATCCGCGCCATCGCCGCCGGAAGGACGCACCGAGTCACGACCCGAGCTCCCGTCCGAACCTCGGCCCGAGGAATCACCCGAGGGCTCATCCCTGTCGCGGCCCGAAGGCTCGTCCCCATCGCGGCCGGAAGGCTCCTCCTGGTCGTGACCGGAGGGCTCGCCCCCATCGCGGCCGGAAGGCTCGTCGCGGCCGCGGCCCGACGGCTCGTCGTGGCCGGAAGGTTCGTCGCGGTCGCGGCCGGAAGGCTCCTCCTGGTCGTGACCGGAAGGCTCGCCCCCATCGCGGCCCGACGGCTCGTCGTGGTCGGAAGGCTCGTCCCAATCGCGGTCGGAAGGCTCCTCCTGGTCGTAGTCGGAGGGCTCGCCTCCATCGCGGCCGGAGGGCTTGTCGGCCGGGGGTGGGTTGTCTGCCGGCGGCGGGTCCTCTAGTTCGGGCTCGGCGGGGTCGTCCGGGACGGACGGCAGGTTCGGCACGGCGGGGATTCCCAGCCGGACCGGCGCCTCGGACTTCCGCCCTCCGGACCCTTCGGCGGCCGGGTGAGAGCGGTTACCGGAGGGACGGCCGGCCGACGGACCGCCATCGGACGCGTCGCCATCCGATGCACCACCATTCGAGGAGCTGCCGTTCGACGCGCCGCCGTTCGACCAGCCGCCGTTCGACGCGCCGCCGTTCGACCAGCCGCCGTTCGACCAGCTGTCGTTCGACCAGCTGTTGGGGGACTTCAGTGAAGGTAGGCCCGGCACGGGCGGCATGCCCGGGATGGGGGCGAACGGCTTGCCGGCGTAGTCCAGTGGCTCGCGCTTGCCCGCCTGGCCCAGTGGCTGTCGCTTGCCGGCCTGGCCCAGGAGGCGGCCCAGGCGCTTCGCGGCGTCGGCCGCCTGCTGTGCGCCCTTCGACGCCGGGGACTGGCCCGCGGGGGCCGGGCCGGCCGAGGAGGAGGCCGACGGTGACACCGCGACCGGGCCGGGCAGGGCGGGGGGCAGCACCGGAACGTCCATTGTGTCGGTTCGGTCGCCGTTGATCTCGTTGGTCCCGGCGGTGATCGCGGCCAGGGTCGGTATCGAGGCCAGCCCCACCAGAAGCGCCACGATCAGCACATACCGGCGAGTGGGACCCGAGAAGCCGGTGTCGGCCCGGTACACGCCGTTGAGGCGCTTCCGCATCACCTTCATCGGCGGCACGAGGTCGTCGTCGCGCTGATCCGGCACGTCCGGTCTCCTCCTGAGGCTGCGAACTAAGGCTGCGAAATGGCGGCGAACTGTGGGTCACTGGCGTGTCACACGCAGGTCGGCGGGGCCGGGGCTGCAATGATCAACATTGATTCGTCACGGTTACCGGGGTGAACGACGCATAGGCGTATCGGCAGCGGCGGAATCGGCCCGTTCGTACGGTAGTGACCGTACGAAAACCACTTAATAGGACAAATATGGGCACCGATGTGACGCGCAAATTTCCCAGTTGTGATCGACCTGACCTGTAACGGGGCTCACGTTCTCTGTCAGGATGGGGGCGACGGCACCGCCGCCGTCGCCTCGTCGATCCAGCGGGGCGGGGGTGGGGGCCGTCACTCCCCGGCGGGGTCTCGGCCCGCGCCGAAACGCTGCGCGGCAACCTCACCCGGGCCAGGCGCGGCGACCGAGGCGGTTCGCCGCGTGGACGGGCAACACCCGCCGCGGCGCTGACACGAAACAGGGAGACACGATGGCGAACGGCGAAAGCGAAGTCGGTGCTGACGCACCGGCAGGCGGCTTCGTCCAACTGCTCACCCCGGAGGGGGAGCGCGTCGACAGCGTCACGACCGCGGACGGCACGACGTACTCCGCCGACTTCACCGACGAGGAATACCGCGGGCTCTACCGCGACCTGGTGACGGTCCGGCGGCTCGACAGCGAGGCGCTCGCGCTGCAGCGGCAGGGCGAGCTCGGCCTCTGGGCCAGCCTGCTCGGCCAGGAAGCGGCCCAGGTCGGCTCCGGACGAGCCCTGCGCCCGCAGGACATGGCCTTCCCCACCTACCGCGAGCACGGCGTCCTCTACACCCGCGGCATCGACCCGATCATGCCATTCGGCTTGTTCCGCGGTGTCGACCAGGGTGGCTGGGACGCCAACAAGTACAAGTTCAACGGCTACACGATCGTGATCGGGGCACAGACCCTGCACGCGACCGGGTACGCGATGGGCGTGACCATGGACGGCAAGACCGGCACGCCCGACGGGGAGGCCGTGATCGCGTACTTCGGTGACGGCGCCACCAGCCAGGGCGAGGTCAACGAGGCGTTCGTCTGGTCGGGCGTCTTCAACGCCCCCATCGTCTTCTTCTGTCAGAACAACCAGTACGCGATCTCCGAGCCGCTCGAGCGCCAGACGCGCATCCCGCTCTACCGCCGGGCCACCGGCTTCGGTTTCCCGGGCGTACGTATCGACGGCAACGACGTGCTGGCCAGCTACGCGGTCACCCGCTCGGCGCTCGACCGGGCGCGCCAGGGCGAGGGCCCGACGCTGATCGAGGCGTACACGTACCGGATGGGCGCGCACACCAGCTCGGACGACCCGACGCGCTACCGGATCGCCAGCGAGGTCGAGTCGTGGAAGGCCAAGGACCCGATCTCCCGGCTCAAGGCCTTCCTGGCCAAGCAGCAGATCGCCGACGAGGCGTTTTTCGCCGAGACCGACGAGGGCGCCAAGACGCTCGCCCTCGAGTTGCGCGAAAAGGTGCTGGCGATGCCCGACCCGCAGCCGATCACGATGTTCGACCACGTCTATCCGAACGGCTCGCCCGATCTCGACGAGCAGCGCCGGCAGTTCACCGACTACCAGGCTTCGTTCGAGGGGAGCGGACACTGATGAGCGACAACATCACCCTCGGCAAGGCGCTCAACCACGGCCTGCGGCGCTCACTCGAGGGCAACGCCAAGGTCGTCGTCATGGGCGAGGACGTCGGCAAGCTCGGCGGCGTCTTCCGGATCACCGACGGCCTGCAGAAGGACTTCGGTGAGGACCGGGTCATCGACACGCCGCTGGCCGAGGCCGGCATCGTGGGCACCGCGGTCGGCCTCGCGATCCGGGGATACCGGCCGGTCTGCGAGATCCAGTTCGACGGGTTCGTCTTCCCCGCGTACAACCAGATCGTCACCCAGGTGGCGAAGATGTCGTACCGCTCGCGAGGCAAGGTCAAGCTGCCCATCGTGATCCGCATTCCGTTCGCCGGCGGCATCGGCGCGGTCGAGCATCATTCCGAGTCCCCCGAGGCGTACTTCGCGCACACCCCCGGCCTCAAGGTCGTGACCTGCTCGAACCCGGCCGACGCGTACACGATGATCCAGCAGGCCATCGCCTCCGACGACCCGGTCGTGTTCTTCGAGCCGAAGCGCCGCTACTGGGAGAAGGGCGACGTCGACCTCGGCGCCGACCTGGCCGGCGCCTACCCGCTGCACAAGTCCCGGGTGGTCCGGCCGGGCACGGACGCGACGGTCATCGCGTACGGCCCCATGGTCCGCACCTCGCTCGACGCGGCCGCCGCCGCGGCCGAGGACGGCCGCAATCTCGAGGTCATCGACCTGCGGTCGCTGTCCCCGATCGATTACGAGCCGGTGTACGAGTCGGTGAAGCGCACCGGGCGCGCGGTCGTCGTGCACGAGGCGCCGGGCAACATCGGCCTCGGCGCCGAGATCGCCGCCCGGATCACCGAGCACTGCTTCTACTCACTGGAGGCTCCGGTGCTGCGGGTGACCGGCTACGACATCCCGTACCCGGCGGCCCGGGTCGAGGAGGAGTACCTGCCCGACCTCGATCGGGTCCTGGACGCCGTCGACCGTTCGTTCGGCTGGTGACGCCGATGTCCCGGATCAAGGAGTTCCCCCTGCCCGACCTGGGCGAGGGCCTCACCGAGGGTGAGATTCTGTCCTGGCTGGTCAAGGTCGGCGACACGATCGAGCTCAACCAGCCGATCGTCGAGGTCGAGACGGCCAAGGCGGCCGTGGAGATCCCGGCGAAATGGGGCGGCGTGGTCGCCCGCATCTTCGTCGAGGCCGGCACGACGGTCGAGGTGGGCTCGCCGATCATCGCGATCGACACCGACCCGTCGGCCGGTCCGCTGCCCGGTCTGGACGGCCCAGTGCCGTCGGCCGAATCGCTGGCGGCGGTGCAGATCGCGCCGGCCGAGGGTGCCGTCGAGCCGGGCATGGCCGGCAGCCCGGCGCCCAACGCCGGTCGCACTCCGGTCCTGGTCGGTTACGGGCCACGGACGACAACGGCGAAACGACGACCCCGATTGGGTACGCCCGCAGCGGCGCCGACGGGCACAGTCACGCCGCCCCCGCCTCCCGTGCCGGCGCCCGTTCCGGCTCCGGCTCCTGCTCCGGCCCCGCATGGGCGGACGGCCGGTCCGGTGCTCGCCAAACCGCCGGTCCGTAAGCTCGCCCGCGATCTCGGCGTCGACCTCGCCGCGCTCACCGGGACCGGGCCGCTGGGGTCGGTGACGCGTGACGACGTACAGCAAGCCGCGTCAGCGCGACAGCAAGCAGCGACCGCGGCACCCACCGTGACCACCGCCCCGGCCGCGGCGGTCTTCGACGCGACCCGCGAGCAGCGCATCCCGATCAAGGGCGTGCGGAAGCTCACCGCGGAGAACATGGTCGCGTCGGCCTTCACGGCACCGCACGTCACCGAGTTCCTGACCATCGATGTGACGCGGTCGATGAAGGCGCTGGAAAAGATCAAGGGACGGCGGGAGTTCCGCGACGTCCGGATCTCTCCGTTGCTCCTGGTGGCCAAGGCGGTGCTGCTGGCCGTCAAGCGTCACCCGATGGTCAACTCGACCTGGTCCGGCGCGACCAACGAGATCGTGGTCAAGGAGTACGTGAACCTGGGCATCGCGTCGGCGACCGAACGCGGCCTGATCGTTCCCAATATCAAGGACGCTGGGCGTCTCACGTTGCGGGAGCTGGCCGAGGCGTTGAACACGCTGGTCCAGGTGGCGAGATCCGGCAAGACGCCCCCTTCCGACATGTCGGGCGGGACGCTCTCGATCACCAATGTCGGGGTGTTCGGCGTGGACACCGGCACGCCGATCCTGCCGCCGGGCGAGTCGGCGATCCTGGCCTTCGGCGCGATCAAGCCGATGCCGTGGGTGCACAAGGGGAAGGTCAAGCCGCGCCAGGTCACGACCCTGGCACTCTCCTTCGACCACCGGATCATCGACGGCGAACTGGGCTCGAAGTTCCTGCGGGACGTCGGCGAGTTCCTCACCGACCCCGAGGGAGCGTTGCTGTCCTGGACCTAGGCACACCGAAGATGCGTAGGCAACCAGTTTTCTTGACCTACGATCGTTAGGCACGTGCGCGACGTCACCCCATAAATCGATGGCAACTCGTCTCGGTGGGTAGCACAATGGACCTACCGAGACGAGCACCACGATGTGGCCGGATGATCCCGGCACAAAAGGGAAGTGACTTAGCAATGAGCATCGCCGACCGCCTCCGCCGGCGCCGGATGATCAACCGCGAGAACCGTGCCATCGACCGGGCCTGGATGAGCGCGCCCACCCAGTCGATGCGCGATGAGATCGCTCTCATGGCCCAGCGCCGCAACTTCTGACCTCACGGCGCCACGGCCCGTCCGGATTCACTCCGGACGGGCCGTTTGCATTTTCGTGTCACGCTTAAAGATCTCTGTCAGGTCCCCTTCCGGACGTACACCGGGATTCCTCCTGCCGCCCTCGCCCGGTACGGTTGGGCACGGTCAACGAGCCGGCTCGGCCGGTCGGCACGGGGGCCGGGGTTCACGGCCGTCATTCGGCCCGGGAGTCCCGCACGGCCTGGCCTCAGAGCTGGGCACGGCCTCCGGCGCCCGCCGGCGGTCGCGTCCGTGCAAAGCCCGGCACGGCCGAAATGTATGAGGAGGCGCTCATGACGTCCGAGGGGCATTACGCCGGTTCGCGACCGGCCGAGGCCACGTCGGGCGGACCCACGTCGGACGGTTTCCCGCCGGACACCGACGGTCAGCGGGCAGCGGGCCGGGCATCGGCCCAGCCGCCCGCCGATGGTTTCCCCAGCTCGTACGGCCCACCCCCGCAGGCCACACCGAACGGCGGCTCGCCGTTCGTGGTGCCCGCGGTCTCCTCCTTCGGCACCGCGTCCGGCCCTGACGGCCGCGGCGGGACCCCGTACGGCGCGGCCCGCGTGCCGCAGCCCGAGGAGGGTGGCGCGCTGCCGCAGCGTGGGAGCGCTTCCCCCTACGGCTCGGTCTCACCCGGCGACTCGGCGTGGGCGCCCCAGGTGCGCTCCACCCCCGACGCGGACAACCAGTTCGTCCAGCGCCAGGGCGCTCCGCTCCCGCAGCGGAACGCGAACCCGGGCGGCACGGTGGACAACTTCGAGGGGTTCAACGGCTTCGCCGCCGGCCAGCCCAGCCGCGACCAGTCCAGCCGCGACCAGTCGAGCCGTGACCAGTCGAGCCGCGACCAGTCGAGCCGTGACCAGGCGGATCCGGTCGATCCGGCGACCGGCCGCCCGCCCGGCGTCTCGGCCTTCGACAATCAGCGCGTGCGTGTGCCCGGCGCCACCCTGACCGGCCTGCCCGACGCCCCGCCGCCGGTGCGCCCGACCGGCGCCCCCGAGGCCCCGCGCCCCGCAGCGGCGGCGCCGGCCCAGCCCTCGGCCCCGGCCGACCCGGCCGGCGGTTTCCCGCTGCGCGGCAGCGGCGGCAACGGCTCCGCGTTCCCGACCCGAGGCGGCGGCAGCGGCGGTTTCCCGCTGCGCGGCACGCCCGGCGGCCAGGACGCCGAGGCCCCGTCGGCCGTACCGCAGCAGGGCGGCGAACTGCCCGTCCGCACCCAGCAGTCCCCGTACGGCGAGGGCTCCCCCTCCGGCGGCTTCAGCGCGTTCGGCGGCGCCGCCCCGTCTGCCCCTTCCGCTGGGGAGGAGATCCCGCCTCACCCGTACCGGTCCGAGCCGTTCGCCGACCCGTTCGGCCGCTCGACCCCCGGCGAGTCCGGCCTTCCCAGCCGTGCGCCCGACGGATCCGGTGCGGCGCTGCCCGACCCGTTCGGCCGCGGCACCTCCGACGGTCAGGCACCCTTCGGTTCGGCCCATGCCGCGGCCGAACCGCCGGCGTACGGCTCCGCTCGCCCGGCTCCGTTCGGTGAAAGCGCGCCGGAGGAGAACGCCGGCTCCCCAGCGGCCTACGGCTCGGCCCGCCCGTTCGGGCCGTCCGACGCCGAGTCGCCCTACGGCGCACCGGCGCGTTCCGAGGCCCCCGCCTACGGCTCCAGCTCCGATTCCAGCTCCGATTCCAGCTTCGGCCCCGATGCCAGCCCCGGCTTCGGCCCCGGTTCCGGTTCCGGTTCCGGTTCCGGCTTCGGCGAGGCGGCGGCCGACGAGCACGCGCCCTACCGGCGTCCCGCGCCGACCGGCGACAGCCCGTCCGGATATCCGCAGCGGGTGCCCGGCGCCGCCCTCGGCGCCCTGACCGGCTCGGCCGGCCCCGACTCCCGCAACGGTGCGGTGCCGCAGCCCCGCGATGCCTCCGACCTGCCGCCCGGCGCCCCCGCGAGCGGTTCCGCCTCGGTCAGCCCCGCTCCGGGCTCGCCCTCGACAGGCGCGGCCACCTCCGGCTCGGCAGCACCCGGCGCCCCGGCGTTCGGTTCAGCCGGCGCGGCCCCGGCCGGCTCATCCGGCGCGGCCCCGGTCGGCCCACCCGGCGCGGCCACGTTCGGTTCGGCCGGCTCCCCCGCGTTCGGTTCAACGGATTCCTCCTCGTACGGCTCAGCCGACCCCGGCGCGTTCCGCTCAGCCGACTCCGCCCCGTTCGATTCAGCCGACCCCGGCGCGTTCCGCTCAGCCGACTCCGCCTCGGCGGGATCCGCCGGCTCGGCCTCCGGCGGACCGGCCGGATCCGGTGCGGTCGGTTCGGCGCGACCGGTCACGGCCAGCGCGTCGGTGCCGACGACCAGCCGGGTCGCCCCGGTCGAGGCCACCGAACTGCCGCCGCAGGCAGCCAGCCCGCAGGCGCGGGTCTACGGCCGGGCGGCACCCGCCGAGCCCGACCAGGAAAGCGCCTCCTCCGCGAACTTCCCGTCGGCCCCGGCCCAGGACTTCCAGCCGGCCGCCGACTTCAGCGAGCCGACCGGCATGTTCACCGCGCGTCCCGACGAGGGCTTCGGCCAGCGCCCGGACGAGCCCGGCACCCCCGGCGTCGCCCCGCAGTCACCGGCCCGGGCCAGCGCCCGCGTCTCGCCCACCGGCGCCGCTTCGGCCTCGGCGGCGATCCCGGCCGGCGCCCCCGCCGCGCCGGAAACCGCCTCGCCTTACGGCCCCGGCGCGGACGGTTCGCCCTACGGCAACCAGCCCGGCTCCGGCCCGGAGGGCTCGCCCTACGGCGGTGGCACCTACGGCTCGCCCTCCAGCGGTGCGCCCGCCGGCAACGCTCCCGCCAGCGGCTCACCGTTCGGCGGTGGCACCTACGGTTCGCCCTCCAGCGGTGCGCCCACGGGTAACGCCCCCGCCAGCGGCTCACCGTTCGGCGGTGGCACCTACGGCTCGCCCTCCAGCGATGCACCCACCGGCAACGCCCCCGCCAGCGGCTCACCGTTCGGCGCCGCCCCGGAGAAGCCAGCGAGCGGTTCGCCCTACGGCCAGCCCGGCGACGCCTCGTTCGGCCAGCAGAACGATTCGCCATACGGAGCCCAGCAGGGCGATTCGCCGTACGGCGGACAGCAGGGCGATTCGCCGTTCGGCGGACAGCAAAGCGACTCTCCGTTCGGCGGCCCGCAGGGCGACTCGCCATACGGCCAGCAGAGCGATTCGCCGTTCGGCGGACAGCAGAACAGTCCGCTGTACGGCGGCCAGCAAGGCGACTCTCCGTTCGGCGGCCCGCAGGCCGACTCGCCATACGGCGCACAGCAGGCCGACTCCCTGTACGGCAAGCAAAGTGACTCGCCGTTCGCTCCGCAAGGCGACGGGCAGCCTGACTCGCCGTACGGGCAGCAGAACGACTCGCCCTTCGGTGCGCCCGCTGGGTCGTCGTTCGGGCCGCGGCCGGGTGAGTCGCCGAACGGCAACTCGCCGTTCGGGCCTCGGCCCGGTGACGCGCCGTTCGGGGAGCGTCCGGGGGCTCGGCCCGATCAGTTCAACGAGCTCACCACCGATGTCGCCGGCCGCGACCAGCAGCCCTACGTGCCCGCGCCCGCGCTGCCGCCGATGCCTCCGGGCCTCAACGGCTTCTCCGGGCCGAACGGCGGTCAGCCGGGCGGCTTCGTGCCGGGCAGTGGGCCCGACGGCGGCTTCGGGCCCGAGACCAGCGGCGGCTTCGGCAGTGCGGCGAGCCGGGCCACGGTGACCCCGCCCAGCCCGAACGACACCACCAGCTGGCCTGGTCCCGACTCCGACCAGGGCAAGTTCGACAGCTTCAAGCCGGACGCCCCGGCGGCGAAGCCGGAGACGCCGCACGTACGGGTGTTCCCGATCCTGCTCGCCGTCGTGCTCGGCGCGATCGTCCTGCTCGGTGTCGTCTTCGGCCTGGTGTTCCTGGTCGCCGGCGGCAAGGACGAGGCTGCCATGAAGACCGGCGACTGCGTCAAGCAGGACGGTTCGGCCGCGGTCAAGGCCGAGTGTGGCGGCAGCAACACCTTCAAGGTCGTCTCCATCGTGGACGACAAAACCCAATGCGCCGACCCGGCCAACCCGTCGGTTCTCACCACCACCGGCGACGGCAAGTCGCAGGTGCTCTGCCTCAAGCCCAACAAGTGACCGCCTTGTCATCCTGACCACCTTCGTGCCGTGCCGGCGTCGCCGGTACGGCACGATGGTCGGATGACTGGACGTGTGCGGGCGCCGGAGCTCCGGGGCCGAGGCTGGCTGAACACCGGTGGCCGGGATGTGACCCTCGCCGACCTGCGCGGCAAGATCGTCATTCTGGACTTCTGGACCTTCTGCTGCATCAACTGCCTGCACGTGCTCGACGAGCTGCGGCCGCTCGAGCAGAAGTACGGTGACGCCCTGGTCGTGATCGGCGTCCACTCACCGAAGTTCGAGCACGAGCGCGACCCGAAGGCGCTGGCCGCCGCCGTGGAGCGGTACGGCGTACACCACCCGGTCGTCGACGACGGCGACATGCACCTCTGGCAGCAGTACGCGGCCAAGGCCTGGCCCACGATCGCGGTCGTCGACCCGACCGGCTACCTGGTCGCCTCGATGGCCGGCGAGGGCCACGCCGAGGGACTGTCCCGCCTGATCGACGAGCTGATCGCCAAGCACACCGCCGACGGCACGCTGCACCGCGGCGACGGCCCGTACGTGCCGCCGCCCGCGCCCGACACCCTGCTGCGCTTCCCCGGCAAGGCGATCGAGCTGGCCAACGGAAACCTGCTGGTCAGCGACTCCACCGGCCACTCGGTGGCCGAGATCGAGGCGGACGGCGAGACGCTCGTACGCCGGTTCGGCCCGTTCAACGAGCCGCAGGGCCTGCTGCTGCTCCCGTCCGACGTCGCCGCCACCGCCAGCTACGACGTGGTCATCGCCGACACCGTGAACCACCAGTTGCGCGGGCTGCGCCTGTCCGACGGCGAGATCACGCTGGTCGCCGGCTCGGGCCGCCCCTGGCGTTCCGCCGTCGACGAGCACCCGCACGACGCGCTCGCCACCGACCTCTCCTCGCCGTGGGACCTGGCCTGGTTCGACGACAAGGTGATCATCGCGATGGCCGGCATCCACCAGCTCTGGTGGTTCGACCCGATCAAGCGCACGGTGGGCGTCTACGCCGGCACCACTGTCGAGTCGCTGCGCGACGGCCCGATTCCCGACGTCTGGATGGCGCAGCCGTCCGGCCTCTCCGTCGGCGGTGACCGGCTGTGGATCGCCGACAGCGAGACCTCGGCCGTCCGCTACATCGAGGCCGGGGTCATGCACACCGCGGTGGGCCAGGGCCTGTTCGACTTCGGTCACGTGGACGGCCCGGCCAAACAGGCTCTGCTCCAGCATCCGCTCGGCGTGGCCGCCCTGTCCGACGGCTCGGTCCTGATCGCCGACACCTACAACGGCGCTGTCCGCCGCTACGACCCCGCCACCGACACGGTTTCGACCGTCGACTCGGGCCTGGCCGAGCCGAGCGACGTGCTGGTCACCTCGACCGGCGACGTGATCGTGGTCGAGTCGGCCGCCCACCGGCTGACCCACCTGGCCCCCGGCGCCGTCCAGAGCGTGGCCGGGGAACGCCACCGCACCGAGCGCCCGCCCACGCCTGTCGCCTCCGGCGAGCTGACCCTGGACGTCATCTTCACACCGGCGCCGGGCCAGAAGCTGGACACGCAGTTCGGCCCGTCCACCCGCCTGGAGGTTTCCGCGTCGCCGCCGGAGCTCCTGCTTTCCGGCGCCGGCGTCACCACGGACCTGTCGCGCCCGCTGGTGATCAACCCCGACGTGCCCAAGGGCGTTCTTCAGGTCGTGGCCCAGGCCGCCACCTGCGACGTCGACGTGGAGTTCGCCGCCTGCCACCTGACCCGCCAGGACTGGGGCGTCCCGGTGGTCGTCACCGCCGACGGCCCCGACCGTCTCCCGCTGATCCTCAGAGGCTTGGACGAGCAGTAGCCCAGGGCCCGCCCTCCCAGAAGGGGGCCCCCATCCTCTACAGCCATCCTCCCCGAATCAGCGATGACCGCGAAGAGGGCTGTGGATAACTCACAATCCTGTGGATGAAGCGAACGGCGCAACGGTCAGCCCGGCTTCGCGCAACCCCGCGCGGACCCGGGCGGCCAGCGACACCGCGCCGGGCGTGTCCCCGTGGACGCAGATCGACGTGACCGGCGACGGCACCACCCGGCCGTCGACGGTCTCGACCACCTGCTCGACCGCCATCCGTACAGCCTGATCCACCACCGCGTCCGCGTCGTGCAGCACCGCGCCCGGCTGCGAGCGCGGCATGAGCGTCCCGTCCGCCTGGTAGCCCCGATCCGCGAAGCCTTCACCCACCACGGTCAACCCGGCGTCAACAGCGAGCCGGCTAAGTGTCGACCCCGGCTGGCAGAGGACCGGCAGCGCCGCGCCGTAGGCGCGGACCGCCGCGACCACCGCCCCCGCCTGCACCTCGTCGACCGCCGCCACGTTGTAGAGCGCCCCGTGCGGCTTCACATACGCAACCCGGCCGAAGGCGCTCAACGCCCCGATCTGGTACAGGATGTCGTCGCGGAGCTCGTCCGGCTCGTACTCGATCCGCCGTCGTCCGAAGCCCGCGAGATCGCGATAGCCGACCTGGGCGCCGATCGCCACGCCTTTGGTGGTTGCCGCTTCGCAGACGCGCCGCATGGTGGACGGGTCGCCGGCGTGGAAGCCGCAGGCCACGTTGGCCGAGGTCACGATGTCGAGCAGCGCCTCGTCGTCGCCGAGGCGCCACCGGCCGAATCCTTCGCCGAGGTCGGCGTTGAGGTCAATGGAGGGCACGGAACCGAACCGTAGTCCCCGGCCGCGCCTGCGCGAGTGGGGTGACGTCGTCGACCACGCCGATCACCGGGTAGCCGCCGGTTGTCGGGTGGTCGGCCAGGAAGATCAACGGCTGCCCGTCGGCCGGCACCTGAATCGCGCCCAGCACCACCCCTTCGGAGGGCAGTTCGCCGGCCTTGGTGCGGGTCAGGGCGCTGCCGGCCAGCCGGCAGCCGACGCGGTTGCTCATCGGGCTCACCCGATACGGGTTCTCGAACAGCTCCCGGCTCTCGTACCAGTCGTCGCGCGGACCGAGCCACACCCCGAGTTCCAGCTCCGTGGGGTGGTTAGCCGGCGAACCACCTTCCACGACCGCCGCCCCGCCGGCCGTTCCGATCGGCAGCGTCGCCCCGTCGGTGAGCTTGGCCGGCCCGAGCCCCGACAGCGTGTCGGTCGATCGGCTGCCCAGCACCGGCTCGACGTCGATCCCGCCGGCCACCGCGATGTAGGACCGCACACCCGTGGCGGCCCGGCCGATGTCGAGCACCGAGCCCGCCGGCACCTCGACCACGCCTTGAGAAAAAGCGCCTTGGAAAGAAGCGCCTTGAAAAGAAGCGCCTTGAAGAGAAGCGCCTTGAAGAGAAGCGCCTTGAAGAGAAGCGCCTTGAAGAGAAGCGCCTTGGAGAGAAGCGCCCGTGACCGCGACCCGCGCCGCCCTCTCGAACCGCAGCGAGCATCCCATCAGCGTGGTCTCCAGCCCGGCCGCCTCCGGCGGGTTGCCGACCATCGCGTTGGCCCGCCGCAGCGCCGGCCCGTCCAGCGCCCCCGACCGGGGAACCCCGAGATGGGCGTACCCGGGCCGGCCGAGATCCTGCACAGTCGTCAAGGGGCCGGCCCGCATCACCGTGATCATGAGGTGGGCACGAGCTTCACGCGAGCTCCCGGGCTGAGTGTGGCCGGCGCGTCCCGGCGTACGTCAAATAATTTCAAGGCCGTACGGCCGACCAGCCGCCACCCGCCCGGCGAAGCTGACGGATAAATCCCGCAATAGGTGTCGGCAAGCGCCACCGACCCGGCCGGAACGCGAGGCCGCGGAGCGGCGAGCCGGGGAACCGCCCATTCCGATGGCAGGCCGCGCAGATAGCCGAAACCGGGAGCAAAGCCGCTGAAAGACACCGTGAAGTCCGTCGTGACGAGCCGTCCGATCGCCTCGTCCACCGTCACCTGCCAGAGATCGGCGACGTCGGCCAGGTCTTCGCCGTCGAAGACGGTCGGCACTTCCACGAGCGGCCCCTCGACCGCCGGGGCTGCCTCCAGCGACGAGGCCCAGCTCTCCACCAGCGAAGCCGCGCCCGGAGCGACGCCGTCGAGCAGCACGGTCGCCGCCCCCGGAACGATGTCGATCACCGAGAGTTCACCTCGGCCCCGCCGCCGCCAAAGCTCCCGGCGCCACGATTCGACCTGGTCGGAGTCGTGGCACTCGATCAGCAGCGCAGTCGCGCCGACCTGTCGTAGCCTCATCACGACACCCTAGTTCTACTTGCCAGTAACTTACGATACCGTAACCTGGAGTCGTGACGACCTCCGCACCGTTTCGAATGAAGCCGGCCGATCTCGGCAAGCCGCGCCTTCGCGGCCGGTTGCACCAGTATGCGTTCTTCGTCGCCGTCGTCGGCGGCATCGTGCTGTGCTCGATCGCGCTCAGCCGACCGGGCTTCTCGCCGTTCTTCAGCGTCCTGGTCTACAGCGCGACCGTCTGCGGCCTGTTCGGCATCAGCGCGCTCTACCACCGTCGGGTCTGGAGCGAACGCGGCTACCAGATCATGCGGCGGGCCGACCACTCGATGATCTTCATCTTCATCGCCGGCACGTACACACCGTTCTGCGTCCTGCTGCTGCATCCGGGCAAGGCGACGATGATGCTGTCGCTGATCTGGGGCGGAGCCCTCGGCGGGGTGGCCCTCAAGACGATCTGGCCGCACCTGCCGCGCTGGGCCGGGGCGCCGCTCTACCTCGCGCTGGGCTGGGGCGCCGTCGCGATCCTGCCCGACGTCCTGCACACCGGCGGCGTCACCTGCCTCGTCCTGCTCGCGGTGGGCGGGGTCATCTACAGCGTCGGCGCCGTCTTCTACGCGCTGCGCCGGCCCAACCCGTGGCCCGCGGTCTTCGGTCACCACGAGTTCTTCCACGCGTGCACACTGGTGGCCGCGCTCTGCCACCACATCGCGATCTACTTCGCGCTGTACGCGTAGTCGGTCTTGACGCCCGGGTTGTCATAGGCGACCCGGGCCCGCTGCACATCCTCGATGTGGGTCTCGGCCCAGTTCTCCAGCGCCCTGACCAGTCCCAGCAGGCTCTGACCGAGCTCGGTGAGCCGGTAGTCGACGCGCGGCGGCACCTCGGCGTGCACCGTACGGATGATCAGGCCGTCGCGCTCCAGGCCCCGCAACGTCTGGGTCAGCATCTTCGGGCTCACGCCCTGGATCTTCTTCGACAGCGCCGTATAGCGCTGCGGCCCGTCGGCCAGCATCACCACGATCAGGACACTCCACGTGTCGCCGATCCGGTCGAGAATCTGCCGACTCGGGCAGTCCTTCGCGTACGCGGTCACTTCCATGCGGGTAAGTATTGCACTTCAAGGTGCCTACTATCGAATGGGAAGTGTTGGCTGACCAGGCATGTTGGCTCCAACTGGCAGACCAATCCAGAGGAGCTCCCATGACCATCGTTGTTACCGGCGCCACCGGACATCTCGGCCGCCTCGCCATCGAGTCGTTGCTGGCCAAGGGCGTACCGGCCACTGACATCGTCGGCATCGGCCGCCAGGTCGAGAAGATCGCCGACCTCGGTGTGACGGTCAAGAAGGCGTCATACGAGGACCCGGAGAGTCTGCGGGCTGCCTTCGAGGGTGCGGACAAGGTCCTGTTCATCTCGGCCAGCGAGCCCGGCCAGCGCATCCCGCAGCACACCAACGTCGTCGAGGCCGCGAAGGCCGCCGGGGTCGGGCAGATCGTCTACACCAGCGCGCCGAAGGCCGACACCACTGACATGAAGCTGGCCGGTGAGCACGCGGTCACCGAAAAGCTGATCAAGGACTCCGGGCTTCCGTACGTGATTCTGCGGAACGGCTGGTACGTCGAGAACTACCCGGTCGACCAGGCGGTCGAGCAGGGCCTGGTCGGCGCGTCCGGCGACGGCAGGATCAGCCTGGCTCCCCGCGCCGACTACGCCGAGGCGGCCGCGGCGGTCCTCGTCACCGACGGGCACGAGGGCAGGACGTACGAACTGGGCGGCGAAGCCCTCACCAAGGCCGAGCTGGCCGCCGAGATCTCCCGCCAGACCGGCAAGCCGGTGACCTACACCGACCTGGACGTCGACAAGTACATCGAGCTGCTGGTCGGCGTGGGCCTGCCGCGCGCGGCGGCCGAGGTCTTCGCCGACGTCGACCGGGCCACGGCGGAGGGCGCGCTCTTCGTTCCGCGCGACGACCTCGAGAAGCTGCTCGGCCGGCCGGCGACCCCGGTCGCGGACGCCGTCAAGGCCTCCGTCTGATCCGCCGGTGAAGCGCGCGACGCCGGCACGGCCGCTAGGGGGGAAGCGGCCGGCCGGCGTCGCGGGTCTTTTGTCAGTAACCCGGGGGCGGGGGCGGCGGGGCGTCCTCGCGCCGGGTCTCGCGGTACTCGCTGCGAATCTGCTGGTTCGGAGCGACCACCGGAGCGGCGGTCTGCCGGGTCACCACCGTACGGCGCCGGCTGTTCCAGTACCAAAGCGTGATGATGAGCCCGACCAGGCCGGCCGCCATCAGGATCCAGCCGATGATGTTGATGTCGAGCCCGCTGATGTCCGCGTTGACGGCGAACGCGAGAATCGCGCCTACCGCCAGCAGGAAAATGCTGCCGCCGATGCCCATCACGGGCCTCCTTGATCATCACCGGGGTCAATGCGTTGATGATGGGTTACCCACCCGCCCGATTCCTCAATCAGACAAACTGTCGGCATGACCGCACGGACGCTCGTTCTGCTCCGCCACGCCAAGGCCGAGATCATCGGCGACAATCAAGACGACTTCGACCGTAAGCTGACCGAGCGCGGTGAGGCCGACGCCGACGCCGCCGGCGCCTGGCTGGCCGACGAGCGCCTTCACCCCGACCTGGTCCTCTGCTCCACCGCCGCCCGTACCCGCCAGACCTGGCAGGGTGTCTCGATCGCGCTGGCCCAGGCCAAGCCGGGCGGCGGCGCTCCTGAGGTGCGTTACGAGGAGTCGCTCTACCTCGGCGGACGCACCGAGGTCTTCGACCTGTTGCGCGCCGTCCCCGACTCGGTTCGCACGGTCCTGGTGGTGGGCCACAACCCCACCGTCTCCGAGGTCTCGCTGCTCCTGATCCCGGACGAGCAGTACGACGGCAACGACATCGTGCTCAAGACAGCGGGGCTCGCCGTCCACAGGGAGGAAGGTTCCTGGTCGACGACGGAGCCCCGCGCCATGCACCTGATCGGGCGGCACACCGCCCGCGGTTAACGCTTGACGGTCACCGCCACGCTGCTGGCCCGGCCGTCGTTGTAGCCGGCCTTGCGGGCCACGACGGTGAGCACGAGCTTCTTGGCGCGCATCGCCTTGGTCAGCTTCAGCTTCGTGCCGGTGCTGATCAGCTTGCCGTTCAAGCGCCACTCGTAGCGGTACGAGTCCGGCTTGAACGACCAGCCGCCGGTGGAGACGGACAGGGTGCGGCCGACCTTGGGCGTGCCGAGGACGACCGGCCGCTTGGTGCTCCGGGGCGCCGCTCCCTTGGCGACCACGGCCGAGGCGGCCGACGTGGCGGCGCCGGACGGGTGACCGGCGCGGCTCGCCGTCACCGTGACGGTCAGGCGCTTGCCGAGCACGGCCGGACCGGGCCGGTACGACTGGAAGACCGCCCCCTTGATCGTCACGCCGTTCGCGGCCCAGCGGTAGGTGTACGCGGTCGGCGCGGGCGTCCAGGCGCCCACGACGGCCTTGACGACCGAGCCGACCGCGACGGCGCCGGTGATCGACGGCGCCCTGGTGGCCTTCACCGGAGCGGGCGGGGCCGGCGGCGCCGGCGGCGCCGCCACACCGGTGGTGAGCGCGGCGCCCTGGCCGTCGGCCGGCTGCACGGTCAGCGACCAGCCGTACGTGCCGTCGGCGACGGCCCGCCCGGCCGAGTCCTTGCCGTCCCAGGTCGCGGTGACCAGGCCACGGGCGGACGTGCCGGAGATCGTACGAAGCACCCCGCCGGCCGAGTTGCGGAAGGTCAGCTGCCAGGACGAGCCCGGCTTCGACAGCCACCAGCTGCCCGACCAGTTGGCGACGGTGGTCGGCACCGTGGAGTCGATGACGCTCAGCGCGGAGGTGGGAACGCCACTCGGGACCACGTGAACGCGCTCGTCCTGGTCGGCCCAGGCGACGCCGCCGCCGAAGCGGTCCACCGTCCACGAGTCACGCGGGCGGGTCGACGGCCCGACCGCGCCGATCACCCGGGCCACCTGACCGGGATGGTAGAGGTCGGTCAGCCTCAGCTCGCCCGCCTCGGTCTGCTCGGCGTAGTAGCCGTCGCCCAGCAGCACCCTCTGCCCCGGAGCGCCGACGTTGGTCTTCGCCACCCGGTCGTAGACGCCGGCGCCGTACACCGTGCCGTACTCGTTGCAGGCCCAGTAGACCCAGCGGCCGACGGCCTGCAGCTCGGTCGGCTTGCAGTCGTTGCTGGTCGTGAAGGACTCCACGGCGGTCGTGCCGGGGATGCGGGTGGCGGTCACCTTGCCGCCCTCGGCCGCGGCGCTCCACAGTGTGTTTCCCCAGACGGCGGCCGAGACGTAGTTGCGCTTCTGCACCACGGATCCCGACCGGAAGTCGCCGACGCTCTGCGCTCCGCCGCCGTTGTCGATCAGCCCGTACCGGCCGGACAGGTCGGTCAGATCGGCGGAGGAGAAGCCGGTGTTCACCGTCGGGCCCGCGGTCGAGGTGGACCCGTTGGCATACAGGACGGTCTTTTCGCTGTACGTGGCCTCGCGGCGCCCGTGGTACCCGGTGCCGTCGGCGAACATGGTGACGCAGGCCGGCTCGCTGCCGTTGATGTAGCAGGACGCGTCGTCGCCCATGAGCCAGGCGTCCTGGGTGCTCTTCTCGATCCCGGGCGTCCCGCCGGTGGCCAGCCAGGTGCTCCGGTACGCGCCCAGGTAGGTCGAGGGCTCGTAGATCGTGCTGTTGACCGCGGTGGTGAGGATGCCGCTGCCCAGCGCGATGCCCCACGTCCGGGCCGGCATCGGGGCCACGTCGGCCACCTCGGCCCGCTTGAGCGAGCCGTCGGCGGCCTGGGTGATCCGGTAGATGCCCCAGTCGAGGTCGCCGTACTGGACGAACTTCGCCGCGCCGGCCACCAGGACCGAGCCGTCCGGCGCCTGGACGATCTCGTGCGCGGCCGGGCTCATGACCTGGGTCAGGCCCGCGTCGGGCTCGTCGACCGGCAGCGACCACAGCTCCTGGCCGCGGTAGAGGTTGTTGCCGGGACCGACCGGGTCGACCGCGAGCAGGGAGGAGCCCACGATGCCGTACGCGGCGTCGGCGGTGAACGGCCCGGACTCGGCGGTCCGCGGCGCGGCCGTCAGATCGTCCCGGTCGAACACGTCCATCTGCGACCGGGCCCACCGGTTCCGCACGATCGACTCGGCGCCGAGCCGGAAGCCCTTGACCTCCCAGCCCTCGTCGTCCGCGCCGAGCCGGTCGGGCAGCGCGGAGGCGGCCGCGGTGGCCAGGTCCACGATGGACCAGTGGGGCCACTGGTCGCCCGCCACCTTGTAGCGCAGAATGACCGAACGGGCGTCACCGTCCTCGACGGTGATCTCGGTGGCGGTGTCGGGCAGCCCCGGCACCGCGGTCGCGGAACCGGCGCGCCAGACGTGGACCTGCTGCGGTCCGTCGCCCTCGCCGGTGCTGGTGAGCACCACGCCGCCGAAGGTGCCCTGGTATGAGTGCCCATCGGGCAGCACGAGCTCGCTGGTGACGGCGCCCGCCCCGGACTGGAGTGTGACCCGCCCGTCCTGGTACACCGCGACCGTGTCGCTGCCGGCGCCGTACCACCCGGGGCTCCATGACGGGCCCGACGGGAAGTTGCCGCCGTCCTGGTTGTACTCGACCTTCCTGGGCAGGCGGAAGGTCAGCGCGGTGGCGACCTGAGTGGCGTAGCTGGTCCAGAGGAGGCGGTCGTCGCCCTCCTGGGCCCAGAGGAAGCCGCTGGTGCCCGCGTTGAGGATGCGGGTCGCACGGGGGACGTACCGGGACGCGGCCGGGACGACCACCTCGCCGGCGGGCGCCGCCGTCGCTCGGGTGACCGGCGCCGCCTGGGCGGGCAGACCGGTCAGGATGATTCCGACGCCTAGGGCCGTTGCGGCCAGACTCCGGATGGCTGGAGCCACCGATCCTCCTGGAGGAGAAGAAAGAGAGGTGTGGTGGCGTTTCCGGAAACCGTCACGGAGCGCGCCCCCGCACGCGTGGAGCGCAGCGTAACAGTCATCTATCTCGAAGATCAACGAAAAAGGCCGGCCTTCCGGCCGGCCTTTCTCCTGGTGGAACGGATCAGAAAACGTCTTCGGACAGGTCCATCAGGTCCAGGGTGGTGTTCTCGATGATGCGGCGGTCGGAGCCGACGCGCGGCAGGATCTCGCGGACGAAGAAGCGGGCCGCGGCGACCTTGCCCTCGTAGAAGTTCTTGTCGGCGGCCGAGACCTCGCGGCCGAGGGCCTTGAGGGCCACGTCGGCCTGGCGCAGCAGCAGCCACGCGAGGACGACGTCGCCCAGCGCGAGCAGGACGCGGCGGGAGCTCAGGCCCACCTTGTACAGCTCGCGGGTGTCGCCGCCCTGCACCGCGGCCAGCCAGCCCATGGTCACGCCGAGGATCTGCTGGAGCTCGCCCAGGGCCTTGCCGAGGGCGAGGCGCTCCTCCTTGAGCTGGCCGTTGCCGGCCTCGCTCTCGATGAACGACTGGATCTCGGTGGCGAGGGTCGCCAGCGCCCGGCCCTGGTCCTTCACGATCTTGCGGAAGATCAGGTCGAGGCTCTGGATCGCCGTGGTGCCCTCGTACAGGGTGTCGATCTTCGCGTCGCGGACGTACTGCTCCAGCGGGTAGTCCTGCAGGAAGCCGGAGCCGCCGAAGGTCTGCAGCGACTCGTGGCCGAGCAGTTCGTACGCCCGCTCCGAACCGACGCCCTTGACCAGCGGCAGCAGCAGGTCATTGACCTTGCTCGCGGCCTTGGCGGCGGCGGTGTCGCCGGCCGCCTCGGCGATGGCGATCTTGTCCTGCCAGGTCGCGGTGTAGATGACCAGCGCGCGCAGGGCCTCGGAGTACGACTTCTGCAGCATCAGCGAACGGCGCACGTCGGGGTGGTGCGTGATCGTGACGCGCGGGGCGGCCTTGTTGTCGTTCTGCACCAGGTCGGCGCCCTGTACGCGGTTCTTCGCGTACTCGAGGGCGTTCAGGTAACCCGTGGACAGGGTGGCGATCGCCTTCGTGCCGACCATCATCCGGGCGTACTCAATGATCATGAACATCTGCCGGATGCCCTCGTGCTTCTCGCCCAGCAGCCAGCCCTTGGCCGGAGTGCCGTGCTCGCCGAAGGTCATCTCGCACGTGTTGGAGGCCTTCAGGCCCATCTTGTGCTCGACGTTCGTGGCGTAGACGCCGTTGCGCTCGCCCAGCTCGCCGGTCTCGGCGTCGAAGTGGTATTTCGGCACGATGAACAGCGACAGGCCCTTGGTGCCGGGGCCGCCCACACCCTCCACGCCGACCGGGCGGGCCAGCACGTAGTGGACGATGTTGTCGGTCAGGTCGTGCTCACCCGAGGTGATGAAGCGCTTGACGCCCTCGATGTGCCAGGAGCCGTCCGGCTGCGGGATGGCCCGGGTGCGGCCGGCTCCCACGTCCGAGCCGGCGTCGGGCTCGGTGAGGACCATGGTCGAGCCCCACTGCTTCTCGACGAAGAGCTTCGCCCACTGCTTCTGCTCCTCGGTGCCCTCCTCGTGCACGACGTGCGCGAACGACGGGCCGGAGGAGTACATCCAGACCGGGGCGTTGGCGCCGAGGATGTTCTCGGCGAGCGCCCACCACAGGGCCCGCGGGGCGAGGGTGCCGCCGAGGCTGCTCGGCAGGTCGAGGCGCCAGAACTCGGAGGCCATCCACTGCTCGAACGACTTCTTGAACGACTCCGACAGCGGCGCGGTGTGCGTGGCGGGGTCGAAGACCGGCGGGTTGCGGTCGGCCTCGGTGTAGCTGGTCGCGAGATCTTCGGTCGCGAGGCGGTGCACCTCGGTCAGAACGTCCTTGGCGGTCTCCGCGTCGATGTCCTCGTACGGCGCCTGGCCGAACGCACGATCAGCCTCGAAGACCTCGAACAGATTGAACTGGAGGTCCCGAAGGTTGCCCTTGTAGTGAGTCATGGTGCTGGCCCCGCTCTCCGAACGCCCGCCGGTCTTGGAGTTACCCGTCAGTAACCCCCACTGTATTACTGATCGGTAGAGGCGGACAAGCCGCAAGCCGTTTCGTGACCGACCACCCGCGTGTGGGGGTCTGTCCGTCGGTTCGCACATCAAACGCCTCCGATCGGGTGGGCAGCAGGACAGCCGTTCGGCTATTTGCGTGCTCCCATGCGCCCCAGACGTATCGGAGGGTTCTTCGGCTCGTTGCTGTGGATAGACGTTCATTCAAGCCGCCAAGGGGGCGCGCATGTTCGCCACGATCAAGAGCCTGATTCCGGAGCCTCGCCAGGCGGACCAGCCACGTCACTACGTCGGGCGCCACCGCAAGCCGGAACCCGTGCCCGTACCGATCTCGCCCGCGCCCGCTCCGCCCACCGGCGAGTCGGTTCCCGAGGGCGACGCTTCGGCTCTCGAGGGCAAGACCCAGGAGATCGCCGCGGCTTAACTGCCCGCGGCGCCGACCTCCCAGCTCGGCATCGGCATCGTCGCGCCGCCGTCCGGGCCCGCGTACTCCAGCAGGACCAGCGCGATGTCGTCCTCGAGACGGCCGTGCACCCAGTCGACCAGGGCGGTCTCGAGCGAGGCGAGACCATCACCGACCGTGCCGTGGCCCAGCAGCCGCCAGGCCCGGTCGGCGGTCGGGAAGAACTCGCCCTCCCGGCGGGCCTCGCCGAGCCCGTCGGTGAACAGCAGCAACCGGTCGCCCGGCTCCAGCCGCTCGACCCGCGCCTTCACCTCGGGCATGAAACCCAACGGGGGCGCCGGCGCCGGCGGCTCCAGCGGAATGACCTGGCCTCGCCGCAGCAGCAGCGGGGCCGGGTGTCCACAGTTGACGATCGTGAGCGTGCCGCCCCGCTCCTCGACCAGGGCCGCGGTCACGAAATCCTCGTCGCCGACGCTGCGCGCGACCGCCCGGTCGAGGTCGGTCACCAGAGCTTTCAGATCATTGCGTTCGTACGCCACGTGCCGGTACGAGCCGAGCACGATGCTGGCCAGGCGGACGGCGTCCAGGCCCTTGCCGCGCACGTCGCCGATGATGATGCGAACCCCGTACGGCGTGTCGAGCGCCTCGTAGAGGTCCCCGCCGATGTCGGCCGCGGCCGTGGCCGAGATGTAACGCCCGGCGACCGCGAGCGAGCCGACCTGCGGGCCGAGCGGCCGCAGAACCGCCTGCTGGGCGACCGCGGCCAGGCGCTGCAACTCGGCGATCTTGTCGTCCTGACGCTGCCTGATCATGGCCACCGCCGACGCGATGCCGGTGGCCAGCAGAATGCCGATCAGGTTGACCATGCCGGCCACGCTGACCGGCCCGGCCGCGCCGACGAAGGCCACCCCGACGATCGTCGCGACGATCCCGACGACGAGAACCGTCTGCCAGAAGGCGAAGACGGCGGCCAGGAACGGGACGGCCGCGAACAGGCCCACGAAGTCGGCGGTGCGCGGGTCGGCCAGCTCCACCGCGGACACGACGGCGAGCAGCACGACGGCCGCGCCGAGGCCGGCGCGGGATCCAGGGCTCAGCGGGCGGCGACGGCCCGACGACGGAGTAGGCATGGTTACGCGACACAGCATGCCCGATCAGAGCGACGGACTGCACTAACTTGACCCGTAGTCTGAGCGGGTTCTGACCGCGCGGCGGAATGCTTCAGCCGCACGATGACAGGATGTCGGCGTGGCGAGCGACTTCCGTGATCACCTTCGTGATCGCCTCAAGGCCGGTTTCCGCTGGACCGACCCCGGCGACGGCAGCGGCTATCTGGTCAGCGACCGGTCCGGCTGGTGGCGCGACCCGGTGATCCTCGACAAGCTCGGCGACGGCCTGGCCGGCCTGTTCCGCGCCGACCACCCGACCGTGGTGGTCGCTCCGGAGGTGACCGGTTTCCTGGTCGGCCCGCTGGTGGCCCGGGCGCTGGGCGTCGGCTTCGTCGAGGCCTACCGGGCCGGGGCGCGACGGCCGATCGCCGAACCGATGATCTGGGCCGAGATCCCGTCCGATCATCGGGGCGAGAAACAGCATTTGGGGGTACGCCGTCAGCTGCTCACGCCGGACGACCGCGTGCTCGTGGTCGACGACTGGGCGTCCACCGGCGCCCAGGCCCGGGGCCTGCGCACCCTGTTCGGCGCCGGCTACGTGGGCACCGCGGTGATCGTGGACGAGACGCCGCCGCCGGTGGCTCGCGAGTTGACCATCCGCGGCCTGCTCAGCGGCGACGACATCGAGCCCTAGTCGGTGACCAGGCCCCGGTTGGCGACGTAGCCGACCGGGGTGTACTCGGCGACACCGGCCTTGACGTACGGGTCCTCGGCGATCAGTTCGAGGGCCCGCTCCCGCTCGGTCACCTTCAGCACGAGCACCCCACCGACCGGCGGGTCCTGCCGCCCGGCCGAGGCGAGCAGTCCGCGCTGCTCAAGCGAGTCCACAAAGGCCAGGTGCTCGGCCCGGACGGCGTCGACCTGCTCGACCGGCACGACGTACTTCGAGATCATCAGATACACGTCCGCAATCGTACGATCAATTTCATGAACGACTTCGGGCAGTACGGCATCTGGGTGCCCGGCCGCTTCTGGCCGGACGACGCCAACGTGGTCGCCGCGGCGGCGCATGAGCTGGAAGAACTGGGCTACGGCTCGGTGTGGATCGGCGGCAGCCCGCCGGACGACCTGTCCCTGCCCGAGGCCATCCTGGCCGCCACGTCGACACTGGTGGTGGGCACCAGCATCGTCGACATCTGGCACAGCGACGGCGACGAGCTCGCGGCCAGCCACTTCCGCCTGAGCTCGCTGTTCCCCGGCCGCTTCTACCTGGGCGTCGGCTCGGGCCACGCCCCCACCGCGGCCTCGGTCGGCGAGGCGTACGTCAAGCCCTTGACCAGGCTCAAGTCCTTCCTCACGGACAAGCTCGAGCGCGTCCCGCACGAGGAACGCCTGATCGCGGCCCTGGGCCCGAAGACCCTGGAGGCCGCCCGCGACCTGACCGCCGGCGCCCTGCCGTACCTGATGCCACCCGCCCACGCCGCCGAGGCCCGCGCGATCCTGGGCCCCGACCGCCTGCTCATCCCCGAACAGAAGGTCTTCGTCGGCACCGATCCCGCCCAGGCCCGGGCGGTGGCCCGCCGGGTCCTGAAGCCCTACCTGACGCTGCCCAACTACACCAACCAGTGGCGCCGCTTCGGCCTGACCGACGACGACCTGGCCCACGACGGCAGCGACGCCTTGGTGGACCTGACGGTCACCTGGGGCGGCCCGGACGCGATCCGCACCGGCATCCGGGCCCACTTCGACGCCGGCGCCGACCACATCGCCATCCAGGCCCTCTCGGCCGACGCCAGCCCGCACCTCCCCCGAGACGAGTGGCGCCGCATCGCCGAGATCCTTTTCTGAGGTTTCTTCCGGGCGGTTCCGGGCGACCGAGCGGCCGATGTTGCCGGACACTTCCGAAAAGTTACCTTTCAGGAGTGTTTTTGCAGATCACCGCGCGACCGGACCCCCGGCTGGTCGCCACCGCCCTGCGCCACGGCCTGCGCCGTCCGGTGCTGATCGCCCGGGTGGCCGGCTGGGCCGCGATCGCACTGGCCGCCCTGCACGTCCTGACCGGCAGCGGCCTGGACATCCCCCTGCTGGCGGTCGGCGCACTCCTGGCCGTAGGCGTCCCCCTCCTCCTGATCACCACCGGCACCCGCCGCTCGGTCGACGCGGGCCACCTGACGACATACGAGATCAGCGACAGCGGCGTGGCCCTCTCCACCCTCGAAAGCCGCCACGCCTACGCCTGGACCGCCTTCACCACAGTCGCTCACCTGCCCCACCAGCTCGTCTTCGCCCGCAGCCGCGCCCGCTTCCTCCCCATCCCCACCACCGGCCTGACCCCGGCCCAGATCGACCAGGTTCTGGGCACCGCCGCCCGCCACGGCCTCCAGATCCACCACAGCCATGGCACCCTCACCCCATGAGACGGTTCTTGGTCGTCCACGACTACGGCATGGGCGGTTTGTGGTGGTGGGTATGGGCCACGTCCCCCGAGGACATCCTGGAAACCATCGCCGAGGTCGAGGTGATCACCGACGAGGCGACCATCCGCGAGATGGGCCCCCTAGCTGAGGAGGAGCTGCACTTGGACGCCCTCTCCGGAACTTCCTTGGCCGACCTGCGAGACCAGCGCACCGCCCATCGCTCACTACCCGGCTACGGCGCCTTAGCCGGCCGTGACCGCGTATACCTGCGCGAGGACGAGGACCAAACCATCACCTTCGTGGAGTTGGGCCCCGACGGTCGCCGCCTACGCGAGGTCATAGTGACCCCCCATGGCGCATTCCGCCTGGCCAACGACCTGCCGAACCCACCGAGAGACCTCCGAGACCCCCGCTACTCCCAGCTCGAGATCACTCACCTCGAGTTCGAGGCGGCATGGAAGCGATCCCTGCCCTACCCCGAAGACGAGGAACACCCCTAAGCCCCAGCCCCGGCCAGCCCCACCCCCACCGACCGCACCCCACCGACCGCGCCCCACCGCACCGTGGGGGTCTGGGGGGTCGCCCCCCAGGCATGAAATGCAAGGAGGCCCGGCCCACGTTCTCCGTGGGCACGGGCCTCCTACCTCCGAGCGGGTGACGGGAATCGAACCCGCGCTGTCAGCTTGGGAAGCTGATGTTCTGCCATTGAACTACACCCGCGTAGCGGGCCCCACTGTACCTGATTGCGGCACTCTGTGGCGGGACCGCCCTTGCTCAACTCACCGCGGCCAGCGGGCGCGGTAACTCGGCACGCCACGTGCGTGACAGCGGCGTCACATCCGGCGACAGCGGCAGCGCCCCCGCTGGCCCGTGCCGGCGCAGCGTCGCTGACTCGATCATCAGCTCGTAGAGCCGCCAGTCGACGTCCGGTGACGCGCGCAGCGCTCCCGCCAGGCGGGTGATGACCCGGGGGTCGGTCACGCGGACGGCTCGGCCCGACACGTACGCCTCGTCGTCGCTCTCTTCCGGGGGAAAAGAGTGCAGCGCGTAGCGGCCGTCGCGGTCGAGGTCGCCTCGTTTGGGTGAGGCGACGATGAAGCAATAGAGTCCCTCGTCGGTGATGACCGGCGACACCGGATGGACCCGTGGAGCGCCGTCGGCACGCACCGTGGCCAGGTAGGCCAGGCCGGGGCCGTACTGCTGGAGGAGCGCGCGGATGCCGGCCGCGAGGGTGGGCTCAACAGCGGCGAAATCGGACCAGGAAGCCATGCCGTCATTCTATCGAACATACGTTCGACACGCCCACCAAAACACGCCGAACGGGCAGCTTGGGTATGGTGTTGCGATGCTGCTGTCCGACCGTGACCTGGTCTCCGAGATCAAATCTGGCGACCTGGCCCTGGAGCCGTTCGAGCCGGCGCTGATGCAACCGTCCAGCATCGATGTTCGCCTGGACCGATTCTTCCGGGTGTTCAACAACCATCTCTACACCCACATCGATCCGGCCGAGCAGCAGGACGATCTGACCGCGCTCGTCGAGGTCGCCGCCGGCGAGCCGTTCGTCCTGCACCCGGGCGAGTTCGTCCTCGCCTCGACGCTCGAGGTCATCACTCTTGGTGAGCAGCTTGCGGGCCGCCTCGAGGGCAAGAGCAGCCTCGGCCGCCTCGGCCTGCTGACCCACTCGACCGCCGGGTTCATCGACCCCGGATTCTCCGGTCACGTCACGCTCGAGCTGTCCAACGTGGCCAACCTGCCGATCAAGCTCTGGCCCGGCATGAAGATCGGCCAGCTCTGCATCTTCCGGCTCTCCAGCCCAGCCGAGCACCCCTACGGCTCAGCCGTCTACGGCTCTCGCTACCAGGGCCAGCGCGGTCCCACGCCGAGCCGTTCCGCTCAGAACTTCCGGACCTGGCCGACTTCCTAAGGCCTGTCGTAGCGGGGTGGGGCGTACGGTTCGCTGCTCACGCCGAGGGCCGCGACGGGGCGAGCAGGGCGCTGCGCGCCCAGAACGCTCACCCCGCCACGGCGACGTGAGTAAGTGGTTGCGCTCAAAGACCACAAAACCGGCGGGCTCCCGCCCCTGTGGAGAACTGAGCTCCGGCCCTCCCGCAGCGGCAGAATGAACGCGTGACGACCTCATTGGACAGAACGAGGGCGGCCTACGACACGGTCGCCGCCAGCTACGCCAAGCTGCTCAACGGCACTTCCGTGGCCGAGTCGACCTGGGACAGGGCCGTGCTGGGCGCGTACGCCGAGCTCATCACCGGCCCGGTGGCCGAGGCCGGCTGCGGCACTGGCCGGATAACCGCCCACCTGTCATCCCTGGGCGTCGACATCCAGGGCGTGGACCTCTCACCCGCCATGATCAGGGAAGCCGAGACGGCCTACCCCCACATCCCGTTCGCGATCGGCTCCCTGCTCGACCTGGACCTGCCCGACGCGAGCCTCAACGGCGTCGTCGCCTGGTACTCGTTGGTGCACACCCCGCCGGACCTGCTCCCCAAGGCGTTCACCGAATTCGCCCGAGTCCTGGAGCCCGGCGGCCGCCTGGTGATCGCTTTCAAGTCCGGCGACGCCAAGCGGACCCTGTCCACGGGCTACGGCCACGACATCGACGTGGACGTCTACGAGTACCCACCCGACCGCTTCGCCGCCCTGGCAACCGCGGCCGGCCTCACCGAAACCATGCGTTTGGTGCGAGCGGCCGAGCCCTCAGAGAGACAGCCTCAGGCCTACAGCATGTTCCTCAAGCCCCATCCGTGAGCCACCACACCCTGAGCAAGGATCAGACGGACGCGTTTTCGCCGCTCAGGCGTATGACGTGCTTGATCGATCGAACAGCTCGGGTGGCTTCTGGGACGGTGACGGCCGGCGTCAGGCGTACCGGAACGTCGCGGTAGCGGATCCACACCTCGACTACTTGTTCGCGGCGGAGAAGCGCAACCAGATACGGGATCTCCACGAGCGTTGTCAGGGCTGTCGCCACCGCGACGATCCATAGCCAGGTGGGGCTGTCCTGCCTCAAGGTCAGCCAGGTGACGAGAGCGGCGAGAAGCGGAAGAGCGAAGACGGCTATCGGCCACAGCCGGCGGATTCGCCGACCTCGGTTGAGCAGAGCGACGCCGGTGATCGAACTGACCGCGAACCTGCGGCCTCCGGCTTCGACGAATGACCTGGACACCACCAGACCGCGGTGCCGGTAGTAAGTCTCGGACTCGGCTGCCGGATCGTCCGGAGGCGGCTCCGAGGTGGGCGGTTCCTCAGTCGGCGGGTCCGTCAGCGTCGTGGTCGAATCGCCGAGTTGCTCCACCAGTCGTTGCCACTCCGCCTCCTCATCCGAGGCGCTGTAGGCGGGCGAAGACCGACCGAGAGCGCGAACGACGGGCGGCCGGGACTGCTCGCTTCCGGCGAAGGCCGGCGTCTGCCGGGCCAACGCGGCGACGACCTGGCGAAGGAACGAGCGAACGGCAGGATCAGCCATCGTCGCTCCCCGCGGCCTGACCAGGGCTTTCAGTCGGAGCTTCTCTCAGCTTCTGGGCGCGAGGGGGACTACGGCGCGGGGCCGGGGCGGGCCTGATGATGTCGGACGGCGCTGTACTCCCCTCCCCCGGTATCTGCCGGGCCATCTGCTCCACGAGCAGCGGCGCGGCCACACCGAACGCGAGGGCACTCAACGCTCCCGCGAGCTGACCGCTCGCCCCCGCGGCGGCCGCGACACCCGCACCGACGCCCAACCGGATCAGAACAGACACGAGCAACGGCCACGGTCCGGGTTCGCCCCGGCGCTTCCACGGCCAGCCTCCGACCCTGCGGATAGCGCCGGCGAACTGCAGCCCTTCGACAGCAGCGGCACCGAGGAGTCCCCAGAGACAAGCTTCGGCAACCGACATCTTCTGGACGGTAGCCGAGCTGAAGGGCTGAGAACAGCGAAGCTCACCTCCGTGTAAAGCAACCGGAACGGCAGAAGGCCCGTGCCCGTGTGAGCGGGCCGGGCCTTTCTGCGAATGGTGCGATCTAGCGGAGCCAGCCGGGGAACCAGCGGCCGGTCTTGAAGCCGGTGGACCACTGGTGTTCGGTGCAGGAGCGGTTCGTGGCGAAGCGCTGCTCGTCCAGGACGGCGGTGGTGCCGGCGTTGTAGGTGCCCAGGCCGAAGCCGATGCCGGTGACGGTCATCTTGGGGTTGGCCGCCACCACCTCGGAGAACTTCAAGGTCGCGGGGCCGCCGGCGGTCTTGGCGAGGCCGGTGATCGTCGTGGACGGGGTCCACAGGGGACCGTCCAGGACGTTCCACTCCGTGCGCACGCGGCGCTGCGGGTTTCCGGCTCCGATCGAGCTCAGGTAGTAGTACGGCTCGAAGACCAGGGTGCCGGGGCCGGCGGGCGTGCGGACGTACAGGTGGTAGGCCGGCAGGGCGGCGTCGTTCACCACGTTGTTGTCGCCGGCCGTGGTGTCGAGCTTGGCGGTCTCGTAGGAGACCTCGTCGACCGTGCTGGCCAGGACGGGGCGGAACGACGACTGCCAGGACACCTTGTCGCTGTTCGACGAGCGGGCCGTCGTCAGCTTGATGCCGTCGGTGCCCACGGTGGCGGTGGCCGTGCCGATCTTCGTGACGCCGGCGGTCGTGCTGTGCTTTTCGACGCCGCAGGGGCGATGGCTGGAAGCACTGGCCGGGACGGCGGGGATCGCGACCAGGAGCGCCGTGGCGACGGTCGCGGTTAGCAGGCGAGAAGTCATGTCTGCACTATTCCCATCCAGCAAGTCCGGCAACGTACATATTGTCCGTTTCAGCCGATTGCCACGAAGACGTTGTCGATTTCGCCGGCGAACTGGTCGTTGCCTCGATTCGTGCCCTTGCCGCCGACGCGCAGCGGCTCGGCGTTGGCGATCGACAGATCAGCGGGCACGGCCACCTCGGCCCGAGGGCTTCCGTCGACGGTCAGCGTGAGGCGTTCTCGCTGGCGTACGCAGGTCAGGTTGTGCCATTGCCCGTCGGCCACGTCGAGCAGGGCCTCGGCGCGATGAATGCCGCCACTTCCGGCCAGAACGCACGACGGGTGGCCCAGACGGTGGTCCACCTGGAGCTTGTATTGACTCACGCCACCGACCGAGTAGCCCTTCTGGACGACGTTGGCGCCGTCGGCCAGGTCCGCGTGCGTCATCAGGACCGACGCGCCGTAGTTGAGCTTTCGAAGGCCGGGGTTCAGCGTGTCGTCCCGTGCCCCCTCGAGGATCGCGCGTGGGCAGTCCCGCTCCCGGGCCAGCCGGCACCGATCGGGATAGGAAACGGCCAGACCCGAGGCCCCTTGCGGCCGTACGAGGCGCAGCACCCCGCCGTTCTCACCGACCGGCCGCAGCTCGTGGCCGCCGTTGACGTCGGTGATCGGCTTGCCGACGCCGCCGTCGAAGGTGTAGCGGATGGAGATCGGCCCGCGGGCGACACTGATCGGCTCCGGCGGCATCGGCGGCGCGGAGGGTGAGACCGCCATGGTCAGCGCGCCGGCCCGGGCCATCGGCGTGTGCAGCGCGATTCCGTACGCCGGAAGGCGATAGAAATAGGCGACGCCGCCGGCCAGCACGACCACCGCGAGCGCTAACCACCACCCTTTTCGTGACATGTCGGGATTGTGCGGCACCCACCACGCATGACGACGGACCGGCAAGCAATCGAACCGGAATTACTCCGGACGAGGTCAGCCGACCGCCCGAGGCGCCGCCGGTACGTGTGGATGAGCGGGCTCCCCCACGACCGCGTGGATCACGTCGTCCAATGTGATCACTCCCAGCGGAGTGCGGCCGTCACTGACCAGCGCGATGTGCAGACGGTCGCGGCGCATGGTCAACAGCAGATCGGCCAGCGTACGGTCGGGCGGCACCACCGCCAAAGGCCTGATGATCTCCGGCGGGATCGGGCGTGTCCGGCGCTCCGCCGCGTACCCCAAAATGTCTTTGACGTGAACGAATCCCAGCACCCGCCGGGTGTTCCGCTGGACCACCGGGAAGCGGGACCGCCCGGTCCGCGTGGCCAGCGCCTCGACGGTCGCGGGTGACACGTCGTCGGCGATCGTGGTGACCGTCGACCAGGGCCGCAGCGTGTCGGCCGCCGTCCGGTCCTGCAGGCCGAGCGCGGCGTTGATCCGGGCGTACTGCTCCGTGCCGAGCAGTCCCTCGGCCCGGGCCTGAGTCACCATCCCGGCCAGTTCCTCGGCCGTGAAGACCGTCTTGACCGCGTCCGTCGACTCGATCTTCCACAGTCGCAGGACGATCTTGGCGGCCCAGCGCATCGCGTTGAGCAGCGGTTTCGTGGCCGTGCAGAAGCCCAGCATGAACGGGCCGAGGATCAGCGCGGCCCGTTCCGGCCCGGCCAGCGTGATGTTCTTCGGGACCATCTCGCCGATCACCGTGTGCAGGAAGACCACGATCATCAGGGCCAGCACGAAGGCCACCGGATGGATCGCGTTCTCCGGCAGCCCCAGCGCCTCGAACGGGCCCTCGAGCAGATGGGCGACCGCGGGCTCGGACAGCGCGCCCAGGCCGAGCGAGCAGACCGTGATGCCCAGCTGCGCGCCGGCGATCATCAGCGGGATCTGGCTCATGGCCGACAGGGCCCACCGGGCCCGTTTGGACGTGGCGGCCAGCGGTTCCAGTGCCGTACGGCGAGACGCGATCAGCGCGAACTCGCCGCCCACGAAGATGCCGTTGCCGATCAGCAGCAGGACGGTGACCAGCAGCTCAGTCATCGGCCGGCTCCGCCGGGATGACGACGCGGACCTGCTCGACCCGGTGCCGGTCGACGGCCATCACGGTGAACTCCCAGCCCCCCGTCTCATACGACTCGCCGACCTCCGGAATGTGGCCGAGCCGGGCCAGCAGGAAGCCGGCCAACGTCTCGTACGGGCCCTCGGGCAGTTTGAAGCCGGTCTGCTCGATCAGCTCGTCCTCGCGCAGCAGCCCGTCGACCAGGAACGTCTTTTCGCCGCCGGGCGCGGTCAACTCGACCGTCGACGTCTCGGCCTGCTCGGCGTCGTACTCGTCGGCGATCTCACCGACCAGTTCCTCGATCAGGTCCTCGACCGTCACCACGCCATCGGTGCCGCCGTACTCGTCCACCACGATCGCCAGGTCGGCGTCGGCCTCGCGCAGCGCCGCCAGCACCTTGTCGAGGCCCAGGCTCTCCGGTACGTACACCGGCTCCCGGGCGATCGTGGAGACCCGCGTCGCGGCCCGCCGTTCGGGTGGCACGCCCAGCGCGTCGGGCACCGCCACCACCCCCGTGACCAGGTCGATCGTGTTCTCGTAGACCGGGAACCGGGTGTGCCCGGTCTCCCGGGCCTTGGTGATCAGGTCGGCCACGCTGGCGGCGACGGTCAGCCCGACCACGTCGACCCGCGGCGTCATCGCCGAGGCCGCCCTCTTCTCGCCGAAGCGGATCGTGCGCCGCACCAGCGTCGCCGTCTCGTTCGGCAGCGTCCCGGCCCGCGCGCTGATCGCCGCGAGCAGGCCCAGCTCCTCGGGCGAGCGGGCGCTGGCCAGCTCCTCCTGCGGTTCGACCCCGATCCGGCGCACCAGCCAGTTCGCCGATCCGTTCAGGGCGCCGATCAGGTATTTGAAGAGCTTCGAGAACGTACGCAACGGGGCCGCGGTCAGCAACGCCGCGCGCATCGGCCGAGCGAGCGCCGCGTTTTTCGGCACCAGCTCGCCGAAGAGCATCGACACGAGGGTGGCCACGACCAGGGCGATCGCGTGGGTGATGCCCTCGGTCGCGTCGCCGCCGATCGGCTCGATCAGCGGCGTGAAGATCTTGGAGAGCGCCGGCTCGGCCAGATATCCGGTGAGCAGCGCGGTGATCGTGATGCCGAGTTGGGTGCCGGAGAGCTGGAACGAAAGCTCGTGCAGCGCGTGCTGCACCGTGCGGGCCCGGCGGTCGCCGGAGCGGGCCCGGGCGTCGATCTCGGGCCGGTCGACCGTCACGAGACCGAACTCGGCGGCCACAAAGAACGCGTTGCCCGCCGTGAGCAGCGCGAAGGCCACCAACGGGAGCACCGCGGTCAGCAGCAGGCCGTCCATGATCGGTTCACCTCGGTCCCCATTGTGCCGGATGCGGGCGATTCCCGGCGTCCGGGCGCTTCCGGGATTGATCTTCGCTCGGTTTGGTTACCGTCGAGGGCATGAACCTTGCCGAGGAGTTCCTCCTACTCGCGTACGACGATGACGGCACCCCGCTCACCGACGGCACGCACCTGGACAACGGTCTCGGCGGGGCGCTGCTGCTGGAGCTCGCGCTGGCGGGCCGGGTCGACGTCGCCGACAAGAAGGTGATCGTCCTCGACGACGACGCGACCGGCGACACGATCCTGGACCGCGCGCTGGGCCGGATCCTGGCCGAGGACCGTAACCGGCGGCCCGGCCACTGGGTCACGAAGTTCGCCAAGGACACGCGCCCGCAGGTGCTCGACCGGCTGGTCGCCGACGGCGTGCTGACCGTGGAGAAGGACAAGGTGCTCTGGGTCTTCCCGCGCACCCGGTACCCGGCCGCGAACGGTGTCGAGCCGGTGGCCGAGACCGAGGCCCGCCAGCGGATGCAGGCCGCCGTGCTCGAGGCGGGGCCGGTCGATCCCCGTACGGCCGCTCTCTGTGCCCTGGTCGCCGCGACCGACCTCGACCGGAAGGTCTTCACCGGCCTGGACCGCAAGGTGGTCCAGGCCCGGCTGCGCGAGATCGGCGCCGGCTCGTGGGCGGCCGCCGCGGTGAAGAAGACGCTGGACGAGATCCAGGCGGCCGTGATGGTCGCGATCGTCGCCTCGACCACCGCGGCCACCACCAGCACGCCGAACTAGCGGGTCAGACTTCCTGCTTGAGCGAGCGCAGGAGGACCGTCGCGACGTCCACGACCTCGACGTTCTCCTGCTCGCCCTTGCCGGTGACCCCGTCGCCGATCATCGTGTAGCAGAACGGGCAGCCCACCGCGATCGTCTTCGCGCCGGTCGCCAGGGCCTCCTCCGTACGCTCGACGTTGATCCGCTTGCCGATCTTCTCTTCCATCCACATGCGGGCGCCGCCGGCGCCGCAGCAGAAGGACCGCTCCTGGTTGCGCGGCATCTCGATCAGGTTGCCGACCGACTCGCCGAGAACCTCACGCGGCGCGTCGAACACGCGGTTGTGCCGTCCCAGGTAGCACGGGTCGTGGTAGGTCACGTCGCCCTCGATCGGCTGCACCGGGGTCAGCTTGCCCTCCTTGACCAGGTGGGCCAGCAACTGCGTGTGGTGCACGACCTCGACCTCGAGCCCCAGCTGCTCGTACTCGTTGCCCAGGGTGTTGAAGCAGTGCGGGCAGGTGGCGACGATCTTCTTGACCTTCGCCTCCTGAAGAGTCTCCACGTTCTGCTGGGCCAGCATCTGGAAGACGAACTCGTTACCGATTCGCCGGGCCGGGTCACCCGTACAGGTCTCGCCCTCACCGAGAATCGCGTAGTTGACGCCGGCCTCGTGCAGCAGCTTGGCCACCGCCCGCGTGGTCTTCTTGGCCCTGTCCTCGAACGCGCCGGCGCAGCCGACCCAGAACAGGTAGTCGAAGTCCTCGACCTCGCCGACCCGCGGCACCTCGAAGTCCAGGCCCTTGGTCCAGTCCTCGCGGGTGTTCTGCGGGGCGCCCCACGGGTTGCCCTTGTTCTCCAGGTTGCGCAGCATGACGCCGGCCTCGCTGGGGAACGACGACTCGATCAGCACCTGGTAGCGGCGCATGTCGACGATGTGGTCGATGTGCTCGATGTCGACCGGGCACTGCTCGACACACGCGCCGCAGGTCGTGCACGACCACAGCACGTCCGGATCGATCACGCCGTTCTCGTCCACCCCGCCGATCAGCGGCCGCTCGGCCTCGGCCAGGGCCAGCACGTCCATGTGCGCCAGCTGGGCCGCGGTCGCCTTCTCCTCGCCGGTCAGATCTTTGCCGCCTCCGGCGAGGAGATAGGGCGCTTTGGCGTACGCGTGATCGCGCAGGCTGAGAACCAGCAGCTTCGGTGAGAGCGGCTTGGCCGTGTTCCAGGCCGGGCACTGCGACTGGCACCGGCCGCACTCCGTGCAGGTGGAGAAGTCCAGCAGACCCTTCCAGGTGAACTGCTCCACCTGGGCCACGCCGAACTGGTCCTTCTCCGGGTCGGCCTCCTCGAAGTCGAGCGGCTTGCCCCCGCTCATCATCGGCTTCAGCGCACCCAGACCGGAACCGGCCGGCTTCTCCGGGCTGCGCTTGAAGAAGATGTTGAAGAACGCCAGGAACCGGTGCCACGCCACGCCCATGGTCGGGTTCAGCGCGATCGTGATCAGCCAGCCCATCGAGATGAACAGCTTGACCAGCGCGACCCAGGTCGCGCCGTCCCCCCACGACGGCAGCGCGGCGCCGATCGCGTGCGACAGCGGAGCGGCCCAGGTCGGGTAGGGGAAGACGTCGTTGGCGACCTTGAACCCGCGGATCAGGAACCCGCAGACCAGCACGCCGAGGATGACGGCCTCGACGAAGTACGCCTGCCACATCGTCGAGCCGAGGAAGCGCGAACGCTTCTGCCGGATGTTCTTCTGCCGTACGAAGATCAGGTACACGATCCCGAGCAGGCCCAGGATCCCGATCCACTCGGTGACGAACCCGAACACCGTCCAGTGCCCGATGATCGGCAGCTCACCCTTGGGGTCGACGACCTCGAAGTACGCCTCCACGACCAGCAGGAACAGGATCATGAAGGAGACCATCACGAGCCAGTGCGCGGCACCGATGGCCGACCACTTGAGCATCCGCGTGTGACCGAGCGTCTCGGTCAGCATCGTCTTGGTCCGGGTGCCCTTGTCCGCGAAACGCGCGGGCTCCGGCTGCCCCTGGCGGATCACCGCGGTGATCGTCAGGACGGCGCGCACCGCCAGCACGACGGCCACCACCGTGACCAGGCCGGCCAGGACGGTGGCGACGATCTGCGCTATGCCCATCTGGGTTGTGCCTCCTCGGTCGGCAGTCCGACGCGCTTCATGTTACCCACGAGTAATAGACGGCCGCACGCCGCCGGGTCAAGTAGCGCAAAGAGCACCCCGCGCCGTCGGCCCGGGGTGCTTGAATCGGATGAAATCGACGATACCCGCGTTAAGCAGGCTTTACCGGCCTATCGCCAGCGCGACAGGATGCCCAGCGAGGCGACCATGCACCCGAAGCCCACAGCGAGGTTCCAGTACCGCCAGGCCTCGACCGGGTACTGCTGCGACGACAGGTAATACACGACCAGCCAGGCAATACCGATCACGATGAGAGCCACCGCGGTGATCGGCAGCCACATCGGGCTCGGCTTCTTGGAAGCCGCTGTCGCCGCCGGACGAATGTCCGTCGGCGGCGTGTAGACCTTCTTCTTGCGAACCTGAGACTTCGGCACGGTGCATCTCCTGAAGGGCAACAAGTGGTGAACAACCCCACCGCTGAGCGGCTCCGGAGATCCCGAATGCTGCCCGTGGCGATTAATGTTCGACAGCTAGCGTAGTCAAGGCTGCGCTCCGAGAGGCACCCGCCAGGCGAGGAAATTGTCCGGCGCGATTTTCCGGGAGGACCGAAGACGTGGAATACACCACTGGCGCGCCCTCGTGGCGGCTCGTGCTGCGCCGCGCGCTCGGGGGTCTGCGGCCACGCCGGCGCGGCCAGCGCACCCGCGGCTGGTCGGCCGTGGTCCCGCTCATCGCGCTGGCCGCGGGCCTGCTCTTCACCACTTCCGCCCGGACGGCGGACGGCACGGCGCTGCGCGACGACCGGCGCCCCCAGCTGGCCCAGCTGATCGCCGACAAGCGCGCACGCCTCGACGCGCGCGAGAAAACGGCGGCCCGGCTCCGGGCCACGGTCGACCAGGACACGGCCCAGCTGGCCGAGGTCGACCCCCAGGTGGCCAAGGCCCGCAAGGACGCCGACGCGCTGCGATCACCGGCCGGCTTCACCGCGCTCGAGGGCCCCGGCATGACCGTCACCCTCGACGACTCGTCCCGCCGGAGCAACGAGTTCGCCGACACCAACGCCCCCGACAACGACGATCTCGTTGTCCACCAGGGTGACGTTCAAGCAGTGGTCAACGCGTTGTGGGCCGGAGGTGCCGAGGCAATGTCGATCATGGATGTCCGCGTCATCTCGACGAGCGCGGTACGCTGTGTCGGCAACACGCTGCTACTTCACGGCCAGGTCTTCTCGCCACCGTTCAAGATCACGGCGATCGGCGAACCCACAGCGATGCATCGCGCGTTGGAGTCCGCGGAAGGGGTCCAGCAATTCCGGGATGCCGTCGCCGACTTCGGCCTCGGCTACACGGAAAGGGTCGAGAGGAACGTGACAGTGCGGGCGTACGACGGGTCGAGTGACCTCCGATCCGCGCAGGTTGCCGGCTGATGGCCGCTCCCGACAGTCCCACCGGCAGCGCCGGCTCGGGCCGCCACCGAGCCCCCGACGGCGACGCCCAGACGGCTTACATCCCCCGAATCACCGACGCTTCCCCCGACGGGGTACCCGGCGGCCCCTTGGCCCCGCCGATCGGTCTCAGCGGCTCCCAGCCCACCCCGATCCGCCCCCCAGCACCCACAGACCCGCAACCGCCTTCCCCCGTACGACCGGAGCCCAGCCCCCCGGCGTTCCCGCCCCACCCGGAGCCCGCGTCGTCGGCGTTCGCCGAGCCCACGCCGCCCCCAGCCGCGTTCCCGACCCGCCCGAACGCCTCCTCCTTCCCGGAGCAGGACCCCGCGTTCTCTCCGGCTACCTTCCCGACCCGCCAGGACACCGGCTCCACGCCGTCGACGTTCCCGGCCACACCTCCCCCGCCGCGCCGTGAAGCCCCCCGCGCGGAGCGCCAGGAGAGGTGGTCGACAGCCTTCCCGCAAGCCCAGGACCAGCAGGCGACGTCCGCCCCCGAGCGCACACCCGCCGCCTTCCCCGACCGTCCAGGTCAGACGTCCCCCGCTTTCCCCGACCTCGCCCACCAACCGCCCGCCGCCTCCCCAGAGCGAGCCGCCCAGACGCCCGCCGCCTTCCCCGAGCGAGCCGCCCAGACGCCCGCCGCCTTCCCCGAGCGAGCCGGCCAGGCGCCCGCCGCCTTCCCGGAGCGCACCGGCCGGACGGGCGCGGCGTTCCCCGAGCGTTCGGATCAGCCGGTGGCCGCGACGGAGACCGCGGTGCTGCGGCCCGACGCGGCGGCCCAGCAGCGCATCGCCTCGGCCCGCAACACGCCCGACGAGCTGAACGCCGCCGTAAACGCCGCCCGGCAGCGCCCGATCGAGCACGCCGCGCCGTCGCCCCAGCAATTCGACTTCTTCGACGACGCCCCCGACCACCAGCCTCGCTCGAACGCCCCCACGGCACCCACATCCCCGAGCGGCGCCTTCGAGCCGGCATTCAACGGCCACGCCCCCGCGCCAACGCCGACCTCCTTCGGCACCCCCTCACCCACGTCGGGCTCCTTCGGCGCCGCAACACCCGCACCGACCTCGCTGGGCACCGCAACCCCCACGTCCGGCGCATACGGCACCGCAACCCCCACGTCCGGCGCATACGGCACCGCAACGCCCACGTCGGCCCCGTTGGGCACCCCGACGCCTTCGTCCGGCTCGTTCGGCATCGCCGCACCCGCGCGGACCCCGCTAGGCACCCCGGAGCCAACCTCAGCCTCCTTCGGCACCCCGGCGCCCACCTCCGGCGCGGTAGGTACCTCTGCGCCCGCGTCCGGCGCGTTCGGAACCGCAACGCCCGCGTCAGGCCCCTCAGGACCCGCCACGCCCACGTCAGCCGCGTCCGGGACCGCCGCGCCGACATCAGGCGCCTTCGGCACCGCCGCGCCCCAGTCGGGCGCCTTCGGCACGGCCACCCCGGCGCCACCCACATCGGGCATCTCACCGCCCACCTCGGGCGCCTTCGGGACCGCCGCGCCGACATCAGGCGCGTCCGGGACCGCCGCGCCCCAGTCGGGCGCCTTCGGCACGGCCACCCCGGCGCCACCCACGTCGGGCATCTCAGCGCCCGCGTCGGACGCATTCGGCAGCCCGGCGCCCACTTCCGGCGGGTTCGCCAAGGCGGCGCCCACCTCCGGCGGGTTCGGCGCGCCGGCGTCCACTTCGGCGGCGTTCGGCACGTCCGAGCGGAGCGAACTCGGCAGCTCTTACGCATCTGCCGCCCATAACGATCAAAGCCACCAACCCGCCCAAACCTGGCAGAACGGCTCAAGCTGGCCCGCGGAAGGGATCGGCCGGGCGCCCGACGCGCCTACGAGCCTTCTCCCCGCCGTACCGCCAAGCGCGCCGCAACAGCCGCCCCTGAGAGAAGCCACCGCGCTCTTCTCCGCGGTGCCGGGGAAGGCGGCGCAAGCCGCGAAGGTGAACGCCGAGCCCGACGCGGCCCTCGGTGCCGCTCCGGCCGTCCCGCCGTCGCCGGGTGGCCCCAAGCCCACCGGAGAGGTTGTCGAAGAGGTGGAGCCCAAGCGGGGCGAAAAGGTCGTTCGGCTGCGACCCGAGCAGACCGGTGAGGGTTACAAGAGCGTCTACTCCGAGCTCACCCGGCCCACCGTCGCCTCGCGGGTTCGGGGCGGGATCCGGATCTCGGGCGAGCTGATGATCACCTTCGGGCTGATCGTGCTGTTGTTCGCCGGCTACGAGGTGTTCGGCAACTCGGCCAAGGTTCAGGCCGAGCAGGACACCCTCGCGACCGAGCTCGACCAGGCGTGGAACGACCCGACCGTCGCGCCGGCCGCCTCCGCGCCCGCGGCCAAGGCCCCGGACGCGCCCGGCGCCAACCTGGTCGGCCGGCTCTACATCCCGAAGCTCGACAAGAAGTGGGTCGTCGTCGACGGCGTCACGCCGGCCGACATCCGCTACGCCCCCGGTCACTACCCCGACTCGGCCGATCCGGGCCAGATCGGCAACTTCTCGGTGGCCGGTCACCGGATCAAGAAGATCTTCTGGCGGCTCGACGAGCTCAAGGACGGCGACGTCATCGGTGTGGAGACCCGCACCAACTGGTACGTCTACCGGGTGTACTCGCAGGAGGTCGTGAAGCCGACCGCCGTCGAGGTCGTCGCCCCCGTGCCGGGCAAGCCGAAAGCCAAGCCGAAGCAGGCGCTGCTCACGCTGACCACCTGCAACCCGAAGTACAACAACTACCAGCGCTTGATCATCCACGCCGAGCTCGTCTCGACGACCAAGCGCGACCAGAAGCTGCCCGACGCCGGCATGCCGACCCCGATCAAGACAGGGGTCTGAGGCCGATGTACGCGTGGATCTGGCGCAAGCTTCCGTTCGGTTTCTGGGGCAAGTTGTCCACCTCGCTCGGGCTGATCGCGGCCACTACCGCGCTGCTCTGGTACGTGGTGTTCCCCTGGGCCACCCCGCTGCTGCCCTTCGACGACGTGCAGGTCGGCACGGGCACCGAGCAGCAGGGCCCGGACCCGAACGCGGTCGACTCCGACAGTCCCGATCACGGGCCGGACGAGATCCCGTACAGCACCGAGTCGAACGCTCCGCATCCTTCCGAATCCGCCACCACCGGTGGCGGCGGCCTCCCGGGTGATTGACGTGCGCATTCTGGTCATCGACAACTACGACTCGTTCGTCTTCAACCTGGTGCAGTACCTGGGCCAGCTCGGCGCCGAGTGCGTGGTGCGCCGCAACGACGAGATCTCCGTCGACGACGTCGGCACCTTCGGGGCCGCCGGTGTCCTGCTCTCGCCGGGCCCGGGCTCCCCGGAGCGGGCCGGCATCATGATGGACGTCATCACGTCGTACGCGGGAAAGCTTCCGATGTTCGGTGTGTGCCTGGGCCATCAGGCGATCGGGGCCGCGTTCGGCGCCACCGTCACCCGCGCGCCGGAGCTGCTGCACGGCAAGACCTCGCTGGTGCACCACACCGGTGACGGCGTGCTGGCCGGCCTGCCCGAGCCGTTCACCGCGACCCGCTACCACTCGCTGGCCGTGCTGCCCGAGACGCTGCCGGGCGAGATCGAGGTGACCGGCCGCACCGAGTCGGGCGTGGTGATGGCGATGCGTCACCGCGAGCTGCCGATCGAGGGCGTGCAGTTCCACCCGGAGTCGGTGCTGACCGAGGGCGGTCACACCATGCTGGCGAACTGGCTGGCCTCCTGCGGCCTGCCGTCGGCCCTGGAAAAGGCGCCGCCGCTCGCCGCCGAGGTCGAGTCCCGGCGCCGAGCGGCGTTCGCCACCGCTTAGCGAGAAGTCACTCCGGCCGGTTGCCCAGCAGCGATTCGCTGATCAGGCCGCCGCCCGTGCCGCCGCCGTTGCCGTCACCGGGCGTCGGCGTCGGCGTCGGGGTCTGGCCCGGGTCGGGCGTGTCGGGCGGCGTGCTCTGCTCGGCGATGACCGTCAGGGTCACCTTGCCGCCCTTCTTCACCGACTCGCCGGCCTTCGGGTTCTGGTCGACGACCGTGCCGGGCGTGCCGTTCGGGTCGTCCACGGTCTGGATGCTGACGTTGAACGGTCCGTTGTTGTCGAGGATGCCCTCGGCCACCGCCTGCTGGATGTCGGTCACCTTGGGCATCTTGACGAGCTGGCCGTTCGAGACGGAGACGTCGATGGTGGTGCCCGGCTCGACCTTCTTGCCCTGCTTCTCGACCTTGGTCACGACGCCGGTCGGCTGGATGCTGTCGACCGTCTCAAAGTTGGCCTTCAAGCCCAGCTCGCGCAGTCGGGCGCTGGCGTTGTCCTTCGTGCCGCCGACCAGGTTGGACGGCACGGTGACTGGGTCCGGCTTGATGCAGAGCTGGTAGGTGATCGGCGTGTCGAGGGTGACCTGCTCGCCGGCCTTCGGGCTCTGGCTCTCGACCGTGCCGTCGCAGTCGGTGTCCTGGCGCGGCGTCTCCGGGGAGACGTTCTTGAAGCCCGCTTTCTGCAGCGCCGCGATCGCGTCCTCGTTGCTCTGACCGTCGAGGTTCGGCACGGCGACCAGCACCGGCGTCGACTGGGTGGCCGTCGGCGTGGTGGTCGGCTTGTCGTCTTCGCGGGTCATGGCCAGGGCCACACCGAGCACGATCACGACCAGCACACCGAGCGCGGCCAGCGAGGCCCAGACCCACGACGAGCGGCGGTCCGGCTGTCCCGGCGGCCCGCCGACCGGACGCTGCATGGTCGTCGCCGCCTGCGGCTGCCACTGCCGCGGCTGCGGTCCCTGCTGCAGGGCCATGGTCTCGGCCTGCGACATCACCGGGGTGGCCAGCACCGGGCGCCCGGAGACGGCGCGCAGCGCGTCGGCCCGCATCTCCTGGGCGCTCTGGTAGCGGTTGATCGGGTTTTTGGCGAGGGCCTTGAGCACGATCGCGTCGACGTCCGGCGGAACCTCGTGGTTGATCTCGCTGGGCGCCTTGGGGTCTTCCCGCACGTGCTGGTACGCCACGCTGACCGGGCTGTCGCCGACGAACGGCGGGTGGCCCACCAGCAGCTCGAACAGCACGCAGCCGGCCGCGTACACATCGGAGCGGGCGTCGACGGCCTCGCCCCGGGCCTGCTCCGGCGAGAGGTACTGCGCCGTGCCGATGACCGCGCTGGTCTGCGTCATGGTGGTCGCGCCGCTGGCCAGGGCCCGGGCGATACCGAAGTCCATGACCTTGACCTGGCCGTTCTGCGTGATCATCACGTTGCCGGGCTTGATGTCCCGGTGGATGATCCCGTGGCGGTGGCTGAACTCCAGGGCGGCGTCGATGTCGGCGATGATCTCGAGGGCGCGGCGCACCGGGATGCGCTGCTCCTGGGCGAGGACTTCCTTGAGGGTCCGCCCGTTGACGAACTCCATGACGATGAACGGCAGTTTCTCACCGGTGGCGGAGATCTCCTCGCCGGTGTCGTAGACGGCCACGATCGCCGGGTGGTTCAGGGCCGCGGAGTTCTGGGCCTCCCGCCGGAACCTCTCCTGGAACGTCGCGTCGCGGGCCAGGTCGGTGCGCAGCATCTTGATGGCCACGTCGCGGCCGAGCCGGAGATCGCGCCCCCGGTGCACCTCGGCCATGCCGCCGTAGCCCAAGAGTTCGCCGACCTGATACCTGCCACCGAGCAGGCGGGCCTGCGCCGTCATAGCGTCTGTCGTCCTTCGTTCGCTGAGATCCAGCCGGGGTTGGCGCCCGTCTGTGTGATTAGACGGTACGACGCCGCCGGCGGTGCCCCGCCATCGACGCCCGTGTGGAATACGGCCGCGTTGTCCTGGCCCTGCTTGAGAAGGAAGGAGATGACCCCCGCGCAGAGCAGGACCAGCAGCGCGAGAACCACGGCGAGCACGATCAGCACCTGCCGCCCGCCGGAGCTCTCCGGCTTGGCGGCCGGGGCCGGCTGTGATTGATACGGCTGACGGTAGGGCTGCGGTTGAACCGGCGGACCGGATGGTACGGAAGCGGCGCCACGGGCGCCGGAGACGGGTCGCTGCGCCGGCGGGTATTGCGGGCGGGCGGCGCCGCCCACGACCGGCGAGCCGGGCATGGCCGGGCCGGACGGCGGCCGGGGGATCCCGGCCGGGCTGACCGGCGGGGCGGCGCGCATCGGCTGGGGCGCGCTCGCCGGTTGCTGGGAGGTGGAGGACAGCGACGCCGCGGCCTGGCGGGCGATGGCGGCCATGGCCGACGCCGACGGCCAGCGGGCGGCCGGGTCTTTCGCCATGGCGCGGTCGACGATGCTGCGCACCGCGGGCGGGATGTCGCCGGGCAGCGGGCGCGGGTTGTCCCGGACGTGCTTCATCGCGATCTCGAGCGGCGTGGCGCCGTCGAACGGCCGGTGGCCGGAGAGGCACTGGTAGGCGACCACGCCGAGCGCGTACACGTCGGAGGCGGGCGTGGCCACGGCGCCGGAGGCCTGCTCGGGCGAGATGTACGACGCGGTGCCGAGCACCGAGCCGGCGACGGTCAGCTGCCCGACCAGGGCCGACCGGGCGATGCCGAAGTCGGTGAGCACGAGCGTGCCGTTCGGGCGGACCAGCAGGTTGCCCGGTTTGACGTCGCGATGCACGATGCCGTTCGCGTGCGCGGCCTGGAGCGCGTCGGCGGCCTGGGCGACCAGCGCCATCGTGCGGGCCGGGGTCAGCCGGCCGACCCGGCTCAGCGTCCGCGAGAGGGCGTCGCCTTCGACGTACTCCATCACGAGGAACGCGAGCTGCTGGTCGCTGCCGTAGTCGTAGACGTCGACGACCCCGGGGTGATTGATCGTGGCCATGGTGCGTGCCTCGCCCCGGAACCGCTCGGCGAAGCCCGGCTCGTCGAGCAGCGCGGGCAGCAGGATCTTGACGGCGACCGTCCGGCCCAGCACCTCGTCGGTGCCGCGCCACACGTCGCCCATCCCACCGCCGGCGATGCGCTCGTCGAGACGGTAGCGCCCGCCGAGGGTCACCCCAGGGCTGATCATGCTCAGTCCCCTCCCCGACCGGCCGCGGCCTTCATGATGAGCCCGGCGATCCGGGCCGCCTCGGCGCTGGCATGGCCGCCGGGCACGTTCTCCAGCATGACGCAGACCGCGGAGACCGCCTCGCCCTTCTCGTTGTAGGCGAATCCGATGAACCAGCCGTGCGGGTCGGCGCCCTCGGCGTTCTGCGCCGTACCGGTCTTGCCGCCCACCTCGAAGCCGCTGATCTTGGCCTTCTTGCCGGTACCGCTCTTGACGACGCTGACCATCATCTCCTTGAGATCGGAGGCGACGGACTCGTTGATCGGCGTACGCAGGGTCTTCGGCTCGGCGTTGTAGATCGAGCGACGGTCCGGGCTGAGCAGCTGCTGCACCAGGTACGGCCGCATCTGCTTGCCGCCGTTGGCCACGGTGGCGGCCATGAGCGCGCCCTGCATCGGCGTCATCCGCACGTCACGCTGCCCGATCGACGACTGGGCCAGGGCGCCCTTGTCGACGCTGCCGTCCGGGTTGGCGATCTTGCCGGTGTCGCTGGCCGCGACCGGCAGGCCGTCGCCCTCGAGGTTGCCGACCTCGAGGCTGTCGTCCTCGAAGCCGAACGCCTTCGCCGTCTCGAGGACCTTGTCGCGGCCCAGCTTGACGCCGAGCTTGGCGAAACCGGTGTTGCAGCTCTCGGTCAGCGCCTCCTTGAGGGTGACCTCGCCGTCGGGGCAAACCTCGTCCTCGGCGTTGCGGATGACCGCACCGCTCTCCTTGTAAACGCTGCCGGCCGGGATCTCGGTCTGCTGGTTGTAGCCGTTCTGCAACGCGGCCGCCGACACGATCACCTTGAAGGTCGAGCCGGGCGGCAGCGTCTCCTGCGTGGCCCGGTTCAGCAGCGGCTGGTCCTCAGCTTTGTTGAGCTTGTTGTACGCCGCCGCGGCCGCCTTCTCGTCGTGGCTGACCAGCGGGTTCGGGTCGTAGCTGGGAATCGAGACCATGGCCTGCACGGCGCCGGAGCGCGGGTCGATCGCGACCGCCGCGCCCTTCTCCACATCGCGCTCGTTGTTGAGCAGCTGCTTGTACGCCGTCTCCTGCGCGCTCGGGTTCAGCGTCAGCACGACGTTGCCGCCACCGGTGTCGTTGCCGGTGAACATGTCCTTCACCCGGTCGGCGAACAGCTTGTCGCTCTCCCCCGAGAGGAAGTCGTTCTCGCTGTTCTCGATGCCCGTGGCGGCCAGGCCGACCGGCCGGTAGCCGAGCACCGGCGCGTAGACCTCCTTCTTGGGGTACACGCGCAGGTACTTCAGGGTGTCGTCGGTGACCTTGTTGGTGGCCAGCCCGATGCCGCCCGCCTCGATCACACCGCGCGGGCGCTCGTACTGCGCCACCACGACGCGGCGGTTGTACTCGTTCGTGCGGTAGGTGTCGGCCTTGTAGGCCTGCACCCAGTTGAGGTTGGCGAAGAGCAGGCCGAACAGAACGAGGATGACCACGCCGGCCCGCCGGAGGGGTGCGTTCACGGCTTGATCACCTCCGTCATGGCGCCGTGGAGCTGGGTGGGAGCCTTCTTGGGTCCGCCGGGGCGGTCGCCGCCACCACCACTCCCCGCGGGCCCTCGGGCCGCGTTGGAGATTCTCAAGAGCATCGCGATCAACAACCAGTTCGCCATCAGTGACGAGCCACCCGCCGAGAGGAACGGCGTGGTCTGGCCCGTGAGCGGGATCAGTCCGGTGATGCCACCAAGGATGACGAAGACCTGCAAACCGAGGGTGAACGCGAGGCCGCCGGCGACCAGCTTGCCGAACGAGTCGCGCACCGCGAGGCCGGCCCGCAGGCCGCGCTCGACGATCAGCAGGTAGATCACCAGCAGCGCGGAGAGACCGAACAGGCCGATCTCCTCACCCATGCCGGCGAAGATGAAGTCGGTGCGCACCTCGGGCACGAAGCCCGGCGACCCCGAGCCCGGACCGGACCCGAACAGCCCGCCCGTGCCGAGCGCGAGCAGGCCCTGCACCAGCTGGTAGCTGCCGCCGACCCGGTCGTAGTTCTCGGTCGCGAACGGCTCGAGCCACACCTCGGCGCGGTCGTAGAAGTTCGCGAACGGGCCGCCGACCGAGGCGCCCAGCAGGTAGGCCAGGTAGACGCCGCCGAAGAACAGCAGCAGGCCGATGATCAGCCAACTGGCCCGTTCGGTCGCCACGTACAGCGTCACGACGAACAGGCCGAAGTAGAGCAGCGCGGTGCCCAGGTCCTTTTCGAAGACCAGCACCAGGAGGCTGAGCAGCCACACCGTGACGACCGGTCCGAGGTCGCGCCCGCGCGGGAAGTCGATGCCGAGGAACCGGCGGCTGGCCAGCGAGAGCACTTCTCTCTTGTGGACCAGGTAGTACGCGAAGAACGAGACCAGGGCCAGCTTGGCGAACTCGCCGGGCTGGATCGAGAACGAGCCGACCCGGATCCACAGCTTGGCGCCGTTGATCTCGGACAGGCTCGACGGCAGCACGGCCGGGATCATGACGAGCACGATGCCGACCAGGCCCAGGGTGTACGCGTACCGGGAGACCACCTTGTGGTCACGCACCACGAGCAGCAGCACCGCGGCCAGGATCAGCGCGGCCAGCGTCCAGGCCAGCTGCCGCCCGCCCGTGCCGGCGAAGAAGCCCGGCTCGGGCTCGTTGTTGGCGATCGAGCGGGCCAGGTCGAGGCGGCGCAGGAAGCCCACACCGAGCCCGTTGACCAGGGCCACGGCCGGAATCAGGACCGGGTCCGCGTACGGCGCGGTGTAGCGCACCACGACGTGCAGCCCCAGGAAGAGGACGCTGAGCAGCGCCGCCGGCACCCAGAAGGTCGCGGTGATCTTGTCGAACTGGTTGGCCTCGACGATGGCGCCGTACGCCGCGACGAGCGCCATGGCGAACGCGAGCAGACCCAGCTCGGCGTTGCGCTGGGTCTTCATTCCCGGGATACGCGACATCTCACCCGTGGAGCTGGGCGTGGGAGCCGGTACGGCGGGCGCGGTCAAGAGGTATCCCCAGACGTTGTCGAGCCGGAGCTCAGTTGACGGTCCGGCACCCGACCGGATCGACGACCGGGGGCGCTGACTCGGTGACCTGAGCTGACGGCGGGAGAGCGGGTGCGGTGGTGGCGGCACCCGCCGGCGGCGCCGTGGGCGCCGGAGTGGTGGGAGCCGCGGCCGCGGCGGCCGCGGTGCTGCACAGCGGCTTCAGGTTCGGGTTGGACGGCTGGTCGACGGTGAGCTCGGTCAGCACCCGCTGGGCGTCCGGCCGGTCCTCGGCGTGGATGCCCTGCTTCACCCTGTCCTGCGCGACCAGTGTCAGGTCGTCGAGCCGGGTCGGGCTGGTCTCGTTCACCGTCGACAGGTCGAGGCCGGCGACCTGCCCCGGCACGCCGCGGAATATCGCGATCTGACCGGCGTCGGTCGCGCCGACGTAGTACTGGTCCTGGGTGTAGCGATAGCCCAGCCAGAGACCGCCGCCGAGCACGCCGAGCAGCACGAGCACCAGCAGGCTGGTGCGGACCGGGTGGCCCTTGGGCGCCGGCTCCTCCGGCTGCTGCGGCTCGGGCTGCGGCTGCGCCGGCCGTGGAGCCTGCAGCGCGGCGGCCCGCGAGGCCGGGGTGGAGGTGTCGGCGACCGTGTTGTTGCCCCGGTCGATCGAGGCGGCGCCGCCGACGATGGGCGCCTGCTCGACGATGTCGGCGTCGGTCGCGTCCGCTATCACCACGGTGATGTTGTCCGGACCGCCGCCGCGCAGCGCGAGCTGCACCAGCCGTTCCACGCAGGCCTGCGGGTCGGCGATCTCCCGCATCGTCTGGCCGATCGTGTCGGCGCTGACGACACCGGAGAGACCGTCGCTGCAGATCAGGTAGCGGTCACCCTTGAGCACCTGGCGAACCGAGTACTCCGGGTCGATGTCCCGGCCGTCGAGGGCGCGGGTCAGCAGCGACCGCTGCGGGTGGCTGCTCGCCTCCTCGGGGCTGACGCGCCCCTCGTCGACGAGCATCTGCACGTACGTGTCGTCCTTGGTGATCTGGGCGAACTCACCGTTGCGCAGCAGGTAGGCCCGGCTGTCACCGATGTGCACCATGCCGAACTTGCTGCCCGAGAAGAGCACCGCGGTCAGCGTGGTGCCCATCCCCTCGAGCTGCGGGTTGGCGTCGACGGTGTCACGCAGATGCTGGTTGGCGAGACCGACCGCGTGGCGCAACGCGTCCACCAGAGCGTCACCGGGGACGTCCTCGTCGAGCGGAGCCATCGCGGCGATGACGATATTGGAGGCGACGTCTCCGGCGGCCATGCCGCCCATCCCGTCGGCGACAGCAAGCAGCCGCGGCCCGGCGTAGACGGAGTCCTGGTTCAGGTCTCGGATCAGACCGCGGTCGCTCTGAGCGGCGTAGCGCAGGGTCAGGGTCATGGCCGTAACTCGAGTGAAGTGCGACCGATACGGATCGGTACGCCAAGGGGGACGGGAGTAGGTCCGGAGACCTTACCGCGGTCGAGGTACGTGCCGTTCGTCGAGCCGAGATCCTCGACGAACCACTGACCGTCCCGCGGCACGAGCCGAGCGTGCCGAGCGGAGGCGAAATCGTCGGTGATGATGAGGGTGGAGTCCTCAGCACGACCGATAGTGATCGGAGCCTCACTCAGCGTGATTCGCGTACCGGCCAGCTGGCCGGCGGTCACCACGAGTTGCCGTGCCGCCTTACCGCGCTTGGCCTTCGCCGGCGGCGGACCCGCGGGCACCGTGCCACCCACCCCCCGAGGGCTGGCGACGATGCCCTTGGACCGAGCCCCGGCGAAGAGATCCTTACGGATCACCCCCACCACCGTGAACACGAAGATCCACAGAAGGATGAGGAAGCCGAACCGGGCGACGGTGAGGACGAATTCGGGCAAGGTCGCTAGCCGTCCACTCGGAAGGTGAGCGTGGTCGTCCCGAGCTGGATCATGTCGCCCGGGTTGAGGGCCACGGCCGAGACGCGCTGGCCGTTGACCATCGTCCCGTTCGTCGACCCGAGATCGGTCAGCACGACCTGGTTGCCGTCGTAGTCGAGCCGCGCGTGCCGCCGCGAGATGCCGACGTCGGGCAGGCGAAGGTTCGCCTGGTCGCCACGGCCGATCACGGTCGAGCCCATCTGGAGCGGGTACGTACGCCCGTCACCCGAGATGAGGCCCACGCTGCCGCGCCCGTTCGGCATGCCGCCGCCACCGTGCTGCTGGTAGCCACCCTGGTCGTACGGCGGGTACTGCGGCCCGGCGTCGTAGGCCGGCTGCTGCACCGGGGCGACCTCGCCACCCGTGTAGACCTCGGCCGTCACGCGGAACATGCCCGTGTCGAGCCCGTCCCCACGCTCGATCTCGACGATCACGTCGCCGTAGACCGTCCAGGCCTGCTCACCGATGAACTCGGCCTGAGACTGGGCCAGCTCCTGGGCCAGCGCGGCGGCATAGGGCGCCAGCCGGCTGTGGTCATAAGGTGAGAGGTCGATCACGTAGCGGTTCGGCACCAGCGTGCGGCCACCGGCCAAGATGGCCTTGTGCGCCTCTGCCTCCCGCTGCATGGCATTCAGAATCTCCACAGGGTGCACGACACCCTTGAAGACCTTGGCGAAGGCCCCTTCGACCAGGCCTTCCAATCGCTTCTCAAAGCGCTGCAGCACGCTCACCGGCTCCTCCTCGGCTTCCGAGGACATGATGGTATCCGGCCGCCGCTTGCGCATCTTTAGCTCAAGGACGACCGGCACTTCTGACCCTCGTATGACACCCGTAGACGCCGTGCTAGTCTTCTCGGCGTCACAGGCGATATCAACTCGCATGGTGACGTGCGACAGCGTAGTCTGTCGCAGCTAGTAACAAAAAGGCAGGCCTTCGGGCAGGCTTTATAGCCACGGGGATGTGGCGGAATGGCAGACGCGCACGGTTCAGGTCCGTGTGTCCGAAAGGACGTGGGGGTTCAACTCCCCCCATCCCCACGAGTCGCAGGCGCCCCTGTGTCCGCTGAGAAGCGCGGACCGGGGCGCCTCGTCATATCTGCCTGGGGGGCGACCCCCCAGACCCCCACGGTGCGGTGGGCGCGGTGCGTGAGTCGGTTGCGGTGGGCGCAGCGGGTACCCGCGTGGGTGAGTTTCTTTGGTGAGATTTCTTCAGTCTGAAGTTTCGTCGGAGCGCGAGATCACGATTTGGATTCGTGGACGTGTCGCGGGCGCCGGGCGCGTCGGCGGAGTTGAGTGATTTGTCTCTTTTAGGGGTTTGGGTGGGTCCCGTCGCAACGGGACCCACCCAACCCCAGCCACCCTCCAACCGCAACCAGAACGACAGCCCCCCCGGGTCCCAGCAGCGATGGCCGGGGTCTGGGACAGAGCCCCAGGAATAACAGCCCCCACCAAAGCGCTCGCCTGCCCAGGTGACTCCCCTACCCCCCGCTATGCTCGGCGGCGAAAATCGACAGGTGGCCAAAACCCCATGGAGCGTGCTGTGACCGCCAACCAGACCGACGTCCGATCGGGCAAGCGCAGCGTCCTGGGAGTAATGGTCGACATCACCGACTACGCCACCGCCACCCAGCAGATCATCGAGGCGGCCCACGCCCGGCGCCCGTACGCCGTGACCGCCCTGGCCGTACACGGCGTCATGACCGGCGTGGAGGACAAGGCCCACAACGCCCGCCTCAACTCCTTCGACCTGGTGACCCCCGACGGCCAGCCCGTCCGCTGGGCCCTCAACCTTCTCCACCACGCCAACCTGGCCGACCGCGTCTACGGCCCCACCCTCACCCTGAAAGTGGTGGAGAGGGCCGCCGCCGACGGCCTGCCGATCTACCTGTACGGCTCGACGCAGCCGACCCTCGACCGCCTGGTGCCCGCCCTGGAGCGCATGTTCCCCGCGCTGAAGATCGCCGGAGTCGAGGCCTCGAAGTTCCGGACCAGCCACCCCGGTGAGGCCGAGGAGATCGCCGAGCGGATCAAGGCGTCCGGCGCCCGGATCGTTCTGGTCGGTCTGGGCTGCCCGCGGCAGGAGATCTTCACGTACGCCATGCGCCCGCTTCTCGACATGCCGCTTCTGGCCGTGGGTGCCGCCTTCGACTACCACGCCGGCCTGCTGAAGAACCCGCCCGCGTGGATGCAGAAGTACGCCCTGGAGTGGCTCTGGCGTCTCGGCCTGGAGCCCAAGCGCCTGTGGAAGCGGTACGTCCTGCTCAACCCGGCCTACCTGGCCCGCCTGGCCGCTCAGCGCAGCGGACTGTGGAAGGCGACGCCGCCCGCGCCGGCCACCGAGCCGGTCACTTCCTTCGCGGTCTAGGACAAACCGCTCCACTGTGGGCGCTCGGGGTTTACCCGCGTGTCGGAGAACACTCCCCTACGGGTGTCGGTCCGGTGATAACCCGGTTTCGCTTCGTGCGCGCCGGGTGAAGGCTGGTCGATGTGAACACCGTTGCGGACCTCATCCTCGCCGGCGCCCTGGTCGCCGTCTGGCTCACCGCCGGACTGCTGGCCGACAGGCTGTCGGCCGCCCGTTCGGCGCGTGAGCTCCGCCGCCGCGCCGGCACTCTCACCGCGCTGGTCGCGGCGGGCGCCTCGGTGTTCGTCGCCGTCCCGGTGGTGACCGGTCTTCTGCCGGGCGATTCGGCGGCTCCGGCCGCCGCGCTGGCCTCGGCCGTGCCGGCTCTGATCGTGCTCACGGCGAGCCTGCACAGGTTGAGCCGGGTACGTCGCGGCGCGGGCGCGTTCGCCTCGGCCCCGCAGACTCCGGTTCCGCCCGGCCTGCGTGCCGCCGCCGCGCACCCGTTGATGCTGGTTCCGTTGCAGGTGACCGCGCTGGCCACATTGCTCGGTCTGCCGATCGCGGCGCGGGTGGTGGAGGTGCCCGGCGCCGACCTGGCCGGCATCGCGATCACCGTGGTGGGTGTGGCCGTGCTGGCCATCGGGATCCGGGCGGCCCTGCGGCACAGCCGGCTCAGCGTGCTGGTGCTCGCGCCGATGGGGCGCGGCCGGCCGAAGATTCCGGCCGGCATCCGCTAGTTCTTCTTGGCTTCCTGCACGTAGAGCAGTTCGAGGATGGAGCGCGCCGCCTCGAACCAGCGGTCCAGCCAGTCCGACGGCGGCAGCGTGCCACGTGCCGGCAGTTCCATCAGCAGGCCGCGGAGCAGCGGGTGGTCGGCCATCGACTGGGAACTGGAGTCGGGCCAGCCACTCGACGGGAAGACCGGCTCGGACAGCCCTTGAAGGTCGAGCGACGGCAGCTTGGCCGCGCGGTCGAGCGGGCTGGTGGGCTCGATGCTGTGCGACCGGCCCGGCGATCGCACGGGCAGCCCCGACGAACTGTCGCTGTTGTCCGAGAGTGCGTCGCGCCGGTTCTGGCGGTACGCGCTGACTCCTCCACTGAACCGGTCCTGCGCCGTGGAGGAGGAACCGCTGCTGAGGTTTTCCGAACCAATCGTCATATGTCTGCCCTGCCTCGCTAGCTTTTGGCGGTTCAACGAGGCGGCTGCGCAAATGACTACGGCCGGCTCTCCCGCTCGGCGGGAGGGCCGGCCGCGTCGCGACGCCGACCGCGAGGTCAGAGGTCGAACTCGCCGTCCTTGGCACCGCCGACGAACGCGTCCCACTCGGCGGCGGTGAAGATCAGCGCCGGACCGTCCGGGTTCTTGGAGTCGCGCACCGCGATGGCCTCATCGACGAACGCCACCTCGACGCAGTTGTCGGAGTTGGGGCCGCTGCGCGTGCTCTTGAACCACTGTGCGTGGCTCAGATCGAGCCGGAAACCCTTCGATTCGACTTCCACAATGGCTCCTCTACCAGCATTTCAATCATCTCGATGGACTCCTCCGGGGGGAGGGCCGTCGCCTGGATGCTCTCGAAGATGGAGATGTACTTACCGAGCTCCTCGGCCTTCTCCAGAAACAGTCCGCCGGTCGCGCTGTCGATGTAGACCACGTCCGCGTCCCCCTCCTCTTCGAACTCGAGAATGGCGAACGTGCTGTCCATGCTCGCATGCGCGCCGACCGCGAACGGCAAGATCTGCAACGTGACGTTCGGCAACCGTGCGGCGTTGATCAATTTCGCCAATTGATCAACCATGACCGCGTCGCCGCCGACCGGCCGGCTCACCACCGCCTCATCGAGCACCACCCAAAGATCGATCGGATCGTCCTGAATCAATAACGACTGCCGCTCCATCCGGACGCGCACTCGCTGCTCGATTTCCTGGTCGTTGTCCCCCAACCGGGCGGCCCGAATCATCGCAATTGCATACTCTTCGCTCTGCAGAAGACCAGGGATGACCTGCTGTTCGTACGTCCGGATGCACCTGGTCGCCGCCTCGAGTCCCACATAGGCGCCGCTCAAAACCGTCGAAAAGGGATGCCACCATCCCTTTTGCCTTGCTTCTCGGGCAATTTGGACAAGTTCTTGCGCCACGGCGGCACTTACGCCATAAATGTCCAACATGGCCGAAACATCGCCAGGCGTGGCGCTCGTATGGCCCGTCTCGATTCGGGATACTTTGGACGTGGAACATCCGAGTCGCTCGGCCACCATGTCGATCGTGATTCGGGCCGCCTCCCGGTGCCGGCGCAACTCGACCCCGAGCCGGCGACGGCGAATGGTGGGACTGCGATGCTGATTCACAAGCACCAGTCTCCTGTCGATCATTTAATGATTCAAGTTGACGGCCGCCAAGACCAACAATCACGGATGGCTGACATGCAACTTGCATCGATCCGACTCGTGGTGCAATCTTTTCGGTATGGCTCGTATCACTCTGTCAACTTGGAGGATGCGACCAAGCGCGGCTCAGTGCACCGATACGGCGCCGATTGCACGGTGCCGATCCTCACCACGTCCGAATTGGACTGATCCACTAGGGATCCTCGAGCAGGATCGGTCATGGTGACGTTCCGCAACGCTTTCGGTGATTGGCATCATCGGATGCTTGCAATGGCGTTTCTGCCGTGCACACTTGTTGCTTCCGTGTCAAGGTTCACCCCGAGACGATTACAGGGCAGGAGTTGACGTGTTACCTCGGTCCGGTGATGTCATACACGTGACAAAGGCGGCCAGCGTCCAGTTCGCGGCGCCGATGCTCTTCCGTGTCATCCGGGTCCATGACTGGCCCACCTACGAGGGCTGGATCTGGCTGGACGGTTACGAGCTCAACCCCACGGGAGACGCGGTCGAGCGACGATCGATCTTCGTCCAGGTCAGCGGTCTACGTGCCGTCGGCAAGGCGCCCGACCCCCGGGCGCGCAACGGCCGGCAGCCGGGCCTGGGCAGCGGTGTCGTCCAGAACCGCGCCGCACGCGCCAACCGCTGAGGCGTCACTGACCGTCCGTGTCGGCGCCCGGCGTGGCGCCGGTGGTCGCGGTCGTCGGTACGGTCGTCGCGGCATCAGCGGCGACCACGAGCGTGACGACAGTGTCCGGTGGTACTTCCTGCCCCTCCGCCGGATCACTGTCGACCACGGTCCCCGCCGGCGCGTTCACCGCACGGTATTTGATCCGATAGTTCAGGCCGGTCTCGTTCAGCGCCGATTCCGCCGCCGCTAGCGCCAAGCCGCGCAGCGCGGGCACGGTGACCTCCGTGTCCGTCGGGTCGGTGGTGGTCGGAGTCGGCGCGGTGGTCGTCGTCGGCGGCGCCGTGCTGGGCGCGGTGGTCTCCGTGGTCGCGCTCGTGGCCGTGGTGGCCGTCCGCGTCGGTGCGGCCGCCGACGACATCGTCACCGCCGGCGTCGGCGTGTCGTCGCTGTCGTCGTCCTGCACGATCAGATAGATCGCCCAGCCCAGGACCCCGAGCAGAACGAGCGCGATGACGCCGACCACGATCGGCATCCACCAGCGGTCGCGCCCGGGCGGCTCGGCGTCGGCCGCGGCCCAGTCGACCTCGGGATACCCCCGGCCCGGCTGCGGCGCGCGCACCTCGGCCCGCCCCGACCAGGCCGGGTTGGCCCGGCTCGGCGCCCAGTCGTCGACCGGCATGACGGCGGTCGGCGCGTCTTTGACCGGCGTGTCTTTGTAGGCCGGCACCGTGCGTACGTCGTCAAGCGTGTCGTCAGTCCGGGCGCCGCCCGACAGCGTGTCCTCGTCCGACGGCGGCGGCGCCTTCGCCGGCTCGACCTTGGTCTCGTCATCCGTCTCGTCGTCGGCGGCGGGTACGGCCTTCGTCTCGTCGGCGGCGGGTACGGCCTTCGTCTCGTCGGCGACGGCGGGCAGGTCGAGCCGGGTCGCGTCGCCGGCCTTGTCGGGCCCGGCGGCGTCGGGCTTGCCCGGGCCGGCGGCAGGCTTGTCGGGCCCGGTCGAGTCCTCCGCCGCGGGCTCGCCGGGCCGCTTCTCGTCGGACATCAGCCACTCCTCCGGCTAGGTCACCCGCATGGGTCAACGTATCGAATCTTGGGGGACGTGTCTGGCCTCCGCAGGACAAACACACCAGGTGAGCCCGGGTGAAACGGCCATCCGTGCGGTTACCGACGGATTAGCAGGCATCGGCGCTTACCGCTACAGTGCCCGGCATGGCCGACAAACGGGCCGGCAACAAGGCCGACGATGGCTGGATCGTGCGGGTGGCCACCGCCGCCGGAGTGGCGGCGGGCGCCGGCGCCGCCCAGCTGGGCCTGGGCTACGGCCTGGGCGTGGTGGCGTGGCCGAGCGCCACGACGCCGGACGACAGCGTCTGGCTCGGCAGTCTCGGCTGGGCCACGTGGATAGCGGCCAGCGCCACGGTCTTCGGCGCCGTCGTCGGCAGCCGGGTCCGCGGTGGTCCGGGTCCTCGGTCAACGGCCGCTTGGCGCTTCGCCCTGGCCGCCTGCGCGGCCCTGGGCGCCCTGGTGACGGTCGCGCTGATCGCTCTTCCGGCTCGTTCGGCCGTACGCCCGGACACGTTCACACCCCAGGTGATCGCCGGCGGCTACGCCGCGATCGGCCTGCTCCTGGGTTTGATAGTCGCCTTCTGGGCCGTCTCCTCGACCCCAGTGGCGGCCAACCTGATCGCCACCACCGGATGGCTCTGGGCCTTGGCGATCGCCGCCATCATCGTCGAGCTGGCCACCAACCGAACGTCAGCCACGTACCTGACAAGCTGGCAGTTCGTCGAGGTCGCCTCGAGCGGCCGCTACGGAGCCATCTACTGGCCGAGCGCCCTGCTGACCTTGGCCGCCGCCTTCCTGGTCGGCGCCATCACCGTCGCCCCCGCCGCCCGCCGAGGCGACCTCAGCGCCGCCGCCGCCACCTCGGGCGCGGCCGGCCCGCTGCTGGTCGCCTTCGCCTTCCTGGCCCTGGCCCCACGCCTGACCGGCGCCCTGGGCCCGATCGAGTCCGCCTACTTGATCGCCCCCTACGCCGTCCTCACCGGCCTGGCCGGCTCCGCCTTGACCGTCACCGCCACCCGCTCCACCATCACCCGCCGAGCCGCCCGCTCCGCCGCCGCCTCCTCTTCCACCGCCGCCGCCTCCTCTTCCACCGCCGGCGCCTCCTTCTCCTCCTCCGCCGCTGCCTCCTCTTCCGCCGGCGCCTCCTTCTCCTCCTCTTCCTCCGGCACCGACGACACCACCGCCGCGGTGCCTCTCACTTCTCGTTCCGCCCACACCCCACCCGCGGCGGTACCAGCACCTACGCCCTCTCCGCGGCCAGCACCCTCGGCGTCACCCGTCTCGACAGCCTCTCCGTCACCCATCGCGACCGCGCCGCCCACGCCTTCGGCTTCGCCCGCACCGGCCGAGGCATCGCCCAAGCCCTTCTCGGGTCCTGCGCCGACCGCTGAAACCGCGTCCGCAAAACCCGCCAAGGTGAAACGCGGACTATTCGGCCGCTCGAAAGTTCCCGTCCCGCCAGGTGCCGCACAAACGGACGAATCGCCGCTGGCACGGGACCGCTCGACTGCGGACACTCCCGAAATCGCGGCCGTTCCCATAGCCAAGGCCCCCCTCGCAGCCACGGACGCCGCCGCAGCCAGGGACGTCTCCACAGCCAGGGACGCCTCCGCAGCCAGGGACGTCTCCACAGCCAGGGACGCCGCCGCAGCCAGGGACGCCTCCGCAGTCAAGGCCGTTCCCGTGGCCGAAACCGTCCCCACAGCTAACACCGCTCCCGCAGCCAACACCGTTCCCGCGGCCAGGGCTGTTCCCGAGACCAAGACCGTTCCCCCGGCCAAGGCGGTTCCCGCAGCCAAGGCTGTTCCCGCGGCCGCCAGCCGGAACGCCGCACAAGCCACCTCCCGCGTCGGCGACAAGCCCAAGCGATCGACCAGAAAGCCGGAGCAATCCAGCGACGACCTCGGATTGGTCAGCGGCGCACCCGAGCAGCTCAGCGACCAGCGTGGGCGGGTCGTCGACCAGCCCGGACGAGTCAGCGACAAGCCCGGACGAGTCAGCGACAAGCCCGAGCGGATCGCCGACGCGTCCGAGCGGATCGCCGGCGCACCCGATCGGGCCGCCGACACGTCCGGGCGGGTCGCCGGCGAATCTGGGTGGAGCTCCGAGAAGACCGCCGAGATCAAGCCCATCGGCAACGCGCCGGTTGTCGACCCGGAGATTGCGGCCGCTGCCCGTCCTACGCGGGGCCGGCCGGCGAAGAAGGCGGCTCCGAAGTCGACGGTCACTCCGCCGCCGTCCACTCCGACCATTGCGCAAATCAACCCGAAACCCCCGCAGCAGCGGGACTAAGCACTGGGCCAGGTGTGGACCGGCTCGTCGGTCTGTTGCAGAGACCAGTAGCGGAGCAGCATCTCGCGGAGGGCGGCCGGACGGGTCAGGCCCCGGTGGTGTTCGGCGTGGCGTACGAAATCGGTCTGCCAGGTGGCGCCGTTGCGGGCTAGCCGGCACCGTTCGTCGATGACCGCGAGCAGGCGGTCGCGCAGGGAAGGGTCGACGCCGTAGAGGTCCAGGCCGGCGTACGCCTTCGGCAGCAGCACCGAGCGCACCAGGTCGGTGACCGCTATCTCGCCCCGGCCGGGCCAGGTCATCGTCGCCTCGATGCCGCCGCGGGCGCCGGCGTGGAAGTTGGCGCGGGCCGCGGCGAAGGGCAGGCGGGACCAGATCGGCCGTTCCTCCTCGGCCAGTTGGCGCACCACGCCGTAGTAGAAGGCCGCGTTGGCCAGCAGGTCGGTCAGGGTCGGCCCGGACGGCAGCACCCGGTTCTCCACCCGCAGGTGGGGGCGGTCCTCCGTGACGTCGTAGACGGGCCGGTTCCACCGGTAGACCGTGCCGTTGTGCAGGCGCAGTTCCCCCAGGTGGGGCACTCCGCCCGCCCGCAGGACCTCGAACGGATCTTCGCGGTCCAGGATCGGCAGCAGCGGCGGAAAGAATGTGACGTTCTCCTCGAAGAGGTCGAAGACGGACGTGATCCACCGTTCGCCGAACCACACCCGTGGGCGTACGCCCTGCGCCTTGAGCTCGTCCGGGCGCGTGTCGGTGGCCTGCTCGAACAGGGCGATCCGAGTTTCCGCCCACAGCCGGCGTCCGTACAGGAAAGGCGAATTTGCCCCTATCGCCACCTGGGGGCCGGCGATCGCCTGGGACGCGTTCCAGAATCGGTGGAAGCGGTCCGGCGGCACCTGAAGGTGGAACTGCACGCTGGTGCAGGCCGCCTCCGGCGTGATCGAGTCGCTGGCGCTCTGCAGTCGTTCGACGCCGTGGATGTCGACGCGGAACTGTTCGCCGCGCGCGCCGGCCATCTCGTCGTTGAGCAGGCGGTAGCGCTCGTTGGCGGAGAGGCTTTCGAGCACCAGGTCGCCGGGGGTGAGGGTGGGCAGCATGCCGATCGTCACGAGCCGGCAGTCGGCTTTGGCGGCGGCCCGGTCCAGGCTGTCGCGCAGCGCGTGTTCATAGTCGGCGAGGCCGCGGCCGGTGATGGGGCGCGGCGGGACGTTCAGTTCGAGGTTGAACTGGCCGAGCTCGGTCTGGAACGACGGGTCGTCGAGGCGGGCCAGGACTTCGGCGTTGCGCATGGCCGGCCGGGCGTCGGCGTCGATCAGGTTGATCTCGATCTCGAGGCCGGTCATGCCGTCACGCGAGGCGAAGGCGCCCTGGTCGAGCATCTGAGCGAATGCGTCGAGGCAATGCCGCACTTTGTGTCTGTACTGCACGCGATCTTCGGGTGCGAAACCCACTTGCCCTCCCGGCACGGCCAGGGACGAAACGGACGTCGATCACCACTCTGTGAGCGAACCTTTACGCCCGGTCCACCTTGCCATCCCGGCGGGCGGTAACACCAGTAAACGAAGAGCCGCCGTCCGACATGCGGACGGCGGCTCCGAAGTAGAGCGTCAGGCCTCAGGCGCGGCGTACGGCCTCGCCCTCGATCTCGATCTTGATCTTCTTGCTGACCATGACGCCACCGCTCTCGAGGGCCATGTTCCAGGTCAGGCCCCAGTCCTCGCGGTCGATCTCGGTGTGCGCGCTGAAACCGAAGACCGACTGGCCGTACGGGCTGGTGCCGGCACCCTCGAACTCGACGACCAGCTCGACCGGCTTGGTCACGCCCTTGATGGTGAGCTCACCGTCGAGGACGAACTCGGCGCCGGAGTGGCTCTTGATGCCGGTGCTGCGGAACTCGAGGGTCGGGTACTTCTCGGACTCGAAGAAGTCGCCGCTGCGGAGGTGGTTGTCGCGGTCGACCTGGCCGGTCTCGATGCTGGCGGCGTTGATCGACGCGGTGACCGAGGACTGCAGCGGGTCCTCAGCGATGGTGATCACGGCGCTGGCCTCGGCGAACTGGCCGCGGACCTTGCTGACCATTAGGTGTCGCGCCACGAACCCGACGCGCTTGTGCGCGGCATCCAGGTCGTAGGTGCCGGCGGCCGGGATCTGCAGACCCTCGAAGGCGCGAGTGGTGGCGACGGACTCGGTCATGACAATTCCTTCTCTCGAAGCACGGGACGGTCGGTGTTTGTCTGACACAGCAACTATATGCCAAGCAATATTCCACGTGTCAAGGGCCGGTGTAGGATGGTCATGTGAGTACGAACCTGGATGACCCCCGCTTCACCGCCATCGGGCTGTTCACCGAAGCGTTCACGGGGCTGACCAATCGTTTCGCCGCCCAGTTCGAGGAACACCGCCTCTCAGCCGTCGAGTTCGAGGTGCTGATGAGGCTCGCCCGCTCCCCTGGTCACCGGCTCCGCATGACCGACCTCGCCGGTCAGACCTCTTTGTCCACTAGTGGTGTCACCCGTGTCGTCGACCGGATGGACCGCGACGGCCTGGTCCGCCGCGAGGCCTGTGCCACCGACCGCCGCAGCTCGTATGCGGTGATCACCGATGACGGCCGGCAGCGGCTCGACGAGGTGCTGCCGGGGCATCTCGAGCTGCTTCAGCAGTGGTTCATCGGCCAGCTCAGCCCGGCCGAGCTGGACGGGATGATGACCTCGCTCCGCCGCATTCGGGACGCCGTCAACCCGTGCGCGACGGCCGGCAGCACCGACGCCGAGGAACCCGCCGCAGCCGCCTGATCACGGCCGGTGGCGCCGCCGGGCCACAACCGGCAGAAGTACCGGCAGGATCGGGCGACGCGGTGACCAAAAGGGACAAATCTCCCCGTTTTCCCGGCCCTGCGCGGCTACTGTGATCGCGCAGGGGGATGCGGCGCGACCGAGGCGCGTGCGGGGCTGACGGGGGAGCTTCGTTCTCGCCGCGTAACTGGTGGGGCGTTGCGACGGCCGGCGCGTGGGGGGCACGATCGCCGGCCGTCGCCGCCCCTCCTCCGCCAAGAAAGCGCCGTCAAGACAGCGCCGCCTAGACAAGGCCGCCTAGACAAGGCCGCCTAGACAAGGCCGTCAGAACAGGTCGCCGAGCCTCGCGCGATCTCGCGGCAGCAGGGTGATCCCGCCGGTCCGGCAGAGCTCCCGCAGCCGCTGCTCGGCCGCCTCGCGCTCCTCGGCGTTGGGCGTGCTGACGATCAGGCCGACCAGAGCCTCGACCGTGTCTCGAGGATCATGGCTTCCCTCGTACGCGTCGACAGCCGCCGAGAAGCACTCGGCCGCCCTCTTGTTCTCGCCCCGGCGCAGCGCGATCGCCGCCTCCACGATCGCGGCCGGGCCGTCCGGCGGTTGATCGCCCTCGGGGCGGAGCTGGTTCCGCACCGCGCTCGCCTCGGCGACGCGGCCCGACTCGGCCAGCGCCTGGCCGATCGTGGCCAGCAGCCGCCGCCGATGATTCGGGTCGCCGACCTCGCTCAGCTCGGTCATCGCGCTGCGCCCCAGCCGCTCGGCCTCCTCGGGATGCCCGTCCAGGCGCGCCACCTCGGCCAGGTTGGCCAGCGCCACCGCGCGCAGCCGGAGCTCGCCGCACGCGCCGGCCAGCTCGTCCACCGCGGCCAGGCGGCGCCGCGCGGCCGGCAGGTCGCCCTCCCTGATCTCGTGCCAGGTCAGGTTGTTCTCGGCGATGGCCATGTCCCGCGTACGGCCACCGCGGCGGGCCAGGAGCAACGCCGCCTCGCCGTGTCGCCGTGCCTCGCCGAACCCGCCGGTGGTCATCCACAGGGACGCGAGCTGGGTGTGCGCGGTGAGCTGGCCGGCCGCCGAGCCGAGCCATTCGAACTCGGCCAGCGCCGCGGTCGCCGAGCCGATCTCCTCGGCACCGGCGCCGTGTTCGAGCGCGAGCTGGGCCAGGCCGATACGTGCCCAGGCCCGGACGGCCGGGTCGGCGTCGGCGGTACGGGGATCGTCGACGAGCCGGCGCAACCACTGCCGCCCCGTGACGTCGCGCCCGCGGAACCGCCACCAGCGCGGCAGCGCGGCCGCTATCCGCAGCGCGGTGTGCGGGTCCTCCCGCGCCGCGAACGCCAGCGCCGCGCCCAGGTCGCCGGCGACGCTGTCGAGGCGGTCGGCCGCCTCGGCCAGCCGGACGCCGATCAGGTCGGGCGCTGTGCGCTGGGCGAGATCGGCCAGGGCCAGCGCGTGCCGCCGCCGCGCCTCGGTCAGCTCGCCCTCGGCCGCGGCCCGTTCGGCCGCGAAGTCGCGCACCACGTCGAGCAGCCGGAACCGGAAGGCCCGGCGGCCGCGCACGCTGAGCAGGCCCAGCTCGAGCAGCCGGTCGAGCAGGTGCACCACGTCGGCGTGGTCGTCGCCGATCAGCTGCTCGGCCAGCTCGAGCGACCAGCGGTACCGGAACATGGCGAGCCGGCGCAGGGCCCGCTGCTCGCCGTCGTCGAGCAGCCGGTAGCTCGCCGCCACCGCCTCGCGCAGCGACACCACGGTCTCGCGGGCGGGCAGCCCGGAACCGGGACGGTCGAGGTCGAGCACCCGGTCCCCGTACCGGTCGAGGATCTCGGGAACGGTCAGCACGCGCCCGCGCGCGGCGGCCAGTTCGATGGCGAGCGGCAGCCCGCCGAGCCGCCGGACGAGCGCGGCCAGGGGTGTCACCTCGTCGGGCTCGAGCTCACGGCCCAGACGCTGGAGGAAAAGACCGACCGCGGGGTACGCCGCCACGTCCGGCCGGGCGTTCGTGGTCTCGGAGGGCGGTGCGGTGAGCGGGGCGACCGGCCACACTCTTTCCGCCCGCAGGCCGACCGGGTGCCGCCCGGTGGCGAGGAACCGCAGCTCGGGCAGGCGTTCGAGGAGGCGGGCCAGGCTCTCGGCGGCGGCCTCGGGTGAGCGCTCGACCGCGTCGACGAAGAGCAGGGCAGCCCGGCCACCGAGCCGTTCCCGCAGGTCGTCGGGGCCGCCCACACCGAATTCGGCGGCGATGCTGCCGAGCATCTCGCCGACCGTGCTGCCATCGGTGATCACCACGCCGGCCACGCCGCCGGGGTAGGTGCGGGCGACCCGGCGCGCGACCACGAAGGCGAGGCTGGTCTTGCCGACCCCGGCGATGCCGACCAGGGTGAGCCCGCGCGGGCCGTCGGGATCGGTCAGCAGGGTGTCGAGCTCGGCGATGTCGTCGTCGCGGCCGATCAGCTCGACGGTCTGCAGAACCCGGAGGAAGCCGGTGGACGGCGGCGCCGGTTCCTCAGTGGACTGGCCTCGGGCCGCGGCCAGGAACGCCTCCCGCTCGGCGCCGGCCAGACTCAGCGCGGCCGCCAGCAACTCGGCCGTCGTGCGCTGAGGGCGGGACGCCCGGCCGCGTTCCAGATCGCGAACGGTCCGGACGCCGATGGCGGCCCGGGCGGCCAGTTCCTCCTGGGTCAGCCTGGCGGTGAGCCGGTGGCGGCGCAGCACGAGGGCGAAGCCGGAACCCGCCCGGTCGTCCACCTCGTCAGCCGCCATGAGACCGAACCTATGCAGGGCGGACGTCACCCGCGAGCAGAGATCCGCTCTTGTCGGAAAGCGGACGCCCGGATGGGCCCTAAAGCCCCAGTCCGCGGGCGATCAGCATGCGCTGGACCTCCGACGTGCCCTCGCCGATCTCCAGGATCTTCGCGTCGCGGTAGAAGCGGCCGACGGCCGACTCGTTCATGAAGCCGTAGCCGCCGTGCACCTGGGTGGCCCACCGGCTGTTCTCCATGGCGGCGTTGCTGGCGTTCAGCTTGGCGATCGCCGCGTACCGCTTGAAGTCGGCGCCGGCCAACATGCGGGCGGCGGCGTCGTAGTAGCCGAGACGGGCCGTGTGGGCGCGCATCTCCATGTCGGCGATCATGAACTGGACGGCCTGGTAGTTGCCGATCGTCTTACCGAAGGCGGTGCGCTGGCTGGCGTACTTCACCGACTCGTCGACACAGCCCTGGGCCAGCCCGACCGACAGCGCGGCGATCGCGATCCGTCCCTCGTCGAGGATGCGCAGGAACTGGGCGAAACCGCGGCCGCGCTCGCCGAGCAGGTTGCCGGCGGGGACGCGTACGTCGTCGAAGAAAAGCTCGTGGGTGTCCGACGCGCACCAGCCGACCTTGGAGTAGCCGGGCGCCACCGTGAAGCCCGGAGTACCGGAGGGCACGATGATCGTGGACAGCTCCTTCGAGCCGTCCGGGTTGACGCCGGTGGCCGCCATGACGGTGACCAGGCAGGTGATGTCGGTGCCGGAGTTCGTGATGAACGCCTTGGTCCCGTTGATCACCCATTCGTTCGTGGTCTCGTCGAGCACGGCCCGGGTGGTCGTGCCGGCCGCGTCGGAGCCCGTGCCGGGCTCGGTGAGGCCGAAGCCGGCCAGCGCCTCGCCCGTGGCCAGGCGGGGCAGCCACTGCTCTTTCTGCTCGGGGGTGCCGAATCGGTAGATCGGCATGGCGCCGAGCGACACCGCCGCCTCGAGGGTGACCGCCACCGAACTGTCCACTCGGGCCAGCTCCTCGAGAGCGACGCAGAGCGCGAAGTAGTCGCCGCCCATCCCGCCGAACTCCTCGGGGAAGGGCAGGCCGAACAGGCCCATCTTGCCCATCTGCCGAACCAGGTCGTACGGGAAGGTCTTGTGCTCGTAGTGATCGGCGATCACCGGCGCGACCTGTTCCACGGCGAAGTCCCGGACGCTGGCGCGCAGCGCCTCCTGCTCCTCGCCGAGCCGGAAGTCCACCATGACGTGCTCCTTGAAGGTCAGACGGGCGTGACGCCGTGCCGGCGCCGGGCGAAGCCGCGATCTTTGCCCCGCGCGGCGCGGTAACGGCGGATCAGCTCGTCGCGTAGGTCTCCCGGCTCGACGACGGTGTCCACGACCAGCTCGCTGGCCAGCCGCATGATGTCGATGTCCTGCTCGTACTCGGCGCGGCGCTCGGCCACGAAGGCGGCCCGTTCCTCGTCGGTCGGCAGGGCGGCGATCTTGTTGGCGTAGACGGCGTTGACAGCGGCCTCCGCCCCCATCACCGCGATCTTGGCGGTGGGCAGGGCGATGGTGGCCTCGGGGTCGAAACCGGGACCGGCCATCGCGTACAGCCCGGCTCCGTACGCCTTGCGGACCACCACGCAGATCTTCGGCACCGTGGCCTCGGAGATCGCGGTGACCATCTTGGCGCCGTGCCGGATGATCCCCTGTTTCTCCACCGCCGACCCGACCATGAAGCCGGGCACGTCGCAGAGGAACAGCAGCGGAACGTTGAAGGCGTCGCAGAGCTGCACGAAGCGGCTGGCCTTGTCGGCCGAGTCGGGGAAGAGCACGCCGCCCTTGAACATCGAGTTGTTGCCGACGACGCCGATCACCTCGCCGTCGAGCCGGGCGAACCCGATCGTGAGCTCCTTGGCCCACAGGGCCTGGATCTCGAAGAACGAACCCTCGTCGACCAGGCCCTTGACGTACCGCCGCATGTCGAAGGCCTGACGCTCGCTGACCGGGACCATGGCCGCGAGATCGGCGCCGTTGCTCGCGCGCGACTCGGCCGCGGGCGGGCGCTGCTCCCAGTTCGAGGGCATGAAGGAGAGGTACGTCCGTACGACGTCGAGCGCGTCCTGCTCGGTCTTGCAGAGGAAGTGGCCGACGCCGGACTCGGTGCAGTGGACCTTGGCCCCGCCCATCGCCTCGAGCGTCGTCTTCTCCCCGGTGACCATCTCGACCATGCGGTCGGAGCCCAGGTACATGCTGGCGTTGCCCTCGACCATGGCCACGACGTCGCAGAAGGCCGGCATGTAGGCACCACCGGCCGCCGACGGGCCGAACAGCGCGCAGGCCTGCGGGATGGCGCCGGACGCGCGCACCTGGGTGTGGAAGATCTTCCCGGCGCCGCGGCGGCCCGGGAAGAGGTCGACCTGGTCGGTGATGCGGGCGCCGGCCGAGTCGACCAGGTAGATCATCGGTACGCCGTACTCCACGGCCCGCTCGATGATGCGGATGATTTTTTCGACCGTGCGGGCGCCCCAGGAGCCGGCCTTGACTGTCGAGTCGTTGGCCATCAGGCAGACGTCGCGGCCGTCGAGCCGGGCGACTCCGGTGATCACGCCGTCGGCCGGCAGCCCGTCGGCCAGGCTGTTGGCGAACAGGCCGTCCTCAACGAAGGAGCCCTCGTCGACCAGCAACGCGATGCGCTCGCGGGCGAAGAGCTTGCCTTTCGCCGCGTTGGCCGCGTGGTAGCGCTCGGCGCCGCCGGCCAGCACGCGTTTGCGTGTCTGCGCGAGGTCGTCCACCAGAAGCTCCCCTGAACGATCGTTAGGCTTAACGACCGTTAGGGTAGCTCACCTGTCAAGGTCACGGCAACGACGGACGGGAGCCCCCGCCGGCTGCGGAGACTCCCGTCCGTTTTCACTGCTCCGGTGCCGTGGAGGGACACCGGGTACTGCTCGACGCCTCCTGGCGTCGTCGGGTCGCACCCGGGACCGGCGCGACCCGGTCTATGCGGGTGCTCAGCGCAGCGTGTTCAGCAGGCCCAGGCCCGTGGCGTCGCCGACGGTCCCGGCCAGGTCGGTCACCGGCGAACCCTCGGTCATGGCCTTGCGGCCACCGGTGGCCTTGCTGTCCGAACCGGTAGCGGCCGGCTTGGTGTAGCCCTTGGTCGGCTCCTCGTCCATGGGCTCCTCGGCCGCGGGCTCCTCGCCCTGCTGCGCGCCGTAGCCCTTGTCGTCGTCGCCGCGAACGTTGTCGTCACCCTTGACGCCGCCGTTGCCCTTGTAGTCGTCCGGGTCCTCGCCCTGGGCGCCACCGAAGTCGTCGTCGTCGTCGCCGTGGTGGTGACCCGGCCGGCCGTGGCCGTGGTGACCGTCCCAGTCGCCGTCCCAGTCGTTGCCGCCGCCCCAGAAGCCGCCACGGACCCGGCCGTCACGGTCGTCGCTGAGGTCGTTGACGCACGCCGCCGACGACTGGGCCGCGCCCAGGATGCCGATCGAGGTGCCGCAGACGTTGATCGGCACGTTGATCGGGACACCGATCTGGGTGCCGTTCAGGATGCCGTTGTTGTCGCCGTTGCTCTGGATGAAGTCATCGTCGTGGTGACCGGTGCCCTTCTCCAGCTTGTTGACGGAGACGGCGCGGGAGCTCGAGGCGCCGAGGACGGCGACCGAGGTGCCCGACAGGTTCACCGGCAGGCTGATCGGCGCGTACAGCTGGGTGCCGTTGGCGATCCCGTTGTTGTCGCCGTTGCTCTGCCAGGCGCTCTCCTTGCCCCGGGACTTGCCCTTGACCGAGCCGCTCTCCAGGTCGTTCACGCACAGCGCGCGGCTGTCGGCCGCACCGAGCAGCGCGATCGAGGTGCCGCAGACGTTGATCGGGACGTCGATGGGCGCGTACAGCTGGGTCCCGTTCAGGATCCCGTTGTTGTCGCCGTTCGACTGGATGTCGCCGTCACGGTCACGCCAGCCGTGCTCGGTGGTCCGGCCGCTCTCGAGCTTGTTGGCGCCGACGCCGGAGGCCTGCGCGTGGCCGGCGACAGCGGCCGCCGTGCCGACGACGTTCACCGGAACGTTCACCGGCAGGTACGCCTGGGTGCCGTTCAGGATGCCGTTGTTGTCCCCGTTGGACTGGACGCCGCGGCGACCGCTCTCGAGGTGGTTGACACCGGCGCCGCGGGAGTCGGCCACACCGAGGATGCCGACCGAGGTGCCGACGACGTTGACCGGGACGCGGACCGGGACGGCGAGCTGGGTGCCGTTGAGGATCCCGTTGTTGTCGCCGTTCGACTGGATGACGTCGGCCTGCGCCGCGGCCGGGGCGAACAGCAGGGCGCCAGCGGCCAGGACGCCGACGCTCAGAGTCTTACGAACCCAAGTCTTCATGAGGAAAGAAATGCCTTTCAAGAATGTTTCGGCAAAAATGCATGCGTATTCAATTGGGGCGATGTGTTTCGGGCGCAGCGGTGCCCTGGCTCGTTTCTTTCTGCCCTGACTCCGCTTGTCGACGTGCGCCCACAAGGCGCTTCGGTGCGGTGCGTGTGATTCAGGCGTCTGCGATTCGCCGCTTGTTCGCAAGCGGTTCGGGAATCGGGCCCGACCGCGGTCACCGAAGCCGGTGCCGGCCGGTCGTCGGCGGTCGGGCGGACCGCCGAGCGCCATCACTCAGTCAGGTGAGACGGTCGGTGCCTCGGCGTCGTGCTGCCGGGCCTCGACATCGGACGCGATCGCGGCGAGATGGCTGGCCATCGCGCTGCCGGCGATCGCAGCCGGCAGGAAGGCCGCGGAGCCACCTTCCGTCGGTGTCCCCGACCCAGTGGTCGGGGTGCCGCTGACGTCCCCGAGACGCAGCCGCAGAGGAGCGGCTGGTTCGTCACCGCCGGGCGTGCTTTCCTCCCCGGCCCGCTCCGGCGCCACGACCTTCGCCGCCTGAGCGGCGCGGGCGTGGTGGTGGTGCCGGTGGGCCGGCGGTGCGGAGGAGACCTTGTCGCGCTTGACCGGCATGGCGGCGTGGTGGCCGGCGACCGGGGCGCGGAAGGTCTTGGTGATCGGGACAGGACTCATCGCGGCGGCGTGGGCCGGCTCGCCGGCCGGCTGTGGCCGTTCCTCTTCCGAAGGCTCCGGCCGCTCGGCGGCCGGGCTCTCGGTCTCGATGACCGCGTCGGTCACCGCGGTGAGCCGCTGCGGGGTCTCCGGGCCGCCGATGAGGCGGATTGTGCCGGTGACACCCGACAGGACCTGGTCGACGTCGCTCACGGCGGCGTCCACCGGGTCGGTGTCGTCGGTGACCTCGTCGACAGTCTCCGCCGGATGGGAGAGAACCCGCCGGGGAACGTCGAGGATGTCGGTCACGACGTGTCGCTGGTGGTCCGGTTGTTCCGACTCCAGCGGCTGGACAGCCGCCTGCAGGAGACCGGTGACCGGAGCTGTGGTGTCGGCGCCGATGACGGAGCCGAGCAACGAGCCGTCCGGCCCGTCGACCCGGTCCGCGGCCTGCGCGGCGGCACCGGTGAGCAGCCAGGCCGCACCGGCCAGACCGCCGACGACGAGGACTCGCAGGCTCCACCGGGATCCGGTGTGCCGGCGCGCGCGGCGCTCCGAACGCCACTCCGCCCCCTGGATGTGAGGCGGCACGGGCGTGGATTCGCCGGCGGGCGGCACGATCGGCAGTGGGTACGCCGTGCGCGTACGCCCGACCCCCAGTCCCGTCATGTTCCGCCCCTCGTCGTTTCGACTCGAACCGGTGGCGGATCCGCCGTATTCGGCGATATCGGCCACTCGGTATTGGTAACGAAACGACGGGACAGCGGTCACGCGGACGAATCGGAAAAATGATCGCAGCGTGCTGCGGGGGAAATCACACCAATCTCGTTCGTGGCCCCGCGCGTAGAACACCGGACGGCAGGGTACGGCCGAGCAGTTTCTCGGCCTCCCCGGCGACGGCGATCAGACGGTCGAGGTCGATCCCGGTGTCGAGGCCCATGTCGTGAAGCATGTGGACGACCTCCTCGGTGGCCACGTTCCCCGAGGCGCCGGGCGCGTAAGGACAGCCACCGATACCGCCGACGCTCGCGTCGAACTCGGTCACCCCCAGCTCGAGCGCGGTGAGGATGTTGGCCAGCCCCGTACCCCTGGTGTTGTGGAAATGAAGAAGGTCGGGGCGGACGGCGGAAAGCAGGTCACGGACCCGGCGAGGAGTCGCCATGCCGGTCGTGTCGCCGAAGGCGATGCGGTCGGCGCCGTCGGCGCGGACCCGGGCCACGATCCCCGCGACCCGGTCGGGATCGATGTCGCCCTCGAACGGGCAGCCGAAACTGGTCGCGACGATCACCTCGACCGTCGCGCCGGCCTCGTGGATCAGCGGGACGAGCGAGGCGATGTCGTCGAGCGACTCGTCGGTGGAGCGGTTGAGGTTGCGCCGGTTGTGAGTGTCCGACGCGGACACGACGACCTCGATCTCGCGGAAGCCGGCCGCCAGGGCCCGCTGCGCGCCGCGGGTGTTCGGGATCAGCGCCGAATAACGGATCTCCGGATTTTTCGCGGCCCGTGACCAGACCTCGTCGGCGTCGGCCATCTGCGGGATCGCCTTGGGATGGACGAACGAGACGGCCTCGATTCGCCGTACGCCCGTCCCGCTCAGCGCGTCGATCAGCGCGACCTTGGCGTCGGTCGGGATGGGCTCCTCGTTCTGCAACCCGTCCCGCGGCGCGACCTCTCGGATGCTCACGGACGTCATCGGGGGATCACCTCATTCGGGACACGATGCCGGTGTCGTAGTCGCCGGACAGGAACTCCGGGTTCTCCAGCAGCTCGGCGAAGAAGGGCAGGTTGTTCTTGGGGCCGGCGATCTGGAAACCGGCGACCGCGTCCCGGGCCCGCGCCAGGGCCTCGTCCCGGTCGGCGCCGACCACGATCAGCTTGGCCATCAGCGAGTCGTAATGCTGGGTGACCGCCGTGCCCTCGGCGTAGCCGGAGTCGACGCGGACGCCCTCGCCGCTCGGCTCGACCCACGTGGTGATCTGGCCGGGGCCGGGGAAGAAGCGTTTCGGGTCCTCGGCGTTGACGCGGAACTCGATGGCGTGGCCTCGGGTCGCTGTCGTGACGTTCACCGGCTCACCCGAGGCGATCCGCAGCTGCTCCTCGACCAGGTCGATGCCGTGGATGATCTCGGTGATCGGGTGTTCCACCTGGAGGCGCGTGTTCATCTCGAGGAAGAAGAACTCGCCGGTGGTGGGGTCGAGCAGGCACTCGACGGTGCCGGCGTTGCGGTACCCGACCGCCTCGCCGGCCCGCACCGCGGCGGCCAGGAAACGCTCGCGCAGCTCGGGCGACACGGCCGGGCTGGGCGTCTCCTCCACCAGCTTCTGGTTGCGGCGCTGCACCGAACACTCGCGCTCGGACAGGGCGATCACCCGGCCGTCGGCCAGGCCGAGAATCTGCACCTCGACGTGGCGTACCCGGGGGAAGTAGCGCTCGATCAGCACCGAGCCGTCGCCGAACATGCGCTCGGCGAAGCCGCGTACCTTGTCGTACTCGGCGCGCAGCGCCTGCTCGTCGCCGGCGACCGCCATGCCCATGCCGCCACCGCCGGCGGCGGCCTTGACCATCACCGGGTAGCCGATCTCGGTGGCCGACGCGACAGCGGCGTCCACAGTGGCCGCCGGATCGTGTGAGCCGGGCGCGACCGGCACACCGGCCGCGGCCATGATGTTGCGCGCGTTGATCTTGTCGCCCATCGCGGCGATGGCCTCGGGACCCGGCCCGACCCAGATCAGGCCGTTGGCCTCGACCGCCCGGGCGAAGTCGGCGTTCTCGCTGAGGAAGCCGTAGCCGGGGTGGATCGCCTGAGCGCCGGTCGATTTCGCGGCGGCCAGGATGGCCTCGGCGTTGCGGTAGCTCTGAGCCGGGTTGGCCGGGCCGACGCAGACCGCCTCGTCGGCCTCGAGCACGAACGGCAGGCCGGCATCGGGCTCGGAGTGCACGGCGATCGTGCGGATGCCGAGCCGGCGCGCGGTCCGGATGATCCGCCGGGCGATCTCGCCCCGGTTCGCGACGAGCAGCGACTCGATCATCGGCCTCAGCGCCCCGTCAGCGCGTGGACGGCGGCCTCGCGCAGCAGCGCGGCCCGGCGGCGCCGGTCGACCTCACCGCCGAGGAACGGTGTCGAGTTCATGAGACCGAACGCCGCGTGCGCGAGCACCCGGGCCTCGGCCGCGTCGAGCTCGGGACGCAGCTTGCCCAGCACGCCCACCCACTCCTCGACGTAAAGCCGCTGAAGCTTGCGGATCTGACGCCGCGGCTCCTCGGGCAGGCGGTCGAGCTCGTGCAGATGCAGCGCGATGACGGCCGGGTTGGCCAGGGCGAACTCGACGTGGAAGTCGATCAGGTCGGCGAGCGCGGCGCTGGCGTCGTCGGGGTGCAGCGCGACGCGGGCCTCACCGCCGTGCAGCAGGCCCTCGCTCACCGGGATGAGCGCCGCCACGAGCATCGCCTCTTTGCCGGCGAAGTGGTGATAGAGCGCCGGGCCGGTCACCCCGGCCGCCGACCCGATGTCATCCATCGAGACACCGTGATATCCACGGGACGCGAACAGGCCTACCGCGATCTCCAGGATCTCGTCGCGGCGCGACCGGCGCCGGGGCGTGGGCGGCCCCGGGCGCTGCTGCTGATCAACCGTTGTCACGAGGTCACTCTAACCCTCTGTCAAGCCGAATGCTTAACGTGCGTTAAGGATTCTACTCATCAGTAGGGTTTCGCGCCTCTTCCAGCATGTTCTCGATCGCGGCCGCATCCTCCTCGGCACCGATTGCCCGCAAACGCTCCGGCAAACCCTCCAGAAGAGGCACGGCTTCGGCATGCCGTCCGCGGGCCAACAGCAGGCCGGCGGCCTCGCGGGCGACCATCGAGCGCTGCCAGATGGCGTTCGGCTCGGCGGCCAGCTCGGGCGGAAGCTCGGCGTAAAGCCTCTCGGCCTGCTCGGCGACGGCCAGCCCGGTGGGCGCGTCGTCGGCGAAGTGCAGGGCACTCACCCGCCGGCGCAGGAGCCGCAGCTCGCCGATGAGGTCACCGGCCTCGTGCAGCGCCTCGGCCGCGGCCTGGAAAACCTGGGCCGCTTCGGCGTCACGGTCGAGGTCGTACAGCAGCGCCCCGGCCTGCTCACCGACCTGGCCCCGCCCGGCCGGGTTGTCGGCCAGACGCTCGATCAGCGCCTGGTAGATGGTGAGGGCGCCGTGCTGATCACCGATCTCCCGGTAGAGCCCGGCGAGCAGAAACCGCACGTCGTCGGCCGGACCGTCGAGTTCGAGTCGTTCGAAGAGCAGCAGTGCCTCCTCGGCGACCTCGGCCGCCTCGACCGGACGGCCCGATCGCATGTACGCGATGGCGAGCTCCTGCCGAACAACGGCACCGTTCCGCTCTTCGCCCTGCTCGGCGCAGAGGGCAACGGCCTCGACCAGGTCGGGTACGGCCTCGGCGGCCCGGTCGAGGTGGAGAAGCGCCCGCCCGCGCCCGGCCCGGGCCATCAGCGCCACTTGGGAACCGCCACCGGCCAGCGCCTCGCCGAAGGCCTCGGCCACCTGCTCGGCGTCGGTGGAGAGGTCGGCGACCATCAGCGCGGCCTCGGCCAGCCGGGACGCCGGGCCGTGCTCGCGGTAGAAGTCACGCGCACGCATCGCCGCGGCCAGAGCCCGCCCGCGCCGATCCAGCCCCTCCGAGGCCGATTCGGCGGGGACCGATTCGCCGCCGGCCGATTCGCCGCCGGCCGACTCGGCGGGGACCGATTCGTCGGCGGCCGATTCGTCGGCGGCCATGAGGATGCGGACGCGCCAGATCTCGTTGTCGGCGCGGTGCCGTGGCAGGCCGGCGGCCTCGGCGAACTCGTCGGCCCGGTCGAGGCTGTCACCGGCGGCGGCGAAGTCGCCGGCCAGGAACTGGGCGACGGCCAAGCGCGACCAGGCACTCGACCGGCGGCGGTCGTCGCCGTGCTCCGTCATGTGCGCCACCTCGGCCCGCACCAGGGCGAATCCCTCGTCGGGCCGGTCGGTCAGGCAGTAGAGGACGCCGAGCCGACCACCGGTCGCGGCCGCCCGCTCGGCCGAGCCGGCCTCGGTCAGCAGGTCGAACGCGCGGCGCCAGGTCCGTTCGACCGCCTCGGGGTCCTCGCGCCAGTCGAGGGCCGCGCCCTCGAGGGCGGCGCGCCGGCCGGCCTCCTCGCCGGCGGGCTCGGGGAACCGCCGGTCGAACTCGGCCAGCGCCGCCACCATGGCGTCGTCGCGATCGGCCCCGGCGTGCTCCTCGGCCAGGTCGAGCAGTTCGGCCGCACTCAGATCCTCGGAAATATCAGGAATGTCCACCTTGAACGGCGGTGGGGCCGGTGTGACCCGCTGGGTCGGTGACAGGGGTACCTCGACACCGAAGGGCTCGCGGGCCAGCCAGCCGGCGATGCGAGCGCTCTGGGCCGTGGTGCCGTTGCGGGCGTCGAACCGGGCGGCCAGGTCGGTGGCCTGGGTCGCGAGCTCGGTGGCGAGCTCGGCCGCGGTGATGTCGGGGCGGTCGAGGCGGCGCACGACCGCGTCGCCGTGGCCCAGGTCGGTGACGCGGCGAAGCAGGTGGCCGCCGGCCGCGGCGAACTCCATCGCCGCCGCGGGTGACGGCGCCTTGTCGAGCCAGTCGATGTGCCGTTGCAGGATTTCCAGGCCGCGGTGCTCGTTGCCGGTGCGCGCGCAGAAGGTGATGTGGCCGGCGACGTCGGCCATGTCGGCCAGGTTGGCCCGCTGAAGACGGTACGAGCGGCGGTGTGCGTCGGCGGCGTCGGACTCCCGGCCGGTCAACAGGTACGGAACCATCAGCTCCTCGAGGATCGCCTGCGGCTGCTCGGTGCAGTTGAGCGTGCCCTCGAGCACCGGGTGGGCATGCTCGACGGCCTCGGCGAACCGGCCGCGGGCGGCGAGATAGCCCGCGACGTCGGTCGGATCGCAGCCGACGCAGTCGGAGAGGCTGTCGCGCGGGGCGGCCTGCCACTTCTCATACCAGGAGTCGGCCTCGTCGCGCAGCCCGACGTGGTCGGCCACGACGTAGCGGTATTTGTAGAGCGCGCCCAGGCCCTGCCCGTACTCCCGGTAGCGCCGCTCCATGTCGTCGAGAACCGCGTACGTCCGGGCCAGCGGCACCTCGGGGAACTTGGTCAGCGCGTTGACCATGGTCTTGAACAGCCAGAGCAGATTGTGCTGGGCGCGCTGGTGGTAGGGCTGGGGGTTGCGGTCGAAGTCGCTGACGCACCAGGAGAAGGTGACGAAGCCCTTGGCCGGCTCACCACCGTAGACGAAGCTGTTGGTGGCGATCAGCCGCGCCATGAAGGACAGGAACGGGTCGCCGGCCGCGTCGACGTGGCGCAGGATCTGCTCGGCCAGGGCGGTGCGAGCCGCACCGTACGGCATGTCCTCGGCCTGGGACAGCAGGTCCCGCAGCTCCTCGGCGGTTTTCATCGGTCCTCCTGGGGGACGGCGCGCTCCAGGAGGCCCAGGAACGACGTGGTCAGCAACGCGGCGTCGGCCGGCTTGATCGGGTGGTGACCGAGCAGCAGGGCCTGGCCGTAGAGGGACTCGACGGCGAGGCCGATCAGCTCCGGGTCGGCGATGGCGATCACCCGGCGCACCAACGGATTGCGGTGGTTGAGCACGAGTTGCGGGCGGTCGGGCGGCGCCGTGTGGGCGAGCGCGTCGAGCACGCCGCCCCACAGGTCGTCGGCGCGGTCACGGCCGGCGGTGAACTCCTCGTGGAAGGCGGCCGACCGGCTCACCAGGTAGAGCGCGGGCAGGCTGGCCGGGTCGAACGCGCGGACCTGGACCTCGCAGCCGAGCCGGTCGAGCCGGCGCTGGGCCGCGGTGAGGAACGGGCGCAGCCGCAGCTCGGTCTCGGTGTCGACGGCGGTGAACCGGGTGGCCAGGTCGGCCGGCTCGAGCCTTTCGACCCGAACGTCGGAGTCCACTGTGGTCAGCCGCTGAATCAGGTCGGCGTCGTAGACGTAGCCGCCGTTGATCAGGGCCACCTCCTGGGCCGCGGCCACGGCGGCGAGCTGACGGAACTCGTCGGTGGTGGCCGCGTAGCGGATCACGCCGTACCGCTCGCGGAACTCGGCCAGCGTCAGCCGGCCCATGTTGGTCTCCATCGCGAACCACTGCTCGACCAGGCGCAGCATCTCGTCGTCGTGCAGCGCGAGCGCCTTGACCCCGAGGTGGTGGACCTCGAGGAAGCGGGCCAGCCGGCGCGGATCGGTGGCGGCGAGCCGGACCAGCCAGCCGCGCAGCTGATCGGCGATCGCCTCCCGGGTGTCGGCCAGCAGGCCGTCGTCGTACAGCGCCTCGCGGCTCGCGGTGGGCCGCAGCTCGGTGCTGTCGACCACGCAACGGGCGAAGAACGCCCACTCCGGCAGCAGGCCCTCGACGCCCTCGGAGAGCAGCATGCGCTTGAGATAGACCCGGTGACCACCGCGGGTGGCCGGGTTGACCGGTGTCGGCAGGATGAACGCGACGCCGGTCAGGCCCGCCTCGGGCACGGCGAGCTCGACGGTGTCGAAAGGCCGGAAACCGAAGACCTTTTCCCCGTACGCCGTGAGGGCCGCGTCCTGGTGTTCCCACGGCACCGCGCCGGTGGTCACCCGCTCACCGTCGACCTCGACCCGCACCGGCAGCAGCGAGCCGTAAAGCTCGGCGAGCTCACGAACTGTCGTACGGCTCAACAAATGCTCCGAGCCGCGGCGCGGCAGCAGGGTGACCGTCGTCCCGGGCTCGCGGCCGTCACCGGCGCGAACGTCGTAGCGGCCGTCGGAGTAACCGGTCCACAACACGGGCTCGGCGCCGGCCCGGCGGGTGTGTACCCGGATCTCGTCGGCGACCAGGAAGCACGAGAGCAGGCCGATGCCGAACTGGCCGAGGAACTCGTGTCGCGCGAAGCCGAGCTCGTCGCGTTTCGAGCTGCGGCCGATGGTGGCCAGCAACTCGTGCACCTGAGCCTCGGTGAGCCCGATGCCGTTGTCGTCGACGCGCAGGCCGTGGTCGCCGGTGGTGATCGTCACCGAGCCGGACGCGAGGTCACCGGTGGCGGTGATCGCATCGACCGCGTTTTGAAGCAGCTCGCGGACGTAGACGCGTGGGCTCGCGTAGAGGTGGTGACTCAGCAGGTCGACGATGCCCCGGAGATCGACCTGGAACGTGTTGCTCACGGCGGACAAGGTACCGCCACCCACCGACAAGAACGGGGCGGTTTTCGACGCCGCCCCGTTCGTCGCCGGCTAGCTCAGGCCGCCGGGCTCCGTGCCCTTCGCGATGGGTGCCCGCACGAGGTTGCCCCACTCGGTCCACGAGCCGTCGTAGTTGCGGACCTGCGGGTAGCCGAGCAGGTGGTGCAGCACGAACCAGGTGTGGCTCGACCGCTCACCGATCCGGCAGTACGCGATGATGTCGTCGCTCGAGTCGAGCCCGAGCTCGTCACTGTAGATCTTGGTCAGCTCGTCGGCCGGCTTGAAGGTGCCGTCCTCGTTGGCCGCAGATTTCCACGGCTTGCTGACCGCGCCGGGGATGTGCCCGCCGCGCAGCGCGCCCTCCTGCGGGTAGGCCTCCATGTGGGTCAGCTCGCCCGTGTACTCCTGCGGGGAGCGCACGTCGACCAGCGGGCGGCCGCTGCTGATGTGGGCCATGACCTGGTCGCGGAAGGCGCGGATCTCGGCGTCGTTGCGGACCGGCACCGGGTAGTCGGCGGCCGGCCGCTCGGTGCGGTCGCGGGTCAGCGGGCGGCCCTCGGCCGCCCACTTCTGGCGGCCGCCGTCGAGCAGGCGGACGTCGCGGTGGCCGAAGAGCTCGAAGACCCACAGGGCGTACGCGGCCCACCAGTTGAAGTTGTCGCCGTAGAAGACGATCGTGTCGTCGCGGCCGATGCCCTTGGCCGACAGCAGCGCGGCGAACGCGGCCGGGTCGAGGTAGTCGCGGGTGAGCTGGTCGTTGAGCTCCAGATGCCAGTCGACCTTGACGGCGCCCGGGATGTGGCCGGTGTCGTAGAGAAGCACGTCCTCGTCCGACTCGACCACCACCAGGCCCGGGGTGTCGAGGTTGGCGGCGAGCCACTCGGTGGTGACGAGCTTGTCGGGATGGGCGTACGCCTGAAGCGCCGGCGCCGGATCGTTCGCAACGGACATGGTTGCCACGCTAGTCCTTCGCTAGGCCGCGATGTCGCCCGTCACGGGGGCCAGTTGCGGGCGCTTGGCCACGACGTGTTCGCCCGACGAGTGGCCACGCAGATGCCGGCTGACCCAGGGTGCCAGGTGTTCCCGGGCCCACCGCAGGTCGGCGCCGCGGGCGAGCAGCCACGGGGTGGGCTCCGGGTTCGGCGGCACCAGCATCCACTGGTCGTCGCAGCCGACGCCGAGCGCGTTCAGCACGTGGCCGGCGACACGGCGGTGACCGGCGGGCGAGAGGTGCAGCCGGTCGGGCGCCCACATGTGCGGGTGGCGGAAGGCGTCGTCGGCGAACAGGTCGACGACGTACGCGCCGTACTTCTCCCCCAGCGCCCGGGCCCCGTCGTTGAGCACCGCGGCCCGGCGCCCGAGCATCGCGGGCAGGTTGACCGTGACGTCGGCGAAGCGGAACAGGATCATGTCGGCACCCGTGGCCCGTACCCGGGAAACGACCGATTCCATCCGCTCGACCAGCGCGTACGGGTCGACGCGGGGCCGCAGCGAGTCGTTGCCGCCGGCCGCGAAGCTGACCAGGCCCGGCCGCATGGCCAGCGCCGGCTCCAGCTGCTCGTCGACGATCTGGCCGAGCAGCTTGCCGCGGATCGCCAGGTTCGCGTATCCGAAGTCGGGTCCCGCGTCGACGGCCATGCGGGCGGCCACCAGGTCGGCCCAGCCCCGGAAACTACCGTCCGGGTAAGCGTCGTTCAGCCCCTCGGTGAAGCTGTCCCCCATTGCCACGAAGCTTTTCCAGGCCATCCGGCGGCCCCCCTTAACGTGCTTTCACTTTTGCTCGTGGGGAACACGTTTCCACCGAAGCAAGGCCGTCGGTAGCGTGACGATGGCGACACGGAGTAAAGCGGTGGCCTCACCCCCGGCAGGGTATCTACGCTGCTCCGCATGCTTCTGCGAATGTCCACCTTGCTGCTTCGCACCCTTCGTGAGGAGCCGGCCGAGGCTGAGGTGCCGAGTCATCGGCTGCTGCTGCGCGCCGGGTACATCCGCCGCGCCGCCCCGGGTGGATATACGTGGCTGCCGCTCGGCAAGCTCGTGCTCGACCGGGTCGCCGCGATCGTCCGGGACGAGATGGAGGCGATCGGCGCGCAGGAGGTGTCGTTCCCGGCGCTGCTGCCGCGCGAGCCCTACGAGGCGACCAACCGCTGGACCGAGTACGGCGACGACATCTTCACGCTCAAGGACCGGCGCGGCGCCGATTACCTGCTCGCGCCCACCCACGAGGAGATGTTCACCCTGCTCGTGCAGGACATGACCAGCTCCTACCGCGACTTCCCGCTGCTGCTGTTCCAGATCCAGACGAAGTACCGCGACGAGGCCCGTTCCCGGGCCGGCCTGCTGCGCGGCCGCGAGTTCCTGATGAAGGACGCGTACTCGTTCTCGCTCACCGACCAGGAGCTGACGTCGGCCTACGGCGAGGTGCGCGCGGCCTACCAGCGCGCGTTCGCCCGCCTCGGGCTCGAGCACACGATCGTCTCGGCCGTGTCGGGCGCCATGGGCGGCTCCGCCTCCGAGGAGTTCCTGGCCGAGAGTGAGGTGGGTGAGGACACGTACGTCGGCTGCACCTCATGCTCGTACGCGGCGAACACCGAGGCGGTCATCACACCCGCGCCGGCGCCTTCGGCTCGTGAGCTCGAACACCTCTCCGTGCACGACACCCCCGGCACACCGACGATCGCCTCGCTCGTCGACCTGGCCAACGCCCGCGCCCTCGGCGGGCGCACCGACTGGACGGCCGCCGACACGCTGAAGAACGTGGTGGTCACCGTGCACCGCCCCGGCGCGGAGGACGAGCTGCTGGTGATCGGCGTGCCCGGCGACCGTGAGGTCGACCTGAAGCGGCTCGACGCCGCGCTGGCGCCGGCCACCGCCACCCTCTTCGACGACTTCGACTCCCGGCCCGACCTGGTCAAGGGCTACATCGGCCCGCAGGGCATCAAGGTGCGCTACCGGGCCGACCCACGGGTGGCCCCGGGCACGGCCTGGCTGACCGGGGCCAACGAGCCCGGCCGCCACGCCGTGAACGTGGTCGCCGGCCGCGACTTCACCGTCGACGACACGATCGAGGCGGCCGAGGTGCGCGCCGGCGATCCCTGCCCGGCCTGCGCGGACGGCGCCCTCACCATCCGCCGGGGCATCGAGATCGCGCACATCTTCCAGCTCGGCCGCCGCTACACCGAGGCGTTCAAGGTGGACGTGCTGGGGGCGGACGGCAAGCCGGTGCGGCCGACCATGGGCTCGTACGGCATCGGGGTGTCCCGCGCGGTCGCCGCCATCGCCGAGCAGCACCACGACGAGCGGGGACTGCTGTGGCCGGACGAGGTGGCTCCGGCCGACGTGCACATCGTGGCCGCCGGCAAGGACGGCCAGATTCAGGCGGCGCTGTCGCTCGGCGCCGCGCTGCGGGACGCGGGACTGCGGGTTCTCGTCGACGACCGGCCGAACGTGTCACCCGGCGTGAAGTTCACCGACGCCGAGCTCATCGGGGTCGCCCGGTCCGTCGTGGTGGGCCGGCGACTGGCCGAGGGATTCGCCGAATTTCGCGATCGCCGCACAGGCGCCCGCGAAGAGGTGCCGATCACGGACATACCGCGTGTAATCACGTCGGCACTCGGGTAACTCCATTCACAACATGGGAGGTGTGCGCATGGCGAGACCATCGGTCGCTGATGTCATGACCCGACAGGTGGTCTACCTGCCAGAGGCGACCATGCTGGACGAGGCGGCCCAGGTGATGCGCGATCGCGCCATCGGCGACGTCGTGGTGACCCGCGGGCCGACGATGGTCGGCCTGGTCACCGACCGCGACATCGTGGTGCGGGCCATCGCCGAGAACCTGCCGGTCAAGACGACGTCGCTCGGCGACGTCACCTCGCACGAGCTCATCATGGTGGAGCAGTCGGCCACCGTGGACGAGGCCGTGCAGGCGATGCGTGAGCGCGGCGTCCGCCGGCTGCTGGTCTGCGACGCCGACCGCAAGGTGGTCGGCATCATCAGCCTCAGCGATGTGGCACTCCTGCCGACGTCCGCGCCGGCCTGAGTCCGGCCTGAGTAGGGTCACTTTGTGACCGACATGCCAGTAAGACTCGCCGAGATCGTCGACGAGTTCGCCTCGGCGCCGCGTGACGTGGTGCTCGAGATGTTGCTCGAGTTCGCCGACTCCATGCCGCCGCTCCCGGCCGACCTGGCCGGGCACGACGGCATGGAGCAGGTGCCCGAGTGCCAGACCCAGTTCTTCCTCAAAGCCACGGTGCAGCCGGACGACACCGTGGTCACCTGGTTCGACTGCCCGCCCGAGGCGCCGACCACGCGGGCCTTCGCCGGCATCCTGGCCGAGGGCCTGGCCGGCGCGACGACCGCCGAGATCCTCGCCGTCCCCGACGACCTCTACGCGCGAATGGGCCTGGCCCAGGCGATCAGCCCGCTGCGCATCCGTGGCGGCTCGGCGATTCTGGCCCGGCTCAAGCGGCAGATCGCCGCCCAGGTCGCGGCACGTTAGGGTTCCGTCTCGTGGATATTCAGGTCTGGTCCGACGTCGTCTGCCCCTGGTGCTACCTCGGCCGGCACCGCCTCGACAAGGCCCTGGCGGAGTACCCGGGCGACGTCACGGTCACCTACCGCGCGTTCCAGCTCGACCCGGCCCCGGTGCCGGAGCCACTGCCTATCAAGCAAGCCATGACGGCCAAGTTCGGCGGCGCCGAGCGGGTCGACCAGATGCTCGGGCACGTGACCTCGATCGCCGACGGCGAGGGCATCACGATCGACTACGACCGGGCCGTCGCGGCCAACACGTTCGACAGCCACCGGCTGATCGCGTGGGCCGCGAACCAGGGCCGCCAGGCCGAGATGCTGGACGCGCTTCAGCGGGCGCACTTCGCCGAGGGCATCGACGTCGGCTCCCGCAAGGCGCTGGCCGGTGTGGCCGGCTCGATCGGCCTCGACGAGACGGCGGCGGCCGCCTACCTCGACACCGACGCCGGCACGAGCGCGGTCGAGACCGACCTGACCGAGGCGCGCGAGCTCGGCATCTCCAGCGTTCCGTTCTTCGTGGTGGACGGCAAGTACGCCATCCAGGGCGCCCAGGACTCGGCCACGATCCTGACCGCCCTGGAGGAGATCGCCCGCCGCGAGGCCGTCGACGCCGGTCGATGATGTTCCACGTGAAACGGCATTGACGTTAGTCGATCGGCTTCGCCAGGTCGGGGATCACCTCGGCGCCCGGCAGGGCACCGAGGGCCGGTCCGGCGATAGCGATCTTGCTGTGCCGGACACCCGATCCGACGATCACGTGCGGCGCGGCCGCGACCCGGGCGTCGACCAGGATCGGCCAGTCCGCGGGCAGGCCGATCGGGGTGATCCCGCCGTACTCCATCCCGGTCAGGCGGACCGCGTCGTCCATCGGGGCGAAGCTCGCCTTGCGCGCGTCCAGGTAGCGGCGGACGACGCCGTTCACGTCGGCCCGGGTGGTGGCCAGGACGATGCAGGCCGCGTAGCGGGTCACCTCACCGCGGCGACCCGCGACGATCACACAGTTGGCCGAGACGTCCAGACCCACGTCGTACGCCTCGCAGAACGCCGCCGTGTCGGCCAGCTCGGGGTCGATCGGGGCCACCAGCACCTGGTCGGCGTCGACCGGCGCGTCCTCGGGCCAGACGGCCAGAGCCTTGGAGACCGGCGCGGCCAGCAGATCGGGGCGGGACTGGGCGGGTTCGAGCTTCAGGCTTCCCATCACGTCCGCCATCCTCGCTCAATACTCCGCTCGCCTGGTAGTCCTCCCACCCCGGGGTGAACTAGTCCTCAGGCCGGGACCGATCGTGCCGACTTACAGAGGCTGTGGAGGAACGTCGTAGCTCTCGTGTAGGTACCGTCAGCGGCCTGGCTCTGCTGGCCGGCGGTACCGCGATAGCGGCCGCCTCCGGCGGGGGCACCCACTCCGTCTTCGCCACGTTCCTGCTCATCGTCCTGACCGCCGGGCTGACCCATTCGCTCGCCGTGGAGATCAAGCGGCAGGCCCGCCGAGGGTTTCCGGCCCGCTGGAGCCGGTCCGACACGGTGAACGCGGTGCTGCTCGGCCTGTGGGCCGAGCTGGCCCTGATGATGGCCATCGTGCAGACCGGCGCCGAGCAGTACGTGGGGCTGGGACTGGCGGCCGCCTACGGCGCCGCCTGCGCCTTCTTCGTCACTCAGCGCCGCCGCGCCGCGCGGAACCGGCCGGCCCAGGGTCCCGCGATGGCCGCCGCCGCGGCGCCATCCTCCACGCCGGCTCCGGTCACCCGGATGGTGCACGCCGCCGCTCGCCTTCAGACCGCGACCTCGAACCACACCGCCGCCGCGTCCGCCCCCGACCGCACCCCGGACGGCGCCCCAGACCGGGCCTCAACCCGGGCCTCCGGCCGCACCCCCGATCGGGCCGGGGCGGCCCGATAGCTCTTACGCCGCCGGCAGCACGACGATCATCGGCGGGACCGGAACCCCGCCGTGCGTCTCGATCGGCAGCTCCGGCGCGGGCAGCCAGTCGAGCCCCAGCGGCTCCGGCCCGATGCCGTCGTCGGCGCCCACCCGGGGCTCGCCGTCGGCCACGGTCACCGAGAAGACCGAGGTCATGCCCGACGGGTACGGCATCTCGAGGATGTGCCGGGCCTCGCCGACCACCAGGCCGGTCTCCTCGAACACCTCCCGCCGGACGGCCTGCTCGGCGGTCTCGCCCGGCTCCAGACCGCCGCCGGGCAGGGTCCACCACTCGCCGCCACCGGATCGCCGGCTGCGCTCGTGCACCATCAGCACGCGCCCATCCCGCACGATCACGGCGGCGGCCCGTTTTCGTTCGTCCACGATCGCAGGCTAGCCGGATGCCGAGGGTTCACGCACGACCAGAGCAAAAACCTGTGGATAACGTCCGGATTCGTTCCTACGTAGTCGAACCGTCACCGACCGAAATGGACTGGTGGACGGTAACGGGATCGATCACACCGAATAGGAACTGCGGGTAGCGGGCATATCGCTCGTACCGTCCCGGTGCTCCTTGACCGCGAGGACCTGGTTCACACCGATTCGTGCCTGTTCGAAGGCGAGCGCCGAGGCCGCCATGTAGAGCCGCCACACCCGGGCGCGACCGGGACTGGTCAGCTCCATGGCCTCGGCCCAGTCGGACTCCAGGTTCGCCACCCACGCCCGCAGGGTGCGGCCGTAGTGCTCCCGGAGCGCGTGCACGTCGCGTACCTCGAAACCGGCTTCTTCCAGCAGCGTGGTCGTGGTGCCGATGGGCGCCAGCTCGCCGTCCGGGAAGACGTACGCGTCGATGAAGGAACGCTGCTGATGCGGCTGCTTCTCGGCCAGGCGCAACCGGGAGATCTGGTGGTTGAGCAAGCGGCCGCCGGGCTTCAGCTGGCCGTAGAGGATCTGCGCGTACTCCCTGTACGGCCCGGTGCCGACGTGCTCGGCCATGCCGACGCTGGAGATCGCGTCGAACGGCCCGTCGTCGAGGTCGCGGTAGTCCTGCACCCGGATCTCGACCTGGTCGGTCAGGCCGGCCTCGGCGACCTGCTTACGGGCGTACTCGGCCTGCTCGGTCGAGAGCGTGATGCCGAGGACCCGGACGCCGTACTCGCGGGCGGCGTGGATGGCCAGGCTGCCCCAGCCGCATCCGACGTCGAGCAGGCGCATGCCAGGCTCGAGGCCGAGTTTGCGGCAGATCAGGTCGAGCTTGTCGCGCTGCGCGTCGGCCAGCCCGTAACCCGGCTCGTCGGACGTCCAGTAGGCGCAGGAGTAGACCATGCTCGGCCCGAGCACGATCCGGTAGAAGTCGTTGCCGACGTCGTAATGGTGGCTGATCGCCTGCCGGTCCCGCCGCTTGCTGTGCCGGTTGCCGGAGACGACCATCTCCTCCGCCGGCGGCTTCGGCTGGGTGCCGAGCAGGCCGAGGCGCACCAGGTCGCCGAAGACCGAGCGGATCGGGATGTCCCGCAGATCGGGGGCGCGCCAGATCAGGGCGGCCAGCCGCGTCAGCGCCTCGTACAGGTCGCCCTCGAGGTCGATCTCGCCCGAGACGTACGCCCGGGCCAGCCCGAGCTCGTTCGGCTGCCAGATGATCCGGCGCAGCGCCCGCTTGTTGCGGATCACCAGCACCGGGGCGTCGGTGGGGCCGGCCTCGGAGCCGTCCCAGGCTCGCAGCCGTACGGGCATCGGCGCCTGTAACAGCGATTCGAGCAGATCCTTGAGCCGCGTGGCGGTGTTCAGAGAAGGAATGGTCGTCGGCATCGGTACCTCCCCGGGGGTGCAGACGATCTCCACTATCTGCCCGGATCCGCGAGATACATAAGGTCCTGATGCAGTTTGTGATCGACGACTCACACTGCGCGCATGACCCGCTCCAACGTTTCCAGGCGCATCGGTCTTGCCTGGTCACGACGGCTTTCGGCGAGTGCCCACAGCACCGCCCGCCGCTCCGCCTCGGACAGCACGCCGGCGAACGGCGACGTGCTGCGCAGCTTCACCGCATGCTCCGCCGGAGAGGTCAACACGTCTATGACCGCGGCCACGCCACCGTCCAGCAGCGCCTCCCAGCGATCGAGCCACGTCCATTCCGCGCCCTCGGGGTGCAGCTGCCGCAACCGCCGCAGATTGATCGCCGCCGCCGCCAGGACGGCCGGCGGATGGGCGGCCAGCTTCGCGGCGATCGCCCGATGCAACCACAGCTGCTCGGTCTGTTCCCGAGTCAGCACAGGGTGAATCAGAGCCTCCACATCGGACCGGCGCACCCGGCGCTGCGGACCGACATTGACGTACGGAAGAAAGCCCCGCGCACACAGATCAAGCACGCGCCACCGTGGAAACCGCATGAGAACCGCGGCCTCGCCGATCGAAAGGAACTCCGGTGTGCGCATCGTCACACGTGGATATTGGCCCGCCGCAACCGGGACTGCAACAACCGAACGGCCAATGACTCTTTCACCGCGACTCTTTCACCGCGGGGTCGAGCTGAACAGGTACGTCCGTTCCTTCAAAAGGTCCAGGGTCAGGGGTACGCCGGTGAGCCGCTCCGCCAGCGCGAAAGCGGCCGCCTGCGAGGTCTTCGGGTTTTTCGCGGTGAAGCCGACCGCGTTGATCACCGAAGCCAGCTCCGCCGCCCGGGTACCCAGGCGCCGGCCGTCCGCCGTGGGATCGAACTCCAGCTCGACGACCCGATCGGCCATGACCAGGAAGCGGCTGCGCCCCCGGGGGTCGTGGTAGTCGCAGACCACTGTCGTGCCCACGGAGAGCTCGGAGAGCAGCTGGTCGGCCAGCCCGAGAGTCCCGTTGTCCTCGACGATCAGGGACGTGGTGCCGATGCCGGCGACGCCGAAGAAGTACTTGCCGCCGCTGACCCGCTGACCGTCGCCGGCCCCCACGAGCTGCTGCCAGGCGACCCGTTCCAGCTCCGTGGCCTTGAGCCGCTCCAGCGCCTGCCCGGTTCCGGTGTTGGCCACCCAGACGAAGCAGTAGCCCTTGTCGAGATCGGTGACCCCATCGAACCAGGCGTAGTCGGCCGCCGTGGCCTGCCGCCTGATGGCGGCCGCCGACGGTTTCGGATCGTGCTTGTTGCACGCGGCCAGAAGCCCTAAGGCTGCTAGTCCCAGGAGGTTCCGTCGGCGCACGGCTGGTAGTAGATCACGAAAGGCCCCGCGGGCTCTGCCCCCGAGCTCCCGCTTTTGCCCGTAGCATGCGTGCGCTCAAGTATGTTGATCTTCTGATAGGACCGTCGCAGTGACGCAACCCCCTGCCCCGCAGCCCGCTCAGCCCGGTTTCGCCCCGTCCTACCCAGCCGCGCCGGCGCCCGCCGCGCCGCCGCGGGGATTCAGCGGCCTCGCCATCGCCGGCGTGATCCTGGCGATCTTTGTGCCGTTCGTCGGTTTCATCCTGAGCCTGATCGCCATTTTCCAGACCGGCGCCACCAAGAAGCGCGGACGTGGCCTGGCCATCACCGGCGTCGTGCTGTCGGTCGTCGTCATGGCCTCGGCCGGCGCAGTGATCTATTCGCTGTCGAAGTCGACGGTCATCGACCCCGGTTGCACCGCCGGTAAGGCCGCCATCTTCAAGCTCGACGCGAACGCCACCCCGGCCACGCTGGACACCGCGATCGCCGAACTGAACGCGGCCGCTGACAAGGCCAAGAACGACGACGTCCGTAAAGCCATGAAGACCCTGGCCGACGACTACACCAAGCTCATGGCCGACGCCAAGGCCGGCAAGGCCCCCGACAACGCCGCCATGCAGCGCATCACCGCTGACGGCCAGGCCATCGACGACCTGTGCACCATCGGCTCCTGACATGAGGACGGGGCGGCGCTGTTCCACAGCGCCGCCCCGTACAAAGCAAAAGGGCACAACCCGGGTCGTTCCCCAGCTTGTGCCCTGCGATATCTGTTTGGTGGAGCCCAGGGGACTTGAACCCCTAACCCCCGCCTTGCAAAGGCGGTGCTCTGCCAGTTGAGCTAGGGCCCCCTAGACCACGCTACCGACTTCTACCGAAGATCAGGAGTGGTAGTCGCCTCGTGCCACAGCGCCCGCTCATCGCTAGACGCCTTGACCTTCTTGAACACCAGAGCCGCCGCACCCACAAGCCCGGCCACGATCAGGAGCTTCTTCAGCATCACTAACCCCCTAGTTGAGCCCCACTGAGAAAGCGCAAGCGACGCACTCACCGCGCCCACCGTAACGTGGGGGTCTGGGGGGTCGCCCCCCAGGCAGATATGACAAGCGACCTGCGTCCGCGCTTTCTGCGGACACAGGACGCCTGTCGCGCGTGGGGCTAGCTGGAATCGAACCAGCGACCTCAGAGTTATCAGCTCTGCGCTCTAACCGACTGAGCTATAGCCCCTCAGAAGCGACACCGAAGGTTACCGCACGGGGGTGGGGGCCGCCAAAACGGGGGTGGCCCCCAAACCCTCCGTGGTTACGTCAGTCCCTCTCGGCGAGGGTCAGCTCTACGCCGCCGACCAGGTCGGCGCAGACGTTGTAGATGAAGGCGCCGAGGGTGGCCAGGGCCGTGAACAGGACGACGTTCACGGCTCCGATCAGCATCGACGTGCCGATGACGCCCCAGGCGGTGATCTGGAAGCCGCCGCTGGCGGAGGCGTCGTCGCCGCCGCTGGCGGAGACGAGCTCCTTCAGGCTCGTGTTCACCTCGCCCCAGACGCCCATGGCGTCGAGGGCCAGGTACAGCACCGATGTGGCGACCACCACGACGATGAAGAGCACGACGGAGACGGCGAACGAGAACTTCATCACGGACCAGGGGTCGATCCGCTTGAGGTTGAGCCGGGCACGGCGAGGGCCGCGGGCGGCCGCCGAGGTGACCGTGGCGCGGGCCGAGCGGACCGTCTCGGTGACCCGGGCCGCGCCGACCGCGTTGCCGCCCTGAGGCTGCTGCTGCGGGCCGGCCGGGCGGGCCTTGCCGGAGGTGGTCTGCCCGGGCGCCGGCGCCGCCGCGGCGCTACCGGGGCGCTGCTGCGGGCCGGTGGCGCCGCCTGGCTTGGCGGCACCGGGCACGCTGACGCGCCCCGAGGTGCTGCCGGGGGCAGCGCCCTTGCCCTTGGTGACTGTCGGCACAGTGGCCGAGCCCTTCACGATGCCGCCAGGGCGTTTCGTGTCGTCACTTTCGGCGTTGGGCTCACCGGGGGGCGGGGCCATGCCCGGCGCCCGGGTGAACTTCGGCGGGGACGGGGCTTCGGCGGGGGCCGCCGTTCGAGCCGCGGCTGACTCGCGTCCGTTCTTGGCGGCGTCCTTCTTGGCCGCTTCGTCCGGAGTCGCTGAGCTCCCCGTGGCCCCCGACTTCGCCTGTGTCTCCGGCATCAACTAGTCCTGTTCGTCAGGCTCGTCGGCATTGCGAGCAAGCGCCACGATGGTTACACCTTCTGGGAGGTCCATCAGCTTGACCCCCATTGTGTTCCGATCCCTCGTGCGCCGTACAGGCTTCACGGGAGTCCGGATGACACCACCATTGCTGGTGATGGCAAATAGTTCATCCTCCGGGCTGATCACGAGGGCGCCCACCAGTCCACCACGGCGCTCCGTGATCTTCGCGGTGAGGACGCCCTTGCCGCCTCGGCCCTGCACGGGATACTCCTCGATCGGCGTGCGCTTCGCATACCCACCGTTGGTGGCGACCAACACATCCATGCCCTCGCGCACGACTTCCATGGCGAGGAGCTCGTCGTTGTCGCTGAACCGCATCCCGATCACGCCGGAGGTGGCCCGGCCCATCGGGCGCAACGCCTCGTCGGTGGCGTTGAACCGGATGGCCTGAGCCTTCTTGGAGACCAGCAGCAGATCGTTCTCCGATGCCGCCAGGGCCGCGCCCACCAACTCGTCGTCCTCCCGCAGGTTGATGGCGATGATGCCACCGCTGCGGTTGGAGTCAAATTCCTCGAGCCGGGTCTTCTTCACGAGGCCATTCTTAGTGGCGAGCACAAGGTAGGGCGCGACCTGGTAATTCGGGATCTGGATGACCTGCGCGATGTGCTCGTCGGGCTGGAAAGCAAGCAGGTTGGCGACGTGCTGGCCCTTCGCCACGCGGGCCGCCTCGGGCAGCTCGTACGCCTTGGCCCGGTAGACCCGGCCCTTGTTGGTGAAGAACAGCATCCAGTCGTGCGTCGAGATGACGAAGAAGTGCGACACGATGTCGTCCTGCCGCAGCGTAGCGCCGCTGACGCCCTTGCCACCGCGCTTCTGCGACCGGTACAGATCGACCTTTGTCCGCTTCGCGTAACCGGTACGTGTGATGGTCACCACAACGTCCTCGCGCGCGATGAGATCCTCCATGGAGACCTCACCGTCGAACGGGATGATCTGCGTGCGCCGCTCGTCGCCGAACTTCTGCACGATCTCGCCGAGCTCGTCGGAGACGATGGCCCGCTGCCGCTCCGGCTTGGCGAGGATGTCCTTGAGGTCGGCGATCTCGATCTCGATCTTGCCGAGCTCGTCGATGATGCGCTGGCGCTCGAGGGCGGCCAGGCGGCGCAGCTGCATGTCGAGGATCGCGGTGGCCTGCACCTCGTCGACGTCGAGCAACTGCATGAGGCCCTGCCGGGAGTCCTCGACGGTCGGCGAGCGCCGGATCAGGGCGATGACCTCGTCGAGCATGTCGAGCGCCTTGACCAGACCGCGCAGGATGTGCGCGCGCTCCTCGGCCTTGCGCAGGCGGAACGCGGTCCGCCGGCGGATGACCTCGATCTGGTGGTCGACGTAGTAGCGGATGAACTGCGCCAGGTTCAGCGTGCGCGGCACGCCGTCGACCAGGGCGAGCATGTTCGCGCCGAAGGTCTCCTGGAGCTGGGTGTGCTTGTAGAGGTTGTTCAGCACGACCTTGGCGACCGCGTCGCGCTTGAGGACCAGGATCAGGCGCATGCCCGTACGGCCGGAGGACTCGTCCCGGATGTCCGCGATGCCGGTGAGCTTGCCCTCCTTGACCAGCTCGGCGACCCGCTCGGCGAGGTTGTCCGGGTTGACCTGGTACGGCAGTTCGGTGACGACGAGGCAGGGCCGGCCGCGCGGGTCCTCCTCGACCTCGACCACCGCGCGCATCCGGATCGAGCCGCGACCGGTGCGGTAGGCGTCCTGAATGGCCTGCTGGCCGACGATCAGGCCGTGGGTCGGGAAGTCGGGACCCTTGACGATCTCGAGCATCGCCTCGAGCGCGGTGGCCTCGTCGGACGCGGGGTTGTCGAGCTGCCACTGCACGGCGCCGGCGATCTCGCGCAGGTTGTGCGGCGGGATCTTGGTCGCCATGCCGACGGCGATGCCCTCGGAGCCGTTGACGAGCAGGTTGGGGAACCGCGCGGGCAGGATCGTCGGTTCCTGGGTACGCCCGTCGTAGTTGTCCTGCATGTCGACGGTGTCCTCGTCGATGTCACGCAGCATCTCCATCGCCAGCGGCGACAGCTTCGACTCGGTGTACCGCATGGCGGCCGGCGGGTCGTTGCCCGGCGAGCCGAAGTTGCCGTTGCCGTCGATCAGCGGGTAGCGCAGCGACCACGGCTGACCCATCCGGACCAGGGCGTCGTAGATCGACGAGTCGCCGTGCGGGTGGTAGTTGCCCATGACGTCGCCGACGACGCGCGCGCACTTGACGTACCCACGGTCGGGCCGGAAGCCGGAGTCGTACATCGCGTAGAGGATCTTGCGGTGTACCGGCTTGAGGCCGTCGCGGACGTCGGGCAGCGCTCGGCCGACGATGACGCTCATCGCGTAGTCGAGGTACGAGCGCTGCATCTCGACCTCGAGGCCGACGGGCTCGACGCGCTGGGTCACGCCACCGGTCGGCTCCGTGGCTTCGTCGCCGCCGGGGGGTTCGGGAGTGTCAGTCACTGTTAACCCTTACTCAAGGTGAAACCAGACATATACGGCAAACGCCCACGTATCGCTGTGGATAACGTTGTGGAAAGTGGGGAGACGCTGTGGATACTCGGCAACCTAGATGTCCAGGAACCGCACGTCCTTGGCGTTGCGCTGGATGAACGAGCGCCGCGCCTCCACGTCCTCGCCCATCAGGACGCTGAACAGCTCGTCGGCCACCGCGGCGTCGTCGAGCGTGACCTGACGCAGCGTGCGCGTCGCCGGGTCCATGGTCGTGTCCCACAGCTCGTGGAAGTTCATCTCGCCGAGACCCTTGAACCGCTGGATGTCGTCCGGCTTGGCGTTCGGCTTCTTCTGCTGGCGCAGCGCGATCAGGCCGTCCCGCTCCCGGTCGGAGTAGGCGTACTGGGCGTCGTCGCCGCGCTTGTTCCACTTGATCTTGTACAGCGGCGGCGCGGCCAGGTAGACGTGGCCCATCTCGACCAGCGGCCGCATGAAGCGGAACAGCAGGGTGAGCAGCAGCGTCTGGATGTGCTGGCCGTCGACGTCGGCGTCGGCCATCAGCACGATCTTGTGGTAGCGCAGCTTGGCGATGTCGAAGTCGTCGTGGATACCGGTGCCCATGGCGGTGATCAGCGCCTGGACCTCGTTGTTCTTCAGCACCCGGTCGATACGGGCCTTCTCCACGTTCAGGATCTTGCCGCGGATCGGCAGGATGGCCTGGATACGGCTGTTGCGGCCCTGCTTGGCCGAGCCGCCGGCCGAGTCGCCCTCGACGATGAACAGCTCGGACTCGCGCGGGTCGGTCGACTGACAGTCGGCCAGCTTGCCCGGCATCGAGCCGGACTCCAGCAGCGACTTGCGCCGGGCCAGCTTGCGGGCCTGCTGAGCGGCGATGCGGGCGCGCGCCGCCTGCGACGCCTTGGTGATGATGATCTTGGCGTCGGTCGGGTTGCGGTCGAACCAGTCGGCCAGCTGCTCGTTGGCGACACGCTGGACGAAGCTCTTCATGTCGGTGTTGCCGAGCTTGGTCTTGGTCTGGCCCTCGAACTGCGGGTTCTGCAGCTTGACCGAGATGATGGCGGCCAGGCCCTCGCGGATGTCCTCGCCGGAAAGCTTCTCGTCCGCCTTGAGGAACTTCTTCTCGGCCCCGTACCGGTTGACGAGGCCGGTCAGCGCCGCCCGGAAGCCCTCCTCGTGCGTGCCGCCCTCGTGCGTGTTGATCGAGTTGGCGAAGGTGTAGACCGACTCGCCGTACGACTCGTTCCACTGCATGGCGACCTCGACGGCCATGCCCTCCTCGGCCGACTCGGCGCTGAAGTCGATGACCGACTTGTGGATCGGGGTCTTCGTGGCGTTGAGGTGACGGACGAAGTCGGAGATGCCGTCCGCGTACATGAAGGTGACCTTGCGGTGATTGCCGTCGTCGTCGACCGTGCGCTCGTCGGTGAAGTTGATCGTGAGCGCCTTGTTGAGGAACGCGTACTCCTGGAGACGACGGTAGATCGTCTGGAAGTCGTACTCGGTCGTCTCGAAGATCGTCGGGTCGGGCCAGAACTGCACGGTCGAGCCGTGGGTCGAGGTCGCCTCGCCCTTCTCCAGCGGGCTCGGCTTGGACGCGGTGTAGTCCTGCCGCCAGACGAAGCCGTCCTTGTGGATCTCGACGTGCATCTTGGTGGAGAGCGCGTTCACGACCGAGACGCCGACGCCGTGCAGACCGCCGGACACCTTGTAGGCGGTGCCCTCGAACTTGCCGCCGGCGTGCAGGATCGTCAGCGCGACCTCGACGCCGGGCTTCTTCAGCTTCGGGTGCAGGTCGACCGGGAAACCACGGCCGTTGTCGGTGACCGAGACGCCGCCGTCGGCCAGCAGGACCACGTCGACCGTGTCGCAGTAACCGGCCATCGCCTCGTCGACCGCGTTGTCGACAACCTCCCACACCAGGTGGTGCAGACCGCGCTCGCCGGTGGAACCGATGTACATGCCCGGGCGCTTGCGGACCGCCTCGAGGCCCTCGAGAACGGTGATCTGACCGGCACCGTATTCCTGGTTGTTCTCTGTCACCCTCGGCCACTTTCTCGCGATGGGACCGTGAGGTCCCACACGGGGAGGGCGGGCGCGCGGCGGGCGGCGACGGGCAGGGTGAGCCACAGATGACAACCCGCGGGGAGAAGCGGACCACCGGTGGAACCATGCTCGCCGGTCGCCGCGGCAGGCCCGCGGATCGTGATCGGCTGGAAAAACCGCGTAGCGTGACAGCGGCCAGCCTTGATCGGCCGTCCGCGAGCCTTCCACACATGTTTTCCCGGTCTCCGTCGATTCTACTCCGCTGAATCGAGTTGGCGAGGGTCCGGCACCCCTTCCGGGTGCCTCAGATTGCCGTAGCCGGATTTGGGGCGCCTCCTAAGTCCTCCCCTACACGGAACCGGCACCCGGCGGCAACGGCAAGTGATCCGGGCGCCGCTGTCCGGGGCGCGCCTTCCGGCCCCCGCCGCCGCGCGCTGCCACACTGCCTCCCAGCGGCGAGGGTTTGTGTCGTAACCTCCCCGCGCGGGCCGGTGCTTGGCCGGACGGCCGCGAATGGTCTAGGAGGGATGGGGCCCCCAATGGCGCACGACAAGGGGCTGGAGAACGTCGCGGTGCATTGGCCGCGGACCAACCAGTACTACGACCCGGTAGCTCCCGCCGAGTTCGTCGACTTCGGGGCGATCGCCGACGCCCCCGAGATCGCCGCGCCCACGGGAGCGCTGGCACTGCACATCGCCAAGACCGGCACGGTGCGCGCCACGGCGTACACCGAGCTGGTCGATCTGCTTCTCGGTCTCAACGGCGTGCTGTACGCCACCGAGGCCGCCGCCGAGGACGAGGACCCGGTCATCGACCCCGACGGCTGCGCGTGGATCGCCGGCGGTCTGGAGCGGTTCGTCGAGGGTCACGAGAAGTACGGCGACCTCGTCACCTTCGACAGCGTGGCCGAGGTGATGCGCAACGCGGTCTCGGCCGGACGGCTGGCCGAGCAGCAGCTGCGCTGGCTCGATCAGCGCCTGGCCGCCCTGCGCGACGAGGCGGGCAACGCGCCGCACTGGAGCTTCGCCCGCTCCGAACTGGCGATTCTGGCCGGCTTCTACCGCCGCTGCGCCGAGCGCGGCTTCGCGGTCTTCGCCGACTACTGAAAAAACCTTGTTCAGCCGTACGTGTCCCGGGGGCCCCTGCCTTGCACGCGGCGGGGGCCCTTGCTCCAGGACGGCGCGGCCGGTCCGTGGATGTTGAGCTTGGTGACCACGTTGTGGCCGACCTCGCCGGCGATGTTGCGCAGCAGAGTGGCCGCGAGCAGGCGCAGCTGCGTCGCCCAGGCCGTCGACTCGGCCTCGACGGTCAGCACACCGCCGTCGAGCTTGACCGGGCGGCTGTGCGAGGCGATCTCCGGGCCGACCACCTTCTCCCAGGCGCCGAAGACGGTGGCCTCCGCTTTCGGGCGCTCCCAGCCCCGCGCTTTCATGAGCCGCTGGAGCACGTCACCGAAGAGTGCGGGGTCCCGCGGGTCGGGCCCGGACCCGGAGTAACCGCGGAGCCGTTTCTCGCCCTTGGCGCCGGTCGTGCCGCGCCGGGGCTTACGGGCGGCGTTCTCCCGGCGCCGTGCGAGGGCGGCGTCGAGCACGGCCCGGGCGAGATCGGGGCCGGAAACGCCCTCAGTGCCCTCCTGCGCCCCGGAAGACGCCTCACCCTGGGTGGACCCAGCGTCGGGGCCTTCCGCGCCTTCTGAGCGCCACCGAGCTGGTTCGGGGGTGGAAGTGGCCGCGGTCTCGGCGGCGTACCAGCCGTCGTCGGCCACACCGAGCTCCTCCCGGGTCAGCGCGTCGGGACGGGCCTGTGGATAAAACCGCTCGGCTGTGGACGGCGGCTGGGGACGGTCGCCGTGCGCGGGCGGGCGGTGCTCGCGGCGCAGGTCGTCGTGCCGGCTCCGCTCGCGGACCAGGTCGTCGTGGCGGGTCCGGTCGTCCCGCTGGGTGGGGTCGTCATCGTCGTTGCGGTGGTCATCCGGCACGGCTCACCGATCCCGTCGTGACGTCGAAGCGGGCGCCGCGCAGGGCCGCCGGCACGTCCTCGGGGACGGCGCAGGTGACCAGAAGCTGGGCGGCGTCGGAGACCAGGGCGGCGAGCCGGTCACGGCGGCCGCCGTCGAGCTCGGCGAAGACGTCGTCGAGGACCAGGACCGGCTCGATGCCGTCGGAACGCAGCAGGTCGTACGCGGCCAGGCGCAGCGCCAGAGCGAACGACCAGGACTCGCCGTGGCTCGCGTAGCCCTTGGCCGGCAGGTCGCCCAGGTTCAGGGCGAGATCGTCGCGGTGCGGGCCGACCAGGGTGACGCCCCGCTCGATCTCGGCCGTCCGGCGCTCCTGGAGCGACTCGAGCAGGGCCCGTTCGAGGGCGGGGCGGTCGGGGGTGAGCCCGTCGCCGAGTTTCGCCGCGTACGTGATCGAGGCGGCCGTCCGGCCGGCCGCGACCGCGTCGTACGCCTTGGTGAGATGAGGGGCGAGAGCCGCGACCAGCTCGAGCCGGCCGGCCAGCAACTCGGCGCCGTGATGGGCCAGGTGTTGGTCCCAGACGGCCAGGGTGGACAGGTCCTGGCCGCGGTTGCCGCCGACCTTGCGGGTCAGGTACGCCGTACGCAGCAGGGCGTTGCGCTGCTTGATCACCCGGTCGTAGTCGGCGCGGACGCCGGCGTACCGGGGCTGGCGGGCGACGAGAAGATCGTCGAGGTAGCGGCGGCGCTCCGACGGGTCGCCGCGGACCAGCTCGAGATCTTCCGGGGCGAACAGCACCATGCGCAGGGCGCCCAGAGTCTCCCGCGGGCGGCGTACCGGGGAACGGTTGAGCCGGGCCCGGTTCGCCTTGCCGGGAACGATCTCCAGCTCGACCAGGAGTTCCCGTCCTTCGTGGACGACGGCGCACCGGATCACCGCGCTGGCGGACCCGGCGCGGACCAGCGGGGCATCCGTGGCCACCCGGTGACTGTCCAGAGTGGCCACGTAACCCAGCGCCTCGATGAGGTTGGTCTTGCCCATGCCGTTCTGGCCGACCAGCACGGACACGCCGGGTTCGAGATCAACCGCGACCCGCTCGTACGAGCGGAAGTTGGTCAGCTCGACCCGGCGTACGTACACAGCTTGCTCAGACGGACTTCACGGCGTGACCGCCGAACTGGTTGCGCAGCGCGGCCACGGCCTTCATCGCGGGCGAGTCGTCCTGACGGGACTCGAACCGAGTGAAGATCGAAGCGGCCAGGACGTGGGCGGGAACGGCCAGGCGGACCGCCTCGTCCACCGTCCAGCGGCCCTCGCCGGTGTCCTCGACGTAGCCCTTGATCTGCGCCAGCTCCGGGTCCGCGTCGAGCGCCCGGTCGAGCAGGTCGAGCAGCCACGACTTGACGACGCTGCCCTCGCGCCAGCTCTTGATGACGGCCGGCACGTTGTGGACGAGCTCCGAGGCCATCAGGATCTCGTAGCCCTCGCCGTACGCCTGCATCATGCCGTACTCGATGCCGTTGTGGATCATCTTGGCGTAGTGGCCGGCGCCGTGCGTGCCGGCGTGCGCGAAGCCGAACTCACCCTCCGGCTTGAGCGCCTGGAAGATCGGCAGGCAGTGCTGGACGTCGGCCTCGTCGCCGCCGACCATCAGCGCGTAGCCGTTGGTCTTGCCCCAGATGCCGCCGGACACGCCGACATCGAGGTAGTGGATGCCCTTCGGCTTCAGCCGCTCGGCGCGCGGGGCGTCGTCGGTGAACTTCGAGTTGCCGCCGTCGATGATGATGTCGCCCTCGGACAGCAGGTCCGCGAGCTCGTTGATGGTGTCCTCGGTGATCTTCCCCGCGGGCACCATCGTCCAGATGACTCGCGGCGAGGCGAGCTTCTCGACCAGTTCGGCCAGGTTGGCGACGTCGCTGTTCTCCGGGTGGTGGTCGTAGCCGACAACCTCGTGACCGGCTGCGCGAAGGCGATCGCGCATGTTTCCACCCATTCGGCCGAGACCGATAAGGCCGAGCTGCATGGTGTTCCCCCTAGATCGTGCGTTTCTCTCAGGCCCAGTATCAGCGGGTTACCCTGATCGGCATGATCAGATAGCGGTATCCGGGGATGATTTCGCCCTCTTCCGTTGCGGGCGAGATCACAGCGGGCTTGAACGCGTCGACGAACGAGAACACGGCGATCGACGAGCCCAGGTTCTGCAGACCGTCGATCAGATACTGCGGGTTGAAGCCGATCGTCAGCGCCTCGCCGGTGAACGTGGCCTCCATGGCCTCGCTGGCCCGGGCCTCCTCAGTCCCACCGGCCTCGACCACCAGACCGTCCTCGCTGAAGCTCAGCAGCACCGGGGTGGTGCGCTCGGCGACCAGGGCCACCCGGCGCACGACCTCGACCAGGCCGGGCACGCTGATCTGGGCCTGCGCGTTGCTGCTGGCCGGGAACAGTGAGCGCACCGGCGGGTAGTTCGCCCCGTCGAGCAGCCGGCTCGTGGTGCGCCGGGTGCCACCGGCGAAACCGATCATGCCCTCGCCGGCGTTGCCCTGCGCGAGCGCGAGGGTGACCGAGCCACCGAGCGGGCCGAGCGTCTTGGCCGTGTCGTTGAGGGTCTTCGCCGGCACCAGCGAGTTGAGGCTGATCTCGGGGTCGTCCGGGTTCCACTCCATCTCGCGCATGGCGAGGCGGTAGCGGTCGGTGGCGAGCATGGCCATGGTCGAGCCGTTCAGCTCGATGCGCACACCGGTCATCATCGGCAGCGTCTCGTCCCGGCCCGCGGCGACGGCGACCTGGGCGACGGCGGCGGCGAAGGCGGCCGCGTCGACGGTGCCGGCGCTGGAGGGCATCTCGGGCAGGCTCGGGTAGTCCTCGACAGGCATCGTCGGCAGCGTGAACCGGGCACTGCCGCAGACGAGCTCGAGATGGGCGCCGACGGCGGCGATGTCGACCGGCTTGGCCGGCAGCGCCTTGGTGATCTCAGCGAGCAGGCGGCCGGAGACCAGGGCGGCGCCGTCGGCGTCGGCCTGCACCTCGACGGTCACCTGACTGGACACCTCGTAGTCGAAGCCGGAGACCTGGAGCCTGCTGTCGGTGACGCGCAGCATGACGCCGGCCAGAACCGGCACCGACGGACGGCTGGGCAGGCTCTTGGCGGTCCAGGCCACGGCGTCGGCGAGTGCGTCTCGCTCCACCCGGAACTTCATGCTGTCCTCCGCGTCGCTTCCTCATGTTGGTGGGGCTTCGACCATGTCGTGGGGTTCGTGTGGGCTTCGTAGTGGAGCTTCGACCCCCACGAACCTTATTGCGGGCAGCGGAGCGCTGTCGCTCCGGCCCCGGTGCTGGTTTTGCTTGATCAAGCTGTGGAGCAACGGCTCGAAGCGGCTCACCCACAACATCCACAACGCCGTTGATTGCTTTTTGTTGTCTTAGAGAAATATCTAGTCGTCTTCATAGGGCCTGTGCATAGTGTGGAAAACTCGCGTATTCGCAGGTCAGCGAGTTATCCACCGGTGATTCACATGTGGGAAACCAGGGTACAAACCCCGGTCGTCATCCACAGTCGCGGACCCGACGGCCGGTTGTCCACCGCTGTCCACCGCTTATCCACCGGATATCCACGGGTTTTATCCCCCGCCCTGTGGACGGCGTAGCAACGCTACCGGCTCGTCGTCCCCAGAACCTTCAACAGGAAATCCACAGTCCTCCACAGGCTGTGAGATCAACTGTGACGCTCTGTGTCTGTCCACATCGATTTCCCCAGGCTTGGTCCACATCTGTGGAGAACGGCTCGGCTAGTTCTCCACCGCTGGGGAAAACTTCTGTGGATGCCTGTGGATTAGTGTGGACAACGTTGGCACGAAACGGTTCCGTTCCGGCGTTGACAAAGTGGCCCCGGGGATGGGTGAGAGACGCGGTGGTTTGCCCGTGGTCCGCCCGGGGGATCTTGCGCCGGCCTGTGGAGAACTCCGTGATTTCGGCGCTGGAGTTATGCACAGGCTGGGGACAAAGGCTGAGGAATACGGGGAAATCGCCCCTCTGAGCGACACGATCGGGTGTGGATAACCCCGTTCGTGTGGGGATGATCTCGGGGAGGGCGGTCCTCGAGGCGTTCGCCGAATCCGATCGGAGCCCGACTGCCGACGCGGGCCGGGCGCTGGGGTTGGCGGCTTTGTCCACAGGGGCGTGGCCTTCGGCGACTGCCGGTCCTGACCGACGCGCCGGCTTGTGGACAGGCGCAACTTCCCAGGTGGACGCCCTGTGCGGTGCGGAATTGCGCGCCTGGATGACGCCCCAGGAAGCTGATCGGCTCGGTGACGCCTCCGGATGCTGCGTGCCTTGGTGACGCCTCGAGAACCTGCTCGGCGTCGGTGACGCCTTCGAGAGCTGGGCGCCTCGGTGACGCCTCTGTGCCCGCTCGGCTCGGTGACGGCCCGGGATGCTGGTCGGCTCGGTGACGCCTCCGGATGCTGCGTGCTTGGTGACGCCTCGAGAACCTGCTCGGCGTCGGTGACGCCTCCGGACCTGCTCGGCTCGGTGACGACCCGGGGCACCGGCGAGGGGCGGCGGCCGCTGCTTGGTACGACATGCTCTGTGAGCTGGCGAAGTTGTGGACACAGCGTTGTGCGGTGGACGGCAGCTGCTTCACACGGTGGACGGCCGCTGGCTGGCCCGGGGCGTACCCAGCGGGGTGCGGTGGACACAGCAAGGCGGCGGTGGACGCGGCGCGGCGCGGCGAGGTGCGGTGGGGCGTGCCTAGGTGCGATGGACGCAGGGTCCTGCCACAGGTGCTGCGGGGCGCGGCAGGCGTCGCGGGTGCGGCAGGTGCTGCGGGTAGCGGCAGTCGCTGCGAGGCCCGACAGTCGCAGCAATGTGCGGCAGTCGCAGCAAGGTGCCGCAGACGCTGCGGCGTGCGGCAGTCGCTGCGGGGCGCGACGGGCGTAGCGGGGCCCGAGAGGCGTAGCGAGGGCTCGACGGCGTTGGGGACGCGGCGGACGCTGGAAGGCTCGACGGCGCTGCGGAACGCTACAGGCGCAGAGGCGTGGCAGCCGCGGTCAAGCGGGACAGACGCTGTGCGACGTGACGGGTGGAACTGGGCGGGACGGCGGTGCGGACGCGATCGTCGTGGGGGACGCGCGGTGGACGGAGTTGGCCGGCGTGGCGGGCGGGTCCGGGTGGCTGAGGTGGTGGGAAGCCTGCTCGACCTGGGTGAGTGGAGGGGGCCGGGGCTGTGGGGAAATGAGCTGGGGTACGGCAGCTCAGCCCGGCGGCGCCTCGCGGGCGTGACCACCGACTGGCCGGGCTATTACGGACGGGGCGGTGTGCCTGTGGTTGTGGACAGGCGGATGCGTACTGCCAAAGAGGAAGCAGCGGGCGTCGCGGGAATCAGGTGTTTTGTTTGATGCGGTTGGTCAGTTCGGCGATCTGGTTGTAGAGGGAGCGCCGCTCGGCCATGTGCTGGCGGATTTTGCGGTCGGCGTGCATGACCGTGGTGTGGTCGCGGCCGCCGAAGGCCTGTCCGATTCGTGGAAGTGAGAGGTCGGTCAGTTCGCGGCAGAGGTACATGGCGACCTGGCGTGCGTTGACCAGGACGCGGCTGCGGGAATGGCCGCGCAGGTCCTCGAGGCTGACGCCGAAATAGTCGGCGGTGGAGACCATGATCTGGTCGGCGGTGATTTCCGGGCCGGCGCCGTCGGGCATGAAGTCGCGGAGGACCTCTTCGGCCAGGGCGAGCTGGACCGGGCTTCGGGTGAGGCTGGCGAAGGCAGTCACCCGGATGAGGGCGCCCTCGAGCTCGCGAATCGAGTTGGAGACGCGTGAGGCGATGAACTCGAGGACGTCGGCGGGCGCGTACATGCGTTCCTGTGCGGCCTTCTTCTGGAGGATCGCGATGCGCGTTTCCAGGTCGGGCGGCTGAATGTCGGCGAGCAGGCCCCACTCGAAGCGGGTGCGCATGCGGTCCTCGAGCGTCGCCAGCTGGCGCGGCGAACGGTCGGAGCTGATGACGATCTGCTTGTTGGCGTTGTGCAACGTGTTGAACGTGTGGAAGAACTCTTCCTGCGTACGCTCGCGGTTTTCCAGGAACTGGATGTCGTCGATCAGCAGGATGTCGACGTCGCGGTAGCGCCGCTGGAACGCCTGGGTCTTGTCGTCGCGCAGGCTGTTGATGAAGTCGTTGGTGAATTCCTCGGTCGAGACGTAGCGGACGCTTCTCGCGTGACCGAGTGTCGTCGCGTAATGACCGATGGCGTGCAGCAGGTGGGTCTTTCCGAGACCGGAACTGCCATAGATGAAGAGCGGGTTGTACGCCTTTGCCGGCGACTCGGCGACGGCGACGGCGGCCGCGTGTGCGAAGCGGTTGGACGAGCCGATGACGAACGTCTCGAACATGTACTTCGGGTTGAGGCGGTTGCCGTCGTTCGTGCCGCGCGGGTTGCTCGACGGGCGGATGTCGGGCTGGGCGCGGCCGGGCCCGTTGTCGCCGCCGCGCATCTGCAGCGTGTCGTCGCGGTCGGGGCCGAAGGCGGACTGGTTCTCGCGCAGCTGCGACTGGTCGGCGGCCATCCGGCGGGCCGGCGGCTCGTTCGATTCCGGCTTCTCCGGCATCGGCGGCGGTGGGGGCAGTGGGTCGCCGAACAGGGCTTCCTGCCCGCCACGGGCGGCGGGAACGTTACGGGGGTAACCGCCGGCCGGCGGACGCTGAGCCGAGCCGGGCGGTGGGTACGGGTCGTAGGCCGGCGGCTCCGGCTGGCGGGGCGGGTCGGCGTAGTGGCGCGGTTGCGGCTCGGGCTCCGCCGGCTGGGCCTCGACCGGGGTGCCGTACACCTTTCCGGGTAGACCGGTGCCGTCCTCCGGAGGCTTGACGGTCACGGCGACCTGGATCGGCCGGTTGAGGCGGCGGCTCAGCGCCTCGGTGATCGCGGGGCGCAGACGGGACTCGATGACGTCGCGGGTGAAGGCGTCCGGGACGGCCAGCAGCGCGGTGTCCTCGACGATGGCGCGCAGCTGGGTCAGCTGCAGATAGGCACGCTGCTGACGCGACGAGATCTCGTCGGCCAGTTCGTCCAGCGTCGCCTTCCACACACCGCTCAGGTCGACCTGATCGGCCACCGCCGCGCCACCCCCATCGCCACCGACCCCCGGTGGACCTTGTCCGGCTCTACCGCTCGTCGCTGCCCTCCAGGCACTCGACGTCTCCCCCAACCCAGCACAACATTTAACGTGCTGAAGACGCTCGGCGCCACCGGCTGTCCACAGGTTATCCACAAGCCCTGTGTACGTGTCGGTGGTCGCTTCCCCGGCCGGATGGTCGGCAGACCCCGGAGCCTGAAACGGCGCGGTTTCGCAGGCTCACCGTGCCGAACGATTCACCTGCTTGTCTGGTTTTGGCCGACTCGTCGTGGTACGCGTACACCGCTGATGACCAGCAAACGGGCACGCTAACAGCGAGGTCGCCGCAGCATCAACTCTCGTGTCGCTCTCGTATCGGCGAGCAAGCGCCCGACGGCAGGAAAAGATTCACAACGCGCGCAGACTCCCATCCTCCGCGCGGTGCCGTGATCTCGTGGTCGGCGTGCCGATTCAGGATATGGTTGACCGGCGCGGCCGCCCTGCGTAGGGTCGAGCGGTTGCTCCGCCGCGTTCTGCTAAAGTGGCGTCTTGCAGCTTTGATGCCCCCTGGATGTTGTACGAAGACGGAGTTTTGACGTGAGCAAGCGCACCTACCAGCCGAACAACCGCCGGCGTGCCAAGACCCACGGCTTCCGGCTGCGCATGCGCACCCGTGCCGGGCGTGCCATTCTCGCTGCTCGCCGTGGCAAGGGCCGCGACAAGCTGTCGGCCTGAGCCGACACGCCTGTCGGCCCGGAAATTGGCCAGGTAGTCGTGCTGGCCGCGACTCAGCGTCTGCGGCGTAGCTCTGACTTCGCCGCTGCGATTCGCGGTGGCCGCCGGGCCGGTCGCGGGACGGTTGTCGTTCATCTGCTTATCGAGGAGCCGGTGCAAGCCTCTGCGGCGCGCGCCGGCTTCGTCGTATCCAAAGCTGTCGGCAACGCGGTGGTCCGTAACAGGGTCCGCCGCCGGCTCCGGCATCTGGTCCGGCCTCGATTGGACGGTCTGCCCGGTGGATCGACGCTGGTGGTGAGGGCTCTGCCCCCGTCCGCCGAAGCGTCCTTCGACACTCTGGCCGATGACCTCGACGGCGCCCTGGCGGCGGCCCGCAGGCCGCGGAGGCCGCGATGAGCGTGCTCGCCCGTGTGCTGACCGCGCTGGTCGTCGCGTACCGTCGTTATGTGAGTCCGGTGCTGCCGGCCCGCTGTCGGTTCTATCCCTCGTGCAGTGCGTACTCCCTGGAGGCACTGCATAAGCACGGTGCTGTGCGCGGGACGGGGTTGACGGTCTGGCGGCTCCTGCGCTGCCACCCCTTCCACCCTGGCGGGTACGACCCGGTACCTGACCCGATCCGTCACCGTCCTGCCGATGTGACTGGAGCCTGAATTGAGTCTCGACTGGATCTACTACGCCATCTCGTGGATCCTCCTGCGCTGGCATGACCTCTGGGACTTCATCGGAATCCCGGACAGCAAGGTCCTGGGCACCAACTGGTCCTGGGTGCTGTCCATCGTCTTCCTGGTGGTGACGGTCCGGGTCATCCTCTTCCCGGTCTTCGTCAAGCAGATCAAGAGCCAGCGGGCGATGCAGGCACTGCAGCCCAAGGTCAAGGAGCTGCAGGAGAAGCACAAGGGTGACCGGGAAACGCTCCAGAAAGAAATGATGGAGCTGTACAAGACCGAGAAGGCCAACCCGCTCATGGGCTGCCTTCCGATGTTCTTGCAGATCCCCGTCTTCCTGGGCCTCTTCCACGTCCTGCGGCGACTCAATCCCGACAACCAGGGCAAGACGCTGTACGGGTGGACGGTCGAGCAGTTCGAGAGCGCGACCCACGCGTCGCTGTTCACGGCGCCGCTCCCGGCCAAGTTCGGCTCCAGCGCGACCGAGCTCGCGGCGCTCGACGCCAACGGCACCACCGTCAAGATCATCGCCGGCATCCTGGTGCTGATCATGATGACGACGACGTACCTCACCAGCCGTCAGATGATCCTCAAGACCGGTTGGGCCGAGGACCCGCAGCAGAAGATGATCCAGCGGCTGATGCTCTACGGCATCCCGCTCTCCCTGCTCGTCTCCGGTTCGCTGTTCCCCATCGGTGTGATCATCTACTGGGTCACGAACAACCTGTTCACTCTGGCCCAGCAGCAGTGGGTGCTGCGCAAGTTCCCGCCGCCGCAGATGGCCAAGAAGAACGCCTCGGCGCCGGCGCGCCCGTCCGGCCCGCCGGCCAAGAAACCCGCCGGTGGCACGACCGCCCCGAAGAGCCCGGTCCAGACCGGCCGCAGCGGCGGCCTGTTCGGCAAGAAGAACCAGCCGGAGCCGCAGCCGCCGGTGGTGGACACCAAGGCGCTGGCCCCGAAGCCGGGCGCCAAACCGGTGAATCCGAAGAAGGGCGCCAGACCGGCGAGCAAACCCAAGGGATGATCGCGGCTCGGGCACTGCTTCGGCGGTGCCCGAGCGCGCCCCTACTGAGACCTCCCCGCGGCACCACCTACTCGCCGCGGAAGCAGCGGACCGAGCAGGTCCGGCCCGATTGAGTACGGAGATGAGACCGTGACCGACACCAGCACGCCCGAATCGTCAGTCTCCGCGTCCCCAGCCGAGGAGACGAAAACGTCGGAGAGCGTGGCCTCGGACGGCGACCTGTTCCGCCAGAGCGAGATTGCCGCCGACTACGTCGAGGGACTGTTGGACATCCTCGACTACGACGGCGACATCGACGAGCTCGTGTCGGCCGGGCGCCCGATGGTCGAGGTGGTGGGCGGCCGGCTGCAGCCGCTCGTCGGCCAGCGCGGCGCCACGCTGGAAGCCCTTCAGGAGCTGACCCGGCTGGCGATCTTCCGGGCGACCGGTTCACCGTCGCGCCTGTTGCTCGACATCGGCGGCTACCGGGCGTCGCGCCGCAAGGAGCTGGCGGCGGTGGCCCGCAACGCTGTGGAAAAGGTGAAGGAGCACGGCGACCCGGTCCGGCTCGAGCCGATGTCGGCCTTCGAGCGCAAGTGCGTGCACGACGTGGTGAACGCCATCTCGGGCGTGCAGAGCGAGTCCGAGGGCGTGGAGCCCAACCGTCGCATCGTGGTGCGTGTGGCGGACTGACGATGACTGACCCACGCGCGAGCGCGGGGGACGCCGGCCCGGGCGAGGGATCGCCCGGGCCGGTTTCGTTCCCGGAGCCTTCGGGAGTACGCCGTGGCCCTCGGCGGCCGCTGGCCTTTCCCGGCAAGCGTGCCTCTTCGGGTAGCTCGGGTGCCCGTTCTTCTGAGACCTCTCCCGTCTCGGTTTCACCCTCGTCTTCGTCTTCGCCGGCCGCGGTGCCTTCCTCTTCCTCGCCCGCCTTGCCGGACGCGCCTTCGCCCGCTTTGCCGGACGCGCCTTCGCTCTCTTTGCCGACTGCGCCCTCCTCGTCTTCTTCGACGAAACCCTCTTCATCGCTGCCTTCTGGCGACCCCCCGGCGGAGATTGCTGAGGTGGCGGCTCGGGTTTTCGGGGATCGCCTCGGGCTGGCTGAGGCCTATGCGCGGCTGCTGGTGACCGACGGGGTCGTACGCGGGCTGATCGGGCCCCGGGAGGCGCCGCGAATTTGGGAGCGGCACTTAGTGAATTGTGCCGTTGTGTCCGAGATCATCCCTATCGGCGCTTCGGTGGTTGACGTGGGGTCTGGTGCCGGTTTGCCCGGTATCGTGCTGGCAGTGGCCCGGCCGGACCTGCGCATCACCCTGGTCGAGCCGCTGGCACGACGCACCGCGTTCCTGTCGGAGGCGGTGACCGCACTGGGTCTCGACGCGGCCGTCACGGTCGTTCGGGGCCGCGCCGAAGACGTCGTCGACGGGCCCCCCGCCGGCGCCGACGTCGTCACCGCGCGGGCGGTCGCCCCGCTCGACCGCCTGGCCGGCTGGTGCCTTCCGCTGGCCCGTGTCGGCGGCAGGTTGCTGGCGCTCAAGGGCGCCTCGGCCGCCGAGGAGGCCGCGGAGCACCGGAAGGCCCTCGCCGACCTGGGCGGAGCCGACCCGGTGATCCATCTGTGCGGGGAGGGCCTGATCGACCCGCCCACCACGGTCGTGGAGGTCGTCGTGCAGTCCAGGCCGAAGCCGCCCAGCCGGGCGGCAAGCCCGGCACGCGGCCGTTCGAACAGCCGCAACGCCGGGCGTGGGAGACCACGGAGGGGATAGATGTCCAGGCGGGGCGCACGCAAACGACACGCGAAAGAGAAGCGTCCCGACCAGCTCTCCCCCGGAGCCGCCGGGGGCGGTGATCCCACCGCTCCCGGCTCTGGTTCCGCTGCGAGCTCCCATCTTGGTTCGAGCTCCGCTTCCGATCCCGCTCCGGGCTTCGCGCCCGCTCGCTCCTTGCGTTCGGCTTCCGCTCCGAGCTCTCCTGATAGCTCAAGCTCTCCTGGCGTTGCGGGCTCTCGTGCCGTTTCGAGTTCCGGTGTCGTTCCTGGCTCCTCTGTCATTCCGGGTGTGCCTGCCGCGCCGCGCTCTTCGGCCGTCCCGGGTTCCGCTGCCGCTATTGATTCCCTCGCCGCCGTACCTGGGGGCTCGGTTTCCTGTCCGACGTCGCCGAGATCGGCACCTGCCCGGGTGTCGACGACTACGTCTACTGCCTTGCCATCGCTGTCCTTGGTGGCCGCTCGTGAGTTGAGGGTGCGGTCCACGGACGGCGAGAAGGGTGGTGTGGAGATGCCGCCGGTCCCTTCGCCGGGGCGTACGTCGGCCACAGGGGCGATCCCCGCATCTCGGGGCGAGTCGGGTTCTTCCGATCGTCGGAGCCGTCGGCGCGGGAAGAGGGGCGGGGTCCAGCCTTCTGCGTCATCGTCGCCGGATAGGCAGGGCCAGGAGCGCGTTGACGACGCCCCTCATGTCGTGCCGTCGCCCGCCGCTGACGGGATCTCAAGGCCGGTTGTCGGGTTCGGCGACGAGTCCACGGTCTCTGTCGGAGGGCTGCTCGTCTCGTTGTCGATCGGTCCGACCGATGGGGCGGTCTCGTCGCCGGCCGCCTTCGTGGTGCTTAGCGGGCTGAGTGGGCCCCCTGCGGCTGCGGGGACTGCCGGTGTCGCCGAGGTCGGGGTGGGACCCGAAGACCCGACTGCGGGCACTGTAGGGGTGTCAGATTCGGCGTCCAGTGCGTTCGCTGATGGCACTACGGGCGCGGAACAGCTGAGCGTGGGTCGGACTTCCCGGCGTACCCAAGAAATCAAGGGCCTGGGAGAAGCGCAAGGCGGTGGCGAAACCGTTGAAGCGGTGGGGGAAAGAGGCGGCGAAGCGGCGGTAGTTGATCGCCAAGGTAGAGGTGAGGCGGGGGCGGCATTGCGGCTCGTGCCCGGGAGGATGGTCTATGCGGCCCCGGAGAGTGAGGTGGCGTCGGCGTCAGTCGTGCCTCATCGGACGGATGGCCGTGGCGAGGCTCGCCCGACGGCCGTAGGCTGGCCGGGCGTCGATAGTGTGTGCCGGTCTTCTGCCGCCGGAACGCGCGTGTCGCCGCTCGACCCGTTCCTCACTAACAGGGATAAAACGGTGCATGAGTACGGTGTTTCACGTGAAACCGAGTCATCTCTCGATCGCGAGCGTACGTCCGACATGAGTCAGCGTGGCGCATACAACACCTCTGATGGCGTCCCCGCTCCGCGTGCCGGCGGTGGGTATCCCGGGCAGATCTACGGGAACCCGTCCTCGCCGCAGCCGGAAGAGCCGCGCCCTCCGGCGCCGGCCCCCCGGTCCGAGCCGCCCGCCGTCGCGTCGTCGCCGGTGCCTGTTTCCGCTGCCCCCGTTTCAGCGTCTCCCGTCTCTGCGGCGCCCGTTTCGTCCTCTCCGGTGGCTGCTGCCCCTTCTGCGGGCGTACCCGCAGCGCCGGACGAGCATGTTTCACGTGAAACGCCGAGCCGGGATGAGGACGATCCGCCACTAGCCATGGAAGCGTTGCGAGCTGTGCAGATCCTCAACCCGAGCGGCGAGATCACCATGCCGCGCCCGGACCACCCGAGGGTGCTCTGCGTCGCGAACCAGAAGGGTGGCGTCGGTAAGACCACCACCACCGTGAACCTCGCGGTGGCCCTGGCGTTGCATGGCAACCGCGTTCTCGTCGTCGACCTCGACCCGCAGGGCAATGCCTCGACGGGTCTCAATGTCCCGCACCACGCCGGCGTGCCCGACGTCTATGACTGTCTGATCGACAATGTGCCGCTGTCGGAGGTGGCGCAGGGTGTCGAGGGCATTCCGAATCTGTGGTGCGTGCCGGCGACCATCGACCTGGCCGGCGCCGAGATCGAGCTGGTGTCCGTCGTGGCGCGTGAATCGCGGCTGGCCCGTGCCATCGCAGCTCACCCGGAGAAGTTCGACTACGTCTTCATCGACTGCCCGCCGTCGCTTGGTCTGCTGACCGTCAACGCGCTGTGTGCGGCGCAGGAGGTTTTGATCCCGATTCAGTGCGAGTACTACGCGCTGGAGGGGCTGAACCAGCTGATCAACAACATTAATCTCGTGCGCCAGCACCTGAACCCGACGCTCGACGTGTCCACGATCCTGCTGACCATGTACGACCGCCGTACCCGGCTGGCCGACGCGGTGGAGCAGGACGTTCGGAACCACTTCGGCAGCAAGGTGCTCAACGCCGTCATTCCCCGAAACGTGCGCGTGTCGGAGGCTCCTAGCTACGGCCAGTCCGTGATGACCTACGATCCGGGATCAAGGGGCGCTACCAGCTACTTTGAGGCCGCCCTGGAGATCGCGATGCGTGGCGTCAATACGGGAGGCACGGCATGAAGAACCGTCCGCGGGGCGGGCTGGGCCGCGGCCTGGGCGCCCTGATTCCGACGGCTCCGGCCGCCGAGCCGGCGCCGTCAGCGGTCGACACCGCGCCTCCGCCGTCTGTGCCTGTGGACCCGCCGGCGCATGTGGTCGCGCCGGAGCCGACCACTGTCGCCCCGGCCGCTACCGCTACCGCCCCGGCCGCTGTCGCCCCGGCCGAGGAGCAACTGGCGCCTGTGCCGGGTGCGCGCTTCACGGAGCTCCCGGTCGGCGCGATCGAGCCGAACGCCAAGCAGCCGCGACACGTCTTCGACGATGAGGCGCTGGACGAGCTGAAGACCTCCATCCAGGAGGTCGGCTTCCTTCAGCCAATTGTCGTACGCGAACTCGGCGACAACCGCTACGAACTGGTGATGGGCGAGCGGCGTTGGCGGGCCGCCCAAGCCATCGGACGCGACACCATCCCGGCGATCGTTCGTGAGACGCGCGACGACGCAATGCTGCGGGACGCGCTGCTCGAGAACATCCACCGGGCGAACCTGAACCCTCTGGAAGAGGCGGCCGCTTACCAGCAGCTGCTCGAAGAGTTCGGGGCGACGCACGAGGAGCTAGCCAAGCGGATCGGCCGCAGTCGCCCGCAGATCTCCAACACGATCCGTCTGCTGAACCTGCCGACCCCGGTACAGCGCCGAGTGGCGGCCGGGGTGCTGTCGGCCGGACACGCGCGGGCGCTCCTGGGACTGGACGACACGGAGGCCCAGGAGAAGCTGGCGCTGCGCATCGTGGCCGAGGGCTTGTCGGTACGGGCCACCGAGGAGCTCGTGTCCCTGGCGATCGCCGACGGCCCGGCGAAGAAGGCCGCCCCCACCCGCCGGCCGAAGGTGCACGCGCCGGCCCTCAACGATCTGGCCGACCGTTTGAGCGACCGCTTCGACACCCGAGTAAAGGTCGACATCGGCCGCAACAAAGGCAAGATCACGATCGAGTTCGCCACAGTCGACGACTTGGAACGAATCGTAGGAATGATCGGCGTAGACGAGGAAGGCTCCGGCGGGGAAGAGTAGCCCCCCGAGCCGAGGAGGCCGGGTTGCGCGACAGCGATCGCGCGATCCGGCCTTTTTTGTGCCCGCCTCAGCACCACAACCGGTTCTGTCAGAGCCATTCTCCTGAGATTTCGCCCGCCCCGCGTCCCGCACCTCCAGGCAATCCGAACGCTAAAAATGCCCCTTTTAGCTACGTCCCTATGTAGGTACGTAGGTTTATAACCGCCCAAGACTCTTCGCCGTTTTTGCGCGGCAAGATACCCGGCCCCGATTTTCCGTTGCCGTGAAGGTGTTGCCCTTTGCGGTCCCTTCTTCTCCTATGAGTGCGCGGGCGGGAGGGCCCAACCGACTGGGCGGGAAGCAGGTTTGCAGATGCTGCGGCTGCCATTGCATGAGGACCGGCCAAGGTCGGCGGATTCCTTCATCGCGCCTAAGCGGTCGGCATGGGACGACGCCCTTCCTGAGCGGAGAGCGTTCCACGTGAAACGCATACTGGCCGGAATCGAAGTACCGCGCGCCAGGCCTAAGGCTGGTTCGAACCGAGACATGACGGGAGGAGGTGCCGTATGCAGGTTCAGTGAGCAAGTGAGCCGCATGAACGGCAACGCACCATTGCTAGCGCCGCCGACTGACGGCAGACCGGCTTCTGCGCCCGTAAGCCAACAGGCCGCTTTGCTTGCGATCCACCTCTGTCGCGTTTCACGTGGAACCGACGCCCGGTGCTGGGCGGTCCGCCGCCCGACGACCTAGAACCACCTACAGCGGCCACCAGGCTGGGCCCCGCGTAACCAAGGTGGCTCAGGATGGGGGCGGATGGGCTCGCAACGATTGGAAATCGGCTAGCGCGGTCAACTGTGTTGAAGGTCTTGAGGCCCGCCCGAATCAGGTCTCATGTCGTAGGAGGTGCCGCTCTCAGCGAGGTAAGAGCCTCCAGCTGCGTTCATGTCCGGGTGACACCCGGCCAAGCCGCTCCGGCAGCGCTAGCTGGGGCTGGGCGGTCACTATGGCGAGCTGCCGTACAAGTTCGAAACGCTTAGCCAGCCGTGCGGTCCGCTCCCTCAGTGGAGCACACGGACCGCCTTCCCTTTGACTCTTCCGTACCGCGAGGCGCGGCTGAGAACCCCAGCACCGCGCCGTGCCACGCCACCCGGCCTCTCACGCCACGTGCGCGAACACGGACGGAGGCTTGAAGCCTTCGGCCTGACCGAACATGCCAGCTCTGCCTGGCAGCGCCCAGGCGCCTGGCTGGCATTCCCCGCTCGAGCCAAGGCATGCCCTTGCGGGGCGATGGCAACAGCGACGATGTCGACAGGCCGTCGCAGATAAACCCGAGATCGTTCAGGGCAACCATCACCGGGCTCAGGCCGCCGGAAAATGCGACGACGGCGGCTGCGGCCCTGACAGAGGTTCGCTGCCTGCTGTGCAACCGGAGACCGGAGACCGGAGACCGGAGACCGGAGACCGGAGACCGCGTTAGAGCCGAGATGGACGGCCGGCGGCCGCCGGCATTGGCGTCTCTCTCCCCCGCACGAAACGGCCAACCTGGCCACGTTTCACGTGAAACGGCAGCGGTCTACCATCCTTGG